>JBLWSV010000001.1:0-403184 GCA_048270465.1 Allomuricauda sp.
CGATCGCGGACGGGAACGGGGGCTCGGACGGCAGCGGGGGAAACAACAGCAACGGTGGCTCCAACGGAGGCACGGGCCACGACCCGGGTAGCGACTACCAATATTGGAACACCTATGCCCCGGACAATGGCGGGGGTTCGGGAGGCCGCGAGCCCTTTGTGGAAGTGGGCGAGGGCAGGTTCGGGGACTTTGGTACGGACGGAACCTGGAAAAGGGCGCTGACGGGCAAGAGTGCGGACTGCCCAGAGGAGGAGACGCTGCTGCCCATTAATGAGGAGGAGCAGATTATTTATGACATAGACCTTTTGGAAGACTATCCATGTCAGGCTGAAATAATAAAAGATGCCCTTTCTGCGAACTCGCCAGTCACTGATTTGGTGAGGGATATATTCAACAGTAATGCTAAACCAAATATCACCATTCAAGCGGATAATCTCAACAGCATTCTAGAAGGAGGAAACACGTATGCCCAAAACGGAAATCCATTGCATTATTTTATTACAATGAACACTCAAAGGCTTAATGTTTCGACAGATATCGATATTGCCAGTACGGCTATACATGAAAGCGTTCATGCTTTGTTGTTTTATTTTTCTCAGGCAGGCTCTTTCCAGTCAAATAATGAATCCTATGCACAATTAGTTGAAGGTCTTGCAGTTCATTGGGCCTCAAATGGTGGTGATCAACATGAATATATGCAAAACATTGTCGGAAGCATTGCCGATGCTTTATATGGTTGGGCAATCACCAACAACTATTTACCTGAAAATTTTAATGAATTCGACACAAATGACACAAGTAATTTTGATGGGCTTAGAGAGTATTTTGGAAAGCTTGCTTGGAATGGTTTGACTAGCACATCGACATTTCAAGAAATGTACCCAATAGGATCTAGAGCATATCGAGACATCATTAATTTAATCAATTCTGAATCTTTACCTTATGAAAACTCTGCAAATCCACTTGGGTCTCCTTGTAATTAGCCTATGTTTTTTACTTGCTTGTAAAGCATTGCCCAAAGAAGAAACTTTGGACAAAGAAACTTATGAGGTCATCAACACAGTATTAAATGAATATAAAGATGCCAGTAGACCTTTTGTCATTATAGAAGAAACAACGGAACTGACGATTGATGAATTTAAAAACCACATGGACGGTCAAAAAGTGTTGAAAGACCAGGGCTACCACCCTGACAAGTGTGCAATGTGTTATATTGAGAGTGATGTGGAATTAAACACAATTTCTAATAGTTTAGAAACGTGGGATAAATTAAAAATCACAAGGAAAGACATCAGTTATATTAGTCGAAAAAAACTTGGGAGCAAGCTATCAATGAAACAAACAAGTGAACTTTTCGAAAAAAAAATAATACGTTTCTCAAATCCTATTTTTGATAAAGAAGCACTTAATGCTGTGATACTTACGGATATTAGCCAAGAAGGTCAAACACTTCATTTTTTAAATAAAAAAGAGGGTATGTGGAAGATTTTTTGTGGTTATCATATTAGTTATTATTAATCCCCAAAGTTTAAAAATATCGATTAACAAAGGAATGAAAATGCCCCGGACTACGGCGGGGTCTCGGGAGGCCGCGAGCCCTTTGTGGAAGTGGGCCAAGTAAAGTTGGAGGTGCCGACATCCGATTCCGATTGGCAAAAGGCCTTTGGAACAGCGCGCAAGAGCGCAGACTGCCCCGAGGAGGAGACGTTGCTGCCCATCAATGAGGATGAAGAAGAAGACAGTATCACCAACAACCTTACCGATCCCTGTGCCAGGGATATTTTCAATGAGCTTAGCGAAGGGAATTTTAAAGATGACATCATAAAGCCTGAAATCCAAGTGCCAAATGAATATATGACTTTAAATTTTTCTGAAGTGGTATATAAAATGTTTAATGATCTGGAATATGTCGATTATAAAGTGCAAAATGGACCACTGCCAGGTAGAAATGGGTTAACACAAATTTATTCTGGTAATATTGTTACCACAATTTCCGATACATTCATCGAGAATGGAACAAAACTAGCGATAGCACGGACCATGATACATGAAGCAGTACATGCGTACATTGTATATAAGAATAATAGCTTGGATACAGAATTTAGGAATGCCATAGAACTATATGGAAAACAAAATGGCTATGACATTGACCAAGACCCAAATAGGTTTCATCATGAATTTATGGGACAATATGTGAATGCCATGGCATTTTCTTTGTATGAATGGGATAAAGAGCATGGTTCAGGGGGCAATTTAGGTTGGGACTATTATTATGCAATGGCCTTTGGTGGGCTATATTACAAAGATTCAAACAATAACATAATAGAAACGGATTCTTTCAAGACATTGGTGCCTGATTCCAACGAAAGATTAAAAATAAGAAACATATTAATAAACGAACAAGATGGAAATTCTAAAGCAAAAAGCCCCAAATGTTAATTTATTTGTACTGGCATACTTTATGGTATCAGCTTCGATTTCCATAGCCCAGGTCAAATTAGAAGGCACCTTTTGTGTCGATTATGATTTAAATGACGTATATAGATGTCTTGAATTTCAAGGAGAGGGCAAATTTGAGTATCATACAGGAAGTGATTTGGGGGATGAGAGTTATGGTATGGGCCAATTTTCATTTGATAAGGATTACCTAATCCTCGATTACAATGATACTCCTCCAAAAGAAGCTGGATATTTCAAATATTCATACTGGGAAAGTAAAAGTGATAGTATGGAAATTGTTTTGAGAGGAAGGAATCTCAATAAAATTAATATCAGAAATGGTAATGTACTTGTTTTACCTGAAAATTATATTTTAAAAATGGATGGAGAAGGGAAGCTTGGATTCAAAATCAAAAAGGGAGCCAAAGCCAATAAACTAATCGTGTCATCTTTAGGTTATAAGAAACTGGAAATTGTTTTGAACCATCCATATAACTATAATATCCAAGCTTATCTTGAAAAAGCATATGAAGGAAACCCAATTAAAAACCAGAGGGATACATTGAGAATTGTGGAAGTGGGAGAATCATTTTTTAAAACCAAAAGTAAGAATGACGAGATAATAAATTGGACAAAACACGAATGATTTGTAATTTTTTTGGATTTCCTTAGCTTTTAACAAGGGAAAATAGGGGCACGGACCACGACCCGGGGAGCGACTACCAATATTGGAACACCTATGCCCCGGACTACGGCGGGGGCTCGGGAGGCCGAGAGCCTTTTGTGGAAGCGGGCCAGGGCAAGTTCGGGGACTTTGGGACGGACGGCACCTGGAAAAGGGCGCTGACGGGCAAGAGCGCAGACTGCCCCGAGGAGGAGGAGACGCTGCTGCCCATTAATGAGGAAGAGGAGGAGGATAAAATTACCAACAACCTTACTGGAAAAGCAAAATGCGTTTATGATAAATTAAAAAGCACCAATTTGCTTGAAATGGGAATATTCCAAAACACTTATATTGCATTTAATGACAACTTAAATTATAATAACCATCACCTTACGTTTAATTCCAGAAAACTAGGATCGGACAGGTCTGGTCAAACTTTCTATATATCGGATTCAAATTATGAGATAGTCCTGAATTCAGACTACATTAATAATAGATCACCTATTGAAATTGCACGTACATTATTACATGAATCTGTGCATGCCCTTTTGCTTAAACATGCCTATGGTGATGGAGATGACTCCTTTATTGAAATATTCAAAGATTATATTAAAAAAACTACTGGACTAAGAGAACTCCATCATTCCATAATGAGGGATAAATATGTCCTGCCAATAGCAAAGGGCTTACAAAGTTTTGATAATAATGCAGAAAGTTTTTCCTTTTATGAAAATTTAGCATGGAGCGGCCTACACCAAGAACTGACCCAGGCCCAATTACAAGCTTTGACCACTGCAACCAATCGTGCACGAAGCAAGGGATTGAATTGTAATTGATCGCGGTAAGATAATTGACATTTCAAACAAAAAGCATGACAAAATTTGTAAACCCCTATCGGAAAATAACCTTACTCTTCATATTTATTGCTTTGTGTGTTTTTCTCATGTACCAATTTGATTTGGAGCATTTTTTTGAAGGAAAGAAAAAAGTATATATAAGCATTGATAAAACCAAGCATCAAGGAGTGATCGAATTAAAATTATATGAAGGTGAATTTGTTGAGTTGAGATATAAAAAAGGGGAAGAGAAATTGTATCCAAATCAAGAAATGGAAAAACTGAATGTGATAACACTAGATTCCCTAACTGATTTTTTTAGGAGAACCTCATTGAAAAATCTTGATGAATACAGATTTTTTCTGATTGATAAAGGGAATTATAATTCTATTGTCCCTGTAACGCCTATATATAGACTTGATGACTAAAGGCCTTAAATAATATTTAGGAAAATGAAAACTCTTCATTTTATTATTGTGACCATTCTATTTTTAGTTGTGATATACATACTGGGGGTTGAGAAAACCTCCACATCTGCTATGGAATGGAAATCCTTTAAAATAGACCCAAAGGTCCTGATTGTTTCGGTTTTGCTCTATGGTGCAGCTCTCTATATTTTGTACAAAATAAAAATATAGGCTGGATAACTTCCTAGAACCTAAGAAAACAGAACCGCGAGGCAGTAAAACAGGTTTAGGCCACCCCTCGGTGGCCTTTTTGTTTTTCTTGATATTACGACTAAAGCCTTTTGCGTAACTTGTGCCCAGCTAACCAAGGTTTTAAAGAAGCAACACCTATTGAATCCGCTTAAGAGGCTTTTTAAACAGACGTTTATCTATGGCTTGGCCACGGTATTGCCGCGGGTGCTTTCTTTTTTATTGGTGCCCCTGTACACATCGGTAATGAACCCCGAAACCTATGGTGAGATTTCGGTTATTTTCTCCTGGTTTGCCATATTCAATGTAGTGCTCGCTTACGGTATGGAAACGGCTTTTTTCCGTTTTTTCAATAAGTATTCCGACAAAGAGAACGTGATTTCAACTTCGTTGATTTCATTGTTGGTGTCTTCATTCATCTTTTTTGCGGCAGCATTTATTTTCAAAGAAGCTTTTGCTAAGCTGATAGATGTTCAGGAGTCCCTGATGCTGTACATTATATTGATTCTTGTTTTGGACGCATTGGCCATTGTTCCATTTGCTTGGCTCAGGGCAAAGGAACGACCACTTCGATATTCGATCGTAAAAGTAGCCAGCGTGGCAATCAATCTGCTGTTGAACATTTTCTTCTTGACCCTATTGCCGAAAATGGCCGAAAACGGGCCGTCGTTTTGGGCGGAAATCCATAAACAGGATTTTCAGATTGAATATGTCTTTATTGCCAATGTGATTTCCAGCGGTGTTGCCTTTTTGTGGGTGAGCGGCATTTATTTTGACAGCAAATATAGGTTCGATAAGCACTTGTGGAAGGAAATGCTCAAGTATTCCCTCCCTATTATGGTGGCGGGGCTCGCATTTACCGTAAATGAAGTGTTTGACCGTATCCTTTTAGATTATCTCTTGCCCGAAAACATCGCCAAGGCTGAAATCGGGAAATATTCGGCCTGCTACAAGCTTGCTGTTTTTATGACACTTTTCGGCACGGCCTTTCGATTGGGAGTGGAGCCTTTCTTTTTTAGTCACGCAAACACAGAAAACCCAAAGCGAGCCTATGCCCAAATCACTGATTATTTTGTGATCATGGGGAGTCTTATTTTTTTGGGTGTAATGGTGTTTATAGATCCCTTAAAAAAACTTTTGGTGCGCGATGCCGCTTTTTGGGAAGCATTGGATGTGGTGCCCATCATTTTGTTGGCAAGTTTCTGCTTGGGCATCTACCACAACCTTTCAGTTTGGTACAAAGTAACCGACCGGACCAAGTTCGGGGCCTATATCTCATCTATAGGGGCGATCATTACCTTGGCCATCAATATAGCCTTTATACCAAAAATAGGTTACATGGCCTCGGCACTGGCCACTTTAGCTGCTTATGGAAGCATGATGTTCCTTTCCTATTACTTCGGGAAAAAATACTATCCGGTGCCCTACAACATGCGGAAAATAGGGTTCTATCTGTCCGTGTCGCTACTGTTTTCAATATTGTCCTTCTATATTTTTAATAGAAATTTAATAGCTGGAGGCATACTACTTTTGCTATTTTTGGGGTTAGTGTACAAAATGGAAGCAGAAAAGCTAAGAAGCATTTTTATAAAACGTGAAGATTAAGATCATAAACAAATCGGGCCACAAGTTGCCACATTACGAAACTTTGGCCTCGGCAGGAATGGATTTGAGAGCGGCCATTGATTCACCCATCGTTCTGAAACCTTTGGAAAGGGCCATTGTCCCTACAGGGTTGTATATGGAACTTCCTGTGGGCTATGAGGCCCAGGTACGCCCACGTAGCGGACTGGCCGCCAAAAAAGGAATCACAGTGCTCAATGCGCCCGGTACCATCGATGCTGATTACCGTGGCAATGTCGGGGTGATCCTGGTCAATCTTTCCAACGAGGATTTTACAGTCGAAAATGGTGAACGCATTGCCCAAATGGTAATAGCCAAGCACGAACGTGCCGAGTGGGAAGAAGTGGAAGCCCTTTCGGAAACAGATAGAGGGGCCGGAGGATTTGGAAGTACCGGTGTTAAATAAAATTCCTGCGCAGGCAGGAATTTCTTGGGTAAATGACGCTAAGCAAAGGGGTTTAAGCACCCATCAGGATCATGAAACTTTGGAAAGTTTATATAATGACCAACAAAGCAAATAAAGTGCTTTACACAGGTGTAACGGACAATCTTGACGAAAGAGTGAAAGAACATAAGTTGAAAGTCTATCCAAGGTCTTTTACCGCCAAATACAATTGTGATAAATTAGTCTATTTTGAAGAGTTTATAAATGGAGGAGAGGCCGTAAAGCGAGAAAGACAAATGAAAAAATGGAAGAGAGACTGGAAAGTCAATTTAATAGAAGAGTTCAATCCCAACTGGGTTGATATTAGTCTCAACTGGAAATTGAATTATAATAAATTGCGATAAACCTTGTTGCATCAAGGTGAGAATAGAAAAAGTATAACAACAAAAAACGAGACACCTGCCTTTGCAGGTGTATAAAGTATGAAAATAATCGTACCCATGGCGGGAAGAGGTTCCCGTTTGAGACCACACACCTTGACAGTCCCAAAACCGCTCATTCCGGTGGCAGGCAAACCTATTGTACACCGTTTGGTGAGCGACATTGCCAAAGTTTTGGGCGAACCCATTGAGGAGGTGGCCTTCATTTTGGGCGACCCCGCCTTTTTTGGCGATGATGTGGTGGAAAGCCTGATGCAATTGGCCGATGAACTGGGGGCCAAAGGCTCCATTTATAGACAAGATCAACCTTTGGGCACCGGTCATGCCATCATGAGCGCAAAGGAATCTTTGAGCGGCCCTGCCGTGATTGCTTATGCCGACACCCTTATTCGGGCCGATTTTGACCTGGACAAGTCCGCGGACAGCGTGATATGGGTAAAACAAGTAGATCGACCCGAAGCATATGGAGTGGTCAAGTTGAATGGCGACAATCACATCGTGGAACTGGTGGAAAAGCCAAAAGAGTTTATTTCTGACCTTGCCGTGATCGGCATTTATTACTTTAAAGATGTTGGGGTTCTAAAGAGTGAGCTTCAACATGTGCTGGACAACGACATCACCAATGGAGGGGAATACCAGATAAATGATGGAATCAAACGGATGATGGAAAAGGGCATGAAATTTGTTCCAGGTAAAGTGGATGAGTGGATGGACTGTGGCAATAAAAACGTGACCGTGGAAACCAATCAGCGGATGTTGGGATTTTTGGAAAAGGAAGGCGAGAACATGATCGCCAGTTCGGTAAGGCAGGAAAACGCCAACATTATTGAACCCTGCTTTATTGGTGAAAACGTGGTGCTGAAAAACACAACGGTCGGCCCTTATGTTTCAATAGGGGCGAACACAGTTGTCGAAAACTCCACCGTAAAGAACAGCCTTATCCAAAGCGACAGTAAAATCAGCAATGCCAATTTGGATAACGCCATGATCGGCAACCATGTCGTTTTTAATGGTAATTTTGAATCCATAAGCATTGGTGATTATTCCGTTTTGGAATAACTTTAAATGGAATTTTTGGTTTGATGGGGACTTAGGTGTTATGCAAAAAAAATTTCTTCTTTGGACGGTTTTGGGAGCGTCAATATTTACGCAGAGTTCCATCTATGCCCAAGAAGAACAAGAAAGTGCCGAGGTCTATCTCGAAGAATATACCGATGAATTTCAAGAAAACTTCTTTGAAGGGCTCAAACAAAAAGGTATCCAGAATTATGACAGGGCCATTGAACTGTTCCTGAAGTGCAAGCAACTGGAGCCCAACAACAGTGTGGTGGACTACGAACTCGCCAAGTCCTATTTGTTGGATAAGAAATACGTTCAGGCCCAACAATATGCCATTGAGGCCTTGCTTGCCGAACCAAACGATTACTGGTATTTGGACAATCTCCTCACCGTTTTGGACAAACAAGGCTCGCCCGTTGAATCCATCAAGACACAAATACCCTTCGACAACAGAAAATTGAGGGAAAACATGGCAGTGGTCTTCTTCAAAACGAAGAAATATCAAGAGGCGCTCAAAGTGCTTGAAGAATTGGGCAACACCCCTCTGACCGATGAATTGACCCGAAAAATCAATGATTCCTTACAAAAGGAAAATGACAGGCCAATGACGGCCCCAGTTGTAAAAGAAAACGTTGAGGGCATGGAGGACAGTCCCGTGGACCTACTAAAATCCCAGATTGAAGCATTATTGGCCCAATCGAATTATAAAGAAATGTTGGCGCTTTCACAGGAAGCACTGGACACCTACCCTTTGCAGCCCTATTTTTACTATGCTTATGGAACAGCATTGAACAATACGGGCAATTCCAACAAAGCAATTGAGGTGCTGCTAAGCGGACTTGATTATCTTTTGGATGATGGGATATTGGAAAACAACATATTTAAAGAGCTTTCAAAAGCATATACAAAGATTGGCAACACCCAAAAAGCCAACGAATATTTGAACAAGATCAATTCAGGATTATAATGATTCAATATAAACACATAAGTATCAAGATTGCGTTTCTGTCCCTTTTCCTGCTTACCCTCGGAAGCTGTAAAAGCACCAAAATGGTAACGGGAGGAGAAGTGGACTCTGGCTTGTCCGTCAGGAACATCATCAACAATCACTATTCCAACCAGCCCAAGTTCAAAACTTTGAGCGGGCGCATCAAAATTGATTATTCCAACGGGGATGAAACACAGGGCGTGAACGTAAACCTAAGGATGGAAAAGGACAAGGTGATATGGCTCAGCGGACCCCTCGGTGTGGTCAAGGCCCACATAACCCCTGAAAAGGTTTCCTTCTACAACAAATTGCAGAACGAATATTTTGATGGGGACTTCAGTTATTTGAGCAACCTTTTGGGCACGGACCTCGATTTTGAAAAGGTACAGAACCTGTTGTTGGGCAATGCCGTTCTGGACTTGAGAAAGGAAAAGTTCACCTCAGATATTGATGGGGACAATTATCAACTGAAGCCCAAAAAGGCGAGGGAGCTTTTCAAGATACTGTTCCAACTGGAGCCAAAAAACTTCAAAATAGCCTTCCAGCAAATTTCACAACCGGAAAAAGCGAGACAATTGCACGCCAAATATACCTATCAGAATATTTCAGGGAACGCCTTCCCTGAAGAAATAAAGATAGTGGCCGAGGAAGCAGGGGATTTGACAACCATAGATTTGAGTTTTCGCAACCTGGAATTGAACAAACCCATGAGTTTCCCCTATAAGATACCCAAGGGATATGATAAAATTACATTAAAGTGATATGAAAGGTAAGATTTCATATTGTGTTTATTCTCTGATAATTATATTTTTTATTTCTAGTTCGGTATGGTCACAAACCAGTGAACAGAAGGCATTGGAGTCCAAACGGGAACGACTACAGGAAGAAATCAAGGAAATCAACAGGCTACTTTTCGCCGAACGCAAGGAAAAAGGTACGATCTTGGATCAAATGGAGGCTTTGGACAACAAGATCAATGTCCGTCAAGAACTCATCAGGGTAACGAATCAGCAATCCAACCTGCTCAACCGACAGATCAATGTCAATATTCGGAACATCAGCAAGCTCAGGGAAGATCTAAAAGTGCTCAAGGAGGATTATGCAGAATTGATCCAAAAAACCTATCAGAACAAATCGCAGAGCAATAGATTGATGTTCCTGCTTTCTGCCGAAAACTTTTATCAAGCCTTCAAAAGACTGCAATACATGCAGCAATATGCAAAGCATCGAAAAAAGCAGGGAGAGAGCATCATCAAAAAAACAGAGGAATTGTCCAAGCTCAATCAAGACTTGGTGGTCCAGCGCAAGGAAAAGGAACAACTTTTGGCAGAGAACACCAGGGCCAAGAACGAGCTTTCCAAGGAAGTGGAGGCGCAGCGAAACCTTTTGAGGAGCATAAAACAGAACGAGGCAAAATATACCGCTGCAATAGCCGAAAAACAAAAAGAGGCCCGCAGAATCGACCGCGAAATAGAACGATTGATCAAGAGTGCCATTGCCAGCTCCAACAAAAGCTCGGGAAGTTCTGCAAGTAGTGTCACATTTGCCCTGACACCCGAAGCCAAATTATTGGCCGATAATTTTTCCGCCAACAAAGGAAGGCTTATTTGGCCCGTGGAAAAAGGCATTAAGAGCCAAGGGTATGGTGAATATCGGGATAAGCTCTATCCGGGCATAAAACACCAAAACAATGGCGTGACAATAACCACGGACAAGGGAAGCAAGGCCAGGGCCATTTTCGAAGGCGAAGTCATAGCCATCCTTTCGGTTCCGGGGGGGAGCAAAGGAGTCCAGATAAAGCATGGAAACTACATAACTACATACTACAACTTGTCCAATCTATATGTAAAGAAAGGCGATAAAGTGGCCGCAAAAGATGTTTTGGGTGATGTAAATACCAATCGGTTTGACGGCACCACCAAATTGAAGTTTTACCTTTATAAGGACACTAATCGTCTTAACCCTGAGGATTGGATCTATCAACTTTAGCCCATGAAAAAAATTACAGATCTACAAGGCACCTTTGAACTGCACAATGGAGTCCAAATGCCCTATTTTGGGCTTGGCGTATATCTTACCAAAGATGGAAATGAAGTGATCAATGCGGTGAAGGAAGCCCTGAACCACGGGTATAGGCATGTGGACACAGCGGCCATTTACAACAACGAGGAAGGAGTTGGGGCAGGGATCAGGCAAAGCAATGTGGACAGGAAAGAGATGTTTTTGGTGAGCAAGGTCTGGAACACGGACCAAGGTTACGACTCCACTCTAAAAGCCTTTGATGCCAGTTTGAAACGGCTTGGCACCGATTATCTCGATCTGTACCTCATCCATTGGCCAAAAGGCGAATTGAGCAAGGAAACCTGGAAGGCCATGGAACGGCTTTATAAGGAGAAACGGGTGCGTGCCATTGGGGTTAGTAACTTTATGCAACACCATTTGGAAGAGTTGTTGACTTCGGCCGAAACAGTTCCCATGGTCAACCAGATGGAATTTCATCCCTATTTGGTGCAACAAGATCTGGTCGATTTCTGTCAATCCAAAGGCATACAATACGAAGCGTGGTCGCCCTTGATGCAGGGAAATATCTTTGATCTGGATAGCATGAAAAGGATGGCCGCCAAGTACAACAAGACCATTGCCCAGATCGTTTTGCGGTGGGACCTTCAAAAAGGAGTAGTCACCATTCCAAAATCCTCCAACAAGAACCGAATTATCGCCAACGCCGACATTTTTGATTTTGAGCTGGCCGAAGAGGACATCCAAGCACTGAATGACTTGGACCGCGGTAAACGGTTTGGACCGGACCCGGACAATTTCGACTTCTAGGAAACGAACAAAGCCTTCAACTCTGTGGCATCCGAAGCTTTCAACTTTCCTGCCAGCACCAAGCTCAACTGTTTTCTGCGCAAAGCCGCAGCAAAGCGTTCCTTTTCCAGGTCAGTCTCGGGCTGCAAAGGCGGTACCTCTGTAGGTTTTCCTGTATCATCGACAGCCACAAAAGTATAAATGGCCTCATTGGCCTTGGTGCGCTCACCGGTAAAGCGGTCTTCTATCCATACATCGATAAAGATTTCCATGGAAGTCGTAAATGCACGTGAAACGGCAGCTTCCACAGTTACCACACTGCCCAGCGGCACGGCACGGTTGAACGCCACATGGTTTACCGAAGCCGTCACCGTGATCCTTCGGCTGTGTCGCCGGGCCGCAATACTGGCAGCCCTGTCCATACGGGCCAATAGTTCCCCACCAAAAAGATTGTTGAGGGGGTTGGTCTCACTGGGCAATACCAGATCCGTCATGACCGTCCGTGATTCATTTGGAGTTTTAGCGCGCATACCTTAAAATTTTGCGCAAAGATATTGAAGTAGGGAATGGTTTTAAAAAAAGGAGGATTATTTCTCCGAAAGCAACCAAGCATCCCTTGATTCGGTGGCTTTTACTTTTTTCAAGAAAAGCAACGCTTCTTTGGGATCCTCGAAGCTATCATAGGCCACTTGGTGGAGCCCATATCGGTTTTCGCCCAGATAAAAGGCGTTAAACCCCTTTTCCTTGAGTTCGTCCACCCTTTTTTCGGCATTTTCCACTTGGCGAAAAGCACCGGCAATGACATGGTGCTTGCCCAATTGTTTCTTGGTGACCTCAATGTTGATGGCAGGAAGTTCCAATGGGGCACTTTCAAAAAAAGTGGCTTCCTGTATCAATCGGGAAACCTCCTCTTGGGCATCTTGCTGGGCAGCGACCTCTTTTTGTTGGAAATCCCCATATGTACGATAGGAAGTCACCCCCAATGAAACGGCCAGTAATAGGATAGCGGCATATTTCAACCAAGGCCGGAATGGTGACGCTTCGCGTTTTTCCGGGGTGATGATGAACGGGATCCTTTCTTCCAGTTCCTCCACCTCTTCCTTGAGCACTTCACGCTGGATGGGCGTTGCCACAAATGCGGACAAACCGAAGGAGGAAGTCAGGAAATTGGTCTTGTCCTCAGGTTGAAACTGGATTTTCTGTTCTTTGTTGTGCCAAAGTCTGCCAATGCCAAAAACCTCAATGTGCTCACCCTGTTGGAGCTTTTTGGTCCAATCTTTGGCCGCAGCTTCCACTTCCCCCAACATTTCCTCATAGCCCAGATTTTTTTCCTTGGCGATGTAAGAGACCAACAACCCATCATTCTTGGAAAGTTGGGCGTTAAAGGAGACAACCTTGGAAGGAGGGATAAAAGTGTTCGTGGCGGTATCGATTTTTGCGGAAGTACGCTGTGCCAAAAAGGCCCCAAAACCGGGAACCACGACACAATTGTACTCAAACAACAACTTTTCTATGTAAGCATCAATCCGCATAGCCACAAATATTGTAAAAAAAGAAAGAGTACAAAACAGCGTGGTTAACTTTTTTTCAACATTTGAAAACCCTTATTTTGTGGACAACTTTGATGCCCAAATCAAATGACTGAACCTGAAATTATTGCAGCCCTTCGGCTACAGGCCATTCCCAATATTGGGGATGTAACGGCTAAAAAACTGATTGCGCACTGCGGGAGTCCAACGGCGGTTTTTGAGGATAAACTGCACCATCTTCTCAAAATTGATGGTATTGGAAAACTGACCCTAAAGGCCCTTCACGACCCCGAGCACCTTAACGCAGCAGAGTCTGAATTCGATTTTATTTCCAAAGAAGCACTCAAGGTCTGCTATTTTATGGGCGATGATTACCCCACTTACCTGAAACATTGTGTGGACGGCCCCATTTTACTTTTTCAACGTGGAAACATCAATTTGGAAAAGCAAAGGATCATCAGTGTGGTGGGCACCCGGAACGTGACCAATTATGGCAGCTCGTTCTGCGAAGCCTTTATTGAGGAGATTGCCCCGATGAACCCCATCATTGTCAGTGGATTTGCATACGGAGTGGACATTGCGGTGCAACGGGCGGCCATGGAAAAGGGATTGCAGACCATTGCCTGCCTCGCCCACGGTCTGAACCAGATCTATCCGAAGGCACACCAAAAATACCAAAGGAAAATAATGGAGAACGGTGGCTTTGTGACCGAGTTCTGGAGTACGAGCAAGCCGGACAGGGAGAACTTTTTGAAACGGAACCGCATCATTGCCGGGATGAGCGAGGCCACCATCGTGGTGGAATCTGCCGAAAAGGGTGGGAGCTTGGTCACTGCCGACTTGGCGAACGGCTACAACAGGGAGGTGTTTGCCGTTCCGGGAAGGAGTACGGACAAGCTCAGCAAGGGCTGCAATGACTTGATCAAAGGCCAAAAGGCCCACATGCTTACCTCGGCGGCCGACCTCATCTATCTTTTGGGATGGGATTTGGAGGAAAAAAAGGAGGGTGAAGCTGTACAAAAACAGTTGTTCATCGAGCTGGATGCAACAGAACAGTCTATCTACTCCTATTTGCAATTGAACGGTAAACAGTTGTTGGACACCGTGGCTTTGGAGTGCAATCTGCCGATTTTCAAAACCTCGTCCACACTTTTGGGCATGGAAATGAAGGGCGTGATCCGACCATTGCCCGGCAAAATGTTCGAGGCGATTTGAAACAGAGTTCCATCGACAATGAACAAATAATTGAACAACGAACAACCAAGTTGGGAGTCGGAGGTCAGTTCGCAGAAGGCAGTTTGTAGTTACCCAAGTTCAAACATGAAACCCCAGAATTCCCCCTTTGGGGCTAGGTGTCAATCAATACCCCAACTTCTCCCTTACCCTTGCTAAAACAGCATTAGCCACTTTTTGGGCTTTTTCGGCACCAACGGCAAGGGCATCATCAACCTCATTTTTATGGTTGATGTAGTACTCAAATTTTTCGCGGGGCTCTTCAAACTTTTGGAGGATAACCTCGTACAGAGCCTGTTTCGCATGGCCGTAACCATAATTTCCGGCCAAGTAGTTGGCACTCATTTCCTCAATCTGTTCCGGAGAGGCCAATAGTTTGTATAGCGCAAACACATTGTCCTTGCTGGGGTCTTTTGGCTCTTCCATGGGGGTACTGTCGGTCACAATGCCCATGATTTCCTTGCGGAGCTTTTTGTCCGGCTGGAACAGGTTGATGAGGTTGCCACGGCTCTTGCTCATTTTTTCTCCGTCCGTGCCGGGAACGTACATGGTCTGTTCATGCACCTTGGCCTCGGGCATCACAAAGGTCTCGCCCATTTGGTTGTGGAAGCGCGAAGCGACATCGCGGGTCATTTCCAAGTGTTGGAGCTGGTCTTTCCCCACGGGAACGATATCGGCATCGTAGAGCAAAATATCGGCGGCCATCAGCATGGGGTAGGTGAACAGCCCTGCGTTCACATCTTCCAAGCGGTCGGCCTTGTCCTTGAAGGAATGGGCCAAGGTCAATCTTTGATATGGGAAAAAGCAACTGAGGTACCAAGCCAGTTCGGCGGTCTGTGGAACATCGCTCTGTCTGTAAAAAACCGTCTTTTCGATATCGAGCCCAAAGGCCAGCCATGCCGATGCAATGGCGTATGTGTTGTTCCGCAAGAGCTCCCCGTTTTTTATCTGGGTGAGCGAATGCATATCGGCAATGAAAAGAAAGGAATCGTTTTTGGGGTCTTTGGCCATTTCAATGGCGGGGATAATGGCTCCCAAAATGTTTCCCAAATGGGGCGTGCCTGTACTTTGTATTCCGGTGAGGATTCGGGCCATGCTAAATTTTTGCCCGTAAAAGTACGCAACCCTTGGGTATAAAAAAAGCGGCCATGGCCGCTGTTTGTTTTCTGTTTTCCGAAGTTATTTTTTGAACAGCCCCGCAATGAACAGGATAACGACTGCCCCTATGACGCCCGTAATCAGACTGCCGACAACGCCAGATCCTATGGTGATTCCCAGCGCACCGAACACCCAACTGCCCACAGCGCCTCCGACAATCCCCAAAAGAATGTTCCAAAGAAGGCCAAAACCTCCCCCTCTCATAATATTACCTGCGAGCCATCCTGCAACGGCACCGATAATGATTGACCATAAAATTCCCATAGTGTAATGTTTTAGTGTTTAGTCCTATAAAGATATCCAAAAATTTTACTTTAGCGTATGCTTAGGACAATCAAAATCATGGGCCAATTTTTGTACAGGGTATGGTTTTATGTATTGGTGGCCGTTCCCATTTTTCTTTTTTTCCCGTTGTTGCTCTTGGTCACACTGTCCGAAAAGACCTACCCCCAGTTTTTTTGGTTGGCACGGAATCTATGGGCCCGACCTATATTCTATGAATTATAAAACATTGACGAACCACAAATTCATAGACAAAATTTTATTATTACTGTTGTTCCGACAGGTTTTCCATCTGAATCGATCTTATCCATTATTTCATATCCTTCTGTCCTCCTGCCCAAAGCGTTGAGTCGAAGGGATGTGATTTCCATTCCTCTGGATTTTTTTTCTCCATGAAAATCTTTATTTCTTTCTCGTGAAATTTTTCTTCCGATACCATTGTCATCAACAATACAAAGCAGCGTATCGTCTTGTTTTTTAAAACTGATGGTCAATTTTCTCTCGCCATCATTTTTAGGTAAAAGCCCATGAATGATCGAATTTTCAACGAAAGGCTGTAGGGCCATATACGGGATTTCAATCGATGAGGTGTCCAGATTTGGGTCCACATAAATATCATACGAAAAACTCTTTTCAAAGCGGAGGGATTCCAGTTCCAAATAGTCTTTGAGCAGTTCTATTTCTGTGTCAATGGTAGCATTGGGTTGAATGGATGTCTCCAAGATGTTCCGTGCCAAACGACTGAATCGTGATAGGTATTTCAAAGAAGACCTAATGTCATTTTTTATGATCAGGTTTTGTATTGAATTGAGAGCATTGAAAATAAAATGTGGGTTTATTTGTGCCCGAAGTGCCTTGTTTTTTTCATCAAGTGCTCTCTGTTGAAGCAAAATGTTCTCCCTGAATTCCAAATGTACCTTGTAGTTCAGGCCTATGGTAAATATTATGATTTCCAATGAGCAACCGACCAACAGATAAAACCTGCTGTTGAGCAGCAGACCATCCTCGGGATCGGCAAAGTAGATATGAAATATGTACGGGATTATAAAACTGAACGATGCCAACACGACAAAATAGGCCAGCACATTCTTGGCATGGAACCCAAGATAGATAAGACCGAGCATGGCAAGGCTCAAAATCACATGTGTAAAATTTGATATGATATAATTCAACCCGGCCATATAATCATTGAAATAAAAAACAATAATGACAGCAATGGGCAAGAAATTTGCCCCAATTATCACGTACATCAAGGAATGTATTTTGGGATAATCCTTTTTTGTGCGCAGGTAGTAAATGAAAAACATGCCATAGGCCAGACCGGCAAGTAGCAATGAGCTTTGGGAAAACCAATGGTGCAACAAACGGTTTCCGTTAAAAACATAATCGTACAGATTCAGGATATCTCCTGAAACATAATAGAATATGATTAAGATATAAATGGAGTAGAACAGGAATTCAGGTTTTTTCAAGTAAAAGTAAAAGCTTAGGGTGGACAGCCAAATAATGAGGCATCCACCCGCAAAGGCATGGTAGGGCCACAAATTTTTTAAATCATCCATGCTTAAATTTGATAGCGAGGATGATGTCAAAAGCATAAAATTCCAATTTTGAAGCTTTTCGGAAAAAGTGATTCGCTTGGCTTTTATGTAGAGATATCTGTGGTCGATCAAACTGTTCGGTGCAACCGGAGTTTCAGAATAGTAATTTGTCAGGGGTATTTCTCTTCCTTGGGTTTGCTCATCAAAAAGGCCAATTGGTCTTTTTGAGACATTTTTTTCATCCCAGAAATATAACTCTCCAAAGTCAAAGGAATTGAACTTTAGATAGAATATGGAATCTTTGTTTTTAGAGGCAAAACTGTCCTTAAAATCAAGTTGAACCCAATAAACATATTCATGGTCTGTTTCCTCTGACGGGTTCGGGGCCTTGAACACGCCGTTCTTTAAAATTTGATCGAACGTGATCGAGTCGTTTTTACTTTTAAATACTTTAAATGGAACATACTGCCCTTTTTGGGCAACTCCCTTTACCATTAGGCAAAGACCAATGATCAACAAAGACCTTTTTAAAACGTTCCTTTTCATATTGAACCCAAGAATGCGGAATTGCCAATACAATTTCCCAAATATTTTTGAGATATCCATCAATGGAAGAAAAAAGGTTCAGAGTATAGATATACTTGGCAAACAGTTTACTTTTGGTATATGCTTCGAGTATTCAAAATCATGGGCCAATTTTTGTACAGGGTATGGTTTTATGTAATGGTAGCCGTTCCCATTTTTCTTTTTTTTCCGTTGTTGCTCTTGGTCACACTGTCCGAAAAGACCTACCCCCAGTTTTTTTGGTTGGCACGGAATCTATGGGCCCGACCCATATTGTTCGGGATGGGGTGTTTTCCCAAAATAGAGCGGGAACAGTGCATGGAGAGGGGCAAGAGCTACATGCTAGTGGCCAACCATGCCAGCATGCTGGACATTATGTTGATGTTGGTGGTGAGCAGGAATCCTTTTGTGTTTGTGGGGAAAAAGGAACTGGTGAACATTCCCATTTTTGGATTTTTCTATAAAAAGGTGTGCATCATGGTCGATAGGGATAGCATGAGAAGTAGGACCAGGGTGTACCGTAGGGCACAGCGTAGATTGGATCAGGGATTGAGCATTTGCATATTTCCCGAAGGCGGCGTGCCGGAAGAGCATATTGTTTTGGATGGGTTCAAGGACGGAGCTTTTAAAATGGCCATTGCCCATAAAATTCCCGTGGTGCCCATGACATTTTATGACAACAAGAGGCGGTTTCCGTTTACGCTGAGTAGCGGCGGACCGGGAAGGATACGTGCAAAAGTGCACCGTTTTTTTGAAACGGGCACCCTGGGCATGGAGGACACCTCTACTTTGAGGGAAGAGGTGCGGAACGTTATTTTAAACGAACTCTCAAAGTAAAAACCAATTATTTTATCGCCTTTTTTTGGGAATTGAACCATCCGGTTTTCAGCCCTTAAACCAAGTTTGGTAGGTTCAAGGTAATGTTTCTCCTATGGATATCGCCGTTCATGCCATCGGAGACCTGGTTTGTAATGTCATAGTTCTTGACCATGTTCAGCAGTTTTACCTCATCTTGCCATTTAAGGATGCTTTTTCTAAAATTGGGTTGGTCGGAATTGCCGGGGGCGGCAATTTGGTATTCAACGGACAGGGTAACGATAGATTCGGTGATCCTGAACGAAATGTTGAAATATTGATTTTTCTGTTGACTGAACATGGAATGCTCAATAATGTTTTCAAAAAGTGTGTGGATCAACAAGGATGGAATGACGGCCTCTTTTCTGTTGTCACCATCTTTTTGGATAACGATGTTGTATTCGAAGGAGTCATCATATCGAAGTTTTTGCAGCTTGAGGTACCAGTGCAGCATATCAATTTCGTTGTATAGGGCCACAGTGTCCTTTCCCAATTGTTTCAAATAAAAGCGCATGAGCCTGCTAAAGGTGGATAGATAGTCCAATGCCAGCTTTTTCTTCTCCGAGGTCACAAAATATTGGATGGCATTGAGCGAGTTGAACACAAAATGGGGATTGAGCTGTGTGTTTACGGCCTTTAGCCTTAGATCCAGCAATTCTTCCCGGATCTTAAGGATTTTTTTTTGCTTTTTGAGCACTTCCCCGCATGTCCGCACAGTTTTGATTTTCATGCCACAGATCGAGGCGATAGCCGACAACATTTTTAGATGTCGGACGGTAAAAAAACCCTTTTCCGAATGCCAACAATCAATTACCCCAAAAGTGACATCCTCATGGGTAATGGGCACACAGATCTTTGAAAGCTTTGGATCGCCGTCCTCTACATAGCGGGTATCTTTGGAAGTGTCGTTGACGATCTCGGCCTTTCCCGTTTGGGCAACATGCCCTGTTATCCCCTTGCCCATGGCTATTTCTGCAGGGTTGTACAACGGCTTGTCTTCTGGGTTTGGCGGGCCGTATGCCACTTTTTGGACCAGCCGCTCCTTCTGCTCATCAATGACATAGATCGAACAGTGCACAAACCCCAATTTGGAGATGCAGTTCTCGGCAACGTCCCTGAGAATGTCCTCTTCGTTCTCCTTTCCCAGAAGGGATTTTGAGAAATAAATGAGAACATCTTCAAACTGATCGTTTTCCACGACATTTAGAGGTTAGTATTCGGTCTTAAAGTAAGAAAAAAATAGATGCCAATAAACTGAAAAAAAGCACCCCGCAAAAACGGGGCACTTGATTGCCTAAAGGGGCAATCTTCCTAACCAACTTCTTGTTTCCTAAAACTTGAAGCTGACGCCACTATATACCCCTATGGAAAAGGGCTGGAACACGCCAGCAGTGTTGGAAAAGGTGTTCAATTGGTATTTGAACACAGGTTCTAAATTGAACTGCACCTTTGGTGAAAATTTATAATTGAGCCCCATGCCCAAATTGGCGCTAAAGTTTACGGAGTTGGCATTGTTGGCCTCCCCCACTTCGGTCACCTTGTCCTGGGACTCGAGGAGCACGGCATTGTCCACAAGGAAAAGGGAGCTCACCCCTCCAATGAGGTCCACCCCAAATTTTTTGTCCAATACGGCATAGTTTACTTCCAATGGGACTTCAATGTAGCCCAATTGCTGCACCATTTTCCCATCCAAAATGGGCATTTCATTGAGGGCAACTTCCTTTGAAGCAAGGTCGGGAGAACCTGAAAAGGTTTTGTTTTTACTCTGAACCACTATGTTTTCCGAGTTTTGGCTGTAATCGATATTGGGCAGCGCCTCATTTGATGCAGATCTCAAGCTTGATGAAAAAATGACATCGTTGGTGTCATACCCATAATTTACTTTGTGGATTCCCGAACGTATCTTCACTTTTTTGCCCACTTCATAGGCAACCGTGAGGCCATAGCTCAGGTTAAAGTTGCCCGATTTGGAGTTGGAAGTAAAATCGGAATGTATGGGCGACCCATCCCCGGATGCGCCAAAATAGACCGGGGCCACGGAGGGACCAACGGACCATTTTCCTGAGCTGTTCTCCTGGGCCGCGACTTCCTCTTCGGCCTCTTGTTCCTTGATGGCGTCAAAAATGGATATGCCGTGCTCTTCTTTTTCTTCCTCGTTCATGGCTATGCCATCATCTTCCTTTTTACTTTGGATATCGGTAACGGATTCTTTTTCCAAAGATGGGTCTTGGGCATTGTGCTGCGCAATGGCATCTTTTTCTTTGGAGCGATCCTCCTGTAATTGTTTTTCTGTGGAAAGTTTATCCTGATGGGTAGCTTTTATGTTGGGAGCGTCGGCAACTGCCAGCGCTTCCTTTTCTCCCTGGCCTTGGACTTTGGTATTTATGCCATCTCCATTGCGGTCGGTTTTTTGGTCAACCTCAGCAACTTGCCTTTTGGAAGTTGTGCTGAAACCTTTTTGGGCGGCATCCGGATCGTCTTGCGCAAGGGAGGAATTGGAGCTTTCACTTTTCTTGGCGGCATCTGCCACATTTGCCGCTTCGGTAATGGTGGAAGGTTCATTGAAGTCCTTTTCGTTCACGGTTTCATGATTCTGGTCAGGTGTAATCGTGTTTTCGGTATCGGAAATGATCTGATCTACACCGTTTTCAATGTCATCCGCTCCAAATGGATCGACCATGTAGAGAATGACGGCAAGGGCGGCTGCCACACCCCCAAGCTGCCACCAGATCGGGATGATCCGATTTTTCTGCTTCTTTTTGTCCAAGGAAGCTTCTATTGACCTCCACACCTTTTCATCCGGTATTTCCTGAAAATTGCGGAAGGTGTCCTTGAACAATTGCTCTAAGTTCTTTTTCCCCATTGTGTCTGATTAAGCAATGTTTATCTTTTCTTTTTCTATTCTATCCCTCAAAATGGTCTTGGCCCTCGCCAAATTGGATTTTGAGGTGCCAGTTGATGTCCCCAACATCTCACTGATCTCTTTATGGCTGTAACCGTCCAATACATATAAATTGAACGTCAATCTGTATTTGTGTGGAAGTTCCTGTATGTACCCCAAAAGGGTGTTCAGGCTGATGTCCGCTTGTTCCGTATCTACCTCCGCATCATCCTCTATCTCTTCGGAGACGATATTGAGGTGCTGTTCCTTTCTGTATTTTTGGAGCACTGTATTCACGGTGATCCGCTTCATCCAACCCTCAAAAGAACCTTGAAAACTGTATTGGTCGATTTTGCTGAAAATGGTCACGAAACTATCGTGCAGATTATCTTCCGCCTCAGTTCTGTTCTTGGAATACTTGAGGCACATTCCAAACAGAACGCCGGAATATCGACGGTAAAGTTCGGCCTGTGCCTGACGTTTTCCTTTTTTGCAATTATGTATCAGCTCATCAAGATCCAAATGTTGGTCAATTTTGGATTGTTGCTATCTAGTTTGTTGTTCCTGAAACTACTGGTACCGTATATTCCAAATAAATAGGGTTTTCGTCTTCATCCTCGCCGGCATAGAACCTGAAATGGTATTCATCGGTATAGATCACATTGAATTTTAAGGTGGCCACAACTTCTGTGACCTCTTGCGAGCATGCAGTCTCCCCATCGGTGAGTACAGAGCCGATCACCACCACGTCACGGTCCGTTTTGGCGGTCTTGGTCACATCAAAGCCCTCAAAAAAGGTACAGCCGTTCGGCCTTTGGAAAGTGACTTCAATGTCGTAGGTTTTTCCGTATTCAAAAGATTCGGGAACATCGACCTCCACTGCGTTCAGGGCAGCAAAGTAAAAATTGGGGGAATCATCGTCCAACTCACAGGAACTGAACCATGAGCATGCCACAAACAAAAAAATGGGCATTAGCACTTTTTTCATATCAAAATCCTTTTTTTATTCCCTAGATGTACAGCATGTACAAGGGTTGCGTAGGATTTTCACAACCAAAAGTTAATTTGCCCAAAAAAAGGGTCGGCCTAGGCGGTTACCGCGGCAATGGCTTCCTTTATTTTCCCTTCCAGTTCTTCGGAAAGCTCCGGATTGTCCATGAGCAGGGCCTTGACCGCATCACGTCCCTGCCCCAGTTTGGTGTCACCATAGCTGAACCAGGAACCACTTTTCTTTATGATCTCATAAGCGACGCCCAGATCCAAAATCTCGCCGATCTTGGAAATACCTTCACCGTACATAATGTCAAATTCGGCTGTCTTGAAAGGTGGGGCCACCTTGTTTTTCACCACTTTTACGCGGGTTTTGTTTCCTTGCACTTCCCCGTCGGTGTCCTTGATTTGGGTGGAACGCCTAATGTCCAACCGGACAGAGGCATAGAACTTAAGGGCGTTTCCACCTGTGGTGGTTTCAGGATTTCCGAACATAACGCCTATTTTTTCCCGCAATTGGTTGATGAAGATTACGGTACATTTGGTCTTGCTGATGGTGGAGGTCAATTTTCTGAGGGCCTGCGACATCAAACGGGCGTGAAGTCCCATTTTGGAATCGCCCATTTCGCCCTCGATCTCACTTTTTGGTGTAAGTGCGGCAACGGAATCCACAATCACAATGTCTATCGCCCCCGACCTGATGAGGTTTTCGGTAATCTCCAGGGCCTGTTCCCCGTGATCGGGCTGTGATATGATCAGGTTGTCAATATCGACACCCAATTTTTTGGCGTAAAAACGGTCAAAAGCATGTTCAGCATCGATAAAAGCGGCAATCCCACCTGCTTTTTGCGCCTCGGCAATGGCGTGCAGGGTCAAGGTCGTTTTTCCAGACGATTCCGGGCCATAGATCTCGATGACCCGTCCCCTTGGGTAGCCACCGACGCCAAGGGCAATGTCCAATCCCAACGATCCGGAAGGAATGACCTCCACATCTTCCACCACACTATCGCCCATTTTCATCACGGCACCTTTGCCGTAGGTTTTGTCCAACTTGTCGAGGGTCAGTTTAAGCGCCTTCAGTTTTGCTTCTTTATCGTTGCTCATGGTATAAATTTGTTAGGAAGGCTAAATTACCATTTCTTTCCACATACGACAAAAAGCCACGCAACCTTTTTAATAACATTGAATCTATGGAGTACTAACTCATATCTATAGGGCCTGTTGGCCCGAAATTGCAAGGAGGGAGAAAAATAAAGCTTTGAAAAAGAAGGCAATATGTTTGGAAAGGACCCAATGTTGGGTCCTTTTTGATTTGAAGCCCACATAGAATCCCTATATTTGTGCCCATTTTACAAGAAACCATTCTTTAACCTGTCTGCCGACAGGCAGGCTTAAATTATTAGTATAGCATGCAACTGTACAATACGTTAAGCGCAAAGGAAAGGGAAAAGCTCATTGAGGAAGCCGGGAAAGATCGGCTTACCATCTCTTTCTACAAATATGCGCACATTGGCAATCCTCAAATTTTAAGAAACCACCTGTTCATCAGTTGGAACGAAATGGAGGTGCTGGGCCGGATCTATGTGGCCCATGAAGGGATCAACGCCCAACTTTCGGTGCCGGCGGAAAACTTTGAAACCTTTAAGACACATCTGGACAGCATTACCTTTTTGGAGAATGTCCGTTTGAACATCGCCATTGAACAGGACAACAAGTCCTTCCTCAAATTAAAGGTAAAGGTCCGTAAAAAGATAGTCGCAGATGGATTGAATGACAAAACTTTTGACGTCACCAATAAAGGAATCCATGTGGGCGCGGAGCAGTTCAACGAACTTATCGAGGACCCGGACACCGTGCTGGTGGATATGCGGAACCACTACGAAAGCGAGATAGGGCACTTCAAGAATGCCATTACCCCGGATGTGGATACCTTCAGGGACTCGCTGGACATCATTGAAAGGGATCTGGCCGCCCACAAAGAGGACAAAAAATTGGTCATGTACTGCACCGGGGGCATCCGGTGTGAAAAAGCCAGCGCCTATTACAAGCACAAAGGGTTCAAAAACGTATTCCAGTTGGAAGGGGGCATTATCGAGTACACCCGTCAGGTAAAGGCCAAAAACTTGGAGAACAAGTTTATGGGCAAAAACTTTGTTTTTGACCACAGAAGGGGAGAGCGTATCACCGATGATGTGATCGCCCACTGTCATCAGTGCGGCAAACCCTGTGACACCCATGTGAACTGTGCCAACGAAGCCTGCCATCTGCTTTTTATCCAGTGCGAAGAATGTGCCGAGGCCATGGACAACTGCTGTTCCATTGATTGCAAGGAAATACACGCCCTGCCCTACGAAGAGCAGAAAAAGTTGCGCAAGGGAAAAGGGGCCAGCAACAAAATATTCAAAAAAGGAAGGTCACCTGTTTTGAAATACAAGAAGTAGCATTTTACTCCTGCAACAAATTGTACTATCTTTACCATAAGAATTATTTATGAACCCTATTGGGGTTGCTCAAAAAAGATGAGGAGTATTTGAATGTCACATCGAGCGTAGTCGAGATGTACATTGAAAATTGGCTGTTTTAAGAGTTCTCGACTCCGCTCGAACTGACAGCTTGTCTTTTTTGGAAGCCTCAATCAAGATATACAATATGGCGTGTAGCAGTTGTTCAACCGGCAAGGATGGACAACCGCGTGGTTGCAAGAACAACGGGACTTGCGGCACTGATGGTTGTAACAAGCTGACAGTCTTTGACTGGCTTTCCAATATGTCGTTGCCCAACGGTCAAAAACCCTTTGATTGCGTTGAGGTACGTTTCAAGAACAGTAGAAAGGAATTTTTCAGGAATGAGGACAATATTCCCATTTCCATAGGTGATGTCGTGGCCACTCAGGCCAAATCCGGACACGATGTAGGTGTGGTGACCCTTACCGGGGAACTGGTACGGGTACAGATGAAACGCAAAAAAGTTTCCCCCGAAGACAAGGGCTTGCCCAAGATTTACAGAAAGGCCACCCAACGCGACATTGATATTTGGCAAAAATGCAGGGATCGTGAAGAAGAGATCAAAAAACGCTCCCGCGAGATTGCCATTTCCCTCAAGCTTGAAATGAAACTGAGCGATGTGGAGTTTCAAGGAGACGGCTCGAAGGCCACATTTTACTATACCGCAGAGGATAGGGTCGATTTCAGGCAGCTCATCAAGGACATGGCCAAGGCCTTCCAGATCCGCATCGAGATGAGACAAATCGGATATAGGCAAGAGGCCCAACGCTTGGGCGGGATAGGTTCCTGTGGGCGGGAACTGTGCTGTTCCACATGGCTCAGCGATTTTAGGTCCGTGAGTACGGCGGCGGCAAGGTACCAACAATTGGCGCTCAATCCCCAAAAACTGGCTGGACAGTGTGGCAAACTCAAGTGCTGCCTCAACTATGAGTTGGACATGTATTTGGAGGCCCTCAAGGATTTTCCCCCACAGGATAGCAGGTTGATGACCCAAAAGGGACTTGCCTTTTGCCAAAAAGCCGATATTTTCAAGGAAACGCTTTGGTTTTCATACAAGGACGAACCCTCGGCATGGCATGCCCTGAGCAAGGATCAAGTGCTGGAAATCTTGGAAATGAACAAAAAGAACGAAAAGGCCCCTCCCTTGGAAGAGTATGCCCAAGACAATACCAGCGAAGCAAAACCAACCTACGAAGTGGTGGGACAGGACAGCTTGACCCGTTTTGATAGGCCCAAGAGAAAAAAGCAACGGAACAAAAAGCGCCGTAACAATAAATCCAAAGCATCTTCCAATGCGAAATAGCATCCTATTTCTTCTGATGGCCACTTTTGCACTGTCTTCGTGCAACGATCTGTTGGTTTTCTCGGAATATAGGCCCATTAAAAAGGGAAAATGGCGAATGGACGATGCTGCCCACTTTGAATTTTCGGGAATGGATACCACAGTCACTTATAATATGTTCATCAACATAAGGAACGACAACACTTTTCCGTTCAGCAACCTGTTTCTGATCACCGAACTTGAACATCCCGACGGCAACACAGTGAAGGACACACTGGAGTACAAAATGGCAGAACCTACAGGGGAGTGGTTGGGAAAAGGATTGGGAAGTGTCAAGGAAAACAAACTTTGGTACCGTGAAAACATCGTTTTTCCAAAAACGGGCGTATATAAGGTGAATGTTTCGCATGCCATGCGAAAAAATGGAGATGTGCAAGGTCTTAATGTTTTGGAAGGCATCACGGACGTTGGTTTGGAAATTGAAAAATCACCCAATAAATAATGGCAAAGACAGGCAAAAAAAAGCAACAGGGCCACTTTTTTAAGTTCATCAAGTGGTTTTGGATTCTCTTTGGGGCAGGTGTACTGTCCGTTGTACTTATCTTTTTATTGGCTTCTTGGGGAGCTTTTGGCGAAATGCCCACTTTTGAACGCTTGGAAAACCCCGAGACCAATCTGGCCACTGAATTTATTTCTTCGGACGGTCAAACTTTGGGAAAACTGTATTTGGACGACAACAGGACATGGGTGGATTATGAAACCTTGCCCCAGAATTTGGTAGATGCCTTGGTCGCTACGGAAGACGCAAGATATTATGACCACTCTGGCATCGATGCACGGGGAACCCTCAGGGCATTGGTGTTTTTGGGAAGCAGAGGGGGGGCCAGTACCATTTCACAACAACTTTCAAAATTACTTTTTACAAAAAGACCATCAGGTGGGATGGAAAGGATCACCCAAAAAATAAAGGAGTGGGTCATTGCAACCCGTTTGGAACGAAACTACACCAAGGAAGAGATTGTGGCCATGTACCTGAACATCTATGACTTTGGTTATGCCGCAGATGGCATCCGTTCCGCTTCCCGGATCTATTTTGGAAAAGAGCCCCATGAATTACGGATTCAGGAATCCGCAGTTTTGGTGGGAATGTTGAAAAATTCCTCGCTTTATAATCCCATTCGCAGGGAAGAACTGGTGCTGAATCGAAGAAACACCGTTTTGGGCCAAATGGCCAAATATGATTATATCACAGAAAAGGAAAAGGATTCCCTTCAAAACCTGGAGATGAAGATCAATTTCAACCCAGAGTCGCACAGGGAAGGGTTGGCCACCTATTTTAGAATGTACCTACAGCGATGGTTGAACGGTTGGGTGGAGAAAAATCCAAAACCCGACGGGGAGAAGTATAATATTTATCTGGATGGGCTAAAGGTCTATACAACGGTGGATTCGCGTATGCAGCGCAATGCAGAGGAGGCCGTTCAAGAACACATGAAAAATCTCCAGGCCGAATTTTTCCATCAGAACACCCCCGATAGAAATCCAACGGCTCCCTTTTTGGACTTGACCAAAGGCGCCATTGACACCATTATGGAAAGGGCCATGAAAAACTCACCGAGATGGCGTTACCTGAAAAGGGAAGGCATGTCCGAAAAGGAAATTGAAGCCACCTTCCACAAAAAAACAGAAATGACCGTCTTTGATTGGAACAGTGACTCCTACGAAAAGGACACGATTATGACCCCATTGGATTCCATCCGATACTACAAGACCTTTTTGCGAACTGCGATGATGTCCATGGAACCGCAAACGGGCCACGTAAAGGCATGGGTTGGAGGTATAGATTACAAACATTTTCAATATGACAATGTGATCCAAGGTGCCAGACAGGCCGGATCCACCTTCAAGCCATTTGTATATGCGGCCGCCATAGACCAGCTGCGCTATTCCCCATGCTATACCTTGCCGGACAACCAGTATTGCATAGAACCATTGAAGCACGGAAACCCCGAAGCGTGGTGCCCCAAAAATTCCGACGGAAAATATTCCGGTGAAAACATGACCCTCAAAAGCGCTCTGGCCAATTCCGTGAACACCATTACAGCACAATTGATCGATAGGGTCGGTCCGGGATCCGTGGTCAATATGGCCAAAGGAATGGGACTGACCCGAGAGATCCCCGAGGTGCCCTCCATTGCTTTGGGGACACCTGATTTCAATGTTTATGAAATGGTGGGGGCCTATGGTACATTTGCCAATCAGGGCGTGTATGTAAAACCTGTGATGGTCACCCGAATCGAGGACAGAAACGGTACGGTACTCTACGAATATACCCCAGAGACCAAGGATGTGCTGAGCAAAGACGTGGCCTACGCCATGGTCAATTTGATGGAAGGGGTCACACAATACGGTTCAGGAGGCCGTTTGAGGCACGCCTATGCCAAAAACCAGACCGTTTACAAGGAAATCATTACTGGCTACCCTTACGAGCTCGCCAACCCCATTGCAGGAAAAACAGGAACCACCCAAAACCAAAGTGACGGATGGTTCATGGGTATGGTGCCCAACTTGGTGACCGGGGTTTGGGTCGGCGGCGAAGATAGGTCGATACATTTTTCCAGATTATTATATGGACAGGGAGCTTCCATGGCATTGCCCATTTGGGCGCTCTACATGAAAAAGAACTATGCCAATGAGGAACTTGGGGTTTCCAAGGATGCTTTTGAAGAGCCCGAGGAAATGTCCATCAATATCGATTGTACCAAACAAGCCGAGGAAGCCCAAGACGATCTCGATACAGAGGACGATCTGGACGATCTTGATTTCTAAAAGGAACTTCCCTTCAAAAAAACTTTTGCCCCAAGCAAATTACAATTTGCTTGGGGCTTTTTTATTAAAATCGTAATTTCAAGCAATCATAAATTAGAATCGGATGATCAAGAAAACCGTTGCCAATGTTCAGGAAGCTTTACACGGAGTTGCCGATGGCATGACCTTCATGTTGGGGGGATTTGGCCTTTGTGGTATCCCGGAGAACGCCATTACGGAACTGGTCCGGTTGGGCGTCAAGGACATAACCTGTATTTCCAACAACGCAGGGGTGGACGATTTTGGGCTGGGACTACTTTTACAAAAACGGCAGATCAAGAAAATGATATCCTCATACGTAGGGGAAAACGATGAGTTTGAACGTCAGATGCTGAGCGGTGAATTGGAAGTGGAACTGACTCCCCAGGGCACCTTGGCCGAAAAGTGTAGGGCGGCCCAAGCAGGATTCCCAGCATTCTACACACCTGCGGGTTATGGGACAGAAGTTGCCGAAGGAAAGGAAACCCGGGAGTTCGATGGCAAAATGTATGTGCTCGAACCTGCTTTTAAAGCTGATTTTTCGTTCGTAAAGGCCTGGAAAGGGGATGAGTCGGGCAATCTCATCTTCAAGGGCACTGCACGCAATTTTAATCCCTGTATGTGCGGAGCGGCCACCATCACAGTAGCCGAGGTCGAGGAACTCCTCCCGGCAGGTAGCTTGGACCCCAACCAGATCCATATCCCAGGCATATTTGTGCAGCGCATTTTTCAAGGGGAGAATTATGAAAAACGAATTGAACAAAGAACCGTGAGACAGAGGGAGTAAGTTTATTTTTGAATTGAAGCCTGATGATAATAGACAATACATATCTGATTTTCAAGGAAGACTTTGCGAAAAGAAGTTGGATTGATAAGATAAAGTCACACATCATGTTGGCGCCACCACCCTATCGATTTAAAGGCTCGGTTGCAATTAACGATGCGGCATTCACCTTTAAAGGATATGATGAGTTTTCAAACGAAATGGTAGAATTCAATATTGCAAAAGAAGATATCAATCAACTTTACCATGGATATGATGAAACGTTCAATACATTTAAAACAAGAGGTATGGGATTGACTTGGGCACCTATTCGAATTCGGTTTGGCTCGTCAAACGTTGATAAAGAAGAAAACGATTTATACGTCGTTTGTGGGTTCAATGGAGCCTTTTCCAAAAATGAAGCCCTTTTTGAGCAATTAAAAATATGGTTGAGTTGATGGTAGAAGTATGTAAATCAATGAAAAAAAATTACAATGCTAAATAAAGAAGGAATAGCAAAACGAATCGCAAAGGAGGTCAAGGACGGGTACTACGTAAACCTTGGGATAGGCATTCCCACCTTGGTGGCCAATTTTGTCAGGGACGACATCAGCGTGGAGTTCCAGAGCGAGAACGGCGTATTGGGCATGGGTCCGTTTCCTTATGAGGGGGAAGAAGATGCCGACATCATCAATGCCGGAAAGCAGACCATCACCACCTTGCCCGGAGCCTCTTTCTTTGATTCGGCCCTGAGTTTTGGCATGATCCGTGGCCAGCACGTTCACCTTACCATTTTGGGCGCCATGGAAGTGGCCGAAAATGGAGATATTGCCAATTGGAAGATTCCCGGGAAGATGGTAAAGGGTATGGGAGGTGCCATGGATCTCGTGGCCTCTGCCGAAAACATCATTGTGGCCATGATGCACACCAATAGGGAAGGGGAGTCCAAACTCCTAAAAAGATGCACCCTGCCATTGACAGGTGTGGGTTGTGTGAAGAAGATCGTGACCAACATGGCCGTTTTGGAGGTCACTCCCGAGGGCTTCAAACTACTGGAAAGGGCACCGGGGGTCACTGTAGAAGAAATAGTAGCTGCTACCGAAGGGAAGCTGATCGTGGAGGGGGATGTGCCCGAGATGGACATTTAGCAATCGTCCACTGTTTTTTTACAACATAATGTATGGATTACACAACAATAGTTTTAAAATGCCGTTCATCGGATTTATATTTGGTTATATCGAAATTTTTACCCAAATTAACCACATAAATCAGACGACCATGGCATTCAAAATTAACCACAAAGCAATGGACGAAAACGTCCAGGTTTACCGAAACGATTTTTTTACAGGATTCATGCTTTTGATCAAGAAGCTTTTTATGCTGTAAGTTCAGTTTCCCCCTGAAAAATTTGGAGCCGGCAACTTTGTCAGGCTCTTTTTTTTGCGATACATTTAGCAGAAACGAACCATCCATGTCACTTACTTTTCGAAAATGCAACGGACGAGATTTGGACACCTTGGTCGCCATATCCAAAGAAACTTTTGTGGCCGCTTTTGAAAAGGACAATAATCCTGATGATTTCCAGGATTATATAAAGAAAGCCTTTGCGCCGGATAAGGTGGCCTGGGAACTCAACAACAAGGAATCCCTGTTCTATTTTGTGTATGAGGACAATCTGTTAGTGGGCTATTTCAAATTGAATGTTGGCAGTGCCCAGACCGATGTGCACGATCCGGACACCATTGAAATAGAGCGGATTTATGTGTTGGCGGCCCTTCAAGGGAAAAAGATAGGAGAAAAGATGCTACAGGAAATTATAGAACTGAGCAGGGAAATGGGCAAATCCTATGTTTGGTTGGGGGTTTGGGAGCGTAATACAAAAGCCATTCGATTTTACCAAAAACACCAATTCAGAAAGTTTGGTGAGCATCCCTACTATATTGGAAATGACAAACAGACCGATTGGCTCCTTCGGTTAGACCTTGAGTAAACTGCCCAAGAAAAGGTGGTCCGCTTCCGCACGGTGTTTCAAAGCGTTGGAATTTTCATAAGCCTTTTGGATGAGCAGAGAAATCGCCTTAGCGTTACTTTTTGTAAGACTGTTGGTACGATAGACCACATCCCGAATGGTGGAAAAACTCACGTTACTGTGCATGGCAATGTTCGCATAATCGTTTTTGGACACATTTCTTCGAATAACTTCGGACAGCACTTCACTTATTGGTTTTCCATAGTCATCATTCGTAAATAGACCATCTTTTTTAACGGTAAGCCCTGCATTCTTGATTGAACCCATTCCAATGATTTAGTAGTTCGCCAATTATTTTACCGGGGTCAGATCCTATTTTCTATATTTGGCTTGTAACCCAATTACAGAAAGTAGTGAAATTGCTGCAGCTAGTGTGTATTGCGTAACAATATTACACAATATAATAATTATATGTACACCATTAAGCAATTAAGGCGAAAAAAAGATATAAGTCAGTCACAACTGGCAGAGGAAATAGGCGTCAGTTTGCGCACCATACAGCTCTATGAGAGGAAGGATGCCAACATTCCCATTAAGAACCTCACCAAAATTGCCGAGTTTTTTGACCTTACCATTGCCGAGCTTTACCTTCACGAAGTAAACGATATGGGGGAGGCCTACACCAAAAAGCAGCCCTTTACCAAACATGGAAGCGTGTTTTACCCTTTGGACCAAGGAAAATATTTGGTCATGGCGCCCTTGGTGCTGTTGGAGTGGCACAAAAAGTACATTCAGGGTTTGAAGGAGGACAATATTAAGAACCCATTCCAAGCAGGTTTCATTATCGACTTTTTGACCGATGAACCGCATCGGGTCTTTGAGATTTCAGGCGATTCCATGAACGATTTCACCACCGAGGCCATTCCCAACAAGACCTTTGTGTTGGGTCTGGAACTCAAGAAGGAAACGTTTGTCAGAAATGACGAGGCGCTTTGGGATAAATCTTATGTACTCGTCTGCAAGGACAGGATTATCTGTAAGCAGCTTACAGGCTACAATAGACTCAGTGAAAGCTTGAAGTGCCATAACTTGAATACATCCCCGGAATACCAAGATTTTGATTTGCCCCTAGCGGACGTGCTACAGGTGTTCAAGGTGGTGAGAAAGCAGATCTGACCTCTTCCAAATGGGCGAGTACCTTTTCCAAACAGGCCTTCAAATCTTTTTTCACCTCCGTTTCCCAAAACCGAAAAACCTTGTAGCCCTTTTCACGTAGTGCAGCATTCACCTCTTCGTCACGTTGGATATTGCGTTCTATTTTCGGGATCCAAAACTCCCTGTTGGTCTTGATTTTGTGTTTACGTTCCTCCCAATTGTAACCATGCCAGAATTCCCCATCGATAAAGATGACGGTTTTGTACTTTTTCAGGGCGATATCGGGTTTTCCAACAAGTTTTTTGTAATCGATACGATAACGGTAACCGGCTTGCCACAACGCTTTTCTAAAAGCGAGTTCTGGCTTCGTGTTCTTGCCACGTATCTTCCCCATGATCTTGGAACGCTCCGGCGTGGTGTAGAACCCTGATTCTTCATTGAAACGGGGGACTATGATGCGTTCTTTTGGGTATTTTTTGGGCATAGGGGGAATATACGAAGGATTCAAGAAAAGTAAAAAGAGTAATGTCACCTCAAGCGCAGTCGAGAGGTTGACACGCAGTCCATGAGGTCTCGACTGCGCTCGACCTGACAGCAATTTTTAATTAAAAAACAAAAACCCAAATTCCAAAAAGGAGTTTGGGTTTTGAGATTTTATGTTCTAACAGCTTATCCCTTCAAAGAAGCAGATAGATATTCGCGGTTCATACGGGCGATGTTGGTCAACGAAATGCCTTTGGGGCATTCCACTTCGCAAGCACCCGTGTTGGTGCAATTGCCAAAACCTTCCAAATCCATCTGGCGCACCATGTTCTGGACACGCTCAACAGCCTCAATGCGACCCTGTGGAAGCAGAGCAAACTGGGAAACCTTTGCCGAAGTGAACAACATGGCACTGGCATTCTTACAGGCCGCAACACAGGCACCGCAACCAATACAAGTGGCTGCGTCCATGGCCTCATCCGCATCTTGTTTTCTGATCGGGATGGCATTGGCATCCACCGTGTTCCCCGAAGTGTTCACGGAAATGTAGCCTCCGGCTTGTTGTATCCGGTCAAAAGCGCTGCGATCCACAATCAAATCCTTGATTACTGGGAAGGCCTTTGCCCTGAAAGGTTCTATAACGATGGTGTCTCCATCATTGAATTTGCGCATGTGCAATTGACAAGTGGTTATCAATCTGTCCGGCCCGTGCGGTTCCCCATTGATCTGGAGGGAACAAGAACCACAGATTCCTTCCCTGCAATCGTGGTCGAACTCTACAGGCTCTTCTCCTTTGGAGACCAGCTCCTCATTGAGTATGTCCAGCATTTCCAGGAAAGACATGTCGCCTTCAACTCCGTCGAGCGTATAATCCACTATTTTTCCAGGGGAGGATGCGTCTTTTTGACGCCATATTTTTAGGTATAATTTCATAGCTTCTTATTTGTAGGATCGTGTCTTCAATTCAATATTTTCATACACCAAATCCTCTTTGTGCAATTTGGCATCTTTGGGCTCGCCGGTGTACTCCCAAGCGGCCACATATTTAAAGTTCTCATCGTCTCGCAGTGCTTCACCTTCTTCGGTTTGATATTCTTCTCGGAAGTGTCCACCACAAGATTCATTTCTGTGAAGGGCATCTTTGGCGAAAAGCTCACCCAACTCCAAGAAATCTGCAACGCGCCCAGCTTTTTCAAGCTCTTGGTTTTTGGAATCGATAGATCCAGGAACTTTTACATTTTCCCAGAAATCCTTTCGCAGTGCGGAAATCTCCTTGATGGCCTCTTCCAGGCCTTTGGCATTTCTGGCCATACCACACTTGTTCCACATGATCTTGCCCAACTTTTTGTGGTAGTAATCAACGGAATGTATCCCTGAGCCTGACATCAGTTTTTCCAAACGTTCGCGCACTTGTTTCTCTGCCTCTTCAAAAGCGTCGGAATCGGTTGGGATTTTTCCGGTACGGATATCATGTGAAAGATAATCCCCTATGGTGTAGGGCAATACAAAATACCCATCTGCAAGACCCTGCATCAAGGCCGAAGCACCCAAACGGTTGGCACCATGGTCACTGAAGTTGGCCTCACCCGCGGCATAGCAGCCGGGTATGGTGGTCTGCAAGTTATAATCCACCCAAAGTCCGCCCATGGTGTAGTGCACTGCAGGGTATATTTTCATTGGGGTTTTGTATGGATTTTCATCCACAATTTTTTCATACATCTGGAAAAGGTTACCATATTTGGCCTCGATGACTTCTTCTCCCAATTTGATGATGGTGGCCTCGTCGGGGTTTTTGATTCCCGCTGTCATGGCCTTTTCAGCGCCATAACGTTTTATGGCCGAAGCAAAATCAAGATAAACGGCTTCCCCTGTCTTGTTCACTCCAAATCCGGCATCGCAGCGTTCTTTGGCCGCTCTCGAAGCCACATCGCGTGGTACAAGATTCCCAAAGGCAGGATATCTTCTTTCCAAATAATAGTCACGGTCCTCCTCAGCGAGCTGTGTGGGCTTTAATTTGCCCTCTCGAATGGCAGCGGCATCTTCCAATTTTTTAGGTACCCAAATGCGCCCGTCATTCCGTAGTGATTCGGACATCAAGGTCAATTTGGATTGATGGTCCCCAGAAACCGGAATGCAGGTAGGGTGTATCTGTGTGAAGCAGGGATTGGCAAAGAAGGCCCCTTTTCGGTGTGCCCGCCATGCTGCCATAACGTTGCTTCCCATGGCGTTTGTGGAGAGAAAGAACACATTGCCATACCCGCCAGTGGCCAAGACCACGGCATGTGCACTATGCCTTTCGAGTTCACCGGTCACCAGATTACGCGCTATGATTCCCCGGGCTTTTCCATCCACAAGGACCAAATCCATCATTTCGTGACGGTTGAAGGCTTGGATCTTGCCCCGGTTGATCTGACGGTTCATGGCTGCATAGGCGCCCAACAACAATTGTTGTCCGGTCTGACCCTTGGCATAGAATGTCCTGGAGACCAATACGCCCCCGAAGGAACGGTTGTCCAGCATACCGCCGTATTCACGTGCAAAGGGAACGCCCTGTGCGACACATTGGTCAATGATGTTGCTTGAGACTTCGGCCAAACGATACACATTGGCTTCACGGGAGCGGTAATCCCCTCCTTTGATGGTATCGTAGAACAGACGATAGTTGCTGTCCCCGTCCCCTTGGTAGTTTTTGGCGGCATTGATACCTCCTTGAGCTGCAATGGAGTGTGCCCTACGTGGGGAATCTTGGTAGCAGAATGTCTTTACGTTGTAACCCAACTCGGCCAAGGTGGCAGCAGCGGAACCACCTGCCAATCCGGTTCCCACGACAATGATATCGATGTTCCTTTTATTGGCCGGGTTTACCAGATTGATGTCGTTTTTATGTTTGGTCCATTTTTCGGCCAACGGCCCAGATGGAATTTTGGAATCCAATATGCCCATACTTAATGTGTTATTGGGTTAAGGTGGTGATACAGGGCAATAAAAGCAAAGCCCAATGGAATGACCACCGAAAATATTTTAGTGAATGTCTTAACGGCCGGGGTGTATTTGTTGTTCCATCCCATGGTCTGAAAGGAGGAGGCAAACCCATGCCACAAATGAAGGGCCAAAAGGAAAAAGGCCACAATGTAGATTATCGTCCTCCATGCCGGCGCGAATTTCTCAACGGTTTCATGGTAATACCGTGTAGGGTCTTCCGGCGACGCCTCGATGTACTTGTAAGCCATTTCATGTACCCAGAAGTCATACATGTGAAGCGCCAAGAAAGCCAAGACCACCAATCCGGAATAGATCATGTTCCTGGATACCCATGGGGCATTTGCATTGCCCTTATACTTCACATAACTGCCGCCCCTTGCCTTTTTGTTTTGGATTTCCAGGGTAAAACCCATGATAAAGTGCACGATTACCCCAGCTATCAATATAGGTTGGAGAACAAATTGCACCAATGGGTTGTAGCCCATAAAATGGGACCATGAGTTAAAGGTTTCCGGATCTATGACCGAAGTAATGTTAATGGTAAAATGTTGTGTGAGAAAAACAACCAAAAAAAGACCCGAAAGTGCCATTACCACTTTTCGGGCTATTGAAGATTTTATCAATCCACTCATTAGTGCTGGTTTTAGTACAAATTTACGGCACGATCGAGTTTTTAACAAGCATTCATTATGGCAAAACATCTTATTTAGATTCATTTTAATCTTCTGGATGTCAGTATATCGAATTGATATCGAGAAGGGAGGAAACCTGATGTACTCTTATTGGTTTTTGGGAATTTTGCCGATATTACCATGGATTTACAACCAACAAGCATGGACATTGCCATTTTATCCGTGAGCCTCAACGTCTATTCTTCACGAAGGATTGTTGAAGAAGCCCAAAAAGCGGGTCACTATGTGGAGCAGATCGATCATACCAAATGTTCCGTGAAATTGGGTGCGGGCAAGCCCCAGATCTATTTGGAAGAGGACAATATCACGGACGAGTTCGATGCCATTGTTCCGAGAATCGGCACCACCGTCACGCGTCATGGTGCAGCCATCGTAAAGCAGTTTGAAATGAACGATGTGTTCAGCACCGCCAGATCTATGGGAATAACACGGGCTAGAAACAAAGTGAGCACCCTTCAGATTATGGCAAAGAAGGGCATACCCATTCCCGAAACGGTCTTTTCCATCAACCCCGACAATGTTGGAAACCAAATAGCACTGTTGGGAGGCCCCCCAGTTATCATAAAATTACAGGAAGGCACCCAAGGGAAAGGGGTGATCCTGGCAGAGAGCAAGAAATCGGCCAAATCCATGATCGATACCCTGTACAATATGAACACCAGCATCCTGTTGCAACAATATATCGAAGAGGCCAATGGCGAAGACCTTCGGATCATTGTGGTGGGCAACAAGGTCGTGGCCAGTATGAAACGGATCAGTGGTCTGGATGATTTTCGGTCCAACGTGCACCGTGGTGCGGACGTACAGCCCGTGAAACTTACCCCCAAGGAGAAATTCATTGCGATCAATGCCACCAAACATTTGGGGCTTGGAGTAGCGGGTGTGGATCTCATCCGTTCCAACAAAGGCCCGTTGTTGATCGAGGTCAATGCATCGCCCGGTCTCAAGGGAATTGAATCGGCCACAGGGGTGAACGTGGCAAAACATATCATTCAATTTGTGGAAAAAAATGTACGGAGAAAACGATAACAGGGAGATCAACATCGGAGGGACGACCGTTGTGCCCGGAGAGGATAAAATGGTCCAATTGGCCATGGCGAGGCTCCCCACGGGAACCTCTATCGAGATTCCCGTGCACGTGTTCAATGCGAAGGAGCCCGGCCCGGTCGTTTTGGTGCAGGCCGGATTACATGGGGATGAAATCAATGGTGTGGAAATTTTGCGGCGAATGCTCCAGGACAATCTTTTCAAGATCGGTAGGGGTGCCGTGGTCGTGGTGCCCATTGTCAATGTTTTTGGGTTCATCCATTTTTCAAGGGACGTCCCGGACGGCAAGGATGTCAACCGCAGTTTTCCAGGAAGAAAGACGGGCTCCTTGGCCAGTAGGATAGCCCATACCTATACCGAGCAGGTATTGCCACAGGTGCATTTTGGACTTGACCTCCACACGGGTGGAAGCCAACGGCACAATCATCCCCAGACACGATACACGGCTGGGGACCACAAGAGCATGGAGTTGGCCGAGGCTTTTGGAGCCCCGTTCTGCTTTCCGTCCCGTTTGATTGCGGGATCTTTTAGGAAGACCGCTTCCAAAATGGGTGTCCCTACAGTGGTGTATGAGGCAGGGGAGAGCATGCGGTTTGATGAAAGGGCCATTGAAACGGGGGTGCAAGGGATTGGCAATGTACTGGGCCATTTGGGGATGTTCCATGCCGATCGGGCCACAAAGCAGTTGCGCTCCATCCATCTGGAACAGACCCGGTGGGTCCGTGCACCAAGGGCGGGCATGTTCATTCCACAAGTGGAAAATGGCCAGAGAGTACAAAAAGGGGATGTTTTGGGCCTGGTGACCGATACCTATGCAAGGGCAAACAAAAAAGTCAAAGCCTCATCGGACGGATACATAATATGTGTGAACCATCAACCGGTGGTGAACCAAGGTGATGCCCTTTTTCATTTGGGAAGATAGGCAGCTCCTTTGCCATTGATCTTGGACAAGCTCCATTTAATGGCATTTTCAAGGTCGGTAAATTGCCTAATGTTGTCCTTGAAGAACATTTTTTCGAGAATGATGCTGGCCAGGCCACTTTTATTGTAGGCCACCACCGAATAAAATTCGAGTTTGTGCCTGTTTCGATAAAATTTCAACCAATCCGTAGGCACTACTGAATAGTTGTTGACCCGGTTTGAAATGTAGGCAATCGGTTTGTCGCTGTCCAAGATTTGATGGGCTGCATCAATGATCCTCTCGGCAATGGACCAATCAAAAACTTCCCCTTCGTTTATTTCGGAAATGATCAATCCATCAAAAAAGTAAATGATACCGAATTCATATTCCCTTACCTCTCTTATGTTCTTAAAAAAATCCAGCTCTAAAACACGTTTCATACGTTCAATCGATAGTTTGTAAAAAGGGGGGAACTTTTTCAGATCAAAGATACATGGCCATAAAGGTTTTGAACAGGCTGACTTTGTGGATGTTGCCAACTGTTTGGTGGAAGTTGGTTTTCAATTGATCATTGAAAAAAACAAGAAAAGGAAAGTAAGATTTTACATAATTGTTTCGGCATGCATTCCTATTGGAGTCAGGAAATTTTAGTCAGAAAATCAATTCTCCATGTTCTTTAACTGAATACCCAATGCTTTTGTGGAGAGTTGCACCTCCAATAGTGAGAGCACCAATGAAATGACCAAAAACACCAAACTGATTCCAAACATGACATTTGCCCAAATAACCAGTTCCACATAAATAAGGAACATGGTAATGGCAGCCAGCAAGAAACTGATGATGGCCGTGGCCTGCATGTTCTTGATAATGCCCAATCGCTTCCTAAGTTGGTGGATCTGTTGTTTCAAAGGTTGTGCTGAAGTCTCTTCAAACTGTTTGTGCAATTGGCGAATGAGGGCGGCAATGGCCAAGTATCGGGCATTATAGGCCAACATGGTCAGTGAAATGGCAGGGAAAAGGAGGGCTGGAATGCTTAGGGTGAGCTGCATCTTCTTTTTTTGAAACGGAAGGTAAGGATTTGTCTTCGGTATCACAATTACCTACATTTGGACAAACCAATTTATTTATATGAAATATTCTCCCATAGACAATGATCTGTTTGTAAAAAACCGTAAAAAGTTCATGGCCCAGATGAGGCCAAAAAGCATTGCGGTGTTCAATTCCAACGATATTTATCCCATAGGGGCGGACAGCACCCTGCCCTTTGAGCAGCACCGGGATATTTTTTATCTGAGCGGGGCCGATCAAGAGGAGACCATTTTGCTGCTATTCCCCGATGCCATGGACGCAAAACACAGGGAAATCCTTTTTGTGAGGGAAACCAATGACCATATAGCAGTTTGGGAAGGTGCCAAGCTCACTAAAGAAAAAGCCACTGAAGTATCGGGTATAGCAACCATTTATTGGCTTACCGATTTTGATAAAGTTTTCTTCGACCTGATGACCGAAGCGGACACCATTTATTTCAACACCAACGAACATTACCGCCAAGCGGTGGAGACACAGACCCGTGAGGATCGCTTTATTGAGAAATGTAAAAGGGATTATCCGGCGCACCAGTGGGCGAAGAGCAACCCCATTTTGCAACAGATCAGGGGCATAAAGGAACCCGAGGAAATTGATTTGATGCAAACAGCCTGCGATATTACCGAAAAGGGCTTCCGAAGGATTTTGCAATTTGTGAAGCCGGGGGTATGGGAATATGAGATAGAGGCCGAGTTTTTGCACGAGTTTGTGAGAAACCGTTCCAAAGGCTTTGCCTATAACCCAATCATCGCTTCGGGCAATAATGCCAACGTGCTCCACTATCTGGAAAACAATAAACAAGTCAAGGATGGCGATATGATCTTGTTGGACCTGGCGGCCGAATATGCAAACTATTCTGCTGATATGACCCGGACCATTCCAGTGAACGGAAGGTTCACCGACAGACAAAAAGAGGTGTACAGTGCTGTGCTCCGGGTGAAGAACGAAGCGACAAAAATGCTCGTTCCCGGGACCATCTGGGCCGAGTTCCACAAGGAAGTGGGCAAGATCATGGCCTCGGAACTGTTGGGCTTGGGACTTTTGGACAAGGCCGATGTGCAGAACGAAAACCCTGATTGGCCCGCCTACAAAAAGTACTTCATGCACGGCACCAGCCACCATATAGGGTTGAACACCCACGATTATGGTGAGCTGAAGACCCCGATGAAACCCAATATGATCTTCACCGTGGAGCCCGGAATCTATATTCCAGCGGAAGGAATGGGCGTTCGTTTGGAAGATGATGTGGTGATCCGGGAAACTGGGGAGCCCTTCAATTTGATGCGCAACATCCCCATCGAGATAGAAGAGATCGAAGAATTGATGAACAAATAAATCGTTAGATCGAGCGCAGTCGAGACAGGAGTAATCCCGTTCCTAATTTGATATCGAGATACTCAGAATGGCAAAAACAGTATTTATGAACCTGATTTGGTTGATCCAACAATCAAATATTGAAAAGAAGATGGAAGAAGCTCCCGACAGCGCTTACGAAATAGGCGTGGTCATCGGGAGCTACCTCCCCTTTGTGGTCTTGGCAGGCATTGCCTATGCCATTTATTACTACAATAAGAAGAAGCGGGGGTCGGAATGAACTGAACTTGTAAAGGTTGATATTCTGCCGAAAATGGACGAACTTCACGAAGAGATCAATTCACCGCATTTTGGAACATCAGAAAAAACTTTACCGAACCGCCTTTGCCCTGGCCCTGTTCACCATTTTTTATAACATAGCCGAGGGGGTCATTTCCACTCATTTGGGTTTTGAGGATGAAAGCCTTGCACTGTTTGGGTTTGGAACGGACAGTTTTATCGAGGTCATCTCTGGTTTGGGCATTGCACACATGGTTTTGCGTATTCAAAAGAACCCGGACAGCAATCGGGACAATTTTGAGCGAACCGCCCTTAGGGTCACGGGTACGGCTTTTTATCTTTTGGTCGTAGGGTTGGTCACAACCAGTTTATACAATATTTGGACGGGCCACAAACCATTGACCACCTTTTGGGGAGTGGTCATTTCTGCCATTTCCATCTTGGTCATGTGGATATTGGTATGGTGGAAAAGAAAGGTGGGAAACCGATTGGAATCCGCTCCGATTCTGGCCGATGCCAATTGCACCTTGGTCTGTGTCTATATGTCGATAATTTTGTTGGTCAGCAGTGGAATCTATGAGCTTTTCAAGTTTCCTTACATAGATAGTATAGGAACCTTGGGACTTGCTTATTTTGCCTTCAAGGAAGGAAAGGAATGTTTTGAAAAGGCAAAGAGCAACAAGCATTGTTGTACGTAAAAGAGAGAGGTGTCTATGGAAAACGATAGAAAAGCACATTGGGAAACGGTCTATGAAACCAAATCACCGGAACAGGTAAGCTGGACCCAGGAAAAACCCCAAATTTCACTGGATTTCGTCCATTCCCTCGGTGTGGACAAAAAGGCCAATATCATCGATGTGGGCGGGGGTGATAGCAAACTTGTGGATTTTCTGTTGGACGAAGGGTATGAGCGGATCACCGTACTCGATATATCCTCCAAAGCCATACAACGGGCAAAAAAACGGCTGGGTGAAAGGGCAGATAAAGTAAAATGGGTGGTCAGTGACATCACCAAATTTGAACCCATGGAAACCTATGATGTATGGCACGATCGGGCAGCATTTCATTTTCTTGTGGCACTGGATCAAATAGAAAGGTATCTCAATATCGTCCAAACTGCGGTCAGTGGATTTTTGGTGTTGGGCACTTTTTCCGATAAAGGTCCTAAAAAATGCAGCGGTCTGGAAGTAGTTCAATACAACGAGGAAAAAATGGCCGCCCTGTTCAAAGATCGTTTCGACAAGATCAAATGCTTAACAGAAGACCACACAACACCTTTTGGAACTGTGCAACATTTTATCTTTTGTAGCTTTAAAAAAACAGGCTTCTTGAATTTATCGTGATTTGTCTGTATTCACCACATTTCCCACGATTAGCGCCACCAATGCAGGCAGCACCCACCCCATTTGAAATTGGCTCAAAGGAATCCATTCATTATAAGGAGCAATCATATTTCCCTGACCGATACTCCCCAAAAAATCAGGGATACTGAACAAAAGGGTCACCAAGACCACACTTTGGAATACTTTGGTTGGGGCAAACTTTTCTGGAAGCACGTTCAGGATGATCAACACGATGGTAATGGGATAAATGAACATCAGGGCAGGAACTGCCACCATTATGATATGGCCAACATTCAGTTGCCCGATGAGTACCCCCAGTACGCAACCTGCTAGTGCCGTGGTTCTGTAAGCTAAAATAGAACCTTTAAACTGGCTTTTTACAAAATCAGAAGTCCCCGTTACAATGCCCACGGCTGTGGTAAAACAGGCCAAGCTAACAAGAATGCTCAGAAAAATGCTCGCCGTGTTCCCAAGAGTTTTGATACTGATGCTGCTCAACAGGGAAGTACGGGAAATATTGGGATCAAAGGAGCCGCCAAAGAGGGCGCCGCTCAAAATAAGGCCCGAATAGACCACGAACAGTCCAAGACCGGCCCAAAGCCCTGCCTTTCGGATCAATCTTTTCTTTTCGTCATAAGATGCCCTTGTTTCTTTTAAGTTGACGGAAACGATAATAACGGCCCCGACCACAACTGCCCCGATTGCATCAAAGGTTTGGTAACCTTCCAAGATTCCATGACTGAAAGGGCTGGCATATCCAGAGGGGGCAAAATTAAATTCCAAAGTGGATATGGCCGATATGATGATGAGCAAAAGAATGACAAGGATGCCGGGTGTGAGCAGTTTTCCCAGCATGTCCAAAACCTTGGAACGATTGATGGCAAAAAGGTACACCAATATGAAATAAATTAGACTGGTGAGCAGGGACGACGAGCCAAAAAAAGGCTGAACGGCCATTTCATGGGTCACGGATGCCGTTCGGGGGGAAGGCAGGGCAATGGCAATGGCATAAACCAAGCAGGCATAAAGCACACCAAAGCCAGGGGACATCTTTTTTGCAAAATCGGACAAAGTGCCTTGGAGCCGAGCATGTGCCAAAATCCCCAGAATGGGCACCAAAACGGCAGAAACACAAAAGCCTAGGGTCACCAGCCACCACTGCTCCCCCGATTTGAACCCCAAGAAAGGGGGAAGGATGAGATTGCCTGCACCAAAAAAAAGTGAAAAAAGGGCAAAGGCAGTAATTGTTAATGATTTTTTGTTCATAAAATGTTGATTGTTTCTCTGCGATGTGGTATATTTCGAATGCGCAATTCAACGAATTTATCTGTCTTCTTGTCGATTATAGTGTATTTCATCGAAAAAATGACTTTACGGAGAATGACATGAAATAAAAAGTTATCAACATTCGTTGCTATAAAAGAATCCAAACAATAAAGTGTATAGTAAAAAATTACCATTAACCAAATTACAGCATTTTTCGATTCCCCAAATCGCATTTGATGCTTTTCTCAAAACGACCGGCTTATGAAAACAACCACTACCCAACAAAGCAGCAAATTTTCCTCTTTTTTCTGCAATTTATTCGGCCATCACTATGTAGTCTCCAAAAAAGTGACCCAGCACATCAAAGAATATAAATGTGTTCACTGCCAAAAACAGGTCACCACGGATGTCAGCGGCAAACTTTCTGCCCTAACACCCCAAATGCAAGAAATAAACAGTACGTTGGAAGACATGTACCGTAAAAGAAAAAGTAGGGTAGTGCACCAAGTGGCCTAACCCTTTTTTGTTTTAAAGGCCCAAATCTTTAATCCCGGAAACTTAAGTAATTGCCTGCTGCTATCGGTTGCGTGCCCCAAAACCATGGTAGGGATGCCCTTGATTTTCGGGATTTTTATTTTTCGCCGTTGAAAGAATTCCACCCTTGTGCTTTAAGTGGAATTTTGGTCTGTGCTCGGGTAACCAGATGCGCTCCATCGCTTTTCTCCGTCATGTGACCGATCACCGTAAGGTTTGGGTTCCCTTTTATTTTCGGAAAATCAGCTTGGTCGATCGTGAATAAAAGTTCGTAATCTTCCCCACCGCCCAAAGCGACCATGGTACTGTCCATTTTAAATTCCTCGCAAGTGGCAATGGCCGATGGATCTAAGGGAATCTTGTCCTCAAAAAGATTGCAGCCTACATCCCCGTGCTTGCAGAGGTGCAGGATCTCGGAAGAAAGCCCATCACTGATATCGATCATGGAAGTGGGCTTGACTTCCAGTTTTTTCAAAAGTTCCACCATGTCCTTGCGGGCCTCTGGTTTCAACTGTCGTTCCACAAGATATGAATAGGGCTCCAGATCAGGTTGACTATTGGGGTTTACCTTGAAAACTTCTTTCTCACGTTCCAGCACCTGCAGTCCCAGATAAGCACCGCCAAGATCACCCGAAACCACCAAAAGATCGTTCGGTTTGCTGCCTTTTCGGTAAACGATCTCATCTTCATTGGCCGCTCCCATGGCCGTAACACTGATGATCATTCCTTTGGTGGACGAAGTGGTGTCACCTCCCACCAAATCCACATGGTAGAGTTTGCAGGCCAAGGCCACCCCTTCATAAAACTCTTCCAGAGCCTCCAACGGAAATCTGTTGGACACCGCGATGGACACCGTAACTTGACTGGCCATGGCATTCATGGCATAAATATCGGAAAGGTTCACCATCACCGACTTGTAGCCCAAATGCTTGAGGGGCATATAGCTGAGGTCAAAATGTACCCCCTCCACCAACATATCGGTAGAGACGATCACTTTTTTGTCCTTGAAGTCCATTACAGCGGCATCGTCACCAATGCCAACGAGGGATGAAGATTGTTTCAGTTCAAAATTTTGGGTGAGATGGTCAATGAGCCCAAACTCGCCGAGCTCTTCCAATGAGGTACGTTGTGGATTCTTGTCTTCTAGCATTTTGCAAAAGTAAACAGGATCGGTGGAACTTGGCAAGGCGATACGGGGAAAGGTGAAAAACCCGTAAAGGCCCCGCGCAGGGCGTTATAGGAAAAACACACTGCCCAGCATAGAAAACCCCTATGGAATCATTCGTTATTATAATGTTAGTATGTATGGTAAAACACTACTTAAACAGTATATTTGTAGGCTATTTAGATTAAATTCAAGTAAGATGATTAAAGTATCGGAAACAGCAAAGCTAAAAGTAGTGTCGCTCATGGCCGAGGAAGGCTTTGATGCAACTACCGATTATGTCCGTGTGGGAGTGAAGAGTGGTGGCTGCAGTGGATTGTCTTACGAACTTAAATTTGATAAGTCCGTAGAAGACACAGATAAGATTTTTGAAGATAATGCCGTGCGTATCATCGTGGACAAAAAGAGCTTTTTGTACCTGGTGGGCACCACACTGGAATATTCCGGCGGATTGAACGGAAAGGGGTTTGTCTTCAACAACCCCAATGCACAGCGCACTTGTGGGTGCGGGGAAAGTTTTTCATTGTAAAAAAGTAAGTTAAAGAGCTAAGAAGTTAAAAAGTTAATCTGAATGTATAGCTCTTTTGAAGATTTGGAGGTTTATAAAACAACTGTAAAGTTTACCGCCAAAGTTTATGATTTATTGAAGAAGAGTCCTTTGAAAGAAGATTTTGCGATGGTTGACCAGATGAGAAGAGCGACCATTTCAATTTCCAACAATATTTCGGAAGGATTTGAACGGGAAACGGACAAAGAGTTGATAAGGTTCCTTTATTTCTCCAAAGGTTCAGCGGGAGAAGTCAGAAATCTTTTTAACTTATTGGAGGAGATAGGATATTTTAAGGCTGACGATTTGATTGAGCACAGAAACCAAGTGATTGATATCTCAAAACAGCTTGCAAATTATATTAAGTATGTTAAGAAGCGAAGCGGACTTTAACTGTTTTGACTTTTAACTCTTAACTCAAAAAGATATGGCTTATACAGAGGAAGAATTAAAAAAAGAACTGGAAACCAAGGAATACGAGTATGGTTTCTATACGGATATAGAATCGGACACCTTTCCTAAGGGATTGAACGAGGAGATTGTGATTGCCATTTCCAAAAAGAAGGAAGAGCCCGATTGGATGACGGAATGGCGATTGGAAGCTTTTCGTGCCTGGCAGGAAATGAAGGAGCCGGAATGGGCGAACGTAAAGTATAAAAAACCTGATTTTCAGGACATTTCTTACTATTCCGCACCCAATAAAAAGCCAAAGTACAACAGCTTGGACGAAGTAGATCCCGAATTGCTGGATACCTTCAAGAAGCTTGGCATTTCGGTGGACGAACAGAAGAAATTGGCCGGAGTGGCGGTGGATATAGTGATGGATTCCGTTTCCGTGGCCACCACTTTCAAAAAGACCTTGGCAGAAAAAGGAATTATTTTCTGCTCCATTTCCGAAGCCATCAAGGAACATCCGGAGTTGGTGAAGAAATACATTGGAACGGTGGTCCCCAAAAAGGACAACTTTTATGCCGCTTTGAACTCGGCCGTTTTTTCGGATGGGTCGTTTTGCTACATTCCCAAAGGGGTCAGATGCCCGATGGAGCTTTCCACCTATTTCCGTATCAACCAAGCGGGTACAGGACAGTTCGAGAGAACTTTGGTGATCGCGGACGAAGGAAGCTACGTGAGCTATTTGGAAGGATGTACCGCACCATCCCGTGACGAGAACCAATTGCATGCCGCCGTGGTGGAACTGATCGCATTGGACAATGCCGAAATCAAATATTCTACCGTACAGAACTGGTTCCCTGGCGATAAGGAAGGAAAAGGAGGCGTGTTCAACTTCGTGACCAAGCGTGGCCTTTGCGAAAAGAACGCCAAGATTTCTTGGACACAGGTAGAAACCGGTTCCGCCGTTACCTGGAAATACCCTTCCTGTGTGTTGAAGGGGGACAATTCCATCGGCGAATTCTATTCCATCGCCGTGACCAACAATTTCCAGCAAGCCGATACCGGGACCAAGATGATTCACTTGGGCAAGAACACCAAGAGCACCATCATTTCCAAAGGAATTTCCGCAGGCCAGTCACAGAACAGCTACCGTGGATTGGTCCAAGTGAGTAGTCGAGCCGAGAACGCACGGAACTTTTCCCAGTGCGATTCTCTATTGATGGGCAATCGTTGTGGGGCCCACACCTTCCCCTATATTGAGGTGAAGAACAAATCGGCACAGATAGAACACGAAGCCACCACAAGTAAAATTGGCGAAGACCAGATTTTCTACTGTAACCAACGGGGCATCGATACCGAAAAGGCCATTGCGCTCATCGTGAACGGTTTCAGTAAGGAAGTGTTGAACAAACTGCCCATGGAATTTGCCGTGGAGGCCCAAAAACTATTGGAAATCAGTTTGGAAGGGTCGGTAGGTTAAAAGATTTAAAATTCAAAGTTTAAAATTCATGGCCACCATACAAATGTTCGAGGATCTGGAAGTTTGGCAGAAAGCAAGACAATATGCCAAGGAAATATTTGATTTAGCTTCTTCCAAAAAATTCAATAATGATTTTAAACTGATCAATCAAATATTGGATTCTTCAGGATCGATTATGGACAATATAGCTGAAGGATTTGAACGTGAGGGGAATAAGGAATTTGTACACTTTCTAACAATTTCAAAAGGATCGTGTGCTGAATCCCGATCTCAATTGTATAGGTCTTTTGATAGAGGGTATATAAACGAGGAAGAGTTGAACGATTTGAAAAACAAGAGCATTGAATTAAGTAAATCCCTTTCAGGATTCATTAAATATTTACAAAAAGCAAAGATAAGGGGCAATAAATTTGCATGAGCGAAAGAAGCCCAATCTTAAATTTTAAATGAAAATTTTAAATGTTAGAGATCAAGAATTTACACGCAAGCGTAGAAGATAAGGAAATCCTTAAGGGCATCAACCTAAAGGTGAACGCCGGGGAGGTACATGCCATTATGGGGCCAAACGGTTCCGGGAAAAGTACCTTGGCCGAAGTGATTGCAGGTCAGGAAGAATTTGAAGTAGGAGAAGGAACCATCCTTTTGGATGGTGAGGATTTGGAAGAACTTTCACCAGAGGAAAGAGCCCATAAAGGTGTTTTTCTCTCATTTCAGTATCCGGTTGAAATCCCTGGGGTTTCGGTGACCAACTTTATGAAGACCGCCATCAACGAATCCAGAAAAGCACAGGGATTGGAGGACATGCCCGCCAATGAGATGTTGAAAAAAATCCGCGAGAAATCCGAATTGTTGGAAATCGATCGCAAGTTCCTGTCCCGTTCCCTGAACGAAGGGTTTTCCGGGGGAGAGAAGAAACGGAACGAGATTTTCCAAATGGCGATGATGGAACCCAAACTGGCCATTTTGGATGAAACCGATTCCGGACTGGACATCGATGCCTTGCGTATTGTGGCCAATGGAGTGAACAAACTCCGTGGCAAGGACAACGCCATCATTGTGATCACGCACTACCAGCGATTGTTGGAATACATTGTCCCTGATTATGTGCATGTACTGTACGATGGAAAAATCGTAAAATCCGGCACCAAGGAGCTCGCCCTTGAACTGGAAGAAAAAGGATACGATTGGTTGAAACAAGAAGCGGCCGTCTAGGAGTTTCAAGTTTAAAGTTGTTTCAGGTTATGGCTACCGTAAAAAGATTCGAGGATTTGGAAATTTGGCAGGAAGCAAGAAAACTTTCCAAAGAGATAATCCGTATTGCAAAAAGTACGGATTTGAAAGACCATTTTAAACTTAGGGACCAGATCAGAGCTTCTTCTGGTTCGGTGATGGATAACATTGCCGAAGGTTTTGAAAGGGACGGTAATCTGGAATTCAGACAATTTCTTTCTATGGCAAAAGGATCTGCCGGAGAGTCAAGGTCACAGTTATATCGAGTTTTTGATAACGGCTATATTGAAGAGGATGAATTGTTAAAGCTGACTTCGGAATATGAAACACTAAGTAGGAAAATAGCAAACTTCATCAATTATTTGAACAAAAAGGATTTTAAAGGGGTAAAGTTTAGGGAAAACCAAAACTTGAAACCTGAAACCCAAAACCTATAAAATGGATCTAAAAGAAAAATTAGTCTCGTCTTTTTTGGCTTTTGAGGACAGTGTGGATCTTGACCATCCGGTACACGAAGTCCGCTCAGAGGCCATAAAGAACTTTGAGGCCAAAGGGTTTCCGTCCAAAAAGGAGGAAGCTTGGAAATATACCTCGCTCAACAGCCTTCAAAAGGTGGATTTCAGCATCTTTCCAAAGGAAGAGACCACTTTGGAATACAAGGATGTAAAAAAATATTTCCTCCACGAGATCGACACTTACAAAATTGTGTTCGTGGATGGGGTCTATAGTTCCTACCTATCGGAAACCACCCATGACGGTGTGGACGTTTGCCTGATGAGCTCCGCTTTTAGCAAGCCCATGTTCCGTCAGGTCCTCGACGTTTATTTTAACAAGGCGGCGAGCAAGGATGAATCATTGACCTCTTTGAACACTGCTTTTTGCAAAGAAGGGGCATACATTTATATTCCCAAGAACAAAATGCCCAAAAAGCCGATCCAGATCTTGCATTTGGCCACGGGCAATGAAGCTGCTTTGATGCTTCAGCCCAGAAACTTGATCGTGGCGGAGGACAATGCTGAGGTACAAATCATTGAGCGGCATCAAAGTTTGACGGACAATGAAGTGTTCACCAATTGCGTGACAGAGATCTTTGCCGGAAAAGATGCCATTGTGGATTACTACAAGGTTCAAAATGATGCACTGACCGCCTCCTTGGTGGACAACACCTACATTTCACAAAAGGACAACAGTGTGGTCAGGGTGCATACCTTTTCGTTTGGTGGCAAATTGGTACGGAACAACCTGAACTTCTATCAGAACGGCGAACGCATTGATTCCACGCTGAAGGGCGTGACCATATTGGGGGACAAACAGCATGTGGACCATCATACCTTGGTGCACCACAGGCAGCCCAATTGTGAGAGCCATCAAGATTATAAGGGTATTTTTGGGGACAATTCCACCGGGGTATTCAATGGGAAGATCATTGTGGACAAGATTGCCCAAAAAACGGATGCCTTCCAGCAGAACAACAATATTTTGTTGAGCGACAAAGCTACCATCAATTCAAAACCGCAGCTGGAGATTTTTGCAGATGATGTAAAATGTTCCCACGGATGCACCATCGGGCAGTTGGATGATGAGGCACTGTTCTATCTTAGATCAAGGGGGATACCCAAAAAAGAGGCCAAGGCCTTGATGATGTACGCCTTTGCCAACAACGTTTTGCAGAGTGTCCGCATTCCAGAACTCAAGGCAAGGGTGAACAAGATCATTGCCAACAAACTGGGCGTTAGGGTCGGATTTGACCTGTAAAGAATAAAAAAATATACGATGTTGCAGACCGCTTTGGACATACAGACCATCCGCAAGGACTTTCCCATCCTCAACCGAGAGGTGAACGGACAGCCCTTGGTGTATTTGGACAATGCAGCCACTTCACAGACCCCTCAACAGGTCATCGATGCGATTGTGGACTACTATCATCGCTATAATGCCAACATCCACCGTGGTGTGCACACGCTTTCCCAAGAGGCAACGGATGCCTACGAGTTGGCCCGCCAAAAGATTCAGAAACATTTCAATATTGGTAAGACCCACGAGGTGATCTTTACGTCAGGGACCACGCATGGCATCAATTTAGTGGCCACTGGTTTTACTTCCTTTCTAAAGAAAGGAGACGAAATCATGGTATCTGCCATGGAGCACCATTCCAACATTGTGCCTTGGCAAATGCTGTGTGAACGGACAGGGGCCATATTGAAAGTCATTCCCATGAATCTGGACGGGGAATTGATCATGGAAGAGTACCATAAGTTACTGAATGATAAGACAAAATTTGTGCTCTGCAACCACGTTTCCAATGCACTGGGCACTATCAACCCGATTGAAGAAATTATTGATGCCGCACACAAAGTCGGGGCAGCCGTTCTGATTGACGGGGCGCAGGCAGCGGCACATATCAAGGCCGATTTGCAGACTTTGGATGTTGATTTTTACACCGTTTCAGCCCATAAAATGTGCGGACCGACAGGAGTAGGAATACTCTACGGAAAAGAGGAATGGCTCAAAAAATTGCCACCCTACCAAGGTGGTGGAGAAATGATTGCGGAGGTCACTTTTGAAAAGACCACTTATGCCGACCTGCCCCATAAATTTGAAGCCGGAACACCCAATATCTGTGGTGGAATTGCCTTTGGGGCTGCTTTGGACTACATGAACAATATTGGATTTGATGCCATTGCCCAATATGAGGACGAATTGCTGCAGTACGCCATGCAACAGTTGCTTACCATAGAAGGATTGAAGATATACGGAACGGCAAAGCACAAGACTTCGGTGATTTCCTTCAATATAGAGGGAATCCATCCGTATGATATCGGCACCATTCTCGACAAATTGGGAATAGCGGTCAGGACGGGGCACCATTGTGCGCAGCCCATCATGGATTTTTATAAGATTCCGGGAACGGTACGTGCCAGTTTCAGCTTTTATAACACCCAAGAGGAAGTGGACAAATTGGTGGCGGCAGTGAAAAAGGCCAAAAGTATGCTCCTTTGACCAAGAAGTTATCTTTATCATAAAGACTTGACGGACAATCTGTCGAGTTGTACTTTTGAACAAAACGGATACATGACGATACAAGAGATACAGGAAGAGATAGTCGATGAGTTTTCCATGTTCGATGACTGGATGCAACGGTACGAGTACATGATAGAACTGGGCAAATCCCTTCCCTTGATAGACGAACAATATAAAACGGACGACAACCTCATAAAAGGTTGCCAGAGCAAGGTGTGGGTGCATGCGGAATTGGACGGTGACAAACTGGTATTTACCGCTGATAGTGATGCCATCATTACCAAGGGCATCATCGCCATTCTGATCCGGGCGTTCAGCAACCAAAAACCGCAGGACATCATAGATGCCGACACCGCATTTATAGATGAGATTGGTTTGAAGGAACATTTGTCCCCCACAAGGGCCAACGGTCTGGTCAGCATGATCAAGCAGTTGAAACTGTATGCGGTGGCCTATCAAACACAGTTAAATTAGACAAGATGAGCGAAGAAACCAATATAGACACCCAAGACCTGGGCGAAAAAATAGTAAGGGTCCTGAAGACCATTTATGACCCTGAGATTCCAGTGGACATCTATGAACTGGGGTTGATCTACGATGTCTTCGTAAACGAGGAATACGATGTCAAGATTTTGATGACACTCACCTCGCCGAACTGCCCTGTGGCCGAGAGTTTGCCGGTTGAGGTAGAAGAGAAGGTCAAGTCCATAGATGAGCTCAAGGATGTGGAAGTGGAGATCACTTTTGATCCCCCATGGACGCAGGAATTGATGAGCGAAGAGGCCAAATTGGAACTCGGACTTCTGTAATTGTCCCCTTGAGGGGACTTTAGGGGTGTTATGATAGTTGTCCTCACTTTGGGGAAGAAGCACGGCGTATTCAAATAAGCTAAAGGAGATTCCCGCCTTCGCGGGAATGAAAAAGATGGAAGAAGAAATCATAAATAGGGTAGCCCAGAGCAAATTGGTCACTTTTGACCTGGAGGATTATTATCCAAAAGGGGAAAGAAAGACCCTGGACATCAAGGACTGGCTTTACGAGGGCATCATATTGCGGGAAAAGGAGTTCAGGGACCATGTGGAGGCCCACGATTGGACCCTCTATCAAGACGCTTATGTTGCGTTGCATTGCTCCACCGATGCCATTGTTCCCGGTTGGGCTTTTATGTTGGTCTCCTCAAAACTGGTGCCCTACGCGAAGAAAGTGGTGGTTGGTAATCCAGAAGATTTGGAAACGGCACTCTACCAGACCATTTTGGAGAATCTGGATGTTTCGGATTTTGCAGATAAACCCGTCATCATAAAAGGGTGCTCCCACAAGCCCGTTCCTGCGAATGCCTATATCATGGCCATGACCAAAATTCAACAGGTGGCCAAAAGTGTGATGTATGGCGAGGCCTGTTCCTCCGTGCCGCTCTATAAGCGGAAGTAAGAGTCTAGTCTGAATATTTTATCATTTAACAAATACCGAGGATGTGTATGCGTTCAATGTTCCGTTGGAAAGGTGTTGTGGCACACCATTTATCCATAACACAGGAATATTTATAAAATCCATGATATTTATATGCCCTGATACATAAATATCATCTCCCGAAACATATACAGACCTAAGCGGAGTGTCCACGGTTCCATCGGAATACTCCTGTGGTTCCCCGTTCTTCCAAAGGACAGCTGTAGCTTCCATATAATTGTTGGCATTCCTTATATAACCAGCTATGTAAACATCTTCGCCAGCAACAAATACAGATCTTGGATAGGTGTCGATTGTACCATCAGAAATTTGTTGGGCCTCTCCATTCTTCCATAACATGCCCACACTTATGTTTTGCTCATTTTTCATATACCCCACAACATAAATATCCTCTTCATTCCCATGAACAGATGATGCATAAGAGACCGAATCGCCGTTTAAAAGTTGTCGGGCGATACCATTTTCCCAAAGTATGGCCACATTTACATTATTGATGTTTTTATATCCTACGACATACTCGTCGCTTCCCTTCACAAAAGCAGAAAAAGCACCAGAGGTGGAGTTGGCATCAGAAAGAGGATGCTCTATCCCATTTTTCCATAGAGTTGCTACGTTATTATTGACAAAACCTGTGACATACACATTGGAATCATGGACATATAAGGATGTTGCTTGTGCATCAAATGCTTCGTTCGACAATGTATGTTCCACCCCATTTATCCATAATTTGGCCACGTCAATATCGGCATTGTTTTTTGATGATCCTGATACATATACATTAGGTCCATCAACATACACCCCAGTCGCCAGTGATGCCGCCGTTCCATCGGAAAGTTGATGGGCAATGCCATTTTTCCAAATTGTGGCCACACTTACATCGTTTTCATTTCTTTCCCGACCTACCACGTACACATTTGGATTGACCTTGACCATGCAATTGGCTTCCGCCCCATTCAGTGAGGCAGTTATAGTTGCCATACCCGCACCTACGGCGGTCACTGTACCGTTTTCATCCACGGTGGCCACTGTATCATCATCTGAAGACCAGTCGAACGTGTTATGATTGCCATCACTGCTTGTTGCTTTCAGGGTTACCATGTCGAGTGTGAAAAGCTCAAGTGAGTTTTTGTCCAATTCCAATGAAACCGGCTGAAGAACGACGAAGTCGGTGGCGCTGATGGCAGTGGTTCCGTTTACAGTAACAGAGATTTTACCTGTGGAGGCGTCTTGCGGAACGTAAGCAATGATTTTTGAGGCTGATGCACTTTCGACTGTTGCAACATGCTCACCGAATTTTACAGAGTTTTCATTTGGGGACGATGCAAAATAGGCTCCATTTATGGTGACCATTGTCCCAGCTGTTCCTGAAGTGGGTTGGAATGAAGTAATTGTTGGATTTTCCTCTAGTATAATTTCTGGGCCATCATCCTTTTTGCAGGACAGAATAAGCGAGGTTATTAAAATCAGAACCTTTACTCTAGTAAGAACTTGTCCCATAACCAAAAAGTTTAGCAGAAATGACGTAAAAAATTTTGGAAGGAAATAGCACTAATTGACGGATGCCCTGTTTGAGTTGACGGATGCCCTGTTTGAGTTGACGGATGCCTACTTTGGATCAACAATCGCTTTTACATTTCATACTTTTTGCAATCAAATAAGTAGCCTCGTTTTATTTCGAGCTCCTTCATACACTGTGAAAAATGAGTGTGACATTTCTTACATTTGCGGTTCTAAACAGTAAACTCCATACTATGAAAAAATTACTTTTTACCGCTATCGCATTTTTGGTCGTAGTTTCGACCATGGCGCAGACCGAAGAAGAGCTGAAAGCCCAGATTGCCCCCAAAAAAGACTCCATTGCCGCCATCCAATCGCGCGTGAATGCACTCCAGAAACAACTGGACGCCCTTCCCGGCTGGAAAATCGGGGCCTTTGGTACCATCGGCGGGAGCCTGTCCCAGTTCAACAATTGGTTTGCGCAGGGCATTCCCAACAACTCATCGGGTAATATTGGATTTACGGTAAATGCCTTTGCCAACCTCCAGGAAGAAAAGTTTTTTTGGAGAAATGCGGCCAATGTGAACCTGACCTGGGTAAAATTGGACGATAAGGATGACCCAACTGACGATGACAGCTTCAGACAGGCCACGGATGTCTTCAACATTTCATCCCTTTACGGTAGAAAATTGAGCGAGAAATTTGCCATATCCGCATTGGCCGAGTACAGGACCACCATTTTGAGCAATTTTAACGATCCCGGTTATCTGGATCTCGGTGTCGGGGCCACTTGGACACCCATACCAGACCTAGTGGTGGTGATGCATCCGCTCAACTACAACTTCGTGTTCAGTAGTGAGGACACTATTTTTGAGTCCTCGATGGGAGCCAAGATCGTAGCGGATTATACCAAAAAAATCGGGGCTATCAATTTCAAAAGCAACCTGTCCTTGTTTCAAAGTTATGAAAGCAGCGACCTGAGCAACTGGACCTGGATCAATTCATTTAGCTACACACTGTGGAAGATGATTGGGGTTGGATTTGATTTTGGATTGAGGAACAACAAGCAAGAAACGTTGAACTACATCGTAAACAACGCTCCGACCCCCGACCCGACTGCTACTTTTGATACCATTGACAATGAATTGCAGACGTATTGGACCTTGGGGTTGAGCTATAAATTCTAATGTCAACAGATTCTGGATACTAAAAAGCCCTCCGAAACGAGGGCTTTTTTTGTGGGGTGAAATGTGTTTTTTATTGTTTTTAAGACCATGGTCTAAGTAGGTTAAGATCATATCGATCAAGGTTGGACACTAAATGACTTAAAAACAATGTGAAAGTAATCCGTGTGTGGCTATCCCCTAAATTTTTGTTGTGAACACCCAAAAATATGTGGTAAGAAGAGCCAATGGAGTCATTTAATCGAGAATGTTGGGTAATTTGTCCCTTAAGCGTTTTTTCAATATTCGTCCAAATGTTCGGGATAAAGGAAATTGTTGTAGGGAAAACGGGTCACATGGATTTCCCGGACAGCATCATAGACCCGTTTCCTAAATTCGTCGAGGTTTTCCTTGTTCAGTGCCGAAATAAATAGGGCCCGGTCCCCGATTTTGTTGAACCAAGTGTTCTTCCATTCCTCCAAAGTGAAATGGGCAGAGGTTCGCTCTGTGACCAGGTCGTCCTCATCGATGGTCTCAGGACGATATTGGTCTATTTTATTGAAGACCATGATGGTTTCTTTGTCCACACTGTCTATTTCGGCCAATATTTGGTTCACCGAATCAATATGCTCCTCAAAGTTGGGATGAGAGATGTCCACTACGTGCAACAATAAGTCGGCCTCCCTAACTTCATCCAAGGTGCTTTTAAAACTTTCCACCAATTGTGTGGGCAGTTTTCGAATAAAACCTACGGTATCGCTCAACAAAAAGGGAAGGTTGCCGATTACCACTTTTCGCACTGTGGTGTCCAAAGTGGCAAACAGTTTGTTCTCCGCAAACACATCGCTTTTACTGATGACGTTCATCAAGGTGGATTTGCCCACGTTGGTATAGCCCACAAGGGCCACCCTAACCAATGCGCCACGATTGCCCCGTTGGGTCTCCATCTGGCGGTCTATCTTGGCCAGTTTCTTTTTGAGCAGGGCAATACGGTCCCGTACGATCCGTCTATCCGTTTCAATCTCGGTCTCACCGGGGCCACGCATCCCTATACCCCCACGCTGCCTTTCCAAGTGGGTCCAGAGTCCTGTCAACCTGGGTAAAAGGTATTCGTATTGGGCCAGTTCCACCTGCGTTCGGGCATAACTGGTTTTGGCGCGCTGGGCAAAAATATCCAGGATCAGTCCTGTGCGGTCCAAGATCTTACAGCGGAGTATTTTTTCAATATTGTTCTGTTGGGCAGGCGAGAGCTCGTCATCAAAGATGACGGAACCTATCTCATGCTCCTTCACATAGTGCTCCACTTCCTCCATTTTGCCCGAGCCGATGTACGTTTTGGGATTGGGCACATCCACACGCTGCACAAACCTTTTTTTCACCTCGCCTCCAGCCGTGTAGGTCAAAAACTCAAGTTCGTCCAAATACTCGTTCACCTTGGTCTCATCCTGGGTTTGGTTGATGACGCCGATGAGCACCGCCTTTTCATATTCTATCGACTTCTTTTCTAGCATCAAATGGGATTAAAGTACAAATCTACGCAATGTTTTTGAAGATGTTTTTTTAGAGGGTCTTTAAATTCTGATGGTTTTGTGTCCCAAAATTCCCAGTAAATCAAGAGGTTCATGGATTCTAACAATGAAGGAGTCTCTATTAAATTTGAATGATTGAAACGATGCTTTCCTCCTTTTTTAGAAGGATATATAATTTACCTGTAAAAGAAAGAAAAAGACTACGCATCAAAAAAGTGAATTTTCACAACAGCTTTAAGAAAAAAAGCGTGTATTTCATCGAAAAAAGAAAGTGGTTTGTCGAAGATGTTGACAAATGTCAATATATTCGTAGTCCGAATCTTACCTAAACTTAATTATGGACTACAGGTTACCTACAGGGGCTACGGGAACAATCTTCTCCATTATATTTTCAGTTTTGGGGATAATTTCCACCATGGGCCAGTCCAAGGCTTCAAAAGATTTCATCCGCGCCACTTACAATCAGGACAAGATGGCTTCTTTCATTTCGGAAATGGAAGCAGAGCATCGGGCCAAAAAAGCCATGATAGGAGAACTCATCGCCTCAAAGAAATACAAAAAGACAGAAAAATCATACAATGGCTCCCAAGTTGAGCTAAAAGATATAGGAACGGACGGCACTCCACTTTTTTACACTACTTTAAACGATCCCACTTCGCAAACATCCAGAGCGCATACACTTTACAGTAACGGACTCCTTAATTTGGGTTTGGATGGCGGTGGAATGGAAGTCGGTGTTTGGGATGCCGGTGTTGCCCTGACCACCCACCAAGAATTTGATGCCCGAGCTATGATTGCTGATGGGTCGGATGAAACAAGTCTGCACGCCACTTTGGTAACCGGAAACCTGATATCTTCCGGGATTGAGCCAAATGCAAAGGGAGTTGTGTATGGTGCCCGGGCCAAGACCCATGACTGGACCCGGGATAAAATAGAAGTGGCCGAAGCTGCGGCAAATGGGCTGCTATTGAGCAATCATTCCTACGGAATTTTATCCGACAGGGTTCCTGATTGGTATTTTGGTGCCTATATCAAAGTGACCCAAGATTGGGATAAGATCATGTACAATGCCCCTTACTATTTAATGGTCACGGCAGCGGGCAATGCTCAAGATTCTTTTGACAATGCCGCGCCGAATTTTGGAAAATCGGCAGATGGCTTTGACCTTTTGTTGGGATTTACGACCACAAAAAATGGATTGACCGTCGCTGGGGCCAATACCGAAATTGGCAGTAAGGGTGAGTTGGTACAGGCCACTGTGGCAGGATACAGCAGTTTTGGTCCTGTGGATGACGGTCGGGTAAAGCCTGACCTTGCCGGAGATGGAACCAATATACTATCTACAAGTTCGGCCACCAATAGCAGTTATCAAGTATCAGCAGGTACTTCCATGGCCGCTCCTGGGGTGACGGGATCACTTTTGCTTTTGCAACAATATCACGAAGAACTTTTCGGCACCTATATGAAAGCGGCCACACTCAAAGGTCTTGCCCTTCATACGGCAGATGATGTGAATGCCAAGGGACCCGACTACAAAATGGGCTGGGGCGTGATGAACGCCAAAGCAGCAGCGGAGTTGCTTCAGAACAAAGAATATACCTCCCTGATCCAGGAGGAGCGTCTTTTTAACGGTCAAAGTTACTCCATCACTGTCGTTGCCAACGCCAACGAACCCCTGATGGCCTCCATTTCGTGGACCGACCCCGAAGGAGAGTATGTGAACAGGGGCGAAATGAACAGCACAATCGCTGCCCTGACAAACGATCTTGATATTAGGATCACTAAGGATAGCGATACCCACTTACCTTGGAAATTGAATCCAGCAAGGGCCAACGATGCCGCCACGAGGGGCGACAACAAAGTGGACCCTTATGAACGGATTGAGATAGGGAACGCTTCGGGAACTTACACCATAACGATTTCGCATAAAGGCGACCTAAAGAATGGATTTCAGGATTTTTCCCTGATTGTATCGGGAGCCCAGATTTCCAAATGCTCCATCGAGACACCTTCCGATCTTGAATTGGTTACGTCGAAAGAGGAAGGAGCTGTCATTTCTTGGAGCGAGGCCGAAGAAACCTTGTTTGAGTTGCAATATAAGAGTGTGGATGCCGATTATTGGACTAGCGAAATGGTCTGGGAAAACCAAATTGAACTGATGAATTTGGAAATGGGCAAAGTGTATGAGGCCCGTGTACGCTCAATTTGTACGGAAAGCGCTGTATCGGGATTTTCTGAAACGATAACATTTGAGTTCGATGGCGAAGCAACCCAGATCATGGATTACGGGCCACTTAATTATCCCCAAGAGCTCAATATTTCCGTCTATCCCAATCCCGCGGTCGATTACTTGAACGTGGAGGCCAAATTGTCCCAAGATGCACAATACTCCATAGTCACCACTTCGGGAAACACCATAAAAAATGGTAAGACACAGGGTTCCATCAATGTTTCTTCCTTATCGACCGGACTGTATGTACTGGTTGTCCAGGATTATTCTGGAATCAAGAGCACCAAATTTTATAAAAATTGACAACCATGTTTCTGAATAAAGTCAATTTATTGGTTCATGGAGACACAAAGCGGTTGGCAAGGCTTGTGATGCTCATTTTCCTTCCCATCACACTTTTTTGATCTCTTCGTCGGATAGCAGTTCCTCATTCCGCAGTCGCAAGAACACTTGGGCCGTGGTCACTACGTCCAGTTCGCAATAGGAAACAATTCGGTCCAAGCCGTTCTCTTCATAGAACACATCTTTGACCATGCTGCCGTCCATGTCTTCTTTAGGGGAAGGAATGCCCAGCACATGGGCCATCAGTTTCAGGGAGGTGTAGTGCTTGTAGTCCCCGAACTTCCACAGTTCCATGGTATCCAAATGGGGCACTTCCCAAGGCTTCTTGCCGAAAAGGTCTAGTTTGTAGGGCAAGTTGATGCCATTGATGATCATTCTGCGGGCGATATATGGAAAGTCGAACTCCTTGCCATTGTGGGCGCACAAGAGGTGCTTGGTTTGGCTGAAATGGTCCTTCAGTAGCTGTTTGAATTGTTTCAAGATCTGCGGCTCTTCTCCATGGAAAGAGGTGACCCTAAAGTTTCTGTTGTCCCCTTTGAAGGTGAAATACCCAACCGAGATGCACACAATCTTGCCAAATTCGGCCCATATTCCGGCACGTTCATAAAAATCCTCGGCAGATATGTCGTCTTTTCGTTGGTACTGGGTTTTCTGCTCCCAAAGTGTTTGGGAGGTTTCATCCAGTTCGGTGAAATGTTGTTTTTGGGGTACGGTCTCGATATCCAAAAAAAGGATATGTTCCAGGTTAAGTTTGTAAAGCATGGTAAAAATTTAAAAAAGAGTAACCTGTTTCGCAGGACTCTCATGTTCCAACAACCATTTTTTTCTATGCAGTCCACCTGCATATCCGGTGAGGTCTCCGTTGGTCCCGATGACGCGATGGCAGGGCACCACGATCCAAAGTGGATTTTTGCCATTGGCCGAGGCTACTGCACGAATGGCTTTTACATCTCCCAACTTTTTGGAAAGTTCCAAATAAGATGTGGTTTTTCCAAAAGGAATTTCAAGTAGGGCTTCCCATACCTTTTTTTGGAAATCGGTGCCCGAGGGGTTCAGTTTGAGGTCGAATTGCTTTCGGGAACCTTCAAAATATTCTTTCAGTTGATATACTGCATCCTCCAAGACCTCTGGAACAATACCAATTGGTTTTGTTTCATCCAAAACCGATATGAAAGTAAGACCATCCTCATCTCCTTGGAACTCAGCCAAACCTATAGGTGTTTGTAGGTAAGCAACTTCCATTACTCTACTTTATTCTTTTCTTCAATGATTCCCAAACGCTTTGCGCGGGTCTCCCAGTTCCTTCTGGCAAGCATTTGAAGGTCCTCCACATTGTCACTTTCGTCCATGATCTCCAATCCGAGCAAGGTTTCTATGACATCTTCCATGGTGACAAGGCCACTTACCGAACCGTATTCATCTACAATAAGGGACACGTGCTCCCTGCTCTCCACCAGTTTTTCGAACAGCTCCGGAATGGGCTTAGATCGAATGGTGACCATGATTTCCCTTTTGATGGAGGATAATTTTTCATCCCCTCTTTTATTGATGATGGCCTCCAACAACTCATCCTTTAGAAAAAATCCCGTGATGTTGTCCATACGGTCTTTGTAAAGGGGGATCCTAGAGAAACGCAGAGGCCTGTTCGCTTCAAAAAACTCCTTTATCGTAGTGTCTTCCGATGCTATTTTGAGCACTGTTCTGGGGGTCATGACATCCTTGGCCTTGATCTGTTCAAATCGGAGCAGGTTTTTGATGACCTTGGATTCCGATTCTTGAAAAACACCCTCTTCATGAGCCATGTCGGTCATGGCCGTAAAGTCCTCGCGGCTCAATACGCTACCGTGGTGGCCTTTTCCGATAAGTTTGGTGAACAGTTGGAGCACCCACAGCAACCCCGTCCATTTCATAAAGAATACCATGGCAGTAAGCGCTTTTGCCGTAAAATTGGCCAATTGTTTCCAATAGGTTGCCCCAATGGTCTTGGGAATGATCTCTGAAGTGACCAAGATTAAAATGGTCATGACCGTGGAAACGATGCCGACCATCAGGTCTTCGGTAAAATTGATGCCAAAAACAGTGCGTTCGGTAGTTCCGTACATTTCAGCATAGGCAGCCTTGGCCTGCACCCCCACGAGAATGGCGCCAACGGTGTGGGCTATGGTGTTAAGGGTCAGGATGGAGATCAGGGGTTTATCCACATCTTTTTTGAGGGACTCCAAGGTGACGGCATATTCCTTTCCTTCCATTTTTTTCACATTGATGAAGGTTGGGTTAATGCTCAACAGCACGGCTTCCAGTACGGAACATAAAAAGGAAACCAAAATGGAGATTAAAGCATAGAAGATCAAGAGTCCCATGGGATGCTATATTTATTGCCAATATAATGATTATGGATCAATCTTGGTGTTGTTGGTTAGCCAATGCTTTGTAAAATACATCTTGAAGAGCCGTCCTGATGTTCAGGCCATAAAGTTCGCGGTGGCTCCGAGACGGATAGACCCTGTTGGACAAAAAGATGAAGGTCAGTTTCTTTTCTGGATCGGCCCAGACAAAGGTGCCCGTGAATCCAGAATGACCAAAACTGGCGGCACTGGCCAATGGGGAAGGGTAGGCCTCTTCCAAAGGAAGCTCGGCATTGTCCAGAAGTGGTTTGTCAAAGCCCAGCCCGCGACGGTTATCGTTCTCTTGGTACTGCACTTGGGTGAATTCCTTTACAATTGCTTCTGAGATGAGCTGTTGGCCCTCCACATTGCCAAAATTTTGGTAGAACAGCATGATCTTGGCGAGGTCATCGGCTGTTCCGAAGAGGCCCGCATTGCCCGAAACACCTCCCATCAACGACGCATTCTCATCATGAACCCATCCTTTTACCAAGGTTTTTCGAAAAAGTGTATCGACTTCTGTGGGCACAATGTCGTTGGCGAAATATTTGGTGCTGGGCAGATAGCCCAACGTGTGGCAAGCCAAGGGCCCATAAAAATTGTCTTGGAGATAGGTCTGGTAGTCTGTTCCGGTGATTTGTTCGATCAATCTGGGAAAGATGAGAAAAGTAAGCCCCGAGTACACGTACTTTTTCTCCTCGGAAACCTCGGAGCGATTGATGATGCGATCCATTTTTCGCTCAAAGCGATGGTTGATATAAAGACCGTCATACACCTGCCCAGTGTATTTTTTGCTGGGCGACTGTTGCACAAAACGGGATTTCAGCTTTCCCTTTCGCATGACTTTCTGAAGGAAGACAATATAGGGTTCCAACCCAGCCTGATGGGCCAATATTTGACGGAGGGTGAGGTCCTTTTTGTCTTTTTGTTTTCTCCAGGATTTCCAATAGGTGCTGAAGGGGACATCCAAGTTGAGCTTGCCCTCGTCCACCAACTTCATCAAGGCGGGCAACGGGCCGGTAATCTTGGTCACTGAGGCCAGGTCATACAGGTCGTTGAGGGCCACGGGCTGGATGCTGTCATAAGTGTGGAACCCATACGCCTTATGAAAAATGACCGTATCGTTTTTGGCCACCAACACCTGTGCCCCGGGAAAGGCTTCGTTTTTGATGCCCATTTCCATGATGGAATCCACTTTTTGATCGATATAGGCCTCGTTGAACCCTAATGTTGAGGGTAGGGCATGGATAAGTTCGTGTTGGGCGGTACCCCAATGGAAACAAAGCACAAAAAACAGAAACGATACTATAATTTTCTTCATGGGCTATCCTAGTGTGCGAACAAAGTCTTTGGCAAAATAACTGGCAATGATGTTGGCCCCGGCCCTTTTAATGGCGGTCAATTGTTCCAACATCACGGCATCATGGTCCAACCACCCTTTTTCGGCTGCGGCCTTTACCATCGCATATTCACCTGAAACCTGATAAACGGCAACCGGGACATCCACTTCGTTGCGAATTTCACGGACGATATCGAGATAGCATAGTCCGGGTTTTACCATAACGATATCGGCACCTTCATCGATGTCCAATTGGGTCTCGCGAATTGCTTCATACCGATTGGCATAATCCATTTGATAGGTTTTCTTGTCCTTGGGAACATTGGCCATATCCACTGGTGCGGAATCCAGCGCATCCCGGAACGGACCGTAAAAGGCACTGGCATATTTGGCGGAATAGCTCATAATGCCTGTATTGACAAACCCTTCGTCCTCCAAGGCTTCACGGATGGTCAGGATCCTACCATCCATCATATCGCTGGGAGCGACAAAATTGGCTCCAGCTTGCGCATGGGACACGCTCATCTCGGCCAAAACCTCGGCGGTTTCGTCATTGAGAATCTGTCCTTCGGCCACAATACCGTCATGACCATATGAGGAAAAGGGATCTAGGGCCACATCCGTCATCACCAACATTTGTGGGCAGGCATTTTTCACTGTTTTTATGGCACGTTGCATCAATCCGTTGGGGTTGAGTGCCTCGGTGCCCTTATTATCTTTCAGTTTGTCATCGACCTTTACAAAAAGCAATACGGAGCAAAGTCCCATTTTCCAGAGCTCCTTGACCTCTTTTTCAAGGTTGTCCAAGCTCAACCGAAAATAGTTGGGCATGGAGGGAATTTCTTCCTTGATGCCTTTTCCCTCGGTCACAAAAAGCGGGACCAAGAAATCATCTGGGGTCACAATAGTTTCGCGAACCAATCTTCGGATGGATTCGCTTTGACGTAATCTTCGGGTTCGTATGAGTGGGTACATATCTTGGTTTTTTGAATATTATAGGTCATTGGAACAAAACTACGTATTAAACCCAATCTTTCGGGTTTTGCAGCACTTCTACCAATTTTTCCTCTTCGCTTCCCTTTTCTGGATGATGGTCATATCGCCATTGTACATGCGGGGGCAGGCTCATCAAAATGCTCTCTATGCGACCATTGGTCCTAAGCCCAAAAAGGGTTCCCTTGTCATGGACGAGATTGAACTCGACATAGCGCCCTCTGCGAATCTCTTGCCAATCTCTATTTTCCTGTGAATATGGAAGTTCCTTTCTTTTTGTAACAATTGGTATATAGGCTTCCAGGAAACTGTCACCTACTTCGGTGACAAAGTTGTACCAGTCTTCCATACCCATGGTCTCGGTTGCTTTGCAATAATCAAAAAACAGGCCACCCACGCCTCTGGCCTCGTTACGGTGCGCATTCCAGAAATAGTCGTCGCATTTCTTTTTATAGGAGGGATAAAATTCGGGATGGTGGACATCACAGGCCTTTTTACAGGTTTGATGAAAATGGATGGCATCTTCCTCAAAAAGATAGTAGGGCGTGAGGTCCTGACCGCCACCGAACCATTGATCCACAATGTTACCTTGCTTGTCGTACATTTCAAAATAGCGCCAATTGGCATGAACGGTGGGCACCATCGGATTTTTGGGATGAAGGACCAAACTGAGCCCGCAAGCAAAGAAATCGGCATCCTCGACCCCGAAATAGTTCTGCATGCTTTTGGGCAATTCCCCAAAAACTTTTGAGATGTTCACGCCCCCCTTTTCAAAAACGGTACCATTTTCTATCACACGGGTCCTGCCACCACCACCTTCCGGACGTTCCCATAGATCTTGTTGGAATTTGGCCTTTCCATCCACTTCTTCCAATGTGGAGGTGATGGTATCTTGGAGTTTTTGGATATAATCGTAAAATTTATCTTTCATGTGCCTAAAATATGTACCAATTGGTTTTTGAGCTTTGACAAATCGGTTTCTCGATCTATTTTGATGGATTCTTCCGTCATTTTTTGGAGCAATGAAATAATTTCTTCTTCTGACTTATCCCTGTTTTGCTCAAAAATATTACGGCCCACGGCATTGTTGTGCAAATCCATTTTTTTGGCGAGCTCCTTATTCGGGAAAGCTGCTTCATGCCAATCCGTGATCTTTTTTGCCCAGTCAGAAACCACTTTTTCGTTTTTGTTCCACTTCAGACATCTTTGGGCAATCAAATAATTCCAAAGTGCATGCCTGAAGGCATTTGCTGGGCCATTTTTATGGTGCAACTTGCCATAATGCACTGTGGAAATTTTGATACAATCTTTAGTGGCTTTTATAGTCGGGAAAATGAACAGTGGTCTGCCCAAGCCCAACAAAATACCTTTCAGTATATGTTTGAAGCTAACCCGTTTTACTATTGCAAATGGGTTCACTCCTTGTATTCTTTTACAGCATCAATGAATGCCTTCGCGTTTTCCAAGGGGATGTTGGGCAAAATTCCGTGTCCCAGGTTCACCACATATTTATCTTTGCCAAATTCCCGTATCATTTGGGTCACCATCTCCTTGATTTTTTCCGGTGGGGAAAGGAGCCGTGCCGGATCAAAGTTTCCTTGAAGGGTAATGTTGCCCCCGGTCAAGTATCTGGCATTTTTGGCAGAGCAGGTCCAGTCCACCCCCACGGCTGAAGCCCCTGAGTTGGCCATTTCTTTCAAGGCGAACCAACATCCTTTACCGAAAACGATGACAGGCGCCTCATCCTTTAGGGCATTCACTATTTGTTGGATGTAGGGCCATGAGAATTCTTGGTAATCGGTGGGGGAGAGCATTCCGCCCCATGAATCGAAAACCTGAACGGCATTCACCCCTGCTTTCACCTTGGCCTTCAAATAAGCAATGGTGGTGTCGGTAATTTTTTGGAGCAATTGGTGTGCTGCTTCAGGCTGTGTGAAACAAAAACCGCGAGCTTTGTCAAAACTTTTGCTTCCCTGCCCTTCCACACAATAGCAAAGGATGGTCCACGGAGATCCGGCAAAACCTATCAACGGGATTTCATCGTTCAACTTTTCCTTGGTCATGGCAATGGCGTCCATCACGTAACCCAAAGTGTCCTGAACATCGGGAACAACTACCTTTTCCAAGTCTTCCTTGTTGCGGATAGGATTGGGGAGGTATGGCCCAAAATTCGGTTTCATCTGCACCTCAATGTCCATGGCCTGTGGAATCACCAATATATCGCTGAAGAGAATGGCAGCATCCATGCCATAGCGACGGATGGGCTGAACCGTGATTTCCGAAGCCAGTTCCGGGGTCTGGCAACGGGTAAAGAAGTCATATTTTTTACGGAGTTCCATAAATTCGGGCAAATAACGGCCTGCTTGTCGCATCATCCAAACTGGTGGACGATCCACGGTTTCACCTTTCAACGCCCGAAGGAACAAATCGTTTTTAATCATAGATTTTAATTTGTTATTCCTGCGTAGGCAGGAATCTTTTTTGACTCTGTATGGGGACTTCGACTACGCTCAGTCCCCTTTAATTGATAATTCTTTTATGGCCTGTACCAACACGTTTTCCACCGTTGGTTTTTTGGCAATTATAATATGGTCCGAATATTTTTTGGCTTCCGAAGCCGTGGTTTCCCCAATACAGAACAAGGTGCTGTTTTTGAGTGAATTTTCCAAAAGAAAACTTTGAATGCCCCTTGGACTGAAGAACAGTATTCCGTCAAAATCCCTTTGAAAAGTTTTAGGATTGAGGATGGAACGGTAAACGACCACTTCTTTATACCGGATGTTATTTTTTGAAAATATTAGCGGTAGATCGTCCCTCCGTTGTTGTCCACAAACGAACACAAATGTTTCGGTTCGATGGTTTTTTACAATGAAATCTCCCAAGTCCGAAGCATAATCAGTCATTTTCACCACTTCCAACCCGTTGGATTCCAAAAGTGATCTGGTCTTTTCTCCCACACAAAAAATACAAAAGTCAGAGCGGTCCATCCCTTTGCTCTGATCAAGAAACACCTTGACCGAATTTTGGCTGGTAAAGACATAGTTCTGATGATCCAAAGGTATTTTCACATCAAGAAATTCAATTTTCAAGGCATCATATTCCACCAATCCCAAACCGGAATTCAGGAACAGTTCTTTTTGCGAAGGGGTAAGTATTTTAGTAGAGAGCACTGTTTTCATTTCTGATTTCCTGCATCAATTTATCGCCTCCCTCTTTCAGGACTTCTTGTGCACAAACTTGGCCCAAACCTTTGGCTTCGCTTAATTTTACTTCCTTTTTGACACCGATTCTCTGTCTCCCATCCAAAGAGAACAAAACTCCTTCAAAATGAACCGACCGGTCTTTTATGGTGGCCAGCGCCCCAATGGGTGCAGTGCAACCTCCTTCCAAAGTGCGAAGAAATTCACGTTCGATGGTGGTGGTGATTTCTGTATTCTTGTCATTCAGTTTGGCCAATGCTGCGATGGAAAAAGCATCTTCTTCCTTGGCGGCAACCACCATGGCACCTTGGGCGGGAGCGGGAACCATCCAATCCAGTAAAAGGGCGTCTTTGGGCAATAATTTGATACGTTCCAATCCAGCTTGGGCAAAAATGGCCCCTTGCCAATCGTTTTCGATGAGTTTGATCAAACGGGTGTTCACATTACCCCTTAAATCCACAACTTTGTGGTCGGGATATCGGTGCAGCCATTGCGCTTTCCTCCTCAGACTGCCTGTAGCTATGGTGACGGGTCGGTCGGTATCCAAAAATCCCAGACCCTTATGGACCAAAATATCATGGGTGTTGGCACGTTCCAACACGGCAGCTTGAACAATTCCTTTGGGCAATTGCGTGGGTACATCTTTCATGGAATGGACCGCGATGTCTATCTCATTGTTCAAAAGGGCGACGTCAAGGGCCTTGGTAAAAATTCCGGTGACCCCAAGCTCGTACAAGGGTTTGTCCAAAACTTGGTCGCCGATGGATTTGGTCGGCACCAAGACGGTGTCGTAGCCCAAAACTTCCAGTTTTTGCTGTACGGTGGTCGCTTGCCACAGTGCCAGTTCACTATCGCGGGTACCGATTCTTATGATCTTGCTCATTTGGAATCGAGTTCTAACTGGAAGACTTTCTGGATGAGCTCAAGGCTATCTTCCGTGTCAACTTCGGCACTTTTCAAATGGTTGGCAAACTGTTTGGTAATTTTTTGGATGATCCGGTCCGAGATCATTTCGGCCTGATCTTGGTTAAAGTCCGTTATCTTTTTGGAATGGAAATCGATTTCCTCGGCCTTCATGGTTTTGAGCTTCTCTTTGAGCGCATTGATGACCGGGGCAAACTTTCGGGTTTCCAACCATTTCAGGAAATCCTTTTTTACTTGGTCAATGATGGCTTCTGCCTTGGGCACATACTCTTTTCGTTTCATTAGGGCGTCGTCCGTGATCTGGGAGAGTTGATCAAGATGTACCAGAGAAACATTGTCCAGTTCCTGCACATCGTCCGATACGTTTTTGGGAACGGAGAGATCCAAGATCAAAAGCGGTTTCTTGGGATGGATCAGTGCTTTGGACACGGTGGGCAATTGGGCACCTGTGGCCACCACGAGAATGTCGGCTTTGCGGATTTCCGTTTGAAGGTCACCATAATCCTTAACGGTCAACTGAAACTTTCCGGCAATGTCCTCTGCCTTTTGCCTGGTCCTGTTGATGAGGGTAATGTGCGAATTGTTGGAATGTTTTACGAGGTTTTCACAAGTGTTCCTTCCAATTTTGCCCGTTCCGAAGAGCAAAATGTTCTTTTCGGAAATATCAGGAAAATGATCGAGGATATATTTTACGGAAGCAAAGGCTACCGATGTGGCGCCAGAAGAAAGTTCGGTCTCGGTTTTGATGCGTTTGCTGGCCTGGATCACGGCATTGCACAGGCGTTCCAGGAACGGATTGGCCATGTCATGCTTTTTGGCCCTATAAAAACCCTGTTTGATCTGGCTGATGATTTCAAAATCACCCAAAATCTGGCTATCCAAACCTGTTCCTACCCTGAACATGTGGGAAATCGCATCATGGTTCTTGTACACGTAGGCCACTTCCTGGAATTCCTCAACGGTTCCTTCGGTCTGGTCACAGAGCAGTTTGATGAGTTGGTAGGGATGTTGGGCAAAACCGTAAAGTTCCGTTCTGTTGCAGGTTGAGATGACCAGAAGGCCATCAATCCCGATTTCCTTTGCCTTTCCCAAAACATGGTCTATGGCGGGGACATCCAAGCTGAATTTTCCTCTTACCTCTGCATCTGCCTTCTTATAGCTCAGCCCAACAGCGTAGAACGAATTATGTTTTGAAATATGGTAGTTCCTCATAAAGGATTAAATCGCAGCACAAAATTAACGGTGTTGCCCATTAAAAAATAACGCTAGCGGAACTATAAATGACAGACGAAGGGATTTATCTGTCAAAATTTGATTAAAATCATCTGAAGTATTGATTTTATTGGTAAATTTGGAACATCGAAATCTAATTTAGAGTCATTCTAAATTAAAAAACGTCCTAAATGGAATGGAATACATCTGCAGAAAGTGTCGCTAAAGGTTCTTATGATGAAATTTTGGTGGAAGAGGGTTTTTATATCCTTAAGATACAGAACGATAAAGATGAACCCCAGCTTATTGAGCGTGAAATAGATAGCTCCTATATCCAATTTCATTTTTGTTTAAAAGGGAAGTCAAGGTTCAATTTTAATGAAGGAAATTATTTTTTGGAAGTGAGTGAGGAAAACTCGCTTTTACTGTACAACACCCAGAAAGATTTGCCATTGAACCTAGTGGTTTCACCCAATTCGTGGTTGCTGTCCGTAGTCATGACCATTGGAAAATTTCACTCCCTTTTTTCCGATGAAGCGGATTACATTCCATTTTTGAGCGATGAGAACAAAGAAAAGAAATACTATTCCCAAGAAATGGTATCTCCCGCAATAGCCGTTGTATTGAGCCAGTTGATGAACTACAATCTGCACCCTTCCATAAAAAAACTCTATGTAAAGGGGAAAGTTTATGAACTTGTTTCATTGTACTTCAATAGGAACGAGGATGCCGATTTGGAACAATGCCCCTTTTTGGCGGATGAGGACAATGTACGGCGCATCAAGATGGCCAAGGAGATCATTATTTCACGCATGGCCGAACCCCCCACCTTGGCCGAACTTTCGCAAGAGATTGGCTTGAGCCTCAAAAAGCTGAAAGAGGGGTTCAAGCAGATTTATGGCGATTCCGTTTACGGCTTTCTATTCGATTATAAAATGGAGTATGCCCGTAAGATGCTGGAATCCGGAAAGCACAATGTGAACGAAGTAGGGCTTAAAGTGGGATATAGTACGGCAAGCCATTTTATAGCTTCTTTCAAAAAGAAGTACGGCACCACACCCAAAAAATACCTAACTTCAAATGTTTAAAATTTTTAAGATGAAATCATTTGTAACATTCTTTTTGTCCCTTTGTTCTTTTGCTCACATAATGGCCCAAGATGAACCAAAGGACACCACAGTGGCCAAAATGCCCGAATTGGTCATGGTGTTCACCAAAACCATGGGCTATCGGCACAAGTCCATAGAAAAAGGGGTAAAGACTTTAAGGGAGTTGGGCAGGGAAAATGGTTTTGTCGCACTACAGACCGAATCGGGAGAAGATTTCAATTCCCAAAACCTAAACAGTTACAAATTGGTGGTCTTTTTAAGTACCACCAGCGAGGTGCTGAATGATGCCCAACAAAAGGCTTTTGAAGCTTACATAAGAGGAGGGGGAGCCTTTTTGGGGATCCATGCTGCGACCGATACTGAATATGAATGGCCTTGGTACGGAAAGTTGGTAGGCGGTTATTTTGATTCCCACCCCAACGATCCCAATGTCCGAAAAGCAACGATTGATGTCGTAAGCAAAGCGCATCCATCTACCGAACACTTACAGGATTCCTGGACAAGGATGGATGAATGGTACAACTTTAAAAACCTGAACCCCAACGTAAATGTGCTGCTCAATTTGGAAGAGGGTAGTTATGAAGGGGGTGCCAACGGCTCCAATCATCCCATAGCATGGTACCACGAATTTGATGGGGGAAGGGCTTTTTATACTGGAGGAGGCCATACTGAAGCCTCATTTGACGAGCCTGATTTCCGACAACATCTTTTGGGGGCCATTGAATGGTGCCTAAAGCGAAAGTAGGGTTGGTCTTGCCACGATGATTCCAATATTGCTTTTGATGTCTTTAAGGTAATCTACCAAAGGCTCTTCCGAAATTTCCACTTCCCCATTTTTACTCGATGCATGAAGTAGATGCAATCTGCCGTCAGGTTGATGGATGGCAATTCCGGTATGGGTCACATCCAACCCTTTGATGGAAGTGGCCAAAGCAATGATGTCACCCGATTGGATCAGATGTTCCTTATTTCGGATTTCCTCTTTTGGCAGATAACACAATTTTTCCTCGGCCAGTTTCCTTTCCACTTCTTGCATGGCCCGAAAGTTCTCCTCGTTTGCCAAAAAAGGATACAGATTTCGGTGCGTGCCCATAAAATCTATGGACTTTTCCAGCGCTACACCGCCAATTTCTGCCGTGATATTCTTCACGAGACCCTTTTTCTGATTGTTTCGAATCCACTCTGTAAAATAATGTAAACGAGAGGGGTAGCCATTCAAATCACCATCTCTATACCGAATGGTTTTTAAATGTTCGGTAAAGTTGGCAAAGTCATCCTGTTGGTTTTTTGCCATCAGGGCAAAAGCCATTACATTTTCCACAAAAGTGGTGCAATCCAAGCCGCTGAAGTTGACCACCAATGTTTCGGTATCGCCCACTTCCAAGGTTTTTTCCACATACGGGATGTCCAAAAAAGATGTTCCAATGGCTGTTATTGTATCACCCAAGCTAGAAGTTCCGATATTTTTGAATGTTGCCATTTTTTCGGCAAAGATGGATTTGTCCAGAGACGAGCAAGTAATCTGTTGGGCATTTGCTGATAATCCCAATAAGATGATGAGAAATATGGTCCAGGTCTTCATGTGTTTTTTTAAAAAGTGCCTCCACAAAAATAGGTAGAAAATCACACGGAGGAAGGCTTTGAACAACATCGATATTCATTATTTCATCATAAGAAACTATTTTGAACGGTCAGGCCCAAAGTCGGAACCGTGTTGTATTTTTGCCACCTAAACCATAAGATTGTGCAAAAAGGAGTTTTATTGGTCAATTTGGGTTCTCCGGATAGTCCAACCCCCAAGGATGTGAAACCATATCTGGATGAATTTTTGATGGACGAGCGCGTCATTGATGTAAATCCCATTCTCAGAAACATTATCGTACGGGGAATCATTCTGAACACCCGTCCAAAGAAATCAGCAGAGGCCTATTCCAAAATTTGGTGGGAAGAAGGTTCTCCATTGATCATTATCTCCAAAAAATTTGCTAAAAAAGTACAAAAACAGACCCAATTGCCCGTTGCACTAGGTATGCGATATGGTTCCATGTCCATCAAAGAAGGATTACAGGAATTAAGGGAAAAGGGGGTCGATGAGGTGTTCTTGGTGCCTCTGTATCCCCATTATGCCATGTCGTCCTACGAAACGGTAGTGGTAAAAGCCCTTGAAGTGCAACAAAAGGATTTTCCCCAGATGCAGCTGACTACCTTGCCCGCTTTTTACAGTAACCCAGATTACATCAAAATTCTATCAAAAAGTATCGCCGAAGGCCTGAAGGATTTTGACTATGACCATATTTTGTTTTCCTACCACGGGATTCCCGAGCGGCACATCAGAAAATCCGATCCCACCAAATTCCATTGCCAACTGAACGGCCAGTGCTGCAAGACCAATTCGGTGGCTCACCATAGCTGTTACCGTCACCAATGTTATGATACTACCGAACTGGTGAAAAAACAATTGGGCTTACAGGAAGATAAGGTTAGCACCTCTTTCCAGTCCAGATTGGGAAGCGACCCTTGGTTACAGCCCTTTACGGACAAGGAATTTGAGCGCTTGGGTCATGAAGGCATCAAAAAATTGGCTGTGATTACCCCGGCCTTCGTAAGCGATTGCTTGGAGACCTTGGAGGAGATTGCCATGGAAGGAAAGGAACAGTTCGAAGAGGCAGGTGGAGAGGATTACATCCATGTTCCATGTTTGAACGATCGGGACGATTGGGCCGAGCTCATGGCCAAATGGATCAATGAGTGGGCTGAAAAAGCCCTTTTGCCCGAATACAATATCCAATAATTTCAACTCAATACAGCAAACAACCCTGGCATGGCCAAAGTAACCTCTGAAGAGCTTGGGAAGGAGCCCATTGGAAAACTGCTTGTTAAGCAGGCCGTACCCGCTTCCATAGGTATTTTGGTGATGTCCCTGAACGTGCTGGTCGATTCCATTTTTGTGGGGAATTGGATAGGTTCCATCGCGATTGCCGCCATCAATGTGGTGCTTCCCGTTTCCTTTTTTATTGCCGCGCTGGGGATGGCCATTGGTATTGGTGGGTCCAGTATCATTTCGCGGGCATTGGGTGCCAACAATAAGGAAAAGGCCCTAAAAACTTTTGGGAACCAAATCACCTTGACCCTGTTGGTCACCATCACCATGGTAGCCCTTGGGCTTTATTATGTGGACAGCCTCATTCCTGCATTTGGCGGAAAGGGGGCCATATTCGACCCCGCAAAGATTTACTACACCATCATTTTGTATGGAGTTCCCTTTTTGGCGCTCTGTATGATGGGCAATACAGTGATTCGCGCCGAAGGGAAACCCAAATTTGCCATGATCGCCATGATTATCCCGTCCGTTGGTAACCTGTTGATGGACTACGTGTTCATTTACGTTTTTGATTGGGGCATGCATGGTGCTGCTTGGGCGACCACAGTTGGTTATTTATTGTGTTTCTTTTATGTCCTATATTTTTTCTTGTCAAAAAATTCAGAATTAAAAATAGACATCTCCCATTTTGGATTGGACCGTCCCATTTTAAAAGAGATCGGTTCACTGGGATTTGTGACCTTGGCCCGACAGGCCGTCACCAGCATCACCTATTTGTTGATGAACAATATATTGTTCAATTTGGGGGGTGAGGCCATGGTGGCCGTTTATGCCATAATCGGTAGAATGTTGATGTTCGCCCTGTTCCCAGTGTTCGGGGTCACCCAAGGATTTTTGCCGATTGCAGGCTATAATTACGGGGCGGTCAAGTACGATCGGGTAAAGGAATCCATCTACACGGCCATCAAATATGCTGCCTTGGTCGCAACCCTGGTTTTTGTGGTATTGATGGTCTTCCCTGCCGAAATCGCCTCCCTGTTTTTGAGCAATCGCCCTGAACTGTCCGCAGAAGAAATAGCCACGAACAATTTTGTGTTGCAGCATACGCCCATGGCCATGCGCTTGGTGTTTGCCGCTACGCCGATCATTGCCATACAGTTGATCGGGGCCGCCTATTTTCAGGCCATCGGGAAAGCTGTTCCTGCCTTGTTGCTGACTTTGACCCGGCAGGGGTTCTTCTTCATTCCCCTGATCTTGATTTTGCCAAACTTTATGGGAGAAATAGGGGTGTGGGTCTCATTTTGTATAGCCGATGTACTTTCCACAGTGGTCACAGGGGTTTTTCTTCGAAAGGAAATCAAATCTGAACTATCCTGAATACTGCTGCTTTGGTTTAGAATGTTTAATTTGGATGGCCTAACTTAAACATCCATGAAAAAGATCATTCTAGTTGGATTTATTGTCATTTTGGCAATGGCCTGTGCCGAAAAACCTAAAGATAGACCTATGTACACCCTATTTGTGGGAACCTATACCGATGGCGATAGTGAGGGCATCTACACCTATACTTTTGATGCCGATACAGGAGAGCTTTCCAATCAAAAACTGGTAGCAAAGCTGACCAATCCTTCCTTTTTGGCCATTTCGGAAGATAAAAAGAACCTGTATGCCGTTCAGGAAACAGTCGATTTTGATAGTTTGGGTGGGGGCGTCACCGCATTTCGTTTGAACAAGGGCAATCTGGAACTTCAAAACAGCTTGGGAACGCAAGGGGCACATCCTTGCCATGTGTCACTTTCGGGGGACGGGAATTTGGCCGTCGCCAATTATACGGGGGGCAATATTTCGATATTTTCCCTAAATGAAGATGGTTCCCTGGCCGAAAATCCACAGCTGATCGATCATAAACCATTGGATTCCATCAAGACTTCGCATGCGCACATGGCCCAGTTTACTGCTGATGGACTTTTTGTGACCGATCTCGGCTTGGATGCCATCAAAAGATACAAACAACAAGACGGGGTTTATGTACCGGCCGGACAATCTTCATTGTCCTTTAAAGATGGAGCAGGCCCACGCCACCTTACCTTTGGTAAGAACGGTCAATTTCTCTACGTGATCAATGAGCTGAACAGCACCATTTCCGTCTTTGAAAAGAATCCCGAAGGAAATTATCAAGAAATCCAGGTCGTGGAAACCTTGGATCCGACTTATAAGGGAAACAATGCTTGTGCAGATCTTCATTTATCACCCGACGGCAAATTTTTGTACGGCTCCAACCGGGGAGAAAACACCATCGTGATCTTTGCCGTGGAGGCCACTTCTGGGAAACTGGAATTGGTGGACAGGGAATCGGTGCATGGCGATTGGCCCAGAAATTTTTCCGTGGATCCTACGGGCGAGTTCCTGTTGGTGGCCAATCAAAAATCCAACAATATTACTGTTTTCAAAAGAGATGCGGACAAGGGAACGCTGACTTTTTTGAATGAAACCGAACATCCCAACCCGGTTTGTTTGGTGTTTGAATAATTGGATCAATTGGTCATGTCGAGTGGAATCGCTTTGCGATTTTGTATCGAGATACTTGTGCCGAAAAGTTCCCGTACAATTTCCTTTGCAACTTCCTCTTTAAATGTGCAGTGTTATTTTAGGAGTGGGTTTAACAAAGAAAAAAGCGGAACTATTATAGGTCATTCCATATCCACCCAAATATTTCCCTGCTTGTGGGAGGCCACGGTGTTCTCGATAAAGTTCATGCCCCGCACTCCATCCAGCATGGTCGGGAATTCCCCACTGTTATATTCCTCTCCTCGAATGGCCCTAGCCACACCCAAATAGATGTTCGCCATGGAGTCAAAGATGCCTTCTGGGTGGCCAGGGGGCAATTTGGTGCCGTCCAGGGATAGTTTGGAGTTGTATGCATGGCCCGGTTTATAGACCTGTAACGGTTCCGGGTCGTTCAGCTTGTAGAGATAGTTGGGGTTTTCCTGTTCCCATTTCAATCCACCTTTTTGACCATAAATGGCAATGGACAGATTGTTTTCTTCCCCTGTGGCCACTTGGCTTGCCCTAATGACCCCTTTCACGTTCTTGCTCATTCGGATAAGCACCGTGCCGTCCATGTCCATTTGGTTGTCGTCATACAGGTAGTTGAAGTCACACAAGAGGGACTGTACCTGCAAACCAGTGGTAAACTCGATCATGTTGAATGCATGCACCCCAATGTCCCCCATACAGGAACTGATGCCCGCCTTTTTGGGGTCGAGCCTCCAAACGGTGCCACGTTTTTCCTTGTCGTGGATGATGGGGTTCATCCACCCCTGATAGTATTGTGCGTCCACCTTGTGCACTTTTCCGATGACCCCTTCTTTGATCATTTCCCTCATTTGGCGCACCATGGGGTAGCCGGTATAAGTGTGGGTCAGGGCAAAAACAGTACCTGCCTCCTCCAAGGTTTTCTGCAATATCTTGGCTTCTTCATAGCTGGTGGTCATCGGTTTTTCGCAAATGACGTGAAACCCATTTTCCAGAAGCTTCTTGGCCATGGGAAAGTGCAGGAAATTGGGCGTGAGGATGGAACACACCTGTATGCGTTCATCCTCTGGGAGCTTCATTTCCTCTTCCACCAAAGTGTCAAAATCCTTGTAGATTCGATTGGTGGGGATGTCTATTTCCCTTGCAAAGTTTAAACTGTCCTCATGATTTGGGTTGAAGACCGCCCCTACGATTTCATAATTGTCATTGATAAAAGAGGCCACTCTGTGCAATACCCCGATTAGGGAGTCACCGCCTCCTCCAAGAATTCCAAGTCTGATCTTTTCCGGCATGTTTCTGTTTTTGGGTTATTTATGATTTATATTCTACTTTTTCGTTTTTAAATATCAGTGCAAAAAGCACAAACACCACGGCCGCAAATGCTGCTGGGTAAATCCAGATCTTTTCCCATACGTGGCTTCCATCTTCCAATAAGAAGGAGTCGGTGATCTGTCCCGCAATCCAGAAACCAATGAGCATCCCCACTCCGTATGTGGCCAATGTGATCAATCCCTGTGCTGCACTTTTATACTTTTCCCCTGCCTTGGTATCGGTATATATTTGCCCGGACACAAAGAAGAAGTCGTAACAGATGCCATGAAGGGCTATGCCCAGAATCAGCATAAAGGCCAGATCACCTGCATTTCCGTAAGCGAATAATAGATAACGGATCGTCCAAGCGAGCATGCCCACCAAAATGGTCTTTTTAAACCCGAACTTGGTGAAGAAATAGGGCAATAGCAGCATAAAGATCACTTCGGATGCCTGACCTATGGTCATCTTCCCGGTCGGATTGGCCAATCCGATTTCTGATAGGAAAGGGTTGGCATTCTGATAATAAAATGCCAGAGGAATACATATCAACACAGAAGAGATGAAGAATATCAAAAAGTTTCGATCGTTCAACAGCTTGAGCGCGTCCAATCCCAAAACATCAGAAATGGCCACTTTTTCACCTTTTTCCACCCTGGGCGGGGTCTTGGGCAGTGTAAAACTGAAAAGACCCAAAATGGCCGAGGCAATCCCTACCATGAGAAAGGTGTTTTTCAACATTCCTGCCTCAATACCCTCTGGTGAATCCCAAAGGAACACATAACTGATGACCAACCCAGCCACGATCCACCCGATGGTTCCAAAAACACGAATGGGGGAAAATTCCTTTGCCGGGTTCTTCATTTGGTTGAACGAGATGGAATTCACCAAAGCCAATGTGGGCATATACAGGATCATGTAGCCCAAAACATAGGGATAGAACAATGAGAATTCCGTGGTCTGGTACATTTGGTACATTAAAAAAGCCCCGATCAAGTGGAGCACCCCCAAAATCCGTTCGGCATTGAAATACCTATCGGCGATCAAGCCAATAATAAAAGGGGCTATGATGGCACCCCAAGACTGGGTGGAAAATGCCTGTGCAATTTCCCCTCCGCTGGCCTTAAGGTTATTGCCCATAAAGGTTCCCAAAGTCACGAACCAACCGCCCCAAATAAAAAATTCGAGGAACATCATAAAGGACAGTTGAAATTTGGTTTTATTGTTCATGTTACAGATTTAGTTAGTAGTTATCGTTTATAAAAAATATAATCCAATGGTTCGGGCGCAGTCCCGGAGGCGCGCAGCGCTGCCATGATCTGCCCCCTGTGGTGCGTGGAATGGTTGATGATATGGAAAAGGATGTCCTTGATTTCATTGGAAAAGATCCTTCCCTGACTGTTTTCATATTCCACCCGTTTTGCAAAATCATCGGTGTTGGTCAGGATCTCGAAGGAAGTGCGTTGGTTGTCGTAGTGGGTATCCTCCCATTTTTCAAAAGGAAGCATGTCCCATACCCCAAACTCACTTGGCTTGCCCAGCAACCTGTGGTTCCAGATATGGTGGGCATTCAGCACATGGCTGAAAAGCCTTTGGCAATTTTCGGGAACCTGGTCCAGACTTCCACACTGCTGGATGATCTTTTTGTTACAATGAAAATTGTAATCGAAGAGCTGTTGTAAAAATCCCTTCATCTTCCCTGAAATTATTAGGGTTTATTCAATCACTTTTTCCAATAATCTTTTAGTGGCCAAAATGCCTTCTTCCTCGCTCAACTCGCTTCCTTCATATTCCACGCCCACAAAACCGGAGTAACCTGCCTCCATGACAATGTCCATCATCTTGGCATAATCGATCTTGGTTTCGTTGCCTTCGGCATCAAAACTATAGGATTTGGCACTCACGGCCTTGGCATACGGCATCAGTTCCGCTACACCTTTATATTTGTCGTATTCTTCCAGGCATTTGGATTCATAGTAGTCCCCTGCTTCCCTTTTGATGCAAAAATTGCCAAAATCAGGCAATGTGCCACAATTTTCCATGCCCACTTTTTCCATTACCTCAACCAACAGTTGTGCATTTGAGGACGGCCCACCGTGGTTTTCCACAATAATATTGATGTTTTTATCCTTGGCGTAGGTGGCCAGTTGGGTAAGCCCGTCAACAGAGGCGGGCACCCACAGCTCTGGGTCCTGCGTCCCGTTCAGGTTTACGCGAATGGAATGGCACCCCAATGCCGCAGCGGCATCTACCCACTTGTAATGGCTCTCTACGGCTTCTTTACGCTCTTTCTCATCGGTGGCCGCTAAATCTCCTTGGCCGTCTATCATGATGAGCAGATTTTTCAAACCATGTTTTTCACTTTCGGCCTTGCTTTTTTGTACCCAATTGGCCATGGCCTCCTCAGAAAAATTGGCTGCCTGCAGTTCCTTGTAATAGAGTCCGCTCACATATTCCAGACCTTCAAAGCCCCATGCCTTTGCCTTCTCGGCAAAAGTATAGGGATCAACACCTTCTTCGAAGATCATTTTGTGCATGGACCATTGGGCCAACGAAAGTTTAATGTCCGGTTTGGTTTCCTCAACCGTTAGTTCCTCTACCGTTTCTTCGTCGGCAATTTCCTTTTTGGGGTTCTGTTTACAGGAAAAAAAGGCAAACAATCCCAATACTATTACAGGTAGGACGCCTTTTCGGGCTAAAATTCTTCTATTCATATTTTTAGGTTGATAAATTTCACGTAGAACCCAAAAACTACAACGTTATAGTAGTGAATTCTCAATAAACATAGGGATTAAATGTAGAAAATTAATTTAATAATTAATACATTTAGCAAATAAACAATCCGAATAAATGAGTAAATTTTATTACAACCAGGAGCAGGAATCCTATGATGCCATCGTGGTAGGAACGGGCATCAGTGGTGGTTGGGCTGCCAAGGAACTGTGCGAAAATGGGCTCAAGACATTGGTCTTGGAACGTGGTCCGATGGTAAAACACCGTGAAGACTATCCCACGGCCAATCTGGATCCTTGGGATTTTCCGCACGCCGGGCAACCAACTAGAGAAGAAGCCAAACAACAAGAAAAGCAGGCCAGGACAGGATATACCGTTAAGGCAGAGTCCAAACATTGGTTTGTGAACGATGTTGAGCATCCTTACAATGAAGTTAAGCGCTTTGATTGGATGCGGGGCTACCATGTGGGCGGTCGTTCCATTATGTGGGGACGTCACAGTTACCGTTGGAGCGATATCGATTTTGAAGCCAACAAAAACGAAGGCATTGCCGTTGATTGGCCCGTACGCTACAAGGACATAGCGCCTTGGTACGATAAAGTTGAGAGTTATATCGGTGTTTCCGGTGAAAATTTGGGTCTGCCCCAACTACCTGACGGGCAATTTGAACCCATGATGGAACTGAACTGTGTGGAAGACCATGTTAGGGAAAAGGTCGCCGAACATTTTGGGGGCCGCGTAATCACCGCTGGAAGGGTGGCTCACATCAACAGTGACAAACAATTTGATGGTGATGGGCGTGTACGCTGCCAGTTCAGGAACCGTTGTATCAGGGGATGTCCTTTCGGGGCCTATTTCAGTAGTGTGTCCTCTACATTGCCAGCTGCGGAAAGGACAGGAAACATGACCTTGAGACCAGATTCCATTGTACACGAGATCATTTATGATCCCAATACCAAAAAGGCGACAGGTGTTAAGGTCATCGATAGGGAGACCAAAGAAGAGTTTGAGTTCAAGGCAAAGGTCATTTTCCTTTGTGCCTCGGCGGTGGCCTCCACTTCCATTTTGATGCAGTCCAGATCGGACAGGTTCCCCAACGGATTGGGCAACGATTCGGACCAATTGGGAAGAAATATAATGGACCACCACTTCTTGGTAGGTGCCAGCGGTAAGTTCGATGGTTTTGATGACAAATACTACAAGGGTAGAAAGCCAAACGGTATTTACGTTCCAAGGTTCAGAAACTTGGGTGGCGATTCCAATATGAAAGACTTTACCCGTGGATATGGTTACCAAGGCGGTGCCGGTAGGGGCGATTATGAGGATTTGGTCGCCGAAGCCTCCTTCGGAAAAGGTTACAAGGATGCCATACTAACTCCCGGCGGATGGAATATGAACATGTTGGCCTTTGGGGAAATCCTTCCGTACGAGGACAACAGAATGACCTTGGATTACGACAAAAAGGACAAGTGGGGACTGCCTACCGTTACCTTCGATGCAGAGATCAGACAGAACGAGCTGAACATGCGCAAGGACATGCAGGACCAAGCCGTCCAAATGTTGGAAAAAGCAGGGGCAAGGGACATCACTCCCTACGACAACCCTTATGCAATAGGATTGGGTATCCATGAAATGGGTACTGCACGTATGGGCCGTGACCCCAAGACGTCTGTGGTGAACGGATATAACCAAGTACATACTTGTAAGAACGTGTATGTAACGGATGGTGCCTTTATGACCTCCGCAAGTTGTGTGAACCCATCATTGACCTATATGGCGTTTACAGCAAGGGCCGCAAACCATGCCGCCCAAGAACTCAAAAAAGGAAATATATAATGGAAAGAAGATCTGCACTTAAGAATATGGGACTGGCCTTTGGTTATGCCGTGGCCACCCCGACGCTTTTGGGACTGCTCCAAAGTTGTAAGGACAAACCAGCTTATGCAGAGTGGGTCCCCAGTTTTTTGGACAAGGAAAAAGGATATGCCCTCGCCCAGACATTGGACGTCATCCTTCCCAAAACAGATACACCTTCTGCCACGGAAATGAACGTTCATGTCTTCATTGATGCTTATTTGGATGAAGTGCTCCCACTGGAACAAAGGGATTTTGTCATGATGAAAATGAACAAATTCTATGACAAGATTTTGGCGGACTCTGGCAAGGAGACCTTGATGGACATTGAAGCCGTGGATATTGAACCTGCTTTGCAGACCTATCTGAGAAAACGTACTGATGAGGAAGAAGAAATCCACACAGAAGCCATAAACAATTATATGGAAGCCATTATGCAAGGTGGTGAGGCCACTTTGGACGATGATATTTCCCGTTTCTCCTTTGCCAACGATCTGAGAGATCTGGCCACTTGGGCCTATAAATCATCGGAATATGTAGGCGAAGAGGTCTTGGCCTATTTGCCCATACCAGGTGAATACATCGCTTGTGGAGATGCCAATACATTGACCGGCGGAAAAGCTTGGTCTTTATAAGTTCAATCTCTTTTTAGGATATAAAGAACCTCCAATTTTATTGGAGGTTTTTTTATGCCCGAATCTTTTCAAAAAAATACCCCGGAATTGTTCCAAGTGGGGTGAACGTTCCAGGGCATTTGATCAATAAACACTATCACATGCACTGATAAAGTCCAGTGCCAACTATGCTATGAACCGCACATCAGGCAGTCATCGTCTGCTTGGCCTTCCTTGGCCCGTGCAATCATTTCCCGCATTTCTTCCGGTGTCATGGGCCGTATGTCCACTTCCTGTTGTTCCGCAGGAGTGGCCTCCACCGTTATATCTTGGGCTACTGCTGCCGATACTGCTTCGGCCTCCACCTCAACGGGTACTTCTTTCTTTTTGGTGTTGTCCAATGTAAACTTGATGGCATCCACCGCTGCTTTGGTTCGAAGGTAGTACATGCCTGTTTTGAGGCCGCTTTTCCATGCATAAAAATGCATCGAGGTGAGCTTGGCATAATTGGCGTTCTCCATGAACAGGTTCAGCGATTGGCTTTGATCAATGAAATAGCCGCGTTGTCTGCTCATATCGATGATGTCCTTCATGCTGAGTTCCCAAACGGTCTTGTACAGCTCCTTGATGTCGTCTGGGATGGCATCTATGCCCTGAACGGATCCATTGGCCCTCATGAGCTCCTGTTTTAGGTTTTCGTTCCAAAGGCCGAGTTTTACCAAATCTTCCAACAAGTGCTTGTTCACCACAATAAATTCCCCAGAAAGCACTCTTCTAGTGTATATGTTGGAAGTATAGGGTTCAAAGCACTCGTTGTTGCCCAATATCTGCGATGTGGACGCTGTGGGCATCGGAGCCACCAACAAGGAGTTCCTGACCCCGTGTTTGAGCACTTCTTTTCTGAGTTTGTCCCAATCCCATCGACCTGACAATTCCTCGTCCTTGATGCCCCATAGGTTGAACTGGAACTCGCCCTTGGATACCGGGGAGCCTTCGTAAGTGGAATAGGGTCCTTCTTCCTGGGCCATTTCCATAGACGCGCTTACCGCGGCAAAATACAATGTCTCAAAAATCTCTTGGTTCAGCTTTTTGGCCTCATCGCTGGTAAAGGGCATCCGCAACATGATGAAGGCATCTGCCAAGCCCTGCACACCAAGTCCAATCGGCCGGTGCCTCATATTGGAGTTTCTGGCTTCCTCCACTGGGTAGAAGTTCCTATCGATGACCTTGTTCAGGTTTCTGGTGACCCTCTTGGTGACCTTAAAGAGTTCCTTGTGGTCAAACTCACCATTCTTCACGAACATGGGCAGTGCTATGGATGCCAAGTTGCACACCGCAACTTCATCAGGGGAGGTATATTCCAAAATCTCCGTGCAGAGGTTGGAGGAACGTATGGTTCCCAAATTCTTCTGGTTGCTTTTCCTATTGGCGGCATCCTTGTAGAGCATATAAGGGGTTCCTGTCTCTATCTGGGATTCCAATATCTTCTCCCAAAGGTCCCTGGCCCTTATCTTTTTGCGGCCCTTTCCTTCGGCCTCATATTTGGTGTACAGTGCCTCAAATTCCTCACTGTGGGTACTGAAAAGCCCTGGACATTCGTTGGGACACATCAAGGTCCATTCCCCATCGGCTTCCACCCGTTTCATGAACAGGTCGGGAATCCACATGGCATAAAAAAGGTCGCGTGCCCGCATCTCCTCTTTTCCGTGGTTCTTTTTTAGATCCAAAAAGTCAAAAATATCGGCATGCCAAGGTTCCACATAAATGGCAAAGCTCCCTTTTCGTTTTCCACCTCCTTGGTCCACATAGCGTGCTGTGTCATTGAACACACGGAGCATGGGCACAATTCCGTTGGAGGTCCCGTTGGTGCCGGCTATGTAGGATCCCGTGGCCCTAATGTTGTGGATAGACAGACCAATTCCGCCAGCAGACTGGGAAATCTTTGCCGTTTGCTTCAAGGTATCATAGATTCCGTCAATGCTATCGTCCTTCATCGCCAAAAGGAAACAGGAGGACATCTGGGGTTTTGGGGTCCCAGAATTGAACAGGGTGGGCGTGGCATGGGTAAAATACTTTTTGGACATCAGCTCGTAGGTTTCCACCACGGCATCCATATCGTCCAAATGGATCCCCACGGCCACCCGCATGAGCATCTGCTGTGGACGTTCCGCAATCTTCCCGTTGATTTTCAACAGATAGGAGCGCTCCAAGGTCTTGAACCCAAAATAATCGTAGCCAAAATCACGGTTATAGATAATGGTCGAGTCCAGCTGTTCCGCATGTTCGGCAATCACCTGATATACCTCATCGGAAAGCAGGGGCGCCTTTTTCCCGGTTCTGGGGTTGACATATTCGTAGAGGTCCTTCATGGTCTCGGAGAAGGACTTTTTGGTGTTTTTGTGCAGGTTGGAGACCGATATACGGGCAGCCAGTTTTGCATAATCCGGATGGGTGGTGGTCATGGTGGCCGCTATTTCCGCCGCCAGGTTGTCCAGCTCGGAGGTGGTGACACCATCATACAGTCCCTCGATGACCCTCATGGCCACTTTTACGGGATCTACCAGATTGTTGAGTCCATAACAAAGTTTCCTGACCCTGGCCGTGATCTTATCGAACATTATCGGCTCTTTTCTACCGTCTCTTTTTACTACATACATGATGCTACGAATATTTTTGTTGATACTGTTGGTTCTTCCACAGCCCTGTTAAAAAAATTAACATTTTTAGGTTAAGGCCTATAAGACCCTCAAGAAAGGGGCATTCTTGGGGTCATGGTTCTTTTCTTCCTTAAAAGTCCGCGTCGAAACTGATTTTCTGCGAATCGGAATCACTTTCCTTGTTCAGCACGCCCGCTTTTTGGTATTCGGATACGCGCTTTTCAAAGAAATTGGTCTTGCCTTGGAGCGAGATCATGTCCATAAAATCGAACGGATTGGTGGCGTTGTATACTTTCTCGCATTCCAATTCCACTAACAATCTGTCCGTGACAAACTCCAAGTACTGGGTCATCAATTTGGCGTTCATCCCGATAAGGCTCACGGGGAGCGATTCAGTGATGAACTCTCTTTCTATGTTGAGTGCATCCACGATGATCTCGGTGATGCGTTCTTTGGGCACCTTGTTCACCAAGTGCTTGTTGTGCAAGTGAACGGCGTAGTCGCAGTGCATGCCCTCGTCCCTGGAGATAAGCTCGTTGGAAAAGGTGAGCCCGGGCATCAACCCTCTTTTCTTCAACCAAAAGATGGAGCAGAAAGCTCCTGAAAAGAAAATCCCCTCCACGGCAGCGAAGGCGATGAGACGCTCGGCAAAGCTTGGCGATTCTATCCATTTGAGGGCCCAATCCGCTTTTTTCTTGATGGCCGGAAAGTTCTCGATGGCCTTGAAGAGCACATTTTTCTCCTTTTCGTCCTTCACATAGGTGTCGATGAGCAGGGAATAGGTTTCTGAGTGGATGTTCTCCATCATGATCTGGAAACCATAGAAGAACTTGGCCTCGGAATATTGGACCTCGTTCACGAAGTTTTCCGCAAGGTTCTCGTTCACTATCCCGTCCGAAGCTGCAAAAAATGCGAGGATGTGCTTGATGAAATAGCGCTCGTCGTCATTCAATTTGGTGTTCCAGTCTGTTAGGTCCTGGTGGAGGTCTATTTCTTCCGCGGTCCAAAAACAGGCCTCACATTTTTTGTACCATTCCCACAGATCATGGTGCTGAATGGGAAAAATCACAAATCGGTCTTTGTTTTCCTGTAAAATGGGCTCAATTGCTTCGGACATCATCTCTCGTTATAAAAGTTAATAGTTTGGAAGGGGTTCAGTGTCAACAAAGATTTAAAAATGTTGTTAGATTGTAAAGACCGCTTTAGTGAAAGACGGTCAAAGTTTTTAACAGAAAATGTTGAAATCTAGGGCAACGTTTGTTGTTCCTAGGGTTTGTGAAAACTGTTGTTGTGAAAAGGTTTTGTTGCGATGAGGCGGCCATAAAAAAGACCGAAAAGTATATTCAATCAATACTGTTCGGTCTTGTGCTGGTTAAAAGGATTTTCCTTCAAAAAAATATTACCAAAGAGTACGGCCGCTCCAAGTCCGGCCCTTAATAACCCTTTTTGGAATTAGGTAGTTCCCCCGAAACCCAACATCCAATCCAGATTGTGGCCAAACCGAAGATTTTATACTGCAAGCGGTTTCTATAAACAAGAGATGGTTGCTCAGGCCGTACAAAGTTTGGTAATACAGTATGGTTATGATCGTTTGGATCGAAAACGGTCACTTTTTGGCAACGACCTGCTTCCAATCTGTGCGTATCTCATTGACTTCTTTATGGTCCGACACGGCGGCGAAGACCAAAACAACTATCAAGATCACGAACAAAATCACGCATTTTCTCATCACAAAGTGTTTTACAACGGTCTTTCAAATTTTGACAGGACCAAGATAGCCAACATAAAAACAGCCCCGCCCAACGTATGTATGAACGGTTCCTTTTTGTGTATAAACGGTTTTTTGTCCCCTTTCAAATTCTTTATGGGCCATGGGTTTGTCCAAAAAGTGGGCTTTTCCCCTTGATCTTGTATTTTTTACCAGTTATACGTCTTAGACATCCATTAGCACATAATTTTAGTACTGTAAACAGAATAATCCTAAATTTGATATTACCGATATATATGGAATGTTAGAAGCTGTAATCGTTGATGATGAAATAAAGGCACTGCAAAGTTTGAGCTGGGAACTGACCAACTTGAGCGATGAGGTGGACGTTGTCGCATCCTTTACCGATGCACACGAAGCCTTGGACTATTTGGAGCGGAATACACCCGACTGTCTGTTCCTCGATATAGAAATGCCGGCCATGGACGGGTTCCAATTTATCAAAAACCTCAAAAACAAGGATTTCCCGGTGGTCATCACGACAGCTTATAACCAGTATGCGCTACAAGCGCTCAAAAACGAGGCCATCGACTATCTTTTGAAACCCATTGATTCCGATGATCTTGAAATGACCATAGCCAAGATCAAAAAGTTCAATTCCAAAAACCTTACCATCAATAGGTTGGAAAAGATCCTACTGAACTTCAATTCGGAATCGCACAACAAAAAGATAACCATCAACACCGACGGAAAGCTGGTCTTTCTCAACAGTGACGATATCCTCTATGCGGAATCCGATGGGAACTATAGCACCATTTTTCTGAAAGATGGGCAAAAAATTCTGCTCACCAAAAAATTGAAGGAAGTGAATGCCCTTTTACCCGAGAGCAGTTTTTTCCGGATCCACAACTCATACATTATCAACCTCAATAAGATAAAGGAATTTTTGAAAACCGACGGGTATGTTGTGTTGGAGTCCAATGACAAAATTCCCGTTTCCCGGCAAAAGAAATCCGATTTTTTGGATATGCTGTAACCCTCCTACATAACTGTGCCTATAATAAAGTCCAAACAAATCGAAGACCTACATCGAGTACAGAGAACGGCTCTGGCTTTCCTGTTTTTTATGTTTGTGTTCCTGTACTTGTCTGCGCAAGAAATTCCCGAAACGTTCAAGGAAAAGGCGGAGGCTTTGGTGCAATTGCAGCTCAAAACCTATGGTTCTTTGGACGAGGAACTGGATGAGGAAAAAAGGGACACCACCTTATTGCGCTATTTCGCCAATCTATGTGCGGAGAACAATTATTTGGAAGGCCAGGTGTATGCCCTGAACCAAATCGGGACAAAGTACCGGAACATATCACAGTTCAAAAAAGCGGCAGATCTTCACGAACAAGCGCTGGAACTGGCGGAAAAGGCCAACAACATCGAGCTGAGGGTGCTCAGTCTGAATATGCTGGGCGTGGTCTATCGAAGAACGGACGCCATCAAAACGGCATTGGACTACAACCAAAGGGCACTGGAACTCGCCGAGCAGGTCGAAAATCCATCGAACCATATCAAAAGGAGCATCAATGTGGCACTGAACGGCATCGGAAACCTCTACCAGACCCTGGAGCAGTACGATTTGGCCATCATGCAGTTCAAGAGGGCATTGAAACTGGAAGAAGAGCTGGGCAACAAACTGGGGCTGGCCATCAACCACCAAAACATTGGCCATTGTCTTGAACAGAAGGGTGACCTAGAGGCCGCCCTTGAAAATTACAGAAAATCGCTGGCCTATAACGAAGAGATAAATTCAGAATATGGCAGCATCATCTGCAAGAACAGTTTGGCCCAGATTTATCTGAAGCAAGATATGCCCTATGCTGCCCTTGTGCTGCTGGAGCCCCTTCTCGACGCATCCAAAAGAATCGGGGATTTTTTCATCACTTCGTCCGTGTTCATCAACACGGGGTGGGCCCATACCGAATTGGGCAATTACGCAACAGCCCATGAATTTATAAAGGAGGGGCTAGGAATGGCACAGAACCGCAACATGCCCAGCAATATCCTCTACGCCTATCAAAAATTGGCCGATCTGGAGGAGGCCAGGGGAAATTATAAACAGGCCTACGAGTTCTACAAAAAGGCAGATGAATACGATGCCGAAATTTCCAGTGCCACCAATTTAAGGTACATGAACGACATCATCCTTAAGTATGAAGCGGACAAGAAGAGCAACCAGATTTCGGTGCTCGCCAAAGAAAATGAGATAGTACGGTTAAAATTGAAAAAAAACCAGACCACCCTGTTGGTAAGCGCACTCATTGTAGGACTTATTTCTTCCATTCTCTATATCCTTTACCGCCAGTACCAGAGCAAGAACGAAAAAAGGGTGCTCACCTTGGAGCAAAAAATGCTCCGTAGCCAAATGAACCCGCACTTTTTGTTCAACTCTTTGAATTCAATAAAACTCTACATCATCAACAACGAGCAAAAAAATGCCGTCCACTACCTGAACAAGTTTTCAAAGCTGATCCGCAAAATATTGGAAGCCTCTTCCCAAAGGGAAATTTCGTTGGCAGAAGAGCTGGAAACCGTGGAACTCTACATGAACATTGAAAACATAAGGTTTTCCAATGAAATCGATTTTAGGATCGATGTGGACAAGGATATTTTCATCGATAACATCAAAATCCCCTCCCTCACCCTTCAGCCCTTTCTTGAAAACTCACTTTGGCACGGACTTTCTCCAAAAGAAGGTGAAAAAAAGATCTGGATCAATGTAAAAAAGAAAGACAAGGGCCATGTGACCATAGAGATCATTGACAATGGTGTGGGCAGGGTGGCAGCCGAGGCCAATAAGGAAAACAGGGTGCTGAAACGAAAATCAGTGGGCATCCACATTACCAAGGAGCGATTGGCCAATTTCGCCAAGGATTACCAGAACAAATTTGATGTGTCGCTGGTGGATATCTTCGATGAAAACGGTAACCCGAACGGCACCAAGGTGGTCCTTGACATCCCTACGATTTAGTATTCCCCTTGGCCACCTCTTCCAATTCTTGGTACCATGCCTTCCCAAACTTTCTGATCAAGGCATCCTTTACAAACTTATATATGGGCACTTTAAGCTCTTTCCCCAAGCTGCATGCCGGGTCGCATATCTCCCATTTGTGGTAGTTTACGGCCGTGAATTCGGAATATTCACGGGTTCGCACGGGATACAGATGGCAGGAAACGGGTTTTTTCCATTTTGTGGCACCGGCCTCATAAGCTGCCTCTATGCCACATTTGGCCACCCCTGAATCCGAGAAGATGACGTAGGCACATTCATTGTTGTCCACCAAAGGGGTTTCCCACTCACCGTCCTCTCCTTTCACAAATGCACCCTGCTCTTCTATGGCCTTGATGCCCTCCGGTCTCAGGAAAGGTTTTACTTCTTCATAAATGTTCACCAATTTATCGGTCTCCGAGTCTTCCAACGGGGCACCGTACTCCCCACCAACACAGCAAGCTCCCTTGCAGGCGTTCAGGTTGCAGACGAAATCGTTCTCCAAGATCTCTTCGGACACAATGGTTTTTCCTATTTGGAACATAAAAGGCAACTTCTTTGGCGGCAAAGGTAGTCCAAAACCTAATATTTGACATTTTCAAAACATTTTTATGTGGTCCAAAAGATTTTTTTACACGTAAATTTGCAGTCCGAAAAAAATAGCGCCATGAATTTCAATTTTAAGGAGATAGCCACCGCCGGAATGATCCTGTTTGCCGTGATAGATATTTTGGGAAGCATCCCGATCATCATTTCATTGAGGAAAAAGGTGGGCCATATCCAATCCGAAAAGGCATCCATTGTTGCGGCCTGTATCATGGTAGCGTTTTTGTTCGTAGGGGAAAGGATCCTTTCGTTGATCGGGATAGATGTGAACTCATTTGCCGTGGCAGGTTCGTTCATCATCTTTTTCCTTGCCATTGAAATGATCTTGGGCATCACGCTCTACAGGGACGACGAGCCGGAGACCGCCTCCATTGTGCCCATCGCCTTTCCGTTAATTGCGGGGGCTGGCACCATGACCTCGCTTTTGGCGCTACGGGCAGAATATCATGTAGAGAACATTATTGTTGCCATTGTCCTAAACATTATCTTTGTATATATCGTTCTTAAATCCAGTGCCAAGATTGAACGGGTTTTGGGCAAGAACGGGCTCAGTATTATCCGTAAGGTATTTGGTGTTGTTTTATTGGCGATTGCAGTGAAATTGTTTGCCACCAACATCAACCAGCTCTTTGAGCACGGATATTAAAAATTTCGTCATGAACAGAACATTCAGTGTTATCCTCATCATTCTGGCCTTGGGGCTGATAGCTTACAACGTGACCTTGGTAGATTTTGAAGCACCCTTCCAAGGTGATAGTACCATCGCCCTTATCGGTATCGTGGCCTCGTTGTGTGCCGTGGTGCTGCTCTTGATCTTTATGACCTCAAAGAAAATTGAGAAAAGGCTCAAAAAGGATTGAATCATTGTTTCAGGCTCAACGCCTCACCGGCCTGTAACCTTTCCAAGGCTGCGGCATCGAGCTCCCTTACTTTTTTCAGCATCGCATCGTGATCGCCCTTGATCTGGGCTGAGAGGTTGGGCGAAAACAACTGTTCGGCGATATTGGCCTTTATGTAGGCCTTGATTTTTTCATCTTGTGCATAAAAATCCAGTTTCACATTCCGGTCCAAAACAAACTGGATAAACTGGTCAAAAAGGATGTCGTCCACCCTGAACTCTTCCAAGAATTGGTTTTGGTCATACCCTGAATACCGCTTGCGGTCTTCTTCCAAATGTTCAAAAACGAAGCGGGAAAAGAACTGATAGGTGTCGTCCAAACTCTCAATGGCCTCTTCCTCGTTGCTGCCAATGGGCACGAACACATCGGGGATGATCCCTCCTCCGCCATAGACCACTTTTCCTTTTGGGGTCACGAACCTTAGCGAATCGGCCACTTTGATGCTGTCGGCAGAGGTAAGTTCCCCACTGGTATAGCGTTCCATAAATTTGTGGTAATAATCGCGATTGCCATCCTTGTAAGATCTTTGGATGGACCGACCGGTGGGGGTGTAATATCTGGAAACCGTAAGACGTACAGCTGAGCCATCGCCCAGGTCCATTTCACGCTGTACCAACCCTTTTCCAAAGGAACGTCTCCCCACGATGGTCCCGATATCATTGTCTTGCAAGGCCCCGGCTATGATCTCGCTTGCCGATGCGGAACGTTCATTGATCAGCACATAAACGGGTCTGTTCTCAAACTCTCCCCCATCGGTCGCGAAGGCCTTTTTGATCCTTCCCTTCTTGTTCTTGGTAAAGAGGATGAGCTTGTCATCTGTCAAGAATTCATCTGCCAGTTTTTCGGCAATTCCCAAGTATCCACCTGGGTTGTCTCTAAGGTCCAGCACCAATTTTTCTGCGCCTCTCAATTTTAACTTGCGCAAAGCATCCTTGAATTCATCGAACGTGGATTCTGCAAAGCGGTTGATCTTGATATAGCCCATGTCATTGGTAAGCATGTAATAGCCTTCCACGCTCCTGATGGGTACCCTGTCCCGCACCACAGTGACATCCATCGACCTGTTCTCTGATTTTCGATAAACCTTTAGGTTTACCTTGGTGCCCGATTTTCCTTTCAGGGTAGATACTACAACATCGTTGGGAATCCTTCTTCCATAAAGCGTGTCATTATCGGCCATCAAAATACGGTCGCCGGGCCTGATGCCACTGATGTAGCTCGGTCCGTTCTTTATGGTCCTGATCACGGTGATGGTGTCCCGGAACATATAAAAACTCACACCTATCCCGGCAAAATCCCCTTTCATGTTTTCGGAGACCTCTTTCATTTCACTTTTGGGAATATAGACGGAATGTGGATCCAATTTGCCCAGAATATTGTTCACGGTCACATCGACTATACTGTCCGTGTCGATGTCGTCCACGTATTCATAATCGATGTAATCTATGAGCCGATTGAGCTTGTCCTTTTTGGAATTGGTGGAAAACAGCTTCTCGGGTGTGTCGTTGAAATGGAGCTTGCCCCCAATGAAAATACCGATGGCTGCTGCCAGGGCCAATAAGGTGGGCCATAAATAACCTTTGATTTTTTTCATAGCAATAAATAATGGTTTTTAGACCATTTCTTCCAAAACGGGCATGTGAACTGTCTCCACTCCGGCCCGTTCCAAAAATTTCAATCCTGAATCATCTTTGTAGGCGGTTTGATACACCACACGTTTTATGCCAGACTGGTGCACCAATTTGCTACATTCCCTGCAAGGGGACAAGGTGATGTACAAAGTGGCCCCTTCACAGGATTGGGTAGAGGAGGCCACCTTCAATATGGCATTGGCCTCGGCGTGGAGCACGTACCACTTGGTGAACCCCTCATCATCCTCGCAAATATTTTCAAAACCCGTGGGTGTCCCGTTGTACCCATCAGAAATGATCATTCTGTCCTTGACGATAATGGCGCCTACCTGTCTTCTTTTGCAGTAGGACAACTTGCCCCATTCTTGGGCCATACGCAGATAGGCCTTATCGTACTTTTCTTGTTTGCTCTCCTTCATAAATCGGAAATAAGCTGATAATTACTTAAATATACCTGCTTTGGAAGACCCTTACAACCTTATTCGGTTAATTTTAACGGCCTCCTATATGGGAAACGTGGCAATGAGCAAGGGTATTGTGATAGCTATGATCAAAATGGAAGCTACCGCAATAAAAAGACGTCTTTTTACTTTTAAAAGGTCCATGGCAACAAAAGCAATGGCCAAAACGGCCAGGATGATGGTCACTTGCGAAAGTTCTATTCCCGTTGCGAAACCCAAAAGCGGGGTAATCTTGTCTTCCTCTTCGGCCATCAGCATTTTAAAATAGTTGGAAAACCCAAAACCGTGTATCAGTCCGAAAAAAGAAGTGGCCAGAATATGCAGAAAAAGACCCACATCCATGGCTTCCTTGACCACGTATGCAAAATTGAAGAGAGCGGTCAACAAAATGGTCACCGGAATCAGGAATTCAATCAATCCCACATCCACGGTAACGACCTCGTACACCGATAACGCCAAAGAAATACAATGGGTAATGGTAAAAACCGTGGCCAGAATCACCACACGTTTCCAATGCTTGAACGTAAAGGGCACGGCCAATGCCGACAGAAACAGGATATGGTCATAGGCCCCAAAGTCCAACACATGGTTCAGACCCAGTTTGATATAAAATAAAAAATCTTCCATGGTATTATTGATTCCGTTATTAGGTTACTTGGTTCTTGGGTTAGATGCTCAGTGCTTGGTGACATATGTTCGGCCATTGTTGTTTCAAGTTTCGGGTTTGGTTGGGGTTTAGGGTTCATTGTTTAAAATGAAAGCACAATCCACTAACTCCTAACTTCTAACAAAACTATGAAATCCCCCGCTCCTTCTGTATGGTTTCATAAGCCTTCTGCACTTCCTTGAACTTTTCCTCAGCGCCCTTTTTTATGGCTTCGTCCTCAGTCACCACACGATCGGGGTGGTATTTTTTTGCCATGTTTCGGTAGGCCTTCTTCACCTCTTCGTCCGTGGCGTTTTTGTCCACTTCCAAAATCTTGTAGGCATTGTCCGCAGACCTGATGAACATCGCCATGATGCTCTCAAAATCATATTGTCCCACATTCAGATAGCCTGCCATTTCCCTTAACTTTGCAATCTCAGCTTGGCTAACTTGCCCATCGGCCTGCGCTATCCCGAACAAAAAATGCAATAGCTGTAGCCTGACCTCGTAACGGGTGCGCTGCACCAAATGGGAACAGATCCGCTGTGCCGATATCTCCCTTTTTTTGATGACCTCGTTGAAAGTCCTGAAAATGGCGTTGGCCTTTTCCTTGCCATAAGTACTCAAAAAATACTGCCGTACATAATCGAGCTCTCTTTGACTCACCTGCCCATCGGCCTTGATGATGATGGAGCAGAGAGAAAGCAGGTTCAGTTCAAAATCGGCAGGGGAGACCGTTTGTTTCGTAAAATCCCTAAAAACCGTTCCGGAACCATTGCTGGAGCCTCCCAAACTGTCCAAAAGGCTCCCTAAAAAGAAGCCCAGGATCGCTCCTGGAAACCGGAACAAAAAATAGCCGAGAACAGCGGCCACCCATTTGATCATCCTAAAAAATTTAAACCCCAAATATAGGGCTTTACCAAAGAACCAAAGCGTTAAGCAATGTTAAGGGTAATGAAAAAAACCTAAGAATGCCGTATCTTAGTGCCCTAATAAAAATGAAGCTTATGTATCCCGAAGAATTGGTAAAACCTATGCGAGCAGACTTGGCCACCGCCGGGTTTGAGGAATTATATACAAGTGAAGCCGTTGAAAACGCCCTGAAGCAGGAAGGTACCACCTTGGTCGTGGTGAACTCCGTTTGCGGTTGTGCTGCAGCCAACGCCAGGCCGGCTGCCAAACTAAGCTTGCAAAACAGTAAAAAACCGGACCATCTGGTGACCGTTTTTGCCGGAGTGGACACCGAGGCGGTGAACACCGCAAGAAACCACATGGTCCCTTTCCCTCCATCATCGCCCAGTATGGCGCTTTTCAAGGATGGGGAATTGGTGCACATGATCGAGAGGCACCACATTGAAGGAAGACCGGCGGAACTAATCGCTGAAAATTTAATGGAAGCCTACAACGAGTTTTGTTGATTCGCTTCAAGATGAAGAGCAACAGACCACCCTTTGGGTGGTTTTTTTATTTTTACGTTGAACTTTAAAACTGGTTTTGTGTTAAAATTGCTTTCATACCCTTTGACCATCCTTTTCTTTATCCTCTTCGGGTTGGTGCTGGTCATCTTCCATCCCATTCAATGGTTTTGCCTAAACGTATTTGGTTATGATGCGCACAAACGCAGTGTGTCCATCCTGAACTGGCTTATTATGTGCTGTACCCGGGTTTTGGGAACGCGCTACACATTTGTGAACCCCCATACCATCCCGAGCGATAGGCCATTGATCGTTGTGACCAACCACCAGAGCATGTACGATATTCCCCCCATCATCTGGTATATGAGAAAATACCACCCAAAATTTGTGAGCAAACTAGAGCTGGGCAAGGGCATTCCCAGTGTTTCCTTCAACCTTCGGCATGGTGGCTCTGCACTGATCGATAGGAAAGACCCTAAGCAGTCCATTGGCGAGCTGCAAAAACTGGGACAGTATATTGAAAAGCACCACAGGAGTGCCGTCATTTTCCCCGAAGGTACCCGGAGCCGTACCGGGGCTCCCAAGCCATTCAGGACCACGGGGCTCAAGGTTTTGATGAAACAATCCCCTTCCGCTCTTTTGGTGCCGATAAGCATCAACAATTCATGGAAAATGTTGCGCTATGGAAAATTTCCCATGGGACTTGGCTCCCATATCCAGTTTAAAGTACACGCCCCCATAGAGAACAAAGGGAACCTGGATGAACTCATTGCGCAGATCGAGGAAAAAGTTGTCTCAGGAATACATAAGACGCCATGAACAAAGAGCAATTGGTGCAAAATACCATTGATTTTGTCAAAAAAACACTCCAAGACGCTGAAGGGGGGCATGACTGGTTTCATATCGAACGGGTCTTCAACACCTCAAAATATATTTTGAAACATGAAAAAGCCGATCCATTGGTGGTCATGTTGGCGGCTTTGCTCCACGATATTGCCGACCCCAAATTTCACAATGGAAACGAATCCATAGGACCAAAATTGGCATACGGTTTTTTAACATCCCAAGGTGTTGAAGATACTATCCGAGATCATGTGGTGAACATTATCCAACACATGTCCTTCAAAAACAGTCTGGACAAGGACGGGGAAGTTTTTACATCCAAAGAACTTCAGATTGTGCAAGATGCGGACCGCTTGGATGCCATGGGGGCCATCGGTATTGCCCGGGCTTTCAATTATGGTGGTTTCAAAAATAGGGGCCTTTATGACCCCAACATCCCACCCAATCCCAATATGACCAAAGAGGAGTACAAAAACTCCAAGGCACCCACCATCAACCATTTTTATGAAAAACTGTTATTGCTCAAAGAGGGCATGAACACAAAAACGGGCAAAAAGCTCGCAGCGGAACGGCACCAATTTATGTTGGATTATCTTGAGCAGTTTTATAAAGAGTGGAACGGGGAAGAATAGGCTTTCATCTCCTTCACTTTTTTGTATCTTGTGCTGGACATAATCAAACTAAACAAAATGCAAAGAAGAAAGTTCCTTAAAAATGCCGCGGCCGCCTCGGCTGCATTTTCAATCGTTCCAAGTCATGTTTTGGGAAAGACCCACATTCCGCCCAGTGATACCCTATATGTTGGCGCCTTTGGTGTTGGCGGCAGGGGAAATGGTGTGATACAGGGTCTGAACGCCACTGGCCGTGTCAAGTTTGTTTCGTTCTGTGATGTGGATGACCGAAGGGCACAACCTACCTACGAACTTTTCCCCAATGTGAAACGATACAAGGATTTCAGAAAGGTCTATGATGAGCAATTGAACGACATCGATGCCATTATGGTAGCCACACCTGACCATACCCACGCCACCATTGCCCTCCCTTTTATGAGGGAAAAAAAGCATGCCTATGTGGAGAAACCATTGACCCACAACATCCACGAGGCCCGATTAATGACCAAAGTAGCGAAAGAGAAAGGCATTGTGACCCAAATGGGGAACCAAGGAGCTTCCAGTGATGATAGCCGCATTGCCCGAGAGTGGGTGGAATCCGGGGTCATTGGAAAAGTACATACCATTGATTGCTGGACCAACCGCCCCGTATGGCCTCAAGGAGTGGCCATGCCCACCAAAAAAGACCGTGTGCCCAGGGAACTGGATTGGGACCTTTGGTTGGGCCCTGCGGCCATGAGGGATTATAACGATGCCTACCTTCCCTTTAAGTGGAGAGGGTTCTGGGATTTCGGCACAGGGGCATTGGGCGATATGGGTTGCCACATTATGGAAACACCGTTCAGCGTTTTGAATCTGGGCTATCCTGTTGAAGCGGAAGCGAGCTGTACCACGGTATGGGTCGATGATTTTGTGGAGGCCGATTATAGCCACTCCTGTCCCCCGTCATCCAAGATACACTTGAAATTTGAACATGAAGAGCATGGGGATATAGCCCTGAACTGGTACGATGGCGGTATCAAACCCAATCTTCCCGATGAACTGAAAGACGATGAAACCATTGGAGATGGTGGAGGTGGAACGGTGATGTATGGTGACAAAGGAATTTTGGTCTGTGACACCTATTCAAGAAACGCACGCTTGTTACCTTCCGAAATGATGGATCTTTACAAATCTCCCGAACCCAAATATCCAAGGGTGCCCGGAAGTATGGAAGGACACATTGCCAACTTTGTGGACGGCTGCTTGAACGGCACACCGACATCTTCCAATTTTGATATCGCCGGAAGATTGACCGAAACCGTGTTGATGGGGAACTTGGCCGTAAAGGCATATCAATATAAAGAGTTGAAGCCCGGTAAGACCGCAACCGATTGGGATCCCTACCACTCCCCTGGAAGGAGAAAACTGTTCTGGGATGGTGAGAACATGAAAATCACCAACTACGACAAAGCCAATGAGTGGGTGACCCGTGAGTATCGGGAAGGTTGGGAACTGAAGTAAATCTTCCATGTTAGAAGTAAACGAGGTATCCAAAAAGGTTACCCTATGTCAATTCGAGCGCAGTCGAGAATTTCAATAGGTTTCGACTGCGCTCAACCTGACAGATTACATAATCTGCACCCATATTTTATCAATACAAGTAATGGTTGTTCATTGCCATTTACTCAGAACAACCTCATTTGGCCATCCTTGTATTGCTCATGGAGTTCCTTGTTCAGGATTGGAAAATTTTTGTCCTTGAAATATTTTTGACGGGCCAATCGGGCCATATCATGTATCTGTGATGCGATTTTTCCCTCACCCCTGTTCCTAAGCCCAAATCGGCTGTCGTTCAGTGTTCCTCCGTGGCAGTCCTGTATTTGATGCAACACTTTTTCCGCCCGGTCGGGCATTGCTTTTTTGATCCAATCCGTAAAAATCTGTCCAATGGCCCCGTTCAACCGTACAACCGTAAATCCGAAAGAAAGTGCACCATGTTCGGCTACTGTTTTAGCCAACGGCAAAAGTTCATGGCTGTTGATACCTGGGATCATCGGGGCCAACATGGCGTTCACAGGGATGTTGTTCTCGGACAAGACTTGGATTGTCCTCAGTCTTTTTTGGATGGATGCCGTCCTGGGTTCCAATTTTCGTCTGGTTTTTTCTGAAAGGGAGGTTACGGAAATGTTCACTCCCACCAATTGATGTTTGTTCAGCTCTTTTATAATATCCAGATCCCGCAACACCAATGCATTTTTGGTAATAATGCCCACAGGATGCCTGTACTTTAGGAACACTTCCAGACATTTACGGGTGATTTCGAATTTTTGCTCTGCAGGTTGGTAACAATCCGTATTCCCCGACAAGACAATGGTCTGTGCCTTCCAATTTTTGTGTTTGATCTTGGCCTCCAAGAGTTCTGGGGCCGATTTTTTTACCAAGATCTTTCGTTCAAAATCCAACCCGGCACTGTAGCCCCAATATTCATGTGCATTTCTTGCATAGCAATAGATGCAGCCATGTTCACAGCCTTGATAGGGGTTCATGGAAAACATCATCCCCACATCCGGGCTGTCCACTTTGTTCACAATCGTCTTGGGAAAAATGGGAATGTATTGGGTCTTGTTGTTTTCGGCTTCCTCGCCTTCCAACCTACAAAATTCCAAAAAGTCTTCCCGGATCTCATACACGTGCTGCAGAAATTGATTGGGCGTGTTTTTTTGTGCGCCCCTGCCCTTGAGGTAATCATTGGAAGACATAAAATGGATTTATTCCAAATTTATGGATTATATCCTTTTGATGGATTTTTGGAATTGTTAAAAAGGAATCAGAGAATAAAAAAAGCTGGACATCGTCCAGCTTTCCGCTTAATGGTTGGGTAGTGCCCCAAAAAGGGGAATTTTATCTCATTCCAGACCAAAATATGCTGCCACAGCATCATAATCGTTGGTGTCCACACCAGCGGCCTTGAGTTCGGCCAATACATCCGTGGAGCCAGTTTTGCCTTCCAAAGCACTTATCTCTACGGCAATGATGATCAAATTAAGGTATGTGCCAGGATCCACTGCATAAGGTACCCCTTGGAAATCTTTGAACAAAAGGATTCCTCCCAATTCCCCGGTCGTAGCGTAGCTCACGTCCACAACAAAATCCCCATCATAAGAGGATCCAGGGACAGAGTGTCTGGCAAGGAACTGACTGTCATAGATATATTCCAAATAAAACAGAAAGGCATAGTTGGCCCTTTCTTCTACTGCAACGGGCATGTCAAATTCAAAAAACATCCCTCCATTCCATGCATCCATATTTACAGTAACAGCTTGTACATTGGCATTTCCATCCACACCATTTTCACCATTGTCCCCGTCCTGCCCATCAAGCCCATTGGCTCCGGGAGGTCCTTGCTCTCCTTGAGGCCCCTGTGGTCCCCTTTCCCCGTCTTCACCGGAACAAGAGACCATATTCATTGCCACACAACACAGTATGGCCACACTAAACAATTTAACTGTTTTCATAATTTTGATTATAGGGTTATAGCCATCAAAAGTAGGGCAGTGCCATTTATGAATTTACCCTAACTAACGGACACCCTATATGAATTGATCGATGTGGCTTTCTAATTGACGGATAAAAATGATTGTAAGAACATTCCTTCTTTTTATTTTAACAAAAAACGTTTTGGAAAAGGAATTCGAGAATCAATTGACAGTTTATCATCAGTAAGTGACAAGCATAAAAGAACCAATCAAAATCCAAATAAACAAAAACCCAATAAACAGTGGGCAGCGGACGGTCAAAAAAAATTTAAGCGCAAAAATCAAGCTCAAGAGCGGAGATAAACAAGAGAATGCTTCGGGTTTATGACGTTTCGAATGTGCTCAACGATATTCCTGACTTCTGACATCAAATACCAAGCGTCAAGTTCCCAGCACCCAATTCCAATGACCAAAAAACCGTATAACTCAGTAACTAAACAACCTTCTTAATTAAAATCCACTTGTACCAACTGCTTTTTATTGCCCCTTTTGGCATAGAAGAGCATCTTGTTTTCCGCTTCATCCTTCAAGGGCTTGGAGACCATGAGAGGCAATCTGGCTTCTTGTTGGTCAATGATCTTTTCGTAGTCCATGGTGCCCTTTTCATCCAAGGAAATCATGAACACATTGCGGTTTCTGCTAAACCCTTGTTTGAAGATGAGACGTTCATTGTTGATCAATTGTGGGGATTCTGCTGCCGTGCAGACGAAAAAATAGGTTTTGCCGTCCTTGCAATACGAACTGTAGGAAGCATAGGCCCCATCTCCTTGGGTCACTTCGGTCTTGTTGATGTTTCGCGCCCACTCCAAACTGCCATCGGGACCCAATTTTGCGCTCACGATATCGTTGTGGTGGTAGCGCTCGATCTTGACCCGCTGCCCAGCCCCCGTGACCTCAAGTCCGGAGGTGACAAAATACTCCTCGGCATTGAAGAAAATATCATTGTCCGGGGTGACCTCCACATTTTTGAAAACGAGGTTTTTGATTTCCTTGTCCCCTTCCCGGCCAAACTTATCGTCCATGAACTGTTGTGAAAAGGGATTATATTTTTTGGAATTGACGGTCAGGGATGATGGATCTACATCAAAATAAGCTATGCCATTGTACCGATTGTCCTTTCTATCGGCATAAAACCCCACACAAACCAGTCTGTTCTTGAAAATGATGGGGTACAGACCCTCGGGATACTTGCCCGGATCCACAAAGGATTGGGTACTGGCTCCATTTTGGGCCACTCTGATCAGCTCATACTGGAATTTTCGCTCATCTACCCTAAATCTTCTCTTTTTAAAATAGGCCTTCCCCACAATGTAGGCTGTTTTCAGGTCGGGTGAGATGGCCAGATTCTCAAAGGCATAGTTCTTTTCCTCTATTTCATCCGAAAAATCATATTCAAACTTCTTGTTCAGGGCCGTGTCGAACAAATGGATGATGTGATTTTCGCTTTTTCCCTTTTTGTGGTGTGTGCTTATCACAAACCCTGTTTTCTCCTCGTTGAACAAGACCACGGTGGAAAAGCCACTGGAAAAATTCCGGTTATAGAAATTTTTACCGACAGGCTCATCGACCTGTTCGGAAGCTATCGAAAGCAGTTGTTTCGTCCTAAAATTGAAATCGATAATCGGGGTGGTGTGCACCCAATATTCGTATTGTACCTTGGCATCATTGTAGCTGAGGAACAGAAGGTTCAACTGGCCGTTCTGGAAGAAACCGTCCACGAACTCCTGGCCTTTCAGCTTGTAGTTGTATTCATTGATGAGCTCAAGGTTGGCGTTGTAATGTTCGATCAAATATCCTTTGGGCCTTAGGACGAGGCCTTGGTAATAGGCCCGCACCAAAATATAGCCTCCCGTGCCATCTTCATCAATGGTCATGAGGTTGGAATACCGATAGCGGTCGTTGTACTTTTCCCCAAAATTATAGCTGACAGGCATTTTTTGGGCGGTGGTCATCACTGCGAAGAACGCAAAGCAAAGTAGAAAAAACTGGTTTCTGGTCATGGTTTGGCTTAGTTGGGGCCAAGGGTCATGATCCGGGAAAATCTGCTTGGCGTTTTTCCAAAAAGGCGGTTGTTCCCTCCTTGAAATCGTCGGTGCCAAAACAATGGCCAAAGGCATCTATTTCCACGGCATACCCATCGGCATCATACCTAAAACCAGCATTTACCGCTTTTATTGCCTGTTTGATCGCCACAGTGGAATTTTTCGATATCCTGCCCGCAATTTTAACACAAAGGGGTAAGAGTTCTTCTTGAGAAGTAACATGGTTCACCAGACCGTAGGCAAAAGCTTTGTCCGCATCGATCATTCCTGCGGTCATGATCAGTTCCATGGCCCTACCCTTACCAATAAGCTGTGGAAGGCGCTGTGTGCCACCATATCCCGGAATCACGCCCAAAGAAACTTCCGGAAGTCCCATTCGGGCATTGCTGCTGGCTACCCGAAAATGGCATGCCATGGCCAACTCCAAGCCTCCGCCGAGGGCAAAACCATTGATGGCCGCAATCACGGGCGTGGAAAGGTTTTCCACTAGGTTGAACAGGTTTTTTTGCCCCATGGCCGAGAGTTGACGGCCTTCCTTCACGGAAAAATGCGCAAATTCTGAAATGTCGGCGCCGGCCACAAAGGCCTTTTCACCGCTCCCTGTGATGATAATGGCCCTGATTTCACTGTCCTCGTCAAGCTCCTTGAAGGCCACATGGAGTTCCTCGATGGTCCTTCGGTTGAGTGCGTTCATCTTATTTGGCCTGTTGATGGTGATGGTCGCCAAATAATTTTCTTCCTCGATGTAGATGTTCTCGTAATTCATAAATGCATGGTTAACAGTCCCGGCTTTTCATTTTGGTTGCTTCGGGAATTTAATGGTAAATACCGTTCCTTTTCCTTCTTTTGAAGTAAAGGTAATGGTTCCTTTATAGTTTTCCACAATGTTCTTTACCATTCCCAGACCTAGTCCGGTGCCGCTCGATTTGGTGGTAAACTTGGGTTCGAACACTTTTTGCCTCAATTCGTCCGAAATGCCCACCCCATTATCGGCCACGGAAATTTTTACATGTTGGCCTTCTGTGGCCACAGTGACCAAAATGCGGGGAGAAGGCACATCGGGAACGGCCTGGATGGCGTTTTTCACCAAATTGGTGATGACCCTGATGAGCTGGGTGCGGTCCAGTTTGGCAATGATCTCCTCCTCGTCGGCAATGAAGTGGATATAGTCCTCGTTGAAGATCTCCAAGGCCAGTTTCACGATCTTTACCACGTTCAAGGTCTCGTTCTGTTGCGCGGGCATATCGGCAAAGCTCGAAAATGCGGTGGCAATGTTGCTCATCGTGTCTATCTGCTGGATCAAGGTCTTGGAAAACTCCTTTACCTTCTTTTGGATATCGGGGTCGTTTGGGTCAAACTTGCGCTCAAAACTCTGCACAGTGAGCCGTAGCGGAGTCAGTGGGTTTTTGATCTCATGGGCCACCTGTTTGGCCATTTCCCGCCATGCCTGCTCCCTTTCGCTCCGCGCCAGTTTGGCTGCGCTCTCTTCCAGTTCATCAATCATACGATTGTAGGAATCCACCAGCTTGCCGATTTCCTCTCCCGGGTTTTCCAGATAGATTTTCTCGTTTCTTCGGGTCAGGTTGGTGCGGTACATTTTATCGGAAATGGTCTCCAAGGACCTTGTGATATATTTTGAGATAAAATAGGCAAGTACAATTGCGGAGATGAGCAATAATAGATAGACGCCCCCCAACCTGAAAAGAAACTCACGAAGTTCTTTGTTATTGAACGTATTGTCCTCAAAATAAGGAAGGTTCATGATGCCGATGGGCTTGAACGTGGGGTCGGTGATGTAGGTGTAGGTCGCTTGATAATTGTCGCCAGCAGCTCGCTTTTGCTCCACATATCGCTTGTCCCCACTGTCCCGGAGATAATTCAGGATTTCGGCATCCAAACAATTGGATATGGAATCTTCCTCAAAACTGGGCCGGGAACTTTTGATCAGGTTTCCCTCCAAGTCATAAATATTGAAATTGACATTCTGAACATCTGCGATCTTATAGATTTCTTCCCTGAAAATATGCCCAAGATTTTCGGTGGTGACCGGATAGGTGGTCTCTCTCAGGCTGTAGAGTATGCTCTGCAACACCTGTTCTTCCTTTCGTTCAAGCCTATCGTTGTGATAATCCTTTCCCTGTTCCCTGTATTGATAAATGGTGACGCCGGCAATCAATATGGAGGCAATGACCACCAACATGATCATGGCGAAAAAAATTCGGAACCGTAAGGATATTTTTTTGAACAAGCCTGCCTGTTTTGCGATAAAATTAAGCAATTATCAAGCCAAATGAGACATAAGAGCAAGTCAAGTCTCAAGCGACGAACTCAAGGTCAACTACAATTGAATCTTGCCCTTTTGAACTTGTACTTGTGCTTGATACCTGAACTTTACTAAGCATTCGGATTTTTATCTCGGATACGTTTGTACAATCGAATGCCAAACATTAGCAATAGGGCCAAGACAAAAATCCCGATCACCCCATAGATCCAATTGAAGGCGTTCTTCAAAATGACCAAAAACACCACCGCAAACAGGATGAGTGTTGCCCCCTCGTTCCAAATACGCATGAATTTTGAGGTATATTTCACCTCATCGCGCTGCAATTGTTTGAATATTTGATGGCACTTCAGATGATACATGAACAATAGCACCACAAAAGCCAATTTTACATGCATCCAAGATTGTTGTAGCCATCCCGGCATCAAAACCAATAGCCAAATCGCGAAGACCGTACATAAGATTGCCGAAGGCCAGGTGATGATATACCACAACCGTTTGGTCATCAACTTGAGTTGATCGGTGAGGATCTCTCTATCAGGTGATGGCCTTTGCCATGCCTCAATGTGGTAGATGAACAGTCGGGGGATATAGAAGAGTCCCGCGAACCAGGTGACCACAAAGATCAAGTGCAACGATTTGATGTAGTTATAGATTTCCATTTGCTTGGCCCGATGTAATAGGAGTCAAAGGTAAAGGGTAGATAGCAGATATGAAACTATCATTTCCCTTTACCTTTTGTGCTTTTTGCCTTATTCCTCTACGGACAAATAGTTCAGTTTTAAATTGTTGAACTCCTCATTGAAGGCCGCTATCTCCTTGTCCACCAAAGTGTCAAAAGCGGTCAATTGCTCCTTTATTTTGGCAGAAAGCTCATTTTTAACGGCAATGTCCTGCTCGGTGGGCGGAAAATCATCAATCGCCACCAAACTGTTCAGGTGGCCCAGTTTATTGGTGAGCCTGATCGGGAAGTTCAAGGGGTCTTGATTGCTACGGTTTTTCGTCTGGTACAGTGCTTTCTCGATCTCCTCGAACCCTTCCTTCATTTTTTTGGCTTTTTCCACCAAGGCCTTGGTCGCTTCATTGTCTTTGTATTGCTTTAGAAACTCGTCCAGTTTGCCGTTGATGTTCCTGATCTTTTTGATGGATTGGTGTGCCCTGTCCACAGTTTCGTTCACTTCAGAAATGAAATCATACTGCTTTTGCATATCGGCCACACTCACTTCGGCACGTGGGTCGGGCAAAATGGTAAAATCGTGTGATTGGTTTTCCCCATTCACGTTCAAATGTACTTTGTAGGTGCCCGGAACTGCTTTGGCACCATTCAGGTTGGCCCACCAGAGAATCATCCCCTCCAATCGCTCAGCTCCTTTTCCGCGGGTGTCCCAAACAAAAGTGTTGCCTCCTTTTTTTACCTCCAGTTTTTTGTTCTTCTCCTTTGCATAAGTGCTATAGGTAGCCAAGGTATCGCCGTTCATTTTGGTATAGGTAAGGGCTATACTGTCCTTTTCCTGGACATCTTTTAGGTAGAAGTGGGTGATCACGCCGTTGGCGAGGTTCTGTCCTTCTGTCTTGGAAGGTCTTCTGGCCGCATTGCCCTTGGTCCGGTAACTTTCCTTAGGTTGAAAAAGAACGGCATCAGCAGATTTTTTGGCATCATCCAATTGGTGCAATACGGTAAGGTCATCGATTACCCAAAGGCTCCTTCCCTGGGTGGCCACAATCAAATTGTCGTCTTTGATGGTGAGGTCCGTAATGGGCACAATGGGCAGGTTCAATTGGAATTTCTCCCAGTTCTGGCCATCATTGAACGAAATGTACATCCCAGTCTCCGTTCCGGCATAGAGCAAGCCTTTCCTTTTGGGGTCTTCACGGACCACACGCGTAAAATGTTCGGCTTCGATGCCATTGGTGATCTTGGCCCAGGTTTTCCCGTAGTCAGTGGTCTTGTAGAGATAGGGTGTAAAATCTCCCAATTTGTATCGGGTGGCCGCTACATAGCAGGTCCCTTCATCAAAAGCGGATGGTTCAATGCTGTTGATCATGTTCCACTCGGGCATGTTCGGAGGGGTCACATTTTCCCAGGTCTTGCCGCCATCCTTGGTCACATGGATGAGCCCATCATCACTGCCCACCCAAAGCAGTCCTTCTTTCAACGGGCTTTCATTGGCCGCAAAAATGGTGCAGTAATATTCCACACTGGTATTGTCCTGCGTGATGGGTCCCCCGCTGGAGACCAGCTTTGCAGGGTCGTTCCGTGTCAAATCCCCACTGAGCAACTCCCAACTTTGGCCTTCATTGGTGGTCATGTGCACATGGTTGGAGAAGGTATATAGCTTTTTGGGATCGTGTTTGCTGAAAATAATGGGAAAATTCCATTGGAAACGGTATTTCATGCCTTCCGCTCCATAACCCATAGGGTTATCCGGCCAAACATTGATGCCCCTTGTCGTCTTGTTCTTATGGTTGACGCGGGTCAGGAATCCGCCATAACTTCCGCCGTACACGATGTCGTCATTGGTTGGGTCCACAGCGATATGGGCCGATTCCCCTCCAGCGGTCTCCTCCCAATCGTCCTCTCCAATCGAATTGTCATCACTTCGATAATTGATCCGCAAAGTGGAGTTGTCCTGTTGTGCCACATAGATGCGGTAAGGAAAAGCATTGTCCGTAGTAACCCGATAAAACTGCGCCGTAGGTTGGTTGTAATAGGTACTCCATGTTTCGCCGCCATCATAGCTGATCTGGGCGCCGCCATCGTCACCAATGATCATGCGTTGGGAATTTTCCGGAGCAATCCAAAGATCGTGGTGATCGCCATGAGGCGCATTGAACGACTCAAAGGTCTTTCCACCGTCCGTGCTCCTGTGATAGCTTACATTCAGCACATAGACCTTGTCCACATCTTCGGCATCAGCATACACCCTGGTATAGTACCATGCTCGCTGGCGTAAGCTTCGGTCACTGTTGACCAATGCCCATTTTTTCCCGCCATCATCTGAGCGATAAAGCCCACCTTTCTCCTTGTTCTCCACTATGGCCCATACCCTATCACTGTTCTTAGGGGAAACGGATACGCCGATGATGCCCAAGGTGTCTTTGGGGAAGCCTTCATTTTTGGAAATTTCGGTCCAGGTTTCGCCACTATCGGCACTTTTCCAAAGGGCAGAACCCTCACCTCCACTGCTCAGACTGTAGGGGGTGCGCTGTACCCTCCATGTGGACGCATAAAGAATCCGTGGGTTGTTGGGGTCGAAGGTCAAATCCACGGCACCGGCTTGGTCGTTCACAAAAAGAACCTGTTGCCATGATTTTCCGCCATCAACGCTTTTATAGATTCCACGGTCTTTGGTAGGCTTGTAGATATTTCCCATCACGGCAGCATACACGATATTATGGTCTGTCGGATGAACTCTCAGCCTTGGAATATGCCTTGTTTTTTCTAGGCCCATGGATTTCCAGGTCTTTCCAGCATCCTCAGTCTTCCAGACCCCATAACCTGAAGAGACATTCCCGCGGACCGTTTTTTCGCCGCCACCCACGTAGATCACATTGGGGTCGCTCTTGGCCACTTCAACAGCACCGATACTTCCCCCGAAATAACCATCGGAAATGTTTTCCCATGTACGACCGCCATCGGTGGTTTTCCAAACGCCGCCACCAGTTGCCCCAAAATAGAACAGGTTGGGTTCTCCCGGCACTCCGGTCACCGCAGCCGAACGACCGCCCCGAAACGGGCCTATCAATCGGTACTCCAAGCTGGAATAGAGTTCTTCAGGATATTCAGGTCCGGCCTGATTGTTCTTTTTTCTTTGGGAATGGATCGGGTTGGTGAAAAGGATCACGGCAAGCATCAGCATACCGATTTTGGAAAAGCAAGTCTTCATGATTAAAGTGTTGAGTTAGTCTGGCTTAAATGTAATAAAAAAGGTATAAAAAAAGTTTTCCAATATTTCGTACTTTAACCCTCCAGATAAAAAACCTTTACATTATGCAAAATTTCTTCAGGCTCGCCTTGCTATCCATCCTTCTTGTGGCCTGTAAAAACCAATCGAAACAAACAGAAGAAACATCAATCCCCCAACCTGAAGAGAAGAAATCCGAATGGGTCTATCTTTTTGACGGTACCAGTCTGGAAGGTTGGAGAGGATACAATATGGATTCCCTGCCTCCCGGATGGACAATCAAGGACAGCATATTGACCTTTGATACCGAGCTCGGCCTTGAACAGGATTATAAAGGTGGAAAGGACATTATATATGGTGCCGAGGAGTTCGATAATTTTGAACTCTATCTGGAATGGAAAATACCCGAAGGGGCCAATAGCGGCATTTTTTATCACGTGAAAGAAGGTTATGACGGCCCACCCGTAGTGGCTCCGGAATATCAGATCATCGATGATGAAAACTATGCGAACATCCACGATTTGACGGGATACAACTCACAATTTGGTGCCGAACATCCCGAATTGCTCCAAGATTGGCAAAAAACAGGGGCCGATTATGCCATGCACGTGGCAGACGAATCCCAAAAACAATTGAACCCGGTCGGGGAATGGAATTCTTCCAAAATCGTATTTACCCCTGAAAAGGTGGAGCACTGGCTCAACGGCAAAAAACTCTTGGAATTTGTGCCTTGGTCCGATGATTGGAAAGCCAAAAAGAACTCGGGGAAATGGGACAATGCCCCCGATTATGGAAAGTTCAAAACGGGCTATATCGCTCTGCAAGATCATTCGAGCCCCATTTGGTTCAGAAACATCAAAATCAAGAAACTATAACCTCCAATACCTAACCATGAACAAAAGAGAATTCATCAAAAAAAGCAGTGTGGGAGCCCTTGGGATCATGTTGGCGCCTTCTATTTTAAAAGCAGGTTTTCCAAAGGAAAAGTTACGAACGGCCCATATTGGCGTGGGCAATATGGGGATGGAGGATCTCAAGGCGATTTCATCGCATGCCGCGGTTGAGGTGGTCGCCCTCTGCGATGTGGATGCCATCAACCTGTCCACAGCACACAAAATGCACCCCGGTGCCCGTGTGTTTTTTGATTACCGTGCTATGTTGGAGGAAATGGGCGACGAAATCGATGCCGTGATCGTTTCCACACCCGACCATACCCATGCGCCAGCTTCGTTGATGGCGATGAACATGAACAAACCTGTGTACTGTCAAAAACCATTGACCCATTATGTTTCCGAATCAAGGGAAATGAAAAAAATGGCCGCCGAAAAAGGATTGGTCACCCAAATGGGGATTCAGGTACACTCCTTCTACGATTATAAACTGGCCACCTTACTGATCCAATCAGGAATCATTGGCAAGGTGCACACCGTACATGCCTGGTCGCCCAAAAACTGGGGATACGACGGGCCGCTTCCCGAAGGGGAGGATGCCGTTCCTGCCCAATTGGACTGGAACCTTTGGTTGGGCACTTCCAAGGAAAGACCCTACAAGAACGATATGTACCATCCGGGCAACTGGCGCAAGTTGATGGATTATGGTTGCGGGACGCTGGGTGATATGGGCGTGCATATTTTTGACACCCCTTACAACGCATTGGAATTGGACGTGCCAAGGACCATTATGACACAGTGCCGACCCTCCAACGGGTTTGGCTACCCTGAAAAGAATACCGTCACCTATGAGTTTCCCGGCACCAAATACACCGGAAAATCCCTAAAATGGGTCTGGTATGATGGCCCTGGTGCTCCTGAAATGCATGAAGACCTTTTGCTGCCCGGCATGGAAATGAAAAAGGACAAAAAAGCGGACGACAAGAGCGTGAAGGATAAAATTTCACTGGATGCAGGTGTAGCTGCTGAAAACGAATTGCCGGAACAAGGTGCCATGTTTGTGGGTGAAAAGGGTCGATTGTTGTTGCCGCACTTTATGCAATTGCCCCGAAAGATCGTGAAGGGCAAGTATGTGGACATCTCCAAGGAGATTGCCAAGGTATCGGCGGCCAACAACATGGGCGAGCCCATCCGAAATTATGAGTCCGAGGGGCCAAAGCACTACCACCAGTTTGTGGACGCCTGTTTGGGCAAGGGTGAAACCACCGCTCCTTTTGATTATGCGGCCCGGTTGACCGAAACCATTCTTTTAGGAACCATTGCCGGGCGTTTCCCTGGGGAGACCTTGCACTGGGATGCCGAAACCGCCCAATTCAAGGAAGAAAAGGCGAACCAATATTTGGCTGGGGATTACCGTAATTTTTAAAAAAAGTTTTTCTATGTCAGCCACCCAAGAGTATTGGCTAAGTGGCCCCATACCAGAATTACCCGCACTTTTGCAACCAGCAGCGCATGCCCTGTTGCAATCTGTGCGGGAAATAAAGGAATATTTATCCGAGTTCCCCGAAAACAAGCTTTGGGAAAAGCCATTTGGCAGAGCTTCGGTGGGATTTCATTTAAAGCATTTGACAGGAGTGTTGGACCGATTACTGACCTATGCCAAAAAACAATCCCTCACCGAGGAACAGTTTCATTTTCTTAAAAATGAAGGGAACGGACAAGACGCCCCCAACGCACAACAATTGATTTCGGATTTCGAAACCAAAGTCAACGAAGCTTTGGACTATTTTAAAACTATCCCCGAAACGACGCTTACAAACGAGCGCTTTGTGGGAAGAAAGAAGCTACCCACCACCGTGATAGGATTACTTTTTCATGCCGCCGAACATAGCCAACGGCATGTGGGTCAACTTTTGGTCACGGTAAGTGCCTTAAAAGATTAATTATCGCGATATGAGCCTACAAAAACAGAGTTTTTGTTGTTTATTTTTGATATTCCCTCTAATAATGCTAGCACAAAACCGCCTTCGAGAGCATGGGGTCGAAATCGGGGTACTAAAGCCCGGAGCCTTGAATGCCATCACCGATGTACCTGGGGTGCAGGTGGGCCATACCACTCGCATTGAAGGCAACGATATCCGAACTGGGGTCACTGCCATTCTTCCACACTCGGGAAATATTTTTCAGGAAAAAGTGCCCGCCGCCATTTATGTGGGCAATGGTTTTGGAAAACTCGCTGGTTACACCCAAGTAAAGGAACTGGGGAATTTGGAAACGCCCATCATCTTGACCAATACCTTAAGTGTTCCCACAGCAATGAATGCCGTTATTGGTTACACGCTCAATCAGCCTGAAAACGAAGATGTCCGTTCCGTAAATGCGGTGGTCGGTGAAACCAATGATGGTTACCTCAACGACATCCGAGGTCGTCACGTTACGGAAGCCGATGTGCTTCAAGCCATAAAAAATGCAAAATCGGGCCCTGTTACCGAAGGTAATGTCGGAGCCGGAACGGGAACCATTTGTTTTGGTTTCAAGGGCGGCATAGGAACATCATCCAGAGTGTTGCCGAAAAAATTGGGCGGTTACACTGTAGGCGTTTTGGTACAGACCAATTTCGGGGGTGTTTTGCAGATTGCCGGAGTGGAAGTGGACAAACAGCTCGACCGCTATTCGGACGCACTTAAATATTCTGCGGATGGATCATGTATGATGGTCGTGCTCACCGATGCTCCGTTGGATTCCCGCAACTTGGAACGCTTGGCCAAAAGAGCGATGTTGGGTCTTTCACGAACCGGAGGGATTGCCAGCAATGGCAGTGGCGATTATGTGATCGCCGTTTCCACTGCAGAAGCGTGCCGCATCCCATATCAAAGCGAAAGTACAGCACAAACCATGACAACTTTGCGAAATGAAGCCATGACGCCTTTGTTCCTTGCCACCATTGAAGCAACGGAAGAAGCCATTCTCAACTCCCTTTTTGCCGGGGAGACAATGATTGGACGGGATGGACACAAAATCGAGGCCCTTCCGAAGCAGCAAGTATTGAAAATGCTAAAAGAGGCAGGAAAATTAAAATAAAACCCGTTGTGTATTTTGAAAGCTTTTTATGCCAAAACTGTCAATTAGCTTCGCTCAGTTCGGCTTTGCCTCGGGTCGAGTGAAATTCCTGAGGAATTTTTATCGAGAAATCGAAGATTCAGCGAAGCTAATCAGTTTTGGAGTTGAAATTCTGGTTCTCGACCTGCCTGCCGGCAGGCAGGTACGATTTTTCGTTCCTCAAAATCACTCGAACTGACGCCTAGAACTAAGTTTTAAGTCCAAAAAACCTAACGGGTTAAATAAATTACGTCTTTATGAAAAAACTATCTTTTCTTGTGTTTTTCTTGTCGCTGGTATGTTTTTCACAGTCATCGCAAGAAACAAATGACAAAACCGCCATTCTCAACGTATTGTCCTCCCAGCAAGCAGCATGGAACAATTACGACATCGAGCAGTTCATGGAAACTTACTGGAAATCGGATGAACTTACTTTTTATGGAAGTGCTGGCGTTGTAAAGGGTTGGCAAAGCACCATGGACCGCTACAAAAAAAGCTACCCCACCAAGGACCATTTTGGTAAATTGGAATAGGTGTCCAACGATATTTCCAAAATCAATGATGATGCCTATACGGTGATGGGCGAATACCATTTGACCAGACCCGTGGGCAACCTGCACGGTATTTTTATGCTGGTGCTGAAAAGAATCGATGGGGAATGGAAAATCATTGCCGATACTTCGTGTAAGGTGGAGTAGGCAAACCAACAGGCATCAGAACAAAGACCGCTGCGCTTTCGGAGACAAGAAACAAGACTTGTGTATCGTCTTCCGTTTCTTGTTTTGTGAAGAATTGTTAAATTGGCAAAAAGTTGACCTCCCCCATTTAAGTTCATTTGATTTTAGAGCTTGGACAGGAATATTTTAGTGAGATAGCATTAGCCAACACGAACAAATGTTGAAAAGTTGTCCAAAGTTTTAATTTAAGATGATTTTTTAATGTTAATTTTGCGTAAAAATAAACCCACAGGTTGATAATTTTGGAAATTTTACCTATTTTTGTAGAGCAAAACAATGGTGTTTATACGGTTCATCGAGAGAATGAACAGTTGGATGCTTTGGAAAATTTGCAAGAAAATTGGAGTAATCCAGAATATGTTTATGACTTTTTCAAGAACAATAGACATTTGCTAAACCAACCACGATACCGTGATTACACAGTTCAAGAGGCAGCAATCAAAACATTGGAAGATGCGGAGGAACTGTTTGACCAGCTAGAAGCTTATGCTAAATCAGGATTTGAAAACAATGATGAAAACTTATCCGATTTCTTTACACCTCTGCACAAAAACGAGACAAATCTTCCCCCGTACCAGGCCTCGAAAGCCTACGGAGTCCAAATTAAGGATAGCTGGCTCCGGTTATATGCCATACGTTTAGACGTGAATTGTTATATAATTACCGGTGGCGGCATTAAAATGGTTGATGCCATGCAAGATGCGCCTTATTTGGCGCAAGAATTGGACTACTTAAAACAAACACAACTATATTTAGAGGAAAAACAAATATTGTTTCCTGAAGACCTTCAAAAGAAATGAGCAAACAATCCTACAACAAAAAAAGTTTTAACAAGTTGGTTTCAAACAAACCATCTGGTTTTTTGGATCGTCAGCTGAAAAACAGAAAAAACAGAAAAGATAAAATACGTAGTGCCAAATTAGCACTAACTGTATTGGCTATTTTAGATCATGAAAAAATGTCCCAAGTTGCATTGGCGGAAAAAATGGGTGTGACACCCCAACAGGTGAGCAAGATATTAAGAGGCGAAAGTAATTTTACCTTTGAAACAGTTGACAAGCTTGAATTGGCCTTAGGATATTCATTGCTTGAAGTTAAAACTGTAGATTTTGAAAGAGAAGCTCGTAAAGTTCAATTTGTGATGAAAGAGATGACTGAACGAATAGTTCAAGTAAAAAACACAAAAAAGATGGCTGCTCCATCATTAAAAACCAAAGAACACTTTCGACACATCAAAACAATAGAACCCAACAGCTTTGATAGCTTAACAGATGCAGAAGATAATTTAAAACCAACAGGGTCATAATATGCCAAAATTTAACGATTTAGGTTTTGCTTTAGTAAATATTAAAACGAAGCAATTTGCTATTATTGAAGAAGCATATAGAAAGAATGGTGAGCTATCTATTAAAGTAGATAATGGTTATGGTCTTTCTGTTGAAAAAAAACAAGTGGTTGTTGATTTGTCTTTTCGTTTTTATAAGAAAGAATCTCCTTTTATTACCATTGAAGTTTTATGTTATTTCGAAATTGATAAAAAAGGATGGGCCCTTTTACAAGGAAAAGGTGGTGATATTATACTCCCTAAACAACTCTTATCCCATTTGACAGTACTTACAGTAGGTACAACTAGGGGCATTTTACATTGCAAAACAGAGGGCACTCGGTATAATAAATATATATTACCCACAATCAATGTAAATCTTTTGGTTGAACAAGATGTTATCTTTACAGCAAAAGAGTTGGTTTAATAATTTGTTGAAAGCATTTGTTTAACCTACCTAATAAAAAGACTTCTTTTAAAAGTCTTATATTTTTTCGCTTATTTTTTTCTTGTAACAAATCATTCCCATTTCACACTAATCAAACGGAAACAACCCGCTTTTTTTTCATAAATTAAGCATCGAATAAACTAAAAACACGACCATGGATATTTTTGGAAAAATCAAGGAAAAGCTTACCAACGAGTTTATCGACATTGTCGAGTGGCTCGACTATACCGATGACACCATTGCGTATCGGTTTGAGCGTTATCAAAATGAAATAAAGAACGGCGCCAAATTGATTGTCCGCGAAGGACAAACCGCCGTTTTCATCAACGAGGGCCAATTGGCCGATGTGTTCGGACCGGGAACTTACGACCTTACCACACAGAACTTGCCCATTTTGGCCACCTTGAAGGGTTGGAAATATGGCTTCAATTCCCCTTTTAAAGCCGAAGTGTATTTTGTGAACACCCATTTGTTCACCGACGAAAAGTGGGGCACCAAAAGTCCCATCACCTTGAGCGATGACCGTTTTGGATTGGTGGAGATCAGGGCGTTCGGAACGTATGCCTTTAAAATTTCCGATGCTGGAAAATTCATCAAGGATATTGTCGGCACTGACAGCAACTTTACCAATTTTGAGATCAACGAGCACTTAAAAAGTTTGATCGCGACCCGATTCACAAATACGGTGGGCCAGGCCAATCTACCCATAGAGCTCTATGCGGCCAATACCACCGAACTTTCGGATACCTGTCGGGAAGTGATGGCACCAGAGTTTCAATCGGTCGGAATTTCTTTGGAGAAATTCTATATCGAGAATGTCTCCATGCCCGAAGATCTCAAAAAAGAGATTTTCGAGTACAGCCGCATCGACAAACTGGATTTGGACAAGTTGACGAAGTTCAAGACCGCCAAAGCCATTGAGGCCGCTGCCCAAAACGAGGGCGGTACCGCCGGTGCCGGAATGGGCATGGGCATGGGCTTTGTACTGGCCCAACAAATGGGCGGCATGATGGGTGGAAACACCCAGGCCGCTCCACAGCAAGCTGCGCAACCTTCGGCCGGGGCCGTTCCTCCACCGCTGCCTGCACAGACCATGTACTATTATGCCACAAACGGAACCCAACACGGTCCAGTGACCTTTGAGCAAATGCGTTCCCTGTTTGCCTCACGAAGCATCAACCGTGACAGTTTGGTGTGGAAACAGGGCATGGCCGCATGGACGGCATTGAAAGAGGTAGAGGAATTGAAAACGTTCTTGGGGGGCAATACCCCACCGCCATTGCCTGGGCAATAATTTTTGTGCTGTCATTCTGAATCCACCTTTGGTGGGTTCGGAATCTCATGGAGTCAACCCTAATCCTTAAGATTCTTCGCTTAGCTCAGAATGACAACAGCAACCACTCCTTGAAAGGGACTCATCATTTCACCAGAATGACAAAAGGCCATTGGAAGAAACCGTAAAAAAATCTGAACTCAAAAAAGCCTGCACCAACTGTGGGGCAGAACTTAAGTACAAACCACGCACCACCAATATCAGTTGCGAATATTGTGGCCATGAGGAGACCATTGCCCTGAATGAAAATGGATTCGAAGAGTTGGAGCTGTACCCATTTTTACAGGAAATGGGTTCACAAAAGCACAGTGAGGAGATTTCCATGTTGCATTGCAAAAATTGTGGGGCCGACCAGCATGTGGAAGAAAATTACAAATCGCTCCATTGTGTGTATTGTGGCCAACCTTTGGTCATTGCCGATGCCTATAAAGAAAATTGGATCCTGCCGGGTGCGGTCCTGCCTTTTCAAATTGATAAAAAACAATCCTTTGCCATCTTTAAAAATTGGGTGAAACGGTTGTGGTTCGCTCCGAACAATCTAAAAAAGGCTTCTCTAGACCCCCAATTCACCAAAGGGCTGTATTTACCCTATTGGACCTTCGATGCGCAATTGTATGCCTCTTACACGGGTCAACGGGGGGAATATTACTATGAAACCAAGAGGGTCCGCAATGCCAATGGCAAAATGGTGACCCAACAGGTCCGTAAAACCAGATGGTACCCGGCATCGGGGCAAGTTTCGGGTTTTGTGGACGATACCTTGATCAAAGCTTCCCATCAGAAAGCAGGCAGGATCCCGGGAAAGATCGCCTTTTGGGACTTGAAAAAACTCCAACCGTTCAACAGTGGTTTTCTCTCTGGGTTTGTCACGGAAAAATATACCATCCCGCTCAAGGATGGCCATCTCCATTCCAAGGAAGTGGCCCGTGACATTGCCACCCGATGGTGCATGCAGGACATTGGCGGTGATACCCAAAGGGTAACCTCCATGGACATGAAACTGTCCGAAGAGACCTTCAAGCACATTTTATTGCCTGTGTATGTAAGTGCCTATCGCTACAGCGGGAAGGAGTACAACTTTTTCATCAATGGCGAGAATGGCCAGATATCGGGTACAAGGCCCTATAGTTTTTGGAAGATATTTTTTACTGTTTTGGCAGTACTTGCGATCATAGGTGTGATCATGGTTCTTTCCAAAAAGTAACCCAGCATGTTCGAGAATGTTACCTAACAGGTTTCGACTGCCTGCCCGTCAGGTAGGCGAGCGCACAACCTGACAGTATCCAGAAGCGATCCGCTATTTTTTATACAGCATCTCAAAGGTTTCAAAGACCACGATCATGCTTTCCGTAGGTTGGGTTCCGAACTCGGCAAGTTCCCGCGTATAGTAATCCCAATGGGTCTTTTTCCAATGGGCCAGGCTTTTGTCTCCTTCACCTTCCAAACGGGCATGTTCTTCACGGATGGCAAAATAGGGCACCAGTTTTACCGATGTGGTACGGATGATGCACTTGGCATTTCCGTTCCAGTCTGTGACCACATAAAAATCACCTATTTTGGGCAATTTTTCATGTCTGAGCTGCATCCCCTTCAAAGAATGGGAAGTCGCTCTTTTGATTTCCTTGCACACCAGATCGGCACAAGTATTGGCATCCTTTTCATTGTCACAAAAGTGGATGACCTTGGGAGCATCTTCGGAGGCAAATTCCAGGTGGGCGTCCAAAAAATCACCCCAAAGATTTCGGGCAGAAGCATTTTCCATAAGTAGTATTTAAAAACTTTATGCTGTTTTAATTGTCAATGAATCCCTATATTTATGTCTTTCTACATGAAACGTAAAAATAGCATAGTTTTTTTCTTAAATATAGACGATTAATCCCAAATTGATCGGGATTTACAAATTCCTAAAACCAATTTTAAATGAAGACAATAAAAGGACCGGCTGTATTCTTAGCACAATTTGTGGACAGTCAACCTCCGTTCAATTCTTTGGACGGGCTTTGCAAATGGGCCTCGAGTTTGGGGTACAAGGGTATCCAAATACCGACTTGGGAGTCGTTCCTCATCGATTTGGACAAGGCAGCCGAAAGCCAGGATTATTGTGACGAACTGAAGGGCAAGATCAATTCCTATGGATTGGAGATCACGGAACTCTCTACCCACTTGCAGGGACAATTGGTAGCGGTGCACCCCGCTTACGACATTATGTTCGACAATTTTGCACCCGACCGATTGAAGGGCAAGCCCAAGGAACGTACCCAATGGGCGGTCGAGACTGTCAAAAAAGCCGCAACCGCCAGCCGAAGGCTTGGCTTAAAGGCCCATGCCACTTTCTCTGGCGCCTTGCTTTGGCACACGGCACACCCATGGCCACAACGCCCCGCCGGATTGGTGGAAATGGGCTTTGAAGAATTGGCCAAAAGATGGATGCCCATTCTGAATCATTTTGACAAAGAAGGAGTGGATGTCTGTTATGAAATCCATCCAGGGGAAGACCTTCATGATGGCGACACCTTTGAACGCTTCCTGGAGGCCACGGGCAACCATAAGCGGGTGAACATTCTTTATGATCCAAGCCATTTTGTATTGCAGCAGTTGGACTATATCGAATACATAGACCACTACCATGAATTTATAAAAGCATTCCACGTAAAGGATTCCGAGTTCAACCCTACGGGTAAGAAAGGTGCCTTTGGGGGTTATAATGATTGGGGTGACAGGGCAGGTAGGTACCGTTCCTTGGGAGATGGCCAGATTGATTTCAAGACCATCTTCTCCAAACTGACCCAGTACGGATGCGATGTGTGGGCCGTTATGGAATGGGAATGCTGCATCAAGAGCCCCGAACAAGGAGCCCGCGAAGGCGCCAAGTTCATACAGGACCACATCATCGAGGCCACGACAAAGACCTTTGATGATTTTGCAGGAGCAGAAATAGATAAAAACCAACTAAAACGAATACTAGGATTATGAAAAAACCAATTGTATTGGCCGTTTTGGCCCTGACCTTTGCTTGCAAGGAAAAACCAAAAGAGAACACGGAAGAAATGGCAGAAGAAACCATTGAAGTAGTGGAAGAGCCTGAATGGACCACCCTGTTCGATGGTTCCTCTTTTGAAGGGTGGCACTATTACAACGGAGGGGAAATAGGGGAGCCTTGGAAAATTGAAGACGATGCCATGGTCTTTTATCCGCCCGAGGCAAGACCCGAAGGAGCATCCTACAACTTGGTAACAGATAAGGAGTACACCAATTTTGTGCTTACCTTGGAATGGAACATCGCCGAAGGAGGCAACAGTGGTATCTTTTGGGGAGTAAAAGAAGATGAAAAATATGGACAGCCCTATTTGACCGGACCTGAAATCCAAGTATTGGATGATGAAAGGCATCCGGATGCCAAAAACGGTACCGATCGTTTGGCCGGAGCCTTGTATGACATGGTCTCCCCATCAGAAAAAGCCGTGAACCCAGCGGGGGAGTGGAACCAAGTAGAACTGATGATCAACCACGAGACCAACGAAGGCCATGTATTGCTGAACGGTAAAAAGATTGTCCAATTCCCTGTACACGGACCGGAATGGGACAAAATGGTCTCGAATTCCAAATTTGCCGATTGGGAAGGTTTTGGAGCTTTCAAAACGGGCAAAATTGGTTTGCAGGACCACGGGGATAAAGTCGCCTTCAGAAACATAAAGATCAAAGAATTGTAGCATGTCAACATACAAAAACATCTTCATGGCTCTTGCCATATTGATGGGCGTATTCGTATCCGCCCAAGAAACAGAGCCCACCAAGCCAGAGGCTACCGAAATCTACAAACCCGTACCGCCAAAGGTGGTGCCAGGAAAGGACGGTGCCCCGCCCAGTGATGCCATTGTGCTTTTTGATGGTTCAAATTTCGACAATTGGATCAGTACTGTGGACAGTACTGCGGCCAAATGGATTTTGAACAAAGATGGCAGCATGACCGTGAAGAACAGGACAGGTGACATTCAGACAAAACAAAATTTTGGCAGTGTCCAACTCCATATTGAATGGAAATCCCCTGCCGAAGTACAGCGGGATGGACAAAATAGGGGCAATAGCGGTGTCTTTCTTTCCAACCTCTACGAAGTACAGGTTTTGGACAACAATGACAATGATACCTATGTAAATGGTCAGGTCGGTTCCATATATAAGCAGCATGTTCCCTTGGCCATGGCTTCCGTTCCCACAGGGGAGTGGAACGTTTTCGACATTATTTACCATGCCCCCGTTTTTGAAAAGGGACAAAAAGTAAAATCGGGCACAATGACCGTCATCCATAACGGGGTTTTGATCCAAGATCACGTGGAGATCAAGGGAACGACCCCATACATTGGTTGGCCCAAAAATCCACCGCATGGCAAAGGGCCCATCAGGCTACAAGACCATGGCGACAACAGTAGGGTGAGCTATAGGAACATTTGGGTGAGGGAGCTGGAGTAGTTCCCTTCCCCAAACACAACATTTTCCGATCGCAAAGGGCCAACAGCTATTTTGGTTACCTTTGGCAAAATTTTCATGCATATATGATCCAATCCATGACCGGCTTTGGGAAGCACGTAGTACAGCTTCCTTCCAAGAAAATTACCATAGAACTGAAATCACTCAACAGCAAGAGCCTGGATATCAATACCAGAATCCCGCAATCTTACAGGGAAAAGGAACTTGAAATGCGAAAGATGATAGCAGATGTATTGGTTCGGGGAAAGGTGGATTTTGGACTTTATGTGGAGATCACGGGCGAGGAGACCACCGCAGAAGTCAACCAAGGCGTGGTAAGAAAGTACATGGAACAATTGGCCAATATTGCCAAAGGGGATGAGCTAAAATTATTGGAACTGGCACTGCGAATGCCCGATACTTTGAAGACCGACAAGGACGATATCGATGAAGCCGAATATAAAGCCATAACAGACGCCATAAAAGAGGCACTCTTAGAAATCGTCACCTTTAGAAATGAAGAAGGAAAGGTTTTGGAGAAGGATTTTGACGAACGCCTCCACAACCTGGACATGTTGTTGGACCAGGTCAAATCCATGGACCCCGAGCGATTGGGAACAGTGAGGGAGCGCCTGGATAAGGCCGTGGCAGACCTTAAAGTGGAACTGGACGCCAACCGCTTTGAACAGGAATTGATCTACTATCTTGAAAAATACGACATCACCGAAGAAAAGGTGCGCTTGGCCAACCATTTGGCCTATTTTAAGACCACCTTGAAATCCGATGATTCCAATGGAAAAAAATTGGGCTTCATTGCCCAGGAAATAGGAAGGGAGATCAATACCATAGGCTCCAAGGCCAACTATGCACCCATGCAACAGTTGGTGGTGCAGATGAAGGATGAACTCGAAAAGATCAAGGAACAAATGCTCAATGTGTTATGACAGAAGGAGGCAAGCTCATTATTTTTTCAGCACCTTCCGGTAGCGGAAAGACTACCATTGTAAGGCATTTGCTGGACCAACCCGAACTGAACCTGGCTTTTTCGGTTTCGGCCACATCGAGGCCGCGCAGAGGCAAGGAAAAACACGGGGTCAATTATTACTTCATGTCGGTATCTGAATTTAAGCGACACATAAAGAACGAGGATTTTTTGGAGTGGGAGGAAGTCTATCGGGACAATTTTTACGGGACCTTGAAGAGCGAAGTGGAACGACTATGGGCGGAGGGGAAGAACGTGATCTTTGATATCGATGTGGTGGGCGGCCTGCGTATAAAGAAGAAATTCCCTGACAAGACCTTGGCTGTTTTTGTGAAACCCCCCAGTGTGGACGAGCTGAAGATCAGGTTGAAAAAAAGGAGCACGGAAAGCGATGACAAGATCAATATGCGGATTGCCAAAGCCTCCGTGGAACTCGCCACGGCACCACAATTTGACAGAATCATCAAAAACTATGAACTGGATGTCGCACTGAAAGAGGCCCATCAACTGGTGGCGGATTTTGTAGGTGCCAAAATTCCCGACTCAAAAGATTGACCATGAAAAAGGTGGGGCTCTTTTTTGGGACCTTCAACCCGATACATATCGGCCATTTGATCATAGCCAACCATTTGGTGGAGTTTTCCGATCTGGATGAGGTTTGGTTTGTCATCACCCCGCAAAGCCCGTTCAAGACCAAACAATCGCTTTTGGGCGACCACCACAGGTACCAAATGGTGTACGAGGCCGTGCAGGATTATCCCAAATTGAAGCCGAGTAAGATCGAATTTGACCTGCCCCAGCCCAACTACACCGTCAACACCTTGGTCCATTTGGATGAAAAATATGGGGAAAGCCATCAATTTTCACTCATCATGGGGGAGGATAACCTGAAAAGCTTCCATAAATGGAAAAACTATGAGACCATTTTGGAGCATCATTCCATTTATGTCTATCCCAGAATTTCCAACGGTGAAATGGAGCATCAGTTTAAGGAGCATCCACAGATCCAAAGGGTAGATGCCCCGATCATGGAAATATCGTCCACGTTTATCCGAAAATCCCACAAAGCCGGAAAAAACATCAGGCCCCTGCTTCCTCCAGAAGTATGGACTTATATGGACGAGATGAATTTTTATCGGTAGAATAGATTATTGGTTGGCCGTCACTACCCCCACCATGCTATCTGCGGTTCCGTAGTAGAGATACCAAACCTTGTTGAACAGCACCAGCCCCTCAAGAAAAGTGGTGCCATCTTTGTACTGTCCCGATTTTTCAAAGGGAAGCTCAGGTTTGATGAAAGGTTTGTCGGTACGGTCCAAGAGCTTCCAAGGTTCGTTGAGATCAAAAAGTGCTTGGCCACCGGTATAAATTCTGTTTCCCAGTTCCTTTACGCCAATATTCTGCGAATTCCCTGCATTGTAGAGCACCACAATACCGTTTTCGGTAAGTAGGGGAGGTGGGCCCGCCTCTACTAGCCAAGAGTCAAAATAACCAGGTCTAGGGCTTAAAACCGGGGCAAGTTTACCTTCGTAGGTTTCTACGGGTACCCAGTCTTTCAGATTTGTTGAACTGGCCAGCCAAATGTGCGGAACCCCATAGAACATCCAATAGAGCCCATTGATTTTGGCGGCAACCAGTTTGTCGTTTTTAAGTTCGGTAACTATGGCTCCAGATTTGGTTTCACGATTTAAATAAACACCTTGTTCATATTTTTGAAAAACAGGGCCATGCTTTTCCCAATGGACCAAATCTGTGGATGTGGCAACGGCCAGTTGGGGTACTTTTCGGTTCCATTGCGTATAGGTCAGCACATAAAGCCCATCCTCGGTTTCCACAATCCTGGGGTCTTCCGTGCCACCGGGCCATTCATTTGGTTTTTGACCATCTTCATTGGGGTAAAAAACAGGTTCCGGCCATTTTGAGTACGTCATGCCATCATGGGAAACCGCCATCCCGATCCGGGAACGGTGTCCCCCGATTTCTTTATCACCCAACTTTTCCTCGGCCCTGTACAGTACATAAATACTGTCGTTCCTTACGATGGCCGCCGGGTTGAAGGTGGCCATGGATTCCCAATGGGAAAGTTCATTCGTAATGGGATCTTTGAATACGGATTTTTCATTCTTTTGAAGAATGGGTTGGGCATTTTCAGCACGTTCAAAAGGCCCCAACATCCACTCCTTTTCCTTGGCCTGCGCCAAAATGGAAATGGAAAAGAGCAGCGTTATGACCAGATGGAAGAATCGAACCATCACTGTATCGTTTTAGTCTCAAAAGATACTATTTTATTTCTTCTCTGTGATCTTGGCAGGTGCCACAGAGCTGTCGTGTTGCTGGTAATATTGTTCCAACAGATCCATCATGGCGGTCATGAGGTCGCGTGTCTCCAACAGGAGCGAGAAATAGAGTGTGGTGTTCTTGGGGCTCGACTCCTCTGTCCTCGTCCTGGAAACCTGTCGGTCTATTTTTTGTGACACCATGTCGTAAAGGCCTTGTTTGGAGTCCAAGATGGTCCCTATTTGCTCAAAGGATCTCTCCTCAAAGGCTTTTTGGGTCCTATCAAAAATCTCTTCCAATTTTTGGTCTATTTCCTTCAGTTCTTTGATTTGGTTGTATTTCAGTTTTTTATGGTTATTGTGCACGTGGTTGTAGCTCACTTTTCCAATATATTCAAGGGATTGTGAAATATCGGTCAGATGCCCCATGGCATTGATGTAAAAGTTACTGGCCCCAATATGTGCCTCTTCCAGATTTTTGATGAAATAAAAGGTGTGTTCACGAAGATCTTCAATTTCCGAGGCAAGCTTGTTGCCCTGTTTTTTGTTTTTCTTCAGGAATTTGAGGTCCTGTTTGGCCAGACCATTTATGGAGTTGGAATAGATCTTGTTGCTACGTTTTATCACATTGGCGATATTGGCAGCGCTTTCTTCTATCACCCCTTGTATGGAGCTGCTCTCAGCTCTTCTGAGGCGATCTTCCACTTTGATTTCCTTGGTTTTCTTATTGTATGAAATATAATTCCGGACCAATAGGAGAATGGCCGCGAACAGAAGTACTGCAATGGCCGCACCTTTTCCAAAACTGATGAGTGCCAAAATAGCCCCGGCAGCCAAAAAGGCAATGATTGCCGTGCTGAACCACCCTGCGATCACATTGAGTACCCCGGCCACCCTATACACGGCACTTTCCGAACCCCAGGCCCTGTCGGCCAAAGAGGTTCCCATGGCGACCATAAAGGTCACATAAGTTGTGGAAAGTGGAAGCTTGTAAGATGTGGCTATGGAAATCAGGATGCCGGCGACCATAAGGTTTACGGAAGCCCTGATCATATCAAAAGCAGGTAAATGGAGCACCTTGTCCTTGGACAGGTTGATGACCGGCTTGTTGAATCTTTTGTCAATCTTTTGTTTCAAGCTTGACGGAACCATGGAAGATATCCAATCGGACATGGCAATGGAATATCGCACAAGACTTCTGGACAAGTAATTGGGCTGAAACCTTTCATTGGCCTCTCCCTCGCGTGAGAGGTTGATCTCTGTATCGGCAACATATCTTGCCTTTTTGGACAGCCAAAGGGTCACCACCATCACCATGCCCGATATGAAAAGGAGAATTGTAGGGGTCTCCACCTTGGCCGAAAGGACTTCCATGCTGAATTCGGAGGCAGGGATTCCCGATGCTACCCATGCCTGATAGGACTGCAACCCGGCAATGGGCACCCCGATAAAATTGACGAGGTCGTTGCCTGCAAAGGCTAGTGCCAGGGAAAAAGTTCCCACACCGATGATCAGCTTATAGATATTGGTCTTCGCGAAGATGATAAGGATGTATGAAATAAGTGCCCAGACTGCAAAATTAATGAGGACTACCTTGTAAACACTGGTTTCAAGGAATTCTTTGATGGTCAACCCTCCGATAAAACCATAGGTCCTATCGGCAAATGGGGTTCCGCTGATCCCTTTGATCAAAATAAAGTAAGTGATGGCAGAAAGTGCGATACCACCGAAAATGGCCCCTGTCCACTTTGGTTTCTTCTGAAAATCGTAGGACAAAAGAAGCCGAGAGACCCATTGGACCATAGCTCCGATGGTGAATGCAATCACGACCGAGGAAAGAATCCCCACGATGATTTCAATGGCTTTTTCGGTGTTGATGTAGTTGATGACATCGGAAAAATTGCCATTTTGGGCACCGATCTTAATCAAGGCCATGGCTACCGCCGCTCCCAAAAGATTGAATACTATGGAAACTGTTGTGGAAGTGGGCATGCCCAAGGTGTTGAAAAAGTCCAAAAGAAGGATATCGGTGATCATGACGGCCATAAAAATGAACATGATCTCATCAAAATAGAATTCCCCGGGATTGAATATGCCCTTTCTGGCAACTTCCATAAGTCCGCTGGAAAAAATGGCGCCACAGGCAATGCCTATGCTCGCCACGATCATGATGGTCTTGAACGAGAGGGCCTTTGAGCCAATGGCTGAGTTTAGGAAGTTCACGGCATCGTTGCTGACACCCACCACCAAGTCCGCAATTGCCAAGACCGCAAGTGCGACCATTATCAAGAAGTAAATACTGTCCATGCTTAAAAATCAAAAAAATTTTTCAAATATCAAGAGAAAGACCTACGATTAAGTTATGTTAAGGTTATTTTTTTATAGGTGTACATCCAATTGCAACCGGAACATCACTTCGTCGGTTCCGTTGTCCACATCCAAATAGCTCAGGTCCGTCTGAACCTTTAGTTTGTGTCCTACAATATACTTTGAAAGTCCCAGAGTATATTGATTTTCAGGGTTTTTTCCAGTGACGGCTTGGTCAAGCTCAATATTGGTGAACCTTGCAGATACTTCCCAATCGTTCTTGAAAAGATATCCGGTTTGTAGGTTCAGCCCGTTCCCGACCTGTACAATGTCCCCTGTTTCCGTTCCGTCCGAATTCAGTGCTATCGGTTCATCGGCATCCCTATCGGCATATTCGCCCATAAGGGAAAACCCTCTGTATTTGAACATGAAGTCCAAAAATAAGGTGGAAATGTCCGTTTTGTTTAGACCGCTATCATTGAGCATGAAGGAACCCATATTGCTTCGGGTCCTTACAGCATCCTTATTGATGTCATAGGTGAACCCGACCATCAATTTGGGAGATGTTTCCCTTGATAGGTCGGCTCCTTTGTAATCTCCCTTGGAAATGAAAGTGCCAAACGGAAGGAACTCCAACCGTGAAGTGTACTGGTGACCGCCCAGATTCCCTTCGGTAACGTTTCTCCCTTCACCTTGGGAAAGGGCAAATTTTTCCCTCACCAAAGCTTTTTTTCCCAATTTGACGTGGTGCCTGAGCTGAAAGCCCATGTCCCTGTCTATGTTGAACCTGCTGTTCAGCAACGACCTGTCCACCTGTTGGAGGTCTCCGGAGGAAATGACCCGCTCAATATTCCCGGGCAGCTTGGTCTGTCCGAACCAGAGTTCGAAGTTTTCGTAAAAGTTCCACATCACCACGGCATCCAAAATGTAACGGGGTGTGTTTCGGGTAAACTCCGAACCGCCCGAAATATCCCGGTTGGAAAGCCCAAGTTCGAGTTTGTACCTGAGTTTTGGGGTGTGGACAAACCCATCGAACTTTAAACGTGCCCTGCGTATCAAAAAATTCTGCTCGGGGTTTCCTAGGCCATCAACTTCGTTCTTTTCCCAAGAGGAAATGGCCAAAATCTGCATCCTCGCCCCAACTTTTGCCGTCCAGCTACTGTCCTTGCCAACAATGTTGAAAAGCCCCTTTCCAAATGTTGACGGGCTCTCGTACTGTGAATGGGAAAAATGGATGCATAAAAAAAAGAAGTAGGACCCCATCAGGGCCAACTTTTTGATGCTCATTACGGTACTAGTTTTTGTCGCTGCAAAGAACCGTACTCAATGTTAAATTAATGTTTCCTGTATATTAACATAAGGATGTATTATGAACAAAAAGGGCTACCCTATCAAAAGGTAGCCCCAGGATTTCGAAGAATAGTCGACAAAAACTAATATCCGTAACGAAAACCTAATTGTAATTTTTCTACAAATTAGCCCCTTCTACATGACTTTAGTGTAATGCTAAAATTAAGTAATCATTAAAATTCCATTGATTGTAACAATTGGTATGGATGTATTCCTTGGTGTTTTCCAAAGGATAGCTGTATATTGCACCAACAGTAAACTATGAACTGGGAAGAGTTACTCTCACTACGACGGTACGGAGACACCAGAAAGAGGTTGCGCAAGGAGCAGAACGAGACCCGTCTGGGCTTTGAAGTGGACTATGACCGTATCATTTTCTCATCGGCCTTTAGAAGCCTTCAAGACAAAACACAGGTATTCCCGATGCCCATCAGCGTGGGTTCCAAGAAGGATTTTGTGCACACCCGTCTCACCCACAGTCTGGAAGTTTCCGTGGTGGGAAGGAGCCTCGGACGCATTGCCGGGCAACAAATCTTGTCCAAATATCCCTTTCTGGCCGAAGTGCACGGCTATCACTTCAACGATTTTGGGGCCATTGTGGCCGCTGCCGCCTTGGCCCATGACATTGGCAACCCTCCTTTTGGGCATAGTGGGGAAAAGGCTATTGGCAACTACTTTGCTCAGGGCAACGGCAAAAAATACAAGGATGTCCTTTCCAGTGAAGAGTTTCAAGACCTGATTGATTTTGAAGGCAATGCAAACGGATTCAAATTGTTGACAGAGTCAAGGGAAGGGGTCCCGGGGGGGCTCAGATTGAGTTATGCCACTTTGGGGGCCTTCATGAAATACCCCAAGGGATCGTTGCCCAAAAAGCCTTCCAGGCACATCGCCGATAAAAAATTCGGGTATTTTCAGTCGGAAAAGGATTTTTTCCTGGAAGTGGCCAATGAAATCGGGTTGGTGCCCAACCCCAACAATCCCGGGACGGGCTTTTTTCGTCATCCCTTGACCTATTTGGTGGAAGCCGCCGATGATATCTGTTATACCATCATAGATTTTGAGGATGGCATCAACCTTGGTCTTGTTCCAGAGGAGTATGCGCTGGAATACTTGATCAATCTGGTAAAGGAAAACATCAATACCCAAAAGTACCATGCCATGGCCGGCTCCAGTGATCGATTGAGCTATTTGAGGGCCTTGGCCATAAATACCTTGATAGGGGATGCTGTTGAGGTTTTTGTCCAGAATGAGGAAAAAATCATGCAAGGCATGTTTGATTCTTCCCTTTTGGACAAAGGAAAGTACAAAGCCCAAGTAGATGACATCATTAAATTGAGCGTGGAAAGAATCTATCAATCCACAGAGGTAATCGATAAGGAACTGGCGGGCTACCGCATTATATCCGATCTTTTGGATATGTACACCACCGCACTGATCAACATAAAGGAGGGCCAAGACACCAATTATGACCGATTGTTGGTCAAAAGTCTGCCCGAAATGTACAGGAAAACCGACACATCCACCTATAAAATTTTATTGGACACCAGTTGTTTTGTGGCCAGTCTTTCGGATAGTGCGGCCGTGCACATCCACGACAAGCTGACGGGAAGGCAGGTCTAGAAATTGTAGAGGATCCCGACCCCCAACAATTGTTTGAACTGGATCCGGGAAATACCGGGGTCAACGATGGTGCCATCTTCGGCCACTACCTCGTCAAACTTGATGTCGTCATCAAAGATGACGTGGGTGCCTATGTTCGCATTGATGTATTGGTTGACCTTCAGGTTGAAATTCATTTCCCAATCCACATCTATGTTCCCAAAACTGCGCACATAGTCGGTGTAGAGATTGACCCTGTGCTTCATCAACACATTCTTCATAATCTCTTTTTCCCAGGTATTGGTGACCAGGAAACCGAGTTCCAAAAAAACGTTCTCTCCTTTTTCCACACCAAACGACCCCAGGTTGGAGAGTGTTTCATCCAACACAAAAGTGGATTTCATGGTTGCCGGGGATATGTATAGGTTGAACTTATCCTTGGGTGGGATATAGGAGGTACCCATACCCACGAACAAGTATCCCGGGGCCATGAACCGGGAAATTGGATTTTCCCTATCTGGATATTTGAAACCGTTGGAAAATTGGGTGTTGAAATTGGCCTTCACTGAATAATACCAACTGGTAATGGTATCCTTTCTAAAGCTTATGGTGGTCGAAAGCCTGAGTTGATCATCCGTTTTCCTGAGCTTTCTCCCTTCTTGGGCATTCATTCCATATCGGAGTTGTGCCTCGTTGTCCCAGTTCAAGTACCGGAACTTATAATTTCTGGCAAAACGGAAACTGGCCAGGGCAGAAACAGAGTTATCGCCCCCAGCATTCCAGTTCACGAAGGCAACCTCGTTGATGTTGAGGCCAAATTCGTTTACCTTGTCCCAAAAGGATGTGGGCTTGAAGCGCTTGTACCATTTGTTCAATGGCTTTACTCGGTTCAATACCGTTCTGGGATCCGTCAGTTTTGCTTCCCTGGTAAGATATTTGAGTTTAGTATCCTTGATCCGGACAATCTTAAAGCCCGTTTCGGTACTATCCGGTTCAAAAACCTTCAGGCGGTTTATTTGGGCATGGGTAGAAAAGAAAACAGAAAGGAACAGAATAAGAAAACATATTATCCGCATTGGTTCAAGGTTGATTGTATATAAGAAAGCAGTGTATCAAAATCTATACCAGCGAGCCTGTGGGTCTCTTCCATTGTGCCGTGTTCCACAAAGCCGTCCGAAATCCCAAAAATCGTAACAGGTTTGTACAGCTGTTCTTCATTGGCAAATTCCAAAACTGCGGAACCAAATCCACCCATCTTGCATCCATCTTCCACTGTTATGATACGATCATAGCTTTCAAAAATAGCACGTAGCATTTTATTGTCCAAGGGTTTGACAAAGCGCATATCATAATGGCCAATGGTTCCAGGGTAGCCCAAAGTTGATATGGCCCGTTCCACTTCGTTCCCGATATGGCCTATGCTGAGTACAGCTATTTTGGTTCCTTTCCTCAAACACCTGCCCGTACCAATGTCAATGGGTTCGAAGTCCTTTTTCCAATCCAAGTTAACTCCTTGGCCCCGCGGATACCTTATGGCAATGGGTTTGTCCAGACCCAATTGTGCAGTGTACATGATGTTTCTCAATTCCATCTCATTCATGGGCGCAAAAACAACTAGGTTGGGTATGCACCGCAAGTAGGCAAGGTCAAACACCCCATGGTGTGTTGGGCCATCCTGCCCTACAAGTCCCGCGCGATCCAGACAGAAAATCACCGGAAGGCTCTGAAGGGCCACATCATGGATCACCTGATCGTAAGCCCGTTGCAAAAAAGTGGAATAAATGTTACAAAAAGGAATCAAGCCCTGAGTGGCCATACCCGCTGCCAAGGTTACGGCGTGCTGCTCGGCAATGCCCACATCAAACGCCCGATGTGGTATTTTGTCCATCATGAATTTAAGGGAACTGCCTGTGGGCATGGCAGGTGTAATCCCCACAATTTTTTCGTTTTTTTCGGCCAGCTCCACAAGGGTATGCCCAAAAACATCTTGGTATTTGGGTGGTTCGGCCCCTTTGGATTTTTTGAACCGCTCCCCGGTCACTTTGTCAAATTTCCCTGGGGCATGATAGACCACCTGGTCCTCTTCAGCTTTTTTTAGGCCCTTTCCCTTGGTGGTTATGATGTGCAACAGTTTTGGCCCGTTCAATTTTTTTAACCGCTCAAATTCATGGATCAAGGTACTGATGTCATGCCCATCAATGGGGCCGGAATAGTTCAGGTTTAGGCATTCAAAGATATTTTCGTCCTTGGCCGTACCTTTTTTGACATTGGTCAGGTATTTTTTGAGTGCCCCCACACTGGGATCGATGCCAATGGCGTTGTCGTTCAGAATGATGAGGGCGTTCACGTCGGTCACCCCGAGATGGTTCAGCCCTTCAAAGGCCATTCCACTGGCAATGGAGGCATCGCCCACCACGGCAATGTGCTGTTTGGAAAGGTCACCGTTCAGTTTTGAGGCCATGGCCATGCCCAAAATGGCGGAAATGGCAGTGGAGCTGTGACCAGTGCCAAAATCATCGTATTTGCTTTCACTGCGTTTGGGGAAGCCACTGATGCCGCCAAGCTGTCTGTTGGTTTCAAAAATCTCTTTTCTGCCTGTCAATATTTTGTGTCCATAGGCTTGGTGGCCCACATCCCAAATGAGTTTGTCATTGGGCGTGTTGAACACATAATGCAGGGCAATGGTGAGTTCCACAACCCCCAAACTGGCCCCGAGGTGGCCTTCTTTGGTGGAGACAATGTCAATGATGAATTCCCTGAGCTCTTGGGCAAGCGTGGGCAGCTCATCCAAGGTCAGTTTTTTGAGGTCTTCAGGGGAATTGATATGTGCTAAAAGTGTTTTCAAGGGACAAAAAACAAAAGTACCGATTATCAGCAAATTTTTTTTATGCGTAGCTTAGCCCTTTCACGAAATTTTCCAAAAAAGTTATGGTAAATCCTTTTGATGATACTTATTTTATGAAAAAGGCACTGCAACAAGCGGAAACCGCCTTTGAACTTGGCGAGGTGCCCGTTGGGGCCGTGGTGGTGGTGGACAACAGGATCATTGGAAGTGCACACAACCTTACGGAACGTTTGAGGGACGTTACCGCACATGCAGAAATGCAGGCCATAACGGCTGCCTCCAATTTTTTGGGCGGAAAATACCTGCATGGTTGCACACTCTACGTTACCCTCGAACCCTGCCAGATGTGTGCCGGAGCACTGTATTGGAGCCAAATTTCCAAAGTGGTCTATGGTGCTGCGGACCTGGAGCGAGGGTTCAGTGTGGTGGGGGGACATTTACACCCCATGACAGAAGTTGTTGGAGGGGTTTTGGAAAATGAGGCTTCCGAACTATTGAAAAGGTTCTTTATCCAAAAAAGAAACCTGAACTGAATAAAAAACCCCGGCATTGCCGGGGTTCCACAAAAAATCAAAATAAAATATTGTTGTTATCCGATTACCTGCACACGTGCAGCAACCACTCCTTTTCTTCCTTCTTCTTCGATGTATTCTACTTTGTCGCCTTCGTTCAATTCCACCCCGTTCAGTGCCGTAACATGAACAAAGATGTCCTTTCCTGTGTCGTCGTTGGTAATGAACCCATAACCTTTGGATCCATTAAAAAATTTTACTGTGCCAGTCATTAAAATAAAATATTTTGTTAAAACACGAAAGTAGAGTTTTTTGTCTCCCGATGAATAAATTGAATATTAAATCTTGAGAAAATTATTGATTTTTAGTCTTTTTTTGCTCGATTTCCTGCATTTTCTTAATGTTTTCCTTGGTAAGCATGTAATCTTTCATGTTTTTTCCCTTGCTTTCCTTCATCAGAAAGAGGGGCATGGCGACTAAAAAGAGACCAATGGTACCGGCTCCTATGTATTTGTTGCCCACATCAGAATCTTCCTCCTTGATGGAAAAACCATAAATAATGGAGGAAATTGCAGCGATCGTGACCAAAAGGATGATATGTTTCAGTTTGATTTTCATCTGTTCAAATTTTACTTATTTTAATCGGCCTGACCTGCCTATGCCGACAGGCAGTGAACATCTCGGTGGGCATCAAGAATTTTTATGGCTCATTTCATTGGGTATAATTGATCAATTTTCTGCGATAGGCCGTCAAGAGTTTTGATTTTGAGATAAAGCCCTCATATTTTCCATCTTTGATGACGGGAAGGTTCCAAGCTCCGCTGTCCTGGAATTTTTTCATCACCTGTTTCATACTGTCCTTGCCATAAAAGATATGTTCGGGAGGGGCGTGCATCAAATTCTTCACGAAGACAGTATCGTAAAGTTCCCTATCGAACATGAATTGGCGGATATCGTCCAAAACGATGATGCCCATCAACTTTTGGTCATTGTCCAAGACCGGGAAAATGTTCCTTTTGGACTTGGAAACGGATTCGTGCAGCATTTCGCCCAAGGTCATGCGCGGGTGTACGGGCATAAAGTTTTTTTCGATCACATCGTCCATTTCCATAAGACCCAGCACCAATTGGTCCTTGTTGTGTGACAATAGGGCACCGATCTTGGCCAATTCCTTGGTGTAAATGGTATAGTCCAAGGCATTCTTGGTGATAAGATACGAAATGGAAGCGGTAATCATCAGTGGTACAAAAAGTTCGTAGCCCCCTGTAATCTCTGCAATAAGGAATATGGCCGTCAATGGGGCGTGGATCACACCGGAAATCAGACCAGCCATCCCGATAAGGGTAAAATTGCTCTCGGACACTGAAAAACCAAACCCCAGATTATTGATCACTTTGGCCACCACATTGCCCAGTGCACTGCCCATCACCATGGTGGGGATGAAGATTCCCCCGGCACCCCCAGCGGCAAAAGTAGTGGTCATGGCTATCGCCTTGAAGAGGGTGATCCCGAACAGCAATGCAATGACTACCCAAATATTATGGGTGTAGGCATCAAAAGGGGTGGTCCCCAAAGCTTTCAGATGATTGCCCTCCAGAAGATTGTTGATGAAATCAAAGCCTTCACCATGGAGCGGGGGAATGGCATAGAGCATGATACCGATGGCTATCCCACCCACCAAGAGCTTGTATTTTGGACTTTTGAATCGTTTGAAGAAGGTAAAGATGGCAAAGTACATCTTGGTAAAATAGATGGAAGCAAAAGCAGTGCCCATTCCAAATAAAATATAAAAGGGAGTGTCGTTCAAATGGAACCCTTCGGTCAAGGAAAATTTGAAAAGCACTTCGTTCCCCAAAAAGAAATAGGAGGTAAGGACCCCTGAAATTGAAGCAAGGAGCAGTGGCACCATGGACATCATGGTCAAATCCAGAGTGAACACCTCCACGGCAAAGACGATGGCGGCAATGGGCGATTGGAAAATGGATGAAATGGCCCCAGCGGAAGCACAGGCCACCAACAAGGATCTTGTCTTTGTATCGATATGGAACAACCTGCTCAGGTTGGAGCTGATGGCGGAAGCCGACTTTACGGCCGGTCCCAAAAGCCCGACGGAACCTCCGAAACCAACCGTGAGGGGTGCGGTAATGAGGGGGGTATAAATGTCCTTGACCTCCAACAGCCCCCCTTTTTTGGAAAGGGAAAAGATGATGGACGAAACGGCATGTTGCAACGGTTTTTTCTGCACATATTTCACGTAGAGATAAACCAAGGTCAAACCGATGGTGGGCAGGATGAAGTACAGTTGGTTCTCGGAAAAGATGATACCCATTTTCAACAGGGACTCAATAAAATAGGTGATGTTCTTTAAGGTCACGGCCACCAAACCGGCCAAAAAGCCCACAGCAATGCTCATGATGTGCACAAAGGTTCTGTTGGAGATATTTTTGTATCGCCACTTAAGAAAACGTGTAAAAAGTTTTTTATACCTATTCGGCATGAGGTTATTTTCGGACTATAAACTAGAATGTGTATCCATTGATTTTTGCTGAGTCGTTAAATCTTCCCAATATATTTGTCGAAGAGCTTCAACATATGCCATTTGGTTATAGTATCCTTCCAGAAAATCTTCTTTGGCTCGTTCAATATATATTGTAGCGGAATCGATAGCTCTTTCTTGCTCAAAAACCTTTGAAAGGTAGTATTTGGCATCTGCTGATTTGTGGGTATAACGTAAAATTTTCTCAAAATCTTTTTTGGCATCAGAAATATTTCCAAGTTCATATTTGGCTATTCCCCTATATAAAAAAGCTTCTATTTCAACCCAATCTTCTCCTGTTTCTTCGGTTTCTTTTTTGATGTGCTTATCATAAACGGCAATACAATTTTCGTAATCCTTTAATCCCAGATAGGCCATGCCTCGCCAAAAGTTTATGCTGTGTCCACCAGTATAATCCACAAAGTCGGGCGTGAGTGTATCAGCGGCATCAAAATCTATCAAAGCTTTTTTATAATCCCTATGGGAAACGAGATACGTGGCGCCCCTTGCGGCCAGCCACGATTTTGGGTCGTGACGAACAGCCCGATCAAATATTGATTTCCATTTATGTGGGTATCCTCTTTTTAAATAAGCAATCGAAAGCTCCCGGATGGCATCAGCGTAGGTGGAGTCAATTAATATGGCTTTTTCCAAGAGTTGCATGCATTGTGGGGAGCCTTGTTCATATTGAACGGCTTCTTCCAGCACCTGCTCGGCCAAAGCCCTTCTTTCAGTAGCCGAAGAGTCGGTCTCTTTGGTTTTGCAAGAAAGCAGCAATGCCAAAATACTAAGGTAATATTTCCACAATCTTGCCATTTTCAATACGGTAGGTTATAAACATATAGGAATCTTTAGGCTCTCCTTTTATAATATTGGGACTCCATTTTTTTAATTGGGATGTTACTTCAAAAAGATGTTCCACCATTTTGGGGTCCAATTTTGTTGGATTTAGATCCAAATCATTTTCAAAAATCTCATATCTCCCAGCTTCCCCTTCACAATTTATTACAAAACGAATGGTTAAATAGCCTGAATCGATGTAACCACTATTTTGATAATGCTCTGTTACAAACTTTCTGAGGCCATTTTTGCCTTTGGTGAACGTAGCAGCTTCTGGATTGTAATATTGGTAAATTTTGTTTTCGTCACAAACCTTAAAACCTTCGTTCAATAAAGCTTTGGAAGGGTCTATGTATCCAACTTTATGTTCGTATTTGTTTTTATCAACAATATAGCTGCTAGCTTCTTGACGCCGATTACATCCGAAAAAAACGAATAAAACGGTTAATATTGAGGATGATAAGAATGTAAGTCTTCCAATCATAACACAATGATATGTAAAAAAACAATTTAAAGGTCAAGCTTCAGATGCAATTCGTTGAGCTGTGCTTCATCGATCTTGGCAGGGGCATCTATCATCACATCCCTTCCGCTGTTGTTTTTGGGGAAAGCGATAAAGTCCCTGATGGTCTCCTGTCCACCCAAGATGGACACCAATCGGTCCAGACCGAAGGCAATCCCACCGTGGGGCGGGGCACCATACTGGAAGGCATCCATCAAAAAGCCGAATTGGGCCTTGGCCTCTTCATCGGTAAAGCCTAAGCAGGTTAACATCGATTGCTGAATTCTTTGGTCATGGATACGGATGGATCCACCACCAATCTCATTTCCGTTGAGCACCAAATCGTAGGCGTTGGCCTTAATTTTTGACAGACGTTTATTTTGATAATTTTCATTTTCATCAATAAGCCAAGTTGTGTAAAACTCGCCAGTGTCTTTGGGCGAGGTGAACGGATGGTGCATGGCATGATAGGTGCCTGTTTCCTCATCCAGTTCCAACAACGGGAAGTCCACTACCCAAAGTGGGGCAAATTCATTTGGTTTTCGAAGGCCGAGCCTAGTGGCCAATTCCATGCGGAGCGCGCTGAGCTGCGTACGGGTCACATTGGCATCGCCGGATAGCACACAGATAAGGTCGCCAGGATTGGCCCCGGTGACTTCGGCCCATTTGGCCAGATCCTCTTGGTCGTAGAACTTATCCACGGAGGATTTATAGGAACCATCTTCGTTACATTTCACATAAACCATTCCTTTGGCGCCGACCTGTGGGCGTTTTACCCAGTCGATCAAAGCGTCAATTTCCTTGCGGGTATATTCGGATGCACCGGGAACGGCAATGCCCACTACCAATTCGGCAGTGTTGAACACATTGAAATCCCTGTGCTGTGCCACTGCGTTCAGTTCACCGAACTGCATCCCGAAACGGATGTCCGGTTTGTCGTTGCCATAAAGGCGCATGGCATCGTCATAGGTCATTCTTGGAAATTCCTGAATGTCAACGCCTTTGATTTCCTTCAAAAGGTGCTTGGTAAGGCCCTCGAAGGTGTTGAGGATGTCCTCCTGTTCCACAAAGGCCATTTCACAATCGATTTGAGTGAATTCCGGTTGTCTGTCCGCACGAAGGTCTTCGTCCCTAAAGCATTTTACGATCTGGAAATATTTGTCCATGCCGCCCACCATCAACAACTGTTTGAAGGTCTGGGGGGATTGTGGAAGGGCATAGAATTGTCCTTCGTTCATTCGGCTTGGGACCAAGAAGTCACGGGCACCCTCTGGAGTGGATTTGATCAGATATGGGGTCTCCACATCGATAAAGCCTTGGTCCGAAAGGTATTTTCGCACTTCCATGGTCACTTTGTGCCTGAAAATGAGATTGTTTTTTACAGGGTTCCTGCGGATATCCAAATAGCGGTACTTCATGCGAATGTCCTCCCCACCATCGGTATCGTCCTCAATGGTGAAGGGGGGCAGGAGGGATGTGTTCAGGATGGTCAGTTCGGTCACCAACACCTCGATCTCACCTGTGGGGATGTTCGGGTTTTTGGAGGCCCGCTCTATGACCTGTCCCTTGGCCTGGATAACGGTTTCCCGTCCCAGTTCCCTGGCCTGTTCCAGAAGTTCTGTTGAAGTGCGCTCCTCATCAAATACCAATTGCGTGATCCCATAACGGTCGCGCAGATCCACCCAAGCCACAAAACCCTTGTCGCGTAGCTTGTGCACCCAACCACTCAAAATTACCTCTGAACCGATATGTGACGCCCTGAGTTCGCCACAAGTATTGCTTCTATACATGATGTCTGTTAATGAGAGGGCAAATTTAATAGGAAAGCACATATTTATAGCGAGATAAACGGATTTTCTGTCCCCAAGCCTGTTTTTATGTATCAGTTCAGGATATGGCCGATATAGGCATTTTAGGTTGTTTTTTGCCCTGTTTCTTAACATTAAATTTACATTGGAAGACCTTTTTTATGGATAAAAACCTAATTAATTCGACAAATCGAAACGATTGAATGAATATAAATATCTATAAATCAATTATTTATAACTTTAAAGTTAATTTAATGTAAATTAATTGTTGTTTAAACGTTATTTTCAAATGTATTTTGGATAACTTTGTGTAGTTACCCTTTGGTACCGAAGATTTTAAAACCCATTACTATGAAGAAAGCTGTATTTTTTTTAGCGATTATGTTTTCGGTCTGTATGTTTTCACAGGAGACAGAACCGACTTTGGAAAAAGTGGGGAAAATGGTGAAGGCCACCTATTTTCACGATAACGGGGAAGTATCCCAAACGGGTTATATGCTGAAAGGAAAGTTACATGGGGATTGGCTTATGTTTGACACCAATGGCAAAAAAATTGCCGCGGGACAGTATGACAATGGAAAGAAGACCGGAAAGTGGTTCTTCTGGAAGGAAGATATTTTGCGCGAAGTGGATTTTTCCGATAACCGAATTGTCAACGTTAAGGATTGGAGCCAGTCCGAAGTTGTTTCCGTGAACAAATAACTTGAACTTAAGATGAACAAAAAGCCCCGACCAAAGGTCGGGGCTTTTTTATATATTCAATTTTACCGTTAAACCGTAGCGGCTTCCAGTTTCTCGGTTTTGCGTTCTTCCCTTTTTGTCTTGGCCCTCTGGATCCTAATTTTCAATTTGTACACCAAACTGAACAGGATGGGTACCACGATCAAGGTAAGGAACGTTGCAACAAACAATCCGTAGATAACGGTCCACGCCAGAGGTCCCCAGAAGATCACGTTGTCCCCTCCCATATAAATTTTCGGGTCAAAATCGGCCATTAGGGTAAAGAAATTGATGTTGAAACCAGTGGCCAATGGGATCAATCCCAAAATGGTGGTGATAGCGGTTAGCAGTACGGGTCGTAACCTCGCTTTACCGCCCTTCACCACAGCTTCTGTGAAGTCCTCAAGGGGCAAAAATTCATCCTCGTCCATGTCCAGCTTGGATTTTTTCCTGTCGATCAACAACTGGGTATAGTCCAAAAGTACCACGCCATTGTTCACCACGATTCCTGCGAGGGAAATGATTCCCATCATGGTCATCATGATTACGAAGGCACTGCCCGTGGCGACCAATCCACCAAAAACACCGATCAAGCTCAAGAAAATAGCGAGCATGATGATACCCGGTTTGGAAATGGAGTTGAACTGGAAGATCAATATGAAGAAAATCAGTCCCAGACCCGTGAAAAAGGCACCCATCAAAAAAGCCATTTGCTTGTTCTGCTCCTCTATCTGTCCCGTATAATCGATCTTGATATTGGAAGGAAGGCCTTCATAATCGTTCATCTCCTCCTGTATTTTGCTCACAATGGCACCGGCATCTGTGTACCCGGGGGCCAAGGCAGAATAGACCGTCACCACACGTTTGGCATCGCGGTGCTTAATGGCACTAAAGCCCGTACTGTTCGCTTGTTTTGTCACAGCCGAAATGGGGACTTCCTTGATCTGACCAGAGGATGCATCCCTGAAGGTGATTCTTTGGTTGAACAGGGCACTGGTGTTGTAGCGATCTTCTTCCTTGAAGCGGACATAGATGTCATAATCCTCACCACCTTCTTTGTAGATGCCGGCCTTGGCCCCGAATATGGAATTGCGGAGCTGTTGGCCCACTTGTCCAGTGGCCACGCCCAGTTCCCCGGCTTTCTTCCGGTCCACGGCGACCAACATGGAAGGTTTGGATTTGTTCACATCTATCTTGAGTTCATCGATGCCCTCAATGTTCCTGGAATTGATGAAGTTGCGCATGCTTTCGGCGGTATTGATCAATTCGGTATAGTCGTCCCCTTCCAACTCAATGTTGATGGGATAACCGGCAGGAGGTCCCACGGCATCTTTTTCCACAGAAATGGCGACTCCGGGATACACATCCTTAAGGGCTTCCTGCACCTTGCGCAACAGTTCCTTACTGTCTGCTCCTTCGCGGTATTTGTATTCGCGCATGGTGGCGGTGATTTTCCCACGGTGTGGCATCTCGGCTGCAGAACCCCCATCGGTTTGGGGATTTCCAGCACCTTCACCCACCTGGGAGACCGCACTTTCGGTGAGGAAGTTATAGTCCCCGTGCATGTAGGCTTCTGAATTGATGATGTCGTACACCCGCTCCTCTATATCCTTTGTGATGGCATTGGTTTTTTGAATATCGGTTCCTTCGGGATATTCGATATATACAATGATTTGATTCGGTGTATTGTCCGGGAAGAACTCCACTTTGGTCCTTTGGCTCTCGATTGACCTTCCAAATCCCATAAATGCAATGATGAGCAGTACGAAGGTGGTGATGGCTATAAAGATCGGTCTTCTTTTGGCCAAGGCCCAGCGCAATGTACGTTCATAGAACCGCTCCCATCTGGGCAGGATTTTGAACTGAAAACTGTTGGCCCACCCTCTCAGGAACAGTCTATAGGCCCATAGCATAATGGCCGTCAACACCATTACAGTACCCAGACCTCTGTAAGTGCCACCAAAGAGAATGATGAGCAAACCGATTGCTGAAATGATGACCGTAATGCGAATGATCTGTTTCAAGGGCATTTTCTTGTCCTCAGTGGTCATGTACCTCGAAACCAATACGGAGTTGAAAAATATGGCCACAAAGAGCGAGGAGCCCAAAACCACGGATAGCGTGATCGGGAAATACATCATGAACTGTCCCATAATGCCCGGCCACAGCCCAAGTGGCACGAAAGCGGCCACAGTGGTCAAGGTGGAAATGATGATGGGGAACGCGATCTCCCCGATGCCTTTTTTGGCAGCTTCGGTCCGGGACATGCCTTCCTCGTCCATGAGGCGGTACACGTTTTCCACCACCACAATACCGTTGTCCACCAACATTCCCAGTCCCATAATGAGACCGAAGAGGATCATGGTGTTCATGGTATAGCCCAGTGCGTTCAAGATCATCAGGGACATGAACATGGACATGGGGATGGCAAACCCGACAAAAAGGGCGTTCTTGAACCCAAGGAAGAACATCAACACGGTCACCACGAGGATAATCCCAAAGATGATGTTGTTCACCAAATCATCAACCTGACCTATGGTCATGGAAGATTGGTCGTTGGCAATGGTCACTTTTAGGTCCTGCGGGAAGGTATTTTTGACCGCATCATCAATAATGACCCGAATCTTGTCCGCAGCATCGACCATGTTCTTGCCCGACCTTTTTTTGACGTCCAACATCACTACGGGGTGACCAAATTCCCGTGCATAGGTGGTCTTGTCCTCTTCCTTGAAGGTGATCTTGGCAATGTCCCGTAGGTACGTGGGGTTGCCGTTCTCCGATTTCACCACAAAATTTTCAAGGTCTTTGGGTTCATCGATCTCACCTACGATCCGAATGGTCCTTCGCTGTCCGCTGGTGATCAAGTTTCCGGCGGAAGTGGTCATGTTCTCATTGCTGATGGTGTTGATAATGTCATTGAAACTTACCTTGGCGGCCATCATTTTGTAGATGTCCACGGCCACTTCCACTTCTTTTTCCTGTGCACCACGGATATCGACCTGTTTGATTTCTAAAAGGCTCTCAATCTCATCTTCCAGATATTCCCCGTACTCCTTGAGTTTGTCCACGGGATAGTCTCCAGAAATGTTGATGTTGAGAATGGGCACCTCTTCAGACAGGCTCAGGTCGAACACGTTGGGTTCCACTTTGGCCCCGTTGAACGTTGGCCAGTCCTCACCTGCGGTCTCCGAATCCACTTCGTCCTTTACCTTTTGAAGCGCTCCCTCGACAGAAATGTTCTCATCGAACTCCACAATGATCATGGAGTAGTCCTCTTGGGAAGTGGAGGTGATCTCCACCACGTTGCTCACGGTCTTCAATTGATCCTCAAGAGGGTCCGTGATGAGTTTTTCAATATCCTCCGCTGTATTTCCGGGATATAGGGAACTGATATATATCTTGGTTTCCTTGACCTCTGGGAAGCTTTCCCGTGGCATACTGAAATAGGCCATTGCGCCAAGGATAAGGATGACGAACATCAGCACATACATGGTGGTCTTGTTGTCGATGGCCCATGAGGACAGGCCAAATTCCTTATCTACTTGTTTTTTTTGTTTGCTCATAATGTTGGATTGCTTTGGCTATCTAGCTGTTTTTTATCTTCACTTTTTGTCCTTCTTTCACACTTCTTGCCCCTTCATCAATAATGGCATCGCCACTATTGATTCCGGAAAGCACTTCCACATAATCGCCTTGGGTCTTTCCTGTTTTGATGACCACCTTTTTGGCAACCGGCTCCGAAGAAATGGAATCGGCATCCACCAAGAACACATATTGTTCGCCATCGGCGTTTTCAGATAGGATACTCTGGGGGATAAGAATCGCGTTCTCACTGGTGTAATCGTTGATCATGACCCTTGCCGTAAGGTTGGGCTTCACCCTGCCGTCAAGACTGGGCACAGGAATTTCTGCCGTGAACGATCGGTTGCCCGGGTTGATGAAGTTTCCGGTCTGTCTGATCTTGGTGGTAACACTGTCTCCCAAGACAGGGAAATACACCTTGACATCCTTTCCCGGGGTCACGTTGGGCAAATGGCTTTCGGGGACATCCACGGTGATGTACATGTTGGACAGGTTCACGATGCGGAACACTTCCGAGCCCGCACCAGGGGCGACCACATTGCCCTGATCTTTGATCACATCGTCTATGATACCATCAAAAGGGGCCCTGATGGATGATTTGCCCACTTGGCTCTCCATTTGCTTTACGGCACTTTCTTGGGCCTCATAGTTGGTCTTGGCCTGAAGGTATTGGATCTCGGAACCAATGTTCTGCTCCCAGAGCCTTTTTTGGCGCTCAAAGGTGGTCCGGCTTAGTTCGGCCTGTGTTTTCATTTGGGCCAATTGGCTGGAAAGCCCGCCATCGTCAATGGTCGCCAGCAGTTGTCCTTTGGACACTCTTTGTCCTTCTTTTACATACACCTTTTCCAGCGTTCCTGCCATTTCGGGGTAGATGAGCACGTTCTGCTTGGTGGTCACATCCCCTTGCAGTTCCAGATAGTGGTCAAACTTTTGGGGTTTAGCCTCAATGGCGGTCACCAAAGGCAGTTTCGCACTATCGTCCAGAAGGGCTATGGCCGAATCAAGGGACTTCAACTGCGTTTCAAGTGCCTTTTGCTGTTGGGAAATTTCAGCATGCTTGGCCCGGATGGCAGCCATGTCCTTGCTGGCAAGTACCTTTTCGAATGACTTGTTTCCGTCACCGCCACAAGAGGCAAGAACCGCAGCTGTCAATGTTATATATATTGCTTTTTTCATGATGGAATGGTTTTCTCTTTTGTGTTTATTGATTCAATATGGTTTCCAGTTCTATTTTCTTGTTGATGACATCTACCATGGATTGTAGGTACTCCTGTTGGGTGGAGTACAGTTGGGTCTGGGCCTGTCTCAGGTCGAAACTGGTCGCCAATCCTTCTTCATACTTGATCTGGTTCTTCCTTTCGATGCGCTCGGCCAGCTCCAAATTGGCCTTAGAGGTGCCATACTGCTCAATGGAAAGGATATAATCGCTCTTGGCGCTTTCCAAGCGCAACCTGACCTGTTCCTGTACTTCCGTAAACTGCGTTTTGGCCTTTTCCAGGGCTATTTTGGCCCGTTGGGTGCTGGCACTTCTTCCCAGGGAACTGAAAATGGGGATGTTGAGGTCCACGCCCAAAATGGACGACCCGAACCATTGCTGCCCACTGTTCAGGAAGTTGAAATTGTCGCTAAAGGAGTTGCCCCCATAGTTTATAAAAGCGTTCAGGGTGGGCAAAGCATAGCTTTTCGCCAATTTCAATTCCAGGGCCCGCTGTTCGTTCAGGTTGGCGGCCAACTTGTAATCGATGTTGTTCTCTATATTGAACTCTTCATCCAGCAATCCCAAGTCGATCTGTTTTTGGGTGAGATTATCAAGATTCTCTGTCAAAACAGTTGGGGATTCAATGGGTAGCCCCAGGACCAGGTTGAGCATTTGCAGGGTGATTTTTTCCAACCGCTTTGCATTTTTCAATTGGTTGTCCACCGAGGAAAGGGTGATTTGCAATTGGTCCACGCTCTCTTCATCTCCAAGGCCGTTTTCGTAGATACGCTTGGTCTCGTAGAGGTTTTTTTCCAAGGTGGCCTTGTTCTTTTCCGAGATCAAAACGCTCTCTTGGGCCAGTAGTACGTTGCCATAGGCTTCCACCACGGATTTTCGTACTTCCAATTCGGTTTTTTCCTTGTTGTTCTGGCTATACTCCAGAAAGGTCTTGGTGGCCTGCACTCCGACGATGTAGGATCCGTCAAAGATCTTCTGGGTGAGTGTGGCCGTGGCCGACATGGACTGTGCTTGTCCGAAGACCACTTCCTGATAGGTGCCCGGTTCGCCCCCGAAAAATTCGGCGGGGATCTGGGCAACGGGCTGCTTCAATTGATTTTGATAACTTACCGCTCCCGAGATCTGGGGAAGCCCCGTGGCAATGGTCTCCCATTTTTGTTTTTGGGCATCGTCTATGTCCCGAGAGGCGTTTATGGCGCTATAATTGTTCTCCAAGGCGTATGCTATGGCCTCATCCAGATTGAAGCTATGGATGGTATCTTGGGCCATTGCAAGCCAGGGCAATAGTAAAAAAAGGCTGATTAGGGTTGTTCGCATTTATTCTTGATTTGAATTGATGATTGAGTTCAGAATTTTTCTTCCTTTTGGGGTCACAATGCCCCTAAGATGATATTCGAGATAGTAATCGAGCAATTGTGCCTTACTGAATATTTCAGTAGGGAACAGACTGTTGTCCTTGATGCTGGTCACCCCGGAAAAATAGATCCGGGACACAAATTCAACATCCAGATTGTCCCTATATATCCCCATCTCCATTCCCCTCCTTACATTTTCCGACACGCAACCGTGCATGGATTCGTATTGTTTTTGTTTCAGGGCCATATGAATTTTGGGGTAGTATTTCTGCAATTGGTACACCGGGGATGATTTTTCATCTTTTAGATGCACCATGACAAACTTTTTGATCTCATAAAGTTCCTCAATGGGGTTTTTTGCCAAGGAAACGATATTGTCTATCCCACAAGTAATAAAATCGCACATGGTCATGGTGGTCTCCTCCACCAGTTCGGTCTTGTTCCTGAAATGGGAATAGATGGTCTTTTTTGAAATGCCCATTTCATTGGCCAGATCGTCCATGGTAACGCTCTTAAAACCTAGATTTATGAACAGTTCCGTTGCTTTGTGTATGATTTTTTCCCGCATAATGAGGGGCAAAAGTAATCTAGGAAACTTTAAAAACAAAAAAAGTTTCCTAGGTTTTACAATTTTTTAACGAGCCCTTAGATCATAGGTTTCAATGAGGTTTGCCCATTACGTGTCCTCCATATTGTGGGGATTCACTGTCTTGTTCTGTTGTTTTTGGGCCGAGGTTCCAAAAAAATGGCCTGTACCTGAGCAGGTACCGTTCCTTGAGATTGTTCTTTTTAGTGGTTATCATGATTTTCGTTTTTGATTTTTTGCACATAAGCCTTGAAGGCTTCTTCCCCCTCTTCTTTCCAGAATTGGTCGTAATGTTTCCATTCGTCAAAGTCCCTTCTCAGCGAGCCGCACCTGTTGGACGACTTTACTTTCGATTTGTGACGCGGACCGCCCCCTTTTTTTCCTCCTCCGCCAAATCCAAAAAGGAGTTTGGCCAGGACAAAGATGCCCAGTGCCTGCCAGTAGGTGATGGTGGACAGTCCAAAAAGGTCGGGCATCAGCCAGTTCCACAGCCACATCAGCAGATAATTGGCCAACAGCAGGAATGCCACACCCAGCACGATCATGACGAGGATCTTCACTGCTTTTTTCACATAATGTTCCATCTTCTTTTCCATTTTTTTTTCAGGGGTTTCTTTACGTTCCATAATTCAATTCTTTTATATGTTCCAAACTTTTTGATAATTCCGACATGGCCCGGTGCCTTCTGGACATCAATGTCCCTGAGGGTATGCCGGTGCGTTCGGCCAATTCTTTATAGGTATATCCTTCAAAATCAATGGCGATCACAATGTCCCTGTACATGGGCTTCAGATCTGTGACGGCTTTTTTGAGGGCCGTTTCCATTTCGGGCGAATAGCTGTTGTCCGCATCGCCATAGAACAGTTCCGCAAATTCCTGCCACTGTTGGTCTATGTCCTCACTGGGTAGCTTTCTTTCCTTTTTGCCCCTCATGATGTCTATGATCCTGTTGCGTATGGCGTTGTACACAAACCCACCGATGTTGTTGATGGGCATGGCATCGTCCGCACGCGAAAATATCCGAAGGGCAACATCCTGTACAATATCCTCCGCATCCCTTTCTGAGGTGTCCCGGATCTTGGATTGCACATACGACCTCAACGAACTGTATTCCTCGTTGAAAAAGGTGCTAAGGTTGTTATGGTTCTCTGTTGGGCCAGCCACTCAAAAATGATTCATTGCTCTCTTCATTGATAGAGACGAAGGATTTCAAATCTATTGCAATTTTTAAGCAATTTTTTTTCATTGATGTACATTTTGGCTTTTGGTTGCCCTGTTTTGGGTTGAAAATCAAATAAATGACAAAGTTCAAGGGTCAAGTTCAAGCTCAAATCTATCAATCCATTATTCGAACAATCCCATCATCATATATTCCATAAAAATCCAAGCAGCAAGAACTCCTGATGATTCCCTTTCTTTTCCATTTTTTGAATGTATTTTTGGCCCTATGTCTGAAACTCAATTCATCGATACGTACAGGGACGGTTTTGTGGCCCATTTGAAGTCCCGTACCCCAATGACGGAACCCCAAAACCTGTATGCCCCCATACAATATATCTTGGAGCTGTGCGGAAAACGGTTGCGTCCCATCCTCACACTCATGACCACGGAAATTTTCGGAGGTAAGGTAGAGGAGGCCATGGATGCCGCCTTGGCCGTGGAAATGTTCCATAATTTTTCACTGGTGCACGATGATATCATGGACGATGCTCCGCTCCGCAGGGGAAAGGTCACTGTTCATGAAAAATGGGACCTGAACACGGGAATCCTTTCCGGGGATGCCATGTTGATCCTTTCCTATCAGTTTTTTGAGAGCTACCCGCCCGAAACGTACAAGGAACTCACCTCGCTTTTCAGCAAAACGGCCATTGAGGTCTGCGAGGGACAGCAATATGATGTGGATTTTGAGACCCGGGACGATGTCACCATCCCCGAATACTTGAAAATGATCGAGTACAAGACTTCCGTTTTGGTGGCTGCCGCCATGAAAATGGGAGCCCTTGTGGCCAACGCTCCCCAAAAGGATGCAGACGCCATTTACGAATTCGGGAGAAACCTTGGTATTGCTTTCCAGTTGCAAGACGATTACTTGGATGCTTTTGGAGACCCGGAGACCTTTGGCAAGCAGGTCGGCGGTGACATTATGGAGAACAAGAAGACCTTTTTGTACCTAAAAGCATTGGAAAAGGCGAACAAACAGGACAAAGAAAGCCTTTTGCACCTTTATTCCATTAAACCTGAGGATTCAACGGCCAAAGTGGAAGCGGTCAAGTCCATTTTTGAGGAAAGCGGTGCTGTTGAGTTGACCAAGGAGGCCATCAACAATTTCACACAAAAGGCCTTTGATGAGCTGAAAAAAATTGATTTGCCGAAGGAAAGCAAAGCTTTGCTCAGAAAGTTTGGCGAGGGCTTGATGCAGCGTACCGTTTAGAACATCCTTTTGAACAGGGCCCTAATGAACGGAAGCGGTTTTGGGGCCGTGACAATTTTCAATTCTTCCCACAGATTGGTCTCGTTTTCGAGGAATTTTAGGATGAGTGAAGCCTTTCGTCTCCGGAACAACGACTCGAATATGTCGTGGCCCAAGTGGTTGTTTTTGTGCAAAATATCGAGCAAGAGCATGTCATAGAATAGAAACCTGCTTTTTTGATGGAATTCGGACAACCGCTTTCCCTTCTTTAGGTGTTCCACCAATTTGGGCACTTGCCTACTGGTGTTGTAAAAGGTATAGCCCGTGCTCGGTTTGGCCCATCCGCCCGCAATACCGATATGGAAAACACGGCCTGTATTGTGTTGGTGGAAAGGATAGCAGGTCATGGGAATGCTGCCGAATTCAGTTTCTTCGATGGTGTACTTGGCATCGCCAAAATGTGTATTTATATATGTTTTGATGGCATCTTCGTATTCGCTTTTTTCCAACAGCTGTTCTGAAAACAAGGTGTATTCCACCAAAGCCTCACTTTCCGAAAAGGGGAGTATGTACATGAACCGGGTGTTGCCTTTTTGGGGTACGGAAAAGTCCATAAAGGTGACCTTTTCTGAATTAAAAACCGACCGGTCTGTTTTTATTTGCCATCCCAGAAAATGTTGCTGTAAAACAGGGAATTTCTTTTGTTTTAGAGGAGTCGAAGGGTCATACATACTGGACAATACCGTTCGTCCTACGTATTTTTGATTGGCTGTGGACACTAATACCTCATTTTCCTTCTCCTTAATGTCGAGCACTTCTTCTTGCACCCAAGTGATGTTGGGATACGCCTTTACCTTTGGTAAAAAATGATTGTAGAAATCGATTCCACGGAGCATTTTGTAAGTGTAAGGACCAATGGAAGTGGATTTTTGAAGTTGTTGCCCGCCCACATAAATGTGATTCCAAGTTTTGTGGATCAAGGTATCAAATGGACCCTTGCCCCGTTCCCAAAAGCACCAGGTACGGTCGTTTCTGGTTTTATCGTCCCTGTCCAACACCAAAATGGATTTGGAGGCAAAGAACTTGTCGTTGCCGAGGGCATCGGCCAACAATAGGCCAGCAGCTCCGGCACCTATGATGATATAATCGTAATGGGGCATGGGTTCAAAGATAGGGGAAAGGGGCTATGTACAATTAATGAGATTTCTTAATCAAAGCATTATTGAGGATTGCTAAATCATCCTCAATAATCTGCCAAACTATTTCCAGGTCAATTCCAAAATATTCGTGAACAATACGATTTCTGAAACCTCTTAAATGATCCCATTCAATTTCTGGGTTTTCCGCTTTGTATACTTCAGTCAGTCGATTGGCTGCTTCTCCTATGATTTCAAAGTTTCTGATTACAGCATCAATAGTCTTATTGTCACTTTCAAATTCTTCATAGGTCATATCTTTTGTATAGGACATAATTTTTTGTGCAGATTCAATCATGTCACGTATCAAAAGAATATTATCTCTTCTAGACATAGATCAAGTCAGATTGAATGGTCTTTAGGTATTGCTCCTTTATACCCTTTTTGGAAACGAGATCAACTTTTAGACCCAATGATTTTTCGATTTCATTGGCCAAATCGATGAACTTGATGCCTATTTTGCCATCAAATTCCACCATAATGTCCACATCACTGGTAGCTGTCTGTTCGTTACGGGCGTAGGATCCAAACAGGGCCATTGAAGCTATCGGGTAGCGTTCTTTTAAATGCACCTTGAGCTTTGAGAGTTTGTCCGTTATGTTTTGGGTTGTTTCCACACTCAAAGTTAATCATTCGCTTTTTAAAAAACCGTATACCTTATCCCAAAGAAACCGCGGATGCCCTGATTGGGCCCGTACACATAAGCGGGATCAAAGGTAAGCGCGTAAGGGTTGTTCGGTGTGGCTACAGCATCACCATTGTTATCAAAGGTGACTTCTTTGTCAAACGGATCATTGGCCCTTGCTATGATGAAGGGGTTGCCACGGTTGGGGGTCCAGTCCAACAGGTTTTTGATGCCCCCATATACCTCAAAATTGTGCAGTCCCTTATACGTAAACTGAATGTTCTGGATGCTCCAAGTAGGGGAATAGGCCTGTCTTGGGTCCAACTCACCCAAAAGGGGCAACCGCATGGGGCCATAGAGATTCCCTGTGTAATCGGCCGTAAGTTTGAGGGAGTGAAAGGTATAGGAAAGGTTCCAAGTTGCGGTAATGCTCTCGGTCAAGATCTGCTGCTGGGTCACCCCGTTTTCTGTATTGCTCACATCCTGCCATGTAGCCCCCACCATAATCTTCAAACTGCTGGGAAAAGCTATGTCCAAATTCGCACTGACACCCTGGGATACCGATTTGCCATTCAGATTGTCATAAATGATCTGGTTGGGGTTGGTCTCATAATCGGGGAGGATCACATTGGAGAACCGGGTGTAGAATGCTGAGGCATCGATTCCGATAAAGGTACCATTGTCACTATAAATCTTCTTCAAATAGTTGAGGTTGACGTTGACGGAGCGTTCCGGTTTCAGCTCTTCGGCAATTACGACCTCCCGCGCACCTGTGAGGGCCGCATGTTCTTCGGTAAAAAGATTCACCACCCGAAAACCGGTCCCGGCATTCACCCGAAAAATATCATGGTCCGAAATCTTCCATTTGTAGGCAGCACGGGGGGTCAAAATATTGCCGTGCCTTTGGTCATGATCATACCTTAAGCCACCCAAGAAGGAATGTTTTGGCGCAAACGAGTATTCATCTTGGGCAAAAAGGCTGGGAATCCAAATGCGGTCCGCTTCGGTAGTCGCCGGGGTGTTGTCATCGTAATAATTGTAGCGCACCGCACTCCCGAATAGCAGGTCGTGATTGTCCAGGGTTTTGTCCCACGTGAGCTGCGCAAAACCGATACGCTGGTCCGCCAAATATTCCGTATCGCCATAGACTGAATTTTGGCTATGGTCATTATACGAAACGGACAGCAACATTTTTTCTTCAACGGGCAATTGGTATTTTCCCAACACTTCCCAACGGCGGGTATAGATACTTTCTCCATAGATTTCATTCCCACCCCGATACTCAGGGGTCCATTGCATTTCACCACCCCAACGGTCTTCATAAAAAAAGCGTCCCGCCAAAGAGAGTAAACGGCTGTTTTTTCGTTCAACATCCCACTTTTGGAAAATGGAGATACGGTCTTGGAGGGTAAGGTCGGTAAAATTATCGCCGTTATTGTCAATGGGCACATCATAATTGAAATAGTTGATGCCCAAGAGAAGGTCGGTTTTCTGTCCGACTGAAATTTTACTGCCCACATCCAGATTGTACTCGCCCCAACCCGTGGCAAAGCCATCTGCAAAAAATTCAGGGGCGCTTAGGGCATTTTTGGTGATGATGTTGATGAGCCCGCCCACTGCTTCGCTGCCGTAAAGCGAAGATGCAGGACCTTTCACGATTTCAATCTGTTCGATGAGGGAATTCGGAATACCGGTAAGGCCGTACACCGTGCCCAGACCGCTTACAATGGGCATCCCATCGATGAGGACGAGCGTATAGGGACCTTCAAGTCCGTTGATATGGATGTCCCCCGTGTTGCACACATTGCAATTGATTTGCGGGCGAACCCCGTTTACATTTTGGAGCGCATCAAAAACACTGGCTGTTGGGTTCTTTTTGAGAAAGGTAGGCGAATAGACCTCGACTGGAACGGGACTTTCCAAACGGCTGACCGGTTTTAAGGTGCCCGTCACCACCATTTCATCCAAACTTTCGGCAGAGGTTTCCAGTGATATGTTGATGGTTTTGGACTCGCCCGGACCCAAATGGATTTTGGTTTGATAAGGCAAATAACCCAAGGAAGATACCGACAAGACGTAGTCCCCTGCTTGGATGTTGGCGAGCTCAAAGAGGCCATCCATATCCGTAGCAGTGCCCATTTCGGTTCCTTTCAATACTACACTGGCCAAAGGTAATGGCTCACCATTGTCGGTGACCTTGCCCTTCAAGCTGGCTGTTTGGGCGAAACCGCATTGACTCATCAAGGCAACCCACAACAGGACGATATATTTACAAATTGAATTCAGTTGTATAAAAATTAAAATTTAGACAAATCTAAAAATAGGTTTTGATAAATAAAAATGTATTTTTGGAAAAATATTTTTCATGACCCGATCGGAGGAGAATTATCTGAAAGCCATTTTTCATTTAGGCAACGGGGAAGCGGGGTCCATCAGTACCAATGCCATTGCGGAACAGATGGATACCAAACCCTCGTCAGTTACCGATATGGCTAAGAAACTGGCCGAAAAAGGCCTGGTGCACTATAAAAAGTACCAAGGGATTTCCCTGACCGATACTGGGACACGGACTGCACTCTCCATTATCAGGAAACACAGACTTTGGGAAGTGTTCTTGGTGAAAAAACTGGATTTTACCTGGGACGAGGTACACGAAGTGGCCGAACAGTTAGAGCATATTAAAAGTGAAAAATTGATCGACAAGATCGATGAACTACTGGATTTTCCCAAATATGACCCACATGGAGATCCCATTCCCACCAAGGACGGAAAGTTCATGGAGCGGGACAAGCAATTGCTCAGTGAGATGCCCATGCATGCGCAGGGAGTGTGTGTCGGTGTCAAGGACTCCTCCGCTCCGTTCCTGAAATTTTTGGACAAGAACAACATAGCACTGGGAAACACGATCAAAATCCTCGATAAAGAAGACTTTGACCAATCCCTGCAAATTCAAATGGACGGTCGGGAGCTTCGGATATCCCACCAAATTGCATCCAACCTTTATGTTAAAAAAAATGACTGATGGAACAAGTAATAGACTATTTTCAACAAATTGATCCCGTATTGGCAGCACTTTACGCCACTTTGTTCACTTGGGGATTGACTGCCGCCGGGGCAGGGCTGGTATTTTTGTTCAAAAGTCCGAAGAGGGCGTTGATGGATGGAATGCTGGGCTTTACAGGAGGGGTCATGGTCGCAGCCAGTTTTTGGAGCCTTCTGGCACCGGGCATTGAAATGAGCGAAGGGGAAGGCTTTGTTAAAGTTATTCCAGCAGCAGTCGGGTTTTTAATGGGTGCCGCCTTTATTTTTGGACTGGATAAAATTTTGCCCCACGTCCATATCAATTTTAAGATGGACGAAGCAGAAGGGGTAAAGACGCCCTGGCACCGTACCACGCTATTGGTCTTGGCCATTACCTTGCACAATATTCCCGAAGGATTGGCGGTAGGTGTTCTTTTTGGAGGTGTGGCTTCGGGTTTTGAAGGTGCAACCATCGGTGGTGCCGTTGCATTGGCTTTGGGTATTGGTTTGCAAAACTTTCCAGAAGGTTTTGCTGTTGCGGTACCCATGCGCAGGCACGGTCTCAGCCGAAGAAAAAGTTGGATGTACGGTCAGGCATCCGCTCTTGTGGAACCTATTGCCGGTGTATTGGGGGCTTGGGCGGTTTTGACCTTTGAGCCGATTCTGCCCTATGCCCTGGCATTTGCTGCTGGAGCCATGATCTTTGTGGTAGTGGAGGAGGTTATTCCCGAAACGCAACAAGACAAATACACCGATATTGCCACTATGGGCTTTATCGGTGGATTCATCATCATGATGACCTTGGATGTGGGGCTGGGATAACCGATCTAGCCCCCGATAAGGTCAAAGACACCTTTTACCAAAAATTGATCGTCTGATTTTAAATTGTCCGAAGGTAGGATTTCGGTATGACCGCCAAAAGTGGTTCCCGGCGTAACTCCGACACGTTCAAACTGGTAATCATCACCATTTTTGGAAACCAGTTTCAATACGTATGAAGACCCTTCCGAATCGATAACGGCTTCCTCCGGAAGTGATAGGGAAGAAGTGGTATCGGTCATGATCATGGCATCCACGAACATGCCCGGCAGAAAATCCGTATCTTCCTTTTCCAAATGTCCGTGCACTTTTATGGTCCGTTTGGCACCCTCTATCGAAGTTCCCACCAAATAGACTTCCGCCGAATAGGTCTCTTCCGAAGCTTCGGGTATCCTGAACCGTATCTTCTGCCCCTTTTTTACTTTTAAAATGTCCTTTTCAAAAACAACAAGTTCCAGATGGATGTGCGCTTTGTCCACGATTTCCAAGATCTCGGAGGCAGGGGAAACATAACTTCCCGTAGAAACGTTCATTTTGGTGATGCTACCTTCGATGGGGGAGTAGATGGTGGCTTCAGAGGTAATGTTGCCCTGTTCGACCCGTTCCGGTGAAATATTCAGCATCCGTAATTGCTCCCTTAGTCCACTATATCGAGCCATTTGGGTGTCATAATTGCTCTTGGCTTCCAGATATTGCTTTTGTGATGCAATTTTTTCCTCAAAAAGGGTCTTGTTCCGTTCATATTCGGATTTCAAAAAATCCAATTGGTTGAATACCTCCAGATATTCTTGCTGCATTTTCACGAACTCCTGATTTTCCAAGACCACTAGAGGTTGCCCCCTTTTTACCCGATCGCCGACCAGTAAGGGGGTCCGTTTCACATACCCTCCCGCGTATGCTGTCACGATGGCCTTGTTTTTGGGTGGAACGTCTATGGTTCCAGAGGTTTCCACCACATAGGGGAAGGGCCTTTTTTCCATTTTCCCCAGTTGGAACCCATTGGTGTTGAACTGTTCCCCGGTCACCGTGATTGTTGATGTTTCTGAAGTCTCATCGGTGGTTTCGGTTTTATTTTGGTTGCCACAGCCCATTATCAAGAGTAAAAGAGCAGCGGCATAGCTATGGATGATATGTTTCTTGTTCATAATGTTATGGTCAAATAATTAATGGCGATTACGGTCTGGTTGTACTGGTCGAGCACATCCAAATAATTCAGTTCGATCTCGTAGGCATTTTCAAGGCTTTGGATGTATTGGAAAAAATCGATTTCCCCATTGGAAAAATTTCCTGTTGCGGCTTTTAGGATCTGTTCCGAAAGCTCACTGCCCTCCTCTTCATAATAGGCAAGTTCTTTGGACTGCTGCTCCAGTTGCACCATCAATGCCCTGTATTTTTGATGGGCGGTAATGGTAATGTCACGGTTCTCCATGGTCGTGATCTGTGTTTGGATCTTTGACGATTTCAACCTACTGCTGTTTCCAAAGAACAAAATGGGGATTCGCAGGCCCAATTGAACACCGTACAATGATGTTCCCAAGCCTTTGTTGGTCCCTTGAAAGTATTCCAGGTTGATATCGGGCAACAATCTGTTCCCCTCCAACCGTTTTTGGGCATTGCTGAGTTCTTGTCGCTGTTCCAAAAAGGAAGTTTCGGTCTCCATCAATCCAGATGTATTGACGATTTGGAGTTTTTTGGGCTTCTCGATGGCAATGTTTAAGGAATCACCACTTTGTACCAGGCTGATGATTTCTGCATAGGAAATCGATATTTCCTGCTTCACCCTGGAAAGGGCATTGGCAATCTGTCGCTGTTTGGCCTGAGCGGTAACTTTCTCCAGATAGTTGGTCTCCCCCAGCTCAAAGCGACGGTTGGCCGCATGGACGAATTTACTGTAAATACTGTCCAAGGAATAATAAAGTTTCGCTTTTTGGTTCAGTGTTTGGTACCGGAAATACGCATTGCTCAGCGATTGGTACAATTGCTTCTTTTTGATTTCCAAAGATGATTTTTGAAGTTCATAATTGGATTTTTGAAGCCTGTTCTTAGCGCCGTACACTGTGGGGAATTCAAACTGCTGCTGTGCCCCAAATACCTTGAGCGGTTCGCCGTTTAGGGCCAAATTGTTCTCGTCATATTGGTAATAAATGTCGGTTTTGTCAAACTCGAAGGCGGTTCCCTTTAAGGCCTCTGCCCGATCTACCATCAACGAACCCGCTTGTATTCCCTTGTTGTTTTCCAAAGAGAGCGTCATTAGGTCTTCCAGGTTCAACTTGTTTTGGGAAAATCCCGTAGCGGTGATCAAAAGCAGCAAAAGGGTCAATCCGTTTCTGTTCATTTTACGTTCTTTTCTTCTTTTTCCCATTCCGCGGAACTTAATGTGGTGTGAATAGGCATACAAAACGGGCAGAACCACCAAAGTGAGCAAGGTCGCTGTGACCAACCCACCGATGACCACTGTGGCCAAAGGTCGCTGTACCTCGGCCCCGGCATTGGTGGAAACGGCCATGGGCAAGAAGCCCAAGGCAGCAGCCGATGCGGTGAGCAAAACGGCCCGCAAACGATCTTTGGTGCCCTGCTTGATGAGATCTTCCATAGAATCGAAATCTTTGCCCTTGAGTTCCTTAAAATGCTCAATGAGCACTATACCGTTCAGCACGGCAATACCAAAAAGTGCAATGAAACCGACCCCGGCAGAAATACTGAAGGGCATATCCCGTAACCATAGCAGTAGAACACCGCCCACAGCGGAAAGGGGTATTGCCGAAAAGATGAGCAAGGCCTCCTTCACAGAATTGAAGGCAAAGTACAGCATGATAAAAATGAGCAACAGAGCCAAGGGCACGGCCACGATCAATCTAGCTTTGGCATTTTGAAGATTTTCAAACTGTCCTCCATAAGAAATGGTGTAACCTGTGGGCAAAGTGATGTTGTCATTGATGAGCAGCTGCACATCGTCCACCACGGATTGCAAGTCACGGTTACGCACGTTGATGCCGACCACAATGCGTCTTTTTGTGTCGTCCCTTGAAATCTTTGCCGCCCCTTTTTGATAGGTGATCTGGGCCAGTTCGCTCAAGGGAATCTTTCCACCGGCTGGAACGTCCACATATAGGTTTCTAAGGTTGGCGATGTCCTTTCGGTTGTCGGAACTGAGCCTTACCGCCAGATCGAACTGCCTTTCACCTTCAAAAATGCTTCCCACGACCTTTCCGGCAAATCCCATGGATACCATTTCGTTCAGGTCGGCAATGTTGAGCCCATGACGGGCAATTTTGGCCCGGTCATACGCCACGTTCATCTGTGGAAGGCCTTCCACCTTTTCCACGGTAATGTCCGAAGCGCCCTCGACCCCATCGATGAGTTCCTTTATCTCATTGGCTTTTTTGTTTAGGATTTCCAAGTCTTCTCCAAAAATCTTGATGGCGATGTCCGCCCTTACCCCGGTGATCAATTCGTTGAAACGCATCTCTATGGGCTGGGTGAATTCAACTTCCATGCCCGGTATGATGGCAAGGGCCTCTTTGAATTTTTCCGCCAATTCGTCCTTTGTTTCTGCTGACACCCACTCCGATTTGGGCTTGAGCGAAATGATTACATCACTTTCTTCCATCGACATGGGATCCGTGGGTACTTCCGCGGCCCCTATCCGGGTGATTACTTGTTTTACCTCTGGAAACTTTTCCAACAGGATCTGCTCCATTTTGGTAGTGGTCTCCACTGTTTTGGTCAGGGAGGTTCCGGTGCGCAGCACAGGTTGGATCACAAAGTCCCCTTCGTCCAGTGTGGGCACGAATTCCCCTCCCATCGAAGAAAATAGCAATACTGCCCCCAGTAACAAAGCGGAGGCCACTGAAAGTACCAGTTTTTTGCTTCGCATGGCCCATTCAATTATGGGTTCGTAACGTTTGTTGATCCAGTTCATCAAACGGGCAGAGATTCCCTTTGAAGCATTTTTTGCAGGCTTTAGAAAAAGTGATGATGCCACGGGAACGTATGTGAAACAAAAGAGGATGGCACCGATAAGGGCAAAACTGAATGTTAGGGCCATGGGCTTGAACATTTTTCCTTCCACTCCGCTCAAGGAAAGTATGGGGATGAAAACAATCAGGATAATGAGTTGCCCGAAAACTGCGGAGTTCATCATTTTGGAAGCTCCTTTGATGGTAATATCATCCTTGAAGGCTTGTCCCTCTTCTTTCCCCAAGGAAGCTAGTTCTCCCTGTTTTTGGGTGACTTGAAAGGCAATGTACTCGACAATGATTACCGCCCCGTCAATGATGATCCCAAAATCGATGGCGCCGAGGCTCAACAAGTTGGCATCCACCCCAAAAAGATTCATCAGCGTAAGGGCAAACAATAGACAAAGTGGGATAACGGAAGCCACCACAAGCCCGGAACGCCAATTTCCCAAAAGGAGGACGACGACAAAAATGACGATCAGACATCCCAGGACCAGGTTTTCGGTAACGGTAAAGGTGGTTCGGCCAATCAACTCACTGCGGTCCAGAAAGGGATTGATGTACACCCCTTCGGGCAAGGATTTGGAAATGGCCGCGACCCTTTCTTTCACGGCCTCGATCACCCGTTTGGAATCGGCATCCTTGAGCATCATGATCTGGCCCAATACTTTTTCGCCCTCACCGTTTCCGGTAATGGCACCAAATCGGGGAGCACTGCCAAAACCGACCTCTGCCACATCCTTAATGTATATTGGTGTTCCGTTTCTGTTGGATACCACAATGTTTTCAATATCATCCAGGCTTTCCACAAGGCCTTCACCACGGATGAAATAGGCCTGGTTCACTTTTTCGATATATCCGCCACCGGCCACGCTGTTGTTCTTTTCCAATGCGGTGAAGACTTCCTTGGCGGTAATGTTGAGCGCATTCAATTTTTGGGTCTCAATGGCCACTTCATATTGCTTGAGGTGGCCTCCCCACGTATTTACCTCGACCACCCCGGGGATTCCGGACAACTGCCGTTTTACGATCCAATCCTGGATGGTCCTGAGCTGGGTGGAATTGTATTGGTCCTCATAACCCGGTTTTACATCCAGGATATATTGATAAATTTCACCCAGACCCGTGGTGATGGGCCCCATTTCCGGTGTTCCGAAGCCCTCGGGAATACGCTTGGAGGCTGATTTTATCTTTTCTGCGATAAGTTGCCGGGGCAGATAGGTTCCCATATCGTCCTCAAAGACAATGGTGACCACGGAAAGGCCAAACTTGGAAACGGAACGGATTTCCTTTACACCGGGCAGGTTGGCCATTTCCAGTTCCACCGGGTAGGTGATGAACTTTTCCATGTCCTGCGTGGAAAGACTAGTTGAGGTGGTGATGACCTGTACTTGGTTATTGGTGACGTCGGGTACGGCACCGATGGGAATTTTGGATAGGGAGTATAGCCCGACCAAAACAATGAAAAAGGTGAAAAGTAGAACAATGAACTTGTTCCTTATGCTAAAGGTGATAATTTTTGAAAACATGACTCATAGGGAAATAGATAGCGTTATACATTCAATAAGGCTTCCAAAATAGGTCCAGCAAAGCTGAAATACTATGAATTATGTGTGTCTTGGGGGCTGAAAAGGGCCATCGACCCAGATAGGGGAGTAGGAGATTTGGTAATGAAAATTGTCCAGGTTGTTGGCAGGAATCTCAGTGCGTGATTGAAAAAGGGGTTCGGCTTCTAGAACAAAAGCCAATAATTGAGGGCACTGGGATTGGTGCTGAAAGGGCAATTGTTCGTGGTCTTTCTGTTCTTCTTGGTGCTGTTCGTTATGGGAGCTTTTCAGTTCACCATAATGTTTCGACATAAAGACCAAAAGGTTGTCACCATACTCATCCACATGGAATTTATAGTGCTCGACAAACTTATCCAACTCCAACAAATCATTGAAGTGGATGTTGATGCTCTGGAGAAAGATGAGCAAAGCGGTTCCTATGGTGAGAACTTTTTTCATGCCTACTGTACAAAGTTACAAATCTGGCGAGTAACTCTGGGCCAAACAAATAATTTAGAATCAATCTGATTTTGCACCGGTTTTCAATCAAATTCCGGGTCATCATAATTTACGCCCGGGGGATTGAACAGCCCCCAACGGTCCAAGGTGTAGTTCCATGGATCGAAGGTTTTTACCCATTCAGCGAACAAGACCCTGAATTCCTCAACCTCTTTTCGTAGCAGGTCAAGATATTCGGTATGCTTAAAACCCCACATTTCCAAACCTGAACAGGCCGTTTGAATCTCTTGGCCAGCTTTTCTAATAATGGTTGCATTCTCCATGCGTATGGAGTATAGGTCACCTCCTTCGGCCCCTGCAATTTTGGGACAGATGAGCATGGCATCGTTCCTCAATTGATTGGCACTGTGCTGCAAGAGCCCTAGTTCCGACTCTTCAAGAAAGGCATATTCTTCTTCGTCATTTACCAGCGACGCTATTTTATCTGCCAAATCAAAAATGAGCCATCCTTTTTTGTAGAGGGGCATTTTTTCGAATTCACTGCGGGATTTTCCCGCTTCGTCATCGTCTTCGAACATGGTTCATAGGTGTTTTAACTGTTCTAAAATTGATCCATAATCATATTGCAGATCTTCGTGAAGCAAGGGGATTTTTTTCTCGATGTATTCCAATTGCCTGTTGTACAGATTCAGCAAGACGGAGTTTCGGTGGATGGAAGGCCTGAAGTTTTTCAATTTTTCACAGAAGTAAAGCAAAAGTTCAATTTCCGTTGCCTTGTTTCCGGAGTAGCGAATGTACTTTTTGATGGTTCTAAGGATTTTCCGCACACTTTTTTTGATGTAGAAGAAGCTGTTCACATTGATTTCGGAGAACATTTCATCCACTTCCTGCTTGACGGCTTCCATGTACCCTTCCTCGTTCTCCGATTCGAAAAGCAAATAGGTGAGGAGTTCCTTGTTCTCCTTTTTGAAGCGGGCCAATCGCAAACAGAGCTGTGCCACCTCTTCTGGAGATCTATATTGAAGTTCCTTTTTTAATTGTGCAACGGTTGCCGTTTTCATGCTTTCAACTTCTAAGATAGGAGGCCCCGTTCACATCGATGATGGTTCCCGAAGAGTACGCAGCCCCGTCAGATGCCAAAAATAAAATGGCGTGCGCCACTTCTTCGGGTTGGGCCATCCGCTTGAAAGGGGATTCGCGGAGCAGATTTTCACGTTCGGCCGGGGTCAGTGTCTCTTTGGCCATTTCCGTTTCAGTAAACCCAGGGGCTACCACCCCCACATAAATGTTGTGCGGCGCCAGCTTTTTTGCAAGGGACTGGCTCATGGCGTTGAGCGCAGCTTTGCTGGCCCCGTAAGCTGGTTTGGTGGGTTCGCCGCGAAAAGCACCTCGGGAAGAAACGTTCACAATGTGACCGCCATCGGTCTTCATCATCGCCTTTGCCCCCCAATAGCATAGATTAGCCACGGCAAATAGGTTGGTTTCGAAGGTTTTTTCCCAGGCATTCGTCCAATGGTCAAAATCCACTTGGTCTATTTCATGGAAGATGGAAATGCCCGCATTGTTCACCAAAACGTCCAATCGGCCATATTCCTTCACAAAATCATCTATAAGTGCTTTGGTCCCTTCCTTTTGGGAAATATCCCTTTTGAAAAGTTGGTGCCCATTCCCGGGCAATGCTGCCAAAGTTTGATGGGCCACACCATCATTGCTCCTGTAATTGATGCCCACTTTGGCCCCTTTTTTGGCGAATGCGATGGCCGTGGCCTTGCCAATGCCCTTTGATGCGCCTGTGACCAGCACGTGTTTTCCTTTAAAATCCATAAAAACCTACTTGATTCTTCAAATATACTAGGAATGCATCTTCTTGAACCTTAAAATGAATTGTACTACCTTTAAAATATGCAATACCGATTAGTTTTGCCTTGATATGGGAAAAAGAAAGAGACATTGGTTGTGGAACGTATTGATCGTAGTGACCCTGTTGGTATGTGTATTTGCCTTTGTGGAACACTACAAAAACTGGTGCAAGATCGAAGAAGGGAACCTAAAGGTGCTTTCCGGGATCTATTACCAAAAGATTCCCCTTGCGGAAATAGACAGTGTGGTGTTCGTGGACAAGCTCCCCGAGATGGAACGTTCCAACGGTTTTTCGTGGATGGCCAAGGAAAAAGGGGTGTTCAAGGACTCTATCACCCAGAGCAAGGTCTATGTTTTTGTGGACGACTTGAGACAGCAAAAGATCAAGGTGGTGCACCACGACTCCCTTAAATTATACTTAAACCTTCAGGATAGCATAGAAACCCAGGGAATATATACTATTTTGCACGACGATTTGATGGAACGCACCAAGCGACCTCAATGATCTAAACAGAAACTGTTCTGGGCATACCATGGGAAAAATTCTTTTTTGCACTGTGCTGGCACCTTTGTGGGTCTTTTCGCAGAACACCATTTCGGTCCATGTGAACAATGTGGGGTCCAATGAAGGGCACATCAAAGTGGCTGTTTATGACTCCGACGATTCCTTTCTGTCGTTCGACCATGTGCTGAAAGCGGGTAGTGTGGAGGCGCGAAAAGGGCAGGTGAGCTTGGAGATGCACGATCTCCCTTCAGGAGAATATGCCCTGGCAGTGTTCCATGATGAAAATGGAAACGGCAAGTTGGATACCAATTGGTTGGGAATCCCCAAGGAAAAAGTAGCTTTTTCCAATGCCAAAATGAAGACTTTTGGCCCGCCCAGATACAAGGAATGTGCTTTTAAGGTGACTTCCAATCATGAAATCAACATAGATTTTTAAATCTGTGGACATTTTGGCTAAAAGTTGTCAATTCGATTGATTTTTCGAGCAAATGAGAAGAAAAATGGTATCGAGAATTAGGATTTCAAACATAAGGGGTCTTGGTTCTCGATACTTTTTCACAAGTGAAAAAACTCGAACTGACATTACTTTTTTACCTTTCACATCGGATTTGAAAAAATAGAACATGGGAACAATTTTAATGGCCCAAGTGATGGGCGCGGTCTATGGCCTTTTGGCAGTGGTTTTTGGCGCTTTTGGCGCCCATGCCCTAAAAAAGAAATTGACCCCCGAACTGCTGCAAAGTTTTGAGACAGGGGTCAAATATCAAATGTACCACGCCATACTGCTCTTGGTGCTGGGATTCAACCTGAGTTTTGACAATCCGTTGGATTCGGCCATAGCAAACTGCTTTATTTTTGGCACTTTGCTCTTCTCCTTCAGTATTTATGCGCTATGCCTGAGTGCTGCAAAAGGACAGAAACTTGGGTACTTGGGCCCGGTCACGCCCATTGGTGGATTGTTGCTGGTCGTGGGCTGGGCCTTGTTGCTCTATTCCTTTGTTTCCAATATGGTCTAGAGCCTTAGGTACATGTTCCCGTTAATGGTGTTCAGGTTCAATCGGTGGGTGGCACTATCAAATTGTCCCTCCACTTTCTGGCCGACAAAGCGGTCCGTGACTGTAAGCTCCAGTTTTTCATCTGCATAGATTTGACCATGTATGGTCTCGGCGATCAATCTGGAATTTTTCATCACCAGATCAATTTCACCGTTGATGGTCCGTAGATCCATATCGCCATTGTATTTTTTGATGTTGATGTCCCCATTGATCAAGTCAGCCGTAAAATCCCCTTCAATAATTTCAGATTCTAGGTCCCCGTTAATGCTGCTCACCTTGAATGTGGCCCCTTTGGGCACATAGAGCACATAATTGAACTCGTAGGTGTCGTCTTCCATGTACCCCCTATGTTCTGAGTTGGGATGGTTCCTGTCCCACTCGTCCTGAAAAGCCTTAAATAGGGGAATGGCATCCGAGGCAATGTCAATGGAGCTTTTGTTCTCGTCAATATCCAGTTTGTACAGGTCCAAAAACTTTCCATCCTTGGTGGTAATGTCAGCTTTAAAATAAACGGTGGATTTGTCCCAGGTCTTTACTTCGATGTGGGAAGCAAATTTTACTTCAAGGTCGATGGACTGCCCTGAATAACTGAAGTTCTTTTCAATGATTTTTTGTGCGCTGAGGGACAGGGTGGCCAATCCCACAAAAGCGGTGATGATGATTTTTTTCATGATTGTTCGATTTTTGATTTTAGTATTTAATTGATGTTCTGTCCTATTGACCGCCCGCCTGCCGGACGGACAGGCAGTCGAAAGATGGACAAGCTCTCGACTGCCCTCGATGCGACATTATTAAGCTTATTTCTTTCTGAGGTACATGTTTCCATTGGTGGATTTCATGGAAATTTTTACGCCTCCCCCGTTGATGGAAGCCTTGATGTCCCTTCCCAATACGGATTTTAAACCGTCCTTGTCATCAGCTTTCACCTCAAAATCGGTATAAACGTTGCCATTCAGCGTGCTCAGGGCCAAATTGGCAGGGGTGTTGGAGGGAAGGCTTACATCCACGGCGCCGTTGGTGGAATACAGCGAGATGGGGGAATCCTGTGTTACTTTCCCAAAAACCACTTCCAGCTCCCCGTTCAAAGAGTTCGCGGTAACGGGGCCGTTCACGTTCGTTATTTTTACCCCTCCGTTGAGTTGGGCATCTGCCTCTATCTCTCCGGAAAACCCATCGATTTCGATATCCCCGTTCCATGTGCTCTTTACGGCAATGTTCTGTGAGGCCGGCAAATAGATTTCTGCGCCCTTGCTTTTCCGAAGATTGTAAACGATCAAAGTATTACCGTCCTGCACCACCGAAAAACCAACGTTGGTGTTGTCCGTTCCGCCCTCACCGACCAATTTGAGGCCTTTGGCGCGCTCAGGGGTCTTTACCTCGGGCCCGGACTTGATGAGCAGTTCGTTGGAGCTATGGGTTTTTACCACAATATCCGTTTTGGATTCGATCTTTACCCATTGGATCCCGTTCAAGGATTTGGTGTAATCGCTTTGCGCTTGGGCAATGGTGCCCACAAAAAGGGCCGTTAAAATGAATGTGAATTTTCTCATGATTTTCGTTTTTTGATGTTTATGTTAAACTTGGTAAAACAGCCTTTATCTGTTCTTTTATAAAAGGCTGGGTATCTTCCTGCTCCAGCAGTTTTTTCATGGGTTCGGCCGCTTTTTTCTCCTGTATCTGCACCAATGCCTGGATGATGGCGACCTGGATACTTGGGTTCTTTTCATTTCCCAGCGCCTCAATGAGCACGTTCTTTACGGTTTCCGAAGCGGTGAATTTGGAAAGCGCCTCAAAGGCGGTCAAACGGACATTGTCGTTCATATCGTATAGCAACCTATCGCCCAGGGCCTTGATGATGGCTTCATCGGGTTGTTCAAATTCCTCGATATAGTTGACCCCTTGGATGCGCTTGCTGGCAGACTGGTTCTCCATGAGCGATAGCATGGCGGTCTGTTTCATTTGATTCGTTTCATCCTGAAGCTGGGCAATGTCCGCATCGACTTTTTGCTGTTGGAACAAACTTCCCATTTGGAAGGCGGCCACCAAAAGGGCAATACTGGCCGCAATTTTCAATATATTTCCTGTCCGACCGGATGATGGTTTGGATTCCAATTGGATCACTTTGCCCTGATCTATCTTTTCCTGCTCAAGCACCGTTTCAAACTTGGATTTTAACCTATCGGTTGGCACGGGGACCTCTTTTTCAAGAACATTGAAAAAGGCCTTCATTTCCTCGACTTCTTTTTTGCAATCGTTGCATTGCTCGATGTGCTGTTCGAACTTAGCCTTTTCAGACTTGTCCATTATGCCATCCAGATAATCTGGGATTTGATCATAAACATGATTCTTTTCCATGGCTAAATACTTTCTAAATAGATATTCTTTAATTTTTTCAATATCCTGCACACTCGCGTTTTTACGGCTCCGGGTGTGGTTCCCATTATTTCCGCCAGGTCATCGTACTTGATTTCCCTGTATCGGTTCATGATGACCAACTCCCGGTCGTATGGATCAAGTCGGCTCAGGGCATATTGGAGGTGGGCATTGTCCTCTGTCACATCATTTTGCTCTTCCACCACTTTGTATGCCAAAACCTCGATGTCGTCATGGGGTCTATGGTTTCTGGTGTAGTGTGTTTTCAGGCTGTTCCGCGCAATGGTGAACATCCACGACACAAAAGACCCATTTTTGTATGAGTTCCGATATTTGATCAGTTTGTAAAAAACATCCTGTGTAAGATCTTCTGCCAACATGCGATCGCCCGACATTTTGTACAGAAAATTGTACACATGTTTGTGGTGTCGGTCAAAAAGCTCCTTGAGCAGATCCAAGTTGCCCTCGGATACTTTTTGCATGATCGTCTCATCTGAAACTGTTTCCAAATGCTGTTTTTTAGCTGGCGTTCATCTTATATAGTCAGGAAATTAATAAAGGTTACACAGAGGGGGTGAAAAAAGTCAAAAAAAATTGCTCTGTGGAAAAAGCGATCGGAATACTGTACGATTGCGGTCACTGCTTTTTATGGAATTTTCAATGCTAAACCAAATGGAACTGTCACCTCGAGCGCAGGCGAGAGGTCTATCAAGGATATGGGTCTTACCGAAAGCTTTCGGGACGCTCGATCTGATATGCCTATTTATGGATGTTTGTTATATGCTCAACCACATCCACAGTTGTCCTCACCACAGGATTTGGAGCCTTTCTTTTTTCCAAAAAAAGATTTGGGCAAAAGGAACTTCCAGACCAAATAGCCAACGGCCAGGGCCAAGGTCACGTAAACCAATATGTGCTGCACATTTTCCATCTTATGCTAGGATTTGATAGGCTGCAAGGGCCACTAGGTAGGCCAAAACACTCATAAAGCCCAATTGGACCATGGGCCATTTCCATGAGTTGGTCTCCCGTTTCACAATGGCCAAGGTGCTCATGCACTGCATGGCGAAGGCATAAAAGAGCATCAATGAAATACCCGAGGCCAAGTTGAACAAGGGCTTGCCCTCTTCATCCAATTCGGCGGCCATTCGGTTCTGTATGGTCTCTTCCTCGTCACTGCCCACACTGTAAATGGTTGCCAAGGTCCCCACAAACACTTCACGGGCGGCAAAAGAAGTCAGAACGGCGATTCCGATCTTCCAGTCGTAGCCCAAAGGTTCCACAAGGGGTTCAAAAGCTTTTCCTGCCTGTCCAATATAGGAATGCTCCAGTTTATAGCTTGCAATTTCTTGTGCCACGGCTCTTTCGGTAAGGTCTTGGGCCAATGCTTGGACCGAATCTTGGACAACTTCGGGAGCAAGTCCTTCGGACTTGGCGTTTTCTATGAAAGAATCAATATTGTTCTGCACATAGTTTTTACTGTAGGTGCTGAGACCTCTATTGGCTATTCGTTCAGTGATGATGGTTTCGGCATTCCGGAAATCATCGGAATACCCATTGGACCCCAAGAACCAGAGCACGATGGAGATGGCCAATATGATTTTGCCCGCCCCGAACACAAAACTCTTGGTCTTTTCCAAAACGGTGTATGCCACATTCTTGAACAGGGGCATGCGGTAGGTGGGCATTTCCACCATGAAGAGGGACCTACTTTTGATTTTCAGGATCTTGTTCAGCACCATAGCGGACAAGAGGGCCATTCCAAACCCGATAAGGTACAGTAGCATCAGGGTGAGTGCCTGATAGCTGAGGCCCAGGACGCTCCCTTCTGGAATCACGAGGGCAATCAATATCAAATAGACGGGCAGTCTGGCGGAGCAGGTGGTAAAAGGTGTCACCAGAATGGTGATGAGGCGTTCCTTCCAATTTTCTATGGTGCGTGTGGCCATGATGGCGGGAATAGCACATGCATTGCCCGAAATCAAGGGAACCACACTTTTACCGCTCAGCCCAAAGGGACGCATCAAACGGTCCATAAGGAAGACAACCCGGCTCATATAGCCCGATTCTTCCAAAAGGGAAATGAAAAGGAACAGAAAGGCAATCTGGGGAATAAAAATGACAACTCCCCCGATACCGGCCAAAATCCCTTCCGCCAATAAGTCGGTAAAGACCCCCGCAGGCAAGGTGTTCTTGATCCACTCGCTGGCCATGGCAAATTGCTCATCAATAAAATCCATGGGATAACTGCTCCATTCAAAAATGGCCTGGAAAATGAGCAAGAGGATGGAGAAAAAGATAAGATAGCCGAAAACTTTGTGGGTCAGTATTTTGTCTATGGAGGCGCGAAGGCCTTTTGCCATTTGCAGATCTACTTTGTAGGTAGCTTTGAGTGTGTCGTTGATGAACTGGTAGCGAAGCACCGTTTCCCGGTGCTGCAACTTTTTGAGCTCTTCCTTAGATTTGGTGAAAAAAGAAGTGGCATCCGCAATCTCTTTTTTCTCTATGGGCATGAAGTTCACGTCTTGCGTGATCACCAGCCATAGTTTGTAAAGGTCCTCGTTTGGGAAAGCCTTTTCAAGATTTTTGAAATAATCGGGAGAGATTCTGGAAACATCGAGATTAGGGGAGGTGGACAGCGACCGGTAATCGGCTATGAGCTCTTTGAGGCGGTCAATGCCGTCCCTTTTTCGGGTACTGACGAGCGCAATTTTGGTATCCAACTGTTTTTCCATGGCCGCTATGTCCAGGGAAATTCCTTTTCGGGACATACGGTCAGCCATATTGATGACCAGAATGGCGGGAATCTTGAGGTCTTTTATCTGTGTAAAAAGGAAAAGGTTCCTTTTGAGGTTTTCCACATCGCTGATCACTACGGCCACATCGGGAAAGTCCTTGTCGTTCTTATTGAGCAGCAGTTCCACCACCACACTTTCGTCCAAGGATGTTGTGTTGAGGCTGTAGGTGCCGGGAAGGTCCAGGATATGTGCCTTTACCCCTCTAGGGAGTTTGCATATTCCTTCCTTTTTCTCCACAGTGATACCGGGATAGTTCCCTACTTTTTGCTTGAGTCCTGTAAGTTGGTTGAAAACGGAGGTTTTGCCGGTATTGGGATTGCCAATAAGGGCAACGTTGATGCTCTTGCTCATAGGGCTTTGGTTTCTTCGATGATATCTAGCTCAATGAGTTTTGCCATGGAGCGTCTTATGGCAATATGGCTTCCATTGAGGTTGATGTAAATGGGGTCGTTCAAAGGGGCCACTTGGACCAGCTCTATGGTATTGCCCGGCAAACACCCCAGCTCCAAAAGCTTGATGGGCGGAACATGTTCCGAAAAATCCTTGATGATGCCCTTCTGTCCTCTTACTAAATCTGCAACGGTAGCCACTATACTTATTTAGATTGATTTTAAGTAAGGACAAAAATAACTAAAAAAGGTAGAATGGGTCACAAAATCGTTCCAAAGGTTTCGGTCTTTACTCTTTGTAACTGTTTTTTAAGATTTTAAGGTCTTCCAACAGTTTGTCGATTTCTGCCCTGTTGGTGCCGTCATAAAACCCCCTGATGCGGCGTTCCTTGTCCACAAGAATGAAATTTTCAGTGTGGATCATGTCATAAGGGCCACCGTCACCATCCGTTTTCACGGCCAGATAGGATTTTCTGGCCAGTTCATAGATCTGCTTTTTATCTCCTGTGACCAAGTTCCACTTATGGTCCACCACCCCTTTTTCCAAGGCATATTTTTTCAATTGCGGCACGGAGTCGATCACCGGTGTCACGGAATGGGACAGTAACATCACCTCCGGGTCGTCCAAGACCGCGTTTTGGATCTCCGCCATGTTCTTGGTCATGATGGGGCAAATGGTGGGGCAGGTGGTAAAGAAGAAATCCGCCACATAGATCTTGTCTTTGTAATCTTCTTCAGTGATTGTTTTTCCGTTTTGGTTGATCAAGGAAAAATCCGCAATCGTATGGTATTTTTTCTTGTAGTGCAGCGTGCTGTCCACCAGTGACTTGTCCACCATGGAAGGCTGATAGACCGGAAGCAATTTTTTCGGCTGCAAAGCATTGTAGAACAAATAAACGATCACTGCCGAAAGCGCCAAAAGGACGATTCCGAACAATTTGTATTTGGCAAAAAATGAACCCATGCCACAAAATTAAGGCCTAGGGTGCTAATCTTCATGGTGAAAAGATGTTTTTTGGTGCTAAATCTTTCTTAAATAGGAGTCGGTTCCAAAACCACGGTTTTTTTATCACTTCGTAAAAGTTTACTTTTGTGCGTTTTAACAAAAGACGACCGATGACCCCTATATTGATCAAGACCATACAATTCTTTCTAAGCCTTTCCCTGCTGATCGTCCTTCATGAGCTGGGCCACTTTATCCCGGCCAAGATCTTTAAGACAAGGGTGGAAAAGTTCTATCTCTTTTTTGACGTAAAGTTTTCGCTCTTCAAGAAAAAAATAGGGGAGACCGTTTACGGTATAGGTTGGTTGCCGTTGGGGGGCTATGTGAAAATATCAGGGATGATCGACGAGAGCATGGACACCGACCAGATGAAGGAAGAACCCAAACCTTGGGAATTCAGGAGCAAACCGGCCTGGCAACGGTTGATTATCATGTTGGGCGGGGTCACGGTGAATTTTGTGTTGGCCGTCATCATCTACATTGGCATGGCCTATTCATACGGGGATCAGTACATCCCTATGGACAGCCTGAAGGACGGCGTTTGGGTGACCGAGAAGAAAATTGGTGACGAAATCGGGATCCAGACCGGGGACAAGATTGTTTCTGTGGATGGAAAAAAGATTGAAAAGTTCGATAATCTAATGCTCGAACTGATCAATGGCAACAATTTTACCATTGAGCGAGATGGGCAGCTTATTGAAAAGGAAATTCCTGTTGATTTTATCTCAACTTTGTTGGAGGACGAGGAAAGGATGCGATTCCTGAGCATTAGGGCCCCATTTATGGTGAACAAGGTCCCTGATACATCCCACAATAAACTTTCGGGTTTTAGGCCAAGGGATGAATTTTTGAGCATCAATGGATCCAAGGCCGTTTATAGGGATCAGGTGGCCTCACTATTGGAAGCCAACAAAGGAAAGCAAGTAGATGTGGAAGTCCTACGTGAGGATGGGAGAGAAGAACACCTTACAGCGATGGTGGATCAAAACGGCAAATTGGGAATTGAGTTGAGTCCTTTCACCATGCAAGAACTGCAAGACAGAGGGTTTTTCCGACTGGAGACCCAAAAGTATTCCTTTTTGGAGGCCATTCCAGCAGGCATCAATAAAGGCGTCACCACGCTGTCCAGTTACATGAAACAACTCAAGAAAATCTTTAATCCGGAAACCGGAGCTTATAAAGGTGTCGGAGGTTTTGCGGCCATAGGCGGCATGTTCCCCGATACGTGGAACTGGCCTGCATTTTGGGCCACCACGGCATTTATTTCGATTATTTTGGCCTTTATGAACATTTTGCCCATTCCGGCTTTGGATGGCGGGCACGTGATGTTTTTGCTCTACGAAATGGTCACCGGACGCAAACCCAGCGACAAGTTTTTGGAATATGCCCAAATGGTGGGCTTCTTCCTGTTGATTGCCCTGTTGTTGTTTGCCAATGGCAACGATCTGTACAAATGGCTTTTTAAATAGAAAAGCGATTTTTTTGTTTGTGGTGTAATAAAGAATCTGCTATATTTGCACCCGCTTAGGATAAAACATTCCTTCTTACCTGCCTGCCGGCAGGCAGGGCTCAGAACTGAGCTACTTACTGGACCGGCAATCAGAGTAAAGAAAATAGAATAAAATAATTTTTAGAATAAGCGCATATTCCTCCTTAGCTCAGTTGGTTAGAGCATCTGACTGTTAATCAGAGGGTCGCTGGTTCGAGCCCAGCAGGGGGAGCACAGTGAATACAAGCCTTTCGAGAAATCGAAAGGCTTTTTTATTTTCACAGGTACAACATAGGTACAACATTCCTAAAAAGTCATTTTATCCCTATCTTGGGATATGGAAAAATTGGGAAATATGCTAGCGATTTGGTTCCATGGGCAACGTTCCATGCTCAAAAAGGCCAATTCCAAGCTCAACCACCTTTCACTAAATGGACTTTCCATTCTTATCATCTTACTTTTTGGAGTGTTTCCATTGACGGTGTATTTCATCTTTTCAGGGGCCCAATACTCTTTGCAACAGATATTGGCGAGCTATCTTTTAGTGATTCTTCTCTTTATCCTGGTTCTAATTGTAGTCATAGGCTGGTTTAAAGCTAGGGAGTTGGAAAAGTCCAATGTCCATGGATTTACATTCAAAAAGCTCTCCATAAAAAAATTGGATAAGGAGTATTTTGGTTTTAATGAGATGGATATGGCCAATCTTGAAAGTTTGACGAACCTAATTCCTTCCCAAGAGAAGATAGTAATCAGGGAAGTCCCTAAGAACAAACAGTCTGGAAATTTGCGGTTTCTGTTCACTTTTTTGGACCTGATAGTGACAGATGGCATTCAGGAGCTCGGGACGGAATCAAGGGAAGCACTTCTTACTCTTTTACACAGCAAGTTTACCTTTGAGCGTGCCGAGGTCAATAACAATACCTTTATTTCCAGTTATTCCAAATGGTCTCAAAAGACCAGGGACGGAGACTATGACGATCTGCGTAAAAGAATGTCAATGGCACTTGGATTCTCCCAATAACCTAGGAACAAACTCCCTATTAAGGAAAAGATAGGGAAAACAAAGGGCAATCCACGTTTCCCTATTTTTCATTTGCATCGGCTCACATATGTTTGCCCTGTACAAACAAGTATTCGGCCGTTTACCTATTCCTTAATTCCAAAAGAAAGAAAAATGGAAGAACAACAGAATGTGGTAGCAATACTCAATGAAATAAAAGGGCTTTTGACCCACAACAAAAAGACTATGAACGTGGACGATCTGGTAGCCTATACCGGGTTGTCAAAGAGCAAGATTTACAAGCTGACCCAATTGAAGCTCATTCCCATGGGCAATAACAGGCATATTCGACAAATTTTCTTTGACAAGGACACCATTGACAAATGGCTGATGGGCAACCCCAATCTTTCCGATGAACATCTGGTGCAGGAATTCAACAAACAGCTGCAACAGAACCGGAAGAACATATAGCTAATTCTCTACAAGCATTATGGAAATCATACCCTACATCAGGGTCGGGACCACTTTTTACAAGTTGGTCAGGATTCCGACCATTTCCGGACATTTCAACGAGCAGTTGGTCCCGTGGAACGAGCATATCATAAAGCAGGACCATGGCAAGGACTATCTGGGCAAGGTGCCCAAGTATGACGGGTTCGCCTGCATTCCCTGCCATGTCGATTTTAAAAAAGAGCACCACGGTTTTTACAATACCTATTCTCCTCTGGCGCACGAACCGAAAGAGGGGAGCATCAAAAGAACACAGACCTTTTTAAAGCATATCTTCGGAAACCAGTTGGAACTGGGACTGGACTATCTGAAACTTCTGTACCAAAGACCGGTGCAGGTGCTGCCAATCCTCTGTCTGGTCTCCACCGAAAGGAACACAGGGAAAAGCACCTTCCTCAAATGGCTCAAGGAAATCTTTGGCAACAACCTTACTTATTTGACCAATGATAGCTTTGCAAGCCATTTCAATGCGGACTGGGCCAACAAGCTATTGATATGCGTTGACGAGGTACTGTTCAACAAAGAGGAGCTTACCGAGCGCATCAAATATCTGAGTACCACCAACAGGAACAAACTGGAGGCCAAGGGCAAGGACAAAAGGGAAGTGGAGTTCTTCGGTAAATTTATCCTCTGCAGTAATAACGAGGACAGTTTTATCAAGATCGATGCCCATGAGACCCGGTTCTGGGTGAGGAAGATTCCATCGCTTAAGAAAGAGGACACTGATTTCTTGGATCAATTGGCCCAAGAAGTTCCCGCTTTTTTGCATTTCCTTTCAAAAAGGGAGTACAGCACAAAACAAAGAACACGAATGTGGTTCACGCCCAAACAGGTACATACACCAGCGTTGAAGAAACTGGTGAACAATAATCGGAACCGGGTGGAGAAGGAACTGGCCAGCCTATTGCTCAGCGCCATGGAGAAGTTCGAGATGGACTCGGTGGACCTTTGTCCCATCGATGCCCTGCACATGCTCAACCGCACACGGGTCAAGACAGACCTGACCCAATTGAGGCGGTTGCTGAAAAAGGATTGGAAACTGGAGAACCAGCCCAATTCCAACAAGTACCAAAAGATAACCATCTGGAATACCGGTGAGATCAACACCGAGGACGCCAAGGGAAGGTACTTTACCATAAAAAAGAATTTTTTGGCCCAAAATTTTGATGATTTGATGACAGATTGATCTAAGCCCAGTGTTTATAAGGGTTCAGGCTGTCATCACTTTGTCATCATTCTGTCATCAAAATAAAAAATGATGACAGGTACCATGAAGAAAAAAACAAAAACGATGAAACGATGACAAAATGATGACGGGGAAACAACCAGTATTTATAGGGTCTCCCAGAGGTTTGTCATCAAATCATCAAAAATCGATTAAAAACAGAACCATGAAAGAAAAAAGAATGGACTGCGAAAAAGCCCGCAACATTGACATCGTTTCCACGCTGGCCAATTTGGGGCACTTTCCAGTCCGGAAAACGGAAAAAGAAGCTTGGTTCCTCAGCCCGTTCCGGAGCGAGACCCAAGCCTCTTTCAAGGTATCATTGAAGAAAAACTATTGGATAGACTTCGGGACCTTTGAAGGGGGCAGTACCATAGACCTGGTCATGAAAATGGAGAACTGTTCCGTAAAGGAGGCATTGGAGAGACTGTCCGGGAACATGGGACATTTTTCTTTTCACCGGCGGCCCAAACCAACCAAGAAGGAACACAGGGCCAACCCTATTGAAATCATCGAGGTAAAGGAAATCGAACACCGTGCCCTACAAAATTATCTGAGATCCAGAAAGATCTCGACCAAGACCGCAAGAAAACTTTGCAAGGAGGTCCATTATCGAATAGGGGAGCGGACATACTTTGGCATCGGACTCCAAAACAGGTCTGGAGGCTGGGAACTGCGGAACAGCTATTGGAAAGGCTCCACATCGCCCAAGGATGTTTCATTGGTCAAGAACGATTCCAAAAATTTGGCCATTACCGAAGGCATGTTCGATATACTTTCCCTAATTGAGCTGATGCCGGATATCATAAAGTGCCATGACCTTCTGGTATTGAACACGACGGCCTTTGTAAAACGGATGATAAAAGAAATAGGGGAATATGAAAATGTGGAGCTGTTTCTTGATAAGGACAAAGCGGGAATGGGGATGACGGAACTTTTATTGGAAAAGTGCCCGAACAGTAGGGATATGTCCTCTCTCTATGGAGGATTCAAGGATATCAACGAATGGAAGGTGAAAAGCGCGAAGGATGAAGTTCGGTAACGAATTCAAGATGTGTCATTGTCATGACAAATCTTGCTTTTACTCCCGAAGGTCGCAAAAGATGATGCGAAAATGAAGAAAGAGTTCGTCCAGTTCCGGTGCTCGGTCTACGAGAAAAAACTGCTGAAGGTTAAGGCCCGGAAGAGCGGTCTTTCCATCAGTGAGTACTGTCGCCGAGCCGCATTCGATGATAGGATAGTGGAGCGGATGACGGACGAACAGATAGAGGCCTACAAGCTATTGGTCAAATACCAACGGAACTTCAAATTGATCACCAATATGTTCCGGAAGCGGAATCCCAGATTGGCCGAGGAAACGGCCCAACTGGCCAAAGAGATACGACAACACCTTTTAAACTTTAGAAAATGATAGGAATGGGAAAGTCCATATCGCACACTGCGGCCTCCATGAGCTATGGGATGAACCAGGAGAAAGGATCGGAAATTGTCCACAGCCAATATCTGGCCGGGGAGACCCCACGGGAAATCACCGAGGAGTTCAAGGTCATCCAAGAGCAGAACGAACTGTGCCGGAAGAACACGCTGAGCTTTGTGCTCAGTCCCACCATCGAGGACGGGAGGAAACTGGAAAGGGAACAGCTCAAGGAAATGACCGAAAGGTTCCTTAAGGAAATGAACCTCAAGCAGCATCAGGCCGTTGCCTTTGTCCACAGGGACAAGGAACATGTGCACGTCCACCTGTATGCCAACCGTATAAGTTTTGAGGGCAAGGCTTACAATGACAGTTTCATCGGAAAGCGGAGCCAACAGATGGCCGAGCGGGTGGCCAGACAGATGGAACTTACCACGGTAAGGGAGGCACAACAGGAAAAACTGTACCGGATGCATGAGCTCAGGGCCGAAATACAGAAAATCCATGAAAAGGTCATGGCCAGGGACAGGCCAAGGGATTTTGACCAATACATCAAATCGATGGAGGAGAACAATGTAAAGGTCATTCCGAGCATCAACAGGCAGAACCAGTTACAGGGCTTCCGTTTTGAGTACAAGGGGACCAACCTTAAGGGAAGTGAGGTGCACCGTTCCATGTCCATGGGCAGGATAGCTGGCCAAATGAACTTTGAGAAAGAAAGGGCACAACGGATTGCCAAGGACAAGAGCATTGAACTTTTGGGTAGGACAGTGAATGTCCCAACAAGTTTTACAAAGACCATCATAAAGAAAACCATCAAACTGGCCATTAAGGTGGTCAGGGATACTGGAATAGGAATCTAAACAAAACATCATGGCAAAACTGGATGAAATAGCGGAACTGTTGACCGAGGAGATCAACGGGTTCGAGAAGAGTATCGGCCGATTGGAAAAGGTGCATGAAAATTTACAAAACCTTCCATTGAGGCCCGACACCACTGAGATAAATACGCTTCTAAAAGATTACGGCAACAATCAAAAAAAGATAATTGAGGACCAACAGAGACTGATGCAAAGAATCCTCCAGAAGGTGGAGAAATCCATTCTATTGCCAAGTTGGGCCATAAAACTTTCTTGGGGATTGCTGGTCTGTGTCCTATTGGTCCTTGGTTTTTCAATCTATCAGGTATCAAGGATATCAAAGAAAGAAGAGGCTGCATATATCAAAGGGCGGGACAGTGCCATGGGACATTATGGGGCATTCCTTGATGAGAGCCCACAGGCAAAGGAACTCTACCAAAAATGGTGGGAGGAAAATGGCAAAAAGTAGGACAGCGCCCTATCCTATTTTTGTTCAACGCTTATCTTCCCGAACGCTACAAAAATAGGACAGGATCCACGCGCTGAAGTCGGGGTAAGATTTGGGGTGCAAACTGTCCTAAATTGTCGAAATTAAGCTGAATAAAATCAACATATCACCAAAAGTTCTTTAAATGAAGGGGACGGCTTGGTTAGTCTGTCTCAAGCCTGTAGAATTCTTCCAATTGCGAGTTACAACTGAAATTGACGTCCAGGTCCTTGACAATTCCCGTTCCGATACCATAGACCCACCCATGGAGATAAAGCTCATGCCCCCGTTTCCACGCATTTTGTACAATGGAGGTCTTGGCCAAATCATAGACCTGTTCCTTGATATTGTATTCCACGAAAACATCGAACCTTTCCGTTTTGTCCCGTATCTTTTCCAGTTCCTTGTGATGGTGTCGGTACACATCCCTTATGTGCCGTATCCAGTTGTCCACTAACCCATAGGATTGGTTCCCCATGGCTGCCTTGACACCCCCGCACCCATAATGTCCACAAACAATGATATGTCTGATCTTCAGTACATTGACCGCATAGTCCAGGACACTGAGCATGTTCATATCGGAGTGCACCACCATATTGGCGATGTTCCGGTGGACAAATACCTCCCCAGGGTCTGCCCCAATGATTTCGTTGGCAGGTACCCGACTATCGGAGCATCCGATCCAGAGCAAGGGGGGAGTTTGTTCCTTTTCCAATTTTTTGAAAAAGTCCGGGTCATCGGCCAATTTGGCCTTCACCCATTTTTTGTTGTTCTCGATCAATCCTTTATAAAAACCTGATTTCATGATATTTCTTTTTATCAATGCCCCAATCGAAAGACCTGGTGTCCGAAGTATTCCCTGAAACTTTCCGGATTGTCCAATGTTTCCCTCTCTGCAATGAGTTTGATGTTGATGTTGTTGTTCCTTGCCTTGGTCGAGAATTCGTCCAAGTATTCCAGGATGTCATAGTCGAGGACCTTGGTCTTTCTGAAATCCAGTTCCAAAAACGAATCCCTTTCCAAAGCGTTCAGTTCTTTCATAATCGGCCCCTTGTTTATAAAGGTGACTTCTTCCGCAAAGTTGATGTGGAAGAGGTTCTTTTTCCCCTCATACTCTTTGATCAGCATGTGATGGGAATTATTGTAGGATTTTAATAGGACCACGATCAGCCCTACGGTAAGTCCTACAACGATTCCTGTCAACAGGTCAGTGGCCACAATGCCAACGACCGTGGCGATGAAGGGGATAAACTGGGTCTTTCCCAATTTGTACAGCTGTACAAAACCTTTGGGGTTGGCCAGTTTGTAACCTATTACCAGAAGGACACTGGCCAAAACGGCCTGTGGAATGAGGTTGAGGAGTCTTGGTATGGCTATGACGCTCAACAATAATAGGATTCCATGAAGGATGGCGGAAAGTTTGGTCATGGCCCCGCTCATCACGTTTGCAGAACTGCGGACCACCACTTGGGTTATGGGAATGCCCCCGACCAGACCTGAAACACTGTTACCGATTCCCTGTGCGATCAACTCCCTATTGGTGGGGGTCTGTCTTTTGTAGGGATCGAGCTTATCGGTAGCCTCCACACTAAGGAGGGTCTCCAGACTGGCCACGACGGCAATGGTAAAAGCGGTGACATATATGGAACCATTTGACAATGACGAGAAGTCGGGTAACGTGAACTGTCCAAAAAAGGAAAATATGTCATTGGGTATGGGGACATTGACCAACTGGCTATCATCGAGGGCCAACCAACCAGAGGTTCCCACAGTTAGATATAGGATGACCCCTACAATCACTGCGATACGAGGTGCAGGGACCAATTTGAACAGATTACTTTTCTTGGCCAATACCCCATCCCAAAACAATAGGATGCCCAATGAAACAATGGTGATGAGTATGGCACCGGGAGTAATATGGTCTTGGAGGTTGCCCAGATCGATCCTCTCGGAGGTCACATGGCCGTTGAACCCCAAAGCCAATGGGATCTGTTGGACAAAGATCATGATCCCAATGGCACTGAGCATCCCCTTGATAACGGCAGAAGGGAAATAATATCCTATGACACCTGCCCGCAATACCCCCAATAGGATCTGGATAAATCCTGCAAGAACGACCGATGTAAGGAACAGTTCGTAACTCCCAAGCTCGGAAATGGCATTGAAAACAATGACCACCAGTCCAGCGGCAGGTCCACTGACACCTACAGAGGAACCGGAGAGATAACCTACCAAGATCCCCCCGATCAGGCCCGCTATGAGACCAGCAAATGGTGGGGCACCACTTGCCAGGGCAACCCCAAGGCATAATGGAAGGGCAACAAAAAAGACAACGAGACTTGCGGGCAAGTCCTTTTTCCAATGTTTGAACAAGTTCATGGAACTACTATTTAATAAGGAATTGAATACATATTTAAGCTATGGTCATGGATGGTCCATCAAAAAAATCCACCATCGATGGGACCAATCAAGGGTAAGGGAAGATTGCCCTAAGCTTTGTATTCTCGTGGAGGTGTGGGATGGGCAATACCGAAGGATCGTAGAAGTACGACCGTTTGGACCGGATATTGCGAATCTCTTCCGATGGGAACAAATCCAGTAGTGTTCTGATGTGTTATTATGGTTTTACTGTTTTCGACTTCATCCGGATCAGATCCAGTGCCGTTGTCATCATCGTTGTGATGATCCAAATCAAAGGAAATATTGGAATCTGTGGAATACTTTGACATGATCTCGTTGCCAAGCCCCAAAAGAAAAATAATGGCGAAAAGGAATGGTAGGATATGTTGGGGTTTGACAGGCAACTTATTGGACTTTTAAAAGGTTGAAATATTCGGAGTAAATTTAGAAATAGAGTGAATTTTTTGTATTAAAATACTGTTAAATGGGAATTTTATTGAAAATTCATAAAAAAATATGGTGGTTTTTTATGTTCAGGTTCGATGAAGGCAGGTCTTTTTCCAGAAAGTTCACAGCCAAATGGATCTTGGTCGTTCTGTAATAAGTTTACGGTACGCTCCTCTATTGTTCATGCTAAGATTCGTTTTTGTTTTCCAGTGCATGGAATATCCCTAAATAGGTGATAATATTTAGGGATAATTTTTTAAAGCCACTTGTTTATATACAATGGTACTTGGATTGAACAATTCGACTTTTGCAATTGGAATTCTGAGTTACTTCCAACCACCGCCCAAAGCTTTGTATATGTTCACTGTTGCGATTTGTTGTCGCTTATGCACATCTATAAGCTCCAATTTTGTTTGCAATGAATTTTGTTGTGCAATCAATACTTCCAAGTAATTTGCCTTTGCCATTCGGTAAAATTCCGTTGAAGCTTCAATGGCCTTTTCAAGTACATCGCTTTCTTGTTTTTTTAGTGAATTGATCGCTTGCAATTGCTGAATGTTTGAAAGTTCGTTGGCCACTTCTACATAGCCGTTTAAAATTGCTTTCTGATAATTGTACATAGCCGCCAGTTGATTGGCCTTTGCCGTATTGAACTCTGCCTTTAGGGCTTTCATGTTGACCAACGGAGCAACCAATCCGCCCGCTGCCGAATACCCGATAGAAGCAGGGGAACTGAACAAAAATTTAGGATTGAATGCCTGAAACCCCAAAACTGCTCCTATATTGAGGTTGGGAAAAAAGGCGGCTTTGGCAGCTTTCAAATCAAATTTACTGGCTTGGACCTGATATGCTGCTTCACGAATGTCAGGGCGATGCGAAAGTAATTGGGAAGGCACACCAAAGGCTATTTGCGAGGGCATTTCCTGGAACAACTTTTCTTTTGCCCTTTCAATGGGTTGCGGATACCTGCCCAATAAAAAATTGAGCAGGTTTTCGGTTTCGGTGATTTGTTGAAGGGTTTCTTTCTCAAGTGCCCGTGTGTTGAGCAATTGAGCCTGAAACTGCTGTACTGCCAGCTCATTCGCCTGTCCCACTTCTTTTTGTAATTGCACAACTTCCAGTGCTTTTTGTTGTTTTTCCATGGTCTGCCTGATGATTTCCAATTCATTGTCCAAAGCAAGCAATCCATAATAGGAAACGGCAATGCCTGCCACAAGGTTGGATGTCACAAAATTCTTCCCTTCAATACTTTCCAGATAGTTGGAAATGGCTGCTTTACGACTGTTTCGCAGTTTTCCCCAAACATCAATCTCCCAAGTGGCGGTAAAGCCCAAGAAATAATCCTGCACGGGGTTTGGAATTACTCTGTTAGGGTCATCCGGGTAAGGGGTTGTAGCATTGCCTTGACCACTTTCTGTATATTTTCCGTATCGGGTGGAACCTACTGAAACGTTTCCATCTATTTTCGGGAACAGTTCGCCACTTGAAAAGCGGACTCCGGAACGGGCTATTTCAACCCGCTGTATAGCTATTTGCAGATCAAAATTGTTTACAATTGCGGTGTCGATCAAGCTGATCAAATGCTCGTCGGCAAAGTATTCTTTCCAGCTTATTTTTGCGATACTTGTTGTGTCAGTTGATTTTGAAGGGAAACTTGTCGGTGTTTTCCTTTCGGATATGGACAAGTTGGTGTCGAGGGTCCTGCAACTGCAAACCATTAGCAGCAACCCAATATATATGAATTTTAAAGGTCTCATTTTTCTAATTTTTTATAATGTTTCCGTAAAAGGGGTCTCATCTTTTCTGCTTTGGCTGAACTTTTCGGATAGTTTGGCAAAAATCAAGTAAAGTCCGGGGATCACGATTACCCCGAAAACAGTTCCGAAAAGCATTCCTCCCAAAGCTGCCGTACCGATGGTTCGGTTACCCACTGCACCTGCTCCTGTGGCTATTACGAGAGGCAATAACCCTGCTATAAAAGCAAAAGATGTCATTAAAATTGGTCGCAATCGGAGTTTTGCCCCTTCAATGGCCGCTTGCAATGCTGTTTTTCCTTCGCTATGTTTCTGAGCGGCAAATTCCACGATCAATATGGCATTTTTACCCAACAACCCTATCAACATGATCATGGCGATCTGGGCATAGATGTTGTTTTCCAAACCAAGGATCGTGAGCATAAAGAACGCCCCAAATATTCCAGTTGGCAGCGAAAGGATTACAGGTAAGGGAAGCAAGAAACTTTCGTATTGTCCGGACAAGATCAGGTATATGAAAAGCAGACAGATAAAGAAAATGACAATACCTTCATTTCCCGCATTGGCCTCATCATATGAAATGCCAGACCAGGCAATATCGTAACCTCTCGGTAATTTTTCCCTTGCTACCTCTTTTATGGCCTTCAGGGCATCCCCACTACTATAGCCCGGGGCTTCCTCTCCGTTCAGTTCGGCGGAATTGTACATATTGTAACGGGTAATCTGGTCAACACCATAGGACTTTTGTAATGTGATAAACGCTGAAAGTGGAACCATTTTGTCCCTGTCATTTTTTACCCTGAATTTCAATATGTCCTCGGGATTTGCACGATATTCCGGTAAAGCCTGGACCATTACTTTGTAGGTTTTTCCAAACTTGATAAAGTTGGAGGCATACTCACTGCCAACAAGTGCAGAAAGGGTACTCATGGCATTGTTGACGGTCACTCCCTTCTGTGCCGCTTTGTCATGATCGACATTTAGTATGTATTGCGGAATGCTTGCATTGAAAATGGTAAAGCAGTTGGCAATTTCGGGACGATTCTCCAGGTCTTCGACAAACTGTTTGGTTACGGCTTCCATAGCCTTTAGGTCGTCCCGCCCTGTTTTATCGAGCAGTTTTACTTCGAACCCGCTCGCATTTCCATAACCGGGCACGGCGGGTGGGGGGAAGAAATCAATTTCAGCGTCTTTGATATGGGCGGTTTTTTCTTTTAGTTCTGCAATGATTTCCTCTACGGTTGAGTTCCTCTTACTCCATTCTTTCAGGTTTATCAGAAAACTTCCATATGTGGCACCTGTTCCGTCAGAGAGAATATTGGTTCCTGCCAAGGAAGAGATACTTTCTATTTCCTCAATGGTTTCGGCTTCTTTGACAATGGCATTTACCACTATTTTTGTCCGTTCCAAAGTGGATCCGGGTGGTGTCAATACATTCACGTAAAACATTCCTTGGTCTTCATTCGGGATAAAACCTGTTCGCAATATCTTTCCGAAAATTCCCGTCCCAATAATAAAAACTATCAAAATCCCCCAAGTGACTATTTTACGGTTGATGATTTTATCCAATAGGCTTTTATACCTGCCCTCTAAATTTTCATACCATTGGTTGAAGCCGGAAAAGAATTTGGTAAGGAAAGTTACCTTTTCAGTACCGGGATGTTTCAATAGCAATGAACATAGGGCGGGTGCCAACGTGAGCGCCACAATGCCCGAAATCACAATGGCAATGGCCATAGTAAGTGAAAACTGGCGGAAGAAGATACCTGCGGGGCCACCCATAAAGGCTACCGGGACAAACACGGCGGACATTACCAAGGTAATGGCAATAATGGCTCCGCTGATTTCTTTCATGGCTGCCTGTGCGGCTTTTTTCGCGCTGATCTTTGAATGTTCCATTTTTGCGTGTACGGCCTCTACCACTACAATGGAATCATCTACCACTATGCCGATTACAATAACCAGTGCAAAAAGCGTTATAAGGTTGAGCGAAAAGCCCAAAAACTGCATGAAGAAGAACGTCCCGACAATGGAAACGGGAACGGCAAGGGCAGGGATCAATGTGGCCCGCCAGTTCTGGAGAAATACAAAAACCACAAGGGTGACCAATAGCAGGGCTTCAAGAAAGGTTTTGATCACCTCATGAATGGAAGCGTCCATAAAACGAGATATATCATAGCTTACTTCATAGTCCATACCTTCAAGGAACATGGTCTCTTTCAGTTCTTCCATCCTTTTCTTCACATTGTCAATAACCTCTTTGGCATTGGTGCCAGGTAATTGCTTCAGCACGATAGAAGCAGTAGGTTTTCCGTTAAACTTTGCTTCCACATCGAAATATTCCGTGCCAAACTCCAGTTCAGCTATATCCTTTATCCGCAGGATTTGACCTTCTGCCGTGGATTTCACGGGAATATTCCCATATTGCTCTACTGAATTGAACCTTCCAGGATAGCGCAGCACGTATTGCAATGTTGCATTGTCCGTTTTATCTGAATTTTCTCCAATTTTTCCGGGGGAGGCTTCCAAATTTTGTTCTTCCAAGGCGTTCAATACCTCATCTGTAGCAATATTGTACGCCAGCATCTTATCAGGTTTGAGCCAAATACGCATTGCATATTCCTTCGCTCCGAGAATATTAGCATATCCAACACCTTTTACCCTTTTCAACTCGGAGAGGACATTCAAATCGGCAAAGTTGTGGATAAAAGGCTCGGTCATTTCAGGGTCATCACTGTAAATGTTCAGGTACATCAGGATGGCGTTCTCTTCCTTGCCAATGAGCACACCTCTTTGAATTACTTCCGGTGGAAGCTGCCCCATTACATCGGTGATGCGGTTTTGTACGTTTACCGCAGCCACATTGATATCCATGCCTGTTTCAAAAATTACCTGTACGATTCCCACACCATCATTGCCCACATCACTGCTCATATATTTCATTCCAGGGACTCCATTTATGGCACGTTCCAAGGGTTCAATGGCAGCCTTGGTTACGGTCTCTGCATTGGCACCTTGGTATTCCACCTCCACATTTACTTCGGGCGGGGCCACCGATGGGAACAATGCCATGGGCAGGCGAAAAATGGAGAGAATTCCAAGAAAGACTATTATTAACGAGATGACAATCGCCAAGATTGGGCGATTTATGATATTCACTTTCATAATTCTTAAAATTTATTGGTCAATACCTTGAGAAAATGAAACCATTTCAGTGACGATCTTATCACCTTCCTTCACCAGTTGTACACCTTCATAAAGGATTTTGTCCTTAGGGGACAAACCCGAACCGATGGCAAAAAGGTGGGGTAGGCGCAACAATGGGGTAATTTTTCTGATCTGGACAGTATTGTCACTATCTACCACAAAAACACATAAGTGTTCCTGACGGTCAAAGGTTGCTTTCTGAGGAATGAGAAGTGCTTTTTTAAGGTTGGATTCAAGCTGGATCTTTCCCGTTGCCCCATGTTTTAGGATATTGTCCGGATTTGGGAATTTGGCCCGAAAGGCAAGCGTGCCTGTGTTGTTGTCAAATTCGCTTTCAGTGGTTTCGATAATTCCTTTGTGCGGATAAGGTGTTCCATTTGCCAAGACCATTGAGACTTCCTTTGAATTTTTTTCGTCCTCGGACATTGCGTATTCCAAATAATCAACTTCCGATACATTGAAATAAACAAGCATTTCTTTGTTATTGGATATGGTGGTCAACAAAGTGCCTTTCTCCACCAAACTTCCTGTTTTATTGGGAATTCGGTTAATGATACCGTCAAATGGTGCTTCTATTTGGGCGAAAGAAAGATTGAGGTCTGCCTCTTCTTCAATTGCCTTCGCTTCCTCCAATTTTGCATGAAGGGCTTCTACTTTGGCCGCTGCCAAATCGTATTCAGGTTGTGAAATAAAGTTTTTATCCAATAGTTTTTTTGAACCGGACAATTCTATTTCAACAGCATTTAGCTCGGCCATAACACTCTTCGTGGCCGCTTTTGCCCTTTGCAACTCTTGCAGAAACTGTTTGTTGTTGATGGTAAAAAGTACTTGTCCTTTATGAACCGTCTGTCCCTCGTCCACAAGGACAGACTCGATAAAGCCACCTACACGTGCACGGATCTCCACATTTTGAAATGCATTAATTTCGGCCACATATTCGTTGGTGTAGAAGGTATCCTTTATCAAAGGACTTATGGTTTTGAATTTTTGCTCTTCGATTGGTTTTTTGCTTTTTGATGAGCAGGATGCAAATAGTGTAATTGCACCAATACCCAAAAGCAACATGAAATTCTTCATTGTTTTTGAGATAAATTTGATTAAGGAATAAAATGATTTTTGGGATTGACTTCCGGTACGGAAATCAGCAAACGTCAACAATAAGGCCTGCGCTATTGCTCAACTTCTCTTTTGTTGCAAACACTGTTTGCAAATCCGTAAAAAAATGAAAAATTATGCTTTGGGTGGAGGGGGAATTACTTTGGGGTGAAATTGTTCAGAGTAAGGGTCGTAGTAAAAAAAGTTTTTATGCAAAATGGCTATGTCCCCACCGGACATAAACTCTATGCCTATTTGTTGCTGGAAAAAAACAGGCTGGAAGTTGGTTTTCATCAATAAGCCATGGCTGGTATCATCATCTTCCTGTTCCGGTATTGCATCTTCAATGTCCAAAACCTGTTCCAGCACTATTTCCACGATACTTTCCATATCGTTATAGCTTAAATCTTCCGAAATATATTCGGGTTGAGGGTCGGGTGAATCCACACTAAGGTTAAGGATGTGCAATGCCATCAAGAACCAAAATATTCTAAAACCGGGATGTCTCCGAATAAGTTTCATAGTTGGAAGCAAATGTATAAAACAAATTTATACGGATAAACAGGGGAAAGATTAATAAAAATTAATATTGTTCTTCATTTGATTAAATCAATATACTAAAACTGTGAATTCCCAGATTGTTAGAATAGGTTTTCTGTAATACAAACATCCTCACCTGATTGTTCCCTTGGACAGATTGACTTTTCTCTTATGCCCATGTGTTCTTTTCTTTTAAGGTTGTAATGATCAAAATGAAAGGAATAAGGGGGATGCAAACCAAAACTCAAATTAGAGTTCTATTAAAAGGGGCCATGGGTTCCCCAATTATTCGATTTTCCAAAACTGTTATTGATTGGTCGGCTATCGATGCACTACTATGCTTCATTATTAATTATCCCCAAACGCTTGGCACGGGTCTCCCTGTATGCTTTGCCAGGAATTGAAGGTCTTCCACATTGTCACTGTCACTTTTGCTATACCAACTGCAAGACTTCAATTTGTTCAGAAAAGAAAGTTGATTTTTTACTGTCTCTGGGTTATAATGGCAAAATTGTTAGCTATGTTTTAACTGGGACTTGTCTGGATTGTAGATAGTACGATTTCACGGGTGGATGAAACTTTTTATAAAAGTACCTCAATTGCCTTATTCACCACTGACGTATCCAATTCTTTGAGGTAGGCCTGCGTGATAGCCATGTTCTGGTGCCCCAATGATTCACTGATGATATCGGTGGCAACTCCTTTTTGCTTAAGGCAGTTGGCAAAACTGTGACGTGCCACATAACTGGTCACAGATTTTTCAATTTCGGCCAATTCAGCAATAGCCTTTAAATCCTTGTTATAATTTTTAAGGACTTTGGTCTTACGGTTCTCTAACTGGTTAGGGCTAAGTTCGTCATGGAGTAAAATGGGAAAGACATATTTAGTGCCCAATGAATTTTTGCGATAATAATCCAAGATTTCCTGAACAGGAGGCAGGATTTTAATGGTAAAGTTTCCCTTAGTCTTAGAACGGGTATAATAAATGTTCCCACCTTTGATGTCCTTCCATTTCAATTTCATCATATCAGCAAAGTTCATCCCTCGGGTATAAAAGCTAAAAATAAAGTAATTTCTGCTATCGCGAAGCTCAGGGTGGTCAATTAGGTCAACATTGATTATTTGTTTCACTTCTATAAAGTTAAGTGCCCTTTTGGCCCCTCTTCCTTTTAATCTCGATACTTTGTATGCCCGAAATGGGTATAACGATTCCTTTACAATGTTTCTTCTGATGGCCTGGTTAAATAAAGCCCTTATGGAACGCATCCTAACACCGATACCTCCATCAGTGCCACCACGTGAGCGCAGATAGGCCTCATATTTTTCCAGAAATGCAGGGGTGATGTCCGTAAAGGACAGGTCTTTATCCCACTTCAAAAATCTCTGGACCGATTTACTGGTGTCTTTGTGGAAACGGGCATTGCCCATTCTACCAGCAAGCTTTAATTCTTTAATCAATTCATCCCAAAAATCAAATACGTTTCTTCTAACGGGATTAAAAGCAATTCTAAAATTATGTTCAAATTCCCTCAAAGAGAAATCATCTTTCTCCATTTCAAGATCTGCAATCACCTTTAATGCTCTGTCCCTAAACTTTAACAACATCCGGTTGTCCTGAATAAAGTTATTGTGGTTTTTATTGAAAGAGCCAGTGCGTTCATCCCATTCTTTGGGAAAGGCATTATAAATGGTCTTGAAGTATTTAGATCTTCTATCTTTGGTAACACGAAGGCATACCGGATAACTTCCATCGGAAAGCTGTTTTTTTCTTAAAACGGTTCGTACATTAATCATTTGTCAGCTGTGTTTTGGGTACAACATAGGTACAACAATTGGCACATTAAAGGTAGTATTGATGCTGCTAAATGAAAAGAAAAATTTCATAAAATATTGACAATCAATACATAAGAAACCAAATGAAAACTGATGATAGCTAAAAAAAGCTGCTGTTAATCAGAGGGTCCTTGGTTCGAGCCCAAGAGGGGGAGCAGACACAGCAAGGCTTCAGAGAAATTCAAACTCTGGAGCCTTTTTCATTTGCACGCAATTTGCACGCGCATCAAAAAAAGTAAAGTTTAGACCCAAACTTTAACATTTCGGTCTAAAATTTTTCAGAATAATTTGAGGTTTGTCCCAAATCCTTACCATTAAACTTTTGCACTTGGTTCCTGTTCCAATTTTATAGTGTTTGGACAGATAAGCGTGAAATAAAATTGGAATAGGGTGCAACTTACTTTGTTATTAATGTTCCGGCAAAATATTATTTAGGTTGGTCCTATTTTAAGGAAGGTTTAAAAAGTGGAAGGTTAAGCATTTATATTTTCTATGCTATTCTTAAGGTCTAAAAAGTTCTGCACTATCATTTAGACCGTATTTCGTTTACTAATTGTTATCTGCTGCTATTTTTTCATGTGCTCTGGTCCAATTCCCGATAATGTGAAGAACATTCCCCTTTCAATGTTATACTCTTCGAAAGTTACTACATTGGAAGCTCTTTTGCAGGTTTTGGTTGAGCGTTGGAACTATGCGACCTGCAAATGTTCTTTAAAGTGTACGTTAGCTAAAAATCTCTTTCAATCTGTTTAGCTGTCATGATTTTAGCAATCAGATTTTCGAATTTTAATTCCTTATCTCCATTTGCAATTTTTCGTAATTCATTAATCATCTTGTCAAAATCTGACTCTTTCTCAATGATGATGTATTCCACTTGATTCAAGTCAAGTTTCATTCTCTCTCCATTTTGAATAGCCGTTCTTTTCACTCGTTGAGCTTTTAGACCAAAAAACGCTTCTACGAGTGAGCTATCTGGAATATATCGCCATTCACGTTCGTCATAGAATTTTTTTCTTTTCTCTTTACCACCTTGGTATGTCTGATTGCCAATAAACTGCTTCAAATAAGGAAGCAAATGTTTCCTTTCATATTCTGATAGATTATCCTGCTTAACAAGATTTCGAACTAGATTACTTTCGCTTGTTACATACCAAACTGGTTTAACACCTTGTTTTCTTGCGTAAGTTCTTTTAATGCCAATACCGTAACGACCATACCAATCAAAATGCTCTTTAATTAGGCTTAATGGAATGTCGCAGAAACAGGCCATTGGAACGCGATAGCCATTGTTTCTAAGCGGAAGCTTTTCATAGGTATTATGGCAATAAAAACCGTCTTTCAGATTATTAACTAGGTAGTCAATGCTATCAGTAAAATTGAATAGAGTACTTGAACTAATTCTCGCCATATAAATCTGAAATGTCTTTATGGAAACGCTTTAAATATCAACCAGAATGCAAATGCAGCGGCTGAATCTGAAGCAAGTTGTTTAGCATTGTCTGGTCTTCGGTCTTTTGCACCGTTTTGCTCTACTTCGTTTGGCTGCCCAATTATATCAGAAATTCCTCTTACTACTCCAACCATCATATTGTTATATTCTTTCCCTTGTTTGGTTGCTGCTTTGGCAAATCCAAAACCTTCCATTTCGACTGCTGAAGTATCATTAAAATGTTTTGAAAGAATTTTTCCTATTCCAGAATCATAATGTTCAACCAATTTTTCTCCTGAAGCGATAACTCCTAAATCAGCTTTCACGTCTTTTGACTGTTCATTTTTTATTAATTTTTTCCAGTCATTATTCAATCTCTCTCTCTTAGCGATTTCGTCCAAGTGAAATGTTGTCCCCCCCATATCAGGTCTTGAGCTAAATGATTTTTTTTCCGATTTACCTCCTTCGTAGGAATAAATCAATGTAGGGTAAATAACGTCACCGATTGAGAAGTCCTTAGGTTTTCTTGATCCAGCAATACCAACGAATAAAATTACATCAGGTGAAAAATATTGAATAGCACGCTCAGTTTCTTGTGCAGCATTCGTATTCTTAGGCCCACACTCTCGAATTACAACACGAGCTATTAATTTGTTATTAAACTCAAATACTCCTGCTTCATAGCTCGTGCTTTTTTGAGTGGCATCTACTGGTTGTACCAAATGTTCCCTGACTGCCAAATATTCCTCTTTGATTGCTGTTAGAATAACAACTGTTGGCAGGTTCTCAACTGGGTTTGGTTGAATGTTTTTCGGTTGCTCCATTGGATAGTATTGTGATTTGTATTGTGACGAAGGGCTTGACCAAATGGATTCAAACCAATTCAATTTTACAAGAGATTTACAAACTTCATATGCTAACGCAAATGATCCATAGAAACGAGACTTATCATAAACAGCCCTTGCAGAGGTGGTGTAATTCCTTGATAAAATTAGTGTGCCAAGACGTCTTGATTGATTTTCAGTAATTTGAGAATGATAGAGGGAAATGTAATCACTAAGAAATTTATCAGAGAGAGAAGTGAAGCTCTCAAACATGTTTAATACAGGCTCTACATCACTTCTATATTTACTTAGAAATGATGTCATGTAAGATTTTGAGGTGATATGATCAGCCAATATTTTTTCAATTGACGAACCATCAATTCCCTCATTTACTATCTTTTCTACCAATGATTCTGCTGTTGATTCAACGTACTTAGCTTGACAACTAGCAGGAATATAGGCCCAGATTTTTTGACGATTTTTATATTCTGAAATATTGGAGTAGATTGTTTCGGCAGTTCTTTCAAAAACTACATGATCAATTTGCTTACCCTTTAACGCCAATTCAAATACACCGAAAACGAGGGCTTGTTCTTTGCCTCTAATCCCGTAACTAAAAGGTTTTTCTTCATTTAGTAAGTCTGTCCAGATTGTCAGCCAGCAGGAAACTTGAATATCAATCGAACTAAAAATGGATTCATTTTTTATTACTCTTCTTATTAATCCATGAATCAATTTGTCGTTGCACAATTTTAAGGTTATTGCTAAGACCTCATTATCTGAAAGATTCTTGAGAATCAATTTAAATCCTATTGACTCATCATAACTCATTAAATCCTCAATAGGCAATTGCTTTTCAACTGCTTCTACTGGTTTGTAGAGTTTTAATAATATTTCCGCATGCAGCAAATTCCAATTCCTTTTTTGTAGCTCATGCAAGACAGTCTTTCCAATTTCAGTCGGAACATCTTTAGGCAAATGTTGAATTAGAAGTGTTTCTGAGTCTTTGCGAGAAGGTATAAATGAAAAGATGGATTTGGAGCTGTCTTTTGAAAGAAGTAAGAGTTTCCAAATCGATTTTTGAATGGTCTCTTCTGTCTTTAAAACGTTTTTTTTAAATGAATCAACGATGGCTTTATGCCACCACGTTTTGTTTGTTTCATTTATAGCAGTAGCGGACACTTCTGAAAGCATTTCAATATGCTTAAACTTTGAATCTCTAATTGCTTTATCAATAATGGCATTTACAAGGTTTTTACCTTTTTTTTCTCCATCAATATAGGCGCTCCAAAAGATGTTCCTTAACCCTTTGACATTTGACTCTATGCCACTATTGATTAAACCGTTGTACTTTTCAATAAACTCCTCCTTAACGGAAGCACCGAGGTTCTTATTTGGTGAAAGTTTTGAAAGAATCCTTAAGTCACGTCTTATAAAATCCGGATCATTCAGATTGTCCAAATCAACATAATCTTCAAATAATACATCACCTTGCGTATATGTATTTAGATCATCAAGATCGGCACCAATAGTTTTAAGAAAATCATATAATGGGTTTTCTTTTTGCCTTCCTAGAAACAAGGCTTCTGTGGGTGATTTGATTTCAATTATGTCATTCTCCTCTCCACTGATTAGTTTATTAGTATTCCACTTTGACAATAATTCACTTTGAACAAATGCTAATGTTAAATCAGTCGAACCTTCTATGTCTTTTGGTGAAAAACTGGCTCTGTACTTAAGTTGTTCCTTAAAACCATTGATTGGAGAATTCCATAATTTTTGAAGGATCTCCTCAAAAGAGACTAAATCACCCGTAAACAGAATAGGTAAATCCCCTTTAATAAATGATGAAAGAGATTTTTGGATAAAAACTGGCTGTTTGTTTTCATAGGAGTGGTCCGAATGTTTAACGTTAATTTCAATAGGCTCCAAATTGGTTCTTTCAACCGGAGGTTCAGATATCAATAGACTTAGGATGATTTGTAAGTCATTAATGTTTTCGAGAGTTGATTTGTCCGCGATTAAAACATGTGTTATTACCATACCAGAACGACTAGCTAGTGGGTCTGGAAAGGTTTTAGAGAATACGTAATAATTTTTAAAAGCAGAGCCAGATAAATATGGTTTGAGCAAAACTCCAGGAGGAAGTGGGCCAGGTCGATCGGTGAACTTTATTAAAAATGACGTTAATTCTGAATCATCAACAGTTTGATGAATTTTAGAGTGAGACTTATTGACTTCACCATAATATGCTTGATGGATGACAATCTTACTCATGTCCGATGAAATCCTTAATTGAAAGAGTTAAGTCTCGTTGAGAATCGCCCTTTTTATTTATGTAATACCCGAAATTAATAGGTTCTTTATCGATGAATTCATCATCAGGCTCATCTGTAAGAGATTTCTCTGTTGATGATAAGCCTATAACTGAAAGAGATTCATTTTTCCAGTTATTATTCAAGAAATCAAATAACATAGGTAGTCTTTCTTGAAGTAAAGTTGATGGAACTTGTCCTTCGGGTATTTCTAGTTCATCCCAGCAGGATAAAACCACGGTTAAGTTAGGTTGACCAATTGGAGAGAATGTTGAAAGCCCTTTGATATAGGCTAATGTTTGAAGTAATTCTACATAGAAGGCCGCTTCCGATACCTTAACCGGAGGCGGCTGACTATTCCTTTTTTTAATTTCTTCGGGACTTGGAATTCCCTTGTTTACAATATCCTCTAGTGGAGTTAGTTCATTTAGTCGAATGAACAATACCCATGATGTACTATTTTCAATATAGTCCTTCCATAAATTATTGACCTTTCTATTATCTACAATTGAGGTGATTTGTTCACCGGCATAGTCTGGAAAGGCCAATTTGACCTCAGAGTTCTTTTCATCCGTAATTATCAGTTCAATACTTCGGTTAGCTCCTGTTTCTGTGTGTGCGGCTCTTTTACCATTATATAGATTATTTATTGCGTCTTGAAAAATTGACAAATCTGAAGGTCGATTGCTAGTGTCAATTTTAAATTCAAACCTACTACTGTTTATTCGCTCGTATAATTGAGCCCCGAAATGAGTTTTTCCAGTGTTTGGACCTCCAATTATCAAAATATTATGTTTTTCCATATCATTCATTAATTGAGCGTTTTGAAAGAAACATATCCTCGGGTTTGTCTACTGAAATTTTTGGAAGAGTATTACAATTTTGGTTCAATTCTTCAATAACCCAGTTAACAGATTCCAAAATTGCCTTATGAAATTCACCACTAGAACCTTCTTGGACGCTAGTTTCAAATTGATTGAAGTGTTTAAATGGAGTGGCTTCTATATGTTTAATAATTTGTTCTTTAGTCTGATGGTTTAACTCTATATCTGATTTAGACCATATTAGACCTATTGGTCTATCATTGATGTTTTCAATTAGCCGATCTGCAACTTGTTTAAGCTGTCGTTTAGCATTTCCTCTTTGGCTACCAGAAAGCATATCACTGTCTGCAAAAAGTAAGAAACCATTACAATTTTCATATATCCATTGAGCGCCAATCGCATTTTCGCTATTGATATTATTGCTCCAGTGATCAAACCATTCACCTGGTGCATCTGTGAAAATTAGGTCAACATTCTTACTTGCCTTATTCTTTAAAGCTAAATGGAGTAATCCTGGAACTCTCCCTGAGTTATTTGTGGTATGGTCTGGGAACTGAATTTCTGCATTGCTTTTCCAACTTAGATACCAGGCAATATCTTCCCAGCCGTTAAGAGTGAGTGAGCCAGCAAAACTATATTCACCTATTTTAGCACCTTGTCTAATAAGGCAGTACAGTGTGGCTAAAAACGTGGTTTTTCCAGCACTTGCAACTCCCGTAATTCCTATAAAAATTGGCTTTCTTGATGCTGTTAAGAAATTGAGGTCATAGAGCCCCATTGTATTTCCTGTCCAAGAGATTCTATGCCCTTCATTATCTATTTCTTGTTTGTCTTCTTTTTTAGAAGCATCCTTTTCGCCATAGTATTTGCAATCTGAAAGATTGATGCATCCTTCAATATTGCATCCACTGTCCTCGGGGTAACATTTAGGTTGTGAGCAATTTCCAGCCATATTACTTCGAGCTTAGTCTTTTGGTGAGTAAATCATGGAAAATTGTAACAGCTAAATCTTCAATAGAAACTTCATCATCTTGTTTAATTCCCGTTCTGTCAGTGAAGTCTTTGAGTTTAACCTTATCATTTAAGAAAAGAATGATAAAATCAGTTATACTAATTCTTCCTTCTGATTCATTTATTTCGGGTAAAAGGCCGGTTACCTCAGATTTAGTTGAATTTTTTGTTAATGAGTCAAAGAAGTCTTTAAGTTTTATTTTTTCACTTTTCTTTTCACTCAGAATTAACAAGGTATCTCTTAGTAGATAGTCTACACTTATTGGAGTTATTTTAGCGACCTGATTGTTTAAGTCAACTCCCATTAATATCGGGAGAATAGGTCGTGAAACTTCTCGGTAGCTTTTCCTGAGTGATGGAGAATAAAGGGTTTCTTTCCACCAAAGCAACTTGCTTCTACGTTCAACTGCTATAATTGAAGTAAAAAAGGATTTTAAGTTTTCATCCAAAGCCTTTTTGAATGAAGTAAAAAATTTATTTACTGGTTCTTCGATGGCTGTTGGTGTAAGTGAATTATTAAATGATTCGATGGCACTATTAAATGAATTGGCTATTGCCTCACTTGATTTATTAGCAAAATGTTCACCCCAGTGTCCAACACCACCATGTTGACTTCCATGATTGGTTTGAGGGTCATTCCCAACAGCAACTTTTAGACCTCCCTTTAATTTATTACTGTCAATTGTAGCTCCTCCAAATTTGAAATCAGAAATTTTTAAAGTACCAATTCTGAGTTTAGGTTCTTCTTCAATCAATGACCATTCTTCAACTGCATGGGATTCGGCAATTTCTCCTAAATTAGTTAAGAGCGTATGGACAATTTCCTTTTCCTTGCCAAGTTTTGCGTAAGGATAGAAATTAGTGGATGTTAAGTAAATAATTCTCGCAGCAACAGGATCCTCACTTCCTAATTCCATCAATGCATTTAGAATAACACCTCTGTGAATATTTTTGGGCATATCAGGATATTTTCCCCTAAGCGCCTTCCAATATTTAGTGACAATCTCTTCGACTTCAAGTAACACTGGTTCGTTATCAGAGATATTCGGGTCTAATGCTACTAGGGAATACTTCGGCAAGAGAGTATAATTCTTCTTAAGAAACTTCACCAAATCGGTTACCGATTGCTGAAGCCATTTTAATCGTTCATCACTGTCCCCAATATCGAAAAGACCAGATTTAAGAGTTGACTGCAAGAAATTATCGTTCATAATTATATTCTTTAAATGTTATTATACTGTTTAAAGTGTGGGCAAAATTTGGCTCTTTTACAAAGGTTGGGCTGTGTGTTGGCTTGTGTGACTTTGTAAATGTGCCAAATGCGGGTTGGCAGGGAAATTTTAAAAAATACGAAGCAGGGGCATTTAGATTAATTGGTCTGTACTTATTTGTTACTTCTAATTCAATTCGGTTCATTTTAATAATTCAGTTTTCTCTTTTTCGCATGAAGCCGTAGGCATTCAAATCCGTCCCAACTTGCTTATATACTGAACTTTATTGGGTATATACTACCAATTTGGTTGACTATGCCCAAGATCTTACACAAAGCATTGTTTTTAATAGGCTAACTGTAAATTTAGGGAGATGAATCTAAAAGTAAGAATTTTCCATAAACTGGAAAATGTGGAATCCCGTAAAGAGTTTAAATAATTCCTTTCAATTCCTAAATAGGATTGTTTCGTTTTTGTGTTGCTTCGCAAAAGAAAAATGTAAAGCAAGAGGGTAACAGGCTAGCGCCATGTTACAGGTATAAGGTTTATTGCAAAAAATTCATTTTCAATTAATTATATAATTTTTGCAAATGATTTAAGGAGAGATATTTGAAATTTTTCACGGAAAAGTACCGTCAGCCCAATAAAACCGACAAATTTTTCACGAAAAAATGCATGAACAAGGTTAATTATAGTCCCATCGACCTATGTAAAAGACCGGCTTGAGATTATATTGGTTTTCAAGAAAACCTTCACTAAATCGGGGAATCCACATAGCAACTGACTTTTTCAATTTAGAGGTTCACAGTATGTTTTATTTACAACCCTATCTCTCATTAATGCCTTATCGTTAAAATTTCTAGAAATATTTTTTATTATATCACCAAAATTATCTTTTCCGTCTCCCTTATTGTGATAAAAAACTTTAATGGATGCGCAATTATCACTTTCAAAGATAGTGTTTAACAAAGTTCTATCTGAAGTCCCACAAGAATGACCCATTATCATAATTTGATAATTCCCACTATTAACAAATTCTAAAAGTCTTTTGTAATTATCAGTATCTAAATATCTTATAGATTTGATGTTCTCTAAATAATCGTTATTGTTCAGTCTCTCTATTTTTTTGTAGTCATCATCTAGTTCATCTCCAAAACCGAAAATTATAGGGTTTTTATCTTCTTTTCTGTTGCTTCCATGGATATGGATGAAATCGACTGTCTTTCCATTTCTCCATTCTGGCAATCTATCCGGTATTTGATAATGAAGTTCGGTAAATGTGTAATTAAAATTCAAAAAAAGTGTGTGATTAGGTATTAAATCGAAAAAAACTTGAGCATCTTGAGATAACATTAATTGTTTGAACTTTTCTTTGTCTGCATCTACTCCTATTGCCGATATGAGAGAGAATCTTTTTTCTGACAAATCAGGTCTCTCTATTTGACCTTCCTTAAAAGCCTTTGCGTCTTTAACAAAATCAGTATATTCTATGTCAATTTTTTGATTTAACGAACTCTCAGAAAAATCTCTTAAGTTGAAATTAGAATATATTTTTCTCCCAATATTATGTCGAGTTCTTGGGAAATTTGCGTTTTTACTTTTATCAAATTCTAACTCTATTTTTACCAAATATTCCTCTAATAGGTTTTTTATTCTATCAAAATCCTTATTCAGTTTCTGAATGGTGTAATCTAATGTCCCTTGCTCATTGTCATTAAAAGATTTTTTAAGTAATTCATAATATTCGATTTCAATATCTACCCAATTCAGTTCTTTTTGTCTTTTTGTAAGTATTTCTAAAAACTTATTCTTGAATGAAAAATCAACATTTTGTGATTTTAAGTTAGTTAATAAATCTTCAAAATTTGCTGCGTCAATCTTTGTTGTCGTTCCCCAAGGGCCATAAATTCCATCTACTTTAATTTCTTCATTTTCAAATGGAATTCCTTGGCTTGTAATATTATTTGCAGCCGCATTTTGCAATTGTGCAATTATATTTTTCCAGTAATCCTTAAAAAAATTATTATAGCTAGTTTTCATACCATGCGCCAAATCGAAACCATTTCCAATAAGTATGATTCTATTCATCAATTATCTCATTTGTTTTTTGTTCAGCTTGTTGCCAACTTTTATAGGGAGGCTTACTTATTTGGCATAATATGCTTTAAGTCTATGCACAGATTTTTAAATTTTAATAATAGCTTTTAACTAAGTGGATTGCACATTTCTGGGGGATGAAGTTAAAAGTAAGGATTTTCAATAAATCGGAAAATGTGAAATTCTGTAATGGTTTGATTTGAATTCCAAACTTGGACTGCTTTCTTTTTTGTTTTGCTTTGCAAAAGAAAAATGTAAAGCAAGAGGATAGCACGCTAGCGCGGTGCTATTTATTTATTTTCCTTCGGAAAAGCCCATTTTTAGTGGATTTTTTGAGAATATTGATTATTGGTAATTACATCATTTTTGGTGAAAAAATGCTCTCAGCCCAGTAAAATCAATGAATTTTTGATGAAAAAATGATTGTTCGGTGTTTGAGTTAAGTGTTGATTTGCCCCTTACTTTTGACCATCTGAAATCTATGGATTGATGCTGTTTTTAGCGTAAAAATGCGGTCAGCCCAGTAAAATCAAGGAATTTTTAGCGTAAAAAATAAAAATCACTTGCTCATTTGGGGCAAGAATGTCTTTGTCATTCCTAAATCATTCCTCTTCTTTAGCATTCTTATCTTGCCTATAAAATAGGTTCAAATGGTCCATCAAGGCCTCTTCACCGACAGGCATCAAACGGTTGGCAATCGTCATGGCCTGATGGATAAATTCCTCTTCGTTCCTTTCCATTACATCATCCGAACCCAATTCAGGATTTATTGCCCTCATGGAAAGATATATCAATGCACGAACGGTCAACAATAGATCGGCATGACCATCAAGATAAAAGAACGTTGGTTGAAACTTTTCCTTGAACCATGGGTGTGGAACCAAGGTAGGGGAATGGTCATTTGAGTGGTGCCTTAAATCCTTTAGGAGCTTTTCTTCGTTTGGTTTCATGGCGTGATGTATTTGAATTTATTTATAAGATTACTTATCATCAAGTTTCGATAGTATTTCATCCAATTTGTCCATATAATACATTTGACTATCCGGAAGGATGCAGAGTACAAGTTCCAATACTTGGGTGATACTATCCTCCTTTGATGCATTATTGTTTTTAGGGGCCAACATCATCCCATCACCATCAAGTGCGAATACACAGAGCTGCAATAGGCTTCTGATCTGCATCAAAAGGTGGTTGTTGTCCCTGACCTCGAAGTACACATGGTTTCCTTTGGGATCAATGGACTTTTTGTTACTCAACAGTCCGGTAAGATTTTTTCTAAGATCTTGTATATCCTTCAAGGTTTTGAGTTGCTTCTTTTTCTGTTTCATTGTTGACGTTTTTGAGTTGACAGTCATGTTTATTCTTTTAAAAGGAGTTTTTCTATTCGGTCGTAACTGTCCAACTGGTCATCTGGAAGAATATTTATGACCAATTCCAGTATGGTGATCACTGCATCATCCTTGGATAGAAAGGGAAGTCTTGGGGAATCCAATTCGTTTTCATTGTCAATGGTGGACATGCACAGCCTTAATAGGCAAGCGATGACATAACGCAATTCTGAATTGTTTTCCACCTTGAAAACTACTTCTTGGACTTGCGGTTCATCTTTTCCATGATACCTTCGTTTTCTTGGGTTCAACAAACCAATCACTTTGTCCAATAGTTCATTTTCATTGCTATGGCTTTCCTCGCTCTTTTTCATGGCTTCTTTGTTAAGTGGTGGTTTCATTATCGGAAAGCATGAGTTCCCGCATTTCATCCAGAAAGTTGCCCTCTTCCAAGGGGATGAGGTTCTTTGCAAACTCCAGTACGGTCTTTACATCCTCCTTGATGTTTTTAATATCCAAGGTCATATCACATTGCTCGTCCAAGGCCAGGATACATACATTGAGGGCCGATTTTAAGGTGTAGAAAAGGGAGAAGTGACTGTGGATATAGACATGGTTGAGATAATATCCTTTTTTGGTCCTTCGATTTGCAGGTCTCATCATTTCAAAGTTTTCCTTGCTCAATTGCTTGATCGTGTCCAATAGGTTGGGGCCTTCTATATTTTGGGTTTCGAGCAAAGCCTTTCTTTCACTTGTAATAAGGGTCTGTAAAAGTTCAAGTTCCTCTTTAAATAATTGCCTGATCTCATCCAAGAAGCATTCAAGCTTTTGTTTCAAAATGTCCAACTGAGCCTTTTCAATATGGAAGGAGTTTTCATACCTTGAACTGGAATAGGCCCTATCCAATAGTTCCAACAATTCCATCTCTTTGTTGTCTTCAAGATTGAACATTCCCTTTGTTCGGAAAATGTTCCTTTCCATGAACTTTTGATGGATTTCTATCTTATGGCATATTTTGACCTTTCCGCAGAGAAAGCCTTCCAGTACTCGGTATCCCAGTTCGAACCCTTGGTGGGCCATAAAGGCAGCTTGGGAAAGGTTGTTATCCGACATGAAGTATTTGAACCCCTTTTGAAAAGCAAAACTGCCTTCCAAGGATGTCCGAAAATCCTCCTCAATGTGTTTCTGGACTTTCTCATTGGTAAGGTCTTCATGTTGGTTCCAAGGAAAGCCAATTTCCCGATTTCCAAATATGAGATGTTCGGTCCGACAATGGTTGATGAAAAACAGGTTTCCATTAGCCAGTTCTGTTTTGGCGTAATCATGGGAAAAGAGATTGTGGAAATGATCTTGATGGTCAAGGAACAACCCTTGGATAATGGGAAGGAACTTGTTGTTTATGTCATTTTTGGGTGCATCGATGATGATGTTCCACCTGAATTTAAAGGGGTTCTTTTTTTTGAGGCCCTTATTCAGATAGACCTGTACAACCTTCGGAATTACTTTGATGATATCCGATAAAAGCCCCTGTATCTGTGGGGCGAACTGTTTCTTTCTTTGTGCTAAGGAATCCATATGTCGAAGTTTTAAGGTGAATTTCATTCCATTCGTGTAGAATTTCTATACCAATGTATAAAATAAATACTCTTTTTCTATACGAATTGGATAAAATTTTATATAGGTGTATCTAAAATCTATCTTTATGTATCAAAATTTTACATTCACTCTATAATGACAGACCTAGGATTATATTTGGCCAAAAAGTCCATCAATAAAGCGGAAGTTGCGAGAAGGACAGGTATAAGTAAATCAAGGATAAGTCAATTGAGTTCCAACCCGACCACGAAACTAAGGGCGGAGGAACTCTACCTTATTTCATTGGCCATTGCTATTGACCCCTGTGAAGTAATGAAGGAATTATATGGAGATGTGAAACTTCCAAATTGACCTTTTGCCTCGCTCAGTAAATTAGTTTCGGTAAGATTTGGGCTTGCAGCACTTCGCTTTGCTTCGTTCGCTCTTTTATTCAGTTTTCTTTAGTGATCTCTGGGAGCAAAGACAAAATTGTGATGACAATAGCATATCTAGATTTCTCTCTTCTGTTGTCTATTGCTCGAACTGAAAAAATAGATTAGTGGAAGAATAGTCATGTATTTAAAACTACTTATAATTGCCGGGTCATATTTTATTCAATAGGACTTCCATCTTTACCCATTCTACATACAATTTTTAAGTTGTATTTTAGTTTAAGTAATTTCGCACACTCCCCCAAGAAGAATATTGCCAAACCAAAAACTTAATTTAAGTGATAGTACTAAATGTATTGATCCTTGAAGATGAGCCCTTGACCTGCCATGCCCTTAAACTGGCACTTGACGGGATTTCCCAAAGCCAAGATGGGCTAGAGTTTAAGGTTGCAATCTACCACACCTATGGGGCTGCTTTAGATTTTATCAAAACAGGTAAAAAGCTACATCTAGCCCTATTGGATTTTAGGTTGGGGGCCAATAGCAGTGCAACAGGGTTTGACCTGGCCAAATCTTTAAAAGTATCGGACTCCGAGGCAAAAATTATATTCCTTACGTCCATCAGTGATAAGTACCATTACTACACCATATTCAAAGAAATTAATCCAGAAGGCTTTATCATCAAAAGCGAAATGGGGTTCAATGAAATTGAAAGTGCCTTTAGAAAGGTAATCGCAGGGGAGACTTTCTTTAGCCCAACTATCTTGAATTTTTTGAGAAAGGAAATGACGGTGCCTAAAGAGGTCGAGGATATGGACCGCCAGCTTTTGTTCCTTTTGTCCAGTGGGGCCGGCACCCGTGATCTGTCGGAAAAGCTTAAATTGTCCCCTTCAGGAATCGAATGGAGAAAACGAAGGTTGGCCAATTTGTTTGGCCTAGATACTGGGCAGACCCACGCTCTTATCGAAACAGCCAGAACCAAGGGTCTTCTATAAATATTCCTTAGCAAAACTAAGGCGATCACCTTAGAAATTCCAAGGTGATGCCTTTGGGATTCAACCTGCACTTTGACGTACCTTTCCTTTACATTCCATGCCTATGCACAATTACGTTTTTAGGATTGGGATGATTCCCAATCTACCGACAAAAAAACCAAGTATATATGGTACATGGCTACTTTTTATACTCCAAAGGGAACGGACCTGTTTCCGAAAATAGTGCCAGTCGGTTCAATCGATGTAGGAACAAACCATTAATCTATAACATATGAACAGAAATCCTATCATGGCACTGCTCGCCATTGTATTATGTGTTTCACTCCAAGCACAGGAGACGGACAACGATTCCATCCTTAAATCGGTAGAGGATTATATCTACTTAGGAGAACTTGACAGAAAAGAGTCAAAACGAGTGTTCAAACAGGTAAAGGAACTTTCGGAAGCGGGTGATCCAGCGGCCACTTGTTTATTGGGCATCTTATACAAAGACGGTATTGGAACGCCCTTGAATTTCGATAAGGCCAGAGATGAGTTCAGGGTGGCCCATGAAAAGGGCAATGCTAAGGCCAGCTACAGTCTGGGTTACCTATATCTAAAAGGATTGGGGAACATCCCACAGGATTATGAAAAGGCGGTGGAATGGTTCACCCTAAGCGACCACCCTATGGCAAAACATTGGTTGGCCAAGATGTACTTTTTCGGATACGGGGTGCCAAAGGATAGGGCAAGGGCCTTGGATATGTTAAGATATAACCCCATTTACAATAGCGAAGTTCTAGTAGGTCAATTGGAAAGCATGGATGAAGTGGGAGGTCCAACTTCGCAAGATGACAAAGAAAATACGGAATTGTTAGAGGTCATGACCGATGATCAAGGAGAAAAACCAACCATTTTAGAAACTGAAACGGAAACTATCCCGGAAACCATATCAGGAAATTGGCAAGGACAGTGGGTAGAAATGGACTGGTCAGGGAAAAAGATGATTCGGAAACTCCATGCAAGTATGACTGTCGGCGAGGTCTCCGATCCGTATGGAACTGTGGAAAGTACCATTCAGCTAGGGGAAAGTTCAACAACAAGCGAGGCCATTTGGCGAAACGGCGAACTGACCATTTTTGACGGTCGGGTTACCCTAGAAAAACTGTATACAGATCATCCCGATTATACAACACTTGATTACGGATTGACGTCCATGTCCTTTACCTCGATGAACATTGATGGTACGGATTATCTATTGGGTAGATTGGAGACTCAAATATTGGATTGGTCAGAGCCTGGCCCACCCATGTTGATGGTGCTGACTCGCGATGGTGCCCTTATTTCCGAAGAGGCCCTGGCTGCTTTTGCAGAACAGGGGGACAGCTTTATCAAACTATACCCAAATCCTTTTATCAATGACCTTCTCATCTATTATGAGCTGGAGACCGATGCCCATGTACAGGTAAGGCTTATGGATTATTACGGTGGTGTCAATGTGGAAAACGTGAGCAATGGTCTTTTAAGGGCAGGGGAGCATGTCCATACCATTTCCAATGGTTCCCTCAAATCTGGGATATATGTTGTCCAAGTACAGGTCAATGACAAATTGTATACAAAATTGGTAATCAAACAATAATTACAGAAAGATGAAGAATTTATACGCAACTATACTATTTCTTTCGTTTTTCCTTTTAGCAGGAAAATCAACGTATGCCCAGTATGAACTGCATTATTATAACAAACAGGCAGCAATCGATGCGGAGAAAGCTGATGTATCAGGGACGCTGATCAAAAAACCTGTGGCCAAGACCGAGGAAACTCCCTTTAATTTTGAGATTACATACAACAATATGCAGGTTTTACTCCATATGCAAAATGCCATTTCCATAGCCCAACAAAAAGCAGTGGATGACTGGCTTAAGAAACAGGAGGCCAATTTTCTGAAGGAAATAAATCGACAATTGGGAACAAACCACACCTCTTTTGGAACGGCCCAGAAGGATTTTTTTAAGAATTACGAAAAGAATTTCACGGGAGTTGAAACCAATGCAAGATCGGTAGCCTATAGCCATACACAAAAAGCCAATGGATTTGACAAGGAACAGGAACAATATACCTATGAACTTAACCTGCTCGATGAGTGGGACCAAGTAAAGGGCACCTGTGGATCTTACGTGGAACATCGAATAGATTGTTATTTATTTGATGTCAATGTAAGGGGTGTAAATTTAGGCCGATCCAGTGGAGCCCAACTCACGAGTGTTAAAAATCTGGCCACAAAGGATTTTGCCGAACCAGAATACAATTCAGCTCTGAACCGTTCTTGGGCTCAGGGACTGAATAAAATTGTTGACAATGGGAGTTTGGTCAATACTATGGCTGGTAAGCATTATTCCTATTATGGGCAAAAGGGACTCCAAGACAAGATATTTCTGATGACGGCCTATCTGACACAGTATAATAACCGTAATTCGGGTGTTTTATCCGTCCCAATTTCAAAATATAATATTCCCCAATTCTGGGTTTCCACTACGCTATTAGACTTAGGAAAGAAGAATGCGCCTAATTTATCACTTGATGCCCTGGTCTTTAATGATGCATATGTTACTGATGTCCTGAACAAACAAGCCCAAGGAATTGGCCCTTATCCTGGAAAATCACCAGGCCAAGTTGCTGCGATTTTCAATGATATCAAGAAAAGGGTCATTGAGGAGCACAAGGATGAGTTTTATACAGATAGTGAGGTGGGATTGACTTATAAATTGAACAAATTAACGGATGGATTTCTACCCTATAATGGTTCAGGAAAATTAGGAGGACTGGATGCGCTAGCCTATAACAACTATGTTTTGGATGGAAGTGGCCCCAATAGGTTCTATCGTCTCAATAATGGTGGTTGGGTCTATCGTTCAAATTCCCCAAGAAAAGGGATAAACGGGGGTAATTCATTTTCAGAGCCTACCCTGAACGATGATGGTTACTACTATTATATATATAACAAGGAACTAGACGGGTGGCACGAGCTACTGATGCCTGCAGATGGTGTCAGTACAACAAGTGACCCTTACTTGGCCCAGGTATTCTGGAAAGGGATGAAAGGTGTCGCACGCTATGCGCTTCCAATTGAGGATGTTGTCATCCTTATTAATGGAGAAGATTTTGACGGCAATGAGGCTAGTAGGGCAGAAGCGGGAATATTTCTAATCGTTGGCACAGTTCCTGGTGGGAAAATCCTTAAGCCTTCTTTTAAGGTTGTAAAAGGGGCAAAGGCTTTAAGAATTATAACCAAGCAAGGAAGCAAAACTATTATAACAAACTTGGAAAAACTGGCCCCATTGTTTAGGGCTGGAAATAACAAGTCATTTTTTTGGTCTGGGACAACCGATGGTATTGGCGGTGCAACAAGAGCATTGGAAATTGCTAAATCAAAAGGAGGGACAACTCTTGAAGGATTGATAGATTCCAAAAATATTCAATTGCCGAACTGGGACCTAACCAATCCTCAATCACTTGAAGCCTGGAAAGAGGTATCTAAATTATATGCAAATGAAGCAGTTGGGGACGTCCGAGCAGTTATAGGCAAGGATTTAAGATCAGGCAGTATTTGGGAAACTGTAGAATTACCTGCCTTAAAAGCAAACAAAAATGTGACTAGGATATTTACTATAGACCCAGTAACTTTGAAGGAAACACTAATTTTTAAAAGATGAAAATCACTGGCACAAGATCATATATTATAGTTGAAACGGATGGGAAGTCCCTAAAAATTGAAGGTGAATTAACGACTACTCCTGCATTTTATGCCGACAAAGATTCAATTGTGCATTGGGAAAGTCCTTATGATAATATTCGAATATCTGACGAAGAGAAAATGGCCTTAATTGATAAAATAATAGAAGAGGGCAGCAAGGAAGGGAATGTGAAGATCATATTCGATTAATGAGATGATTTAGAGGTAAATTTTATCTTTACAAAGGCTTGGAGAAAGACCATTGAAGATACCCCGATCTCTAAGACAGGTTTTGGGTCCGTAAACTAATTTGGGACTAATTTCTAAATAGAATTAAGCTCTAATTGATAAGAATCAAGTACATTGCTTGGCAAGGACTTAAGATAAATTTGGGTTGTACTTAGCTTGTTATGGCCCATCATTGCGGAAATGGCTTCCAGAGGAACTTTTTTGAACATTGCATGGGTTGCAAAACTATGTCTTGAAACATAGGAAGTCAAACGCTCTTCAATCTCACATTTTTTTGCAATCTCTTTCAGGCCGATATTGTAACGTCTAAGTTCCCATTGGGCATCTTTGTATTGCAATTCTAAAGTGTCTCGATAAATTATGGGCAATAAAAAACCAGAAGGGTTAGGATGGTCCAGATAGTATTGAATAATGGGTTTAATCTGATCAGTTATAATTATATCGTAGCGTTTTCCTGTTTTACGTCTTTGGAATTTAACACGGCCATCGATGATATTATCTCTTTTCAGAAATGCCATATCAATAAAGGACATGCCCAACATCAAATAGGAAAGAATAAAATAATTGCGATAGTGAAAATGATTGGAACCAATCTTGGTTTTCATTTCAAGTATTTTCTTGATGCTTTCAATTTTAATGGCTCTTTTTTCAGTCGGCTTGGTTTTTATGGTGTAGTATTTAAAAGGGTATAGTGCTTCATCCACCATGCCCTCCTTGATTCCTTTATTGTAGATGGCCTTTATCGTTCTCATATAAGATGCAATTCCATTGATGGTATTGCCTGGTTTTGATAAATGGTGCCTTTCAAACCGTTTTAAGAATTCAAGATTGAGTTCATTGAATTTTAAATCCCTATTGTTTGTAAATACTTTTAGCCTGCCTATGATTCCAGAATAGTTTCTTGCGGTGCCTATCCGTTTTTCCCTAATAAGTTCTTCTGCTTTTTGAAGACCGAACTCATAGAATGAGTTTAACCGTTTTCTATTGACAATTTTATCGGCAATGTCTTTGGCTGTTAGCCTATCCAATTGATCGTTGTCGGCCAGTCTATTGATTACTTCTTGTGCCTTAAGTTGTTTTTTTAATAAAAGGGTGTTCATTAAGTGAACCGAATCAACATCTGGAAAATTTCTCTTTACTTTGCACCTGTGATGATCCCAGTATTCTTCTGGCACATAATGGCCTGTTTTTATCGAAGTGGTTTTTCTAAAATGGGTCAGCCTCAAAATGATGGGAAAACATCCATTTTGGGTCATTCTGCGGGTGTCCAAACTTAGCTTTATACTCGTGTTCATGAACATAAGTTATAAAAAAATTTGCACGCAATTTGCACGCAAAAGCTTGGTTTCAATTGATTCTGTTTGAAATCAAAATTTATTAAATCATTGATAATCAATTAAATAAAGGCAAATTTAATTTTGTATGTACCCCATTCGGCGACGCTGTTAATCAGAGGGTCGCTGGTTCGAGCCCAGCAGGGGGAGCTTAAAAAAGCTGCACGGAAGTGCAGCTTTTTTATTTTTGCTCTTTAGGTTCTATGGAACTTATCTTAGGCATAGAACAACCAATGGACAAGCATTGGCTGCTTATCAACTTCTTCAAAACCACTCCGAATTTTCCAAAGGCAAAGGATAAAGGACAATCCACCCCTTATGAAAAACACGCTCAAATTGTCGTTGGGGGGGCAAATATTGCTGTTCGTAAAAGTGTTTTTCTTTTAGAAAAGTTTAATGCATAGATTTGATTTTGAATTAATTGAACAATATTGATCTCTAAAAAAGAACTTCTTTTTCAAATAGTGCTCCACGTTCTGGTACTGTTGTTTTTCTCATTTGACAGAAACGAGGGGGGCATCATTGTGCACAAGGCCATTTTTCTGCTATTTTATAGTATGGCCACGGTCGGGGTCACCTATTTTCTGATGCCCAAGTTCCTCTACAAAAAAAAATACTGGCAATTTTTCCTCGGCTTCATCCTAGTGGTCGTGGCGGTCATTGCAATTGAGGAATTGTTGTTGGAGCCGCTCATTTTTCCGGGAACCAAGCGCGCCGGCACATTTCCTGGTATCTACATATCGCTATTGGGTGTTCTTCCAGTGATGTTCATCCTCTCAGGGTGCAAATTTGGATGGGATGCCCTCCAGAAACAGGACGAAATTGATGAACTGCAAAGCACCATACAGGAAAGTGAGCTCCAGTTTTTGCGGTCACAGATCAACCCCCATTTCCTATTCAACAATTTGAACAACCTGTATTCCTATGCCTTGCAGAACTCCCCAAAGACCCCGGAGATCATTTTGGAGATGAGTGGGGTTTTGCGATATATGTTGTACGAATCCAAGGAACAGTTCGTACCTTTAAAAAAGGAACTGGAGCAGTTGGGCAATTTCATCAGGTTGTACCGCTTGCAGATAGAGGACCGGGGAAAGGTCCGGTTTGAGGTGGGCGAAATGGAAGAAGAATACCGAATTGCCCCCTTGATACTGATCGTGTTCATCGAGAACGCATTCAAGCACAGCCAATCGGGACAGTCATCAAATATTAAGATTGATATTTCGGTGCAAATGAAAGGTTCCACTTTGGAGTTCCATTGCAGGAACAATTTTGAAACCGTGCCCAGCCTCGATACGGTCGCCAAGGGAATCGGCCTGAAGAACGTACAGAAACGTTTGGAGCTGCTGTATCCCAAGAAACACATATTGGAAATCAAAGAAAAAGAGAAGAGCTACCATGTGTTCCTAAGCCTCGAACTGGAAAAAGTATAGCGGTATGAAATGCATCATTGTTGAGGACCAACCGCCTGCGCAGCGAATCCTTAAAAAATTTATTGAAGATGTCCCGATACTGGAGCTTGTGGGTATTTTTTCCGATGGTATCCAAGCCATGGAGTTTTTGAAAACCGACCCTGTTGGTCTTATGTTCCTGGACATCCACTTGCCCAAGATCAACGGACTGGATTTCCTCAAGAGCATCCCTGAGCCGCCCCAGGTCATCCTTACCACGGCATTTTCCGAATATGCCCTCGAGGGCTACGACCTCAATGTGGTGGATTATCTGCTCAAGCCCTTTTCCTTTCAACGTTTCTTGCAAGCAGTGAACAAAGTGGGGCCAAAACAGGAAAATGGGTTGTCAGGAAACGATAATACACCTATTACCGAAATATATGTCAAATCCAGTCACGAACATATCAAAGTGTTGGTAAAGGACATATATACTATTTCATCGGACTCCGATTACACCGAAATACACCTGAAGAACAAAAAAATCCTTTCGAACGAACCTTTGCGACATTGGCTGGACATCCTGGGGGGCAACCAATTTTATCAAGTGCATAAATCCCATATCATCAACACCCAAAAAATTGATAGGATATCGGGCAATCAGGTGGTCATGACAGATGGTTCCAAGATTCCCCTTGGGCGCGCCTACAAGGACAACTTTCTAAAAAACATTCTTCAATGAAAAAAGCCCGGAACTGCCGGGCTTTTTTTACGTCAAAAAAATAATACTGTTTAGGGCTTATCCCGTAAAATATGATAGAATGGCGATCACAATGGCCACGAGCAATACGGAAAGCACTACATCCACCGTGCTGTAACTGCCCTTGGTGGCTGCCCTGTCCTCTGCGGACAAGGTGCCAAAGGAAAGTCCTTTGATCTTGGCATAATCGGGCGGTGTGGTGGCCAAACTTACCGATACGCAGAGCACCACCGAAAAAATAAACATAAAAATGGCCATGTGGGCAAAGTTCACGGTTGCAAACTGGAACAGAAAGCCAGTGGCTTCTTCCCCGGCCGTTATTTGTGGCTGATAGTAAATTTCGGAGCCCAACCTTAGAATCAATAGGACCAGACCTGCCAAAAGCGTAGTGATTGCAGCTTTGGAGTTGACCCTCTTCCAGATGATGCCCAACAAGAACACGGCCGTTACCGGAGGTGCAATGTAGGACTGTACGTTTTGCAGGTACTGGTACATCACCCCGCCACCTATCTTGTCCATAATGGGGATCCAAATGATTCCCAATACCACAATGAACCCAGTGGCCACCTTACCAATGGTCAATAATTGACGTTCGGTCTTTTGTGGGTGCAGTTTTTTGTATATGTCTATAGTGAAAATAGTGGAACAGGAATTGAACACGGAAGCCAATGAACTCATCAGTGCGGCCATAAGCCCTCCGGCCACCAAACCTTTCAACCCAACGGGAAGAAGGGTTTTGACCAACATGGGGAAGGCCCTATCGGCACGTTCCACATTGAAAACCTCTGGATTCTGAATGGTCAGTGCAAAGGCAATGATGCCCGGAACCAAAAAGATCAATATGGGCATCAACTTTAAATAGGCCCCAAAGATGGCACCGCGCCTACCAATCTTAATATTGTTTGCCGCAAGGGTACGTTGCACAATGTATTGGTCGGTACACCAATACCAAATCCCTACAATGGTACCTCCTATCAAGAGGCCCGTCCAAGGGAATTGAGGGTCGCTCATGGGCCGCCACATATTGAAATGGTCTGGGCTGGCCGCTATAACCGTTTCCCTGAGCTGTCCCCATCCGCCCACTTCTTGGAGCCCCAAATAGGTAATGATGAGCGATCCCAAGATCAGCACAACGGTCTGGAGTGTTTCGGTATAGATCACGGCCTTCATGCCACCGATCACGGTATAGATCCCGGTAAACACCACCACCCCGATGGCACCGTACCAAAAGGGTATGCCCAAAAGTTCTGAAACCACGATGCCCCCGGCATAAATGGTCACGGAAACCTTGGTCAAAACATAGGCAACCAAAGAAAAAATGGAAAGGAACCAACGGGAACGGCTGTCAAACCTTTTTTCAAGGAATTCGGGCATGGTGAACGCACCGCTTCGGATATAAAAGGGAAGGAACAGCCAACCGAGCAAGAGCACGATCCAGGCATGAAGTTCATAATGGGCCATGGGCGTGCCCGACTCAAATCCGGTGCCGGCCAGTCCCACAACGTGCTCCGAACCGATGTTCGATGCAAAGATAGAGGCCCCGATCACGAACCATCCTACGTTCCTGCCTGCCAAAAAATAGTCTTCGGTGTCCTTGTTCTTTTGGAGTACCACCCAAGCGGCCACACCAATAAGGGCCAAGAAATAGATGCCCAAGACAATCCAATCCGGCCTTTCTAAAACTGATTCCATAATTAATTTGGTTTAGTTTGTCCAGTTATCTTCTAAATGTACTGGTTGATGATATTTTCGAACAATTCCTGTTTTCCGCTCCGCTTTTTGATGTCTTGGTGGTTCGAGGCGTGTGCATGAAGGTCTTCCAAAGAAAGTTTTCCCTCTTCAAACGCTTTTCCCGACCCAGAATCAAATGAAGCGTAACGGTCTGTGCGCATGCTAATATAATTGGAATTTTTCAATATATCATTTGCGGCCAACAATGCCCTTGCAAAAGCATCCATTCCACCGATGTGGGCATGAAAGATATCCTCAAGGTCTGTTGAGTTCCTTCTGATCTTCGCATCAAAATTGATTCCGCCCCCTTGAAAGCCCCCCGCTTGCAGGATGACGAGCATGGCCTGGGTCAACTCATATACATCCACAGGGAATTGATCGGTGTCCCATCCATTTTGGTAATCGCCCCTATTGGCATCGATGCTTCCAAGTAAGTTATTGTCCGCGGCCACTTGGAGTTCGTGTTCAAAAGTGTGTTGGGCCAAGGTGGCGTGGTTCACCTCGATGTTCAGTTTGAAATCGTCCAAAAGATCATATTTGGTAAGGAAACCAAGTACGGTCGCCGCATCAAAATCATATTGGTGTTTGGAAGGTTCCATCGGCTTGGGCTCTATGAAAAAAGTACCTTTGAAGCCTTGCTTTCTGGCATAGTCCTTCGCCATGTGCAGAAAACGGGCCATGTGGTCCAGTTCGCGCCCCATGTCGGTGTTCAACAGGGACATATAGCCTTCTCGGCCTCCCCAGAATACATAGTTTTCCCCGCCCAGTTTGATGGTGGCGTCCAAAGCATTTTTCACCTGTGCCCCTGCAAAGGCGACCACATCAAAATCCGGGTTGGTAGCAGCACCGTTCATGTATCTGGGATTGCTGAAACAATTGGCGGTACCCCAAAGCAGTTTTACCCCAGAAGCTTTCATCTTTTCTTGGGCATAATCGGTTATGGTCTGCAATCTCTTCTCCGATTCGGCCAACGTACTGCCCTCGGCAATCAGGTCAAAATCATGGAAGCAATAATATGGTGTCCCAATTTTGGTCATAAACTCAAAAGCGGCATCCATTTTGTCCTTGGCCTGCTGGATGGGGTCAGTGCTTGTAAGCCATGGAAAATCTTGGGTGGGTGCACCAAAAGGATCTCCACCTGTTCCTGTGAAGGTGTGCCAATACGCTATGGCAAACTTGAAATGCTCCTTCATGGTCTTGCCGTCCACTACCTTGTTCTCATCATAATATTTGAACGCCAAAGGGTTGTCGGATTGTTTGCCTTCAAACGTTATTTTTCCTATTCCCTTAAAAAATTCCTTGTCTCCTGTTGTGATCATAATCGTGCTTTATTCAGTTATCAATATATTTTTTCAATTCTTTTTTCCATGTCTGATAGGCTTCATGGTATGCCTCGGATGAGGATGCAGGTTCATGGGTCATCTGGACAGTATCCGACGCCGTTGCCTCACCAATGCTTTTAAAGTCCCCAAACGCATAGGCGGCTGCCCTTGCTGCCCCGACGGCCCCAGTGGTTTCGATCATGTCTATTTGGCTTTGCGTAAGTGTGGCTATGGTCTTGGAGAATATTTTTGCCCTAAAAAGGTTGTCGTTGCCCGCTTTTATGGAGGTGATGTCCACACCGTCATTTTTAAGGGTTTCCATGCCATACACAAACGAAAAGGCAATGCCTTCCAAAGCTGCGCGGAAAATGTGCGGCGCTTTGTGGACATTGAAATTGAGGTTCAGCATCCGTGCCCCTTTGTTGCAATTTTCCAACATGCGCTCCGCACCGTTTCCAAAAGGCAATATGGAAAGTCCTTGCGAACCAACAGGGATGAACTCCGCCTGTTGGTTCATGGTATTGTATGAAAGCCCGTTGGTGAGCTCGTTCTTGATCCAACTGTACTGGATTCCCGTGCCGTTGATGCACAACAATTTTCCTATCCTTGGATTTTCAGCGGTATGGTTGGTGTGGGCAAAACTATTGATGCGCGTGTGTTCCCTTGTTTTTTCATGTCCCGAAATGGCATAGACCACACCGGATGTTCCCCCGGTGGCGGCTATCTGTCCAGGTTCCATCACATTGAGCGAGAGGGCGTTGTTGGGTTGGTCCCCTGCCCGGTACATGATGGGAATGCCTTCGGGGAGGCCGGATTCCGCTGCGCCCTCTTTGCTCACAAAGCCCTGTTCCGAAAAGGAGGGCCTGATTTCGGAAACCAGCTCGGGATCTATTTCCGCATCTTCCAAGAGCCAATCGGCCAGTTGGTTTTTCCTAAAGTCCCACATAATGCCCTCGGAAAGTCCAGAGGGGGTGGTCACGCATTGCCCCGATAGTTTTAGACCGATAAAATCGCCGGGGAGCATGAATTTGTAAATTTTTTTGAAGATGTCCGGTTCGTTGTCCTTTACCCATTTCAATTTGGAGAGGGTAAAATTGCCGGGGGCATTGAGCAAATGGTCCACACATTTTTTCTTGCCGGATGTTTGGAACAGATGCTCCCCTGTCTCCACGGCACGACTATCACACCAAATAATGGAGGGCCTTAATGGTGTAAGGTCCTTTCCCACCACGACAAGACCATGCATTTGATAGGAAATCCCCACTCCCTTGATGGCCTTTTTGTCAATGGAGCTATTGCTGATGAGTTCCTTTGTGGCCGTGCATAGATGTTTCCACCAAAGCTCGGGATCTTGCTCGCCCCAGCCAAGCTTGGCAGAAACTATCGGCATTTCCTTCTTTGGTTGTTGGGCAATGTCCACAACGCTGCCGTCATCTGCATTTACCAAGGCAGCTTTTATGGACGAACTGCCAATATCGAACCCTATCCAGTACATTAATTTTGATCAGTTAATTATTTAGTATGCTTTTCAAATATAATTAACGGAATCGATTGCGTATATTTATTTCCTCATTTTATTTGAAGATTAATGAATTTTTTTGCGATATGACTTTTTTTGTTGAACGAGGACAGAGAGATATTTAGGATGGCGATGGATCGTGCCGACAAAAAGAGAGGTAAGGGCAATTGAAAAAAATTATTCTAAAAGGAAACTAAAGGCTAATTTAGTAAATTGAAACTCAAGGTTATCCATTGATGGACTTGAACAACTTAATGGTATTTTGACAGATGAAGATTAAAAAGGAGGTTACCATTTACGATCTCGCCAAAGAATTGAATTACTCCCCATCGACTATTTCAAGAGCTTTGAACAACCACAAGAGCATCAGCAAGAAAACAATCAAGCTGATCAAGGAAGCTGCGGAAGAAATGGGATATCGCCCCAACAATTTGGCAGCGGGGCTGAGAAACAACAAAAGCAATACCATAGGGGTCCTCATCTCAAGGATAAACAGGCCTTTTATGGGCTCACTGATCAGTGGTATAGAGGAAACAGCAAGAAAAGCCGGGTACAATGTGTTGATCAGCCAATCCAACGACAAGTACGAGAACGAGGTGAGCAATTGCAATGCACTATATGACAGCAGGATCACGGGTCTTATCGTTTCCCTATCCATGGAAACGGTGGATATGGGACATTTCCAAAAGTTCATCGATCAAGGCATACCCATTGTCTTTGTGGATAGGGTTCCGGACAATTTCAATTCCTATAAGGTAGTGATTGACAACTACACCGCTGGATACTCGGCCACCAAGCATTTGATCGAACAGGGATGCACCAGGATTGCGCATTTTGCAGGGGCACAGCACAGGAATGTTTATGAAGAAAGAAAAAAAGGATATCTGGATGCGCTACGGGAGTTCGGCCTCCCCATTGATGAAGACCTCATCATCCATTTCAAGACACTGAGCTTTGAGGAAGGCACTAAGGCCACCAAGAAACTGTTAAAGATGCCCGAACCACCGGATGGAATATTTTCTGCAAACGATACCGCGGCGGTGAGTGCCATAATGTGTGCCAAGAAAATGGGGGTGGAAGTTCCAGGGCAATTGGCGGTAATTGGTTTCAATGATGACCCGATAGCCTCCATAATGCAACCTTCCCTCTCCACCGTATCGCATCCCGCCAGTAAAATGGGGGCCATTTCGGCCAGACGTATCCTGAACCATTCAGGGCAAAATTACGATGCCGACCTCACGGAAATAACAGTCCTTGGCACCGAGATCATTGTAAGGGATTCCTCACTGAAGAAGACTAGGATACTTCGTTCCAAGACCAGTTGAACCATAAGCTCAGGCAGGGAATGTAAGGAAGGGACTATAAAAAGCTTACTATCTGTCAGTTCGAGCGTAGTCGAGAACCTAAAGTATGTTGATAATCAATGGGTTTCGACTGCGCTCAACCTGACAAAATCGAAATTTTGTTGCTTTTTAGGTACACGTGCATCAATTTTCCACCGGAACCTTTTCCACATAACCAGGAAACTGGAAAAATTCCATGGCATTGTTGTACGTGATGTCCCTTACAATTTTCCCGATCCACTCCATATCGTTGGGCAAAAGGCCCGCTTTGATGTCGTTGCCCAATAGGTTGCAGAGAATTCTTCTGTAATATTCATGCCGTGGGAAGGATAGGAAACTTCTACTGTCCGTGAGCATTCCCACAGAGCAGCTCAACAATCCTATATTGGAAAGTGCATTCAATTGATCGGTGATGCCATCCATTTGGTCCAAAAACCACCATGCCGCACCAAATTGTACCTTACTTTTTATACCCTCACCATTAAAGTTGCCCGCCATGGTGGCAAACAGTTCATTGTCATTGGGGTTGGAGTTATAGAGGATGGTCTTGGGAAGATGGCCTTTGTTGTTCAACTTGTTCAAGAGTCCGGCCAATGGTTCAGCCTGTGGATAATCACCAATGCTGTCCACCCCGGCATTGATGCCGACTTTGGAAAGTATAGCTTCATTGGTGTCACGGATCGGCCCCAAATGAAGCTGCATCGTCCAGTTTTTTTCCGCATAAAGGCTTCCCAACAGACAGAGTATGGCAGATTTGTATTGGGCAAGCTCTTTTTTGTCCAAGTTTTTTGCTGCCAAACGATCCAATAGGATTCTGTTGACTTCCATTTCCGTAAAATCCGCACTGTATGCATGGGGGAGGCCATGATCGGAAAGTCGGCAACCGTGATTGTGGAAATGTTCCACCCTCATTTTTATGGCCTGCCCCAAGGTTTCAAAATCGGTGATTTTAATGTCAGTGATTTTGGAAAGTGAAGCAAGGTATTCGGTAAATCCTTCCTTTTCGATGGCAATCAACCCATCCGGCCTAAAGGTTGGGAGCATTTTTACGGGCCAACCAGATTCGGCAAGGTTTCTGTGGTCATCAAGATTGTCCAATGGGTCATCTGTGGTACAGACCACCTCAACATTCATCCTTTGGATGAGCCCACGTGCCGAATGCCCATCCAGACCAAGCTTGGCGTTGCATTCCTCATAAATTTTTCCTGCGGTCTTGGGACTCAAGAGCTCATCGATCCCAAAATAACGGCTGAGTTCCAGATGCGTCCAATGGTAAAGGGGGTTTCTGAGGGCATACGGAACGGTTTCCGCCCATTTTTCGAATTTTTCTTTGTCCGTTGCGCTACCAGTGATAAATTTTTCCGGAATGCCCAAGGCCCGCATGGCCCTCCATTTGTAGTGATCACCGTCGATCCAGAGTTGTGTAATGTTTTCAAAAACTCTGTTCCCGGCAATTTCATTGGGGGGCAGATGGGAATGGTAGTCTATGATGGGCTGGCTTTTCGCATAGTGGTGATATAGTTCCTTGGCATGGTCGGTTTCCAACAGAAAATCGTCGTGGATGAATGTTTGCATGCAATGGTTTCTTTAGGTGATAGGTCAGTTTAGGGCAATGGTTCCCGTGCTCATTGTCGGGGCGCCGAGTTCTTGGCTGCGTTTCATGGGACTGCTTCCACCCACATGGACGGTAAATTTACCAGGTTCTAGCACCCGTTGTCCATCATTGTTCACTAGCTGAAAGGCATTGGGTTTTAGGGTGAAACTCACATTTTTCGATTCCTTTGGTGCCAGTTTGATGCGCTGCACCCCAAACAATTGGGAGTTCGGCACATCCACGGAGGCTTCATCATCAGAAACATATAACTGTACCACTTCATCGGACTCCACCTCGCCTTCATTGGTCACTTCCACACTGACGGTAACTTCTTCATTTTTGGAGATATTGGCCTTGGATATTTTAAGTTCACCATAGGTGAAACTGCCATAACTCAACCCAAAACCAAAGGGATATAAGGGATCTTCGTCCATATACTTGTATGTCCTGCCCTTCATGGAATAATCTTCATAAGGGGGTAGCTGATCCAATGACTTTGGAAATGTGATGGGCAACCTGCCCGAAGGGGAGACTTTTCCAAAGAGGATATCGGCAATGGCATTGCCTCCTTCCTCCCCGGGGTACCAGACCAATAAAACGGCATCGGCCAGTTCGTGTACTTCGGCGAGGTTCATGGGGCTGCCCCCGGTGATCACGGCAATGATTGGCCTTTCGCCAGCAGCCTCCCTAAGTTTTCTAAGATAGTTTATCTGGTTTTCAGGTAAATTGTAGTCCAATCGATCCCCTGCGGTGGATGAGGCCAAAGATTCCCCTTCCTCCCCTTCGAGCAAGCTCGAAATGCCCAGCACGGCAATGGTGGCATCGCTTGTGCCTGCATTTGGCGAGGCCCAATCCTGCGGGTTAAGGGATTCCCTGTCCAGCAGGGCTCCCATTCTATATTGCAGTTGGCTGCCCGGATGTATGGCACCTGCAATGCCCTCCAAAACGGTAACGAGTTTGGGGTTCACGCCATAATAGTTGCCCAGAAGCACATCTGAATTGGCAGCGTTGGGGCCTGTGACAAAATATCGGGAGAGATCGTTCCTCAATGGAAGCACACCATCATTTTTCAGCATCACAATGCCCTTTTGTGCCACTTCCCGGGCCAGGGCCCGGTTCTCTTCACTATTGATGACATCTGTTGGGATGTTGTCATAAGGATTGCTTCCTTTGGGGTCAAAAAGTCCGAGTTTGAAACGGGTTCGAAGCAAGATGGACAATTGCGCATCGATTTCAGCTTCGGTGATGAGGTCTTGTTCCACGGCCTTTGGAAGACCCTCCAAATAAGTGCTGCCACAGTTGAGGCTGACCCCGTTCCTGACGGCGAGGGCAGCAGCTTCTGCTTGGGTGGAAACCGCTCCATGCCCCCCTTTGTCGGCCGGGGTGTACAGATCCACAATGGCCCAGCAATCGCTCAGAATATGGCCTTTGAACCCCCATTTTTCCCTGAGAACTTCGGTAAGCAGATAATTATTGGAGCAGCAAGGTTGTCCGTTTGTACTGTTATAGGCACACATAACAGCTTCCACATCGGCCTCCACGAGTGCCTCAAAGGCGGGAAGATAGGTTTCCCAAAGATCTTTTGGGTTCGCAACGGCATCAAACTCATGGCGAAGTTTTTCAGGACCGCTATGGACGGCGTAGTGCTTGGCACAGGCAGCTGTTTTTAGATATTTGGGATCATCGCCCTGGAGTCCTTTTACAAACGATGTGCCCAGAATGGATGTAAGGTAAGGGTCCTCCCCATAGGTCTCTTGCCCACGGCCCCATCTGGGATCCCTAAAAATATTGATGTTGGGGGTCCAAAAAGTAAGCCCACTATATCGAAGGTGGTACCCTTTTTCCTTGGCGGCATTGTGCATGGCCCGAGCTTCATCGGATATGGCCGAGGAAACCCTAAAAGCAAGATCACTGTCAAAGGTGGCGCCGAGTCCAATGGCCTGTGGAAAAACAGTTGCGGTCCCAGACCTGCCCACACCGTGCAGGGCTTCGTTCCACCAACCATAGGGAGGAATGCCCAATCGTTCCACTCCCGAGGTATTGTGCATCATCTGGTCTGCCTTTTCTTCCAAGGAAAGTCGGGAAACGAGGTCCTTGACCCGCTCATCAATGGACAATGACGTATCATAAAAGGGGAAATCATGTTCTGATGCCCGTTCAATACCAACACCGATATCGTTGGGTTTGTCCTTGGAAATTTCTTTGCAGCCCATTAAACAAAGAAGAAAGGAAAGGAGCAGTAAAAAAGGTTTGAAAAATCTCATGGTTTGGTGGTTATAGATTTATTTTTGATGACTGGACTTCAAATTTCGTAAAAATATTTATATTCGCAATCGATTGCGTTAAGCATTTTATCAATATGTGATTTTTTTGTTTAATTTACTATGCGCAATTGATTGATTTTATAATCTATTCATATTTTTTTGCTGATTTCTAAACCATGGGACAATTCTTGAAGGTGAAGACAAGTTACTTTTTTATTTCTTTTATGCTGATATCTAGAGCATTGTTTTCAATGACAGATGGATATGAACTTTGGCTGGATTATAAGAAGGTTTCGGATGCTACATTGTTGCAGACGTACCAAGGTCAAATCAAAAGTGTTTACGTGGATGAAGGTTCAGAGACGCTAAAGGTTGTAAAGAAGGAACTGATCTTGGGCCTCGGTAGATTATTGGATACAGATGTTGTTTTCAGAGAATACAGCAATAGGGAAAATATGCTCATTGTTTCAACTTTTTCACATTTGCCGAAGGCATTGCAAGAACATGTGGATGTAAGCAAACTCAATGAGGAAGGTTTTGTTGTCAAATCCATCACAGAGGCAGGGAGATCCTATATCTTGGTAAGCGCAAAAGAGAATATTGGGCTGCTATACGGAACCTTTCATTTGTTGAGGCTGATGCAAATGCACCGATCACTGGAAGAGCTCGACATTGTGGATTCACCAAAGGTGGACATTAGAATGTTGAACCATTGGGACAACCTGGACCGTACCGTTGAGCGGGGATATTCGGGCTTTTCGATTTGGAACTGGCATACGCTGCCCGACTATATCGATCAACGTTATATCGACTATGCCCGTGCAAATGCTTCCATTGGGATCAATGGTACAGCTTTGACCAATGTCAATGCCAATGGCCTCATATTGACTCCCCATTATTTGGAAAAGGTAAAAGCCTTGGCCGATGTATTTAGGCCCTACGGGTTAAAGGTATATCTCACCGCAAGGTTTTCTGCCCCTATGGAAATCGGTGGCCTGGAAACGGCAGATCCCTTGGATCCCAAAGTGGTCCAATGGTGGAAGGACAAGGCCAAGGAAATTTATGCCCTGATCCCAGATTTTGGCGGTTTTCTGGTCAAGGCCAATTCGGAAGGACAGCCCGGACCACAAAATTATGGCAGGACCCATTTGGACGGGGCCAACCTTTTGGCGGACGCCCTCGAACCTTTTGGCGGTTTGGTGATATGGCGGGCCTTTGTATATTCCGAACACGACCCTACGGACCGTGCCAAACAGGCTTATAGCGAGTTTGTGCCCGATGATGGAAAATATAGGGAAAATGTATTGATCCAAGTGAAAAACGGTGCCATCGACTTTCAACCTAGGGAACCGTTCCATCCGATGTTCGGGGCTATGCCAAGAACACCTTTGATGATGGAATTTCAGATCACCAAGGAATATTTGGGATTTGCCACCCATCTGGTCTATCTGCCCAAACTCTTCGAAGAGGTGCTGCAATCCGACACATATAGAAAAGGCAAAGGTTCTTTGGTGGCCAAAGTGGTGGACGGCACTTTGCACGGTAAAAAATTGACCGGTATGGCGGGAGTTTCCAATATTGGAACAGACGCCAACTGGACGGGACATCCTTTCGGGCAGGCCGATTGGTATGGCTTTGGAAGACTGGCATGGGACCCTTATCTTGATTCGGAAACCATTGCAGAGGAATGGCTGCGATGCACCTTCACCAGCAACGAAAACTTTGTAAAACCCGTCAAGAAAATGATGATCGAATCCCGAGAGGCGGTTGTGAATTACATGAACCCTCTGGGACTGCACCATATTTTTGATACAGGACACCATTATGGACCCGGTCCATGGGTGGACAATCTATCCAGGCCCGAATGGAACCCAGTGTACTATCACAAAGCGGATAGTTTGGGCATCGGATTTGACAGGACAAAGACGGGAAGTGATGCCCTGTCGCAATACGCACCCGAGATTGAAAAGAAATTTTCCGATCTTAAGACCTGCCCCGAAGAATACCTGCTCTGGTTCCATCATGTGCCATGGAACCATAAGTTGAAAAGTGGAAGAACATTATGGGACGGCCTGGGAATCAAATACCAAGAAGGGGTAGATCAAGTGAGGGAAATGATAAAAACATGGAATGCCATGGAACCCTATGTCGATAAATTTCGGCACCATCAGGTTTCCATGCTGCTGGACATACAGTTAAAAGAGGCAAAGTGGTGGAAAGATGCCTGTATGCTTTATTTTCAAACCTATTCCAAAATGGATTTTCCCGAAGAAATGGAAAGCCCGGAAAAGACATTGGAACAATATAAATCATTACAATTTCCGTATGCTCCGGGAATCCGGCCCAGATGGAACTAATAATCAGATAAAAATTGATGGACAAAAAAATAGCCATAGTTACAGGTGGGAACTCAGGATTGGGATTTGCCACTGCCAAGAAGTTTTGTGAAAATGGGATCAAGACATACATTTTGGGAAGGAACAAGGAAAAAACGGAGGAGGCCTGTGCCGAATTGGGTGAGCTGGCCGAGTCCATCATTATTGATCTGACCCAACTTGACCAAATTCCGGCCTTGGTCGATGGGATTTTTCAAAAAGAAGGACAAATAGACATTTTGGTGAACAATGCGGGGATCAATATGAAAAAAGATCTTGTGGATGTGACCGATTCCGAATTTGAACAAGTGGTAAGGACCAATCTTTTCAGTGTTTTTGCCATCAGTAGGGAAGTGGTGAAAAAAATGAAGCAAAAGAACGGCGGTAGTATTATCAATATCAGCTCCATGGCGGCCCAATATGGCTTGCCAAAGGTAATTGCCTATTCGGCCAGTAAGACCGCCATTGAGGGAATGACCCGAGCCATGGCCGTGGAATTGGCGGAATACGGAGTGCGTGTAAACTGTATTGCACCGGGCTTCATCAAGACCAAAATGACGGCAAAGGCACTCAACTCCGACCCTGAACGAAAGGAAAAGGTATTTTCCAGAACGCCCATGGGTAAAATGGGACTGCCTGAGGATATTGCGGATGCCGCATACTTCTTTGCCTCAAATGAATCCAAATTTGTGACAGGGACGGTACTCCCCGTGGATGGAGGAAACAGTATAGGATTTTGAAACCCAATGCCCAACAGATGATCAAAATGCAGCAGACCATGAGGTGGTACGGCCCACACGATACCATCAAGCTAAGGGATATCAGGCAATGTGGGGTAGAAGGTATTGTCACGGCCCTGCACCAGATTCCCGTAGGGGAGGTGTGGGACCTCAAGGACATAAAGGAACGCCAGCAACTCATCAGGGATGAAGGAATGGAGTGGACGGTAGTGGAGAGTTTGCCCGTGCACGAGGACATCAAGCGAAAGGGAGGGGATTGTGACCGATTTGTTTCAAACTATAAAAAAAGCCTGGAAAACCTTGCTGAATGTGGATTGAAGGTGGTCACCTATAACTTTATGCCCATTCTGGACTGGGTACGGACCGAACAGGCGTACCTTAACCCGGACGGGACAAAGGCACTTCTTTTCGACGAAACCGCCTTTATCTATTTTGATGCCTACCTATTGCAAAGGCCAGGGGCTCAATCCGATTATACCGAAACTCAGTTACAGGAAGCGAAGGCCTTTGGAAACACTTTGGACAAGGAAGCAAAACAGACCCTCTTCAAAAATGTGTTGTTGGGATTGCCCGGCAGCGATGAAAGCTTCACGCCTGAAAAGATTTTGGATCTATTGAACGCTTATAAGGGCATCGATGATGAAGCCCTGAGAAGGAACCTGATCCATTTTCTTTCCGAAGTTGCTCCTGTGGCACAAGAACTTGGGTTGAAATTGGCCATACACCCCGATGACCCTCCTTTTTCGGTCCTGGGACTTCCTCGGGTAGTATCCACAGAAAAGGATATCGCAGAAATTTTATCGGCAGTTCCGGAAAACGCCAATGGACTTTGTTATTGTACTGGCTCTTTGGGAGCACAACCCAACAACAACTTGGTCCGAATCATAGAACAACATGGCGACCGCATCCATTTTTTGCATCTGCGGAATGTAAAGAGAGAGAATGGAAAACGGTTTAGGGAATCGGAGCATCTGAATGGGGACAATCCCATGGAGGAAATCATCGAAAAGATATTGCTGTTGATGAACAAGAACAAAACGGCACTTCCCATGAGACCCGACCACGGATTCCTGCACTCTTTTGAGGGCAAGGAAAAGTACCCCGGCTATTCGCTGATCGGAAGACTTAAGGGTTTGGCTGAAATACGAGGATTGGAACTTGGAATTTCCTATAAATTGAAACCATCAAAAGCATAATGAAAAAAATAGTTGTACTCCCGTTGGTCTTACTGCTATTGCTAAGCCACAAGGATATAAAGGCCCAATCGACCACAATCGTAAACCCCATACTGACCGGATTCTACCCTGATCCCAGCATCGTAAAGGTCGATGCCGACTATTATTTGGTCAATTCCACTTTTTCCTATTTTCCCGGCATTCCGGTTATGCACAGTAAGGACCTTAAAAACTGGAAACAGGTCGGCAATGTGATCCATCGCCCATCGCAAATGGATTTTATGGGGGAACGGATGACTCGGGGATTGTTTGCCCCCGCAATTAGTTATCACAAAGGGGTATTCTATGTGAGCTGCACCGACATAGACAATATGGGGAATTTTGTGGTCACGGCGACAGACCCGGCAGGGCCTTGGAGCGACCCTGTTCGACTTCCCGAGGTCAGGGGAATTGATCCTTCAATCTATTTTGACAAAGATACCGACAAGGCCTACATCCTATATAATAGCGATGCCCCGGATAACAAACCACTATATTCCGGGCACAGGACCATCAGGATGTATGAGTTTGATTATAAAAACCTGAAAGTTGTGGGTGAAGAAACGCAATTGGTGAACGGGGGAGTGGACATTTCCCAAAAACCGGTGTGGATTGAAGGACCTCACATTTGGAAAAGAAATGGATGGTATTATCTCTATGCGGCTGAGGGAGGCACATCGGTGAACCACTCCGAAGTGGTTTTCAGGAGCAAATCGCCAAAAGGCCCTTATGTGGCTTATGAAAACAACCCCATACTCACACAAAGGCATTTGCCCGAAGATAGGGATAATCCCATTACTTCTACAGGTCATGCCCAATTTGTGGAAGGACCGGACGGAAAGACCTACTCCATTTTTTTGGCCGTAAGGCCTTATGAAGGGGATTATTACAATACGGGACGGGAAACATTCATCGCTCCGATTGAATGGAAGAATGATTGGCCGCATTTTGATTTGGGCGGAGAGGAAGTAAAATACGCCTATCAGGTCAACTACAAAGAAAAACCCCAAAAAGCAGCTCTGCCGCAATCCGGGAATTTTGAATACACCTTGGACCTTAAAAAAGGCTTGGACCCTTCATTGCTCTTTATGCGAACGGTGGACAGCAGTTCTTTTTCCATTTCAAAAAAGCACGGATTGGTCCTAAAGCTAAAACCAGAGACCATTGCGGAATATGGCAATCCCTCTTTTGTAGGGAAACGGCAGCAACACCTCTACAGTAGAGCAGAGACGGAAATGCAATTTAGGGCGCAAAGCGAAAGTGAAAAAGCAGGTTTGGTGGCCTTTCAAAATGAAAACCACTTTTATTTTCTGGCCCTATCCCAAAATGACGGACAAAATGTGGTTCAACTTTTCAAGAGCAATGCAGATGATTCCGTCATGGAAACGATAGTTGAAGTTCCTTTGAAGTCTAAAAATGATGAAATTAAACTGGCCATTGAGTCAAAAGGAGATATGTATAGTTTCCATTATTCCATAAATGGAAAGGATTGGCATTTGGTCAAAGAAAATGTCGATGCCAAATTCCTGAGCACCAAGGAAGCGGGCGGATTTATCGGCTGTCTATATGGGATGTATGCCACTTCATCAGGAGAGCAAGCGGATAACACCGCTTCATTCAAGTATTTAAAATATACCGGAAACGACCCTGTTTTCAGAAAATAAGTTGAGCCAAATACGGTGTTGATCTATTCCGTCTGGAATGGTGATGCGGGCAGCCCTTCTTTGTTATATAGATTGGGATTGTCCGGATTGTCAGCCCAGGCATAGCGCACATATTTTGGATTGGGGATTTCATCACTCCAAACAATGACCTTGTTCCCTTCAATTTTTGCATCGGCCCACACAAACTTTTTATCTTCCCCTGCAATCTCAAAGCTACTTAGGGCCTCACCATCATTGGTTGTTAATCCGCTGCCCACATGGAAAAATGAGATGATGATTTTATCTCCGTCTATTTGGGAAGCTTCATAAAGTGGTCCGGAATATACTAAATCTTCGCCATAGGCAATCTTTTTGGCCGCCAAGGCCATACGTTCCCCTACATCTTTTTTGTTGTCCGGATGGATATCGTTCCATTCCCCCAAATCAATATTGACGGTCATGGCGGTATTGGGGTCTTCCAATGTCTTTAGCTGTGCTTCCCTAAGTTCGGCCCAATTGCTCTCCGTTGGGGAGTAGGTCACATCCCCAAAATTGGGAAGCTGTGCATAGATAAAGGGCAGCTCGGGATCCTTGTAAATTCCTCTCCACCCATTGATGAGGGCATGCATCAAATCTAAATATTCTTCAGGTTTATCTGCATTGCTTTCCCCTTGGTACCACAACACTCCTTTTATGGGAAGCTGAATATAGGGTGCAACCATGCCATTGTACAAGGCCGTGGGCTCATTCTGGGGGTTTACGGTCCTTTCGCGGGGTTCTTCGTCCTCATTTCTTGAAAAAGAAGAGTAATCAAAGGGAGGGAACACTTCCCCCACCTTATACTGCCAATACCCTTTTAGGTCGACGGTATCCTTCTCCGTAAAAATATAATAGGGTTTGTCCGGCACAAAACCACCTTTTCCAAAATTATTGGTCACGCGGATCACAAAAGTGTTTTTCCCGGCTTTCAATAGGTTGGCTGGCACCTTATATCTTCTTTGGGGGTATTGGTAGGTGGTGTTTCCCACTTTTTTGCCGTTAATGTACAACTCATCGGCATCCACGATCCGGCCCAAAAAGACTTTTGCCTCCTGGCCTGACATGGACGGGGGCAGCACAATTTCCTTTCTGTACCAAACCACCCCATTGAGGTCTTTGGCCCCTTGGTCTTCCCAATAGCCGGGAATGTTGATCCTGCGCCAGTTTTTTGGGGTAAAATCCACATCATACCACGGGATTTTGCCTGCAAGTCCTTTGTCTAAAGATTCTCTTTCCGGAAGAGGCTTCCTTAAATGGCTGTTCACAAAAGCGGTGTCCTTGTTCTCTTCAATAATCTTTAATTTTTCAGGAAATCCTTCATAGCCTTGTTCGTTTATCCATGCTTCAATGGGGGTGCCTCCAACACTGGCATTGACCAACCCGATGGGAACTCCATATTTCTTATACAATTTAAGCGCAAAAAAGTAGGCAACGGCAGAGAAAGGCCGGACTTCATCGGACACAGCAGCCTTCCAAGTCCCACCTGCCAGATTTTTGCTGGGTCCCTGCAAGTCTATTTTTGTGGGCACTTTAAAATGTCGTATTTCAGGATAATTGGCATTGGCGATATCCTTGGCATAGGTGACATCATGGATGTCCATTTGATGTACCATGTTCGATTGTCCGGAACACAGCCATACATCCCCGATCAAGATATCCTTTAGCAGAATATCGTTTTTACCTGAAATCTTGAGTGTATGGGGGCCACCTGCCTTCATTTTGGGAAATTCCACACTCCAATTTCCTTCTGCTGAGGCAGTCGCTTTTCGTTGCTTGCCATTAAAAGTAGCCGTTACCTTCTCTCCTGCGGATGCCCATCCCCAGATAGTGATCTTTGCATTGCGCTGCAAGACCATGCTATCCCTGATGATTTCCGGAAGGGTTACTTGTGCCATTCCGACAGCGGCGGTAAACACCAGTAGGATGAATGTTATTAAAAATTGCCTGTTTTTCACAATGATCGGTTTGCGGTATGGTTTAATTTAAAAAATCATTTAATAATCTTGCTTTCTGGCGGACCCAAATAGCTCTCTGTATTTACGCCTTCTTTTTGCAACACCATTTTTTGCAGCACCACCCCGGGATCAACGGCCCAGTACTTTATGGTGTGGGCCCCTGCGGACAATTCTTTTTCAAGAACGGTCTGTTTCATGATGTTGTCCTTTACCGCTTCGTTCCACCAAGTTGGGTAGGTCCAATCCGGTGCGGTGGCATCTTTGTGCAGGTTTATCATTTGCGGCGCACCGTCATCAATGGAAACGGCATAGATCAAACCTTCATCTTTCTGAAAATTAAGGGTCGGTGAAAAATAAGTGGTGAGACTATAAGTTCCTCCATCCAAAAGATAGACTTCATATTCCAAATAAGGGCCATTTTCGCCTGGGTTTTGCTTGGAAGCGGTCACCGGCATGGACGTAATCGCCGATCTCGTGCGTCCCAGATTGGGTATGGTCTGCCATGAGACGTCAGCTGTTTCCTTGGCATTTTGATAGTTGACCGCATCCATGCTCACAATGCCATTGTTTTCCACAAAACCGGTTATGCCTTCAGGATGGTCATTTCGAATAGGTACGCTCACCTTTGTGCCTTCCTCCGCATTGGCGGCGGTGATGGCAATTTCCCCGGCATCCTGTCCTTTGGGGGCTTTGTCCCAATCAATGCTTACATGGACCTTTTCTTCATATTGAATGGTTCCTCCCGCTGAGGACAACGTAATCCAATCATTTTTCGTGGTAATGGTATAGGTCAACGGTTCCTTGCCCTTGTTGAAGATTTCCACATAATAATTTTGATCATTCACAGGGTCAAAAGTGGAAAAACTGTGGCTGTTGAGCCCACTTGGACGCCATCGGGATCTGCTGATGCCATTTTCCACCACGTAACCCAAATTGGCTTCGGTGCCTGATTGGATATAGGACACCGCAGGCATTTTATTGTAAGCGGGGTCACTCCAACTGATATGCCCCATATGGGTCTGGGACATCATGTGGTTCCATTTGCCATTGGCCACAGAATCGTGATAATAAGTTGTGAATTCCGCGTCTTTATAGAACAGTTCTTTTGTTTTATCGGCATAGAAATTGGTCGAGGCCCGGTCTTGAAATCCGTATAACCTGTTCTTACCAGCTGCTACATACATTTCGTTGAGGTTGGCACAAGCTTCCACCGGATATTGCACCAATTGGTAAAAAGCATCATACGCTTCCTTCGGCAATTGTTCCTTCACTTTTTTTACTCTTTCCACAAGGGAATTGTAATCTTCCACCATGTTTTCCGCTTCATTGAAGTTTTGAAGGCTGTACGTGGTCGGTTCGATCAATTCCGGTTTTCTACGGGTATTGTATTTGGTGTACAATGCTATGATTTCTCCAATTTCTTTGGCGTGGGCCGCACCAAATTGATTTCGGGCCCATTCGGTATAATATTGAGGTAGCTTTTCTGCCGGGAAATCCTCTGGGTTCCAAGCATACTCCAAAAAGAAACTGATGGGAAATTCCATGGGTTTTATATCTCCCACATTCACCAACCAAATTTCATCCACTCCGTAGGAATAGGTGAGGTTCATTTGTTCCCACACCCGTTCAATCTGGGTGGTGTTCAACCATTTATAGCTTCGGGGTCCGCCGACAAAATCAAAGTGATAGTACATGCCGTAACCTCCCTTGCGGGGCTCACTGTCCAAAGCGGGCAAAACGCGCACCTGTCCCCAGTTGTCATCACAGAGCAATAATGTCACATCATCCGGAACCCGCATTCCCTTATCGTAATAATCCTGGACTTCTTTGTACAGCGCCCATACCTGAGGGGTTTCTTCAATGGGCCTGCCGGTGACTTCTTCAATGATCTCCCGCTGATCTTCCACTATTTTTTCAAGTAGGTCTATGTTGGTCCCTTCGCTCATGGCCTCATCCCCATCTCCCCGCATGGCAAGGGTCACGACTTTTTCCTGTCCTTTTGTGCGTTCCATACCTTCTCGCCAGAATTCCCGGAGCTTTTCGGGGTTCTTTTCATAATCCCACGGGCCTTCCCCATAACGGTCCCATTCCACATGGGAGCGCATCAGGGGTTCATGGTGCGATGTGGCCAAAACCACCCCCATTTCATCTGCCAAAGGGGCACTGGTGGGGTCGTCGTCCCAAAGCGATCTCCCCCACATGGCGGGCCATAGGTAATTGCCCTTCATCCGAAGGATGAGTTCAAACACCTTTTCATAAAACTGCTTGTTGAAGTCCCCGTATTTTTCTGTCACCCAACCCGATAGGGCCGGAGCTTCATCATTGATAAAAATGCCCCTGTATTTCACTTTGGGCTCCCCAAGGGTGTATGTTTCTGGTTTTGCATAGATATTTTTGCGGACTTTTACGGGAACATCGGCCCACCAGTACCAAGGAGAAACCCCCATTTTTTCCGAAAGGTCGAACATGCCAAAAATGGTACCGCGTTTGTCGCTTCCGGCTATGACCAAGGCATTGTCCACCCCATCCATGGGATTTTGAACGGGAATGATCAAAAACTGCTCCCATTTGCCGTCCAGTTCGGTGACATCGATTTTGCCTTCTTCGGCCAACCTATCGATTAAACTGCTTTTGCCCAGAGTCCCCACAATGATGAGGTTTTGTGTTTGGTGTGCTTCACCCACGATCAGTTCCGGTTCTTGCCCTGAGACATGGCCTAGATCTTTTTGGAACATTTTGGCTATCCGTAGAACACCGGGATAATCGGACTCACTGACCAAAATAGCGGCAGGAACCCCGTTTTCAACCAATGAGAACCCACTTTTTGCCTTATCGGTTGTCAAGAATGAAGTTTCGGGAAAAGAATCTTCCGTAGGAAGGATGTTTATTTTCTCCAAATTGTTCGTTTCACCCCCAGTTTGTTGTGTTGGTTCCCCTTTGCAGGATACGAACACTGGAATCAGCAACAATCCTGCTAGGCAATGGGATATGAAAAAACGAAAGTGTGTACTTATTTTCATGGGTTTTGTATCGATATAAATAGGTCAGTCTTCAACGGTTTGGATGACTGCTTCGTAGGCTTTTTTGGGTTTCATGTCCCGATTGAACAACAAGGTGTAATCCGTTCTTCCGCGGATGGGGAAGTTGTTTTTCCAGGACAGCCCATCGTGTAATCCCCAAAAGGTGACCCTACTGATTTTATCGGAATGCTTGTTGAAAAGCTCAAAAATGTCAGCGTACCGGTTTGCCAATTGGGTCTGTACTGAATCGGGTAGGCTTTCTGGGTATGGATTCATGGTAGGGCTATTTTCGAACCTTGTTGAAATGTCCGCTGTTGATTTTTCCCAAGGGCTTGGCAAGACTGAAATGTCCAGTTCGGTGAACATCACTTTGACCCCGGTTGCCGCATACATTTCAATGGCGGTTTCAATTTCCTCGATGGAGGGTTCATTCAAACTCCAATGGGCTTGGACCCCCACGCCATCTATTTTGATTCCTTTACTTTTTAGGTTTTTTACGATGCGGATGGCACCGTCTCTTTTGTCCGCATTGATCAAGTTGTAGTCGTTGTAATACAGCTCGGCCTCTGGGTCTGCTTCGTGGGCAAATCGAAATGCATTTTCAATAAAACCTTCCCCGCCAATTTTAAAGAATGGGGATTTTCTGTAAGAACCATCTTCAGCCAAAGCTTCATTGACCACGTCCCAGCCTTTTATCCTTCCTTTGTACCTGCCTACTATAGTGGAAATATGGTTTTTTAGGCGGTTGGTCAGTTCGGCATTGTCAATGGTGTCACCTTCAGCCGTTTTAAATACCCACGGGGCCAACTGGCTGTGCCATACAAGGGTGTGGCCCACTACAAACATATCATTCGCTTCTGCCAATTCCACCAATTTGTCGGCCTGTTCAAAATTGAATTCGTCCTGTTTGGGGTGCAGGTACATCCATTTCATGTCATTTTCTGCGGTCAATGCATTGAATTGGGATGTAATAAGGTCGATTTCTTCCTTGTTTGCTTGGTTTATTTGGGAGCGATTGATGGCGACGCCCATTAAAAATTTATCCTTGAACGCTTCTTTAAGGGAGTTTGTTTGTGCTTGTGTGGAGGCATTACCTGCAAGCAGTAGTACAGATAGGATTGGAATCAGCAATTTGTTCACCATTGAAAATTTGTTGGAATAACCAAGGTTGTTTAGTTGTTATCTTGATTTTAATCAAAAATAATTAATAAATTTAGAAAACGCAATCGATTGCGTATAAAATAAAACGCTTGTATTGTCGAGTAAATTCAACTCTTAAAATCAATTAACAAATAATGGATTGATTAAAATAATTCCTTTGGGAAAACTAAGTTCTAATACTCGACTTAAAAGCTGCAATCGGTTGCATATATTTTTGGAAACTGATTTATATTCGTTAATCTTATGGATCTGTTTCCCCATTCCGATTTTAAAAAAGGTTTGATGTTGAATACTAATACCCTTTTGAATTGAAGAAAAAAATACTGTTTAAGATCATCGCTGCCGCACTTCCAATTATCCTGATTTTGTTGGTTGAGGTAGTTTTACGCCTCTTCGGATATGGGGAGGGATACCAGCTTTTCAATAGGGTGAGAGGTGAAAACGGGATAGAGTACCTTGTTGTGAACCCCAATCTATCCAAAAAATACTTTAAGGACACCGATTTTAGAGCGGACAGTCAATCGGATTTGTTCCTACGGCAAAAAACCGACAGTACTTTTAGGGTGTTTGTCCAAGGGGCATCAACGGTGGTGGGGTATCCATTTTATCGGGGAGCCTCGTTTCCAAGGTTATTGAAGCATCGACTCTCCCGAACTTTTCCCGAGAAGAACGTTGAAGTGGTGAATACGGGAATCACCGCCGTCAATTCATATACCTTGTGGGATGTAACCGACAAGATCATAGATCAGAAGCCCGATTTGGTCATCATTTATGCCGGACACAATGAGTATTATGGTGCTTTGGGCGTGGGATCTTCAGCTTCGGTTGGGAGTCACCCCGTTTTGGTAAGGAGTTATTTAAAGCTCAAGAACCTTCGGTTTTTTCAACTGATTGAAAATGCTCTAACGGGTTTGATGGGTACAGGTGCCCAAAATAAGAAATCGGTTACCGAGACCACTTTAATGGAGGTCATGGCAAGGGAGCAGGAAATTCCGTTGAATTCAGAAGCCTTTACTGCTGGAATATCCCAATTTGAGGGGAATTTGAAACGGATTCTGGATAAATACGAACGTCATGGGATTCCAGTAATCCTTTCCACCTTGGTATCCAATGAAAAGGATGTAAAACCTTTTATCAGCGATGATCTGGACAAAGAAAACTTTGTTGAATCAATAGAAAAAAGCAAACCGGAGGTGCATGAATTGGCACAGAAAAATGCAGATGCCGCCTACATTTTGGGACAACACTATCTGGAGCGAAACCCAGATTCCGCCAAAAAGTACCTGCACTTGGCCAAAGAACTGGACTTGCTTCGGTTTCGGGCTCCGGAGAAAATCAATGAGGTGATTATGCAGCAGGCCCATGAGCGCAAACTACCTTTGGTTGACATGAAGAACATATTTGAGTCAAAGGTACCCAATGGGATTCTAGGTGATGAATTGGTGGCCGAGCATGTGCACCCCAACGTGGAAGGTTATTTTGTAATGGCAGATGCTTTTTATGAGAAGGTAAAAGCGTTGAACCTATTAGAAAATTGGGAAAATTATGTGACTTATGAAGAGGCCTTTGATGATATTCCAGTGACCCAAATCGATTCGCTCAAAGGGAAATTGGCGGTGGAAATCCTTAAACAGTCATGGCCTTATGATTTGAGCATGTCCGGAACCAAACCGGTCGGGTACAATTATGTGACCCAAAACCCAACCTTTGAGGAAACAACCGCCATCAATCTACATAACCACCAGGGGCAATGGCAGTATCTAATTACGCAGGCTTACCACAAATACAATGAGGACGGGGAATACAAAAAGGCCCTTAAAGTGGCCCAAACCTTGATTTTTGAGTTCCCCGAGCAGTTTAAAGTATATGAAATGGCAGGGGAGATGTGTCGGAAACTGGGAGATGAGGCCTATGCGGAATATTATTTTAAGAAAAGCCAATACCTGAAGAACATGAAGGCTTCAGAGTAAACCCAGTTTGGGAATTTACCAAGGGTTATCAATATCCGTACTGGAATAGTGGTGGTTGCGATGATGAAAATAAGTGTTCCCGTTTGTTTTGCGTCGAATCTGATTATTGCCAAACAAACGTTGTAAGAACGCCAAGGGAATCAAAATAAAATGGAAGATGATGAACATCAACACAAAGTTCATCACAATGCCCAGATAATGTGAGAAGCCCAGCCATATTTTGGCAATGGCCATTGAAACACTCTTGGAGATAATGCCAATGACCAAAAAAGCAATGGCGACATACTCCAACCAGTCCACATGTAGCCATAGGGAGATTATGAGCGATGCCAGCGCCAGAACAAGGATGGTCTCAAAAGCTTTTTCCCGGGTCATTAAAATAGGGTATAAATAAAGGGTGCCAATGCGGAACTACTGGTTAAAAAAATAAGTATGCCAAATAGCACAAATATGATGATCAGGGGCACCAACCACCATTTTTTGCGCTCTTTTAGAAACAGAAAGAATTCTTTTAAAAACTCCATTATTTTTCAATTACATAATTTTCCAAAACCAAAATATCCATACCTGAGTTGATGAAACATTGGTAAGCATCCTCTGGCGTGTTTACAATGGGCTCATCCTTAACATTAAAGCTGGTATTGATGAGCACTCCGTTCCCTGTCAATTTTTTAAAGGCCTTCAGTAGACCCCAAAATGTGGGGTTGACTTCTTTCTTGACCACCTGTACCCTGGCTGAACAATCCACGTGGGTTATGGCGGGCAAATCGGATTTAGGGGTTCTACGCTTTTCTTCCAGACTAAGTTCGTCAAAATTTTTGGGCAGCGGCTTCCTGAGGGATTCTTTCACGGGATTTGTGAACAGCATATAGGCTGAATGTTTGCCCGGCTCAAAATAATCCTCATAATCCTCTTCGCAGACTGCTGGGGCAAAAGGCCGAAAACTTTCCCTAAACTTGATTTTTAGGTTGAGCTTGGACTGCATTTCAGGGTCTGAAGGTTCAGCGAAGATGCTCCGATTGCCCAACGCCCTTGGGCCAAATTCCGTGCGTCCCCTAAACCATCCCACTACTTTTTTATCGGCGATATGTTGTGCGGTTAGTTGCAGAAGTTCATCGGTGGATTTGAAATGTTGATGGGAGCATTTCTGTTTGCGCAACAATCGTTCTATTTCTGAGTTGGAATAACATGGGCCCAAATAGGGGTTGAACGCTTTTTTATGTCCAGTGAAGTTCAAATCTTGTTTTAAATGGGCAGTGGCCAATGCTGCCCCAATGGCCCCCCCGGCATCACCTGCAGCGGGCTGTACATAAATATCCTTAAAAATGTTTTCATTGAACATTGCCGAATTTGCAACACAGTTTAGGGCAACCCCTCCGGCCAAGCACAAATAGTCTGCTTGTGTTTCCTTTTTTATGTGATGGGCCAGCTTAAGCACGATTTCTTCCAAAACCTTTTGTGCAGCAAAAGCCAAATCGGCATGCATTTGCGTTAAGGGCTCATTGGTTGTTCTTTTTTTGAATCCGAAGAGGGTTTCCCATTTCTTTGGATTCACCATCCGTAAACCAACGGGATATTCAAAATAGTCCATGTTCAGTTTGATGGAACCATCGGCTTTGATGTCCACCAATTTTTCTTTGATAATGCCAACAAAATTTTGCGCAGCTTTTGAGTTATAGTTACTGTAGGGGGCAAGGCCCATCATTTTGTATTCCCCGGAATTTACCTTAAACCCCAAGAAATAGGTGAAGGATGAATAAAATAGCCCCAACGAATCTGGAAAATGGAGTTCTCCCAGTACTTCAATTCCTTTGTCACCAGAAGCCAGTCCATATGAGGTTGTTGTCCATTCACCAACCCCATCTACGGTCAAAAATGCACTTTTGGGAAATGGAGAGGTGTAAAAAGCACTGGCTGCATGGGATAAATGGTGCTCTGGAAATACAATGGAAATTTTTTGTGCATGTGGTCCGCCGATTTTTTTCAGTTGTTTTCGGATGACTTGTTTTGTAAAGAGTTTTTCCTTCAACCAAACGGGCATTGCCATGGCAAATGATTTAAAGCCCTTTGGCGCAAATGCGTAATACGTTTCCAAAAGCCGTTCGAACTTAAGGAAGGGCTTGTCGTAAAACGCGATGTAATCAAGGTCTTCCAATGCATATCCAGATTCGGTCAGGCAAAATTGAATGGCTTCCGCAGGAAAGGATGCATCATTTTTTATCCTTGAAAACCGTTCTTCCTGGGCAGCATACCTTACTTCGCCATCCACAATTAGGGCCGCGGCAGCGTCGTGATAGTAGGCTGATATCCCAAGAATCTTCATTTGACTAAAGGTATTCATTTCAAAAAGAAAGACTTTGATATCTGTGCCTAAAGTCTCTCCGGATAATTCATTGGCAGTAATCCCGGTAATCAGAAGAGGCTGTCTTTTCGGACAGCCTCCCTCTTTACGCAAAAACTAACTCAAACTAACTAATCAATTATGTGAAAATTACTTTTTTTAATAGCCAGGGTTTTGATATGCAGCTTTTTCGGCTTCGGTCATATCCAAATTATCTATTTGACCTTGCGGTATGGGCCTTAAGTAATGATAAGGTTGGATTTCCCGTGATATGGTAGTCGCAGGGCCATGATCTGTTGCAATGATACTTGCGACAATTTCAAATGATCCAGCAATTTCACTCCATTTTTGGGTACGTACCAGATCATACCATCTGACACTTTCACCAAAATACTCACGTGAACGCTCCGCCAAGATATAATCGATATCAATGGTCATGGGAGTGGCAGCCACCATTGCGGCACTGTTGTCTTCAATCCGCTCCTCTTGCTCTCCATTGTCAAATCGCCATTTACCCGCACGGGCTCGAATCACATTTATCAAATCCCTAGCACTCATTGTTCCGGATGCACCTTTTACGGCAGCTTCAGCAGCAATAAAGTAGAACTCCGAAAACTTGGCTATGGGATAAGGGCGCGTATTTGGTACATTGGGCTGGCCCAGACCTCCTTCGTTATCGGTACGGTAGGGTCCTGTCTTCCATAAACCGGGATAGAACCTTCTATTGAATTCGTTTAAATTGATCACATAATCTGCTCTTCCGGGTAATACTCCGCCACCAATATTGGCACCGTTTATAGGCGCTCCATTGTCTTCATACACCACAGCCGGATCATATTCATCCAAAAATGAGATGACAGCGTCGCCCGGTTCTATTTCCAAGCCGTTGGCACCAGTCAATGATGGGGTAGGATCGCCTCCTTGGTCCCAATTGCCCCGGTAACTGGTTGTAAAAGTACCATCGTAACGCGAATCTATATCCTTATCGGTAAAGTTCTCAGTCAAAGCGTTGATGGTAGGTGCCATACGGGTCCATGGTCTTCCAAGGCTCTGAACGGATTGCCGTTGCACTGCAGGAACACCATCGACACTGATGGTAGTATAATTTGATGTCGCCATCCAAACTGCGGTGTTGGCACTGTTGGAAGTGGTTCCCCAACCTGTTACCGGCGCACCATTGAATTGTTCGTTATCCTGGGTACGGTCGGCATACAACATCATCTCTTGGTGTCGATCATTAGAGCCTTCGTGAACATCATAAAAATACTCCAACAAGCCGTAAGGGCCAGGGTTTTGAATACCATCCATGGCCAAATCGTATGCCTCTTGGAAATAAAAAGAAGCACCGTTGCCATCGGGATCGTTTCTTGGAGCTTCGGGGTATGTGGGAATCCCTTCTGGATTCTCCAACCACCAGCCATAGGTCAAATACGCCTTGGCCAAAATGAGCCTGGCCACATTTTTGGTTACCGTACCTGTCAATCTTGGATTTTCAGGTAAATCGTTAACGGCCGTAACCAAATCTGGAAAAATGACTTTTGTATATACTTCAGGAACCGTGTTTCGTGTAGAAGTCCTCACCGCAGACCTATTGAATGCCAATTCTCCAGACCCGAGATCCAACGGCACACCACCATAGGTCTGTACCAATAAGAAGTAATAAAATGCCCTGAAAAATCGTACTTCGGCAACAAGGGCAGGGTCCAACCCTACAGCTTCTGCATTTTCCAAAATACCATTGGCTGTGTTTATTGCTGGGAAACTCGCAAACCATACTCCAGCAGTTGCACCCTCATCTGATATGATCTGTCCTTCACCGGACAAGTCCACGTTTTTAAAATCACCTGTTGCAGACTCTGCCCAAGTATAATGGTCCGTACCGTTTTCCGTAGCGTTAAAGAAACCGTTGTTCCCATAAATGTCCCTCATGGTTTCATATAAGAACACCACTCCGCCCTGAACTCCAGTCTCTGACTGGAAAAAATCGGGGGTAAATTGTCCTCTAGGGTTCTCTTCTAAAATTTCTTTTGTACATGAACCCAGTACAAAAACAATAGAAAGAACCGTAATCATTTTAGCTTTAAAATTAATTTTCACAGTCATTTTTTTAGAAAGTTACATTTAATCCAAATAAATAATTTCGTGTAGATGGTACGTTGGTACCAATGGTCGGGATATTACCGGAAATAAGACCTGCTGTATTTATATCCGCATTTTGCCGAACACCGTCGTTGTTCACCCCAGAATTTGTGATTTCTGGATCCAATCCCGATTCATCGTGGAAATCGGAGAATAATACAAATGGGTTTTGTACTGTGGCATATACATATAAATTTTTGGCTCCCATTGCCTTGATAACATTGGGGTCAAATCTATAGCCCAAGGTCATGGCACGTACTTTCAGGTAAGAGCCATCAAAATATCCCAAGGTACTACCATATTTTGGACGGTCTCCCCCTATGCCTCCTGGTGCAGGATATTTGGCATCTGTGTTGGTCGGGGTCCAATACTCCACGTCAAGGTTGTTTCCTCTACCATTTAGCCTCATGGTGTTACCGTTATTATTGTGTAGGGTACTTACCAAAATGCCTCCACTCTGAAAGGAACCCACCATGCTAAAATCAAAATTCTTGTAGGCCAAACGAGTATTGAACCCACCTCGGAAATCAGGGGTTGGGTCTATAACTACCCTGTCATCCGCATTGATTTGTCGAACCGGAGAACCATCTGGATTAAACTCCCCGGTATATCGCACCCGAATCATACCTAAATTACCGCCTGGCTCAAATTGTTCAAGAAATTCAGCTCCTTCATCATCGGCATTCCACAATCCCAATCGTTCATGATCATAGATAACGCTAAGGGGTTGGCCTACGAACCAAAGGTTACCTACATCTTCTAGTTGACCTGATGCCAATTCCACAATCTCATTTCTGTTGGTATAGAAGTTAACACCTACATCCCAGGTAAAATCCGAAGTTTGGATTGGGGTGGCATTCAGTGCCACTTCCACACCATTGCCCTTTGTTTTCCCCACATTGCTGGTTACGTTGCTTACACCAGAAGTACTTGGTAGGCCGAGGTTAAGGAGTATATTGTTAGTCTCGGTATGGTAATATTCCACTGTTCCAGAAAGACGATTATTGAACAGTCCAAAATCAATACCGTAATTATAGGTTTGCGAAAACTCCCATTTTAAATTTGGGTTGGGCAATTGGGTCACCACAAAACCATTTGAAAAGGTATCACCAAAATTATATGCAGGATTGGTACCACCACCGTTTAGTCGTCCTTGAACCGAAAAGGGATCAATGGCCTGATTGGAGGTTTCTCCATAGCCCGCCCTTAATTTTAATTGGTTGATCGCGTCAACATTATCCATAAAGGCTTCATTGGCAATGTTCCACCCTACAGATACCGCAGGATAGGTGTACCACTTGTTCCCGGGAGATAGTCGGGAAGATCCATCTGATCGTATAGTAGCAGTAAGCAGGTAACGGTTGTCATATTCATACAACACCCTACCCATCAAAGATAACAACCCCCATTCTACATAACCGGTATCGTAATCCATTACATCTTCCAATAAGGCTGAATCCGTATTGTACCATAAATCGTTTTCATCCGGTATGTTTTGAACCCGGATAAAAGAATTATCAAAATCATTTCCTTGAGCCGAGAAAAGCCCCACAAAATTCACTTTGTGCTTATCGGCAAAGGTACGGTCGAAAATCAATTGGTTCTCAACCACATAGTCCCGTGTAAGACTAGTACCGTAACTGGCCGAGTTAGGTTGATCCGGATTAAAACTAAAGACACCCTGGCCCGTAAAATCACCATCCCTGCTCGACCTTAGGTTAAGACCAATGTTGAGGCGGTATTTAAGCCCTTCCACAATAAAGGGCATTTTAAGTTCAGCGTAAACGTTGTTATAGGTACCGAAGTCCAATTGTTCGTTTGCTCTTCGTTTTCCAATTCGGTTGATCTCATTTCGTGTAGGGATAAATACTTGGTCTTGGCCATCCGTAAGCCTAACAGATTCCAAAAAGTTTCCATTTTCATCATAAGGACTTAAAAGCGGTGATGCGGTATACACCCCGGCTGGACCTACTATACTATTGGTAATACTATAGTTCATTACTGAGTTTACCCCATAGCGAAATAATTTGCCCACCTCTTGGTCCAATGAGAAACGCAGGGAATACCTTTGAAAAGTATCGCCAGGAACAGGAGAAGTCTCTTTAAAATAGCCCAAACCTACATTGTAGGTGCCATTTTCAGTACCCCCTTGCACAGTGATATCATGTGCGGTTTGCATTGATGACCCAAACAATAAGTCTTGCCAATCAGTATCATTATCAACACTTTCATCATTTCCTGTGGGCGTTCCGGTACCATTGGCAGCGGCAATCTCACGTAATGTCAGTAGTTGGGCCGTATTCATTACGGGAAGTTTGGCAAATACTTCCTTGGTACCATAATAGGAATTGTAAGTGAATTGTGCCTTTTGTCCCTTGGTACCTGACTTTGTTGTGATGATAATCACCCCATTGGCTCCCCTAGACCCATAAATTGCGGTGGCCGAGGCATCCTTTAAGATATCCAAACTCTCAATATCATTTTGGTTGATGTCACTCAGCCCCCCAGAAAAAGGAATGCCATTTAATACAATTAGGGGGTCGTTGGAGGCAGTAAGTGAGCGTACGCCACGAATTTGGATTTGCGGTGCAGCTCCCGGCCGCGTACTGGTAGAGGCAATGTTTACACCAGCGGCACGTCCCACAAGTGCTTGTGTGAAATTGGCACTTTGTACCTCGTTCAGTTCCTCTCCCTTAATGGAAACAACCGAACCCGTTACGGACTCTCTTCGTTGTGTTCCATAGCCAATGACCACAACCTCGGACAATTGTTGGGTGTCTTGCTCCATTTGAACGTTCACGCTAGATCTCCCATTGAGCGCAATCGTTTGAGTAACAAACCCAAGATAACGAAACTCAAGGGTGGCATTGGATGCCGTTTCAATCACATAGTTCCCGTCAAAGTCTGTTGTAGTTCCATTTGTCGTGTTTTGTACAATAATGCTTACCCCGGGAATAGGTGCGCCAGACTCATCGGTCACGGTACCGGAAACCGAAACCGTGTTCTGCGCCAAAGCAGTGGTACAAAAAACAAATAACAAAAAGCTTGTTAGGTACAAATGCAAAGGTGAGGACCATTTGCGATTTGTAGAAACAAATAATGGTTGTTTAGTCATGTTACTAAGTTTTGATTCTGTTTAGTTAATTACTTCGATTATGGCAAAAAAGAGCTCATATTTTTTTGAATGTGATAAATATACACAATATATTTGTTCACGCAATCGGTTGCGTTAAATTTTTTAACTTTCCATGTTAATATTATCATGGCTAAGCAATTTTTAAACACTAATTGTTTGATAAACAGAATTATGTGATTTTATACCATTTAAAGCAAACGATTGTAATTAAAGAAGAATGATTATTTTTAATGAATTAACCTTTCCTTGTATCTTATGAAAAGCACATTTTTTATCCGAAAGAATTTCCTAATTAGGAGTGTCGCCCCTTGTTTATTGGTGTCTGTATTTATTTTGGCCCCTCTTGGCTGTAAGCGTCAAAAGGAACCCCCCGCTGCGGTCAACAATGAAATCGATAGTGTGGTGGACACCGTTGGAACGACTCCCGATACAGTTTACACCTTGTCGTCCGAGTTGTACACAGCGGATCCCTCGGCCCATGTGTTCAATGGAAGACTGTATGTCTATCCTTCCCACGACTTTGAGTCGGGTATCCCGCAGGACGATCTGGGGAGCCATTTCAACATGGAGGACTACCATGTGTTTTCCATGGACAGCGTCGGTGGGACGGTGACCGATCATGGTTTGGCCCTGCACTTGGACGATGTGCCCTGGGCAGGAAGGCAAATGTGGGCCCCCGATGCCGCCCAAAAAAATGGGGAATACTTTCTCTATTTCCCCGTTAAGGACAAGGAAGATATCTTTCGGATAGGCGTGGCCAAGAGCAACAAGCCCGAAGGGCCGTTCAAGCCCATGGACAAACCCATTGAAGGAAGTTACAGTATGGATCCAGCGGTTTTTGAGGACAGCGATGGAAAATACTATATGTATTTTGGGGGAATTTGGGGAGGACAACTCCAAAAATGGAGCGATGGGGAATACAAAGGAGAGGACAAATATCCTGCCGACAACGAACCCGCCCTTTCCCCAAAAGTGGCCCTGTTGGCCGATGACATGGTCAGTTTTGCGGAAGAGCCCAAAGATGTGGTCATCTTGGATGAAAATGGAGAACCAATCACAACAGGTGATAACGACCGGAGGTTTTTTGAGGCCGCCTGGGTGCATCGATATCAGGACAAATACTATCTGTCCTATTCCACAGGGGATACCCATAAAATCGTTTATGCCACAGGGGACAGTCCCTATGGGCCCTTTACCTATAAAGGCGTGATCTTGGACCCTGTTTTGGGATGGACCAACCATCATTCCATTGTGAAATATCAGGGCAAGTGGTGGTTGTTCTTTCATGACAGCTCCATGTCTGGAGGAAAAACCCACTTGAGAAGCGTCAAGATGGCCGAACTCAAGTACCTGCCCGATGGAACCATCCAACGTATGAATGCCTATGTGGAACCATAACCATAAAATGACATATTTAGTTTAAAAATCAGGGCTGTCATTTTTGTGCGGCCCTTTTTGTCGAAAACCGGGCCGGGTTCTTTCTCCCAAAATGGTTACCTTAGAGCAGCTATTCCAACACTATGAAAGAAGAACTTTTAGGAACCTTTGGAGCACATTTTGAACAACCCTTGATCGATGAGATCCTTGAAGTGGGGAGGTTGGTCGAAGTGCCCGCGGGTGAAACCATTATGGATATTGGTCAATACATCAAAAACATCCCCTTGCTCTTGTCCGGTGCCATAAAGGTGTTGAGGGAAGATGAGGACGGGGATGAGTTGCTCTTGTACTATTTGGAACAAGGGGAAACCTGTTCAGTGACGATGGCCTGTTGTGTGGGACATACCAAAAGCGAGATCAGGGCCATTACGGAAACCGATGCCAAGATCGTGATGGTCCCCGCGCAAAAAATGGAAGAGTGGATGGCCAAGTACAAGGGATGGCGAAACTATATCTTTGAAAGCTACCATAACCGCCTCAATGAATTGATGCAGACCGTGGATAGCATCGCATTTAAAAACTTGGACCAACGTTTGGTGGACTATCTCCAAAAGAAAGTGGAAGTGACCAACGACAACCGCATACGGAACACCCATCAAGAAATAGCTTATGACCTGCACACCTCAAGAGTGGTGGTTTCCAGATTGTTGAAAAAGCTGGAGAAAATGAAAAAACTGGTGCTGCACAGAAGTTACATCCAAGTTTTGGACCTATAGTCGGTGTCTTTTGTTACATTGGTTTTCCGAGGGGCATCCTATTTTTGCATAAAATCTGTAACATGATCAAACGGTACCTGCCATTTTTATCCTGGATCACCACATACAACAAATCCCTGCTCAGGGGAGACCTGATCGCAGGTCTTACTGTGGGAATCATGTTGGTGCCACAGGGAATGGCCTATGCCATGATCGCGGGAATGCCTCCTATTTATGGGCTCTATGCTGCCCTGGTGCCTCCAGTTGTGTATGCCCTGATGGGAACATCGAGGCAATTGGCCGTGGGTCCAGTGGCCATGGATTCATTGTTGGTGGCGGCAGGTGTCGGTGCCCTGCAATTGACCGATCCGGAGGATTATATCGCAGCAGTTCTTTTTTTGACCCTCATCATTGGCAGCCTACAGCTCCTTTTGGGGATATTGAAAATGGGGTTTTTCGTGAATTTTTTGTCAAAGCCCGTCATTAGTGGGTTCACTTCGGCCGCGGCAATACTGATAAGCTTGGGGCAATTGAACCACATATTGGGAACCAATTTTGCCCAATCCAGTAAAATCCATGAACTGGTAGGCAGCATTATTGGGAATTTGGGCAGTATTCACTGGCTCACCTTTGCACTTGGCGGAGGGGCCCTTGTTCTGATATTCCTGTTGAACAGAATCAACAAAAAACTACCCATTCCCTTATTAATGGTAGTACTCGGCATTTTGGCCGTATTGGTCTTCGGATTGGAAACAAAGGGAATACATGTTATAGGGGAAGTTCCCAAAGGGCTGCCCCATTTTCAACCGCCCGAATTCCAGTGGGACATTATGGGACAGCTCATGCCCATCGCCATAACAGTGGCCCTTTTTGGCTTTATGGAATCCGTTTCCATCGCCAAGACGGTGGAGGAAAGACATCCGGAATATGAACTGGATGCCGACCAAGAACTACGAGCTTTGGGCCTTTCCAATATTTTGGGCTCATTTTTTCAGTCTTTTTCAGTGTCAGGGAGCTTTTCCAGGACCGCAGTAAACGATCAGGCCGGAGCAAAGACGGGGATGTCCTTGGTTTTTAGTGCCTTGATCATAGCAGGCGTTCTGCTCTTCCTTACCCCTTTGTTTTACAACTTGCCCGCTCTGGTCTTAGGGGCCATTATCATTGTTTCGGTGGTTGGCCTTATAGACATAAAATATCCTTTGGTGCTGTGGAAGAACAGAAAGGACGAGTTTTTCCTGCTGACGGCCACTTTTTTGATGACCCTTTTTATTGGCCTGATGGAAGGCATCCTTTTGGGGGTCTTGCTCTCCCTGATGTTGTTGGTCTATAGGACATCCAAACCGCACATGGCAGTTTTGGGCAGGATCAAGGAGACCAATTATTTTAAGAATATCGATCGTTTCTCAGGAGACGTTGAAGTGGATGCCGATAAACTGGTCATACGGTTCGATGCCCAATTGTATTTTGGGAACAAGGACTATTTCAAAAAGCAACTCTATCGGCAGATCGAGAAAAAAGGACCTGTCCTCAAGTACATCATCCTGAATGCGGAACCCATCAATTATATAGACAGCAGTGCTGCGGCCATGTTGGAACGGATCATACTCGACCTGCGCAAGAGGGACATTCAATTTTTGATCGCTGCCGCCATAGGCCCCACAAGGGATATTCTGTACAGCAGTGGCATCGTGGACATTCTTGGCGAGGAAAACCTTTTCGTCCAGACCTTTGATGCCGTGGATTCATGTTCCGAAAAGAAGGAGCGAAGTGTCATGCAGAAAAAGATAACATTACAGTCCAAGACAAAGAGTTTGTAACTTTGGTGACTGAAAAGCACAGGAGGTAAGTTTATTTTTGGTAAAAACCATAAGAAATGAAAATTGAACAGATTTACACAGGATGCCTTGCACAAGGCGCCTATTATATAGAAAGTGAAGGAGAAGCTGCAATCATAGACCCTCTTAGGGAAGTGCAGCCCTACATAAAAAAAGCCAAGGAAGATGGTGCCACCATCAAGTACATTTTTGAGACCCATTTCCATGCAGATTTTGTGAGCGGGCACATAACCCTATCGAAGGAGACGGGTGCTCCCATCATATATGGGCCTACCGCCAAACCTTCCTTCGATGCCATTATCGCTGAAGATGGACAAGCGTTCAAACTGGGCAAGATCACCATTAAAGCGTTGCACACCCCAGGGCACACCATGGAAAGCACCACTTATTTGTTGAAGGACGAAAAAGGTAAAGATCATGCCATATTTAGCGGGGACACTTTGTTTCTGGGAGATGTGGGAAGACCCGATCTTGCCCAAAAAGCGGCCCACATGACACAGGAAGAGTTGGCCGGGACCTTGTTCGATAGCCTTCGCAACAAGATTATGCCACTGGCTGATGATGTAATCGTGTATCCGGCCCACGGAGCCGGTTCTGCTTGCGGAAAGAACATGATGAAAGAAACTGTGGACACCTTGGGCAACCAAAAAAAGATGAACTATGCCCTAAGGGCGGACATGACCAAGGAAGAATTCATAAAAGAAGTAACCGAAGGCCTTTTGCCACCACCACAATACTTCCCATTGAACGTGAAAATGAACAAGGAAGGTTACGAAGACATCGGTACTGTTCTGGAAAGGGGGACACAGTCCCTGACACCAGAGGCTTTTGAAACTGCTGCGAATGAAACGGGAGCTGTTGTCCTTGATGTGCGCCATCAAGATGAATTTGCCAAAGGCCATGTGCCCCGCTCTATATTCATTGGATTGGACGGGAGCTTTGCTCCTTGGGTCGGGGCATTGATCGCCGATGTGGAACAGCCCATCCTATTGGTGGCCCCCGAAGGCAGGGAAGAGGAGACCGTTACCCGACTTTCAAGGGTAGGTTTTGACAAGACCCTTGGATACTTGAAGGGCGGAATCGAAGCTTGGAAAAAATCAGGAAAGGATGTGGACACCGTGGACAGTGTGAACGCCCAAGAACTGAAGGCCAAAATAGAACAAGGGGTCCCTGTTTTTGATGTACGAAAAGAATCCGAATACCAGTCCGAACACGTCAAGGATGCCCATTTAACTCCATTGGACTACATCAATGACCACTTAGCTGAATTTCCCGACAAGGAAACCTTTTACATCCATTGTGCAGGAGGGTATCGGAGTATGATCGCCGCATCCATACTAAAGAGTAGGGGAATCCATAACCTGGTCGATGTGGCCGGGGGATTTGCAGACATCAAGAATGTGGGTATTCCTGTTACCGACTACGTCTGCCCCACCACATTGAAATAGAAAATCGGGCATGGTATGTGGAAAACCTACCATAAAACCTGCTTTGTGTAACCATCGTTACTGACCGCCATACCCATTAAGGGTAATTTTGGGCTTTAAAACGATGATACTATGTCAATATTGAGTTTTTTGTTCAAGAAACAAAACCTTTCCGACAAAGTCCGGATTTTGGACAAAGCGGAATATAAGAAGGCCATTTCCAAAGGAAAGATCCAATTGGTGGATGTAAGGACCAAAGCTGAGTTCATGGCAGGACACATAAAGGGGGCGAGGAACATAGACTATTTTCATGCCGTAGCCTTTGCAGAAGGGTTTTCAAAATTAAAAAAGGATAGCCCCATATATCTTTATTGCCAATCTGGAAATAGGAGTCAAAAAGCTGCAAAAAAGCTTGTGGATATGGGTTTTGAGCAAGTGTATGACCTCCGCGGTGGTTTTAGGTCTTGGAGCTATTGAGAAATTAGGAGAAAAATCAAAAAATGAAAACAACATTTGATGTACAGAACCTCAAATGCGGTGGTTGTGCCAAGACCATTTCCAAAAAACTTTCAGAAGTGGAAGGAATACAAAATGTGATTGTGGAAAAGGAAAACTCATCGGTCAGCTTTGATCACCAGAGCACCGATGGGGCTTCCTTGGTCAAAGAAACCCTAAGGAAATTGGGCTATCCAACAATGGATGATGAAAACCATTTGGTTCTGAAGGCAAAATCATTCATAAGCTGCGCCAACGGAAAATTGTAAATGCCATGAAACAGACTCTCTTTCCCATAGGTTTTTTCTTGCTTGTTCTTTCATGTAAGCAGGGGCCCGAAACATCTGAAGTAACAAAAACTGAAGAAATGAATTACAGGGAGATTGGGATGGAGTATGCCCAAGAAACCCAAAAAGTGCTGGGCAAAACACTCATGACCACCATTCAGGAAAAAGGGGTGGTAGAGGCCGTGAAATTTTGCAATGAAAGGGCCTATCCCTTGACCGACAGCATGGCCACAAAGTATAACGCCCGTATAAGAAGAGTTTCCGATAGGCCGCGAAATCCGAAAAATAAAGCAGATGCCTATGAGTTGGCACATATCGAAACCTTTAAAAAGGCATTGGCTTCAGGGGACACCCTTTTACCCATTTTAAGCGAGGGGAATGGCAAAGTAAAGTTCTATTACCCCATAGTTACTCAAGCCCTTTGTTTGAATTGTCATGGAACCCCGGGAAAAACAATGGCACCCGATGTAATTGAGCATTTGTCCCAACTATACCCGGATGACCAAGCCACGGGCTATGGCCCAGATGAGGTAAGGGGGATTTGGAGCATTGTCTTTGATGTTTCCGAACAAAAAGGACCCTAAACCTTACTTCTTTCTTTTGAACCCATAAACCAATTGTCCCCAGAACCCTTTTGGAACTTCTTCATCACCCGGGAATCCCAATGTAATTTTTCCACTGCTTTCAGGGATGTAATGGGTCTTGAAAATATAATCCCAAAGACTTAGGCTTATTCCAAAGTTCACTCCATAAGAACCTTCCGGAATGGCATGGGCATGGTGGTAAAGGTGCATCACGGGGTTGTTCAAGATATATTTTAATGGTCCATAGGTAAGCTTAATGTTGGAGTGGTTGAAATGCCCAATGGCAATGGCCGCAAAGTGTACAATGTAGGCTTGCTCGGGCTCAAAGCCACCGAGGACCATCACCCCCAAGGTCTTTAAGGGCTTGTAAAGGATGTTTTCCATCCAATGGTATCGCAAGTGCGCAGCAAACCCCATTTCCTTAACACTGTGGTGCACTTTGTGGAATTCCCACAGCACTGGATATTTGTGGAGCAGCACATGGGTGAACCACTGGACAAAATCGAGTACCACAAAAAATATCAGTAATTGCAACCATTGTGGCCAGTGGGCCATATTCAGTATGGCCAAGGAACTTGAAGAAATGCCCATATCGGCAAAAAAGACTCCCAGAACCTTATAGACTCCATTGATGACGATGGCGAAAATGAAAAAGTTGAAGAACATATAAAAGGCATCCAACCAAAAGTCTTTCCTGAAGATGGCCTGTTCCTTGCGCCAAGGAAAGAGCATTTCCAATCCCCAGACCAGAAGGGAAATCAATATGAGTCCCCAAAAATAATTGGCATACCAGGGAACTTCCAGCAAAATGGATTTCCAAGTCCAGTTTACTGTGCCCAGAAAACCGTTTGCAAGAGCATCAAAATATTCTTTCATCATCATTTTTGCATTTGTCGGGCAGGTGGGAACTCCCTTACCTGTTTTCAAAACGGAAAATTCCAAAAAGATTGAAAATACCAAAAAAATAATGATGGTACTGTAACCTAAGTTACCATTTAGCGTGTAGGGAACGGCTACATTTGATATAATGATTTGATTGTCAAAAAAGTATTTAAGGGGAACAAACCATTTTTTTGGTAACTTGTATTGGAATCATAAACAGACGATCATGAAAAAAAATATGGGCGGCATGGACCGCACGATCAGAGTGATCATCGCCCTTGCTGTTGGGGCACTGTATTACTTCAATGTGATTACGGGAACAGTGGCTTACATACTGCTTGCATTGGCGGTGGTGTTTGTCTTGACAAGTTTTATTAGTTTTTGCCCCTTGTACACCCTTTTGGGAATCAACACTTGCAAGGTCAAAGATTAGTTTTTTGGTTGATTATGTTAAAAATACGCCCCACAATTTATGGTTGATGGGGCGTTTTTTTGTGCCAAACATGATTCTTCTCATATTTTGTACGAGGACCAACTCATAGATTTGCAGCATATTAAATTCCAAAAACGTGAAAACATTAAGTATATATCCTTTGGTTTCTTGGGAGAACGGTATCATCATGATCGCCGTATTTGCAGTGGTAGTGGTTGCCTTGGTGCTCACCGTCCTCATGATGATGAAAGGTGGGGAAAAATAAATGTTCCATCGTAATCAAGTTCTGTGCAGTGACACTCCGGTCATTGTATAAAATCACTTATTTGTAAACGAGTCAGAAGTATTTGTCTGCCAGATTTTTACCAGTGTGACCTAGGTCACTTTATATCTGAAAACCTAAAGGTAACTTTGGGTAAAATGATATAAAAATGGCCAAAATAGTCATCTTGGGAGCTGGTATAGCAGGTCATGTGGCGGCATCCCATCTCAGAAGAAAGCTCTCCAAAGAGCACGAAGTAGTGGTGGTGTCACCCAATAGTAACTACCAATGGATCCCCTCCAATATCTGGGTGGGAATAGGCAGAATGAAACCGAAGGACATCCTGTTCCCTTTGGCTCCCTTGTATGCCAAAAAGCACATCGACTTCAAGCAGGCCAAGGCCGTTAGTTTTCATCCCGAAGGCGACCAGCAAGAGGCAAAGCCCTATGTGGTGGCAGAATATGTAGCAGGGAACGAAAAAGGGACCACGGAAAAAGTGACCTACGATTACCTGATCAATGCCACTGGGCCTAAACTCAATTTTGAGGCCACCGAAGGGCTATCGCCCGGAAAAAACAAAGCCCATTCCGTATGTACCTACATCCATGCCGATGAAGCGTGGAACGCCCTGAGCGACCTTATCCAACAAATGAAACAAGGCAAAAGGGCCAAAATATTGATCGGGACCGGTCACGCGAAATCGACCTGTCAGGGTGCCGCTTTCGAATACATTTTGAATGTAGAGCAGGAGCTGAGAAGGCACAAAGTAAGGGATATGGCCAAGATCACCTGGATTTCCAATGAATACCATCTCGGGGATTTTGGCATGGATGGTATGCTGTTGAGTTATGGCAGCAATATTATGAAATCCAGTGAGATGGTTGGAATGGTTTTCGAAGACCGTGGCATTTCATGGATTTTGGGAGCAGGGGTCCATAAAGTGGAAGACGGGGTGGCCCACTATGAAAACCTTGAAGGGGAACAAAAACAGGAATCCTTTGATTTCGCCATGTTGATCCCTTCCTTTTCAGGTCATGGGTTTAAGGCCTACAACAAAACAGGGGAGGATATCACGGACAAACTCTTTAGGGGATTCATGATTGTGGATGCCGATTACACACCCAAACCTTATGAAGAGTGGAGTGTTCAAGATTGGCCCGAAACCTATCAAAACCCTTCCTATCCCAATATTTTCGCGCCCGGAATCGCCTTTGCACCACCGCACAGCATTTCCAAGCCACGAAAGAGCAAAAACGGCACCGATATTACACCTGCGCCGCCCAGAACGGGAATGCCTTCGGGCATCACCGCAAAATTGGTGGCCGACAACATCATCGAAATGATCAAACATTCAGATAATGAGTTGCACCATAAAGGATCCATGGGAAATATGGGAGCTGCATGCATAGCATCGGCGGGATTTGGGATGACAAAGGGCAGTGGCATCAGTATTACCACCTATCCCATTGTTCCCGATTTTAAGAAATATCCGGATACACACGGCAGAAAATTGGGCAAAACTTTTGGCACCATTGGCCTTGCCGGACATTGGCTGAAGTTGGCGTTGCACCATGCCTTTCTTTACAAAGCAAAAATGAAACCCTTTTGGTGGTTAATCCCAGAATAGAAAGTTATGACACGAAGAATATCCAAATTCAAACGATTTATGATGATGAACCCCATCATCCAGTTCTTTAAGTTCATCTATTTGAGCATAAAAGTGTTGGTGATTGTTGCCGGGGGACACGGGGGAACACGGAACGCATAAAACACGTCCTCATTATTGAAAAGGCCTCAATATGACCCATTTCTTTGGTGACAGGGGGCATGTTGAGGTTTGTTTTTTAGGGAAACAGAGCATTTTTCTCGGTAACCAAGGTTACTGTGCAGGCGAATTGCCAAATTTAATTTTGCTTCAAATTATTTAAATACATGAAACGAATAATTACATTGACAATACTCATTTGGATCCAGGGACAACTATTTGCCCAGAACCCTGTCAAGATTTCTTTGGTGGAGATATTGACAAAGGTACAAGAGTCCAACACCAGTATTAAGGTGTCCGAGCAGGAAGCCAAGATAGCGAAATATGACTACCGGTTTTCAAGTTCCATTTTTTTGCCACAGATCGCTGTGTCACATACGGGAATGGCGACCACAAACCCATTGATGGCTTTCGGTTCCAGACTCAATCAGGAGATTTTGACCCAGGCAGATTTCAACCCTGCTTTGTTGAACGATCCCGATCAGATAGAGAACTACGCCACCAAGGTTTCAGTGGAACAACCCCTGATCAATCTGGACGGTTTTTATCAACGTAAAGCGGCCAAGACCACGATGGAGGCCAAAGAGCTTCAGGCCATGCGCACCCGCGATTATCTGGATTTTGAAGCCCAAAAGGCCTACGGGCAATTACAATTGGCACATAGAGCCGTAAGCGTATTTCAGAAAGCTTACGATGCTGCAAATGCAAACCTGAACATGGCACAGAACAGCTTCGACCAAGGTTTGCTTCAAAAAGCGGATCTGTTGGAAGTGAAAGTTCGTGTGACAGAGGTTTCCGATCAATTAAAAACGGCCAAAAGCAATGTGAAAAATGCATCGGACTATCTATCATTTTTGATGAACGAGCAAGGGGATGTGATCTACGAGCCATCCGACGAATTGGTACCGGACAATCTTGGTGAATGGGTCGATGTCTCTTTGGAAAACAGGGCCGATGTAAAGGCCATGAATCTGGTATCCGAAGCCTACAAAGCAAACATGAAAGCGGATAACATGACCTTTTTACCAAGGCTGAATGCCTTCGCCAGCTATGAAATGTACGATGACCAAATATTTCAGGCCGATGCCAAGGGATACATCATTGGGGCAAGTTTGAGTTGGGATGTGTTTAAAGGATCCCAACGCTTTGCCAAAGCAGGAAAGAGCAAAACAAGTTATGAAAAAGCAAAACAAGAATACGAGCAGTACGTCGCCAAAAGTACTATGGAGCTACAACGCACCAAACGGATGGTCGAAGATGCGAAAAGCAGGCTCCAGACCTCAAAATTGGCTATGGAGCAATCCGAAGAATCATTGAGGATACGCACCAACCGATTTAAGGAAGGTCTCGAAAAAACAACGGACCTCTTGATGGCCGAAGCCACTTATGCCGAAAAGCAATTGGCCTATTATCAAACCATTTTTGAATATAATCAAGCACAATCCTTATTAACATTTTTAACCAAAGAATAATTGCAAAATGAAAAACACTACGATATATAAAGGTTTCATGTTAACCCTGACCTTGGGATTTTTCCTAATGGGATGCGGCAGTGATGAAAAACAGACGGTAAAAAGCGCAGAAGCAGTTCCCGTAACGATTGCCGAAGTGGAAAGCGATGACAGCAACACCATATTGGCCGGTAGTGGTCAAATACAAGCGTTGAACAGTGCCACCTTGAGCACGCGAATGATGGGCCATGTGGAATCGCTTCCCGTGAAAATAGGTCAGCAGGTAAACAAGGGAGATTTGCTCATTTCCATCAACAATATGGACCTACGGGCCAAAAAAGCGCAGGTGGAAGCCTCCATTACCGAAGCAACTGTGGCCTTTAACAATGCCAAGAAAGATTATGAAAGGTTCCAAAACCTTTTCAATGAAAACAGTGCTTCCCAAAAAGAGTTGGATGATATGACGGCCCGCTACGAAATGGCCAAAGCCAGATTGGAAGCCGCAAACCAAATGAAGAACGAGGTGAACTCCCAGTTTGCCTACGCCAACATCAGGGCTCCATTTAGCGGGGTGGTCACCAACACTTACATTGACGAGGGCGATATGGCCAATCCAGGTGTTCCGTTGGTTTCCGTGGAATCCCCCGGTGGATTTGAAGTAGAAGCCAAAGTTGCTGAGAACAATATTTCAGGAATTGCAGTGGGCACTAAAGCGCACATTCTGGTTAAAGCGCTGGATACCACGGTTACAGGTAAAGTGTCCGAACTGAGTGTTTCTGCACAGAATACTGGCGGACAATACCTAATGAAGGTCTTATTGGACAAAACAGATGCCAAGATCTTGTCCGGTATGTATGCAAGTATTAGGCTGGAGGCGGAACAAAAAAGTAACGGGAGTGACATGGTTACTGTTCCGTCGAAGGCCTTGGTGCACAAGGGCCAGTTGACGGGTGTTTATACCCTGGGGCAAGACAATGTAGCACTTTTGCGCTGGTTGCGACTGGGCGACACCTACGGTGATGAGGTGGAAGTGTTGTCGGGCCTGTCCAAGGGAGATCAGTATATCGTATCGGCCGAAGGAAAGTTGTACAACGGAGCCAAAGTAAGCATTCAATAACCCAAAAAAGCTAACAATGAAAGACGGACTTGCAGGTAGAATTGCCAAAGGGTTTATCAGCTCCAAGCTAACGGTGCTCTTAATGATCGTGTTTATGGTCATTGGGGTGTACAGTTCCTTCCTTATCCCAAGGGAAGAGGAGCCACAGATAGATGTGCCCATGGCAGACATATTTGTGGGATATCCAGGAGCCAGCCCAACCGAGGTGGAATCCCGGATCACAAAACCACTCGAAAAAATCATATCGAACATCAAAGGCGTAGAATATGTGTACACCACTTCCATGCAAGAGCAGGGAATGGCCATTGTGCAATTTTATGTAGGTGAGGACATCGAAAGGTCTTTGGTGCGCTTGTACGATGAGATCAACAAGCACATGGACCAAATGCCGGCTGGGGTTACCATGCCCTTGGTAAAAACTCGAGCCATTGATGATGTGCCCATGCTGGCCTTGACGCTTTGGAGCGATGAGTATGATGATTTTCAGTTGAGGCAGATATCAGGAGAGCTTATCAACGAGATTGAAAAAGTGAACGGGGTCTCCATTACCAAAAAGATAGGGGGCCGCGCACCCCAGCTTCGTGTGGTGGTGGACAAGGATAAAATGGCCGAATCAGGAATCGATATGTTGGCCGTGGCCCAAATGATCAAGGCCAACAACCAGCAAATGGATTCCGGTAACTTCCTTTCCAACGATACCGAGTTCCATATCAGTACAGGAAACTTTTTTAAAACCAAGGAAGACCTTGAAAACCTGATTGTAGGCACCAAACAAGGTCAGCCTATTTATTTGAAGCAAGTGGCCAACGTTTTTGACGGTCCAGAGCTGCCGAAAAACTATGTTTCCCTTGGATTTGGGGCTGCAAGTGAAAAGGCAGAGACCTATAAATCAGAATATCCTGCGGTAACCATATCCATTGCCAAGCGCAAAGGTGCGGATGCCATGAAGATTGCCGATGTGGTCTTGGAGAAAGTGGATCATTTAAAAACAACCCTGATTCCAGATGAGGTCAAGGTTGAGGTGACCCGGAACTATGGACAGACTGCATCACAAAAAGTATCGGAATTATTGATGCACTTGATCGGGGCCATCATCGCAGTGACTTTTGTGGTGATGTTGGCCATGGGATGGCGAGGTGGACTTGTGGTGTTCCTGTCGGTTCCCATCACTTTTGCACTGACTTTGCTCAGCTACTATATGCTGGATTACACATTGAACCGAATCACCTTGTTCGCGTTGGTGTTTGTAACAGGTATTGTGGTGGATGACTCCATCATTATAGCGGAGAACATGCACCGTCATTTTAAAATGAAACGGTTGCCGTTCAAGGATGCAGCTATCTATGCCATCAATGAAGTAGGTAACCCGACCATTTTGGCCACGTTTACGGTAATTGCATCCGTATTGCCCATGGCATTCGTGTCTGGGTTGATGGGTCCTTATATGTCGCCCATGCCCATCGGAGCTTCGATTGCGATGTTGTTGTCACTGTTTGTAGCGTTGACCATCACTCCCTATTTGGGCTACATCTTCCTGAGGGAGAAAGACAAAAAGAAGAAAAAAGAAAAGAAACCGGTCGAAATTCAAGATACATTTATCTACAAAGCCTATTCGCGCTTTGAAAGCCCTTTGATAGAGAGCCGGAAAAAGAGATGGCTGTTTCTGGGCATTACCTTCTTCTTGCTGCTTGCCTCCATTGGAATGTTCTTTACCAAATCGGTAGCGGTAAAAATGCTTCCTTTTGATAACAAGAACGAGTTCCAGGTGGTAATAGACCTTCCCGAAGGGACCACCTTGGAAAGGACATCGGCTGTAACCAAAGAAATTGGAGCTTACCTGTCCACACGACCAGAGGTGGTCAACTATCAAACCTACGTGGGGACATCTGCCCCAATTACCTTCAACGGACTGGTGAGGCACTACGACCTTCGTGGAGGAAGCAATATGGCCGATATTCAGGTCAATTTGGTGGACAAGCACGACAGAAGCGAGCAAAGTCATGACATTGCGAAACTACTAAGGCCAAGAATTCAGGAATTGGGCAAAAAATACGATGCGAACATCAAAATTGTCGAGGTGCCACCGGGACCTCCCGTGCTCTCTACCATTGTTGCTGAGGTTTACGGTCCCGATTACGACAAGCAGATTGCCTTGGCCGACAAGGTAAAGGGCATCTTGAACAAAACTACCGATGTGGTGGATGTGGATTGGATGGTCGAGGATGATCAAGTGGAGTACGATTTTGTGATCGATAAGGAAAAAGCGATGCTTTACGGGGTTACCCCGCAACAGATTGTGCAGGTGATGGCGATGGCGTTCCGGGAGCAGCCTGTAGCGCATATTTACCGAGAGGATGCTTTTGGTCAAATTGGGATAGTGTTGTCCATAAGCGAGAAGGATAGATCCAGTTTGGAGGAGATCAAACAGTTGAAGATAGCATCACAGCAGGGCTATATGGTTTCCGTTGGGGATTTGGTTCAGGTAAAAGAAGGCATCAAGGCGAAGAGCATCTACCGGAAAAACCAAAAAAGGGTGGTGTATGTGATGTCCGATATGGCAGGGGAACTGGAAAGCCCGGTCTATGCCATTCTGGGGATGACCGATAAGTTGAACCAATTGGAACTTCCGCAGGGCTATTCCATCAATGAGCTTTATATGGAACAACCCCAGTTTGAAGACGATTATACCGTAAAATGGGATGGGGAATGGCAGATAACCCTTGAGGTGTTCCGCGATCTGGGAATTGCCTTTTTGGGTGTAATCGTGATCATTTACATGCTGATCGTAGGATGGTTCCAAAATTTTAGGGCACCTATGGTGATGATGGTGGCCATACCGCTTTCATTGATCGGTATTGTGCTCGGGCATTGGATGTTGGGTGCGTTCTTTACGGCCACTTCCTTTATCGGGATGATTGCCTTGGCGGGCATCATGGTGCGGAACTCGGTATTGCTCATCGATTTCGTAAACCTGAGATTGGATGACGGGATACCCCTTAAACAAGCCGTGATCGAAGCGGGTGCCGTGCGTACCACACCTATTTTGTTGACCGCGGGAACCGTGGTAATTGGAGCTTTTGTGATCTTGTTCGACCCTATTTTCCAAGGATTGGCCATTTCACTGATGGGAGGAACCATTGTTTCGACCATACTGACACTTTTGGTGGTGCCATTGGTGTATTATATGATTGAACGTAAAAACTACAAGTAAAAATGAAAATGATTATTGTTACCACCGTTGAAGAATACGAAAAGGAAGTGTTCAAACTCTTCAAAAAGGCCGGTATAGAAAATTTTAGCGGTTCGGGCATAGATGGGTACAAAAACACCCCTCCGATGTTCTATACCAATAGTTGGTTCCCCAGTGAAAAGGGGGGAGCGGCCTCCAACCTGTTTTTTTCCTTCACCGAGGAAGAAAAAGTGACTGAGTTTTTCAAATTGTTGGAAGAATTCAACCAAAATAGTGGGACCACGAACCCCATTCGGGCGGTCGAGGTGCCGATTGAAAGAACTGTTTAAAAAATAAAATCATGAGAAATAGAATTGTAAGGGGCGTAGCAGGAACCTTTATCCTCATCAGCCTTATTTTGGCCATTTATGTGAACATCAACTGGCTTTGGTTTACTGCTTTTGTAGGGGCCAATCTGCTTCAGTCATCTTTGACAAAGTGGTGTTTGCTGGAAGATATTTTGAAGAAATTCGGAATATCCGATACCAACAAAAGTTGCTGACAGTACTTATTGGGTTTGCTATTTAGGGCATTTTCGTGATCTTTGTCCAAAACCTCACGAAAATGCTTTATCAACCTTGGCCCTGGTATGTATCGGGCCCACTTATTGCCATTATTATGGCTCTGCTCATACTTATGGGCAAACGTTTTGGAATGTCCTCCAACTTGGAGACATTCTGCTCCATCGGTGGCGCAGGAAAATTTTCTGATTACTTCAAGGTGGATGTGAAATCCAAACAGTGGAACCTGTTGGTGGTCCTCGGTTCCGTCATTGGCGGATTTTTGGGAGCACATTGGCTATCACCGAATCCTGCGGTAAATATTTCGGATGAAACCGTAAACAAACTGCAAAAAATTGGTTTCGATAGTGCTGGCACGGCCTATTTGCCCACGGAACTTTTTAGTGTGGAATCCCTTTCCGACCCAAAAGTTTGGACCATTCTTTTGGTGGCCGGTTTTTTGGTGGGATTTGGAACCCGTTATGCGGGAGGTTGCACATCAGGACACGCCATTTCCGGGTTGAGCAACCTACAGCGCCCCTCATTGATTGCGGTAATCGGTTTCTTTATCGGCGGACTGATCATGGTTCACCTATTGTTCCCCTTAATCTTTACAGCATGAAAAACTTGGCATACATCATAATAGGTACATTTTTGGGAATAGTGCTTTACAAATCAGAAGCCGCATCGTGGTTCAGGATCTATGAAATGTTCCAGTTCGATTCGTTCCACATGTATGGCATTATTGGCTCTGCTTTGGCAGTTGGGGTCGTTTTGGTTCAATGGATCAAGAAATCCAAGGTAAAATCCTTTTTTGGGGAACCACTGAATATTGAAGATAAGGAAAGATCTTTCACAAGATATATTGTTGGAGGGACGCTCTTTGGTATGGGTTGGGCCTTGGCAGGTTCATGCCCCGGGCCGATGTATATTTTGGCCGGAGCCGGATATTGGCCCATATTCATTGTGCTTTTCGGAGCCGTTTTGGGAGCCTTTGTATATGGGACTGTGAGCAAAAAATTGCCCCACTAAGGTTGATTTGACGTTATATTTGGGCAAGACAACGATTTTAAAGCAGTAGCCGAAAACCGGGCAATATCTTTGGAATTCCCAAATCCAAATGAATGCAACGTACCGTTTTTATCATAGACGACGATCTGGTATCACAGTTTTCCACTAGATATTGTCTCCAGCAGTATCAAGAGGATTTTGATATCACTACATGCTCCAGCGGTGAGGAAGGCTTGACCGCTTGCTTTGATCTGTTGCAAACCCATAATAGACTGCCCGATATTATTTTTTTGGACTTGGTCATGGACGGTATGGACGGTTGGACCTTTTTGGAAAACCTGCAAAACCTGTTTGGTGGATATGATTTTCCAAAGGTATATGTGCTTTCCGGTTTTGTGAATGCAAAGGACAGGGAAATAGCCAAGAAGAACAGCCTGATTTCTGGTCATTTTGACAAACCATTGTCCCGAAGTCTTCTCAACAAGGTTTTTTTGTCTCAGTCATAGGTCTAAGCTATGAGGGCATAATTGAAAAAGTTTGTACAGATAGGCCAATCTTCCTTGTGAAAAGTTGTTCAAAAAACATATTTTTGCATTCCATTTGGGAAATGGCCTCGTAGTTCAATGGATAGAATAGAAGTTTCCTAAACTTTAGATGCAAGTTCGATTCTTGCCGAGGCTACTTTTTGACTTCTGAATGATTCAATGAATCATTAAATAAATGAAAATCAATCATTTAATATTTTTTGATTTTAATTGAATTTCTTTGATTTTGGCTTTTAGAGTTCACAAATCGTCAACATTTTTTAGGTTACTGTTATACACTAAACAATTAAAATTCAGTAATTTAGTTGATATGCTCGATTTGATTTGACTTTCGTTTTCGTCAACATTTAACTTAAAGAAGACAATTATGAGGTCAAATTCCACATTTTCCGTCCTATTTTGGCTTTATTCCGGTAGGTCAAAGAATGGCACAGCTCCCATTTATGCCAGGATTTCTGTAAATGGAAAAAAGCTCAACATCAGTTTAAAGCGAAGAATCCAAATCAATGAATGGGATTCAAACAAGCAGCGTGTAAAAACTTCTTCTGTTCATGCTAAATCAACCAACCAATATCTTGATGAGTTCTACTCCGGTCTTTTCCATTCCTTTCAGCAATTACGAATAGAGGGTAAGCACATCACCCCTCATAGTGTAAAGGCCAGATTTATGGATGAGGAGGTGGACAATCCACATTTCACAATGAAGGACTTAGTGTCCTATCATAATTCCAATATGTTTCCTAAGCTACATTGGAATACTTCAAGATTATATCTCACCAGTCAGAAGTACATCTTTTTGTTTTTGAAAAAAAAATTAAAAAAAGAAGATATCCGACTTGATGAATTGAACTATAAATTCATCCTTGACTTTGAAAATTTTCTTCGAAGGCATAAACCTAATCATTACCAACAACAAATTGGTAACAACGCTGTAATGAAACATATCCAAAGATTACGGAAAATGGTCTCTCTGGCTTATCGACTGGAGTGGATAGATAAAGACCCTTTTAGACAGTTTAAGCAGAGATTGACTCCTACGAATAGAGAGTATTTAGGTTCCGAGGAACTTCAAGCGATTGAAGAACTTGAACTTAGAAGTAAACGATTAAAAACCGTAAGAGATCTTTTTGTCTTCAGTTGTTATACTGGGGTATGCTACACGGATTTAATGCTGCTCACGGAGGATAATGTGGTTATGGGGTTGGATAAGAAATATTGGATAATCACCAAAAGGCAAAAGACCCAAAATCCGGTTAAAATACCTCTATTAAGTAAAGCTTTGGATTTGATAGAGCGATATAAAGGAGATCCTAGGTCTGTCATAAATAATACTTTATTTCCAAGAATTTCCAACCAAAAGATTAATGCCTATTTGAAGGAAATTGCAAGTGAAGCAAAAATCAAAAAGAACCTGACCTTCCATATGGCGAGACACACTTTCGCCACGACGGTTACCTTGACCAATGGCGTACCGATAGAAACCATTTCAAAAATGTTGGGTCATCGAAAGCTTACCACTACACAGATTTATGCAAAGGTTTTGGAAAGAAAAGTGGGTGAGGATATGGAGATTTTGAGAAACAAATTGGAAGTAGCAAAGGAATCAGGTTTAAAGAAGAAAGCGAACGAAGTGCTATAAGTCCCAATCTTACCCAGACTTTTGCGCTTGGTTCCTATCGGGTTTTTGTAGTGTTCGGGAAGATAAGCGTTGAGCAAAAAGCTGATAGGGCGCAATCTACAACCTGCTCTGGCAAAAGTTTTCTATTTAGCGTCGCCTTGGCGACACTAAGTTGAAAAGCAAGAGGATAGCGCGCTAAAGCGGCGCTATGGATTCATTTTCCTTCGGAAAGGCCCTGTTTATAAGGGGTTTTGGAAAGTATTTATTGTAGAGACTGTGGTGTTGGTTGTTGCAAAATTGCTTGGAGCTCCTATAAACATTGAACAAAATTGTAACAATTGAGCCCTTTAAAACAAGTATTATGGACGATTTTAGAGCAGTACGGATAAAAAAAAGGACACTTTCCAGATTTAAGGTCTTTTCAAGAAAAGTGGGCAAGAGTTATTCGCATACCTTGGATATGGTCATGGACTTTTTTGAATGGCATGGGTTTCTGCCATCGGAACGGTTTGAAAAGAGCATTGGTCAAGAGATCATCAAGAACCGGAAACGGACGGATGCGGTCATTGCGATCATCAGGGATATTGAAAAGAACCAGACCCTGCCCACCATTGGCATGATGCAGGCTTTGTTCAACCAGGAATTGGACAATGAAGAGGATGGGGATGATTTCCTCGAGGACATGATCGAAAAGAATCCCCCAAAGCCATACCCGGTGTTTGATGGTGAGGTCACTGTCCCCAGAATCAAGTATGATCGGTTGGAGGAAAAGGCGGCCTCGCTCCAAGCGAATTTAAAGGATGTTCTTGAAAAGGTAAAGGTGGTCAAGGGAAGCTTTGGAAAGAGCTATCTGAAGCTTGAAATAACGGAAGGGCTGTTGGAACGATATAGACATGAAGCAAACAAGCCCTTGGATCACCTTAAAGGATGAACAGCATGTTTTCAATAGAAAGTTAGGATTGCCTCGCTCAGTAGTATTAGTTAAGGGTAAGGTTTGGGACGCTTGCAGCGCGAAACTTGTTTCGCTCGCCTTTGCCCTGATTTCCAAATGGGACCAGGGGATTTTAAGGCACCGTTTTATTGAACTTTCACTCTTAAACAAGTTCGTTAATAGTAAAGAGTTTACTTTTTTCGTACACTTAATTGGTTTACCATTTAGACCCTTTTTTACCCCTAAGGTGTAGCTCGGTTTCTCAAAACCGATTGACTACTATCCGCTCCTTACACCGAAAACCCAAATTTTGATAAATGGAAATTTCCTACATTTAAAGAAAGTTCAAAGAAACTGAATACCTACGATCCTAATCCATAAACAAATAGTTAAATGAACAAAATCTTGTTTATCCTTTGTTGTTTGTCAATTAATCCAATAATATCACAAGAGTCAGCTATTCCAAAAATTAGACATCCTAGAATTGAAATTTTGAAATCAAAAAAGGTGTCAAAGACTCTTAATGCGAGGGCACATACCATTATAAGAGATAAGAATGCAAAAAGAGTAATGGTCAGGTGTAAAATAAATCCACTTGATGGTCAAATTGACATTAATGCATTTTCTTTGGTCGATACAAAAAATAAACTTAGATATCGATTATCCGATGTAACTGCATATTATGCCTTTGGTGGGCCCAAAATAAATAGGTATTGGAAAGAAAAACCAATAAATAAAAAAGGTAAGGAAATTGAGGTTTCTTATGCTGAATATAATCCCTTGATAAAGGACACTTTTTTAGATTATAACTTTAGTGATTACAAAATTAGTGAAACTAAATTTCCATTTTCCAGTGGACAAAGCATTTCTAATTATTACGGAAAAGTTGAAAGTAAAAGAAAATTTACAGCAGACTTCTATTTTGTACTAGAAAAAGATTTATTAGATGAATCAAGCTATGCATTGTATTTTGGGAATGAAATGTTGGGCAGCGTCGAATTTTGAAACAAATAAAGCCTCGGAATTATAGTGCGAAATTTTCAAAAGTTTAAATAAACGATCAAATAGTAGTTGAATAAGCATCGACTTTATTTCCTTTTTTTGGTTGTAAATGGAAGTTTTTGACGTTCTTGTAAACAAGTCGCCACCAATTTGTAAACTATGAACAAAAGCAAACATTTATTGATAACGCCATTTTTATTGAGCATCCTTATTTCTTGTAGTTCGAATGATGAAGAAAACAAATCTCAGACTTTTGAACCTGAAGTGTTTACTGAGGGGGCAACAGTAGGAGTTAATGGTGGTGTTCGCCTTTTAGGCAATTATATTTCGAATGGAAATAACATTTCTGGAATAGGCTTTGAATACTCAATAGATAGTCTGTTCAATGCCAAAACTGTACTCAATTCAGAATTAGTTTCAGATGGTGAAATAGAATATTTTCTTGCTAATGGGATTGAAGAAAATGTCAAATATTTTTATAAAGCTTTTTTAAAATCTTCTGGGGATACGTTTTATGGTTTGACCGAAAGTTTCATCTCAGATGGCAGTGTTTCCCCCATAATAGATTCAATTTCCCATGACTTAGGACATATTGCTGATACTCTGGAGGTTTATGGAAAATATTTTAAAGATAGTCAACATCAAACGCTTGTTGATTTTTCCCATACAAATGGACAAATCATTTCTTTAAATGATTCGATAATAAAATGCATAGTTCCCACAAATATTAAAAATGTAATCAGCGATGTAAGGGTAAGAATTGATAACCGATTGGATACCTATTCTTCCTTTACTCTGTTCGAGCCAAAAATTGAAACCATAGACCCTATTGTTGGGTTAATTGGTGATACTTTATCTGTTAGTGGAAATCATTTTGATATTGTCAATTTAAGGAACAAAGTAATGTTTGGGAATGTTCAATCTATAGTAATTGAGTCAAACAGAGAAAACATTAAAGTTGTTGTCCCCGAGAATATCGAAAGCCCAACAGAGCAAATACAACTGAATGCGCAATTACAGGATGTAATATATGATGTGGAATTTCAGTTGGCTACACCGAAAATAAACACTGTTTCTCCCCTTAACGCAACATTTAGAGATGAGATAACCATTTCAGGAGATAATTTTGATTTTGAAATAAAAAGAAACAAGGTGTTCTTTGGGAATATAGAGGCAACTATCACATATGCCGATAAAAATACCTTAAAAGTTATTGTGCCAGATGATTTAGAAAGCAGTTCAGAGCCGATAAAAGTTGTGGCTCAACTTCAAGAAGTAGTTTATGGTGAAAACTTTCAATTAAAATCACCTGAAATATCTTTTGTTCAAGAAAATGTCAACGCAAACCAAGATATTACAATTCAAGGTTCTTATTTCCATCCTGTTTTAAATAGAAATAATATTACAATAGAGGATATTGAGGTAAATCCTTTCTCCGGAAACACAGAAAACTTAAACACCAAAGTACCTTTAGGACCGTTCCCTAGAAGGAAGGCAATAGTCAAATTATCTTTGCTTGATTTATTAGTTGAATATGAAGTCGAATTAAATATTATGGATAAGTGGGTCATGGTTTCCGATAGCCTACCGTTCAATTATCATAGAGGTACTGGAGCTATGCTCGTAAATGGAAATGTATATGTAGTTGCAAACCCGAAAATCAGCGACGGAGAATTATATATTTGGAAATTTAACCCTCTGGATTATACATGGGATAAAACAGAGAAAATTCCCTTTGAGGTCGGCTATAGCACCGTTGGTTCTGCTACCTGGGTTTCTAATGGAGATAAAATCTATTTATATAATGCAAACCAGGACAATGAATTCTATGAATTCGATACTGTTTCAAACCTATGGAGTTTAAGAGCTTCATTTCCAGGAAATAGGAGAGATTATCCAACTCATTTTTCTATTGATGGAGAAATCTACATTGGGCTTGGGGTAGATTTCGAGCCTTATGTACATGTAGGATACACAGACTTTTATAAGTATAATCCTTCGAATGATACGTGGTTGCAAGTTGCCGATGTTCCATTGGACATTTGGGGAGGAATAAAAAGAACTGAGACGGGAACATTTGTCATTAATGGGATAGGTTATTTTACTGGAGGAGCATTCAACACAGGTGATGTTGATTGTTGGAGTTATCACCCTAACACGGATGAATGGATAAGGATATCTGACTTTAATGATTCTAGAAGATATACTAGTTCATTTGAGCTTAATGGATTTGGTTATGTGACAGGAGGAACACCTACAGGTGGAAGTAACAGAAACGATTGTTGGAGATATGACCCTACATCGGACAATTGGATTCAAGTAGATGATATTGGACATATCCAAAGAGGAGGCCATTTTTCATTTTCTTTAAATGGAAAAGCATACGTTGGAGGAGGTGGAATTTATGCGTCAGGAGGTATGACAGGATATGACTTTTATGAATTTATACCTTAACATTAAGTAGAGCATTAAAGATGGTATTTTAACTTTAAGGAACATTTAAAATTAGATTATATAAACAACAAGGTTTTAATGAAAAAAGTAATATTTATCTTAAGCAGTTTTTTCTTTTTACTGTCTTGCTCTAAAGGGGATGGGCCAAGTGAAGCACCTAAAAGCTCAGAAAACAAAATACTGTCCTTCAGGATTAGCAAAGAAAACCTAACCTATGAAGGAGTTATCAATGAATCTTTAAATGAAATAGTTATTGATGTTAAAGAAATTGATTTGTCCGAATCATTGTATCCTACGATCACATTATCTGAGAGAGCCACAATCTCTCCTTCCCCCGACACCCCTCAAGACTTTAGTCAAACTGTAAATTATGAGATAAGGGCAGAGAATGGGGATAAGACAATATATAATGTGAATGCAACAAGCTCGTCCAACCAAATATTCTCATTTGGTTTGACGCATAATGGAGAACAAATAAATGGGGAAATAGATGAGACCTCAAAGACAATTACTTTTGATGCCAAAGGATTAGAAACCAATACGGAAATTGCTCCGAACATAGAATTCTCCAACAATTCAAGTATTACCCCACTTCCCAGTGACCCCCAGGATTTTAATTTTCCTGTGGAATATACTGTAACAGCCAAAAACGGAGAACAGTCCGTTTATACAATTCTGGCAGAAAACACACCTTTTTCAACTGAAAAGAAGATTTTGAGCTTTCAGTTACAAGTTGCTGACAAATCGTATGACGGATTGATTGATGAAACAACAAGGCAGATTATAATAGAAGCAGACACCTTAATTGATAATGCTGTGGCAAATCTCACAATTTCGGATCTGGCAACTTTTGAGCCAGTGAAAGAGGGATCTCAAAATTTTTATGAGGATGTGGAGTATAAGGTAACGGCCGAAGATGGTTCTTCAAGTATTTATACTGTTAAGGCCCGAGCATACTCTATTTTTTTATACAGGAAAGCCTATTTCTATGCCAATGCTGAAGGGATTATAAGTGGGTCTGGTATCGACATCACCATTCCAAACTCTTCTTTGGTTCTTGAAAACGGCATCAACTCATACAGTCTTGTCCCTACCGGTTATTCATCATCCACCTATACCAACGGCATGCCATTCAGTGGATTTAAATTTACTTTTCCACCAAATGTCCAAACAGCTACAGACTATAAATTGAAATTTAAGATAGGTGATGAAACAAAAACAGAATCTGCATTTGAAGTAGATGTATTGGCAGAAGATATGCCACTTCCAATTTCTTTCAATCAAGATATTTATCATTGGAACGATATTTTAGTATTGACAGGGGAAAACTTAAATGGGGTTATTTCGATTCCCTCCGACGGTTCAACTTATATGATTTGGAATACATATAATTATGATATAGAAGTGAATCCTGATCGTACAGAATTGACACTTACCTTAGACAACCATCGTCTTTTCCCTTCCTATTATGGAAGACCACAGGAGGAAAAGACCATCACCTTATATGGGCCAAATCCGACAAGGAGATTGGGGCCAACTATTAAAACAGCATTTGAATGAGATTTATCAAGGTAAACATAATTCAACTACCCTTTAATCCAAGCGACATTTATTAATGCCAGACTGGTTTATTATGGAAAAACGCCAATATTTAAAATTGCTTTTTATATTCTTTATGATTGGTTGTGGAGGAAATGATGACCCTGTTACAGACGATTCACCCCCTTTCGATAATGGCCCTGAAGATAGTACTCCACCTCCAATAAATAACCCTCCTAATAGTTTTTCCCTTTTGAATGTGCCAGACGGCGCAACAGATGTTGGTTTTAAACCGACATTTTCATGGAACAGTGCCATAGATCCAGAAAATGGACAAATCACTTATGATTTATTATTGGGCACCAGTAGCAACCCGAATACGATAGTTGCTTCTGAAATTCAGGAAACAACATTTACAATACAAGATAATCTTAAATTTGATGAATTTTATTTTTGGAAAGTTATTGCAAAGGATGATGCAGGAAATTTTACTGAAAGCAAGATTTTCAATTTTACAACAAAGGACTTGTTTTCATTGGCTAGTCCAAATGCTGGTTTCTCCCAAAGACTTGGGCATACTTCAGTAAGCTATGACAATAGAATATGGGTTATAAGCGGTGCATCTTCAAACGGGATGAGCACTGACATATGGTCCAGTGATGAGGGTGTTAATTGGCAAAGAATTAATGGCAATATTGATTTCAGTGGTCGAAGTGGTCATACAACATCTGTTTTTAGAGACAGTCTTTGGGTAATAGGTGGATATTCAGGAGGCAACAAAAATGATGTGTGGTCAAGTAGTGATGGTATTGCTTGGTTTCAAAGAAGTACCATGGCCCAATTCAGTCCGAGGTCATTGCATACCTCCATCGTATTTCAAGATAAACTATGGGTGATTGGCGGATCAGATGAACCTTTGGCTGTAATGGGGGATATTTGGAATAGTGAAGACGGGGTCAATTGGGTTGAAGTAACGAACCAAGCACCTAAACGGGCCCGTCACACAGCCAACCTTTTTAATGATAAAATTTGGTTGATAGGTGGTCTGGGAGAAAATGGGCGAACTAATGATGTCTGGAGTAGTAGTGACGGAATTCAGTGGGTTCAAGTCACTTCTTCGGCTCCATTCACCCCACGATATTATCATGAAACTATTGTGTTTGACAATAAATTGTGGGTTATTGGTGGAATAGGTGAAGGAAATACGTTACTTAATGATATATGGGTAAGTGATGATGGTTCCAACTGGGAAGAATTTGATTCTAATCCTCCTTTTTCTCCAAGAGATTTGTTTACAACGGTTTTACATAATGGCACTATTTATGTTATAGGAGGCAGGGATAGTAACTCTAGACTAAATGAAGTTTGGGTTATGAATGTGGATTAAAATTGTTTTTCACTTCTAGTGGTTTCAATGTGGGAATAACATCTTGTCTTTTCTCGGGATTTCTTGCATAAAGTTCAATTTGGTATATCAGAACAGTATACCTTGTAAGAAATATGAGCTTCGTTGTTGAGGTGAAAGTTTATTTGGCAGTACTTTCACAATCGTATTTTGACGTTGAAGTTTTTTCTTTTTATTCAAAGATAAGTTCAGACCTTACTTTGTCTGCAAACCATCACTTACCTTAGGTTCTTTTAGTTCAAGATTCACATAGATGGGCAAAAGAATTGAAAATCCTGCTACAATTTAAATCTAAAAATGATTTGAAAAATCTGAACATCAAAACCTCTAAACTTCATATATTGTTAAGTTGGCCATATTAAGAATTATTGAAGAGTTTCCGGTTCATAAAAGTTCTGGAAAAATGGGATCTTCTACTAAAATCAATCATTTAAACCAGTTTGATTATCTTTGAAATGACGCAAGACAAATCAATCATAAGAGTTCACAAATCGTCAACATTTTGAATTCAAAAAGTGGAAACCCCAGTAAATAAGGGGGTCCGGGCATAAAGTTCGATTCTTGCCGAGGCTACTTTTTCTTTTTCCACCCCCTCAATAGATTTTTACTGGCTCCATCCAAGATTTAGGAAGCTATTCTGTTAAGCCAACCGCAATACCTTTTCCACTCACATATCCATAAATACGTCAATTGCCGTATTGGGTCAATTTCCGTTTCCCACTAGGTTTGTGCCATAACCATTTTAACGACCTATATCATGGGAAAATTTAGATTGATCTTGGCTTTTGCGGTACTTTCAACCTTCACCGCATCTGCCCAACAAAGCATAAAATGTGTCAAAGGCGATTGCCAAAACGGATATGGCTTTGCCACAATTTCGGTAGGCAATAAGGAAATCGGCTATCAAGTCGGATTTTATGAAAACCAACTCCTTCAAGGAGTGGCCAATCAGACAGGTGATTTTGGCAAATACTGGGGCACCTTCAAAAATGGAAAGAAAAACGGTTTTTTCAGTTATGAAAGCGAAGGGAACATGTATGCCTTTGGCATGTATGTGGATGGAAAACGACAAGGACTGCATGTGATCAGAAACAAATCGGGATATGAGTTCAGGGATTACCAAAATGATGTGCATGTCAGCAACAGTCCGTTGGTCACCACGGGCGTTTCACCATGTGTGATGGGCAACTGCGAAAATGGCAAGGGAGTGAAGGTCAATGGCAACGATGCCGTTTACAGCAATTGGAAAAATGGGCAAAAGAATGGGATGACCATGGAATTCTTGATGTCGGAGAAAAAAATCATTTTTTCAGAGTTCGCCGAAGGTATTGTCGATGGTCTTCAAATGACATGGCATTTTGACGGAAGCAGGGAAATCATGCAAATGCAAAAGGGGACCCTGAACGGGCAATACCTGAAAAAGAACCAGAACAATACCCACGAGGCTGCCATCTATAAGGATGGCCAACCAACAACTTCTTTTTAACCTAAAGACCCAGTCTTCAAACCAAACAAATCAACATGCGAAATTCCATCTTTTTGGCGTTCTTGTTCGCCCATGTCTTTACTTGGTCCCAAGTGACCATTCCACCTAACGATCCCATATCACATCCCAGCTATGCCGCCTATTTGGAGGCAGGAAGGGCAAAGAACCTTAATGCTCGATTGGTATCCGCAGGGGAACTTTTGGAGGTATATCCTGAAAATTCCAAAACCTTTGGTTGGATGGCAAGTGCCCTCTATGGAAACAATAGACCCGATGATGCCGTGATGTTCTCACAATGGGCCATGGCCTTTGACAGTTACAACCCCGAAACGGGCTTTTATGGGTTCACCTATTCCGTATTTGCCAATAGGCCAACTGAGGCCAAGCTCTTTTTGGAAAACATGCAGGCCGTGGGCCAAGATCAGGCAACCATGCAACGGGACCAACAGGCATTGGGCGATTATGTGAATTCCTTGGCCAAATACCCCCAATTGTCCACAACAGTGCAGCTGGCGAACGGATTTCTATCGGACTATAACAACCGGAGCATTGCACGGGCCAAGGCCACTTTTGAAAACCTGGCCTCCAGTCTAGGTGCCACCTATGAAGACATTGCCCAGAATGCAACTGCTGAAAAAATACTGGCCGATTGGGTAAATGCCGAAAAAGCAGTGGAAGAAGGTTTGATTTCCAGAGCGCTTTATACCGAAGCCTTGGTTTCTATGGCCCAGTTGTCGGAAAAAGTAAACTTTTCCTTTGGACAAAAATTGGAACCGCATCTCGAAAAGATCGTTTTTGACCAGAAAAATTATTCCTTGCCCTTAAGGTATAGGGCTTTTTTAAGATTGGCACGGGTGCAGGCGGCTTTAAAACGGTGGGATAAGGTGTTGTCATCCAGTAGCTTCATGATCGATCAGCTCAAAGGCAAGGCGCCCTCCACCGCCGTGTTGGCAAAAACCTATTTCTATACGGTCATGGCCCTGACCGAGCAGCAAAAATATGACGAGGCTTCCCAAATTGCTGACGCTTACGTAAATATATTGCCCAAGCTGAAATCGCCCGAGTATGTCGCCGAGGCCTATTATGTGTTGATGCGTGCCTACGCCTTCAACAAGGATGTGGAAAAAGGCAAGGCCATACGCAAAAAGGCCCAAGAGTTCCTAAAAATTCCAGGTATGGGAAATCAACCTTATGCGTCCTTTGTCTCGAACGGCCTCTCCACCACGGAAAATATTCTTGGTGAGGGAGCCGTGGCCTTAACGGGCAATGCCTATAATGATGGTGTTCGGTTGATGGAGATGAAAAACTATGCGGAAGCCGCCAAACAATTTGAAAAAGCCAAGGAAGAAGAAATCAAGGTGTTGGAAGGATTATCCATCTTGGCCCAAAGGGGCTATCTGGATAAATTTCAACGGATCAATGGAATGCTGGCAGCTTCCTATTATGAGACCCAACAGTTCGATAAGATCTATGATGTTATCGAATCCAACCGGTCCTATTCCCTTTTGAACGATAAAAGGAGCACTATAAAACAACTTCCATTGAAAGAACTTCAGGCCGTTCTGGGAGTCAATGAAGCCTACCTGTCCTTTATCGATGTTTCCAAAGGAAACACCTATGAAGGCACCTATTTGATGTGTTTGGTGCGCAAGAATGATGTCACCGTAAAATATAATAGATCTGCCGGGGCCTTTACCGATCTATTAGAAAATGACCAGGAACTCATCGCATTGGAAAAGGAAATGGCCAAAAATGAGTTCCGACAGCCCAATCTGGATTATTTGACGGGGGCCAAGGCAAGAAAAACGGGGATGTTTGGCCAAGGGGAGTTCAAATTGATGACCCAGTACCTTCGTAAGCACATGGAGGCCAAAGTGGTGGATGGGCAATATGTGTTCTATCAAAAAGAGAAGGTGCCGGACCTGCTACGGCGATTTTATATCACTTTTATAGATGGGTTGGAAGACAGACTGCAGGGCATCACCAAGCTCACCATCAGTCCCGAAGGATTGACGGGCACCATTCCTTTTGATGCGTTGATGGATGGTCAGGGCCGCTATCTGGCCGAGCGGTTCGAGATGGGTTACATTCCGAGTGCCTCCTTGCTGTACAGCCTCAGAAAGCAACCCAAAAAGAAGTTTGAAAAGAATGTTTTGGCCTTTGGAGGGGCCACCTATGAGCTACATTCGGCTCCCAAGGCCCCTCTAAGTTCCATCGGCGACCTTGAAAAGTTACGGTATCGGGTTCGCGAAGACCTGGAAAAAGGTCTGCCCTTGGACTATGCCTTTGCTACCTTTCAAGGGAAAGAACCCATGAGCTTTTTGCAAGGAGGAAGAAATGAAGTGGTATTAATTCAGAAACAAGTACCGCTTACGGACACCCGACTCGATGATATGATGACGGAGAATGAACTCAAACGGATGAGTAAAGCCAATGAATTGGGCAAGTATAGGGCACTCCATCTTTCCAGTCATGCCAGTGTGCACCCCTATGTGTTCGATCTGAGTGCCTTTGCCATGACGGTGAAACCTAATCCTGTGGATGGCGAAGATGGCATGCTCGTCGTGGGCGAAGTGGAAAAACTGAACCTGCCCATCGATTTTGTAATGCTGAGCGCCTGCCAGACAGCCTTGGGCATTGAGTCACCGGGGGATGGCATCAAGGGACTCAACCAAGCCCTTTTCAACGCCGGGGTGAACAGCACATTGACCTCCCTGTGGAGCGTGAGCGATTCGGGAACCATGTTTTTGAGTGTGGAACTCTATGATAGGATGTTCAACAAAAGCATGGCCACGTCCGCTGCCTTGGCCGAAGTGAAACGAAACTTCATCAAAGGAGTGTATGGCGACCAGACCCACCCTTATTTTTGGGCACCTTTCATCTACACTGGGTATTGATAACATCCTGTAAAGACCTATTTCATGCCCCTAAAGGAAAAATTACCGCTAGAGCCCGCTGATATCAAAAAGCTCAGGCGACAACTGTTTGCCATGTTGATATTCCCCGTGGTGGTGATCGGGATGTTCCTGTTGTTCATTTCCTTTGTGTTCAAGGATTTCAAGAACAGTTTTGCCGGGGATGCCGTTGTGCTGTATGTGTTCATCGGGTTCTGTTTGTTCTTCTTTGGCATCATCGCCTATATGATCGGAACCACCGCTATCGACCTAAGACGAGGGATAAAATATCGTATCTCGGGAAAGATAACGGACAAAAGGCTCAATGTACAGACCACGGGCAGTGGATCGGGAACGGGAGGAAAAACCAGAACCAACAGACACTATTACCTCTATGTGGATGATGAGGAATTTTCGGTGGACTATCGGGAATATACCAAAGTAAAGGTAGGGATGCATGTGGTGATGGACAGGGCGCCCAAATCCAAAAAGACCCTCAGCCTTGAAACGATCCCTCAACCCGATGCTGAAATGGTTTCCGCTCCAAACAATGAAAGGCAGCGGTTTCTGGAAAAGAGGATTCCACATACCCGATACACCCAAAAGGATGTTGAGGCCCTCAAAAGAGTTTGGTTCGCAGCTTTGAAACGGCGTTTGTTCTTGGCCGCCCCGTTTGTTTCTGTGGGTATTTTGTTATTGATAAGCGGCCTTTGGGGGTTTGCGGTATTTCTTTTTCCACTTTGGATGGTGCCCTTGTATCAGGCCTATAAACTCTTTTGGGCCCATAGAAACTATCGGAGGGATATGTTCAGTGCCCATAAAAAAGGAGTGGCGGCCTTGGTGGAGGACAAACTCACCATCACATCCAACCGCAGGTCCAACTCCAATAGGGTACGGACAACGGCTGGAACCTTAGTGGTGAACACCGTGCTGTACGATAAACTTTCGGTGGGGGACGGGATCACCATTTTCAAGACCCAATTTGGAAATGTGCCCCTCAGTCTGTTGACCATGGACCAAGAAGAATGCTATTTGGTATAATGCCACACCGACCAAACCGATGATTTATGATGGGGATTGTTTTATTGTTGATTGCATTGATTGGACCCATGGTGTTACTTTCCACCTTTCTGTACTTTCGCTTTCCCGACGAATCCGTCGGGCGAATGGACCGCTATATTCCACCGTTGACCTCGGCTTTGGCCACTTGGGCATTTTGCACCAGTTGGTTATGGTTCTATCTGTTCAATCTCTACATCAGTTTGCCCGTGCTGGTGCTGGCCGTCGGTTTGCAGGGGTACGCCATATCCAAAAATCTGAACCCTAAACTGCGCCGCATCAATGCCATTTTAATAGGTGCCGCATGCGGTATGGGCCTGCTCGGCTATTTTTATTTTGATGTCTGACCAGAGGGGGCAAGGGGCATTTTTACGGCAATTGCCGTATTGATTGCCGAAGGGTTCGGGTCTATGTTTGTCCTTAATATGAAATAACAAGTCAAACTTAAAAAAACAAATGATGAAAATAAGATGTTCGATGGCATTGTTTCTATTTGCCATCCTTACCGTTTCTGCGCAAAATGTGGGTGAAGTGAAAATCAAAACATTGGGCCCCGCCAATTTGAGTTACAGAAAGAGTCCCAAAAGGATAGTGATTTCCGATTTTCAGGTGAATTACCAAACGGCCCTTAGTCTCGAAGACTCCAAAAAAGGAGGCAAGCTATGGAGAGGAGGACTCAAGGGCGATGCTAAGGCATCCCTCACCTTGGTGTTGGATGGCCTTGACCCCGACGACCTCCAAAAATTGACGGACCAGCTCTTTCAGGACTATGTGGCGGATTTGAAATCCAAAGGTTTTGAGATTGCCCCTATCGAAGAACTCTGGAACAACAAGGCGTATGAAAAGAACCGGGAGAAAAGATGGGAACTGGTGGCTGGCCAAGGCCCTGAAAAAGGAAAAGAATTCGGCACCATCCTCACCAGGCCCACCACCCAGAAGTTTGTGGTTCCGTTCAGGACCATGGGCAAAGATGCGATACCCCTTGCAGGCTTTGCCGATTATGCAGGGAACACGGAAAGCAGGGTAGTGAACCAAAAAACCGATTTTATCTTCAACAAGGTCGTTCTCGTGGTCAACGTTTTTGAGGACAGTCAGAGTGAGGTCTCAAGGACGCTGAACCGACATGCCGGAAATGCCAGGGTAAAGGCGGAAACCACTTTTGTGATCAGTGAAGAGAGCAGCATTAGGTTCGATATGGGCAACTTTATCCCAAGGGGAGGAGTGGAGGTCTCCGGCGTGATGGAACGGCAAAAATTTGATGTGGCCCAAACCCCGGATAGGGACAAAATGGGAACCGATATGGGCGTGCTTCAGGTATGGAGTGTGGAACATTTGGAAAAATCCAATTTTTCCACCGTAAAGTGTGATCCCAAAAAATATTTGGAGGGGGCCGAAAAAGGGTTGAATGCTTACTTGGATGCCGTGGTGCAAAAACTGGCGGACAAGGCCGATTAAATTTGAAAAAATAAGTGCGTCTGGCCTGAAAAATTATGCTATTTTTAGAAAATGTCCTCGATAAAACACATTTATACGCTACAGCTTGTTTTGGCATTGATGCTGACCTGTTGCACATCGCTTTCGGCCCAAAGCCTGGAAGAACAAATACAGGATTTAAAGGCCGAACTCAAGGAAAAATCGGGCGAGGACAAGGTAATGGCACTGAAAGATATAGGGATGAAGTTTCGTTCCATAGATTATGACAGTGCTTGGTATTATATTGAATTGGCCCATACCGAAGCAGAAAGACAACAAAATGAATACCTGAAGGCAAGGATGCTGGTCTCGTTCGGGATACTTGAGAACGGGAAAGGCAATTCTGACCAAGCGTTAAAATACTATCAGGACGCTTTGCCCGCCATTGAAAGTTCAGAAGACCATTTTGCCATAGGGGCACTTTATACCAATATGTCCAACGCTTACGAAAAAACAGGTGAAGTGGACAAATCGGTCGCGTACCAATTAAATGCACTGAAAGAGTTTGAGGCTTCCCAAGATTCCATTTGGATTGCCGGAAGCCTCAATAATTTGGGCAGTAGATACCAAGCTGTCAATGAATGGGAACTCTCAAAGGACTATTTTCAGAAGGCCCTGGAACTATACCAGCAATTGGGGCATGAGTATTACGTGGCACTGACCTATAATAATCTGGCCAGTGTTTATCTGCATTTCAAGGACTACCAAAAAGTCATAGAATACTCCGATAAATCGTACCGCAGTTTTAATGCATTGGGCGCGCCATTTGAATCAGCGGCACCACTTTATAATTTGGGATATGGGTATCAAGGTCTGAACGAATTGGAGAAAGCGAAGGAATACTTTGCTCAGGCCCTTAAAATACAGCAAGAAAAGGGAGATTGGTATGTGGCCGTCCATCTTAAAAATGACCTGGCCAAAACACTCATGATGCAAGGAAAGTTCCAAGAAGCGGAAAATCTGGCATTGGAAGCCTATGACGAAGCATTGGAACATGAACTTGTTTTGGCACAGGTGGAACTGTCGAAGACCCTTTCATCCGTAAGTGAAAGTATGGGAAAGTACAAGGATGCTTATGGTTACCTGCAAATACATAATGAGGTGCTTGACAGTCTGCAGGGTTTGGAAAGGGCCAAAGAAGTGCTCAACTTGAAGGAAAAGTATGAGACCGAGCAAAAGGAGAACGAAATCCTTCGCCAACAGAATGAACTGGTCGAAAGCGAACTGTCCATAAAAAAACGCAACAATATGCTGATCGGCAGCGGCGGTCTTTTGGCAATACTGCTCATTGTAGGTTTTGTGGTGTTCCGGGAGCAAAAAACAAAAGCAAGGAACATGGCAAGGGAGACAGCACTAGAAAAGGCAATGGCCGAAGCCAAGGCACAGGAGAACCTGAAAGAACAGCGTATCCGGATTGCCCGCGACCTGCATGACAATATTGGTTCCCAGCTCACCTATTTGACCTCCATAACCGATTCTGCCAAACGGGGCATCGATAAGGGAGAGGTGTTCCTTATGGAAAAGCTCACCCAAATGAAGCAATTTTCCCTGGTGACCATCTCCGAACTTAGGGATACCATTTGGGCCATGAACAAGGACGAGATCAGTTTGGAAGACATCCGGGAACGTACCCAGCAATTGGCCGCGACCATCCATGAGGCTACGGATGACAAGATCAGGGTGCGCATCGAGGGAAATCCGTCCAATAAGGTGCTCAATGCCTTTGTGGGGATGAACCTTTTCAGGATCATTCAAGAATCGGTCAACAATGCCGTGAAGCATTCGGAAAGCACCGAAATCGCCGTCACCTTTGTGGAACAGGGCAATCAGGTGGAAATCATGGTCGAAGATCAGGGCAAAGGTTTCGATATGACGAAAGAATCAGCAGGGAACGGTCTCCAGATCATGCGCAACCGTGCCCAGAAAGCCGGGATTGATTTTAAACAGACCAGTGAACTGGGGAAAGGGACCAAGGTGGAGCTAAAGGTTAACGTGTAAACCCAAATTTAAAGACAAATCTATGGGCAAGATCAAGTTGGCAATAGTGGATGACAATACATTTTTGGTAAGGGCCATCCGTGAAAAACTTGTCGAATATACCGATTTGGACATCAAATATATGGTGTACAATGGCAGTGAACTTTTGGCCATGCTGGAAAAGAGCCATAATCTGGATCTTGTGCTCATGGACATTGAAATGCCCATTTTGGACGGGATAGAGACGGTCCATATCATGAAACAAAAATATCCGCACATCAAGGTGCTAATGCTGACCGTTTTTGATAATGACGAAAACATCTTCAATGCCATTCGGGCAGGGGCCGATGGTTACTTGCTCAAGGAAGTGGAAGCGGACAAACTGTATGGTGCCATCAAAGAGACTATTTCTGGAGGTGCGGCGATGAGTCCCTCCATTGCCGTAAAAACACTGAGATTGTTGCGCTATCCTGAAAAACAGGAATCGTTGACCATAACGGAAGATTTGGTCGAACTGAGCACTCGGGAGCAGGAAGTGCTGGAGCAATTGGCCGAAGGGCTCAGCTATACGGTCATTGCCAATAACCTTTTTCTTTCGCCCAGCACGGTGCGAAAACATATCGAAAACATATACAAAAAACTCCAAGTACACAACAAGTTGGAGGCCGTACAAAAGGCAAGACGGCAAAGCCTGATATGATCAAGTCAAAATGCCTTCTTCAAATAGGAACGCAAATTTTTCGCGTCAAAAATTCTGAATAAAAGTAGTGAGATCTTGGGATGGGTCCAGTTGGAGTTTCTTTTTCAACCGGCTTCTCAACACCCTCAAACTCTCTTTTTTAATGATCATGGTCTTGGCCACTTCAGAGGATGTCATCCCCAATTTTATGAAGGCCAGGTGTTTTATGTCCTTTTTTGACAAATCGGGATACCTTTCCAAAATCTTCCCATAAAATACGGGGTGTATTTTTTGAAAGTGTACCATGAAATCTTCCCAATCTTCATCCAGGTTCAAGGTTTCTTGGATATACGACAACACACTTCTCAACTCCTTTCTTAAGTTAGGGTCAACATCTAGGATTTTGTGCTCTATTTTTTGGACTATCGTTTTCTTTTTCTCCAACAAAATGGAGGACAGGAGCAGGTTTTGCTGAATGACCTCCCTTTCCTTTTTTTCCACCTCGGCCATTTTACGGTCCTGGATGTTGCGGGTACAGCTCAACACCAGCACTACTCTGTCTTTTTTGTCAAAAATGGGTTTGGTGTATCCCTCGAACCATTGATAGCCATTATGCTTTGTTTTGAACTTCAGTTCCAGTTTATCGGGAGTGGATGTCAAACCCTCCGTGGAACTTGAAATATTCTTCAGCAGTATGGAATGGTGGTCCGTATGCACAAAATCGTACGGTACCTTTCCCTTGAGGTTTTCAGATGTGTACCCCATGATCTGCTCCGTGGAAGGGCTTGCATACAGATAACGCCCGTCCGCCGGATGGTGCAGACAGATGACATCAATGGTATTTTCGGCGATCAATTTGAGCTTATCGAGCTTTTGTTCCGCCAATAACCTACTGAGCGCTTCCCCATCAAGGTTTTCATCCTCGTCAAGAAGCTGTAAAAGGTGTTCAGTTTCCTCTCCCCTCTTCTGTGTTTCATTCGTTCTGTTCATCCAAATGGGCATTAAGTATTCGGGCACAAACCATCTGTTGTTTTCCCAAAAGAAATGTAAATAATTACCGCTACTTAAAAGATGGACCAATAAAGCGAAGATAAGTAAAGCCCACAAAAGGATGAAGCTATGGTTCCTTCCTGCATTTAAACCATTGAAAAACAGATTTGAACAATCAATTCTTTTCTACCTTAGACCCACAAAGATATTTTTTTGCACCATGTTAACGGTTTGTTAACGGTTTTGGGTTTCTCCGTTTGTCAATGGTACAGCGTCCCATTATTTTCGTTGCATCAATCAAAAAACGAACAGTTCTCATATATGGTATTCCCTATGACCCATTCATATGGAAACAATAAAGACAGTCTTGTGCCTACTATTGGTCTGTATGGGTTGTATGGCCTTTCAAAACAATTAAAAAAAGGAACATACTATTGCACTGCCGCTAGTGATGGCACTATTGAAGTTTCCGACTTTGATGAAAAAATGAAAAGAAAACTCAAGAACCTTTCCATTGCTCCAACAAGAAGAAGATGGTTGGAGTATCGGGCAGCCTATCAACACCAATTTTAATTATAGGGTTTTCAAAAATCAAATAATGGGAAAAGTATATCCGATAATGGAAACTCTTCTGAAGAGCATTCCATACAAGGTGAGGTTTTAGGAAGGAGCAGCACGTTCTATGTTCGTTCATTAAGGAGAAAAAGACCCCGTGTAGGAGCCTTACTTATTTTGAGGCGATTGTTTGGGGAAGCAACCTACTGACATATAACACAACCATTGAAGCTCCAAAGTTTAAAGTACACCACGGACATGTAGAAGAGATTGTCTTACAAAACAATTAAAAAGCAGTGAAAAACATCATTCCAATATCATTTTTAATCTTGGTCCTTACTTTAGTTCCATTTTTGGGGTGCAATAATGTTCATGGGTCAAAATCCCATCACTATCGAAACGGCCAAATTTCATCCATACGGGACATTTATTCAGATAGCATCCTTAAATATGTAAAGTACAACTATCCAACTTTGGCGTTGATACATGTCAATGTTATAGATGGAACCGGTACGGTCTTAAAGGAAGATCAAACAATTGTAATTAAACACGGTTTGTTCGAAGCCATTGACGGGCATGCCGAAATTGAAATTCCAAGGAATGCAAAAATCCTAGATCTTAAAGGAAAGACCATTATTCCTGGTATTGTGGGAATGCACAACCACTTACATATCCCGGGATTCCCCAATGTGGGCAATATAGCTGCCAAATTATATTTGGCATCAGGGGTCACAACCATTCAAACCTGCGGTGCGGCTTCACCATACAAGGAATTGGAATTGTCCAAGGAAATAGAAAAAGGAAACCAAATAGGTCCTGACATAATACCAAGTGCACCTTTTATTACAGGAAAAGACGGCAATCCCAATATGATTGTTCCAAGAGACGAAAAGCACTTAAGGGATACTATCCAGTATTGGTTAGACCAAGGAGTAACTTGGTTCAAAGTGTACCGTAATACAACACCAAAAGATTTAAAAACAATTATTGATGTCGCTCATGACAGTAAGGCCAAAGTGCGAGGACATTTATGTGCTACAACATTTGAAGAAGCCGCTCAATTGGGAATTGATGGTATCGAACATGGCTTAAACAGTACCAGCGATTTTAGAATGAACAAAGAGTATGGTATCTGTGGTGGTGGTCGAGAGTATATGGATGAACTTGATATGGAAAGCCCTAAAGTAAAAGACTTGCAACAGTTAATGATTGATAAAGAGGTGTTTTTAACCTCTACGCTGTCCATTTATGAAGCCAGTATCCCCAATAGGGCTTATGCAGATAAAAGGACTTTAAAAGCCATGTCCCCTTTTTTATTGAACCAGTATAAAGAACGTAGGGAAAACTTGGATAAAAACATAAAAGATAACACCAGAAACAACAGGTTAAAACGAATCATGCAGTTTGAATACCAGTACTTTAAAATGGGCGGTTTGTTGTGCAGTGGTGTGGATGCCGGTAGGCACGTGCTGCCTGGCTTTGGTGATCAAAGAAATTACGAATTGCTCGTTGAGGCTGGTTTTTCTATGCAAGAAGCTGTTCAGATCATGACGGGCAACGGAGCCAAAGCATTGGAGCGTTCCGATATAGGATCCATTCAGGAAGGCAAAAGAGCCAATTTTGTCATCTTAAATGGGAACTTGGAAAAAGACCCCACTATTATTGAAAAGGTCGAAACTGTATTTAAAAATGGCGTTGGCTATGATTCCAATTCAATTTTGGAAACCATAGAAGGGCAATTTGCAAAAGAATAAATAACCTTAAAAACCCAAGACAATGACTGAAACGAATCCAAAATCTGTCAGCAAGACAAAGACTTTGGTTGTTTTTATAACGACCATCATTTTGGGATATCTGCTATTTATTATCCCCGATGTATTTTTTGGGGTCACCAAATTAAATGGAGGCAAAATCGGCATCAATTTGCTCTTTATCGGTCTCTTTCAGTTTATAACGATTACTGCCCTACTCTACTTTTCCCTCAAGATCTTGGGGAAAAAATTCAGTGATATCGGTCTTAAGTTTGAAAACTTGGGAACAGATTTGCTCTTGGGCCTTTTGTTCGGTGGTTTTTGGACCATCCTTCAATTTGTTTTCATCATTCCGAACACTGGCGGAATAAACCGCCCGGATATTTATGGAATGTCCAAAATGTATGATGGCACTCTGGTCGGAACCCTGTCTTTCGTGGTCTTGGGCGTGATAGGTGGCGGGATCACCGAAGAACTTTTCAATCGGGGATATTTCATCAATGTGCTGAAGGAAACTTTTAAGACCCCCAAAACAGGGCTTTGGTTTTCGGCAATTTTATCCATTTTGATTTTTGCATTGGGACACATGCCCGTCAGTGCATTGGATTGGTTCGACATTTTGGTGCCCACCATACTGTACACTGTATTGTTCATTTGGACCAAACGTCTCACAGCTTCCATAGTGGCCCACGGGGTTTACAACATGTCAGCGATCATCTTAACGTATAATATATATTTTCTTTAGTTGCCAAGGTTTCTTAACTTTCAACCTATTGATTAGAAAGGAATTGTCTTTAAAATCATAAAACAAAAATGATTCGACATAGATTTCCACTGTTCCTAATGTTGGTCATCAGTATTGTTGCTTTTGGTCAGCAAAAATCCATTTCCATAACCATTGACGATGTACCCAATACCATCAAATACCAAAAAGACGGCTATAGCCCAAAGCTGTTGAACCTGTTGGACTCTTTGGACATTCCTTTTACTGTTTTCGTCAACGAGGACAAAATTTTGCAAACGGAAGAAGTGGAACGTAACAAGACCTTACTGGAATCTTGGGTCAAGAGGGACCGGACACTGATCGGAAACCATACCTATGGTCACCCCAGATATTCAGATGTCGGTCTTACTAATTTCATACAAGATGTTGAAAAAGGGGAAACCTTGACCAAGCAATACGCATCAAAATATGGAAAGGATCTTACATATTTTAGGTTTCCCTTTAACGATATGGGCAAAGATTCCATCCAACATCTGGAGATCAGGGAATATCTAAATTCAAGGAACTATAGGATATCCCCTTTCACCGTAGAGAGTTCCGATTGGATGTTCGATCATGTTTATCAGCATTATCTGGATCAAGGCGAAATTGAAAAAGCAAAGGCAATCGGGGAACAATATGTGGAAAAGACCTTTGCCATTGTCAACTTTTTTGAAGAAATGACGAAAAGTTTGTATGGACGTCCCGTAAAACATATTTATCTATGCCACGACAATGCCATCAATGCCGATTATTTGGGGAAAATCATTACACGGCTGAAACAGGACGGTTATGAAATCGTCAGTTTCAAGGAATCGCTCACCGACCCGATTTACGATCAGGAAGACCGTTATTACAAAAAGTGGGGCATCAGTTGGTTGTACCGATGGATCGACACTCAGGAAGAACGCGTTAAATGGATGAAACAGGAGCCTAGCTTAATTGAAATACAAAATATGTATGAGGAGATTACCAAAGATTAAAACTGTTATGAAGCGTACAATTTACCTAGTACTCATAATAACCATTCCGCTAAAAGGGCTTTCACAAGAGGTATCATTTTTCAATGCGGACGGCTTTTTTTCCATAGGCACCCAATCCAACCGAACGGCATCCATAACCTTGGCGGATGTGGATAAAGACGGTGATTTGGACGCCCTTGTTGCCAACGGACGACATTGGGCGGAACAAAATTACATCTACTACAATGATGGAAAAGGCGGTTTTAAAATGGCACGGCCCATCGGCAATTTTCTGGATGCTTCCTATGCCATAAAGTCGGCCGATTTCAATGATGATGGTTTTATGGACATTGCCGTGGCCAACGACAATGTTCCCAACGCACTGTATTTTGGTGCTGAAAACAATCACTTCATGGAACAAAAGCCCTTTGGAGCCATATCACCGTCACGGAACCTCGAAATTGCCGATGTGGACAATGATGGGGATATGGATTTGATCATATCGAACAGAAAGGCCAAAAATGAGATCTACTTGAACGATGGCCAAGGCAACTTTACAACGGTTGTCGATTTCGGTGATGAATCCGACCAAACCATCCAGACGTTGGTGGCCGATATCAACAATGATGGCCACCAAGACCTGATCACCGCCGAAAGACAGGGAAAGAACAACATTTTCTTCGGTGATGAAAAGCGTTCATTTTCGAAAGTTGCGCAATTTGGAAATGAAGAGGTCGAAACGCGTTCCATAGCCATTGCAGACATGGATAAAGATGGCTTTTTGGACATTGTTACTGGAAATTTGGAAGCAAAAAACACCATCTATTTTGGTGATGAAAGGTTGAGCTTTGACAAAAGCCTTGAATTTGGCGAAGAACGCATGACGTACTCCATCCAAGTCGGCGATCTGGACGACGATGGTCATTTGGACATTGTGGAAGGTAATTCCGAAGGGAGAAACTATGTGTTTCTGGGGAAAGACAACATGGAATTTCAAGAAATTGGCCTTCGGGAAGACCTTCAGGACGATACCTATCACATAACTATCGGGGATTTGAACAACGATGGGCTGTTGGATATTGTTGAAGCAAATTCAGGAACTTGGAACCTATATTACAGAACCTTAAAAAAGAGATGAAGTAAACTCGTGAAATGGAATTCCTAGGATTTGGGCAACCAAACGATGGAACAGAAAAGGCTGCGAGCAGCCAACAACTGTCAAGGTATAAACTCACACCGGCCAGGTTTGAAACAATGACAGCAATCCTTTGTGAATATTAAGGTGGTTCCACCCTGATAACACATTGATAATTAACATTTTAAAATCAAAAAGGGGTAGCCCCAATAAAAATAGGGTTCGCGGGAGAAGTTGTATTCTTATGGGGTCGCTTTTCAATTCCTGACGGTTCCATATAGCCCCAAGATTCCCCAGCTCAAACATCTGAAAAGTCCTCTATCCAACTAAATTTCTTTTGAATTATCTCACCTTTCCTTTCTTTTAAATAATCTAAAAAAGCCACGGCAACGGGAGAAAGTTTTTTGGACCTTAACCAGATCAGGTTCCAAGTGGTGGTAATGGGCAATCCTTTTACCGGAATGATTTTGAGCTCTTTGCTTTTGAGTGCATTTTTATTTCCAATGAGGGGCATGATCGAGCATCCAAGTCCAGATATGACGGCCTGTTTGACCGCTTCATTGGATGTAAGTTCCATTTTCTTGTTCACGGAAAAATTGTTCCTGTCAATGAACCCTTCCATGGCATTGCGCGTCGCGGAGCCAGGTTCCCTGTAAATCAAGGGGATTTTTTCAAATAGATATTTTTTGGACAGTGTCTTTGGCAGTTCCCTGTCATAGTTGCTGACATAGAACAGTTTGTTGGGCATTAGTTCCACACCATCAACATTCAACTTTTCAGGAAGTACGGAAACCAGTGCGAAATCCACCTCATTAAGCTCCAGGCTCCTGACCACTTTGGACTTGTTGGTAACATCCATTATAAGGTCGACACCACTGTTTTCAGTCATAAAATCGGACATAAAATATGGCATGACGTATTTTCCGGTAGATACCACGGAAACCTTGAGCCGGCCCGACAATTTTCCTTGGTAGGCCATGGTCCTGTAATTGATCTGTTCCACCTGGTTTATGATCCTTTCGGCCGCCACCGCTATTTCCTTGCCAAAATCGGTGATGAAAAGCCGTCTTCCAACCACTTCGGTAAGCGGAATCGGAAACTGGTCTTGAAAATTTTTCAACTGTATCGAAACAGCTGGTTGGGTCAAATGCAGCTCTTCAGATGCCCTTGTAATGCTTTGTAATTCAGATATTTTTAAAAATATTTGGAGTTGGTGCAATGTATAGTTCATAAATATTATTAATGAATATGATTATAAATATAAATAAAAATTAATGAATTGTTTCACCAACCTTTGCACTTGAAAATTTTAAAACCAAAAATCTTATGGAAGCAAAAGTATTACCGGAAGTTCTCTCAGATCAAAGAAGGATTCAATTGGTGGACGGGACATTTACGCCCACCGAAGCATCAGATGTCATAAATGCCCTGATTGATGAAAAAATCAACTTTCACAAAATCCAAAGGCTCAAAATTTATGAAGGCAACCATCAGGGCAAAACCAACCTGCTCGACAACCGCATCGAAGAATTGGAACAGGAAAAACTGACGGCGCGCAACATTATCCAACAAGCCAGGACCAAAGGAAGGAATATCACTATAAATGGAGTGCTTGAAATAAAATATGTTGACTGATCGGAGCACTTGCACCAAAATGGTGCCTACAAGATTTTAATGGAAATAAGCCAACAAATCCAAAATCCAAAAACATGTATAAATTCCCTAAAACCATATCGTTTTTTTTCGTCACACTGTCCATGCTCGTATTGGTCATCACATCGTATTTAAATGAATCCATTTTCATGGACCGCATTCTTTTGTGCTGCTTCATTTTGGGAGTAGTGGTTTTGGCAAGATTACGGAGTGGGGTGCACAGAGCTGATCACAAACAGGAAAATGGATGACTGCTCGTAAAAAAATGCTCAGACCAATGAAACAATTGATCAATAGTATTACAGGACCTTCCGAGAAGAAAAGTGTAACCGGGGCGATCCCGGTTTTATTTTGGCTGGCCTTCATCGGACATCTGATCTTTACGGTCGTTTATTATCCCGATTTCCCGGAACGGAAATGGGGAGGGCTTTTCAGAACAAATGGATTTACCCTTCTGTTATCGACCATTGTGACCTTCTTCAGTGCAATAATTGGCACTTATGCCAATGCCTACTTCAAACATGTTGGGCAAAGGTCCAGATTTATGTTGCTATGCCTCGGTTTCACCACTGCGGTGATGTTGTTTTTGATGTCGGACCATATTGTCTTATTGCTTTTGGGCTGGTTTCTTATGGCTGCCGCAATGTCCGGTTTAATTGGTTTGGACAATGCTTGGGGTGAGGCAAGGGAGGCCAAAAACCTTGCATGGCAATATTTTGTGGCCGGAGGTGTTTTTTTAAGTGTGGGGCTGCTTCTATTGGCCTCATATCACAATGTCATTACCCTCAGCGCTTTAACGGGATCTGTAGGGACAACACCCCATTACCTGGTTGTCATTTCTGCCTTATGTATCATCATGGCAGCCTTGGTCCAATCCGCCATTTTCCCTTTCCATAAATGGTTGCTCTCATCGATGACAGCTCCTACGCCAGCGTCAGCCCTCATGCATGCAGGATTTGTGAATGGTTCCGGAATCCTATTGGCACTGCTTGCATACATTATTGTGGAGTCAAAAACCATGGACATCTTATTTGTGGTGGGTGGATTGACAGCTATTCTGGCCCAATTTGCGAAACTGATCCAGGTGAACGTAAAACAACGCTTGGCATGCTCCACCATTGCCCAAATGGGTTTCATGATCATGCAGTGTGGCCTTGGATTTTTCAATGCCGCCATAGCCCACTTGATATTGCACGGTTTTTACAAGGCCTATCTGTTCCTGTCATCCGGGGAGGAAGTAAAACAGTCCAGCCCGGTAGAACCCCCGATTATCCGTATCAAGTGGTTTCAGGCATTGGTCGTACTAATTTTCAGTGGTATCGGAGCCATTGTTTTTGCCCGATTGACAGGAAAGGGAATGGAATGGGACAGTGGAATCTTCCTGACACTGATTGCTTCCATAGCGGTTGGGCAAGCTACTTACAACATTGTAAAGCAAAATTTGTTCACCGGGATTCAAAAGATTGTGTTGCCACCATTGCTTTTTATGGCGGGAATAGGTGCTTATGCCCTAATGTACACATGGGTGTCAACCTTTATGGCCGATATGGAGGCTGTTGTGGCCCCAAGCCCGGTATCGCCCCTGCAGATAGGTTTTGGGGTGGTATTCCTGATTGGTTTTTTCCTGATGAAGTTGGGCATATATCGGCAGATACCGTGGCTGTACGTAAAGTTGATGAATTTGTCCCAACCATACAGAAATACCATTTTAATGTATAAAACCAAAATCCAATGAACCAAAACGTTTTTGAAAAACTTATCGCAAAAGCTTCTGACCATATAGGCAATACTTGGCCACTATACTCTTTTGTGACATCCAACCCGTTGACCGGTTATGAAAAGGAATCTTTTACAATGGCCGTTGGACAGGCCAAAAAAAAATTGGGCGTTTCGGTGTACCCCAAGGCATCGATTTACAGAAAGGCCTTTGAGAATGGCGAGATAGGGGCATCTGAACTTAAAGGATTGCTTCAAAAAAATGGCTATGACAAATCACCTGAACACTATTTACATTTGATGGAATCCCAAGAGGGTCTGCAGACAAGAAATCAACAACACATCTTGGACAGACTTATGGTGAAATGGCTCTCTGCCTTTATGGACGAAGGATTGGCCGAATGGGAAATGCCCTATAAATCATTGGGATTTTATAAAGCATGGAGAATGCTTGCACCCTATGATGATCATTTAGGCTCCATTAAACCTTCCGACATTCCAAAAAACTACAATGAAATCCTGATCAGTGTTTTGTCCGGGTTCTCCGAAGAAGAGATTCAGGATATTTGTATATACCATTTGGCGGCATTGCCCGGTTGGACAGGTTATATCAAACACAGAAAAACAAACCTTCCGTACTGGCAGCATAAGTATCCCATAGATCTGGAGCAGTACCTAGCCGTTCGGCTATGGACCGCCAAGCATCTTGGGATGGATGTTTTGGTGGATGCTTCGGTCACGGGAACCAACAATGAAATCTTGGAACTCCAGTATCTATGGCTAAAAGCCTGGGAAAGAAGCTGGCAATTGGAACTTGTTGGCATGCTGTGGGATACGCCCCGGAAAAATGGTTTAGGGGGCAAACAGGACAAGGTGCCCGATGCCCAAATGGTCTTTTGTATCGATACACGATCTGAGTTGATCCGAAGGCACATAGAATCAACGGGACCTTATGAAACATTTGGTTATGCGGGCTTCTTTGGAATAGCGATGGATTATGTAAACACAAGGGAAAATGTTGTTCAGAAATCCTGTCCCCCCATTGTGGATTCTAGTTACAAGGTCTTGGAAGTAGCTCAGGATAAAAATCAACACGCAAAGAAAAACGAAGACAGAAAAATAGAACTCGCCCAGTTCTGGAACTACTTCCTGAAACGGATGAAGAACATGTTGCCGTCCACCTTCGGTTTTGTGGAAGGGGCGGGTTTCTTTTATGGATTGGACCTTGTTGCAAGGACAATTGCCCCAATTACGGCCCGCCGAATGGCAAATTGGAACAAGGTGGCCCATGAAACTGTTTGTGAACCGGAATTGCAGAGTGCCGATCCACACAAAAAAATATCCATAGCCGAGCAGGCAGGCATTGTAAAATCAGGATTTGACCTTATGGGCTGGAAAAATTTTGCCCCTATCGTGATATTTGTAGGGCATGGCAGCCAATCCACGAACAATCCTTTTGCATCAAGTTTGGATTGTGGGGCATGTGCCGCAAGTCCTGGCAGGCACAATGCGCGTATGCTGGCCAAAATGGCGAACGATGGCCAAGTCAGGCGATTCCTCTCTTCGGAATTTGGTGTTCACATTCCAAGCTCAACCATTTTTATCGGAGCCGAGCACAACACGACCACGGACGAGATTGAATTGTTTGATGCCAATGTGCCCCAATCGCACCAAGGATTATTGTCTGTCATAAAACTTAACCTTAAAAAGGCCGGAAATTTGGCTGTTCAAGAAAGATTGGGCCGTGGCCAGAATAGTGCGGTCCAAGCACAGATCAATGCAAACAATTGGGGAGAAACCAGACCTGAATGGGGATTGGCAAGGAATGCAAGCTTTGTGATAGCTCCTAGAAAGGCCACAATGCACCATAACCTTAACGGTCGCTGTTTTCTACACTCCTATGATTGGGAAACCGATGGGGAAGGAAAAGCACTGGAGACCATTATGCAAGGTCCAATGGTAGTGACACAATGGATAAACAGCCACTACTATTTTTCTACAGTGGACAATGAAAACTTTGGGGCGGGAACCAAAACCACCCATAATCTGACAGGACAGTTTGGAGTGGTGCAGGGTAACGGTGGGGACCTTAAAACAGGGTTGCCATGGGAATCATTATATACTTCGGAAAATGAGCCCTACCATGCGCCCTTAAGGCTTACTGTGGTTATACAGGCTCCAACGGAAAGGGTCAATACTGTGCTTTCCAGAAATGAAAACCTGAGATCTTTGGTGGAAAATGAATGGATACACCTTATCATAATGGATCCTGAAAGTGGACTGGTTATAAATTGTAAAGATCAAAAAACCATAAGGATCTCAAAAAATGAACAGAGGGTTCTCAAAGTGCAAAAAGAAATGACCATTGTGTGATGGAACCACTCATATCTTCTTTTGAAGATATGGACAATCGGAAGAATCGGTTTTCAATAGTTACTTGTTGTCAATCGATTCTTTTTCAATTATGGTATCAGAAGGCAACTGCAATTCTTTTGGGTAGGCTCAGAAAGGTTGTTTATGAATGGGCTCCAATGTCGGGTTTGTGGAGACAAGCACTTACTTTTTCAAAATCTTCCCTACGGTCTGCAAGAACCATCAATACATCCTTGGCCTCCAATTCGGTCGAACCGCCCGGGCGGATATATGCCCCTTTCCTTTTGATCATTACAATGAAGATGGATTTGGGGAAGTTCAAATCAACGATTCTCTTGTTCACTGCGTGGAGACCGGGGATGATTTCAAATTCTTGGAGGGAGGACTTGGGGAGTTCCAAGATGAACTTGTCCATCTCGGTGATCTTTTTCGCTTTTTCAGGCAGGGCAACATGGAGCCATTTTGCGACCAATGAAAGTGTTGTGCCCTGTATCAGGACCGAGGTGACCGAAATGAAAAACACTATGTTGAAGATCATGTGGGCCTTTTCTATACCTGCCAAAAGTGGGTAAGTGGCAAACACAATGGGAACTGCTCCCCGCAAACCGACCCAGGAAATGTAGAACCGTCTCCTCAGTTTCATTTTGAAGAATACCAGGCTGAGGAAAACCCCAACAGGCCTGGCCACAAAGATCAGGAACAATGAGATGAGCATTCCAATTCCCAAATAAGGGACAATCTCGGAAGGAAAAACCAGTAGCCCCAAGGTAAGGAACAATACGATCTGCATCAACCAGGCCAAACCATCGAACATTTTGAGAATGGTCTTTTTGTGTATCAGGTCTTGATTGCCCAAATAGACGGCACAGATGTATATGGCCAGAAACCCATTTCCGCCCAGAAAATCGGTTGCGGAAAAGGTAATGAACATCAGGGAAATGGCCAGAACGGGGTAAAGACCCTCAAAACCAAGTTTGATCTCGTTGATGATTACCTTGCTCAGCCTTCCAAAGGCAAAACCAGCTATTCCGCCCAAGACCATCTGCTGAAAAAATATGGGGATGATGGAAGCCAGTCCTTGATCTTGGTTCACCACCAAGGTCAGGAAAGAAATGGTCAGTACGTAGGCCATGGGGTCGTTGCTTCCACTTTCGAGCTCCAATGTGGGCCGAAGGTTGGTCTTCAGGGCAAGACTTTTTGATCGCAATATGGAAAAAACGGCTGCGGCATCCGTCGATGATACGATGGAGCCCAGCAACATGCTCTCATAAATGGTAAAGTCGGTAACGAGCCAAACGAAGGTTCCCAAGGAAACGGCAGTGAGCAAGACACCCAGTGTGGACAACGCCAGCCCTTCCCTAAGAATTGGTCTCACGGCGGTCCAATTCGTGTCAAGGCCACCGGAAAACAAAATGAAGTTCAGGGAAACAATACCTATGAACTGGGCAATTTTTGGATCGTCGAAGCGGATGCCGCCAATGCCATCCGAGCCGGCCAACATACCTATTACCAAAAAGAGCAACAAGGTGGGAACGCCAAATTTGTATGAAGTCTTGCCCACAACAATGCTCACAAAAAGCAATAGGGAGCCTATTAACATTATGTTCTCAATGGTCAAATTCATAATCCCGTTTGTTATTTTCCTCTATTCCTGACTCCATTGATTCGGCCGAACAGTACTGAGCTTTTATGGGTTGGAAAGTTACATAAAAAAAAACAGCTTGGGCGGGTCATTTATACAAGGAATTGGGTTGGGCACCATTTTTTGGTTTGGCTTTCTACACTCGTTTTTCGTATCGCTCAACATAGCTGAAAACCACTATTTGTATGTTTTAGAAATGACGAAAGCCAAATTGATTGCCAAAGTTCACAAATCGTCAACATTTTGAAATCGAAAAGTGGAAACCCCAATAAAACTGGGAGTTTGGAGAAAAAGTTCGATTCTTGCCAAGGCGACCTTTTCATTTTTTAACTGGCCACTTGAAACCTTGAAACTTGACTCTTACCGCTCAAAAAACAATTTGGACTTTTTTGTGTTAGCGGCTTTGGGACGCCCACCTTTTTTAATTCAACATCCTAAACGCATTGGGTGTATGGCCCACCCGCTGTTTAAAAAGCCGGCTAAAGTGTTGCGGATATTTGAAACCGAGTTCATAGGCAATCTCACTGACCGATTTACTGGGGTCGAACACCTTTTCCTTGGCTACATCAATAAGTTTGTTCTGGATGTATTCCTGCGCGGAATAGCCGGTTTCCTTTTTTACCAGATCACCAAAATAGTTGGGGGATAAATGCAATTGTTCCGCAAAATAGGAGACAGTGGGAAGGCCGATCACCTTGGGTTTGTCCGAACTCAAATATTCATTCAAAAGAACATCAAACTTTTGGAGGGAGCTTTGATGCATTGTTTCCCTGGTAAGAAACTGTCGGTCATAAAACCGGAGGCAATAATCCAAAAATAGCTCAATATTGGACAGGATCAATTTTTTACTGTGCTTATCCAGATTTTGTTCCAACTCGAACTGTATTTTTTCAACCAAACTCAATAAAATTTTCCTCTCTTTGGCAGAGAGGTGCAGTGCTTCTGTACTTGAATAGGAGAAAAAACTATAGCTATGCATCTTTTTAGCTAAACTGGTGCCCAACAAAATATCTGGATGAAATAAGATGGCATACCCTTTGGGTACATAATCAGGCTCATACCCCCCTAATTCCAAAGTTTGGTTCGGTGCCACAAAAACAAGGGTTCCTTCGTCATAATCATACGGCTTACCACCATATTTAAGCTTACAACCCTTTGCATCCTTCAAGAAAATGGCATAGCAATTAAAATGCATGGCATTATAGGTCGGAATCATTTTTCCTTCATCAACCACATGCTCAAAATCAACAATGCCCACCAACGGATGTAAGACCTCCTGTTTTCGTATTGCCAGATAATCACCTACGGTATTGATGTCCTTCCTGTTTTTCATGAATCCATACAATTTAATGTTAAAGATAAGGCATTGATAGTCAGTTTGTAAAACAACAACCCCAAAATCCGTAAATAGGGTAGGTAAACCCGTAATATGGGTAGGTGCATTGGTCTTTAAGGATTGTATTTTTGAAGAAATATGCACTGAACATTAAAACTTCATAATATGAAAAAATTGATTCTTGGAATAGTTGTACTTTTTATTGCTGCTCCAATTTCTGCCCAAAATGCTTCGGTTGAAAAAGAAATAAAAGAACTTTCACAAAAGAAGTGGCAATGGATGGCCGATAAAAATGTGGACGAACTGGCAACTCTTTTTCATGACAGGTCCAAATTTGTGCACATGAGCGGTTCTTGGAAAAAGGACAGGGAACTGGAAATCATTGAAACGGGAAGTATCTGGTACAAGCAAGCGGATGTACATGATGTGGCCGTTGAGGTTTTTGGCGATGACACCGCTGTACTTTGGAACCGCATTACCCTCATGGCCCATGTTCGTGGCAGTGATGTATCCACCGAATTTACGGTGACCGAATTCTACAAAAAAGAAGGCGGTGATTGGAAATTGTTGGACCTCACCTTTAGCAGTGTACGTGATACGCACAAAATAGAACACTGACAAATCACATAAAAATGAATATAAGAAGAACGATTTTTAGCTTTTTACTTGTTCTTATCAATGCACAAACAGTCTTGGCACAATCAACGGATATTGAACAGGAAATTACGGAGCTTTCCAAACAAAAATGGCAATGGATGGCTGATAAAAATGCCGATAAGCTTGCCGAACTTTTCCACGATAAGGCCAAGTTTGTCCATATGGGCGGTACTTGGGGCAAGGAGCGGGAAGTGGATATTATCAGGGAAGGCTTCATCCATTATAAAAAGGCCGATGTCCATGAGGTCATGGTGGAGGTTCTGAACGAAAATACCGTCATTCTTTGGAACCAGATTACCCTTTTGGCCGTTGTGGGCAGCAATGAAGTGACCAACCCTTTTATGGTTACCGAGGTGTATGTCAAGGAAAATAATGGCTGGAAATTGGCGGATCTGACTTTTAGCAAACTGGTGACAAGGGATTAATTCTTGATCCTGCTGGAGAAAAAAGCTTTTGGCCAGTTTCAATGGGCAGATATAAACCCAAAAAGAACAACAATGACAAGGATTTTTTACATGGTCAGGATGATGAGCTTGATATTGACTTTGTGCTTTTGTTCGTTACATGCGCAAAGTAAAAAGAATATCAGAGGGGTATTAAGTCCAGAACAGGAAAGTATTGTCAAGATAGCTTCGTTGACAGCACAAGGCAATTTGGAGCAATTGTCGGATGAGTTCAATAATGGATTGGGGCATGGGCTCACGGTCAACGAGATTAAGGAGGTGCTGGTACATTTGTATGCATACTGTGGTTTTCCGCGAAGCATCCGTGGGCTTCAAACGTTTTTGGATGTATTGGATGAAAGAAAGGACAAGGGGATCAAGGACGAATGGGGCAGGGAAGCATCACCGATTATCGATACCCGCGATAAGTATGCCCGGGGGATTGAAACATTGGAGGAATTGATACAGGTCAAAATGGATGGGCCAAAACCGGCTTACCAACAATTCTCCCCTGCAATGGATGTGTTCCTCAAAGAACACTTGTTCGCTGATATTTTTGAACGGGACTTGCTGACCTATGCCCAAAGGGAATTGACGACCATTTCGGTCATTGCATCCTTGGGCAGTCTGGATCCCATGCTGAGAAGCCACTTGTCCATATCCCTAAAGGTAGGCCTTACGCCAGAGCAATTGAAAGCCTTTGTTGGGATTATTGAAACAACTGCGGGGAAAGAAAAAGCCCAAGCAGCCCAATCCGTTTTGAATGCTGTTTTAGCGGAAAAATAGTGGCAGTCCAAAAAACACAAAGCCTAATGAGAACACAGAAGTTAATAGTATTGTCCATTTCAATGATAACCTTTAAAAAAACAAAAGGATGAACTATAAGATAGTATTTGTACTTTTTATAATGGGGGCCATAGTGCTTTCGTGTAAAAAAGAAACTGAACAAAGCCAGGAAAAAGAAGTGAAATCCCAACCCAGCTTGGTCTTTGCCAAGGGTGAAAAAATACCCAACGACCATTTTATCGGTGATGTCTGGTTGGAAATGTTGGTCCTTGCCGACAGTATCAATAGAAACTCGGTGGGAAGTGTCACTTTTGGTCCCAGGGCACGCACCAACTGGCACACCCACCCGAATGGGCAGATCATTCTGGCCATTGAAGGGGAAGGGTATTACCAAGAGAAGGGAAGTCCCAAAAAGATATTGCGGAAAGGGGATGCGGTCAAATGTCCCCCGGATACCCCCCACTGGCATGGGGCCAGCAACGAGGAAACATTTATCCAAATTGCCATCTCAAATGGGGTCGATGGCCCTGCCCAATGGTTGGAACCCGTAACCGACGAGGTTTACAACGGTTCAGAATAATAAGCAATGCAAAAAACTATAGATCAATAAATCCAATACAATGAACCAAGCTATATTGTTGATATTATTGCTCTCTTCCTGTTTTCAAATGGAAATTGGGAATCCAAATGATTCAGGTTCCGAAAAGATATTGATCGTGTTTTTGTCCCGGACCAACAATACGAAAACAGTTGCAGAAATCATCCATAAAAAGGTTGGGGGGGATTTAGTGGCACTTGAACTCGAAAATCCCTATCCCGAAAATTATAGGGCCATCGTAGAGCAAGTGGCCTCCGAAAATGAATCGGGATTTTTGCCTCCCTTGAAGACCAAAGTGGATACCGATCGCTATGATACGATCTTCATAGGCTTTCCCACATGGGGGATGCAATTACCGCCGCCGATGAAGAGTTTCCTGCATGACCATGACCTCAGTGGTAAGACAATCGTTCCGTTCAATACCAATGGAGGTTATGGTTTGGGAAGTACCGTGCAAACGGTCAAAGCCCTTTGCCCGGACAGTAAGATCCTAAAGGTGTTCTCCGTAAGGGGAGGCAGTGAAAGGGACGGCATCTATCTCGCCATTCGGGGAGATAGAAAAGTTGGGGTGGAAGCAGAAGTGGAGGCGTGGTTAAAGGAAATTCAGCTAAGGGATAAGGGATAATGCGGATATTTCACCTGATTTAGGGCCAATATTTGAATTCCGTATGTCTTTTACGGTCAAAAATTTATAATTTCAAGCAAAACATTAAAAAAATGGCAATTTTCAATTTAAACATCAATGGTGAAGCCCTATCGGTGGATGTGGATCCCAACACTCCCTTGCTCTGGGTATTGCGGGACCATTTGAACCTGGTCGGGACCAAGTATGGCTGTGGTATCGCCCAATGTGGGGCCTGTACCGTGCACCTCGGGGATATCGCAACACGTTCCTGTATGCTGACCGTTTCTTCCGTGGGTAACCAAGAGATCACCACCATTGAGGGCCTCTCCGAGAATGGGGACCATCCCGTACAAAAAGCCTGGTTGGAAGTGGATGTGCCACAATGTGGCTATTGTCAGGCAGGCCAGATCATGACGGCATCCGCCCTGTTGAAGAAGAATCCCAACCCATCGGATGAAGAGATTGAAATGGCCATGAACGGCAACATTTGTCGTTGTGGGACGTATTTACGGATCAAAAAAGCCGTGAAATTGGCTGCGGAAAACAATTCTTAAATCAATCCAAAAAAGATAACATGACATTGATCAAAACACAAATAGGAAGAAGGGCATTTATACGGAACACCAGTTTGGCCAGTGGAGGGCTGGTACTAGGTTTTAGCATATTGAACTCCTGTAAGCCCAAGGATACCGAAAAAATGGCCGCCCTCGAAATGCCCGAGGAGTGGTTTGAAATCAATGCCTATCTGAAAATCGGTGATAATGGATTGGTGACCATTATGGCTCCGAATCCTGAATTTGGCCAAGGAGTGATCACCTCCATGCCCATGATCGTGGCCGATGAACTCGATGTTGATTGGAAAAATGTTTTGGTGGAGCAGGCCAATTTTGACCAAGAGGACTACGGTTGGCAGTTTACCGGAGGTAGCCAAGGTATTCGCCGCCGATGGGAAGGCCTACGTATGGCAGGTGCCACCGCAAAACAAATGTTGAAAGAGGCTGCTGCCCAAACTTGGCAAGTGCCCGTTGCTGAAATCACAGTTGCAGAAGGTATTTTAAGTCATACCGCTACCAACAAATCCGCAGGATATGGAGAAATGGCATCCATAGCGGCCAATTTGGAAGTGCCCGAAGAAGTCACTTTAAAAGAGGTGAAGGATTTTACCATTATCGGTACATCCAAAAAGAGTGTTGAAAACCATAAAATTGTTACTGGGAAGCCATTGTTTGGTATTGACTATCAGTTTGATGGAGCTTTGACGGCCATGGTGGTACATCCTCCAGCATTTGGCCTGCAATTAAAATCTTTTGATGGTTCCCAAATCAAAACCATGCCGGGGATTGTGGATGTTTTCAAAATAAAGACACTGGAAAATAGCTTCACCCGCGGTTATTTCGATACCAATGCGTTTACGGATCTGGTGGCCATTGTGGGCAAATCTACATGGGAGGTCATGAATGCCAAAAAACAATTGGATGTCGAATGGGAACCCATTGCGGATTCGAAGTTTAAAATGGATCGGTTCGGTACCGAGATGGAGGTGGATGTCCCCAGCGGTCTGGAAAGTACGGACGACCATTATGCCCAAATGAATGAAATGGCGCAAAGGTCAGCGACCACAACCCGCAAGGACGGTAACCCGGAGGAAGTGTTCAAAACAGCCGCAAAGACTATTGAAAGGTCTTATAGCTGTCCGTTCCTGGCACACAATTGCATGGAACCCATGAACTTTTTTGCCCATGTCACCGACGAAGGGGCAAAACTGGCAGGTCCATTACAGGCCCCGGTTTTGACCGCTCCGACCGTGGCGGCCAGATTGGGCATGCCCGTGGAAAGAATTGATATTGAACTGACCCGGATGGGAGGTGGTTTTGGAAGAAGGGCCTATGGCCACTATGCCGTGGAAGCAGCCTTGATCTCCAGAGAGGTTAAGGCTCCCGTAAAATTGGTCTATACCCGTGAAGATGATATGACCTGTGGCATCTACCGTCCTTCATATCGTGCCGACTACAAGGCGGCCTTGGACGAGAACAACAATTTGGTCGCGTTCCATGTAAAGGCAGGGGGCATTCCCGAAACCCCTCTATTTGCCAACCGTTTCCCCGCCGGGGCCGTCGATAATTATTTGGCACAGCAATGGGAAATCAATTCCAATATCACCATTGGTGCATTCAGGGCACCCCGCTCGAATTTTATGGCAGGTGTGGAACAGGCATTTTTGGACGAGGTGGCCGAAGCTGCGGGAAAAGATCCTATCGAATTTAGATTGGAGCTATTGCAACGAGCGAAGGATAATCCCGTAGGAGAAGAAAACGAATATGATCCGGAACGATTGGCAGGAGTTCTGAAACTGGTCCGTGAGAAATCAAATTGGTTCCAAGTGCCCTCAGGAACGCACAGAGGGGTATCCGCCTATTTCTGTCACAACAGTTATGCGGCCCATGTGGTCGATGTTACCATGGACGGCAATACCCCAAAAGTGGAAAGCGTGGTCTGCGCCATTGATTGCGGAATCGTGATAAATCCGGATGCCGCTGCGAATATGGCCGAAGGAGCCATAATTGACGGCATTGGCAATGCCATGTATGGTGAATTGACATTTAAGGATGGCCAACCACAGCAACACAATTTTGACCGTTACCGGATTATTCGCCACAATGAGGTTCCCAACAGCATTGAAGTGCACTTTGTCCAAAATGAGATTGACCCGACAGGTCTGGGAGAACCACCCTTTCCTCCGGTATTTGGAGCTTTGGCCAATGCGCTTTACAAAGCCACTGGTAGAAGATGCTACAAGCAGCCTTTTATTTCGGACAGGCCTCCATTGGTGGGGTAGTATGGTTAAAAGATGGTAACGGGATTTCAAGCATATATCTGCACTATTGATCAGGGGTGATGTAGTTCCTTAAGGATGGTCACTTTATGAAGAAAGATTAAACGAAAGTGAATAAAGGAACTTATCTTGATTAACCCATCATTCTGTAAAAGTGGGCACAGGATGATTTTTCGCCATAAAGCCATTTGAATCCATGTGTTTGCATCACATTTCTATATATTTGAAATGACGAAAGACAAATCGATGACAAAAGTTCAAAAAATGCCCATATTTTGAAATCAAAAACGGAAAAAACCCGGGAGCGTTTCGGAAACGTGAAAAGTACTGTTCTTGCCCAAGGTACTTTTTTAAGCCTGGTCATAGCCCATAAAACTATAAAATATTCATATTTTCCACAGTAATGGCTAATAACTGTCCCACTTAAACGTTTTGCTGTTATAGGCAAATTTGTTCATGGCCGATAACAACCAACACCAATGCACCTTCAATTAGAACCATTCTTTGAACAATCGATGGATTGTTTATGCATTGCCAATTATGAAGGATACTTTGAAAAGATCAACCCTGCTTTCGTGAAATTGTTGGGATATTCTGAAGAAGAATTGAAGTCAAGATTGATTTCCGAATTTATCTACGAAGAGGACAGGGAACTAACGGCAGTGCACAGGGAAAGACTGAAAAGGAATGTCCCCTTGGTTAATTTTGAAAACAGGTATGTGTGCAAATCGGGCGAACTCGTTTGGCTCCACTGGACTTCCATCCCAGTGGAAAAGGAACGACTGGTCTATGCCATTGCCAAGGATGTGACGCACAAAAAGGAGCTTGAAAAAGACCGTATCTCCCACTTGAGCGAACTTTCCCGGGCAAATGAAAAGCTGAAGCGCCTGAACTATACCACATCACACGATCTTAGATCTCCCCTGAACAATTTGATATCCATGGTGGATCTGATCGATCTGGGTAAAATTGAGGATGAAGAGACCTTGGAGGTACTCAGGTTCATTAGACTTTCCGCAGAGGGAATCAAGGCCTCCCTGAACTCGATTGTGGACGCTTTCAAAGAAAGCACTATTCCACTTAGCGGGCTGGATGAAGTCAGTTTTCCTGCATCTTTCCAAAAAGTCAAAAATTCAGTTGGAACGTTGATTGAAAAGGCCGGAGCTGAATTTCAGGTGGATTTTTCCAGGCTGGAAAGTGTACCGTTCATCGCTGCCTATATGGAGAGCATTTTTCTCAACTTCATCACCAATTCCATCAAATATGCCCGACCTGATGTTCCACCGATCATCTCAATAACAACCGACCATAAGGATGGAGTGCCAACATTGACCTATTCGGACAACGGTCTTGGATTTGATATGGACAAAGTGGGACACCTTATTTTCAAACTGAACCAAAAGTTCCATGGGAATGAGGACAGCAAAGGGGTGGGACTCTACTTGGTGCACAACCATGTGACCAGCCTAGGTGGCAACATTACGGTGGATAGCCAGGTGAATAAGGGAACTACTTTTACGATAAGGTTCAAAGTTTGATTGGAATGTGACTTATTTATTTCTGATGGAGTTTTGGGAGGCAGAAAAGAAACATTGCCCCAAAGTCAATGGCCAAAGGATTGTTTTTTTTGAAACGGGTGTATAGACATATTTTTTTAAAGAGAGGAAAGCCCCTATATTTACACAAGAACACACAATAGACTAATTTGATCAAGAAAACTTTTACAGAATTGGATGGAACATTATCCAATGACCCCCCTTTTTTTATTGTTTGCATTGTCTTTTTATTCTTGCCTTTGTTTATGCAAGGTCAAATTAACAAAGCACTACCGCAAGTGTATTCCGCTTTTGATTCCATAGTTGGGGAGCGGAACATGGAACTGTACAATGGACCGATATTCAGGGAAGAGTTTCCAAACACTGAGGATTCCCACGGTTATTACATGAGCAATGGATTTGTAGTCGGTGATGTGACCTACAAGGGCCAGCCATATTTTGACCAAAACTTAAAGTACAATATCCATTTGGATGAACTTTTGATAACTCCAAAATACAATCCAAGCGCATTATTGGTACAGCTTGTCAAGAGCCAAGTGGATGAGTTTAAGATCGATGGGCATAGATTTATTCAATTGAATGCTGAAAATTTTGCAGGTGAAGATTGGGGTTACCTGGAAGTTCTTCGTGAACACCAGGGAAGCTTCTTGTTGAAAAAGCACAGGAAAAAAGGGATTGAATCCAAAAGAGGGGAGCGGGTGACCATTGAATATGAACGCAGGACAGAACACCTTTTGTTACATGGCGGGGAACTGTTCGAGGTGAACAGAAAAGGGGGATGGAAAAGTGTGTTTCAAAACGATAAAAAGGAATTGAACAGGTTCTACAATGATTATAGCTTGACCCTAAAGACCGATAAAGATGCCTTTTTGGGGCTTTTGTTTGACGAATTCATAAAAACAGAAAGATAGATGAAGTATTGTTGGCCGCTAATTCTGTTTGTGCTGTTTTTTGAGATGTCGTTCTCCCAGACCAAGGGCGAGAACCTTTCCATTGATTTTAGTGGATTGACGAGGGTGCAGGCATTGGACAAAATTAACTTAGAGACGGATTATAAAGTCTATTTTCTCAAAAATTGGTTCACGGACAGTTTGCTCCAAAAAAACTACGTGGATAAAGATGTTGAGTCCATAATGAAAGACTTATTGGAAGGGACCACGGTAAACTACTACCTATCTTCAACCGATAAGATAATATTGACTAATAACAATACCATTTACGATCAACTCCCTGAAGGGTTTTTTGGAACAGATAGTTTGAACAAAAATATTTCAAATGCCACAAAAAAGAAGGCTCCGATCTTTTACTCGCAAAACCAAGTGAACGATGAAAGGAATGTGGAGATTATAAGGATTGGCAAGGAAAATAGGACGCAAAGCAACAGCGTGTATATTTTATCAGGATACATCAAGAACCTGGATTCGGGAGAACCCATCCCTGACATGACAATTTTGAATGAAGAAGATGTTCTGGTCGGGGTTACAGGGTTCGACGGATATTATAGAATAGAACTTCCATCAGGATCGAATGTTCTAAAATTTAGGGCATTGGGCATAGAAAGAGCAAACAAGGAAATAATAATTTTCAATGACGGAATTTTAAACTTGGAGTTCAACGAAAGCCTGGAACAGCTTGATGAGGTAATAGTTGAAGGGGATATCTATAAGAATATTGAAGAAACCAGTGGTGGAACGGAAGAGATCAACAGTGAAGAGAGCAAGACCATTCCCTTGGTACTTGGAGAAAGGGATGTTTTAAAAGTGGCCACGACTTTGCCAGGGATATCCTCGGCAGGCGAAGGAGCCACAGGGTTCAATGTTAGGGGAGGAAGGGCAGACCAGAACCTGGTATTGTTCGATGGGGCCACATTGTACAATCCACAGCATTTTTTCGGGATTTTTTCAGCAATCAACCCTTTTTCCATTGGCCAATTGGAAGTTTATAAAGGCAATATCCCCCCTCAATTTGGTGGTAGATTGTCATCTGTGTTCGATATTAAAACAAAGGATGGGAACAAATCGGAATTCAATGGAGAGGCGTCCATTGGCCCAGTTACTGGAAATTTGGTTTTGGAAACACCGATTGTCAAGGAAAAATCTTCTTTACTGGTAGGAGCAAGGGGAGCGTATGCAAATTGGATTTTAAAATCCCTGAAGGAAGAGTCCCTGAATAGAAGTAGGGCATCTTTTTATGATGGGGTTGCCAATTATTCCCACAAGTTCAATGACAAGGATCTGATAAGGGCGACAGCATATTACAGCAAAGACAATTTCAGCATTTCATCCGACTCCCTTTACATATATGACAACAGACTTTTTTCATTGCAGTGGCAACATAAGTTCAATGATAAAAATTTGGCCGATCTCAACATGACCAATAGTAACTATGGTTTCAATATTGAATATGAGCGAGGGGCGAACAATGATTTCAAGTTGGGGTACAACATCAATGAAACCGGTGCCAAGCTCAATTTGACCTACTTGCACAGCACAAAGCTCAAGTTCAATTACGGCCTGCAAGGAAGGCTTTATGCCGTGGAGCCAGGAAACATTGAACCGTTGAACAGCGGTTCTTCAGTGGAATATAATTCTTTGGAAAAGGAGAGAGCACTCGAATCGGCAGCTTATGTGGGGGCCAATTATGACCTCACAAAACGACTTGCCGTTGATTTGGGGTTGCGGTATTCCATGTTTTCCGCCTTGGGCGAACGAACGCAATATGAATATGAAAGTGATATGCCCAGAAGTGAAGCGAGCGTTAGGGATACAATCACGTATGGCAGGAACGAGACCATAAAAACTTACGGTGGTCCAGAAATAAGGGTAGGGGCAAGATACCTTATCACACCGAGCCTTTCCATAAAAGCAGGATATAACAGTACAATCCAGTATATCCATATTTTAACGAACAACACGACCATTTCACCGATAGACACCTGGAAGCTTTCCGATCTGAACATAGAACCACAAAAAGGGCAACAGCTATCTTTGGGCGTGTTCAAGAATTTTAATGCCAATGCCTACGAAATCAGTTTGGAGGGGTTTTATAAGAAAAGTGAAAAAGTACTTGACTTTAAAACCGGGGCCGAACTTTTGCTCAATGAAAATGTAGAGACAGAAGTCTTGCAGGGAGAAGGGAAATCCTATGGGGCAGAGCTCCTGATCCGAAAAAACCAGGGCAGGTTGAACGGTTGGTTGGGATATACCTATTCACGGTCTTTCTTAAGGCTCGACAGCGAGTTCGAAGAAGAAAAGGTCAACAATGGAGAGTTTTTCCCTTCCAATTTTGATAAGCCACATGATTTGAGCATGGTGGCCAATTACAAGTTTACAAAAAGATTCAGTCTATCGGCCAACTTCGTTTACCAAACGGGGAGACCCGTAACGGTGCCTGTGGGCAATTTCAGTTTCAACGGTGCCGAATATGCAGTGTATAGCGATAGGAACAGCTATCGAATACCTGATTTTTATAGACTGGATCTAGGTTTTAATATAGAGGGCAATCATAAGCTCAATAAAGTGGGGCACAGTTTCTGGACAATATCAATCTATAATGTTTTGGGGAGGAACAACCCCTATTCGGTTTTTTATGTCACGGAAGATGGAGACGTTCAGGCATACAAAAGCTCCATTTTCTCAATCCCGGTACCTTCCATAACTTATAATTTTAAATTTTGACCCAAAGAAGCATGTTCAAAAAAATCCATATTGTCTTTTTGATCGCCATCTGCATGGCAATGGTGTTCAGCACTTGTACGGAGCCTTTTGAAGTGGAGACAACGGACTTTGAAGATATATTGATAATTAACGCCAGTATTACCACTGATGCAAGACAGCATGAAATTTACATTTCCAGAAGTTATGAGCAGGGTGGGGAGGAAGTAAAAGTTTCAGGAGCCACAGTCGAGGTTTTGGTCAATGGAGACAGTCCGATTCAATTTGAACAAGTATCTCCCGGTGTGTATCGTTCCACAATTGTGTTTGCTGCAGAGCCTGGAACGGATTATCAGTTAAGGGTAATCGATGAAAATGGTGAAATATACACCTCGCCACAAATACAGTCAACAACACCTACAACAATAGACGAAATAAGCGCCAGAAGAGTTTTGAACGAGGATGGCCAGGACGGGGTTGAAATTTATGTGGATGGAACTTCCGCAAGCGACAATGAAGGATATTTTAGGTACGAATATGAAGAAACCTATAAAATTGAATCATTTTACAAGCCATTGAAAGAATTTAGGATTGTGTCCGAATCCCCCCCGCTTTTGGAAGTGGTTGACAAAGAAAGAGAGGAGAAAATTTGTTATGTGACGGAAACATCCAACTCCATATTGATTGCCGAAACCAACAATTTGTCGGAGAATAAGGTGATGGATTTCCCCATTCGTTTTATAGAACGCAGGGATAGAAGAATTGCGCTGAGGTATAGTGTTTTGATAAAGCAATATGCACAGACAAGTGTTTCGTATGAATTTTATAGCACATTGAAGAACTTTTCCAGCAACAACAATCTATTTTCTCAACCGCAGCCCGGCCTCATTGTTGGCAATGTCAGACATGTTGACGATGATAGTGTCAAGGTAATTGGCCTGTTTGAAGTAGTCTCATATGCCACAAAACGCTTCTTTTTCAATTTTCAAGAAATTTTTGGCAATGATATTCCTTATCTGGGAAATTGTGATTTTAAAGATGGTTACTTCTCGCTTTCCGACCCAGAGCTTTTTCAGAGAATAAAGAGTGGCCAATTCAAATATATCGGTGAAGACCCACCGTTTGTTTACCAAATTGCCCCAACTAGGTGTGTGGACTGTACATTGTTTGGCAGTAATGTAGTTCCAGAGTTTTGGGTGGAACAGTAATTTGAACATTTATGAAGCAAAAATATTTTTTGAACATACTTACTTTTTTACTGTTTTCCCTTGCCGTTGGACAAAACAGTCCGGACCCTTCCCATACAATGGGCCTGATAAATAAAATGGGACCCGAGGGAGTTTATGTCCATTACAATAGCAATCTACTTTTTTCAGGTGAGTACCTTCATTTTAAGCTGTATGCCCTGAACCATAAACAGAGAGCCCTCTCACCCTTTAGTAAAATAGCCTATGTGGAGCTCTTGGATCTTGAGGGACGACGCAAAATGATACAGAAAGTCAAAATGATCGACGGGGTTGGGCAAGGGGACTTCTTTGTGCCCACGACTTTTGATTCTGGATACTATACCTTGGTCGCATATACCAACTATATGAGGAATTGGGACAGTAAGACTTATTATAACGACCAACTGGTAATTATCAATCCATATACCAATGACCAACAGGTTTTTTGGGACACCCGAACGCCCAAGGACTCGATGTCTGCTGACTCTTCTCTTCTGAATATTGCGAAACAAGCTGATCCGAAATATAGCGAAGATATTGTAACGTTGAGTATGGATAAGTCGCAATACGGCACAAGGGAAAAAGTCGAACTGTCAATAAGCTCCAAACCAATCGGTTTTGGGACGTATTCAATTTCTGTGAGACAGGTTTCCAGTGAACTTGAATACAAAACCAGGGCTACTCCCACTGAATACATGACCCAGTTAAATTCCTTGATCGGCCAAAGTAATGTCAGCCATAAATATATGCCAGAGTTAAGAGGGGAGCTCATAAAAGGTCGTTTGGTAGCTGATGATGGAACTGGGATGCCGAACCACAAAATTGTCTTCTCGTTACCTGGAAAGGATTATGAGCTTAAAATGGCTCCAACAAATGAAGATGGGCAATTTATGTTTTCCCTTGATTCGGAAAACTTGGGTGGCAGATCAGTTTTTCAGGTATTGGAGCCCGATTCAGAAGCACATAGCATACAAATTTTGGACATGCCGGAATTGGGATTGAAAAAAAGCATTGAATTCCAGTTTTACTTAAAAAAAGAAATGGAGCATGCCATAAAGGAGCGAAGCGTGCACAATCAAATTGAAAACGCATATTTCAGCAGTAAGCCGGACACAATACAGTTGGACCGCAATTTTGCCCCTGTGTATGGCCAAAACATGTTTGAATACATTTTGGATGATTACACTAGATTTCCAACGTTCAAGGAAACTCTGGTTGAGATTGTTGACAATGCTTGGATAGCTACGGATCAAAAAGGAGAAAGAAGCATATTTGTAAGGGACTTTGACGCCACAAAAACCAACGCTGGGTATAAACCCTTGGTCATTGTGGATGGAATTATGTTACAAGACCATAGCCATCTTATGGATTTCAATGTAAATAAAATAAAGACCATCCGATTGGCCAGAAACCAATATGTGATTGCCGGGCAAGTTTTTCAAGGGGTGTTTGATGTTGAGACCTTTGAAAACGAATTTACCGAAAGTTACAATGATGAATACCTGGATTGGACAGAAATTCTTCGGCCACAACCCATAAAAAAACATTATAAACAGGATTATGACCAAAGGGATAAGTATAACACCATTCCCGATTTTAGGTATCAATTATATTGGGACCCAAGTGTGAAACTGGACAATGTCAATTCAGAGTTCGAATTTTATACCTCAGACATCATAGGCGATTTTGAAATAGTAATTGAAGGTTTTGCCGAACAAATGAGACCGATAAAAATAATCAAGTATTTTAAGGTATATTGATAAATTGAGGGTAAGGCTTTTTCTGCTAAACAAGAATGCAAACACAAATATTTGAGCAGAAAGACACAGCCCCCATTCTCCCATTTCTTCCTTACCTTAGTGAAAAACATCCGATATGGAGACTAAGATCAGGAATGCATTTGTAAACGGGGCCATTTCCCCAAGTTTCATAGCAGATTCCATAGCTATGCACCAGTCCAAGACACAGATCGGGGCACATGACATCTTTTTGGGCCAAGTACGCGCCGATGTGATCAAAGGAAAGACCGTTTCTGCCATAGAATATACGGCCTACGAAGCCATGGCCAACCAAAAGTTCCACGAGATCAAGGAAAGCACATTTTCTAAATATGACATCACCTGTATGCACATATACCATAGCATGGGAAAAGTGGCAGTGGGCGAGATTTGCCTGTTCGTCTTCGTATCTTCACCTCACAGAAAAACAGCATTTGAGGCACTTGAATTTGTCGTGGAGGAAATCAAGGCACACGTTCCCGTTTTTGGAAAAGAGCTTTTTGAGGACGATACCTATCAATGGAAAACAAACAACTAGATAATGGTGGACATTACCCAAAAACAGCCTACCCATAGAACGGCCACCGCACAGGCCATAGTGAAAGTCAGCCAAAAGGCTACCATAGAGGCCATACAGAACGGTACCGTGCCCAAGGGTGATGTGCTCTCCATGAGCAGGGCCGCAGGTTTTTTGGGTGTCAAGAAAACTTCCGATCTATTGCCCGACTGCCACCCATTGCCCGTCGAGTATTGTGGAATCGATTATGAAATGGACGGTCTGGAAATCAAGATTTTGGTGACCGTAAAGACATTTTACAAAACAGGTGTGGAAGTGGAAGCCATGCACGGCGCGAGTGTGGTGGCATTGACCATGTACGATATGCTCAAACCCTTGGACAAGGGTGTGGAAATCCACCAGATAAAATTGTTGAAAAAGACAGGAGGAAAGTCCGATATTGGCAACCAATAATTTTTTTTCATAATTTTTTTCCGTGCAATTACTTTTATTCTAATTTTAGATCGATCAGAAACAAATCTTATCAAATGGACAACCTCAAGCGTGTAATAGTGGATTACAAAAAGTTGACCCCCGAAGTGCTAAAGCTTTTGGTAGAGAAATATCCGGATGGATATGGGGACAACGATGTGATCAATTTCAGGAACCTCAAAGGCGAGTTGATAGAGGCTGTGGAAGTTTCCACCGACGATACCAAATATTTGGTCAAGATAAGTTCAAAACTCGAGCGGACCATGGCCAACTTTGACGAGGACGAAGAAGATGACAACCTGGATACGGAAGACTTGGACAAGCTTCCGGATGACGATGAAGACTTTTCAGACGACTCCGAAGAAGAATAAAACCTATTTCCTTAAATTTTCCAACATCTCCGTGGTGGTGTCGTCCAGATTGAACCTGGGCTCCCATCCCCATTGTTCCTTGGCCGCGGAATCATCAATGCTGCTGGGCCAAGAATCCGCTATCTGTTGCCTAAAATCCGGTGCGTAGCTGATTTTAAACCCCGGGATGTGCTTTTGGATGCTTTCCACCATATCTTCTGGGGTGAAGCTCATTCCCGCTAAATTATAGGAAGAACGTACTTTCACTCTTTCAGCAGGGCTTTCCATTAAGTCGATGGTGGCCCTTATGGCATCGTCCATGTACATCATGGGCAACTTGGTGTCTTTGTCCAAAAAGCATTCATATTCCCCTTTTTGGAGTGCTTCATGATAAATTTCCACAGCATAGTCCGTGGTACCTCCCCCTGGCATGGTCTTCCAACTGATCAGACCGGGATAGCGAACACTGCGCACATCGACCCCGTATTTTTTAAAATAGTATTCGCACCAGCGTTCTCCCGATTGCTTGCTGATCCCATACACCGTGCTGGGTTCCATGATGGTGTTCTGTTGGGTGTTCTCCTTGGGCGTGTTAGGACCAAAAACAGCGATGCTCGAAGGCCAGAATATCTTTGATATCTTGCCTTCCTTGGCCAAGTTGAGCACATTGAACAAGGAATTCATGTTCAGGTTCCATGCCCGCATCGGAAACTTTTCCGCGGTAGCACTCAACATGGCGGCCATTAAATAGACCTCGTCAATCTCATAGTGCATCACCACATCCTCAATGGCGGCATAATTGGTGGCGTCCAAAATCTCAAAAGGGCCCGATCCCATCAAGGAATCCCCGCCCTCCCTGATATCACTGGCAATCACTTTTTCGTTGCCATATCGTTGTCTGAGTTCTATGGTGAGTTCCGTGCCAATTTGGCCACAAGCGCCGATGATGAGAATGGGTTTGTGCATGAAAAAATGAAGTTAATTCGGTTTCTGCGCAAATATACCCTTTATAAAATTTGTACATTCGCCTATGCAAAAATTCTTCTGTGCCCTTATCTTTTTTTCGGTTTTGTGGGGATGCAAAAAAACTGAACCTTCCACCTCGGGGACAAACCTTGGGGAAATAGAGTTCAATTATCAAAAAATACCCGAGAAATCCAACATAAACCAAGAAGCAACTGCCATTGTTGAAACTTGGCCCGAATTCAAGGCGCTGAACACCAGCATGGATGTACTCTACAAGGCTACCAACAATGAAGACTTGGCACTTGCCATTGATGACCTGATTGAAAAAGAAAAGGACCTCGAAGCGGGCAAGTACCCGGAACTTTTCGATAACTTTCAAGTGAAGAGCAGGCAACGGGTTTTGCGCACCTATCTCTACAAAGTGAAGGCGGCCATTCTGGAAAACCAGCCCACGACCGAACCTACGGTTCAGATGCTGGAAGCCTACAATGCCATGCGCAAACAATTGAACGTGATCATGAACAGTCAACTCGACAAAAAATTGATATTGGATGAAGTATAAGGTTTTAAGTTGCTGCTTGTTGCTCCTCACACTGGTGGCCAAAGCACAAATGGCCGAAAAGCAAAAAATCAACGAAGTGCTGGACAGCTGGCACTTGGCGGCCGCAAATGCCAATTTTGATGCCTATTTTGGAAAAATGACCAAGGATGCCGTCTTCATCGGCACCGATGCCATGGAGAATTGGCAGAACGAAGAATTCAGAACATTTTCCAAACCCTATTTCGACAAGGGTAAAGCTTGGAGCTTTACCCCCGTCCAGCGCAATATCTACCTTAACGAAACCATGAGCTTTGCCTGGTTCGACGAATTGTTGGACACACAAATGAAGATCTGTCGTGGCTCCGGGGTGCTAAAAAAAGAGAATGGGCAATGGAAAATTGCCCATTATGTACTTTCCATCGCCGTTCCCAACGAGAATGTGGACGAGTTGGTCCAGATCAAGGAAAAAAAGGATGACGAATTGCTGTTGGAACTAAGAAAGAACCGATAAGAACCTAATTTTCTTCGACGGCCTTTTGTTTTCTGGCCTCAAGCGCCTGCTTGCTCAGACTGGCCAGGTTAAAGTTCGGTGCAATTTTCAGCGCCTCGTCTATGGATGTTATGGCAGCATCAATGTTCTCTTTGTCCACATTGAAGTCAGCAAGGCCCTTCAAGTGGTAAAAAGCAGCTTTTAAGGGCACTTCGTAGGGCTGTTGTCTTTCATAAAAAGCATACCTCATCTCATCGGTGGCATTGGCAATGCCGTAATCGATATTGGCAATGGCCCCGTTGGTGTCCCCTACCTGTATTTTAAGATCTGCCAACTCGTAGGCAATGTATGGGGAAGGGTCTCTCTCAAAAAGCAGTTCAAAATGCTCCAGTGCCCTTTTGGGTTGGTTGAGCGCTTTCAACGAAACAGCCTTTATCTGGACTGCAAGGTCGGAATCATCCGCATTCTTCTCGATGCCGATGGTATTCAAAGCCTGTACGTGTTGACCATTGTTCATATAGACAAATGCCAGGGTGTCCCTTCTTTCTTTGGAGGGCGAAAGCACGTTCATGTGTGTCAGTGCTCCGATTACGCCGTTCACATCGCCCTGCATACGCATTTCCTTATAGTAAGCTTTGTAATGCTCCAACAGTTCATTTTTCGTTTGGGAAATTCCGCTTAGGCATATAAAAAGGAGCAATAAGAGTATGGTCTTTTTCATTCATTTTCAATTTAGTGCGCCAAAACTAAAAAAATAATCGGTACGATCTTGTTAAGAATCCCATAAGTAGGACATGGCTATGATTCTATGGAGGTTTTGAAGCGATGAGATCGCTCCAAAAAATTCTTGCTGAGTACCATTTTGCCACCTTTTCCAGATATTTCATCCTGATATATGGGTGGGGGAATACCCCTTTTTTTTGCTTCCGATGTGTAATAATCCCTTTTTTTTGGATGCACTGGATATACCCCGTTGAAGATTTCCCCCCAATATGCTCGGTCAAGAATGGTTGTGATCAAGTGGATGCAATCATCTTGATGGATCAGATTGACAGGGTCATTTCCATTGGACAAGTCCTTTCTGCCCGAGAGCATGGTCACGGGGTTTCTTTCGGGACCGATGAGTCCGCCAAACCGGATGATGGTGGTCTCGATAAAGGTTGCATTTTGAAAAAGATTTTCGCTGGCCAAGAGCTGTTTTCCCGATTCTGTGACCGGCATGGGAGTAGTCCCTTCCGTGACTTCCCCTTCAATTTCGCCATAGACCGAGGTACTGCTGATGAACAAAACCTTACTGACCGGGCTTTTTTTGATTTCATTGAGCAGCAGTCTCATCTTCTCGACAAAATTTTCCGAGTTGGTGCCACGTAACCTTGGTGGCACATTGATGATCAACACATCGATATTGGATAAGAAACCTTCAATATCTCCATGGATTTCAATATCTGAAAGTGATATCAGATAGGGAATTATTCCTGCTTCTTTCAATACATCCAGTTTGCCCGGGGAGGTTGTGGACCCGAAAACTTGGTGGGAGTTTCCAACCAATTGTTTTGCCAAGGGAAGTCCCAGCCAACCACATCCCAAAACGCCTAATTTTTTACTCAAATCGTAAAGTTTTGATGGTCAATATGGCATCGTTCAGCACAAATGGCATGGGGATGCTATTTTCCGGTCTTTTTGGAATACTGAATTCTTTGTGGGTCAACAGATTGTTTGAAGCCTCATAAAAGGAGAGTTCCAAAATGGAATCTTTTGGAAAGCTCAACTCCAGTTCCGTAAAATCATTGTTGGAGATATAGTGCGTAATGAGCCTGTGGCCTCGGTTTTCCAAAAAATAGGAAGAAAGGGGAATCTGGTTCGCCTTGGCTGATTTCAAAGGAATGGTGTTGGTGTAAATATCCAAGCGGTTCACGTCTCTTTTTGGTGTTACGCAGAGCTCAACAATCCTGTTTTCCCCAACAATGGTGTCCTTCAAAGTTTCGATGTAGGGAAGTGCAATATTTTTTTTGGGAGCATCGGCAATGTAGCTGAGCTTGGTCCTGTATTTACTGAAAAGGGTTTCGCCTTCTGGTTTCATTCTGGTCTTGTCGAGAAACTGGCTGTTCCAACCGATGAGTTTCTGGTCGTAGGTGGCCCAAACGGCAGCATCCTTATCGGCGTTGTAAATGTACAGAAGGCTGCTGGGTTTTGGTCGAGCTTCATTGAAATCGGAATGGATATGGCTCGCTATGCCAAAGGCAAAGAACAGGAACAGGAACAGATAGGCCAAGCGCCCCTGGCTTTTTAGTTGCCCAAAAAAGGGAAGCACCAAAAAGAACAATAAGGTAGTGAGTATGGTGGACGCGACCATCATTTTCAATCCCAGTCCCACAGGGAACATTTTGATGAATGGGGAAAAGATCAAAACGGCGGGCAGTGCCAAGAACACCATCAGGAAAGGGCTGGGCCCTTCTTGGTTGATGGTTACCATGAAAGCGGCCAACAGACCATACACGGGAACAATGAAAAAACTTGCTCCCTGTAAATAGGCGGCCACGAGTCCACAGATGACCAGCCATAGGACTATCGGAGCGACCAAAAGGTTGGGCGTGCTGGTTTTTCGGAACTTGTGGTAGGTGTAGAAACAAACAGCAAGGGAAAGTGCCACATAGACCGGGATGTAGGTGTACCCATTATATGTGAACCCATGGAGCATGTCCTTGAATCCGGGATACCACCATGTGACCACGGTCCAGCAAAAATAGCCTACAACCCCAGTTATGGCCAAGGTGATGAAAAGGGGCAGAAAGCCTTTCAATATTTCCTTCAACTGTAATTTCTTCTTTTTGATGCCTATGGCAAGTAGGGCCACAAAGGCCAAAACGGCCATGAAGAACATGGGCCAGATCCATTCAAAAGGGTAGGAGACGAACTTAAAAAAGGGCAGGTTGAAATAAACCTTATCGTTCAAGCTCTTGAGATTGCCCAGGTCGGCACTGCTGAAATGTTGGAGCAGCGGCATGAGATAACTGCCTTGATGGGCCAGGGTGTTCCTGTCCAATCGATCTGCATTGTCCAAGGCCGTGTGGTAATCAAAATGGTCATCGATAAAGGCAAAATTAAAGCCTTCAATGTCGCCATCTTCGCGAAAAACGGTGAGATCGGTATCGTTGGGCAGCATTTTGTAGATACTATAGACCAGTGAGTTCGCCACGGGATATTGAGGATTGGCCTTGGTAAATTCCTCGATCAGTGTTCCGTTGCCCCGATTGGTCTCAATGAGCATGTAACTGGGCCCCCCGCTTCCCCTTGCCTCAAAATTCAGGACAAGCCCCACATCTTTTGCCCAAGGATGTTTGTTCACAAAGAGGTCGGCACCGTTGAGTCCCAGTTCCTCGGCATCGGTGATCAGGATGATGATGTCATTTTCAGGTGTTTTGTTCTCTTCCAGAAACGCCCTGATTCCTTCCAAAATGGTGGCCACCCCGCTGGCTGCATCGCTCGCACCGAGAGATGAGTGCGGACTGCTGTCGTAGTGGGACAACAATAAAAGTGCCTTGCCGTCGCCAGACCCCTCTATGCGGGCCAAAATGTTGGTGGCCTTGCTCAGGTTGGCCCAGTCCCCGGCCGTATAGCCTTCTTGGGTCATGGTCTCCAGTCCCATTTTCTTCAATTCCGAAATGATATAGCTCCGAGCACGGCCATGCCCAGGAAAACCCACTGCATGGGGTTCCACGGATAGATTTTTGACATGGACCAGGGCTCTGTCCGTGGAAAAGGCAATTGGAACAGAGTCGGCATCGGGCCGGTAACTGGGTGTCAAAGATTTGAAGCTCCAGTAAACAGCTAGGAAAAGAAGGAAAAGGGCAAGGGTCCTGGAAAATTTCATGACTTGGTTATGTTGGAATATAAAAATATGAAATTATGAAAGGGTAATACATTTAGATCTAAAAAATTAGGTTTTTCGCTAAAAAAAGCTATATTTAATGTCCAACCTTAAAAATCTAACCGTATGGCAATCAAAAGTTTTCAAGGTGTACGCTCGAAGGAGGAATCCAAAAAGAAGTACAATGCCCCAATATTGGTGGAGGATTACATGACCAAAAAACTGATCACTTTTTCCCCTGACCAATCCATTTTGGAAGTTATGGAGACTTTTGCAAAGTACCATATTTCCGGTGGACCCGTTTTGGACAACAGTGGTTTTTTGGTAGGGATCATCTCCGAGGCGGACTGCATGAAGCAAATTTCAGAGAGCAGGTATTTTAACCAACCCATTTTGGACAAGAGCGTGGAGCGATTCATGACCAAAAATGTGGAGACCATTCCGCACGACATGAGTATTTTTGATGCTGCGGGTGTTTTTGACAGGCACAACAGGCGTAGGCTGCCCGTAATGAAGAACGATATCCTTGTGGGCCAGATCAGCCGGAAGGATATTGTGGTGGCCGCTCTCAAGTTGAATGCACAAAACTGGAAATAACCCCTGTCATTCCCTTTTAACGATCATGTAGTAATCATTGTCAAGTGGCAAATAGCCGAGATCGTACACGAAGAAATAGGTACTGCCCTTTTTGGTCGTGTATAGATTGGTGATGTACTCAAAGTCAAAACCTTTGTCCAACAACCTCATCTTGGTGGTCTTGGTCTTTCCATCCTTTAGCGGGAAGCTGCCCAGTATGCGGTAGTTCTTGCGCAGTTTGTTGTTGATGTTGCGCAACAGGTTCCTACTGTCCCGGTTCAGGCGGTTGTTGTAGGCATTGCGGCAGTGGTCGGAGCAATATTTTTGGTCTATCCGGCCCAGAAGCTTTGTGCCGCATTCCAAGCATTTTCTTTCGGTCATGATGTAAGATTAGGTGACCACAATATCATACTTTTTCAGCAAACCGATCAATCCCTCTTTGCTGAACCCACACTTTTTCAAAGAATTTGCGGATGGATCAATATCAAAATTAAAAGCCTTGGTAAAATCGGCACCTTCCAAGTTGGTCTGATGGAATATGGCACCTTCCATATTACAATTGGGAAATGTGGCTTTGGAAAGATTGGTGCCGGTGAAATCTGCCTGCACCAAAATACAGCCCGTAAAAGGGGTTCCTTTCAATGAAAGTTCGTTGAACGAGGCGAGGGTTAGGTTACAGCCCTCGAACCGGACCGACATCAAAAGATCGTTGCAATCCTCAAAGTGCAGTCCTACTAGTTTACACCCTTTGAAAAAGGTCTCCTTGAAAATGGTATGTTTTATATTGGCATTGGTGAGGTCGCATTCCTCAAAAAGGCAGTCCATGAAATTTTGGTTGTCCAAAAAACCATTGGAAAACGTACAGCTCTTGAACGTACAGTTTTCATATTCGCCCTTGGTAAGGGTTTCGGTCGAAAAATCTTGGTTTTGGAACAACTGGTCAAAAATGAAAGGTTTCTCCATGGCGGAAGGTATTATTTCACCCTTTTGTAGGCAAACAAAACTTCCTCTGCACTTCCTTCCTCCTCGATCAATACATATACATTCATTTGGTCGTCACTTACTTTTTCCATGGTAAGTCCTTCAAAGAAAACCTTGTTTTTTTCGAGTTTCACGAGCCTGAAATCAACGGTCTCATCCTTTTCCTCCCAGCCCCTGAAGTTGCCATCAAAGTGTTTCAATTGCAATATGATGGTGTGGTTCACTTTTTGGATATGGCCGACTTCGTAGAAAGAGATTTCGTTGTCCTTCGCCAATTTGAACACGAACATCATGGAGTCCCCCAGCGGAGGGCCCCAGATTTCTTCTGCAACACCCCCAAAGGCCTCTCCTTGCCAATGACCCGCTATCCAGGCCACATCGTGCAAAGAAGCTTGGGGAGAAGCCTGCCCTTCGGGTAATTGCATGGTGTGCTGTGCCGAAGCAAGTCCGACACAGCAAAAAAGTAGGATCAATGTTGTTTTCATCTGTCAGTTATTGGGGTATGGTTAAATATGATCAATTGGTCAGGGCAAATTTCACATTGACCATGGCCTCTACCTTGATCTTTTCAAAATCGATGTCCAAAGGTTGGGCACCCATATCGGCGGTAGCGGCCTTCATTTCCATCATTGGGGCCTGGTTGTACCTTGGGTAATAGGGCTGCGAATTGTCCATGATGTGGATGGCGGTGCCCACTTTCTGTCCAAGGGGCTTGGTCAGGGCATCGGCCTTCTGTTTGGCTTTTTTCATGGCCCTTGTTTTCAGCTCCAGTTCCAGTTCGTCCATTTTGGAGTACTCCGTTTTTTCCACGTATGCATTGGCAATGTCCAACTGCTCCAAGGCGACCATCACCTCACCGGCCTGCTTGCCCGAATAGACGACAAGGGAATATTCCTTGCTCTTCAACACTTCTTTATCACGGAGAAAGTATTTTTTGAAATTGCTGCTCATGTCCTTAATCACCAATTGCTCGTCCAAGTCTATCCCAAGGGCCTTTAGGCGTTGCGCCATTTTGTTCTCCTGTTCTTCAACGGAGACCTTTCCTTTGGAATCTTTTTCCTGGATGGTGATGTTGAGGTGTATCTTGTCCGGCGTAACCAAAGTATCGACTTGGGCCGAAGTTTCCAGATAGGGGGTGTCCAAAAAGTTTTTGGATTGGGCAAAAATTGAAGTCGAAAGCAACAAAGCTACCAAGGGTAATATGATTCTTTTCATAGTTGAGATTTTTTGTTTAAAGGTAAATACTTCCCCCCCAACAAGCAAAACCTGTGCCGTTTTATGATGTATTTGAGACAAAACATGAAGCCCACTCCATTTATCTTGATTAAATTGTGGGGATGAAATTCATCCTCGCACCCGATAAATACAAAGGCTCCTTGACGGGAAAGGAATTCTGCGATACGGTGGAAAAAGGCCTCAAAAAAGTGTTCCCCGAAGCCAAAGTGGTCAAAACACCCTTGGCCGATGGAGGCGATGGCACCATCGAGGTGGTTGCCGATTATCTCGATGCATCTTCCGTGTCGGTACAGGTGAAGGATCCCTTGTTCAGAAACATGGAGGCCCGTTATCTACTTTCAGGGGATGGGCTCACGGCCTATATCGAAATGTCCGAAGCTTCCGGGTACAAACTGCTCGATAAGGATGAAATGAACTGCATGCACACCACCTCTTTCGGCACAGGGGGACTAATTTTGGATGCCTTGGAGAAAGGTGCACGCAAAATTGTCCTGGGCATTGGGGGGAGTGCCACTAACGATGGGGGCATGGGCATGGCCCAAGCACTGGGGTACTCGTTTTTGGACAAGAACGGAAAGGTGTTGGAGCCTGTGGGGAAGAATCTGTTCCATGTGGATCAAATACTACGTAAAAATGTGCATCCAAAATTGTCACAGGCGGTTATCCAAGTGGCCTGCGATGTGAACAATCCCTTCCATGGCGAAAATGGAGCGGCGAAGGTATATGGCGCCCAAAAGGGGGCTTCCACTGAAGAAATTGAGTTTTTGGACCAAGGGCTGGCACATTTTGCCCAAGTGCTCCACAGCGTTTTTGGGGTGGATGTGCAAAAGATTCCAGGAGCAGGTGCGGCCGGGGGAGTGGGTGGCGGTGCCGTTGTCTTTTTGAATGCCGATTTGGTGTCGGGGGTGGATCTGGTGATGCAGATGGCCCATTTTGAGGAAGTGTTGACAGATGCGGACTGGGTGATCACTGGGGAAGGCCAATTGGATGGACAGACTTTTTCGGGCAAGACCATCAACGGGGTGATCCGTGCCGCGCAGCAAAAGGGAATCCCGGTGGCCGCTTTTTGCGGATCGGTGAACCTTTCCGTGGTTGATATGCAGCAGATGGGACTGGATTACGCTGTTTCCATTTTGAACCAAGTGGGGAATCTGGACGAGGCCAAGACAAAAAGCTATCAAAACCTGGAACTGGCCAGTTATAATTTTGCCCAACTGCTCAAAATAAGCAAAGCTTGAAGTAACCAATATTATTTGGTGGCTCCCCGTTTCATCCGAAACTCCAACGAAGTCTTCACCGTCTTCCACTCACTGTCCAGAATGGAAAAGACCACGGTGTCCCGCAGATTACCGTTTCCATCAATCCTGTGGTTTCGTAAAATACCATCCTGTTTGGCTCCCAAACGCAGAATGGCGTTTCGGGAAGGATGGTTGTGGAAGTGTGTCCGAAATTCTACGGCAATGCATCGTAATGTCTCAAAGGCATGTTTCAGCAACAGGTACTTGCACTCGGTATTGAGTCCTGTGCGCTGTACCCGTTTGGCATACCAGGTGGATCCTATCTCGACCCGTTTGTGCTTGGCATCCACATTCATAAAGCGGGTGCTGCCCACAATGGTATTTGTTTTTTTGTCGATGACCACAAAGGGAAGGGAAACGCCCATTTGCTGTTCGGAAAGGGCATTGTTCAAATACGAATCCATGGTGGCCGGCGAAGGGACGGTGGTATACCACAATTCCCAAAGTTTGCCATCCGATGCGGCAAATGCCAGATCCACTTTGTGGGATTTTTCCAAGGGAACCAGTCTTACCAGTTCTCCTTCCAGCTCGATGGGACTCAGCCAAGGCTCCATACGTTGGGTTTTGTGGGATCAAATATAGGCGTTTATCGGTCCAAAACCACAAACAAAAAGGCCGGGAGTTTCCCCCCGACCCTCTTGTCAATCAAAAAAACAAAATTCGAAATCACCCAATTTCCCTGAATTCTTCCACAGAGAAAAAGTCCTTGTCTTTATTGTCGATAAAGTAGATGCCTTTCTTCACAAAGTATTTCATGGACTTGCCGTTTACTTTTACGGCAAAACCCTCATCGGTGGGGACCACAGTGAAATCGTCAGTAACGGATCTCCTGTACTTGAGCACCATGTAGTGTTCGTACTCCTTATCGTTGTTGGAGTCCACCGCAATGAGCTTGGTGACTTGGGCAGGTTTGGCATTACGGTCTTGATTGACCATTTTTTTATCGCTTTTGTCCAAGGCCATGGGGTAGTTTCGGTGTTCCATTACTTTGACGTTATAGGCGGTTTCAATCCCGTTTTCTTCAACGGAAAAGGTTTTGTGGATGGTGGCGTTCATGACCCCGGGATCTTTGCTTTGCCCATGGCCACTGACGCCGATTAATAAGAGTATTGGTATTGATAATAGTGCTTTGAGTGTTTTCATGTTTGTATTTTTTATAGTTAACGAATCTTTTCTTTTGCGATGGATCTTGGGACTATTTCAGGTACGAAGTGAACATCCAGTTCCTTTTTTCCAATTGGGTGAGGAAGTCGGTCAGAATCTGTTCCGTAACCACGTCCCCGCTTTCCAGTGCTGCGTTTACGCCATCCAGCATATTGTTGTGCAAGATTTCATAGTCGTTGAGCAGCTCCCTCACCATCTCAAGGGCGGTGAGCTCCTTGGTACTCTCTTGGATCTGTGATAGCTCGATGGTTTTTTGTAGGGTGAATTTGGTCTTTACCCCAAACGCCCTGATGCGTTCGGCGACAATATCTATATTTTCTTTTGTGGTATTGTACTCGTTTTCAAACTCTTCGTGCAGTTCAAAAAATTCTGGCCCCTCAATGTTCCAGTGGAAGTTTCTCAACTTGTTGTAGAACACTTGGTAGTTGGCCAAAAGCGTGTTCAAGGTTACCACGATTTCAGCGGTTTCCAGATACGTGAAACCTAATTTTTTGAATGTTTTGTTTTTGGTGCTTACTTTTTCCATTTTGTTTTTAAATTTTTGATTTGACATTTTCTGTTGCGCAAAAAGACATGACCGATAGCATCAGCCAAAGTGTGCGCAATCTTTTACTTTTCGGGAAATGGGAAGGAAAGCTTCCCACACGGATTTTGGGTCAATGTTTTTGACCTAGAACACAAATTTCTTGAAGTGGTTTCTTGTGCAATCCATACTATCAATATACAGATATTTATCAGAAAATCAAGTATTTAACAGGATTTAACACTTGCTTCCGACAACTCATGTTCACGAGTTGTCCACACTTTGCATGATAAATTCTTTGCTCAGGGACAGGTACATATCCGTGGAGATGTCGGTCACATATTCCTTTTCGGCATTGAAGACTTTTTGGGGTTCCTTGTTCACGGGATCGTGTTCTTGAATATAGAGGGTGTCCAATTTGTCGTACATCCGTTTTCCGAGACTGAACCTTTTTACCACAGTATACTTATTGATGCTGCGAATGGGCATACGGGTGAAGTTTTGTGTTAAGGGATTGGACACAGATGGGGTGGGAGGGGTCACATTATTGGTATTTATAGTTAATTTCAACCACTTACATCCGTTTACAAACGAAAGCAAACAATTCAATACCGATTTGCATTTTTCAGTGCTTCTAAGTTTGCCTCGTCGGACAATGAAGTTCGATGGTATTGACTGTTTAACGCTTAAATCACATCAAAATGAATTCACTGAAAAACAAAGTACAGTTGATTGGACACTTGGGTGGCGACCCGGAAATTATCACATTGGAGAATGGGGGCAAATTGGCCAAGTTTTCCCTGGCCACCAACGAAACCTATAAAAATGCCGAGGGCGAAAAAGTGACCGACACGCAATGGCACAACATCGTGGCCTGGGGCAAAATGGCGGAAATTGCCGAGAACTACCTAGCCAAGGGCAAGGAGATCATGGTAGAGGGCAAGCTCATGTCCCGCTCCTACGAGACCAAGGAAGGCGAAAAAAGGTACATCACCGAGATCAAGTGCAACGAACTCTTGATGTTAGGGAAATAACACGAACCATAACCAAAGAATGAAGGGGCATTTGTGCCCCTTTTTATATGACTTCAATTAGGGTAAATCCTTTTTTGGTTGTTATAAAACTGAATGCCCACTTATCCCGTATATAAGATAAGGACACGGATTAAAATTTTTTACGCTATGAAATATTTTGGATTTTTTACAACACTTTTGGCCCTGATATTTTCAACCGCATTGACCGCTCAGGAAAAGGAAACGCAGCACACGGAACTGGACAGGGATTCCTATTACGAACAACGGGCCAGGGAAGATGCCGAATACGAACAGGCACTGGCGATGCGCAATGAGGAGGATGAAAAGGATTTTTGGAAAGATCAGGAGAGATATGAAAAAGACCTCAGAAAGCGCGATAAAAAAGCATATAGGGCCTATATGAAAGGAAAAAGGGACGCTTATGCAGAACATGCGGCCCATTGTGACCACTACTGCCACCACAGCGATCACTACCACCGCCAGGCCCAAATGTACTTTACCTATCACGAATACCACTACCCCCGTAGGAGCACTGTTGTGCAGACCGGGGTCAGAGTGGCCACCCCAAGAGTTGGACTTAGTATTTTCTAGTTTGAGTTAGTTGGTTAATAAAAAACGCCCCAATTTATCGGGGCGTTTTTGTTTTAGAGTTTAATGGACTTAGTCCAAACCTCCTTTTCGTTGTGGTGAACGTGGAGTGGGCCATTCCAACTGTTCCCCTGTTCGGTTGCTGATGGGAAGCACCGCCTTTGTACGCGGGGTTTTCTCTGGGTGCTCGCTGGCCATATAGGCAAGGATGGCCGTAAGGATGGCATTGTTCCTCACATCGTCAAAAATGATCTTGTCATAGGTGTCACGGTTGGTATGCCAGGTATAGTTCCAGTAGGACCAGTTGAGTGAGCTCAAACTAAAGGCAGGAGCCCCTGCGGCTTGGAACGAAGCATAATCGGAACCGCCACGGGCAGGTGTGCCAGGGAACGTGGTCTCTATTTCATCCGTGATTTCCTCGGGAACGGCATATAGCCATTTGCCCAGATAGTCATAGGCATCCAAGAATCCACCACCTGAAATGCTCACTACCCTTCCTGTACCGTTGTCTTGGTTGAAAAGTGCCTGAACACCGTCCACAATCTCGGGATGGTCCTCCACAAAGGCCCTGGAGCCGTTGAGTCCCTGTTCCTCACTGCCCCAATGTCCCACCAAGATGGTGCGCTTGGGATTGGGATAGGTTTTTTTGAGGATGCGCATGGCCTCCATCATCACCAAAGTTCCTGTTCCGTTGTCGGTGGCACCTGTACCTCCGTCCCAAGAATCAAAGTGGGCGGATAGGATCACATACTCGTCGGGTTTTTCGGAACCTTTGATTTCAGCAATCGTATTGAAAGTGGGCATCACACCCAAATCCTTGGACTCGGCCACAATGTGCAACTGTGGTTTTTGTCCGGACTCCACCAATCGGTAGAGCATACCGTAATCCTCCAACTCTAGGTCCACCGTTGGGATGGTCTTGGTATAGGCGCCAAAAATTTTGTTCACCCCAAAACCTTGAGACCAGTAGGAAGCCACAATGCCCGCAGCACCAGCTTCTTCCAATGTGACGGGCAATGATCGGGTGTTGTGGCCCATATTCTTCATGTTATCGTTCCAAGCCTTGGTCTGCTCTTCACGCTCTTCTTTCATGCGCGCAAAGGATTTTTCGGTGGCAAACTCCTCCCAGTTGTAATCGGGCCTACCTGTGGGCTGCATCATGGAAATCATGACCAGTTTTCCCTTCACATTGGGCAACCATTTTACAAATTCCATCGAATCCTTCACCATGGGCAACACCACCAACTCGGCAGTGATGCCTTTTTTGGGTGTGGCAGGGCTCCAGGCCAATTGTGTGCCACGAAGGCTCTGTACCCTTGGGGAGACCATATCGATATGGGAAATACCACGTTCCCAACCTTTCCATTCGCCCCATTGTTCGTTGCGGGCCGTGATGCCCCAACCGGCATATTTGGCGACAGCCCAATCGTGGGCCTTTTTCATTTGGGGCGTTCCCACCAATCGGGGACCGATTCCGTCCATAAGTTCGTGGCCAAGTGCCTCGAGCTGTGAGTTTTCATTGGCCTCTTTGATGATGGCCTGGACAACAGGATCTTGTTCCTGGGCCAAAAGAAATACGCTGTTGGCCAACAGCAATGCAATGAGCAGAGCGATTTTTCGTGTCATAGTTGATTTAATTTGTCCTAAAAATAGAACAATAAAAGCAGGTTTGGAAATACGAACGGCAAGCTAGGAGGACAAATGGGAAAAAATGGTTAGGCCACCTTTTTCAGAAGGTCAAAACAAGGGCATTTGGAGCAACGCTTGCTTTCTTTTTTCTTGTATTTCTCACAGCACTTTGACTTCAGATTGCCATGGGAGGACAATTCTTTGAGCAATGCCTTTTTGAGTTTCTTTTTTTCCTTCTTCTTTCCCATAATGACTATAGAGAAGGCAAAACTAATTATTTTAATTCAATCTAAATAAGAAATTAACACTTAAGTGTTAAGGGTGAATCAGAAGTGGAGAGAGACCCCCATGGTATTGGGTCCGAAAGATAGGTTCCAACTCACTTGTTTCGGATTGTTGTTGTACTTCTTGTCATATTTCGAATCCAAGTACCTATCGATGGATTCCACAATGAAAATGCTCAGCACCGTGCTGAAGGCCACATCGGAGACCCAATGGAAATCATCCATGACCCGCACCATACCGGGCACCAGCCCGATGGCATAAATACCTCCCTTTACCCAGGGGTTCTTGAACTGTTTGGCAATGGCATAGGCATTGCTGAAAGCCAACATGGCATGCCCAGAGGGAAAGGAGTCGTAATCATAGACGCGATCCAGGTGCAGGGGGTCGAAGGTATCGGAATTCTCCCCGCTTTTGGGTCTGGCCCGACCAATGATACGTTTGCTCACTTGCTGAAGAAACCCGCCCGCGGTTGCTGATGAAATCAACAAGACCCCGGTCCGTCTCAACTTCTCATTTTTGGTGAACAGTCCCGCCAAATAGACCCCACCGGTGAGCATATAATTGTTTTCAGGGCTGCCATATTCGTGTCCGTAGTCCATCACCACATCGGGAATATCCTGTCTGAAACCGTTTTTCCAGTCGTTCAGTTCATCGTCCACCGTAAATAGGAGCAGGGTGCCCGCGGTCAAGTAGCCAAAGTTGGCCCAATCGTTCCCTTTCCAATGCACTGGACGGGAATAGGCATAACCCACACCCCCGAACATGTTGCCCACATCATAGGTGAAGTGGTTCCACATATTCTTTTCTTTTTCCGGGGTCTCTTGTTGACCAAAAACAGGACAAATCAATAGGGATACAAATAGAAGAACAGTTGCTTTCATGAGGTTAAATAAAAGAACAGTCGGCAAAATTACGCATAAATATCCTGCGCCAAGCGAAATGTGTTCGCATGGGCCTCCACGATGATTTTGATATCGGGCGAGTACCCACCTCCCATGCTGCATTGCACAGGAATGTTGGCGTCGTGACAGGTTTGGAGCACAAAACGGTCCCGTTCCCGGCACCCTTCCAACGTCATGGCCAAGGTACCCAGTTTGTCGGAAGCCAATACATCCACCCCGCAGAGGTAAAAGATGAAATCCGGGCGCACCTTTTCTAGCAGTTCCGGCAAGTTGTTCTTCAAGATGGACAGATACTCTTGATCAGTAGTACCCTTTTCCAGAGGGATATCCAAATCGGAAGTTTCCTTTTTAAAAGGATAATTACCCTTTCCATGCATGGAAAAGGTAAAAACAGAACGGTCAGTCTCAAAAATCTCCGCAGTCCCGTTCCCTTGGTGCACATCCAAATCCAGCATCAAGATGTTGTTGGCCAGATGGTTGTCCAAAAGATAACGGGCGCCGATGGCCTGGTCGTTCAACATGCAAAAGGCCTCCCCTCGATTGGAGTAGGCGTGGTGGGTTCCCCCGGCAATGTTCATGGCGATGCCGTGTTCCAGGGCAAATCCACACCCTTTGATGGTACCGTCGGCTATGATGCGCTCCCTTGTGACCAACTCATCGCTCAAGGGAAAACCGATTTTTCGGACGGCACTTTTGGAAAGCTCCAATCCTATCAAACCCCGATAATAATTCTCATCGTGGGCCGCCAAAATGTGTTTGTCATCAGGAATGGAGGGCTCGAAGAAATTTTTTGCAGAGCAAGTGCCTTCATGGAGCAATTGTTGGGGCAGCAGCTCATACTTGATCATCGGGAAACGGTGCCCCTTCGGTAATGGATGTCTGTAGATGGGGTGGTAGGCAATTTTGAGCATTTCAAAAATCCTTATTTGTGCAGGGCCAGTTGTATCCGTTTCCGCGGCACATCCACATCCAACACCTTCACGATCACTTGTTGGTGAAGGCTCACATGTTCGTTGACATCTTTTACAAAGGTATCGGACAGATTGGAAATATGTATCAGGCCACTTTCCTTGATCCCAATATCCACAAAACACCCAAAGTTGGTGATGTTGTTCACGATGCCGGGCAGCAATTGCCCTTGTCGCAGGTCGGTTATTTCCCGGATATTCTGGTCAAACGTAAACACCTTGGCTTTTTCCCTGAGGTCCAGACCCGGTTTTTCCAATTCCTTTACAATATCCTCCAAAGTGGGCATGCCAATGGTTTCCGTGCAATAGGATTTCAGGTCGATGCGCTGCAGGGCAGCTTTGTTCCCAACGATTTCCTCAAGCGGAATGTTTTGATCCTTGGCCATTTTGGCCACCAGGCTATAACTTTCAGGGTGCACTGAGGAGTCATCCAAAGGATTGTCCCCATTTTTGATGCGCAAAAAGCCGGCACTTTGCTCAAACGCCTTTCCACCCAAACGGGCCACTTTTTTGATTTCTTCCCGGTTCTTGAAAGCCCCATTTTCATTGCGATGGGCCACAATGTTTTCGGCGAGTTTGGGTCCAATGCCCGAAACATAACTGAGTAGGGGAACACTGGCCGTGTTGATGTTGACGCCTACGGCATTCACGCAGCTTTCCACCACGGTGTCCAAAGAGGTTTTCAATTGGGTTTGGTCCACATCGTGCTGGTATTGTCCCACCCCGATGGATTTCGCATCGATCTTGACCAGTTCGGCCAACGGGTCGGCCAAACGGCGGCCAATGGAAACTGCTCCCCGAACCGTCACATCATAATTGGGAAACTCGTCGCGGGCAATCTTGGAGGCCGAATAGATGGAGGCCCCTGCTTCGCTCACTACAAATACTTCAATCGGCTTTTTAAAGGGAATCCGTTTGATCAATTGCTCGGTTTCGCGTGATGCAGTACCATTTCCTATGGCAATCGCCTCAATTTTATAGGCATCCACCAAGGAACTTATTTTTTTAATGGCCCCAGTCCGGTCATTTTGTGGAGCATGGGGATAAATGGTTTCGTTGTGTTTCAAATCCCCCTGTTCATCCAAACAGACCACTTTACACCCTGTGCGGAACCCAGGGTCGATGGCGAGAATGCGTTTTTCGCCCAAGGGAGCGCCCAAGAGCAATTGCTTTAGATTTTTGGAGAACACTTGAATGGCTGCCAAATCCGCTTTTTCCTTGGCAATGTTCAGCAATTCGTTGGAGAGGGAGGGGAACAACAGCCTTTTGTAGGCATCGGCGATGGCCATTTGGATGTGTTCGGCACAGGCATTGTTCGATTTGATCAAACGGCGTTCCATGTTCTGAAGGGCACGCTCCTCGTCAATTTCGATTTTCACCCTGATGAATCCTTCCTTTTCTGCCCTCATGATGGCCAAAAACCGGTGCGAAGGGCAGCGGTCCAGCGGTTCGTTCCAATCAAAATAATCCTGGAATTTTTGGGCCTTTTCATCGTCTTTTTTGGTCTTGATCACTTGGGTGGTGATGATGGCATGTCGCTCCAATTGGCTGCGGAGCTGATTTCGAATATCGGTGCGCTCGTTGATCCATTCGGCAATGATGTGGCGGGCGCCTTCCAAGGCTTCATCCTCGTTTTGGACTTCCTTGTTGAGGTATTTGGAGGCAATGAGCTCAATTTCATCGGCGTTTTGCGCCATGATGATCTTCGCCAAGGGTTCCAGGCCATTTTTACGGGCCGTCTCCGCTTTTGTCTTTTTACTCTTCTTGAAAGGCAAATACAAGTCTTCCAAGCTGGTAAGGTCCATGCAGCCCAAAAATTTGGTCTTGAGGTCCGGGGTGAGCGCTCCCTGTTCATCCACCGCCTTGATGATGGCCGCCTTTCTCTTTTCAAGGGCCTCAAACTGGGTCTTGTACTGTACAATGGCCCCGATCTGGACTTCATCCAAATTTCCCGTGCGTTCCTTTCGGTATCGGGAAATAAAGGGAATGGTACAATCCTCGTTCAAAAGGGCCACGGTATTCTCCACACTTTTTTCGGACAATTGGGTGTGCTGAACGATATAGGGAATGAGTTGCATGATGTTTGTTTAGTAGTTGTCACTTCGAGCCTGCCTTTGTCGGCAGACAGGCGCAGTCGAGAAGTCTTACCATCCAATTTTTTAAAGCTGGTCTCGACTACGCTCGACCGGACAGTTTCTTTGGATATGAGTTAACTTATACCTTCCCCATTCCCAACCCCATCCTCATCTGGATTCATAAAAACGAGTTTGCCCTCTTGGTTTTCGGTCATCAAGATCATGCCCTCGCTTTCCACACCACGTAGTTTTCGAGGGGCCAAGTTTACGAGAACGGTCACTTTTTTACCGATGATTTCTTCGGGTTTGAAGCTTTCGGCAATTCCGGAAACAATGGTTCGGGTGTCGAGACCCGTATCGATTTTCAATACCAAGAGTTTGTCGGCCTTTGGCATTTTTTCCGCTTCCAAAATGGTGCCTACCCGCATGTCCAATTTTGCAAAGTCCTCGTAAGCGATGGTTTCTTTTTGTGGCATGATTTCTTTTTCAGTTTCACCTGCGCTGAGCGTAGCCGAAGCGTTGGATTTTTTAGTGGCTTCCAGTTTGTCCAATTGTTTTTGGATCTCGTCATCCTCGATTTTTCGGAAGAGCAGTTCGCTTGGATTGAGCTGATGTCCGGCTGGAAGTAAAACGTCTTCAGAGGCAATGTCGTCCCAATTGGTCTCGACTGCGCTCGACCTGACATTTAGAATTCCTTTCAATTTTGTTGATGTGAAAGGCAGAAACGGCTCACTCAATAGGGCAAGCGCGGTTGCGATCTGCAATGCCACATACATGATGGTATTTACACGCTCTTCATCCGTTTTGATGAGTTTCCAAGGCTCTTCGTCGGCCAAATATTTATTGCCCAAACGGGCGAGGTTCATCAATTCCTGACTGCCTTCTCGGAAACGGTAACGCTCCAAGGAGTTGGACAGGATTTCAGGAAAACCTTTCAGGGCCTCCAAAGTCTCTTTGTCCACTTCTGAAAAAGCACCGGGAGAGGGAACCACTCCGTTGTAATATTTTTGGGTGAGCACTGCGACCCGGTTCACAAAATTGCCAAAAATGGCCACCAGTTCGTTGTTGTTGCGTGCCTGAAAATCCTTCCAGGTAAAGTCGTTGTCCTTGGTCTCTGGGGCATTGGCCGTCAAGGCGTAACGTAGCACGTCCTGCATATCTGGGAATTCTTTCAAATACTCGTGCAACCAAACGGCCCAATTCTTTGAGGTGGACAGCTTGTTCCCTTCCAGGTTCAAAAACTCGTTGGCGGGCACGTTTTCGGGCAAAATGAAATCACCGTGGGCCTTCAGCATGCTGGGAAACACAATGCAGTGGAACACAATGTTGTCCTTGCCGATAAAGTGCACCAATTTGGTGCTTTGGTCCATCCAGTAGGGTTCCCAGTCCTTGCCCTCACGTTCGGCCCATTCCTTGGTGGATGAAATATACCCAATGGGTGCATCGAACCACACATAGAGTACCTTCCCTTCGCCGCCTTTCACGGGAACGGGGATGCCCCAATCGAGGTCACGGGTCACGGCGCGCGGTTTTAGACCATCATCGATCCACGATTTGCACTGGCCATACACGTTGGGTTTCCAATCGGTCTTGTGGCCCACTAAAATCCATTCTTTTAAAAATTCCTCATACCTGTCCAAAGGTAAAAACCAGTGTTTTGTGGTTTTCAGAATGGGAACTGCACCAGTTATGGTCGATTTTGGGTTGATGAGGTCGGTGGCGTTCAGGGAAGAGCCGCAGCGCTCACATTGGTCGCCATAGGCCTCTTCGTTTCCACATTTGGGGCAGGTACCGATCACAAATCGGTCTGCCAGAAATTGTTTGGCCTCATCGTCGTACAATTGTTCGGTCTCCTCTTCGATAAAGTCGCCCTGATCGTACATTTTTCGGAAAAAATCGGAAGCCGTTTTATGGTGTACCTCGGCCGAGGTCCTGGAATAATTGTCAAAGGAAATCCCGAAATCTGCGAAGGACTTTTTGATGATCCCGTGGTATTTGTCAATGATTTCTTTGGGGGTAACCCCTTCCTTCTTGGCCTTCATCGGTATGGCCACCCCATGCTCGTCGCTACCGCAAATGAACGCCACATCGTTGCCCTTGAGCCTTAAATAGCGTGAATAGATGTCCGCAGGAACATAGACGCCGGCCAAATGTCCAATGTGGATGGGACCGTTGGTGTAGGGGAGTGCCGCAGTGATGGTATATCTTGATGGAGACGTGCTTTGAGCCATGAAAAAATCAAATTAGGCCCCAAAAATACTGATTTTAACGGGATCGGTCATAAAAAAGGAAACCCCCGAAGATGCGACCCTATTTGGGGTGTGGGGTGCATCATCGAGGGAATCCCGAAATAGATAAGAAGTGTCCCGCTTCTTTATGAAATCATGACTGATTTGCTCATTTTTTTGCCTCCGACCGAAATCCTATAAATATATTTTCCTGTGGAAAGGCTGTCCCGCATCTGTTCACGTATGTTGATCTCCATGGGGCCTTCCGGCATGATTTGATTCAAGAGTGTGCCGACCCGTTGTCCCAAAATATTGAACAGTTCTATATCCACGTGTGCCGTTGTGGGCATATTCAGGTAGATGTTTGGATTTCGGGGCGAGGTCACTGGATAAACTGCCGCATGTACGATACCGTCCAGAATGTCCGGGCTTGGATTGTTCGGATCTTGCCCGGGAGGGGTTTCCGGCAAGATGGGCGGATCGTTGTCCATGGCAATGTCCTCCAAGGTCTCCCCACTACAGTTAAAGCCGAGGTCTATGGCACGGTATGGATGACCTAAAAGGTGCTGCTCCACAGAAGCTCTGGGCACACAGAGCCATTCGGCCAAAACGGTGCCGTAAAGGTCCCTAAAGTCCATGGTATACTCTAGATTGCCCCGATTGTTCGGTTCGTCAAGCGACGGGTGTTCGCCCACAAAGGCACTTCCGCTCAATCCCGATCCGAAGAACAGGGTTGGGGCGGCCTTACCGTGATCGGTACCATTGGACCCGTTTTCAAAGATCCTACGGCCAAATTCGGAGAAGGTCATGCTCAATACCTTGTCGTCCTGTTGGGTGAAGGCGATATCCTCGTAAAAATTGTTGATGGCAATGGACAGGTTGGACATCAATCGCTCGTGGACCAAAGGCTGGTTGCCATGGGTGTCAAACCCGCCCATGGAGATCATATAGACCTTGGTGCCCAAATTTCCTTTGATCAATCGAGCCAAAAGGGCCAATTGCCTAGCAAAGCCATTGTCCTGATATTCCACTTGGTTCTGCCCGCGCATGTATGCCTCATGGATTGTCCCTGCATATTCGTAGGTGGTATTGGCCACGCCGCGAAGGAAGCGGAGCTGATCACCATACATACAGTTGTCGAAAGGAGCGTTCTCAATTTCATAGAAGGCACCCGTTTGGGCAATCTGCTCCAACTGGTCCACATTGTTGGTCACAAAGGCATAGTTGGTCTCCTCACCTTGGAAGACCAAGTTGGCCAAGTTCCCGATTTGGATGGCCGCCGGGGCCGCTGGTGGATTGATGAGGTAATCAGGGTAGAGCTCTTCAAAATGTCTGCCCATCCAACCTGTGTTTTCCCCAGAAAATCCAGTGGTGGTGAGGTCAGTATTGGCAAAAATGTCGGATCCCGTAAAGTGGGAAAGGCTTTGGTTCTGATAGCCTACGCCATGCACTGCTTTGAACTGCCCATCGCCCCAAAGGGATTCCAGGGCACTCATATAGGTGGGCACGCCAAAATCGTCCGTAAGTTTCAGGACCTTGCTCTCAGGGATATAGATATTGGGCCTGGCATTGGCATAGGTGTCATATTGTTGGATGGGAATTACGGTGCTGAGACCGTCATTTCCTCCGGATAATCTGATCAAGATCAGAATATTGTCCGTTTCAGCTGCTGCAACGGCCGCTGTCAGTGGTGATGGGGCGGAGGCAGAGATCAAGTGGCTCCCCAAAAACATGGACCCGGAACCGGCTATGCCCAGTGCTTGGATGAACGAGCGTCTGCTCCATTTGGTGTGCTCCAGATCATGGCCGTCATGTTCAAGGCCTTTGTATGGAGATGTATCGTGGGTGTGGTGGGTATCGCACATGGGTGTTGGGGTTATTTAAGTTGAAATTCGGGCTCTCTGGACAAGTGGCGCAACAATACATATACTTGTGTTGGTGATTCGGCGCTCAATTGGAGCATCCATTCACCAGTTCCGCCGGGAATGTAATCCGAGGAATAATATTCCTCAGGCACATCATCGATCTTGAAGGCATCCATGGCCCTTTCAAAATCGGCATCCGTCAAAAGGCCCTTTGGGGTAAACTTGTTCACCAAAGCCCTCACTACAATTTCGGGATTACTTGTGTTACTGTCCGCAGGCCCTACGGCATCCATGGCCAAATTTCTGAACTGTTCCGGGTCGTTTTGAAAGAAACGCTCCAAAAACACTTCGGTGGTCAACCAACGACCGATCATAAAATTGGTGTTGATCCATTGTCGGTCACGTTGCCAGCCTTCCACCTCAGGTGGATTGAAGAGTTCTTGACCAATCAGCGATGCAGAATCGATCATATTCAGAACCGTGGTGTCGTCATAGGAGAAACTGGTTTCTTTCAACAGGTTGAAATACAGGTCAAAAGGACTTTTTATGATCACGCCGATTGCGGTCTCATCAAAAAAGTGCTGACTTTTTAAAAGCTGGCGGATCACCGGGGCTATTTCAAAATTGTTGGACATAAAAGTCTGTGCCATCCCATCGATGATCTGTGGGGCAATGCCATTGCCTTCCTCGTCCGTTGAATCCGGGTGCACAAAAAACTCATATAGTTTCTTGCAGATGAACCAAGCCGTTTCACTGGCCCTTTCATTGAAAAGGATGTCAATGACATCATCATAACCCCAATTCCCGGTCTGCCCAAAGATGGTCTTATTGTCGGTATTGAACTCGGTAGGGTCAAAAGTGACCTGCGTACACCCTTCCTCACCTCTTTCGGTATATCCCGAAAGTGCTTTGGCCGTCTCAATAATATCCTGTTCGGTATAATTGTTCCCTTCACCCATGGTAAAAAGTTCATAGAGCTCACGGGCATAGTTTTCGTTCGGGTTGTTCCCTCGGTTTCTGGCACCGTCCAAATAATACAGCATGGCACTGGTGAGTCCCACCTCACTGGTCAGTGTCTTGAAATTGCCCAACGCATTTCGTTGGAGACAATTGATGTAATAGTAAAGGAACTGGTTGCAGTTATAGATTTCCAGTTGGGTCACAAAGTGGTTGCTCCAAAAGAAGCTCATCCGGTCCAGAAGACCATTGTCCAACAAAGCGTTCCCATAAGTGGTGGAATATTCCTGTAGTTGTGCCCTACGCATCTGTCCCGCAAGATCATCGTCGGCAGGATAATTGGCATCGTTCCAATCCGCCCATGCGGGAGGAGGGATCAAAGGAGTGGCCAAGGCTTGGTCCACAAGATTGTCCACAAGGGAAACGGCTGATTGTCCGACCGCGGCATTCACGATCTGTACGGAAGCACTGAAACCGAGCCTGCGGTACAAGTGGGCCGCACGAACCTCGTCCAATGGGGTAGTATAGGGCGCCAAAGTTGAGGTATTGCAATTGACGAAGTACTCCATAGCAATGTTTGGGGTTATCTTAGTACATAGTTCGGGGTCAACTATATGTTTATGCTAGTGCTGGGTGTGGTTCAATTGAGCCAGCAAATTACAATGATAACGTCAGTTTGTCCTTGAACTACCAATTTTTTCGATGAACTGCACATATTTTTTTGATATTTTTCCAACCGTATGGAATCAAGCAACGATTTTGGAAAGCTGGGGGAGCAAAAAGCCGAAGAGTTTTTGCGTGGAAAAGGGTACGATATCCTTGAACGGAACTACCGATACCTCAAGGCCGAGATTGACATTATTGCCAGAAAGGATGATACCTTGGCCATTGTGGAGGTAAAGTCAAGAAACGTGGGCTTTTTGGAGGACATATCAAATGCAATCAATACCAAAAAGGTGAAACTTTTGACCATGGCGGCAGACCATTATGTAGAGGAAAATGACCTCGATGTGGAGGTCAGGTTCGATGTGATCACAGTCGTCCAAAACGGCAATAAAATGGAAATTGAACATCTCGAAAATGCATTCTATCATTTTTAACCATTTGTTTGTTTTGTAACAATATGTTATTTTTGTTCAAAACCAACCTTAAAAATGAAAACAATATCCGCCGTAGTCGAGCATTACATCAAGAAAAAGCCTTTTCTGCAAACCGCATTGGCACAAGGGATTATCAACCTTACGTCGCTTTCAACACAAATAAAGCCAGAGATTGCCGACGAACTGGGCAAGGATGTGAAGGATGGTGCCATTGTAATGGCATTGAAACGTCTTTCTGACGATTTGGAGTTCAGGGCCACCCACAGGATCGTAAAAGTGCTCAAAAATATCGGCGAGATCGCCGTGCGCTCCAACCTGTCTAACTGAGGGAAACTACTGATTGTTCAACTGAAACGTTAACGGTCTGTGCATCAGTATTGAAACTGAGCCTGTTGTACAAATAGGCTGGACAGACCTTGTCCAATGGGATTATTTAGTACATAGTTCTGGATTAACCATAATATTTATACTATTGTTGGATATGGTTCACATTGATCCAATCATGATGAAATTGTCGGTTTGTCCACGAAAAGCCAATTTTTTCGATGAACTGTACATATTTTATATATTTTAGGGCTTATATGGAATCAAAAAACGAATTTGGAAAGCTGGGAGAGCAAAAAGCTGAAGAGTTTTTGCGTGCAAAAGGGTATAATATTCTTGAGCGGAACTATCGCTATCTTATGGCTGAGATAGACATCATTGCCAAAAAGGATGACATCTTGGTTATTGTTGAGGTAAAGTCAAGTAACATTGGTTTACTAAAGGATATTTCTGATGTGGGTGACCGTAGAAAAGTGAACCTCTTAATTATTGCAACTGGCAATTATGTGTTGGAAAATAATGTGGATTGCGAGGTCAGGTTCGATGTAATCACCTTGGTGAAAATTGGTGATAAAGTGATGGTAAAAGAACATCTTGAAAATGCATACTTTTATTTCTAACCATTTGTTTGTTTTGTAACAATATGTTATTTTTGTTCAAAACCAGCCTTAGAAATGAAAACTATATCCGCCGTAGTTGAGCATTACATCAAGAAAAAACCTTTTCTGCAAACCGCATTGGCACAAGGGATTATCAACCTTACGTCGCTTTCAAGACAAATAAAGCCCGAGATTGCCGACGAACTGGGCAAGGATGTGAAAGATGGTGCCATTGTGATGGCGCTCAAGCGACTTTCGGACGATCTTGAGTTCAGGGCTACCCACAAAATCGTGAAAGTGTTGAAGAACATCGGTGAGATCACCGTGCGGTCCAACCTGTCCGACTATACTTTCTTGGCCTCGGATACCATCTTGCAGCAACAGGCCAAACTACTTGAGGAAGTGAACGAGAACCAGGATGTGTTCTACACCTCTTCCCGCGGGGTGAACGAGATCAACATCGTGATCAGCAACATCATGGACAAAGTGGTGGAAAAATATTTCAAGCAGGAGCGGTGCACCCAAAAAGCGGAAGGCCTCTCGTCCATCACTGTAAAACTGCCCGCCGAGAACGTCTCCGTGCCCGGCATTTATTATTTTATCTTTCAGCGATTGGCATGGGAGGGGATTGTGCTCTACGAAGTGATTTCAACCACCAATGAGTTTACCATTTTGGTCAACGATGAGCAGGTGGATGTAGCTTTCAAGACCATCAAAGACCTCAAATTGTTATAAGAGAGGCCACTCTTTTCTATGGTCTAAACTAAAATGCGGACTCTTTCGTTTTAGAAGGAGACACTTTTCAGTAGAATGACCAAAAAAAGGATTCTTTACGGTTTTTTGGCCCTTTTTGCGCTCTATCTGTGCTATTTGGCCTATATTTTTCTGCTTTCCCCGAAGACCAATCTGCAATCCATCTATCTGATTCCCAAGGATGCTGTTTTCATTGTGGAATCCGAACAACCCGTGGAGAGTTGGAAAAAGGTAAGCGAGAGCGATGCTTGGCAACACCTTCGGAAGAACGATTATTTTGCGGAACTGACCGAGAACATCCAAAAAGTGGATACGGTGTTCAGGAACAACCACAATCTCTTTGAATTTTTTGATGGGCGATCGCTGTTCATCTCCGTCCACATGATCTCGCCCAAGGATTATGGTATCTTTTACGTCCTCGACCTGAAGCGCATTGCCAAACTACAATTGCTGAAAACCTATCTGAACACCTTGCTGAATGATGACTATGTGATGAGCAAACGCATGTACCACAACCATGAGATCTTGGAGGTTCACGACCGGGAAAGTAAGGAAACCATGTACCTGGCTTTTATCAAGAACCAATTGGTAGCCTCTTACACGCATACGTTGGTGGAAGCCTCCATAGACCAATACCAAGAGCCTGTGCTGGGCCGAAACCTCAATTTTATTGAGGTCAACCAAAAGGTGGGGCATGAAGACCTGTTTCGGATGTATGTCCAGTACCATTATTTTGATGACTACGTAAAACGGTTTACCAATACCCCATCGGATTGGGTGAGACGGGTGAGTGAGAATTTTTTGTTTTCGGGCTTTTACTTCGACCTGGATCGGAACAGTACCTTGACGGCGAATGGGTTTACCAACATCAGCGGGACCAACGAGTACTATTTGGAGGCCCTGCAAAAATCGGGAACTGCCGAGCGGACCATCCCGACCATTGTGCCCAAACGTACTGCGCTCTACATCAGCTATGGGTTCGATAGTTTTTCCGAGTTCTACAAAAATTTTGAAAAGGTACAGCAGAACAATCCCCAGCAGTTTGAAAGCTATCAAAATGGCATCGAAAAAGTGGAAAAGTTCCTAAAGATCGATGTGAAAGAGAACTTTGTGAGCTGGATAGATGATGAAATAGCCGTATTGCAGATCCAGTCGCGCATTTCCAAAGGAAAAAACGATATGGCACTGGTGCTCAAGGCCAATGATGCAGAAAAGGCCAGGACAAACCTTGACTTTGTGCTGGAGCAGATCCGAAGAAAGACGCCTGTAAAGTTCAAGGCTGTTGACTATAAGGGATATAAAATCAACTTTCTTTCGATCAAAGGTTTTTTCAAGATGTTGCTGGGCGGAAGGTTCGATGAATTTGACAAGCCCTATTTTACCCAGATTGATGAGTTTGTGATCTTCAGTGACAACCCCAACACGCTCAAAAGTATCATCGATGATGCTTTGGAAGGGGAGACCCTGGCCACTTCAAAGGAGTTCCGTGATTTTGATGAAAAGTTTGAACCGGAATCCACCGTGTTCGTGTACAGCAATGTGCCCCTGTTTTTTGACAATATGTATGCATTGGCCGATGCAGACACCAAACAGAAAATGCGCAAGAACAAGGATTTCATCATCTGCTTTCCACAGTTCGGGATGCAATTGACCCCAGAGGACGACCTGTTCGAAAGTAAGTTGGTGATCAACTATCAAGATGTGCAGGAGGTAAAAAAGAATACCCAGTTTGAAGACAAGGTCCAAATCCCAAATTCCAAAACCCAAAGTTCCGACCCGATTGAGATCACGGATGCTGTTTTTGACCTAAAACCCATCTATCCCACGGACCTCAATGCGAAAGCCTTCAGCATAAAATATCCTGACGGGGCCATCAAGTTTGAAGTGGAACTGAAGGATGGCCTCAAGCACGGCCGCTATATGGAATACTATCCCGATGGCACCGAAAAAATGACTGGACGTTACCGAAAGGACGGGCAAGTGGGCACGTGGCGGTACTATGACGAGCAGGGAAAACAGGTCGTCAAAAAACGATTCTAGGACTTCAGTTCTTCCAAAAGATTGTTGAGGTCTAGTCGCTCGGTGTACATCTCCAAAGAACCATCCTCTTTTTGTGGCCAATCCGCTTGGGGCCGATCCCAGTAGAGCTCCACCCCGTTCCCATCAGGATCATCAAGATACAAAGCTTCGGACACACCATGATCGGCGGCACCGGTCAAGTCATATTCTGCTTCCAACAGTCGGTTCAAAATAACGGCCAGATCTTTTCGTGTGGGGTACAAAATCGCTGTATGGAAAAGTCCGGTCGTGTTCTTGGGTGCTTGCGGACCATTTTTGCTGTACCAAGTGTTCAGTCCGATATGATGGTGGTAGCCGCCCGCCGAAATGAAGGCCGCTTGGTCACCGTAGGTTGTGGTCACCTCAAACCCCAACAGCCCACAATAAAAATCAAGTGAGCGTTGCAAGTCGGCAACCTTGAGATGCACGTGGCCAATCTTGGTCTGCGAAGGGATGGTGTATTCAGTAGCTTTGTCCATGGTTTGAAGATTGAAATACAAAGGTAGCCATTGAGGGGATTCCAAATACAATTGTTAACTTCAGACGATTTTAAAGCATAACCCATGAAGCAATTTTTACAACGCTGTTCCCTTCTCTTTTTTCTTTTGATTTTGAATTCGGCAATGGCCCAAGAAACCTATTTTCCATCGCGGCATGAAGATTGGAAAATGGCTGGAAAAAATCAGTTCAACTACAATGCACAACAATTGAATACGGCCATAGACTTTGCCAAAAACAATGAATATTCCGGTTCCCGCGATCTACGGCAGGCCATTCTGGAAGGATTTAAACAAGAACCGTTTCATGACATTTTGGGCCCCACCAAAAAACGGGGCGGTCCTGCCGGGATGATCATTAAGGATGGATATTTGCTTGCCTCTTGGGGCGATACCCAACGTGTGGATATGACCTTTAGCGTTACCAAAAGCTTTTTGTCCACTATGGCGGCCCTGGCGGAAGACCAGGGGTTGATCCAAAGTGTAACGGATAAAGTAGGGGATTATGTTTGGGATGGCACCTTTGATGGCGCCCATAACTCCAAAATTACGTGGGAACATTTGCTGCAGCAAAACTCGGACTGGTCCGGGGAACTCTGGGGTGGCAAGGATTGGGCAGACCGCCCGCCGAGCGAAGGTGGTTTGGACGACTGGAAATTCCGAAAGCTCAACGAACCCGGTACAGTGATGGAATACAACGATGTACGCGTAAATGTACTGGCCTATTCCCTGACCCATGTGTGGAGAAAGCCCTTGCCCATGGTCTTAAAGGAACAGATCATGGACAACATAGGCGCCACACCCACATGGCGGTGGTATGGGTACGACCATGCTTGGACTGAGATTGATGGCATCCAAATGAAATCCGTGACGGGTGGGGGGCATTCCGGTGCCGGATTGTTCATTTCCACGGAAGATATGGCCCGTTTCGGCTTGCTGTTCCTCAATAGCGGAAAATGGAAAGACCAGCAATTGGTCAGTGAGGGTTGGATCCAAAAGGCCATAGCACCTTCGGTCCCCAACGTCAACTATGGCTATATGTGGTGGCTGAACCAAAAGGGGGACAGGCATTGGGAGGGTGTGCCCGAGCATGTCTTTTACGCAGCCGGATTTGGGGGCAATTTTATTGTGGTGGACCAAAAAAGCGGACTGCTTATCGTGACCCGTTGGTTGGAACCTTCAAAAATTGGGGAGTTTGTAAAACAGGTGTATGGGGCTTTTTAGTCCTTAATAAATTAAAAGAGCGATTTTAAATTTTGTGTTTGATGGGAATAGGAATGTTTAAATTACCTTATTCTTTCTCTCGTCCATATCATTTTTATGAGGACCTGATCCAGAATGATAAACGGTTTGAAGAAATAATTGTGGGCACTTTTCTAATGTCATATTTGAACGTTTTTGAAAAAAAATGGGCGAATAAACTTAGACCTTCCATGGATGATTCAAATAAAGGCCCTGATTTAATTGCAAGTATTGATTCTCAAGAAAAGGGGATTCAAGTCACAAGATTTGTTCTGAATGATTATATATCAAGATTTAACAAAGCCAAAGATGCTTGTATTTTGATTTCAAAAGAGATTCAAAAAATTGTAAACCCACATTTTCAGGTAAACAGCCAGTTGTGGGTTAGTCATAAGGATAATGATTTTGTTCCTATCATAGTAAAAAAGGAGTATAGAAAAATAGCGCAAATTGTTGGTGAACGATTACGGGAGAATATTGAATTTCTCGAGAAGAATAATGGATATCTAAATTTTGATATAGAAAATAAGGCGTTAAGAAAAAAAATAGGAGGGTACAATTTATGTAGAATACCTAATGAATCTTATTCAAGCTATTTTGGAGTGGGAAAAGTTTTTATTGATTTAGGCTTTGACAATATCTTTTTCAAAGATGATGACATTCAATTTGAAATTGACAAAATTTATCAATCAAAAAACGAAGGAAAATCTGAGATTTTGCTAATATGGTCTGATCGAAAAGAATTAATGGGGTATGAGGAAAAAGTGATTAAGTTGCTCAGGAAAAAGTTTTCCCAAACCACATTTGAAAATGTTTATTTCACAACATTTTTAAATAAAAAGAATATAGCTCCAGATGTTTCAATCTCAAAAATCAAATAATCAAACTTTAATGTTGAACTGAGATTAATAATTTTTTTGAAAAGGCTTGAACCTTCAAAGCTTTGTCCACACTGTTGATTTCTTCAAAAACTAACAACAAGCGTAATCCACTTTGGATTCGTTTTTCCTAGAGCTTGTCCTGTTGCTCCCAGAATAAAAAAAAGAATTGCAGCACCACATAAATAGCGCCTCCCCACTTCATGCATATTTGGTTTTCACCCGTAAACAAAGCATGTTCAGAAAATCCCAATGCCCGATAAAAAGCTTGGGATGCATCAAGGTCCTTTATGGGTAGGTTTATAAAGATCTGCTTCATGTGTGTTCTACGCCAAGGAATGAAGACCGAACATATTTCCTTCGGTATCGGTGGCAAGGGCAATGAACCCATATTCCCCTATGGAAAATTTAGGCTTGAACACTTTTCCTCCGGCCTTTTCAATTCTGGATTCCTCGATGCTGCAATCCTCACTGCCAAAATAGACCAAGGTGCTATTGCCTCCGGCGGCAAAACCTTCCATTTTGCAGAGTGCACCGCCAGCACCAAAATTGTTCATCTCGTTCGGAAAGAATTTCATGGATAATCCTTCTTCATTGGAAGGCATGGGAAGGTCATCAAATTTGATGTCGAGAACGGTTTCGTAGAATTTTTGTGCACGGGCCATATCGTTCACATAAATTTCAAACCATACAACGGGATTGGGTTTTTTGTTTTCCATGTTTGAGTGTTTTTGGTTTATAGTGTAACTTTTACTTGGGTAATTTGGACATGTCCATGTAAAGCATTCCCCAGCGGTGGCCATCCAGGTCGATAAAGCCCATGACATACATCCAACCATCCACCTCAGCTGGTGCTGCATAAACCGTTCCGCCAGCATTCTTGACCATTTCGGCAAACTCATCCACATATTCCTTAGTGGGAGCGTCAAGGTTCAAATATACCTCGGTGCCTTTGGAGGTGTCTGCTATGGGGTTTCCGGCAAAATGGGCAAAACGTTCTTCGGGAAAGAGCATCAAAACCGTTTTGGTTTCATCCAGATAAAAACCCGCATATTCATCATTTTTAGGTTGATTTTCGGTTTCTTGAAAGCCGAGCTTATTGAAAAACTCCTTTGATTTTTTCACGTTTTTTACGGGAAGATTCACCCAAAACGTCTTTACTTTATTCGTTTTCATCCTATTCTACTTAATTTTTGTCACATACGATTTCATTTCCTTGATCTTGGGATTTTTGAACCCGCTTAAAGTATATACATCACAAAAAGCATAGGTGGCAGGATTCCCGTTTTGGTCCTGAGCCTTGATAACGCCATTCACCGCAGCAGTGTTTCCATGGGTAATGATTTTATCGAGTTCCAGCCCCGATTCCGATTGGACCATCGACTCAATTTCTTTTTTGAATTCCTCCAAACCATGAACGGTTTTACCGCCAAACATGGTCCATTGTATATCCTGGGTCACGCTTTCAGCAATGAATTGGGTGTCTGCTTTGGCGAAGGCCTCATTGAATTTTTTCAAAAACTTGCCCTTTTCTGTCATGGGATGAATGGTTTACAGTTATTCAAATATACAGGAGACAAAAAAATGTGGACATGTGCAAAAACGACAATCCCACGGTGCGATTGCGACACATTTTTATTTAAAACCGAACGAATTGAGTGTGAGAAATCAATTTATTGGGATGGTGCCAATTCATAGGAAAAGGGTTCCAACACCTTCAACGCCTTTTCCACACTGGTAATCCGGTCAAACATCAACAACAACCGCAAACCGCTACGGGTCTGTTTTTCCTTGAGTCTGGCCTGTTGGGAATGGCTCTGTACATATTGCAGCACTTGGGTAAACACTGGGGTCTGGTAAAAATTGGACTGCTGGTCCGCAATAAAATACCCCATAAACTTGCCCTGTTTCATCACCACTTTTTCCAGACCAATATGGGTGGCGATCCATTTAATGCGAACGGAATTCAATAAGTCCTGTGCCTGATCGGGCAGTTCCCCAAAACGGTCCACCAAGTCGGCCTCAAATTTTTGGAGTCCTTCCTCATCTTTCACCTCATTGAGCTGGGTGTAAAGGTTGAGCCGTTCCGTGATGTTGTTGATGTAGTCGTCGGGGAAGAGCAGTTCAAAATCGGTATCCAATTGGATGTCCTTCACATACACTTTCTCCTTATGGCCCTCCACTTCTTCGTACAGTTCCTTGAACTCATTTTCCTTGAGCTCGTCAATGGCTTCCGATAGTATTTTTTGATAGGTCTCAAACCCGATCTCATTGATGAAACCGCTCTGTTCGCCACCCAACAAATCCCCGGCACCACGGATTTCGAGATCCTTCATGGCGATGTTGAACCCGCTGCCCAGATCGGTGAACTGCTCCAAGGCCTCGATACGTTTTCGGGCATCGGGGGTCATCACTTCATAAGGTGGGGTGATGAAATAACAAAATGCCTTTTTATTGCTTCGGCCCACACGCCCCCGCATCTGGTGGAGGTCGCTCAACCCAAAATTATTGGCATTGTTGATGAAAATGGTGTTCGCATTGGTCACATCCAGCCCACTTTCCACAATGGTGGTGGAGACCAGCACATCAAACTCCCCGTTCATGAAGGCGAGCATGAGCTGTTCCAATTTTTTGCCTTCCATTTGCCCATGTCCAATACCGATCTTGGCATCGGGCACCAAGCGTTGGATCATTCCGGCCACTTCCTTGATGTTCTCGATGCGATTATGGATAAAGAATATCTGCCCGCCCCGTTGAATTTCATAAGAAATGGCATCACGGATGACCTCTTCGTTAAAACCAATGACCTGGCTCTCGATGGGGTAACGGTTGGGTGGTGGCGTATTGATCACTGAAAGATCTCGGGCCGCCATCAAACTGAACTGAAGTGTTCTTGGGATGGGTGTCGCGGTAAGGGTGAGCACATCCACATTTTCCTTGATGGACCTCAGTTTTTCCTTGACCGAAACCCCGAATTTTTGCTCCTCGTCCACAATCAGCAGTCCAAGATCCTTAAATTTTACATTTTTGTTCACCAGTTGATGGGTGCCGATGATGATATCCACCTTTCCACTGGCCAAATTTTCCAAGGTTTCCCTTTTCTCCTTGGCCGTTCTGAAACGGTTCAGATAATCAACGGTGACCGGCATATCTTTCAGCCGTTCCGAAAAAGTGCGATGGTGCTGAAAGGCCAAAATGGTGGTGGGCACCAGAATGGCCACCTGTTTGCCATTGTCCACCGCCTTAAAAGCGGCACGAATGGCCACTTCGGTCTTTCCAAAGCCAACATCTCCACAGATGAGTCGGTCCATGGGGCGCTCGCTTTCCATGTCCCTTTTCACATCTTGGGTGCTTTTTTCCTGATCGGGCGTGTCCTCGTAGAGGAAGGAGGCTTCCAGTTCATATTGTAAATAACTGTCGGGCGCATATTGAAATCCTTTTTCCAACCGTCGTTTTGCATAGACTTGGATGAGGTCGAACGCAATTTTCTTGACCCGGCTCTTGGTCTTTTGTTTCAGGTTTTTCCAAGCGGCCGAACCAAGTTTGTAGATTTTCGGTGGGGCACCGTCCTTCCCATTGTATTTCGATATTTTGTGGAGCGAGTGGATGCTGACATACAAAATATCGCGGTCACCATAGATCAATTTGATGGCCTCCTGCTTTTTGCCCTCCACATCGATTTTCTGCAATCCGCCAAACTTCCCGATACCATGGTCGATATGGGTGACATAATCCCCGATTTCCAGTTTGTTGAGTTCCTTCAGGGTGATGGCCTGTTTTTTGGCATAGCCATTTTTCAGATGGAACTTATGGTATCGCTCAAAAATTTGATGGTCCGTGTAGCAGGCCAGTTTCAGGTCGTCGTCGATGAAACCTTGAAAAAGTGGAAAAACCACGGTCTGGTAGTGGACAGTCTGATCCACTTCTTCAAAAATATCGTGAAAGCGTTTGGCTTGTTGTTCCGTGGAGCAAAAAATATAATTTGTGAAATCTGAATCCCGATTCTCGTTTAGGTTCTCGATGAGCAGGTCAAACTTTTTGTTGAAAGCAGGCTGGGGTTTGGTGTTGAATTGGATTTCGTCACCCTCAACTTGTTTCAGGGTCTCACTTGAAACGCCTATCTCCACCAATAAAAAATCCTTCAATTGTTCCCTCAGCAAAGCTGAATCCACAAAAAGCTCCTTGGGCTCGGCATGCTTGATTTCCTTGCTGAGCTTGGTAAAACTTTCTTCAGCCTTGACAAAGAACGAATCAATTCGGTCATAGATCAAGGCCGGATTTTTGGCAAAGACCACCGTTTTGGGCGAAATATATTTCAGAAAACTTTCCCGGCTCTCCTGTAAGAACTTGTTCTCTACATTGGGGATAATGGTGATTTTCTTCACCTTGTCCGTAGAAAGCTGGGTTTCCACATCAAAGGTTCGAATACTGTCCACTTCGTCCCCAAAAAACTCGATGCGATAGGGTTCATCATGCGAAAAAGAGAAAACATCCACAATACCGCCACGCACGGAAAACTCACCCGGTTCGGTCACAAAATCCACCCGTTTGAACTGGTATTCAAAAAGCACCTCGTTTAAAAAATCGAGGGAAAGGGTATCCTCCAGTTTTATTTTGAGCGTGTTTTTGTCCAACTCCTTTCGGGTGACCACTTTTTCAAAAAGCGCATCGGGATAAGTGACAATGACCGCAGGTTTTTTACGGGAATTGATGCGGTTCAATACTTCGGCACGAAGCAGCACATTGGCGTTGTCGGTTTCCTCGATTTGGTAGGGCCTTCGGTAACTTCCGGGGTAGAACAATACATCGTTCTCGCCAATCAGCTGTTCCAAATCATTGAGATGATAAGCAGCTTCTTCCTTGTCGTTCATAATCAACAAGAATGGTGATTCGGAAGACTTAAAAGCTTCTGAAGTCACAAAGGAAAGTGAAGAACCCACAAGTCCTTTGATGTTGATCTTTTGTGATGCCGATGACTTCTCGACTGCGCTCGAAGTGACAGGTTGGGCAATGGCATCCCGCAGTTTCCCGAGTTGGGGAGACTGTGCAAAAAGCTGGGAAATGGGGGTTTTGGTCAATCCAAAAACTTTGCGGCAAAGATAGCCTCAAGAACCATTTTTGACAAGGGTAGATTTAAACTTTTATCACAGTATCTTCCACAATGGCATAAACCTCATCATGCTTTGAAGGTTCCATGGTATAGGTTCCAGTAAACTTCCCAAAAGCAGGCAGGATCAACTGGTTTTTGCTCCTAAAAAAGCAAGGAAGACGAAGTTTTTGCCGTCCAGCCCCATGCAATTTCACTGCCGGATGAATGTGTCCGCAAAAAGTAAAGAGGTCCTCGCGTTCCTCTGGATGATGGGTCAGTAAAAAACCGTCGATGATGAGTTCGGGGAAAATCTCGATCTTGAGCTGTGCATACTTTTCCGGGGCGATGATGTCGTGGTTACCCGACACCAAAATGATCTCTGCCGGGGTTTTACCCACCCAATTTTCGAACAATTCCCACTCCTTGTTCAACGAGGAATGAAAGAGATCGCCCAAAAAGCAGATTTGAAAGGGTTGGAAGTCGGAAACGATCTTGTCCAGCAACATAAAATTTTTATGGATGGCCTTTCGTGGGACAGCCGCCCCAAACTTGCGAAAGTGGTTCACTTTTCCCAAATGCACATCACTGATCAGCAAAAGGGATTTTTCTTCCCAAAATAGACCACCCAAAGGGTGGAAGAGAAATTTTTGGCCATTGATTTCAATATAAATGTCCACGGTCTATGGTAATAAAGGGTCAGGGTATAGCGTGCTACAACCTAAACTAGGCTTAAAACTATTTGGGAATTCAGTAATGGCACATAAGTACCCTTGACGAAGAAAAACATCTTCTCTTTCAATCACAATTCTGTATCTGTAACTTCCTTGAGCAATATCTATATTTGGGAAAACAGAATCTGTTAATGCATAGCCTTCTGCACTAAAAATAAGCTGATTATTGGAATCATAGATTTCGACTTTATTGTTGGGATATAAGTGAAGGTTTTCGACTACCCAAAAATCATTGATGCCATCTCCATTGGGTGTTATTACGTTGGAAACAACTATATCGACAAGCTCACCATTTTCTTGTAATGGCAGATTATTCACATTGCCATCAATTTCTTCTGTACAGCATTTAAAGGAGTTACGCAAATTGTTAGAGCCATCGGAGCTGCAGCTTAACAGGATGGCACAAAAAATAAAGGCGAACCATATATGTGGATTTAAATGTTGGATGGACATTGTGTATTGTTTTCTGTGGAAAGTTAGTTATTATTTTCGGGTCAGTTTGGCCGTCATTCGTTTGATGCGATCCGCCAATTTCTCATTGGACAGTTTTTCCCGCAGCCTATCGGTGATGATGGGAAACGAAAAGGGAGTGGGTTGCGTACATTGCCTCCAAACAATCTCTTGCTGGGCGATGCGTTCCAAGGCTAGTCGCAAACGACCTTCCTCCAATTGGTGCTCAAAAGTTTCGGTAAAGGCCTGTTGGTAGAGCAGGTTATCGTCCTCAAAATCCTTGAACACATCGAACAACAATTCAGAACTGCTTTGCAAGTGTTTCATTTTTACCCCTTTTTCGGGATAGCCGGTGAACACCATGCCGCTGATGACCGCAATATCCCTAAATTTTCGTCGGGCCATTTCGTTGGAGTTCAAACTTTTTTGAAGATCGGAGAGCATATATTCCGCAGTGAACAGATTATTGTCCAAAATCGCCTGAATATCGATGGGCTTGTCCGAAAGCAACTCAAAACCATAATCATTAAAAGCCAACGAGCAGGTAATAGGCGTCAACAAGCTGATGCGATACGCCAACAAACTGCTCATACCCTCGTGGATGGCGCGCCCCTCGAATGGATAAAAAATGTGATGGTGTCCATCGCTCGTTTTGAAGGTCTCGATCAAAAATTGATGGGGCAAGGGCACCAAACTTTCTTCCCGCTGCTTGGCAAACATGGGAGCCAAAGATTGGATTTCCTTGGACTGTTTTGAAAAGGGATCTTCGGACGTGTAGAGTTCTTGTCGAAGCAGTTCGGACATTTTAGCCGAAAAACTGAGCCGACCACCCATCCAACTGGGCACTTTATTGGTGCGCTTGGAAGAATTGCGTACATGGGCAGCCATACCCTTGATCCTAATAAATTCCAGATTTCGACCTGCAAAAGTAAACACATCCCCCGGACTCAATTTGGAAATGAAATACTCCTCGATGGAGCCAATGTACCCTCCCTTTTGGTACCGAACATGAATGGTGGCATCGCCCACGATGGTCCCGATCTGGAATCGGTGCCGCATGGCAATCGCCCGGCTGTTCACTTTGAACCTGCCATCTTCCTCCACCTCTACTTTTTTGTACTCGTCGTAGCTTTTCAGGCTTTGGCTGCCCATCACCAAAAAATTGAGAAGCCACCGCCATTGTTCATCGCTTATGGCCTGGTAACAAAAGGTTTGTTTGATTTCTGGATAGATTTCATCAGGATAAAATCCATCGGAAACCGCCAAAGTGGTCAAGTATTGAATGAGTACATCAAAACTGTTGAGGTAGGGGATGCGGTCCTCGACGGCACTGTTCAGAACCGCTTTTTGCATGGCCGAAGCCTCAATGAGTTCCATGGCATGCGTGGGCAAAAAGTAAATGACACTTTCTTTTCCGGGACGATGCCCACTGCGGCCCGCCCGTTGCAAAAATCGGGCAACACCTTTGGGTCCACCAATTTGTATTACGGTCTCCACAGGGGCAAAATCCACCCCAAGGTCCAAACTTGACGTGCAGACCACAGCCTTTAGGCTTTCATTGCGGATGGCCTGCTCCACCCAAAGGCGGGTTTCCTTGTTGATGCTACCATGGTGCATGGCCATTTCTCCGGCAAACTCGGGATATTTTTCCAAGATTTTTTGGAACCAGATTTCGCACTGGCTTCGCGTATTGGTAAAAAGTAAAGTGGTCTTGCTGTTGTTGATAATCGGCACCACCTGATCTAAAAGATGCAATCCCAAGTGTCCGCGCCAAGGAAAGGTTTCCATTTCTTTAGGGATAATGCTTTTCACCGTAATTTTTTTGTTGAGGTTGGCCTTGATCAAGACTGAGTTCCCTAGTTCTTTGGAGGTTGGTCCCAAAAGTACTTCCCTTGCCTGTTCCAAATTACCAATGGTGGCCGATATGCCCCAAATCCGAAGATTTTTGCAAACGGTTTTCAATCGGGATAGGCCCAGTTCCATCTGAACGCCGCGCTTGGTCCCCAACAGTTCGTGCCATTCGTCCACCACAATGGCAGAGCAATCCTTAAAAAGTTTTGGGTAGTCTTTGGAGGAAAGCAACAATTGCAGACTTTCTGGGGTGGTGATCAGCAGGTCGGGCATGGTGGTCTTTTGCCTTGCCCGTTCCTTGGTTGAAGTGTCGCCAGTACGGATACCCACCGTCATTTGCGTCTCCAAATCTTGGGTAATCCGCTCTGCGGATTGTTTGATTTCTTGGGAAAGGGCCCGGAGCGGGGTGATCCAAATGGCCTTTAATCCTTTCTTGTGCTTGGTTTTATAATCCGGATGGTTTTTGATGTAATTCAACACAATCGGAAACCAGAGTGCGTATGTTTTTCCACTTCCGGTGGGGGCGTTCAAAAGGCCATGTTTTCCATCCAAAAAGGCACTCCATGTTTCTTTTTGAAAAGGAAAGGGTTCCCAATTTTGTTGGCGGAACCAATTTTCGGCAATATGGAACAATTCAGGATCTTTCAGGGGATGGGTATTGACCATTGTACTTGGATTGAAAATTACGAATTTCTTTTATGGGGATTTGCCTTCCTTTTTTACGATAAGATTTATATTTGTGCCACAAAATTTGAGATATGCCGATTCTAGACCTATACGAGCACGGAGACCACAGGACAAACTTGGCCCACTTTGCCACTTTGGCCAGTTTGGCGGCCATCGATGGAGATATCAATCCTGAAGAGAGGGCAGTTCTGGAAAAGTTTGCTTTTAAACTGGACATTACCGAGGCTGAGTTCAAGGAGGTCATGAAGAAAGAGAACAAATATCCTATCGAGACTCCACATAGTGGGGAGAAAAGATATCAACGACTGTTCGATTTTTTCCAGATCATCTTTTCAGATCACGATATTGACGACCAAGAAAGACGGATGGTCGAGAAATATGCCATTGGTCTTGGGTTCTCACCCAAAAATGCTGCCCATATCATCGATAAATCCATAGCAATTTTCACAGGAAAAATCGCTTTTGAGGATTATCATGAGATCGTAAGAAGGGAAGATTAGGCGTTGGCCATGAACTCTTCGGCCTTTTCCACCATTTTTTTACTTCCACAGAAAAAGGGCACCCGTTCGTGCAGTTCTGTGGGCTGAATGTCCATGATGCGCCTGAACCCATCGCTGGCCTTTCCGTTGGCCTGTTCCGCTATAAACGCCATAGGGTTGCATTCGTAGAGCAATCGCAATTTCCCATTGTGTGCCTTGCTGGTCTTTGGGTAGATATAGATGCCTCCTTTGATCATGTTCCGGTGGAAATCGGACACCAACGACCCGATATACCTTGACGTGTAGGGTCGGTCACCTTCCTCCATTTGGCAATATTTGATATAGTCTTTCACCCCTTGCGGAAATTGGATATAGTTTCCTTCATTCACCGAATAGATCTGGCCATTTTCAGGGAACTTCATATTGGGGTGGGACAGATAAAAAGTCCCCAGGGCAGGGTTCAGCGTAAAACCGTTCACCCCATCACCAGTGGTATAGACCAACATGGTGGATGTACCATAAATGATGTAGCCCGCCGCAATCTGGTTTTTTCCGGGCTGAAGAAAATCCTCAAGGGTTACGGGGGTTCCAACTGGCGTTACCCTTCTATAAATGGAAAAAATGGTACCCACAGAAACGTTCACGTCAATGTTCGAGGAACCATCCAAAGGATCGATGAGCACTACATATTTGTTTTGGTGCTGTTTGTCAAAACTGTTGATGCTAATAAAATCATCCTCTTCCTCGGATGCAATTCCGCAGACAATCTCCCGGTTTTTCAAGGTCTGGATGAATTTTTCATTGGCCATGACGTCCAGTTTTTGCTGATTCTCGCCTTGGATATTGGTGTCCCCTGCATTGCCGATAATATCCACAAGTCCCGCCTTGTTCACTTCATGGTTGACCACTTTGGCGGCCAATCGGATGCCGTTCAGCAAGCGGGAAAGTTCCCCAGAGGTGTATCGAAATGAATTTTGGTTGGCGATGATGAACTCACCCAAGGTGCGGTGTTGTTTTTCAAACATGGAAGGTTGTTTTATTTGTCGGCAAATATCGTGCATTTTGTGAAACTATAACGATTTCGCCACTGTCAATTTTTGTAATTTTATAACTTTGAGTTTTATTTGTAACAATTATGGAATACGCTATCAGAGATGCCAGACCCGAAGACATGGAACAAGTATTGGCCCTTGTTCAGGAATTGGCCGATTTTGAAAAGGAACCGGATGCCGTTGAAATCACCAAGGAGGATTTGGTCAAGGATGGTTTTGGTGAAAACAAGCTGTTCCATTGCTTTGTGGCCGAGACAGATGGGGGCATTGCGGGAATAGCCTTGGTCTATCCACGCTATTCCACATGGAAGGGGCCGGTCATCCATTTGGAGGATTTGATCGTTTCCAAAAAAATGAGGGGAAGCGGTTTGGGAACGGCCTTGTTGGATGAGGTGGTACGATACGGATATGGGCTGGGGGTAAAGCGAATCTGCTGGGAGGTTTTGGATTGGAACGAGCCCGCCATTGCATTTTACGAGAAAAAGGGAGCCAATGTATTACGGGATTGGGACGTGGTGCAATTGGACGAAAACGGAATCAAAAAATACATGGAAAGTCTGAACTGACTTTCTTTAAAAAATACTGGAGTACATGAGAGTTTTTAAGTTTGGGGGCGCCTCGGTGAAGGATGCTGATGGGGTAAAGAACGTGGTGAATGTGTTGAAAGAGGTAGGCTACCAAGATACTCTCGTGGTCATCTCGGCCATGGGGAAAGTTACCAATGCCATGGAGAAGGTAGTAGAGGCCTATTTTAATGATAAGAACGGACTGTCGGCGGCCATTCAGGAAGTGATCGATTATCACAATGGAATATTGTCCGATCTGTTTGAAAATCCCAAACACCCCATTTACGATAAGGTAAAGGTGCTCTTCGAAGAAGTAAAGGGTTTTCTTGCGTGGAACAAGTCCCCCAAATATGCTTTCGTGTATGACCAAGTGGTGGGATATGGGGAACTGTTCTCCACCACCATCATGAGTGCCTACTTGAACGAGGTGGGGATTTCCAATACCTGGTTGGATGTGCGGAACCTGATCAAGACAGACAATAACTATCGGGATGCCCAGATCAATTGGGAACGCACCCAAGCCGAGGTGTCGTCCAAGGTGGATATGTCCAAATTGAACATCACCCAGGGTTTTTTGGGCAGTGACGATAACAATTTCACCACCACCTTGGGCAGGGAGGGATCGGACTACACCGCGGCCATCTTGGCCTATTGTCTCAATGCCGAATCGGTGACCATCTGGAAGGACGTGCCCGGGGTGCTAAATGCAGACCCAAGAAATTTTGAAGAGGCACAATTGTTGGAGCTGATTTCCTATCGAGAGGCCATTGAACTGGCTTTTTATGGAGCTTCGGTGATTCATCCCAAAACACTGCAGCCTTTGCAGCGAAAAGAGATTCCCCTTCACGTGAAGTCGTTCATCAACCCAAAAGATAAGGGCACCACGGTGGGCAAAGGGGTCGGGATCGTACCCAAGGTTCCCTGTTTTATCGTAAAAAAGAACCAAGTGTTGCTGAAACTTTCCACTTTGGATTTTTCGTTCATCGTTGAGGACAGCATCAGTGAAATATTCAAGCTGTTCCATGACCATAGGTTGAAAGTGGACATGATCCAGAATTCTGCCATTAGTTTTTCCGTTTGCTTGGACAATAAGTTCAATGGACTGCAACCCATGTTGGAAGAATTGAAAAGAAAGTTCAAGGTGGTCTGCCATGAAGATGTGTCGCTCTACACCATTCGCCATTTTGATGACAACGCGGTCAAATCACTTCAAAATGGAAAATCCGTGTTGGTTGAGCAGCGGGGCAAGGAAACCGTTCAACTAGTGGTGAAATAAGGAAATTCCTTCATAAATCCATGGACAAAAATTCCTAAAGCCGTAATTTTCTATCTTTACCCCAGTTAAAACAAAGTTACATGGGGTTGGTTTCTGCAAAAGAAGTGGCAAAGGTGGTCCATCTGGACAAGTATGGATTTTTGGGCACTTTTGTGGGATGGCTTTTGATGGTGGCCACCAAGATCACAACCATAAATAGGTTTTACAACAAGAACAAAGAATTGCCGGGCCCCGAGTTTCTCGATGCCATCTTGGAGCACTATGAAATTGATTTCGAAATCCCTGAAGAGGACATCAAACGACTTCCAAAATCCGGCGCCTACATTACCATCAGCAACCATCCGCTGGGCGGGATAGATGGGGTATTGCTCCTCAAACTTTTGCTGAACGAACGTCCTGATTTCAAGATTATCGCCAATTTTCTGCTGCACAGGATAGAGCCTTTGAAGCCCTATATCATGCCCGTGAACCCTTTTGAGAACCACAAGGATGCCAAGAGCAGTATCATGGGTTTCAAAAGCGCGCTCAACCATTTGCGGGAAGGCCACCCATTGGGAATTTTCCCGGCAGGGGAGGTGTCCACGTACAAGGATGGAAAATTAGTTGTGGACCGACCTTGGGAAGAAGCGGCCATAAAACTGATCAGAAAAGCAGAAGTGCCCGTGGTACCGATCTATTTTCATGCGCGGAACAGCCGTCTTTTCTATACCCTTTCCAAAATGAACGATGTGTTCCGGACGGCCAAACTGCCCTCTGAGCTTACTTCACAGCGTATGAGGCCCATAAAGGTGCGTATTGGGCAACCGATTTCGGTGGCCACCCAAAATGAAGAGGAGACCTTAGAGTCGTTTACCGAACTGCTTCGAAAGAAAACATACCTATTGGCAAATGCTTTTGAAAAGGAACGCTTGATCGATAAGGTCCCGACTTCTTTGAAGATTCCCAAACCTCCACGGAAAATCGCCACACCCATCAGCGCCAAGGTACTCGAAGAGGAAATAGAAAGACTTCGGGAGAAGGATTGTCGTGTGCTCCAGAGCAAAAACTATGAGGTGTTCCTTGCCAAGCAGGAAGACATGCCCTTTTGCCTCAACGAAATTGGGAGACAGCGTGAGGTTACCTTCAGGGAAGTGGGCGAGGGGACAAACAACGCGATTGATCTGGACAAGTTCGATTCTTATTACCACCACTTGTTCCTCTGGGATGATGATGAAAAGACCATCGTTGGGGCCTACCGGATGGGATTGGGATCTGAGATTTTTGAAAAGTATGGCATAGATGGATTTTACCTTCAGGATCTTTTCCGGTTTGAGCCAGAACTCTATGGAATGATGGCCAAGTCCATCGAAATGGGAAGGGCTTATATCATCAAGGAATATCAACAAAAGCCCATGCCCTTGTTCCTGCTTTGGAAAGGGATTGTGCATACCACATTGAGACACCCCGAGCACAAATATTTGATCGGGGGCGTGAGCATCAGCAACCAGTTCTCCAATTTTTCCAAATCTCTCATGATCGAGTTCATGAAATCCAACTATTGGGATCCCTACGTGGCCCAGTACATCCGACCAAAGAAAGAGTTTAAGGTAAAATTGAAGGATGCCGACAAGGAATTTGTTTTTGATGAGACCCAAGCCGACCTCAACAAGTTCGATAAATTGATCAGCGAGGTGGAACCAGGGAACTTAAGGTTGCCGGTATTGATCAAAAAATATATTAAACAGAACGCCAAAGTGGTGGCCTTCAATGTCGATCCCTTGTTCAACAATTCTGTGGATGGGCTCATGTACATTAAGATCGCTGACCTTCCGGAGAGTACGGTCAAGCCGGTAATGGAAGAATTTCAGGCCGAACTGGAACGCAAAGTGGCAGAGGGCAATGGCTCATCCACCAGTTGAAAGACGACAGTCTATGGGTGGCCTTTGGCACATCAGTCCACTCCCACGGTGCCGCTTCGTCTTTCAAATAAGAGATTGTCCTTCCATATCCCATTGATCTTTCCGATTCGCTCACGTTTGCCAATATATCGAAAGCCCATTTTTTCATGCAATTTGATGCTGGCTGTGTTTTCGGGAAAAATGCCGGATTGCAAGGTCCAAAACCCAGCTTTTTCGCTTTCCTCGATCAAGCGTTCCATTAGCAATTGACCTATTCCCCTGCCCCGGCTCTGGGCAGAAATATAGATGCTGATTTCCCCTACACCTCCATATACGCAACGGCTGGATACGGGCGACAGGGCTGCCCAACCCAAGATGGTGTCCTTGGTTTCTGCAACCAACCTGGAATGGGCTGTATGGGAACTGTCCCATTGTCCATAACTGGGAACCTTGGTTTCAAAAGTGGCAAAACCCGTTGCGATTCCTTCGGAATATATCTTCGCAACTTGCTCCCAATCCAAAGAGGTCATTTGTCTTACCAGCATCTTTTTGTAATTTGTGATTGTCCAATTTGAAGGGAAGCCTCAAATTTTCCACGAAGATTGATCAAAGAACAAAAACTTTTCATGGTCAACAGCAATTCCGGTTAATATTTGAAAAGAACAAATGGAAGGATTGTTGCAATTCTTCCCAACGCTTTTGGTTGATACAGTAGCAAAGATTCTTTCCTTCGAAGGTGCCCTTGAGGAGTCCTATTTTTTTGATTTCGTTCAAGTGTTGTGAAATGGTGGGTTGGGAGAGCCCAATTTCATCTACAAGGTCGTTGCAGATACAATCGTTTTGTTTGCTGATGTACTCCAGAATCGCAACCCGGGCTGGATGCGCCAATACCTTCGCAATTTGGGCCAGTTCATTATGGACAGGTGAAAAAATGTGTGTTTTGGAAGCGCCCATATTTATTGAGTATGAAATTGATATTGCAATATCACGATAATAATGAAAGACAAAAAGCCAGAGGAAAAATCTCTGGCTATTTTTTTAGAACCAAGGCTTTTTGCCCACTTGATAGGTATTATAAAACTCCTCATCGGATTTTGTGAGGTAGATGATACCCTCGATCAAGCCGATCAGCGGTGGAATCCATACCAGAAACGCTCCGATGACCAAGCAAACAAGTAAATATGACAATAATGTGATACCCAATAGGATAAACCCTTCTTTGTTGTAACCCAAAATGAATTTGTGCACACCTAGGGAACCTACAACAATAGCTAAAATACCAGCTAGAATCTTTTTATTGTCGCCTCCGGCACCTTGAAGGCCCTCTTTGAATTCTTCGGCAGTTTTTTTGGTTTCTTCCTTGGCTTTGTCAAAAGCTTCTTCAGCTTTGTCTCCTAGATCTTTTTTTTCTTCGGACATTGTTTACTATGTGTTGGTTAAACGTGTTCTAAATGTAGGAAATAAATCGATACCTACAGAAATGCTTTATCAACAGGTTCCCAGAGTTCCAATTTGTTTCCCTCGGGATCCATGATCCAACCAAATTTTCCATAGTCATATTCTTCAATTTCCCCGATTACTTCCACCCCTTCTTTTTTGAGCACTTCCAACAATTCCACAAGGTTTTCTACCCGAAAGTTCATCATAAATTGCTTTTCGCTGGGCTTGAAATAGGAAGTCTTTTCATCCATGGGGCTCCATTGCGTCATGCAATCGTTACCTTCTTTGTCCTTCCACCAAAAAGAGCAGCCGTATTGGTCTGTGTTGAGGCCCAAATGCTCCTTGTACCATTCCTTGATGTTGTCCGGGTCCTTGGTCTTGAAGAAAAACCCGCCCAATCCTGTTACTCTGTTTTTCATGGTTTCTTGATGTTTTGTTCATAGATCTTGATCCATTCCTGGGGGGTCATCTTTTGGCACAGTTCCCCAATGAGTTTATAGGGAATGTTCTGGATGTTCTTGAAACGGATGCAGCTTTTGCCCATGTCCAGTTTGGTGCTCACATGTTTGGGGTATTCGCCCACGAACCAATCGTGTATGTCTTTATCGGCATAGATGGCCGAATGGTACAGGGCCACAAAATTTTTCTGTGAGGCAATGTTGGCAAAGGGGAGGGGAGATTTTGGATCGCAATGGTAGCCGTCCGGATAGAGGGAGTGGGGCACCACATATCCGATCATCCCATAATTGATGCACTCCTCAAAGCCCTTGGGGAGGTTGGTTTTTACGATTTCCCGTAATTTGGAAATGGCCTCTTTGCGCTCTTCGGGCACTTTGCTGATGTATTCTTCCGGAGTTTTGGCGTCTATCGTCATGGGCAAATTTTTAGGTTTTGCCACCCTCCAAAATAAGAATGTTGGATTTTGGCTGCTTAAATTTAGCAAAATTTGGCCTTGACCTTGTCCACAATAGTCTGTGCCAGCTTTTCCTTGCTTTCCACGGTCCATCCGGCCACATGGGGGGTCAACAATACGTTCTTTGCCTTTCGGAGGTATTTGAAGGCTTTGGGTTTTTGGACGAACATATTCTCAAAGGATTTTTTCTCATACTCCAATACATCCAGCCCGACGCCCAATATCTTTCCCGATTTCAAAGCGGTGACAAGGTCCTCCGTCACCACACATTTGCCCCGGGCTGTGTTCAATAACCAGAACGGCTTGTGGAACGCATTGATGAATTCTGAGTTCACCATACCTTCGGTAAGTTCCGTTTGGGGCACGTGCAGACTCACCACATCGGATTTTTGTTGGAACTCCATGATCCCTACTTGACGGGCATTGTCGTCATCCACACCACCCACAATGTCATAGCAGATTACCTCTACATCAAAGCCCCGTAGTTTTTTGGCAAAGGCCTTGCCCATGTTCCCATACCCGATAATCCCCACGGTCTTGCCGTCCAGTTCCACACCGCGGTTGCCCTCACGGTCCCATTTGCCTTTTTTTACCTCGCGATTGGCCTTGCACATCTTGTTCATCAGGGAGAGCAGCATGCCCAAAGCGTGTTCGCCCACGGCGTTTCGGTTGCCCTCGGGCGCGGAGGCTAGGAAAATGCCCCTGTGTTTGGCATAGCGGACATCGATGTTTTCCAATCCGGCCCCGACCCTGCCAATGAACTTCAGGTTGGTCGCCTTTTCCAAAAATTGCTGATCCAGCGTGAATCGGCTCCTGATGATTACCCCATCGTACAAGTGGATCTTTTTTTCCACCTCTTCTTTGGTAGAGGTATAGTCTTCGTGGTTTTCAAATCCCAATAGGGCAAATTGCTCCAGGAGCAATGGGTGGTTGGTGTCAACGTGGAGAACTTTCATGGGGTCAAAGATACGAATCCTAGATTTTTGGGTAGTGCGTCTGGGTTTTTTCGTGTTGGACCTTGCCGGTATGCGAAGTGGACAGTTTTTCAAAGAGCAACACATGCACCTCTTCCCCGTTCTTGGTCATCGGGTTGTGCTCCACTCCTTTGGGCACTACAATGATCTCACCTTCGCGAACCACTTCAGTCCTGTCCCTGAACTGCATATAGAGGGTTCCTTTGATCACTTGGAACAATTCGTCTTCATGCTCATGGGCATGCCATACAAATTCGCCTTGTAACTTGGCAAGTAGTACCTGCATATCGTCCACAACGGCTATTTGGTGCGGGTGCCATTGCTTCGTGAATTCAGCATGCTTTTGTTTTAGGTTGATGGGTTTCATCTGTTGAAAAATTAATTATTGGGTATAGGTAGATTGTGAATTTTCAAGAAAGACAGTTTGTCCCAATAACCCCGTTGGAATTTGATTTTCCCATCCACAACATGAAAGAAGCCACATCCTCTGAGACCCAAAGGATCTTTCCATTCCAGCATGGCCCATTCTCCATCTTCGAAGATATTTTCTATGATACAGACCATATCCGCTGTTGCAAATTCGTTTTTGAACATGTTGTAAATGGCCTCTTTTCCTTCTACAGGGTCATTGGTTACTTGATGGTTTATGGCATCGATATGATACAATTCGGCCAAGGCTTCGGCATTTGCGGTATTGAAGATTTCTACCCACTGCTTTATCAATTCCCTTGGTGTCACGTGATTGATAGTTTTTTAGATTCCCAAAATCAATTTGGCGATCGAGAAATAGATCAAGATCCCAAAAATATCGTTGCTCGTGGTGATGAATGGTCCAGTGGCAATGGCGGGGTCAATATTTCTTTTGTGGAGGAACAGTGGAACAAAGGTCCCGATCAATCCGGCCACCACAATGACCACTACCAAGGAAAGGGATATGGCTACTGCGGTATCGAAGGTTCCTTTCCAAACCCAAGTGAATACCAAAAGCAAGATGGCCAAAATGAGTCCGTTCAAAAGCGCCAACAGCATTTCTTTGATCAGTCGGCTGCTGATGCTGCCCTTAAGGTCGTCGTTGGCAAGTCCCTGCACAATGATGGCACTGGACTGCACACCGACATTGCCCGCCATAGCAGCAATGAGCGGGGTGAAGTAAAAAAGTACGGCATGTTTGGAGATCATTTCCTCAAAACCGCCCATTATGGCAGCTGCGCCCAAACCGCCCAAAAGTCCCAAAATGAGCCATGGCAAGCGTGCGCGTGTCAAAATCCAGATGCTGTCATCGGCTTCCACGTCCTGAGAGATACCCGCAGCCATCTGGTAATCCTTGTCGGCTTCTTCCCGGATAACGTCCACAATGTCATCAATGGTGATGCGCCCTACCAATCTCCCAATCTCGTCCACAACGGGAATGGCCTCCAAATCATATTTGGACATGATCTTGGCCACTTCCTCCCCTTTTTCGTTCACGTTCACCGAGTCCACTTTGGGAATGTACACATCTTTGATGTTTGTTTTGGTGGAAGTGGTCAAAAGGTCTTTTAGGGAGAGTCTTCCTTTCAATCTTCCTTCATCGTCCACCACATAAATGGAATGGACCCGGGTCACGTTCTCGGCTTGGGCACGCATCTCCTTCACACAGGTGAGCACATCCCAGTTTTCGTTTACCTTCACCAACTCCTTTGCCATCAACCCACCTGCTGTGTCCTCGTCATAACGCAACAGGTCCACGATATGTTTGGCGTGCTCCCGGTCCTCGATCTCGGAAATGACTTCTTGGACAATTTCCTTTGGAAGTTCATTGATGATGTCCGCTGCATCATCTGTATCCAGTTCCTCCAACTCGCTGGCTATCTCCTTTGCCGTAAGGTTGTTCAGTACCGCTTCCCGGATGTCCTCGTGCATTTCGGCGAGGATGTCGGAGGTTTTCTCACTGTCCAACAGTTTGATCAAATAAGTGGCCTCTTCCACTTCCAGTTCATCCGCTATCTCGGCAATGTCCGCATAGTGGAATTCCTTCATCATCAACTGGAGTTCGGCATTTCTATTTTCCGCAATCAGTTGCTGGATCTCTTCTAAAAGCTCGTCTGTAAGTTTAAACGGGGTCATTGGCTATCTTCTGGGTCAACGTTACAAAATCTGCCACACTGAGCTGTTCCGGGCGTTGGTCAAAGATAGCATCTTCTTTGAGATTATCGGATAGTCCGAAGGTTTTAAGACTGTTGCGGATGGTCTTCCGTCTTTGGTTGAAGGCCGTCTTCACCACTTTGAAAAAAAGGCGTTCGTCACAGGCCAATTTCCGTTCATCCCTTCGGGTCAGGCGTAAGACACCGGAATCCACCTTTGGTGGCGGGTCAAAAACGGTGGGTGGCACGGTGAACAAATATTCCGCATCGTAAAAAGCCTGTACCAAAACGGACAAAATGCCATAAGTTTTGCTACCTGGCTTTTCACAGATACGCTGGGCCACTTCTTTTTGAAACATACCTGAAAATTCTGGAATCTGTTTCCGCATCTCCAGCATTTTGAAAACGATCTGACTGGAAATGTTGTAGGGGAAGTTGCCCGTGATGGCAAATGGCTCATCGCCGTAGAGCTCGGTCAGGTCGAACTTCAAAAAATCGGCCTCAATGACGTTCAGGCGATTGTTTTTTTGGAGGATTTCTGCATGTTCCAAGGGAAAACTGTGGTTCAGGTACACGATGGATTCCGCATCGAGATCCATGGCCACGAGATCTAGGTCGCGTTTGAGGAGGTGTTTGGTGAGCACACCCATTCCCGGGCCGATCTCCAGCACGTTTTTGTACCCTTTTAGGGTAAGAGTCCCTGCTATCTGTTCGGCAATGTCCTCATCCTTGAGGAAATGTTGTCCCAAATGCTTCTTGGCCCGAACGGCACCTTCTTCCTGTTTTTTGGTTCCGCTTTGGGCAGACCATTTTTTCTTCTTTTTGGACACGGCCTGTTTTTTTGCAAGTTACTGGGAATTTTCGACATAGACCCATGCTTCCAATCCAGATTCCAAAGGGAATTTTTCCCGTTTATAAGCCTCGGTCTCATACGCATCTGCCTTTTCCAGGTCGATGATGGAGACGGTGTACACGGTCCCTTTCACCTTGTCCTTCGCATCCTCGGTCTGGATGACCACAGGGTACTGGCCAAAAATGGCATTTTCAACCTTTTTAAAACCCAAAAGGGTGTCGGGTCGGCCTTCCAGTGGATGCCCAAAGACATCTTGTTGTACCTGCTTTTCTTGCAGGGTGCCATATGCGAAGAGTTGTTCCAAAGTGTTAGGGGATTTGTTGGCTGATGACTTCCAATTCCGTCCTGAAGACCACAAATTTGTTGGGGAAGTTTTTTTGTGCCTCGCCCCGAAGGCGGTCTGCATCTTCCCGATAATAGGCTTCCAAGGTCTGCCTGTCCTGTGTGGTGTATTGGATGGAATAGGTGATGCCGCCCATATCTTCCTCCACCAAGACCTTGACCATTTTGGCATGGGAGAATTTGCCGGTTTCCAACATATCGGGAATGTGTTTGTTCTTCATCCAAGCCAACCATTGGTCGTGGACACTTTCATCAATATTGATGGTTACGTTGTATATGAGCATTTGCTTTGTCTGTTTCTATGCGGATGAAATTAGTGTATTTTTTAGGAAATTGGCAGCTATTTTTGAGTCATTTCGCATGGAGGGCCCATGGGTTGGAACGCTTACTCATTCTAAGGGATTCCCGCCTTTGCGGGAATGACGACGTGATCAATTAATGGCATCCCCGCGGAGCTTTCTAAAATTGGTCCGGGCCTGTGGGAAATAATAACTATCCTGATAGTTGTAGATGATCTTTTCAAAATGGGTCTTTGCCTTTTCGGGCTCGTTCAAGATGTTTTGGTAGAGCTCTCCCAGGGCAAAATGGGCATCATCGGCCAGAATACCGTCCGCATAGAACTCCACAATTTTTTGATAATTGAACTCTGCACTTGCATATTCCTTTTGTTCTTCCAAAAGCTGTGCTTGTTTCAATAAGGCCTCGTCCTCTATTTTTTCCCCTTTGTGGTTCTGTAAAATGTCTTCCAATGCTTCAATGGCATCTTTGTTTTTATTTTGATAGGCTAGCAAATCTGCCCGTGCATATTTTTTCAGGGCGGTCTGGGTGGAATCTTCCAAGGAATTGTCGGATATCAAAAGGCTCAACTGCATGGCGTCGTTGGCGATGAGTTGCGAGGTAGAACCCCTGAGCACTTTCAATTGGGTAAGTGCCCAATCAAAATCTCCTTTGTAGAAACTGGTCTGTGCCACCTTGAAGCGGGCATCCTGTCCGAGCACGTCGTTCTTGAGGCTTTTTTGTACTTGGGTGTAGAGGATAAGGGCCTCATTGAACCGTTGGTCGTACACCAGAATATCCCCGAGGGCCAATTTTACATAGGCCATGACCAACCTTCCCATGGGTAGTTCCAGACTTTCCTTGAGCATGCCAATGGCAGGCTCTGGCCTTTCCCGTTTGAAGGTAAGAAAATTGGCGTAGGCTATCTGTAGTTGCAACGTTTGGCTTTGGTTTCCATATTCGGCCACGAGATCCTTGAACTGTTTTTCAATATCATCCAATATCTTTTCCGTTGGATTTTCCAATGCTATGTCGATCAATCGGAGTTGGGCATTCAGTTTGACCCTTGGGTCGCCACTGTTCTCCACAATGTACTGGAAAATGGAAGTGGCAGTTTCAAGGTCTTTGTCCTCCAGGGAAATATCCCCCAGATTTTCCAAGCGGTCCATGTTGCTTCCATCAACCCGTTTGTAAATGGCCTTTTCCTGTCCAAAGGCGCTGTTGTACTGTTTTTGCTGCACAAAGAGCCAACTCAGGAGTTCGTTCCAGAGCACATCGGGATTTTGCTGTGCATTTCTGAGGAGTACCTTTCTAAGCAGCACGTTGTTTTCATCCGTGGGATTTTCGGAAATAAAATCATCGATGTTGCGAAGCACATTGGAGCGCGATGTCTTTCCTTCCCAGATCAAGTTGAGATAGGATTGGTACATTTTCTCGATATCGCCCTGTTCCCCATAGATTCGTGCCAGTTGAAAATCGTAGTTCAGGTCCGGCTTGAGTTCCATGGCCCGGGAGTAGGCCCGTATGGCATAGTCGAGCAGGGCATATTGTTGAAAACGGTACCCTACGCTGTATCCATAATTGGGATTTTCGTCTATTTTTTGAATGGCTTGTTCATAGTGGACCGTTGCTTTTTCGGATTGTTCCTGAAGGGTGTAATTGTAGCCCAGTTCAATAAAGAAAGTGGGAAAGACGTAGGGGTCGGCTATCTTCTCCAACAAAAAGGCCTCGGCCTCATCGTAGCGTTCCAATTGTTGGTAGCAGGCCACCAGTCCCTCGGCATAATCGGTCCGTCTGGGATTGTTCTCCGCCAATTTTTCGTAGAAAACCACCGCTTTTTCATAGTCCCCGTCATTGAAGTACTGTTTGGCCAAAAAGTCCTCTTGAGCCATGGCCGAGATGTGGAGTATGCAGAATGATATGAGAAACAAAAAGTGCCGCAAGCTTGTTTTTATTTCAAATATAACGTAGAAATGCCCGGGATTCTGTTAAGCGAATCCAAATAATCGATTGAAAACCCTAGTCGATCACATCAAAACCACAATAGGGAACCAGCACTTCGGGAATCTGGATACCGTTTTCGGTCTGGTAATTTTCCAAGATGCCCGCCAAGACCCTGGGCAATGCCAAAGAGCTACCGTTCAGGGTGTGTGCCAACTGACTCTTCCCGGTCTCGTCCTTGTAGCGGAGCTTGAGGCGATTGGCCTGGAAGGTCTCGAAATTGGAAACGGAACTGATCTCCAACCAACGGTCCTGTGCGGTGGAAAAGACTTCAAAATCGTAGGTGAGGGCAGAGGTAAAGCCCAAATCGCCGCCACAAAGGCGAAGGATACGGTAGGGCAACTTCAATTCCCTGAGGATGTTCTTCACGTGTTCCACCATTTCGTCTAAGGCATTGTACGAATTGTCGGGATGTTCCAAGCGCACAATTTCCACCTTATCGAACTGATGCAGGCGGTTGAGTCCGCGCACATGGGCGCCATAGCTTCCAGCCTCCCTTCTGAAACATGGGGTATAGCCCGTGTATTTGATTGGGAAATCGCTTTCGGCCAACAAATCGTCCCGGTGCAGGTTGGTCACGGGCACCTCGGCGGTCGGGATAAGGTACAGGTCATCGGCCTGCACGTGGTACATTTGCCCTTCCTTGTCGGGCAATTGTCCCGTGCCATAGCCAGAGGCTTCGTTGACCAAGTGCGGCACCTGCATTTCGGTATATCCTGCTTCGGTGTTCTTGTCCAGGAAATAGGAGATCAGGGCGCGTTGCAGTCGGGCACCCTTGCCTTTATAGACAGGAAACCCGGCACCTGTGATCTTGACCCCCAGTTCAAAATCGATGATGTCATATTTTTTGGCCAGTTCCCAGTGCGGCAATGCCCCTTCGGATAGTTTGGGAACATCGCCCTCCCGATACACCTCCTCGTTGTCGGCATCAGAATTCCCGGCAGGAACCGAAGCATGGGGAAGGTTGGGAATCAGGTACAATTGCTCCTGCAAGGCAGCGGCAGTGGCATTCAGGTCGTCGCCCAATTGTTTTGAGGCTTCCTTCAAGCCAGCGGTCTTCTCTTTCAGCTCGTTGGCTTCCTGTGCCTTTCCAGATTTGAAGAGCATCCCGATTTCCTTGGAAAGTTTGTTGGATTCGGCCAAGGTGTTGTCCAATTGGGTCTGTATGGCACGTCGTTTTTCATCGAGTTCCAAAACCTTGGACACCATGGGTCCTGCATCGATATTGCGCTTTTTTAGAGCGGTGATGACATTTTCCTTGTTTTCCCTGAGAATCTGTAATTGAAGCATGGCCTTATTTTGAGCCGCAAATTTAATCGAATATTAAGAAGTCCCCAACTTATTATTCCTTGGGTGAAGGTAGAATCCATTCGTTGTGGGAGAAATGCTTCCACGGCACGCTGGCCAGATCTACCTTGGGGTCGATGAACTCGTGGTAGGACCCTTGGTTCACCTTTACCTTGTTGTCCACAAAAACTTGGACATCTTCCCCTTTGTCAGCAAACTCCTTTTTGAGGCGTTGGGCAAACTGCCATGAAAAATCAGGATAGCAGGCCACTCGATTACGCTGTTTGGCGGTGAGATAGTCTTGCAGGGAGATATAGGTCACTTTTTTGGTTTCCTTGTTCACGACCCGATAGCGGATGGTACCTGTGCGGCTGCGCAGCATCATGCGCCAGCTCAATCGATGCCCTTCCTCGGTCCAGAGTACATCATCCACAAAAAAATGGTGCCTCAGCGGTAACGCGATCTGGATCACAAAGTAAATGCCCAGGATGCTAAGAATGATATTTTTGGATTTTGGAATGACGATGGTTTTGTCAATTTCAACCGCCTTGGTCTTTAGAAAAATATTCCGGATGGTCTGTGGTTCAAAAAAGAACAGGGTAAAGGCAAGGGACAAATAGGGGAATATCCCGATCTGGAACACGATGCTGTTGAAAAAATGGAAGAATATGGACAGCACAAAGGCAACCTTTCGTGTGGGCTTCCACAAAAGCGCGGGAACGATGAGCAGATCAAAGAGAATGCCGAAGACGGCCACAATTTTGTGCACCCACTTTTGCTGGAGCAGCTCACCGATTAGAAAATAATCTTTTTTGGACTGCATCAAAACATCTATCATGCTGAAATCCAGCCAATCGGCATACAGTTTGGCAACGGAAGCGTAGGTATAAACGATGAACAATTGCAGGATGATTGTCCACCGTATCCAGTTGGACATGCTATGCGACCGCAATGTTGGATCGCGCTTTGCATCCAATGAAGCATCCTTGTGGGCCGGAAAAAAGGCCATGATGTAGGCGAGCAACATCAACAGGTAATAGTGGTTGTTATAGGAGGTTTTTTGCATGAGATAGACCCCGGTCCACATCAGGGCGAAGGCAAGTGCCGAAAAACGGTACCGATAGCCCAGGGCGATCATTAGGCCCAAAGTGCCCATGATAGCGAAATAGATGTACATGCCGTTGCCTGGAAGGGGCTGTAGCCATTCAAAACCGATAAAGGAGAAGGTGAATTTGGGTTCCACCAAGGTTCTCCGTACCCAACCGGTGGCAATGGCGCCATAGCATTCCGCGCTCACCAAAAGCCCGTAGAAAATCCGAAAGACGATGAGTTGGGCGTTGTCTATCTTTTTGAACAGGAAATGGGTCGGCATCTATTTGGAGATTAGTTCCAACGAGTAGTCTTTGTCCTTTTTCAGTTGCGCCTTGAGTTCTTCAATGGAACTGAATTTTTGTTCGTCCCGAATCCGGTGGAGGAGGGATACCTGTATCTTTTGATCGTAGAGGTTGCCTTCAAAATCGAAGAAATTGACCTCGATGCTCTTTTCGGTGCCATCAACTGTGGGGTTGAATCCTATGTTCATCATCCCAAAATACACTTTCCCGTTGATGGTGCTGTTGACCACATAGGCCCCTGTCTTAGGAATGAGTTTATAGGTTTCGGCAATGTGCAGGTTCGCAGTCGGAAACCCGAAGTCCCTGCCCATTCCCTTTCCTTTTTTTATAGTTCCGGTGAGCATGTAAGGATAGTTCAGATAATTGTTGGCCGTGGTGATATCTCCGTCCAAAAGCGCCTTCCTGATCTTGGTGGAACTTACCGAAACATCGTCCACTTCCTGGGCGGGAATTTCTTCCACCTCAAAGTCCAAAGTTTTCCCAAAGTCCATAAGGTCTTGGATGTTGGCATTTCTGTTACGTCCGAACCTGTGGTCGTATCCGATGATCACTTTTTTGGCCTTAAGGCCATCCACCAAAACATCTTGCACAAAATCAGCGGCGGTGAGCCTTGAAAATTCTTTGGTGAATGGGTGCACTATCAAATAGTCCAAGCCCAAGGTTTCCAATATCTGTGTCTTCTCCTCCAAGGTGTTCAGCAGTTTGATGTCCACATCTTTTTGCAGAACCATGCGCGGATGGGGGAAAAAAGTGAGCACTGTGGATTTTAGACCTGTTTTTTTGGCATTGTTTGTGAGGCGTTCCAATATCTTGCGGTGGCCAAGGTGCACTCCATCAAAAGTACCGATGGTGATCACCGTTCGAAATGAAATATCTTTAAAATGAGAAATGTTCCGGATTGTTTCCAAAGGCTCAAGAAATAAAAAAAGGCTTACATTTGAATTAATACTATGCCCTGAATCGGTATGAAAGCTAAATTACACCTTGTTTTTTCAATAACCATATTTTTTAGCTGCTTTTACATTCATGGGCAGCAAGCGTATTGGAAATCCATCCCCAAACAATCCCACTTGAAGAGTGTGTCCGTTAAGGACATGGGAAAGGCCGAAAAGATCCTTACGCTGGACAGGAGCCTTTTTTCCAAAGAAGTGGGGTCGATGTCTTCTTCCAAAGGAAAACAAGTGGTCTATCTACCGGGTACCGATGGGGAGGTTGTCCCTTTCTATTTGGAGGAAACCCCGGTACTCCACCCCGATCTCGCAAAAAAATACCCCGAGATCAAGTCCTACACAGGGGTAAGCCCCGATGGAAAATACAAGATCAAACTCAGCAGCTCGCCCAAAGGCCTTGAGGGCATGGTAGTGGATTTGAACTCCCACAAAAAAACCTTTATGGAACCTGTGTCCAATGCCACCGACACCTATGTTGTTTACAATGAAGGGGCAGGGGCTGCCGAAAAGGAAAACTTTATCTGTGAAACCCAAAAATCCATACTGACCACGGCCAAAACAATTACTCCTCTGGTGGATGACCAAGTGCTCCGGAAGTTTAGGATAGCGGTTTCGACCACTGGAGAATATACGGCCTTCCACGGGGGCACGGTAGCTGATGCATTGGCTGCCATCAATGCGACGATTACGCGGGTGAACGAGGTTTTTGAGACCGATTTGGGGGTTACTTTGGAATTGGTGGCCAATAACGATCAGATTATTTTTACCAATGCCGCTTCGGACCCCTATAGTAGCAGCTTAAACTCGCAAGTGCAGACCACGCTCACATCGACCATAGGAGAAGACAATTATGATGTGGGACATTTGTTCCACAAGGTGCCTGATGCTTCACAGAACAATGGTAATGCAGGCTTTATTGGCTCTGTCTGTGTTGATAATAGAAAAGGAAGTGCCTTTGCGGCGGCATTTGTTCCCCAAGGCGATGTTTTTGATCTTGATTTTGTAGCACATGAATTGGGGCATCAGTTCGGGGCCAACCATACCTGGTCCTTTGAATCGGAGGGAACAGGAGTGCAAGCAGAACCGGCCAGCGGCAGCACCATCATGGGTTATGCAGGTATTGTGCTAGGTAACAATGTTGCGCCCAATGGCGATGATTACTTTCATTACAACAGTATTCTACAAATATCCAGTTATTTGGAAACCGTTTCCTGTGCCCAATTGGAACCATTGACCAACGCTCCGCCCGTGCTTACACCTATTGGGGATTTTATCATTCCCAAAGGAACTGCATTTGTGCTGGAAGGAAGTGCGATGGATCCCAACCCTGGGGATGTGCTCACTTACACTTGGGAACAGATAGATGACGGTGTGGTGACAACGGCAAACTTTGGCCCGACCAATCCGAGTGGAGCCATTTTTAGGTCATTGCCGCCCAACAAGAATCCTGCGCGCTATTTTCCCAGACTTTCAGAAGTGGCCCAGGGAAACTTGGTCCAGACCGAACCTACGATGGGAAGTGCATGGGAGACCGTATCGGAAATTGAACGCAATCTGCACTTTGCCTGTACCGTGAGGGACAATGCTGCTGGAGGGGGACAGGTAATTTCAGATGTGTTGGAAGTGAAAGTCATCAAGTCGGCAGGACCTTTTGTGGTCACTTCCCAAAACTCAAACGAAGTTTATACGGCAGGCTCCGTCCAAGAGGTGACTTGGGACGTGGCGGGGACAAATATTTTGCCCATTGATGCCAAGACCGTGGATATTTTCCTTTCACTGGATGGGGGATTGAGTTTTCCCATCACATTGTTGGAGAATACCCTGAACGACGGGATTGAAGAGGTTCTATTGCCAGGTGATGTTGCGGGTGCAGCCCGAATCATGGTCAAGGCCAGCGATAACATATTCTTTGCCATGAATGCATCCGATTTCACGATTGAAGAGTCGCAAGTGGTACTGAATTTTCAAGAATTGGTCTATGAAGTCTGTCAGCCCGATGATATTGTAATCCCGTTTGTCTATGAAACCTATTCCGGGTTCAATGAAACATCAACCTTTTCCGCAGACGTTCCAGCGGGCCTTACTGCAAATTTCTCCCCGACAGAAGCAAATGTCAATGAAACTGCGGTTGATTTGACTATTTCCAACACAGCAGATGTGGCGCCGGGGGTTTATGATATTACGGTGACCGCTACCTCTGCCTCTGTCGCCAAAGAGGTGGTTCTGTCCTTATCGGTACAAGACGGAGGTTTTGCCGATGTTGTGCTCAATTCCCCAGCAAATGGCGAGATGGGTGTTTCTTTGAATACGGAACTCCGATGGGAAGAAACCCCGCAATATTCAAGTTATGATTTGGAGATTGCCACAGATATTGGTTTTGTCGATATCGTCGAATCCGCCACATTGCCGTTCAATTTTTACAAGGCATCTACACTGGAGCAAGAAACTGAATATTTTTGGAGGGTGCGGCCTAGTAATGGCTGTGGAACAGGAGCCTTTAGCACTCCTTTTGGCTTTACCACTTCACAAGTCAATTGCCAGAGCTTTGGTGCCAAGGACCTTCCGCTTGAGATTTCTTCGGTTGGAACCCCCAAAGTCACCACGGCAATACAGTTTTTTGAGGATCTCCAAATTTCGGATATCAATGTAAACCTGGAGCTCGACCACACCTATTTGGGGGATTTGATCGTTACCTTGATTTCTCCCACAGGCACAAGGGTGGCCCTTATTTCCAATACCTGTGGTGAACTGGACAACATCAACGCAGTCTTTGATGACGATGGCGAGCCTATTGCATGTTCAGGAAATCCGGCCATATCCGGGACGGTAAGTCCTTTGGGTTCATTGGCATCTTTGGAGGGCGAATCCATTTTGGGAGAATGGGTGCTGGAAATTCAAGATACAGCCCCAAGTGATGGGGGCACGTTGCTGGCTTTTTCCCTAGATATTTGTGCAGAAGGGACCTTCAGGCCCGACGATGATGAAGATGGAGTTTTTGACGATGGGGACGACCTTTGTTTGGGAACACCCAAGGGCGTTGAGGTGGATACCAATGGCTGCGCCATTTATCGGTTTGCTTCGGATAATTTTGAAATAGAGGTGCAAAGTGAAACTTGTAGAAGTAGTAACAACGGATCCATTACCATTGCCCCCATGAACACCTCCATTGCCTATACTGCTGTTTTAGAAGGTGGTGGGGCACCTGTAAATGTGGATTTCACCAATGGACACGCTTTTGAAAGCCTTGGTGCTGGGGAATACTCCCTCTGTATTTCGGGAACCAATGGGCTTGTCACCTACGAAGAAGTGTGTTTTGGCATAGTGATCACGCAGCCGGATGTACTGGATGTGGAAGCACTCTTGGATGCCAGCTTTTTGAACCTCACCATGGATGGCGCAAACCTGTTCAATGTGGAACTCAACGGTCTGGTCACCCAAACGGAATCATCCAAAATACAATTATCCTTGCAGGAAGGTATCAATACCCTGAAAGTATATACTGATCTTCCCTGCCAGGGAGTATTTGAAAAAACAATATTTTACTCATCCAGACCCATTATTTCACCCAACCCTGTGATTACCTCCACAGAAATTTATTTGGGCGGTTTTGAAGGAAATGTTGGGGTCGAGGTGTTTTCAGCCAATGGACAATTGGTGCTTACCGATGTCAAAAAGGCCGATGGGACCAACCTTCAACTGAATTTGTCCATGTTGCCCAAAGGCATTTATTATTTAGGTTTGGAAAAAAACGGTGTAAGGGAGATGTTTAAATTCATAAAAAAATGATTCGGAATATATTTAGGCTTTCCATATTGGCTATCTTGGTCTCTTGTGGTGGAGATGACGGTCCACCGCCGGCCCCGGTAGGTGCGCAACTGGTGTTTCCCGAGGAAAATTCTGAATGTACCACGGGAACCAGTGTGAATGAAACCTTGAGCCAGGTGACGTTCCGATGGCTGGCATCCAACAATACGGAAAGCTATACGTTGAGTGTGGTCAACCTTGATACCAATGTGCCGCAGACCATTTCCACCGCAGCCACATCGGCCAGCCTTTCCATAGCCAAGGGAACTCCGTTTTCTTGGTCGGTTACCTCCCGAAGTACAAGATCTGATCAGGTCGCGGTAAGTGAGACATGGCTTTTCTATAATGCGGGCTCAGAGACTACCTATCCACCTTTTCCCGCCCAGTTGGTGAGTCCTGTATCGGGATCTACCGTCCAAAAGGATTTGGCCAACGAAGTGGTACTGGAATGGCAGGGTGCCGATGTGGACAACGATATAGCCTCTTTCGAGGTATTCTTTTCAACGGACAACCCTCCAGAAAGTTTTGTAGGCACAACGAATGCCCCTAGGATGGAATTTCCGGTCAGTGTGGAATCCGCAACGGTATATTATTGGAAGGTCATCACCACCGATGAGGAGGGGAACACTTCCGATTCCGGGGTGTTTGAGTTCAAGGTGTACTAAGGGCTATTTGCCGTTGAACTGGTTCATGGTGTTCTTCACTCCGGCAAAAACAAAGGAGCGGACTAGTTCTGCTGCTATTTTTAAGCGTTCGGGCATGGTCTTCGTCTCTTCCTCGTTCCATTCACCCAAAACATAGTCAACTTGCTTTCCCCTTCCAAATTCTGCTCCTACACCAAATCTAAAACGGTTGTATTGGGTGGTTTGCAGTACATTCTGAATATCTTTCAGGCCATTGTGACCGCCATCACTTCCCTTGGTCTTCAGTCTGATGGTGCCAAATGAAAGATTGATGTCGTCCGTAATGATCAGGATGTTGTCAAGCGGTATTCCCTCCTTGTCCATCCAATATTTCACTGCTTTGCCGCTTAGGTTCATGTAGGTGGACGGTTTGAGGCAGAGCACACTTCTTCCCTTATGCTTGAAGGTGGCCACGGCCCCTAACTTGGCATCTTCAAAGATGAAACCTTCCTGTTCCGCCAAAAAGTCCAAGACTTTGAATCCGATGTTGTGGCGTGTGTTTTCATATTTTGGCCCAATGTTCCCTAGACCTACGATGAGAAATTTTTTCATGGGGTCTGTTTCTTGCAATAGTTGTTTTGGTGCACCAAAAAGTTTGTTGATGATGTTGAACACTTTGCTGGATGGAATTTGCTTAAAAATACAAAAGCATCCCAAATTTTACCGAAATAAAAATAGGGATGCTTCCGAAAATGTTGTCCGATCTATTCTGTGGCCTCGGCCTCAGTGGTCTCACCACCTTCAGCAGCAGCTTCGGCTCCTTCAGTTCCTTCTTCCTCATCTTCCGCTTCATCGGCAATGGAAGTCCTGGAAGCTTTCACCTGTACAATGGCGGTGCTGTCTGGGTGAAGAATGGTGTAGTCGTCGCTCAGCACAGTTTCCACGGCAATTGTTCCACCTATCCTCAATTTGGAAATATCCACGGTGATAAAATCGGGAAGCAAATCGGGAAGTGCCTTGATGGCAAGTTTTCTTTTTCTGAATAGCAAACGGCCACCGTTGCGTACCCCGGGAGAGTTTCCTTCCAAACGCACCGGGATGTCCATGGTAACAGGTTTGTCCTTGAACAACTGATAAAAATCGATGTGCAGGATTTTATCGGTCACTGGGTGAAATTGGATGTCCTGCAAAACAGCGTCCAATTTTTGGCCGTTTTCCAACTCAATCACAGCGGTGTGTGCGTTTGGGGTATAGACCAAATCTCTGAATTCCAGCTCATCGGCTGAAAAGTGCAATGGTTTTTCCCCTCCGTACAGCACGCAAGGGACCTTACCAGCATTACGTAGGGCCTTGGTAGCAACCTTGCCCACGCTTTCTCTTTGGGATCCTTTGATTGTAATTGACTTCATAATCTATATTAATATTTAATTTATGCTAAAATTTATCTTCGAAGTGCCCCGTTTTGTCAGCCAGAGCGTAGTCGAAGGCTACATTAAAAATTTTGATGATATCGAGGTGTTGTGGTGTACCCTGTGCATTACGTCCGCAAAAAGGTCGGCACAACTCAATACCTTGATTTTTTTCTGGTTGTGATCTATCGGAATGGAATCGGTAATGATCAATTCCGTCAATTTTGATTTTTCTATTTTTTCATACGCATTGCCGGAAAGCAGACCGTGCGTGGTTACGGCACGAACACTTTCGGCACCTCTTTCCATCATTAGGTCGGCGGCCTTGGTCAGCGTCCCGGCGGTATCTACCATATCGTCCACCAAAACCACGTTTTTGCCCTGTACGTCACCGATCAGCTCCATGTGGGAGATGGTGTTGGCCTTGGCCCGTTGTTTGTAGCAGATCACCACATCGCATTCCAGTGCCTTGGAGTAGGCATAAGCTCTTTTTGAACCTCCCATATCGGGTGATGCGATACAGAGGTTGTCCAAGTTCAACCCTCTTAAATAGGGAAGAAATAGGGTAGAGGCAAACAGATGATCCACCGGTTTTTCAAAAAAGCCCTGTATCTGGTCTGCGTGCAGGTCCATGGTGATAATGCGTGTGGCCCCAGCAGTCTCCAACATTTTGGCCACCAGTTTGGCAGCGATGGGAACGCGTGGTTTGTCCTTTCTGTCCTGTCTGGCCCAACCAAAATAAGGCATAACGGCGGTAATGTGCCTGGCCGAAGCTCTTTTGGCTGCATCCAGCATCAACAACATTTCCATCAAGTTCTCAGAGCTTGGATTGGTGGAACCTATGATAAAAATACGAGCTCCGCGGATGGATTCTTCAAACGAAGGCTGAAATTCACCATCACTGTACCTTGAGAATTGGATCTTTCCCAGATCTGCCCCGTAGGATGCCGCAATTTTTTTACCCAATTCAATACTCTGGGTGCAGGCAAAAATTTTGGGTTCGGGAACTTGATAGGCCATTGTAATCTCTTGTTGACTAGCTTTTTACTCTGATTTTTTTCAAAGAGGTGCAAATTTAAAAATTAATTCGGGTTGCTAAAGGATAAATGAAAGTATTTTTTGGTTGGAAATGAAATTATTTTTTAGCTTTGCAGTCGCATTTGAGAAATGGTCTCTATGCCTTGGTGGCGGAATTGGTAGACGCGCTGGATTCAAAATCCAGTTCTTTCGGGAGTGTGGGTTCGATTCCCACCCAAGGTACTGAATAACCCTGATAATCGTTTGATAGTCAGGGTTTTTTGTTTTTTAAAGTGACGTAAAAGTGACGGTTTTTTGTCGAGAATTAGCAATTTAGCTTAACTGAAAATAAAGGTTAGATTTTGTTTTAATTTCTACCAACAATTAATATTTGACATCCTTATCTCCTAATCCCAAATTGACACGGATTGATGACCCAGCAATCATTAAACCGTTTTTCCACTGTTGATAACTCAAATTCTTTCGATTTCTCAAAATTCCAGTTAATCTCAAAAAGTTCCATTTCCAAACATATATAATTTGGCAAATTATATTTAGTGCCATTTAGATGGAATTATCACAAGTGTTTGTTTATCAGTATTTTGTGAATAACTAATGTCAATTGGGCCAAAACATAGCCTTCTTTTGTTTCTACCTTTATTCCAAGAATTCTACAAGGGAAAACAAAAGCGCTTTTGTTCATTTTTTAATCCAAAAAGGAAACAAATGGACAATTTATTGATACTTGAACGACTCGATCGTTTGGAGCGGCTCATGATAGCCAACAAAGAGGTGCTCACCTTTGAGGAGACTTGTGACTATACCGGAATTTCGAGAAGCTATCTGTATAAACTGACTTCTTCCGGAAACATTCCGCATTCCAAGCCCAATGGAAAGCTGATATTCTTTGAAAGGAAGAAGCTCAATGATTGGCTTCTCCAAAACAGTCGGTTGTCCCATGACGAGATCAACGGAAGGGCTTTGCAGCACTCATTCAAAAATCGAAAGTAATGGTTTCGCCCAAACATGATGGCAATCTGTACTTTGTCAAGGATTCAAAGAAGAAAACGGTGTACGATTACACCATGGAATATTTGGGAACCAAGTATGATATCATGTACAATGAGATTTCCCATGATTTCCAGATAGCATTTAAAGGTTCCAGGGAGTGGCAATATCTAAACCTGAACTCCCTTATCATAGAGCTTGCCAAAGCGGGGGTGGATATCCCGACCGGAAAGCTGGAGATACTGATACGATCGGAGTGGATTCCCAAATATAATCCCATCAAGGAGTATTTCAACAACCTCCCGAAATGGGACGGAGAGGACCATATCCTAAAGCTGGCATCCTATGTGCCTACCTATGAGAAAAAGGCATTTAACTATCATTTCAAAAAATGGCTGGTCCGTGCCATTAGATGTGCGCTTGAACCCAATTATTTCAACAAGCAGGCTTTCGTGCTCTCCCATCAGGGACAAAACTCAGGTAAGTCCACATGGTGCCGATTTCTGTGCCCACCCGAGCTTAGTGAATACATGGCCGAGGATATCAGCAATGACAAGGATGCACGGATACAACTGTGCCGGAATTTTTTGTACAATCTGGACGAACTGGCCGTGCTGTCCAAAAAGGATGTGAATGCCCTAAAGTCATTTTTTTCCAAGACCTTTATAAATGAACGCCTTCCATATGATAGGAAGAATACCACCCTATCCAGGATATGCTCCTTTGTGGGATCCACCAATATGTCGTCCTTTTTGAACGATGAGACAGGGTCGGTCCGTTGGCTCTGTTTTGAGCTCAAGGGGAAAATAGATTTTTCGTATTCAAAAGAGGTCGATATCAACAAGGTCTGGTCACAGGCGTATCATTTGGCCTACTCGGACCCCACCTTTGACTCCGAACTTTCCATTGAGGACATACAGGAGAACGAGGAAAGGAACAGGAAGTATACCAAATTGACCTCGGAACAAGAAGTGGTTGCCAAGTACTATGAAAAGTCCAATGATATGAAAGACTTCAGGACGGCATCGGATATCATGGTAGAGATCGCGTGTCTCAACCTTAGATTGAATCACATCAATATCGGACGGGCACTGGCCGGATTTGGTTTTCAAAAGGTCAAACACCCCAAACGACAGGTATATGGCTATTTGTCCCGACCGCTCTTTGGGGGGAGTCCATGGGAAATGGAATTTGCAAAGAAAGAAGAGTAATACCTACCTAGTTACCTAAAGCAGGATAAAACCAATGGTCATGGGACAAAACCTTAGGTAGGATAAATAACTTCCATCTTACCTAAAGGTTACCTAACCTACCTAAAGGGTAAGATAGGTAAGTTGAAAAAACATCTGACCTGACTTGTAAACCTGCGTCATCATTGGGCTAGGTAAGAAGGTAGTAGAAATAACAAAATTTAAGACAATGAGAGAAAAAAATAGAAATACCATGGACTGCGAAAAAGCCCGCAACATTGACATCGTTTCCACGCTGGCCAAGTCGGGGCACTTTCCAGTCCGGAAAACGGAAAAAGAAGCTTGGTTCCTCAGCCCGTTCCGGACCGAGACCCAAGCCTCTTTCAAGGTATCATTGAAGAAAAACTATTGGATAGACTTCGGGACCTTTGAAGGGGGCAGTACCATAGATCTGGTGATGAAAATGGAGAACTGTTCCGTTAAGGAGGCATTGGAACAACTGTCCGGGAACATGGACCATTTTTCTTTTCACCGGCTGCCGAATCCAACCAAGAAGGAACACAGGGCTAACCCTATTGAAATCATCGAGGAAAAGGAAATCGAACACCTGGCCCTTCAAAACTATCTGAGCTCCAGAAAGATTTCGACCAAGACAGCAACAAAACTTTGCAAGGAGATCCATTATCGAATAGGAGGGCGGACATACTTTGCCATTGGACTCCAAAACAGGTCCGGGGGATGGGAACTGCGGAACAGATATTGGAAAGGCTCCACCTCACCAAAGGATGTTTCATTGATCAAGAGCGATTCCAAAAATTTGGCCATTACCGAAGGCATGTTCGATATGCTCACCCTAATGGAGCTGAGACCAGAAATCGGGAACGGGCATGACCTTCTGGTATTGAACACCACGGCCTTTGTAAAACGGATGATAAAAGAAATAGGGGAATATGAAAATGTGGAACTGTTTCTTGATAGGGACAAAGCGGGACTGGGGATGACGGAACTTTTATTGGAAAAGTGCCCGAACAGTAGGGATATGTCATCTCTCTATAGGGGTTTCAAGGATATGAACGAATGGAAGGTAAAAAAAGCGCAAAGGATGAAGTTCGGCAACGAATTCAAGATGTGTCATTGTCATGACAAATCTTGCTTTTGCTCCCGAAGGTCGCAAAAGATGATGTAAAAATGAAGAAGGAGTTTGTCCAGTTCCGGTGCTCGGTCTACGAGAAGAAACTGCTGAGGGTCAAGGCCCGGAAGAGCGGTCTTTCCCTCAGTGAGTACTGCCGCCGTGCCGCCTTCGAAGACCGTATTGTGGAACGGATGACGGACGAACAGATAGAGGCCTATAAGCTATTGGTCAAATACCAACGGAATTTTAAGCTGATCACCAACATGTTCCGCAAGCGGAACCCCAGATTGGCCGAGGAAACGGCCCAGCTGGCCAAAGAAATACGACAACATCTTTTAAACTTTAAGAAATGATAGGCATGGGAAAGTCCATATCGCACACATCGGCCTCCATGAGCTACGGGATGAACCAGGAGAAAGGATCGGAGATCATCCATAGCCAATATCTGGCAGGGGAAACCCCACGGGAGATCACCGAGGAGTTCAGGATCATCCAAGAGCAGAACGAGCTGTGCCGTAAGAACACGCTCAGCTTTGTGCTGAGCCCCACCATCGAGGACGGCAGGAAACTGGAAAGCGAACGGCTGAAGGAAATGACCGAACGGTTCCTCAAGGAAATGAACCTCAGGCAGCACCAAGCGGTTGCCTTTGTCCACCGTGACAAGGAACATGTGCACGTCCACCTGTATGCCAACCGGATAAACTTTCAGGGAAAGGCCTACAATGACAGCTTCCTCGGAAAACGGAGCCAACAAGTGGCGGAACGGGTGGCCAAACAGATGGACCTGACTACGGTAAGGGAGGTACAGCAAGAAAAACTATACCGGATGCAACATGTGCGCTCTGAAATACAGAAGATCCATGATAAGGTCATGGCGAGGGACCGGCCAAGGGACTTTGACCAGTACATCAAATCCATGGAGCAGAACAATGTAAGGGTCATCCCGAGCATCAACAGGCAGAACCAACTGCAGGGTTTCCGTTTTGAGTTCAAGGGAACCAACCTAAAGGGAAGCGAGGTGCACCGTTCCATGTCCATGGGCAGGATAGCGGGCCAAATGAACTTCGAAAAGGAAAGGGCACAGAGAATTGCCAAGGACAAGAGCATGGAACTTTTGGGCAGGACAGTAAATGTCCCAACAAGTCTGACCAAGACCATCATAAAGAAAACCATCAAGCTGGCCATAAAAGTGGTCAGGGACACTGGAATAGGAATCTAAACACAACAACATGGCAAAACTGGACGAGATAGCGGAACTGTTGACCGAGGAGATCAACGGATTTGAGAAGAGTATCGGCCGATTGGAAAAGGCACATGAAAATTTGAAAAGCCTTCCATTAAGGCCAGATACCAGCGAGTTAAATGCGCTTCTAAAGGAGTACGGCAACAACCAAAAAAACAACATTGGGGAACAGCAAAAATTGATGCAAAGGATTCTTCATAAAGTGGAGCGATCAATTCTATTGCCCAGTTGGGCCATAAAACTGTCATGGGGATTGTTGATCTGTGTCCTATTGGTCATTGGATTTTCAATCCATCAGGTGTCAAGGATATCGAAGAAAGAAGAGGCAGCATATATCAAAGGACGGGACAGTGCCATGGGACATTATGGAACGTTCCTTGATGAGAGCCCAGAGGCAAAGGAACTCTACCAAAAATGGCTGGAGGGGAATGGCAAAAAGTAGGACGGCGCCCTATCCTATTTTGGTTGACGCTTTTCTTTCCGAACCGCTACAAAAATAGGATAGGATCCATGCGCTGAAGTTGGGGTAAGGATTTGGGACGGAAATGATATATTTTGGAAGAATCCTTTTAGGGTTATAATTAGGTAATTGTTTTTGCCAATGCGATATTCTCCGTCGACAAAGGCAGAGGCATAATGGGCAATCCCATCCACGATGGTGATCTCCCCTCCATTTTGTCATAAGGACCCATATCATAAAGGTGGGATCGCTCCGCCAAAGTATCCAAGTCCATTTTGAGGTCATAGGTGTTCCCCATATCATTAATCGCCCCCTTATATATGGACTTGTGGAACTTGTTGGGAAGTAGTCCCGAGAGCGAAAAACAGGCCTATAAGGGAACATAGGATGGTTTTTCTGCTTGTCATGGTCATAGTATGATATTGAATAGATACCCGGATAGTATGATACATAAGGTGACCACACCAAAGAATATCCCGATCAGTTTTAGGGTCATTACTTTTTTGAGCAACATGGCCTCTGGTAGGGAAAGTCCCACAACCCCCATCATAAAAGCGATGGCCGTACCCAAGGGAATGCCCTTGTCCACCAATACCTGTACAATGGGCAATATGCCTGAAGCATTGGAATACATGGGAACGGCCAAAATGGTGGCTATGGGTACGGCGAAAAGATTGTCTTTGTCCATATACTTTTCAAAAAAGCCTTCGGGAACGTAGCCATGCATCAATCCTCCAATGGCTATCCCGACAATGACATAGGGCAATACCCCTTTGAGTATTTTAAGAGCCTCCCCCCAAATGATGGGCAGTCGCTGTTTGAACGATTGTTTTTCCTGTTCGAACCTATCCTGTTCCTTTTGGGCATTCTCCAAAACACCCTTCACCCATGGGGTCAGAAACCTTTCCAGTTCCAATTTTTGTAGGACAGCCCCTGATACCGTGCCCAGCAATATCCCACTGGTCGCATATACCAGGGTGGTCTTCAAACCAAAAAGGCCAATGAAAAGGCCAATGGCCACCTCGTTCACCAAAGGTGAGGTCACCAAAAAGGCAAAGGTTACCCCAAGGGGAATTCCACCCCTGACAAATCCGATGAACAAAGGCACGGAGGAGCAAGAGCAGAATGGGGTGACAGCACCGAATAGGCTGGCCATAAAATATTCGGCGCCATTAAGTTTTTTTCTGGACAGATAGTTTTTCACCCTGTCTATCGGGAAATAACTGTTCACGATGCCCATCAGAAACACCACGGTAAACAGCAACAACAAGATCTTGATGCTGTCATAGATAAAAAAATCAAGGGCATTTGCCAGATGGGATTCGGGGCTCATGCCGAACACATCATAAACCAACCATTTGGCCATTTGTTCAAGCCAATCAAACACGGGCTTCAATTTTTATGGTCCCGGAAATGGCCGAGGCCTGCTTCACGGTATTGTAGATGGTGCCAAACTTTTCGAAGTTCCTTTGCAAAAGTTGGGCGTTCAGCTTTGGGTCTTGGCTAATGACCGTCAACTCATAGAAGATTTCATCCATACGTGGGGGATCCTCCAGTCGTTTTGCACGGACCGTCAAATGCGCACTTTCATATTCGAATTTCAATAAGCCGGAAAAGCGCTCCACATTTTTAAGGATACACGCGGCAATGGCACCCAAGAAAAGTTCTGCGGGATTGGGCAGATCAGCTTCCGTTTTTAGGGTTGTCCCGAAGTTTATGGTGGCATCCTTAATGGATAGGATGGCATCATTCCCGGCATTCGCCGTAGCAGTGATATGGTAATCCATAGTATTCCGTTTTTATTCCTGTAACCAGGCCAACACTTCCGCTTTGGAAGGGATCCTGCCCTTTACGACTATCTGGTCGTCCACCACGAGGGCGGGGGTGACCATGACATTGAATTTCATGATCTCCACAATGTCCTCTACCTTTTCGATGGAGGCCTCTATTTGGTTTTCCGACATCACCTCTTTTACCACTCCTGTCAGGGTTTGGCATTTGGGGCAGCCCGTGCCCAATACTTTGATTGTTTTCATGGTCTATCTTTATTGATCTATAGTTTGAATACGTTCACTATCACAAGCTTCTGGTCAGCGGAAAGCTCTTTTTGTTTCATGGCGGCCCATTCCATGACTCCCAGGGTTTCTGGGTCTTTGGAATAGGAATAGGAAGGTTGGTCAATCTTCAAGGTCTCCGAAAAATGGGTGTGGCCCTCGGGCCCCTGTACCACATAGCTCACATAATTTTTCATGGCTTTCTGTTTAATGGTTTTGCCGTAATGTTCCTATCTTGTCCAAAAAGTTGGGCAAACAGTAATTTGGCCCTCTGCCAATTTTCTTGGTCAATACAGTATTTTACTTTTGGCGGGTTGACCTCGCCCTGAATCAGACCAGCTTCTTTCAGTTCCTTTAAATGTTGGGAAACTGTGGATTGTGCTACGGGAAATATTTCCACCAGGTCTCCTGTGAAACAACAGGATCGGTTTTCCAAATATTTTAAGATTTCGATCCGTGTCGGATGTCCCAAAGCTTTGGCAAACCGGGCCAGTTCCTCGGTCTCCCTTCTATTTTTCTGTACTTCCACTGTTGTTTTCATAGTTCATCGCAAATTTACGATGGTCTAAGATCAAAAAGTGTGACTTTTGTCACTTAACCTTGGTTAAATTCCACATACTGGCAAAGATCTATATGGTTTTGGGTGTAAAGTATTTCTTTCTCAACCAAAAGGAAACCCGAACCAATAAGATCAACGCGGGAACTTCGACCAAAGGGCCTATTACCCCGGCAAAGGCCTGTCCTGAATTTAGTCCAAAAACGGCTATGGCCACGGCAATGGCCAATTCAAAATTGTTCCCTGCGGCCGTAAAGGCTACAGAAGTGGTTTTGTCATATTCGGCACCCGTTGCTTTGGTCACGAAAAAGCCAATAATGAACATCAAGGTAAAATAGATGAGCAATGGAATGGCAATAATCACTACGTCCATGGGAATTTCGACGATGAGCTCCCCTTTGAGGGAGAACATGACCACTATGGTGAACAACAGGGCGATCAAGGTCATGGGGGAAATGGCGGGAATAAATTTCTTCGTATACCATGCTTCACCTTTTAACTTGACCAAGATCAAGCGGCTGAGGATGCCCATTAGGAAAGGAATGCCCAGATAAATGGCCACACTTTCGGCAATGGTCCCGATGGAAATATCAACTATGGCCCCTTCAAAACCAAAATAGGGGGGCAGGACAGTAATGAAGATCCATGCATAAAAACTATAGGCAAATACCTGGAAGATACTGTTCAGGGCGACCAAACCAGCGCCATATTCACTACTTCCTTCTGCGAGGTCGTTCCAGACCAGTACCATGGCAATGCATCGGGCCAATCCGATCAATATCAACCCGACCATGTACTCGGGATAGTCCCTTAAAAAGGTGATGGCCAAAATGAACATCAGTACGGGACCGATGATCCAGTTCAATACCAAGGAAATGCCCAAGATCTTGGTGTTCTTGAACACCTTGGGTAACAGTTTATAGTCCACTTTTGCCAAAGGGGGGTACATCATAAGGATGAGACCGATGGCAATGGGAATGTTGGTGGTACCGCTGTTGAAGGAATTGATGATGTTGGGAAATGATGGGAAAAGGTAACCGACCCCGACCCCGATGGCCATTGCGATAAAGATCCAAAGGGTAAGGTTCTTGTCCAAAAAGCTTAATTTTTTTGCTGCCATTGTTTATGATTTGATTTTTGAGAATACATACCAAAGTTCCGTTGTGATCTGTATACTCCGTTCGAGGTATTTCTCAGCCTGCTGCGGGGTGTTGTCAAAGGCCTTGGGATCTTCAAAGGTAATGGGAATACGCTTTTCCGCACCCTGCACAAAGGGACAGGCCTCATTGGCCGAATCACAGGTCATGATGGCTCCAAAACCAGAACTGGGGTTGAAGGGATCGTCCATGGTTTTGGAGAACCCGATCACCGGATGTGCATTGTCCGCATATTTGATGGCATATACAGGGTTGCTCTCCTGTGAAAGCTGTTGGATCTGGAACCCCTGTTTCCCAAGGGTTTCCACCACCATCGGGAACAGGGCGGTGGCCTCGGTGCCCCCCGAATAGCAGAACACGTTCTTGATTTTGAAATAATGGGCCATGGTCTGTGCCCATATCTGGGACAGGTGGCTCCTTCTGGAGTTGTGGGTGCAAATGAAATTCAGGCGTATTTCTTGATCTTCCAAAACTTTCGACTGGATGAACTGGGTAAGGGAATCCAGGGTTTCCCTTCGTTCAGGGGAAATGTCATCCCCTTGCAATGATGAAATGAATGCCGCTATTTCAGGGTATAGACTGGTTGTGGTCGTAGTCATTAATTGGATTTTAAGATTTAACAACACTTAACGTCCGGTGAACCATTGGGTTCACGGGTCAATTGGGACGGTTGATCCTTTCCTTCGGATAAGGTCATGGATTTTACATTTTGGCTTTGATAATGGCATCGACCTGGGTGGCGACATAGATCATTTCCCCGGCGATGTCGGCTTTGTCCTCGAACAAGATTTGGGCATTGCGGTCCGTGAGCCCATCCTGGACATAGACCTTTACACTGCTGTCCTCGTCCAAATTTAGGGATTCAAGGGTCTTTCTATTGATGGTCCAACTATCTGAGCCATAACTGGCCAAATAAGTGAACATGGATTCGCCCTTTGCATTGTGGACCCGGAACCCATCGCTCTTCAACAGGGCCAGACCGGGAAGGGCTTGGTTCGCTGATTCCAAACCAGCGGATTCCACGATAAACCTATCGTATAAGCCGTAGTGCACAAGACCTGTCCTGAGCCATATCATGGCCAATTGGCCCATGTCGTCATTGGTCTGGTCCACAAACACAACGGTATAAGGTGTTTCACCCATGTTGGATGCCATCCTGGAAGCCAGTTGGTCCAGAAGTTGGGTTTTTTCTTTTGGAATTTTTGGGAACACCCCTTTCAGTTCCTTAACGGAGCGTTGGATCTTTCCCCGAAGTTCTTGGGAATGTGTGGTAAGTGGAAGGCAGAGCAGCAGCAGAGCCATTGCCCAGGTCAGCTTTGTTTTCATGTTGTTTTTTATGTTTTTTGTTTATTATTTTATCGCAATAAAGCGATATATTTATTCAAAAAAATACTAACAGCATTCCTCGTCCAGTTCAATCCCCTGATCGAGGAATGCCTTGAACTTTTCCTTCATTTCGTTCCAGTTTACCACATTTACACAGTAACAGACACTGGTTCCCTCCACATCGCCCTTGATGAGTCCCATGTTCCTGAGTTCCTTTAAGTGTTGGGAAACGGTGGGCTGTGCCAGTCCGATTTCCTCTACGAGGTCACCACAGACACAGGCCTTTACCTTGAAAAGGTGCTGCAATATGGCAATCCGGGCAGGATGGGCGAATACCTTGCCTATGAGCGCGAGCTCATTCTGGTTTTCGGTAAACATTTCGGTCTTGGCCAATCCCATTTTATTATTTTATCGCAATAATACAATAAATAATTATAGAAGTAAGTTTTTTGGTGAAAAATAACCTTGCAACTCAATGTGAAAAGGTGCCTTAAACGATTTTCAATAATGGAAGCTTGTCGATGGCTTCATCTTGTAACCGTTGAACGTGGTTAAGGTATTTCAAGGTGCTTCTGGTAGAACTATGGCCCATGGCGTCAGCAACAGTTTTTAGGTTTGCTCCGTTTATCAACAGTTGGCAAGCAAATGTATGTCTTGCGCAATAAAAGGTTATATGCTTATCGATTTTTGCCCGTTTCACCCAGTGTCGAATAGCCTTATTGGCACCATTGTCACTTAACAATTGCAGGTCAAATATATATTCCTCCCTGTAGCCTGGTTCCCCAATAATTTTCTGAGCGGTTTGGTTTAACCTATTGTTGATCAATTCTCCAGTTTTATTTCTATATGTTATTAGGCGACCTTTATTAATGTTTTTCCATTTAAGCTCTCGGATTTCAGCGAGACCTAGGGAAGTGAAGCATGCAAATAAGAAGGCCTTTTTGACATCTAAATTGCCACATTTAGTGTTTACAAGCTTTTGCAGTTCATCTTTATCCAAAACTTGTTTTTTTAGGGTGTCATCTTTATTGGGATTGGAAAACCGAATGTCTGCAGTCGGCATTTCTTTAAGATAACCTTGAACCTTTGCTGCTTTCAAGACTTTTTTGAATCTACTAAAATAGTTATGAGCAGTTTCACCGGCCAAACCAGCATCATAGATCAAGTAATCCTTGTACAAGTTCATTGTTTTGGGGGTAATTTCTGAAATGGTTAACCTCTGGTTGTTGACCGCTTCTTTAAATTTTTCTACAGCACTGGCAATGATACGTACATCTTTATTTTTATACTCTTGTATGTAGTTTTCTGCAAAGACAAAAAAACTCATCTTTTTTAGGTGCTGGGGAACATGTCCTGTTTCATCCGACAGAACCTCTAATTCCCTGTTGGCACGGATTCTTTCCGCAACCCTTTTCTTTTCAACTTTAGAAGGGTCTTTTGGAAGAATTTTTATTTTTAAAAATTCTCTCCACCTTTGACCATTGTGATGAATATCCAAATAGAGGCTTCTTGCTCCTGATTTTAATGTTCTGCTTCGTAGTTTTACTGACATAAAAAAGTGACGTAAAAGTGACGGTTTTTGTCTAAAAATACGAAATGAAGGGAAAACTTGCAAGCGAAGATATCGATTCAAATATTTGATATACAGTCAATTATACTCAATTTGTATCAAATAATATTATGTAAGGATTCACACCCAAGGTACTCAAAAGCCCTTTTAATCCTAGGATTAAAAGGGCTTTGTCTTTTCTGCGCTTCATGGAAAGACATTTTCCGGCAGTTTAAACTAATTTGATCTATATTTTGCCATTGTCTTTCTTCAGTATTAATCTATTTTTCTTTGGTGGTAAGGAACCAATAGCTGATTCCCGCAGACCAGTAGAATACATTGTCCAGTTTCTCCTGAAAAACTGTGTCCTCTGTGGTAAGTGTGGCACTGGTTTGTGGAAATGCCCAGATGGGATCAAAGGAGAAAATGAATTGCTTGTGCTGATACTGTATAGGTATGCTCAGAGCCACGTTCAGGAAATTAAATTCAGAAGCTTCTGCGATTTGCACGGAATTAACTTCAGTTGATCCTGAACCTCCGGGTCCCATGCCCTGTCCCTTTCTGTTGCCCAAGCGACTGGTACTATAATATTCTTCATAGAAATACTGGGAACCCGCATAAAGCGATACTCTTGGTGTGATAAAAAAATTTCTGTGGAAGGCATAAAAAGTACGCTCTGCCATTAGCCCAAGAAAAATATCCGGGGTGCTGTTTTTATTGAAATAACTGCTGGCGTAAACCGAAAGCTCCAGCGCCTTCAGGTCATAGCTAAGTATTCCCGTGACATCGGCCACAACCTCGGACTGCACATTATAACTATCCTTATTGTAAAAGTAAGCTGTTCCCGAAAGCCCACCGCTCCATTTCTTGGATTCGAACAAATACCCCCCTGAAACAAGAAAAAGATCTACACGCTGTTCTTCACTTCGTGTAAGATAGGATAAGGAAAGATCTGCAAACCATCCGGATCGGTCATAATAACCAATGGAAGAAAGGATATAGGGGGCCGCAATCGAATCTCTCCTGCCCATGAAAACAGCATCATTGCTATAGCTGATATCTGCTAAAACGAATGACTCCCCTTCATTCGCTTTTTCATTTTGGGATTTGGGGTCGTTCTGTGCCAACAGACCATTTCCAATGAAAAGGGTCAATATGGAACAGTATAAAAAAATCGATTTCATGGCACGTGGTTTGAAAGAGGGACAATGGCCATACACTTATCTGGCGGCATGACCATTATCGTGTTGCTTTAAACGTTGGAACCCTTCTTCTTCTGAGCTGGATTGCCCTTGAGTCCCTTTTTGGTCTTCATGCCTTTCATGTTCTTCATATTCTTTTGGAGCATCATTTTTCGATGTTGGTGCATGTTCCTGAATTTCTCCCCGCTCAAGTTCATACATTCACCATTCTGGAGCCTCAACTGTTTGCGGTCTTGTGTCATGTAGGTTCCATCAGGATCAATGGAACTGCCATTACTGAGTTCCAGTCTTTGTTGCAATCTTTCTTGTGATCGGGTCCTGATTTGATAGACTTCGCCATCAATGCGCATGATCTGGAACCTGTTTTGGTTTCGCTGTTGGATCTGTGCATTGGTAAGCCCTTTGTCCTCTTGCATAATTTTGTGGCGGTACTGGTATTCATTGCGGTATTTGTTTCCCTCATTGTCCAAACATTCGCCATCCTTTAGTCGCAGCCGAACGCGGTCTTTGGTCAAATAAGAACCATTTGGGTTGACGACAGTTCCATCATTGAGTGTGACGGGGTCTTGTAAGCGGATCTGGTCTTGGTCGCGTATTTGGAGAACCTCCCCATCGACCAGCATTAAACGGTCTCGGTCTTGTTCGGAATCTTGGACCCTGTCCCTATCCCTGTCCTGTGCCATCAGCATAGCTGTTCCCAACAAAGCCAATGTCAATGCTACTATTTTTCTCATGATACTGGTATTTAATTGAAATATGAAGTAAAGGTAGAATCAGTAATCGGCTGCAACAATGACGAAGATCATTGATGTAAATGGACAATGCTGGCCAGATGGTTTTCTGTGTCACCTATTTTATACAGTGCTGAAATGTCCAAACAATGATAATCTGGAAGCCGTAGTGAATTAATGGAGACATGATCAATGCCAGATACATCCTTAGACTATGGGCAATGTTGTGTTGTTGATAACCCACAGAAAATGTTTTAATGGGCTGACATTTGCCAGCTTTTTTCCAAGCCTTGATTTTATGCGTTCTCCCATGAGTTTTTGGCCAAAAAAAAGGGAATGTTGATAAAAGTGTTGAGAACCTGATCGGGTCTATGTAAAATCAAAGTAAAGAAAATATGAATTTTACAAAGAGCTATTTTACGCAACTCCAAAAAGTTTTCCTCATGCATATTTCTCACATTACTAAAAGGGATTTTAGTACACAAGAATTTGATTTACACAAGATTACAAATGCCATTCTAAAGGCTATGACTGCCGTGGACCATGGGCAGATCACCGATGCGCAGCAGATTGCCAACAACGTCCATCAAGTGTTGTTGGAGCGAAAGGGTAAGGACGAGCACTATGCCCCCACTGTGGAAGAGGTGCAGGATGTGGTGGAGAACGAGCTTATGAACAGTGAGTTCCACGATGTGGCCAAAGCCTACATTATTTACAGGAACAAGAGGGCCCAAATGCGCCAAGCTGACATTTTTGAAAAGCGTATCAACCTGAAGCCTTACGAGTACCCACAGTTGTATGAATATGTTCCGGCCATTAGACATTCCTATTGGATCCATACCGAATTTAATTTTACGAGCGACATTCAGGATTTTAAATCCGGGCTCACCGAGGTAGAGCGCAGTGCCATCAAAAACACCATGCTGGCCATTTCCCAGATCGAGGTAGCGGTGAAGACCTTTTGGGGGGATATTTACCATCGCATGCCCAAGCCGGAAATCGGTTCGGTCGGCGCCACTTTTGCCGAAAGCGAGGTGAGGCACCACGATGCCTATTCCCACTTATTGGAAATTTTAGGATTGAACCAAGAGTTTGAGAATTTGAAAAAAAAGCCTGTCATTATGAAGCGGGTGCAATATTTGGAAACAGCCCTCAAAAATGCCAAAAGCGAGAACAACAAGGAATATGCAGAATCCATTTTGCTCTTTTCCCTCTTCATTGAGCATGTGTCACTGTTTTCCCAGTTCCTGATCATCATGGCGTTCAACAAGCACAAAAACATGCTCAAGGGAATTTCAAATGTGGTGGAGGCCACTTCCAAGGAAGAACAGATCCACGGGGATTTCGGTATAGATGTGATCAATATCATCAAAAAAGAACACCCCGAATGGTTTGACGATGAATATAAGGCCATGATTCAAGAGATATGTGAAAAAGCATACGAAGCCGAGAGCAAGATCGTGGATTGGATCTTTGAGGAAGGCGAGCTGGACTTTTTGCCCAAAGCCGTAGTGAACGAGTTCATCAAAAATCGATTCAACAATTCCCTGGAGAGCATTGGCATAGCAAAAGTATTTGATGTCGATCAGAAGCTTCTGGCACAGACCGAATGGTTTGACGACGAGATTATTGGAACAAAACACGGAGACTTTTTTGTAAAAAGATCCATCAATTATAGCAAGAGAACACAAAGTATAACCAGCGACGATCTTTTTTAAATTATGGAGAACAAGACCCCAGCCCAGCAAATTGCAGAACAGAAACAAGACAATAAGACACAAGAACTCGTAAACGCCCGAAAGGATGCCTTGGCGAAACTCAAGACCAAAGAAGAAAGCAAGGGATTTGAATGGCTCAATGAATACAGCCGAAGCTTTTTGGCCTCTGGCTATCTCACTGAAGGGGCGACCCCCGAAGGGCGCATTAGGGAGATTGCGGAGAGGGCAGAGGAGATACTCCAGATTCCGGGTTATGCCGATAAGTTCTATGGCTATATGTCCGATGGTTTTTTCTCCCTGGCATCGCCAGTTTGGTCCAATTTTGGAAAAAGGAGGGGATTGCCCATAAGCTGTTTCGGTTCCCATATTGATGATGACATGGGCAACATCCTTTACACCCAATCGGAAGTGGGGATGATGTCCAAATTGGGCGGGGGAACGTCCGGTTATTTCGGAAAGATCAGGCACAGGGGCGCCCCGGTGAAGAACAACGGACAGGCTTCGGGAGCGGTCCACATCATGCAATTGTTCGAATCCATGGTAGATGTGGTGAGCCAAGGCTCTGTGAGGCGAGGTCGTTTTTCGCCCTATCTGCCCATAGATCACAAGGACATTATGGAGTTTTTGGAAATCGGCACCGAGGGAAACCCTATCCAACAGCTTACCCACGGGGTTACGGTGACCAATCAATGGATGCAGGAAATGATCGACGGGGACGTGGATAAAAGAACGGTCTGGGCAAAAGTGCTCCAAAGAAGGGGCGAAATGGGATACCCATACATTTTCTTCTCAGACAATGCCAACAATGGGGCCGTGGATGTCTATCAGGAAAAAGGACATCGTATCCACGCAAGTAACCTTTGTACCGAGATCATGCTGCCTTCCAATGACAACTGGTCCTTTGTCTGTGTACTCTCCAGCATCAACTTGTTGCACTATGACAAGTGGAAGAACACCGATGCTGTGGAGACCATGGTCTATTTCTTGGATGCGGTGATCACCGAATTCATTGAAAAACTCGAGGCTTACCGCGATTCTTCCGATCGGGATGACCGACAGACTTTCTTGTTTATGGAGCGGGCCTATAATTTTGCCAAGGAAAACCGAGCTCTAGGATTGGGAGCCTTGGGCTGGCACTCTTTGTTGCAGTCCAAACGATTGTCTTTTGACAGCCAAGAGGCCTACAACCTTAACAGTGAAATATTCAAGGCCATAAAAGACCGTTCCTATAAGGCTTCCGAAGAATTGGCAGCACGATTTGGGGAACCTGCAGTGTTGAAAGGTTATGGAAGAAGGAATGCCACTTTGAACGCCATTGCCCCCACCACTTCCTCTGCCTTCATTTTGGGCCAAGTGTCCCAAGGAATAGAGCCGATTTGGAGCAATTGCTATGTAAAGGATATAGCCAAGATCAAGGTGACTATCAAGAACCCATATCTTATGGATCTGTTGGAGGAAAAGGGACAGAACACTCCAGAAGTATGGCGAAGCATTCGCGACATGGACGGTTCCGTACAGCACTTGGACTTTTTGACAGAAGAGGAGAAGGCCGTGTTCAAGACCTATTCCGAACTGGACCAATTGGACATTGTGTACCAAGCTGCCAACAGACAGAACCATATCGATCAAGGCCAATCGGTGAACATCATCGTGCACCCGGATATGCCCACAAAGGATATCAACAAAATCCATGTCACGGCATGGAAATTGGGTCTGAAATCCCTTTATTACCAGCATAGTATGAACGCAGCGCAGAAGTTCAAGCAAAAGAAGGAATGCGCCAGTTGCGAAGCATAAAAATACCCACTACAATTAAAAAAGGAGGTTTCGATAGAGTTCGGACCTCCTTTTTTTGCGTTTTCTGAACGGGGTTGGCAATTGATGGGAAGCCTTTCCCTAAAATGACAATTCGGTCAATTCCTTGTTGACGACCGCTCCGGTAAAATTGCCAAAATGGACGGCATTGGCCACGGATCGCATGGAACTGGTGTTGTCCCCACAGGCATAGATTCCCTCAATTGTCGTTCTCTGCATAAAATCCGTTTTGATAAGTCCGTGTTCGGTCAGTTCGCAACCAAGGTCCATCGGAATCTGGGAGTGCTGCTCAAAAGGTATCGTTGCATAGAGGGCCGTAAGCCCTAGTTTTTCTCCATTTTTGAAAACCACATTTTGCATTTGCCCATTTTGATGCTCGATTTCAGCAATCTCCCTTTCATCAACAATTATGTTGTGTTTTATCAGGGTGTGGGATTGTTCAGGGGAAAAAGAAGCAGGCCCAGAAGTCAGGATTGTGATGTCATTGGTGAGATTGTTAACCAGCGAGGCCAAATGAAATGCCCGATCACTTTGTGCGAAGATTCCAGTTTTTTTGCCAACGAACTCATAGCCATGGCAGTAGGGACAGTGTATGACGGTTTTGCCCCAGCAATCGGAAAATCCTTTAATATTGGGCATGATGTCCCTGATGCCGGAGGCAAAGATCAATTTTTTACCCAGAAAAGTGTGCCCAGACTGGGTCTTGATCTCAAATTGATTGCCCATTTTGTTGCCTTCAGAGGCAAAACCATCAAAAAAGTGTACCGAATCGTATTTTTTCACCTGTTTTTTGGCCATTGAAGAGATTTCTTCCGGCGTCTTGCCATCCTGTGTCAAAAAATTATGGGAGTGGGGCGTTGTTTTATTGCACGGGTCACCACTATCGATGACAAGGGTTTTTTTCAACGACCTGCCTAAGCTCATGGCCGCCGAAAGCCCTGCATAGCTGCCCCCAATAATGATGACATCGAAATTGTTGTTTTTTGACATGATGAAGTTTTTAAATTGAAAAGAGTTGCCAAAAGTAGAAATTATTTTTATTATTGCAACAAAGTCGCATTAATATTTTATGAAACGAAGGAATACCCCCGCCAAAAAAGCTGTTTTGAACCTGCTTTCCCAGACCCAAAGAGCAATGAGCCACGATGCAATTGAACAAGAAATCAGCATGAGCATGGACAGGGCAACCATATATCGTGTACTGAACCAATTTTGTGAAGATGGGATTGTCCATAAAGTGGTGGCCGAGGATGGAAAACAGTATTTTGCGGTGTGTACGGACTGCAAAGGGAAAAGGATATCGAAACATCATTTCCACTTTCGGTGCACCACATGCCTTACCATAGAATGTTTGGAGGAATCGGTGCATTTTTCAATACCAAAGGGCTATAGGGTAGAGGATGTAAACTGTCTTCTCACTGGAACGTGTTTGAAGTGTTCTGTAAAGGCATAAAAGGCATTCAAATCAACCCAAACCCCAAAGGGATGGCACATTAGTTAATTGCCCCTTTGCTTTCGCCTGCATGAACCATCACGAATAGTCAGTATCTTTATACAGTTGTCCAAACGAACAGAAAATATCGCCATGGAAAGAAATGAGTTGTACCCGATTTTTCTAAAAGTCTCCAATCTGGAGGTGCTCATCGTTGGGGGAGGGAATGTTGGGTTTGAAAAATTGACTTTTTTGCTGAAATCCAGCCCCAATGCCCAAGTGCAAATGGTGTCCCTTGATTTTTTGCCCGAAACTTTGGAACTGGCACAAGGGCACGAAGTGGAGATCGTTCGGGAAGCCTATCATGAAAAATTTTTGCAAGGAAAGCACATGGTCATTGCCTGCACGGACAATACCGGGGTGAACGAACAGGTGTACCATGATTGTCGCAAAAGGAGCATATTGGTGAACGTGGCGGACAATCCGCCTTTCTGTGATTTTTATATGGGAGGGATCGTTACCAAAGGAAATGTAAAAGTGGCCATATCGACCAATGGAAAATCCCCGACAACGGCCAAAAGGCTACGTCAATTTTTTGAAGATGTCCTTCCCGAGAATATTGATGACCTGGTGAAGAACCTCAATACATACAGAAGGACCCTAAAGGGAAGTTTTGAGGAAAAAGTGGAAGCCCTTAATGAATTTACCAAAGGTTTGATCGACAAGAAGGACTAGCCGGGACAATCATTTGTTCCACAAGCCTTTTTCAAAGTCGTTTCATGGCTTCAAATAATTCTTCTTTTTTCCTGTTTGAAATGTTGACTTCCATATCATTGCTCATGACAAGGTAGCCACCATCGGCCTTCATGTATTTCTTCACCTCTCTTAGGTTGATGACATAGCTGTTGTGCACACGCATGAACTGATGTTCTGCCAACAGGTGTTCATATTCTTTCAAATGCTTGCTCACCATGTGGGTGCTGTTGTCTTTCATGGTAAAGCAGGTATATGAACCATCGGCCTTGCAGGTAACGATGTCATCTATCGCAATGAATTCCATTCCCGTGGTTGTGGCCAAACAGATTTTTTCCGGCCTGGTATCTCCCCTTGATATGTTCTGCATCAAAGTGTCCAATTGCTCCCGGTAAACATTGGTGTCCATTCTTGTCCTGACCTTTTTCACGGCATCCTGGAGTTCGTCAAGGTCTATGGGCTTTAGCAAATAGTCCAATGAACTGAACTTTATGGCCTTTATGGCATATTTTTCATAGGCTGTGGTGAAAATGACCTCAAAATCGGGATCTTTGATCTGGTTGAGCACGTCAAAACCCACACCGGATTGTAGTTCGATATCGAGAAAGACAACATCGGGACTGTAAACGGACAATACCTTGACGCCTTCCTCTACGGAACCGGCCATGGCGATTACCTTGACATCTTTACAAAATTCTTCCAACATGGACTTTAATGTTTCCCTGCTGTGCTTTTCATCTTCAATAATTACTGCTTTTAGGACCATTGGTTCGGTTTTAGGGGTTATGTAATTCTTATTATGATTTTTGTTCCGGACGGATTGCCCCCCAGATCATATTTATCTATGATTTCTATACTGCTTTTGACCCTTCGATCTTTGTGTATCATCTTCAATCTTTTTTGGGCGATTTCGATTCCCCTTGACTTTCGTTCAAAGGTCGCCGACCGGTCCCTCCCTTTTCGGGCCATTCTTCCAACACCATTGTCATCAATCTCAAAAGTAAGTACACTTCCCACTTTTTCAAATCGCAGACCAAGTTTTTTTGCACCCTCTTTTTTGGGCAGAAGACCGTGTACAATGGCGTTTTCAACAAAGGGCTGGATCAAAAGCAAGGGCACTTCTATATTGTCGGTGTCCAGCGCTTTATCAATTTCAATGGAGTATTCAAATCCATTGTCAAATCTTAAGGATTCAAGCTCCAGATAGGATCGGATCGTTTCTATTTCATCTGTAAGTGTCACTAGGGCTTCATTTGAGCTTTCAAGGACATTTCGGGCCAATTTGCCGAAACTGGACAAATATTTCAATGCAGATACTTTGTCATTGTTGAGTATCAGGTGCTGTATGGAATTCAAGGAATTGAAAATGAAATGGGGGTTCATCTGCGCCCGGAGTGCGCTCATTTCTTTCTGGGAAACTTTAAACTGGAGTGCCAATCTGGTTTCGTATTCTTGTTTTATCTTATAGGCAAGGCCCAGTGAAAAGATGATGATCTCCAGGGTCGATCCGATGACCATGAAATATTTATAAAGAGTGAACATGTACAGTAATGCACCCACCATATAGATGAAGGAGCCCACGACCAGGAAAGTGGCCAGTCTGTCCTTTGCATTGACCAGTAAGTAGATCATGGAGAATATGCCGAACAAGCTCATCATGAACCGTTGTATGTCCAATATCTTGTTACTGATGGAATATTCCGCAGCATAGTGCATGTAGATGAACAAGACTATCAAGACTATCAATATCGAAACAATGGAGCGCATTGCCAAATGGAGCTTTGGATATATTCGTTTGGTATCCAGATAGTACATGCCAAAAAGCATATAGAACAGATTGATGAGGACTTGTGAGACAAGTACGGTTCCGTACCCGAACAATGTGCCGATAAAGGATTGGTAACTGGGCGAAAAAAGGCGTACAAGAAAAAAGGCGGAAAAAAATATGTAAAGTGCATAGTATAAGAACTCAGCTTTTTTTGTATAGGAAAAGATAATGAAAAAGGTTAAGAAGAAAATCATGCAGGCACCCAAATAAATATGATCCAAGATGACGTTTCCCAGATCGCCCCTTGTATAATAATGAGTATAAAATCGATTGGACGCCGCCGATAGGTACTCGAACTTTGGGGAAGATACAAACCGTTCAACAACTTGGACCTTGAGGTATAGGTATCTTTGGTCTATAAGATCTTGTTTTTTAAAGCCAACACCTTCGTGGTGGATGAGAGACGTCCTTTTTTCATGTTCCTGGAACTGCCCGAACGTTTTTTGGTAAATGGAATCCCTATTTGCATAAAAAAGGGTTGCCTTGCTGAAGTTGAGGGTGCGCAGTTGCCAACTTTCCTCCGTATCCAGTGTGCCAAGCTCATCGATAAAATCCAATCTTGCCCAATATGTGGCATTTACATCATTGAACCTCCATGGTCCTTTGGAGTTGAACAGTTTTTCATTCTTCAAAATGTAATCGATTCCCAGGTCTTCATCTTCCACCTTCAAGATCGAATAGGGTACCTCCCTCGTCTTTCTGTCCATTTCTATGGTCTGGGCCAATGTTTTGGTCGTTCCCGGGAAAAACAACAGGAAGCACACCATAATACAAAAAAAGATGGTTGTTTTTTCTTTCACAATCGGGCCACCGTAAGCACATTTACCAACCAACCTTTTTTTGGAACGGCTGTGTTGCACATTTTCAGGTATTGGAATTTTTGTTTCGATGGGCATTGAAAGGAAATTTCTGAAAGGATTTTTCTTATTAAAATTGAAAGAATAAAATTAATTTGCTATTTTTGGGTCAGATTGGCATCTTTTTTCATTTGTTTTGTCCAATTAAAGGTTATTTTGTCAAGACATGGCTTTGATTCGTTGTATTGGTAATGTTTTATAAACTATCGCAACATCTATTTTTTGGCAAGAATACTACAGGGGTCTTTAGAGAAGGGCCAACATACCAGAGAGACCCAATTCTACTGAAACCCATATAATCAAGGTCAATCTGTTCAATTCTTTTTAAGAAGAATCCAAGCTCCTTCAATCGATTAAGGTACAATTTTTTTATTGGAAATGTATAAATGGTTTGTCGGGGAATATTTTTTGACAAGACAGACCCAATAGCCTCTGTTTTGTAGGTATTTGGGGTTTGTGCTCTATGAAAGAGTATCTTGTGCTGACATGAAAAAACAACTCACCACTTTCTTTCCTTAATGTTAACTGTGCGCAGCATAACCCCATACTTGCTTTCAGCTTACAAGGAATTACTAATGGTGAGTTTTTTATTGGCAGCCCATATCCCAATTTGGAACGGATAAGGTCAACCTAAACTTATGGAACTGCACTGTCTTCATTGCCAGAACTGAAGCCAAGGATTTTATATCCGTGTGCAGCCCATATTTTGTTTTTACTTTTTTCATTTTCCTTTACAGTGGTAAATCTACTTTGCTTCGGTCAATAATTTTTATGCCATTTGACGTATGCAGGGTTTGAGTCCATGGATGTTGCTTTTGAGTTTACGGATGCATAAATGGACCTTAAAAAGTGAAAGCATAAAGTGGGATTTCCAATAGGAGTGATCCCACTTTAGACATACATGAACACTAAAGACATTTTTGTTATCCTGTGGAGCACAGTTCGTGTTCTTGCCCGGATACAGGGGAATAGGTCCGCGATTGACTTTTTATTTTTCTGGATTTAAAATGTCCTTTGAAATCTATGGTAGCTATGTTGCTGAAATACCCGAGCATATCTTCATAGTCGTGAATGTTTATTCCAGCTTTTGCAATACCCGTGTGGATGGTTGAAAAATTGGTTTTTGCATCCCAGTCGCCATAAATTCTTTTGTCCTTGGATTTTATGATAAGGACTTTGAGTTTGCTTAGGTGCCAAGAGGGGACATAAAAGTTGGAGACACCATCGTTGAGGGATTTGAAGGTAACATACACTTTTCCAATGTTTTTATAAACGTTTGCCCTATATCCCATACTTGCATTGTTTAGTGGTAGTTTTAGGCAATTGTCGTCCGATTCCAAATAAAACAGGATAGGGTTGTTGTGCAGCACATCCTCAGTGATTTGTGGCACGTCCAAAGTAAAGGACCAGCCCGGCAGTTGCTCTCTGATGTCAAAGGACAGTAACTCCACGGTATTGGAGACCGTGGATTTTGGATACTCAACTTTTTCAATCATTGATGAGGATTTATTGAAAAGGTAAATGGGGTATCCGATGATGATGGCGGCACAGACGAGGGTCCATAAAATGGTCAAAGACAGCATAGGTAATTTGTTTAAATTAAAACCTGGGAACTTTAATACACACTGCAAATAACAAATAAAAATGATGCGCTATCCCTCCCAATTGACGGATGTGGCTTTTCAATTGACGGATGAAAAACGAACGATTAAGTGCGCATTTTTATCGACAAAAAACACTGTAAAAGCTTGATTTTTGGTCTCTTTCCATCCGAATTCTGGAAAATGGGAACATTGTCCCATTTTATTGGGAAGTTTGTCAGGGGCAAAATGACAATTCCGTGTCCCAAAACAAGGAAATTTTGTAAAAGGCCATCTATATGTCATGGCTACATCTTCCTCTTTTCCTCATCCACACTCTCCAGTTGGCCTATCACGCCCATCACATCATAGTTGGCTATTTTTCTTGTGCTATAGTTTCTTTTGATGTGGTTCACATAGGTATGGATCTCCAGCGTATAATAATTTTCGAGATCAAAGATGGGATCCTTTACAATATCCATATTCTCTTTCGCTTTCATCTTGCCATAAGCCCTGGCGTGGTAAACGATTTTGTGGCTGTTGTTCTCGAAGTCCATCCATTCAATGGTCACCTCAATGAAATCATCCATTCTTTCCCTAAGCCTATAAGTGGCCTGTTTGGGGATCTTTCCATATTCATACTCTGATTTGACAAGATCTAAAATCCATTTTTCAAGAAAATTTCCTTTCATCGTAGATTAAGTTTTAGGTGTTCTGATTTATGCCCGTTGCCAGGCTTTTGGTTCATTGATCTATTTTGAGGATGATTGTGGCACTCCCGACAATTAGTGGGTACTATGGTCAGTGCATGGACAATATTTGGAAAAAGGTCCATGTACCTTTGGGATTTGCTTTGGGGAGATTGAAAAATGCAATGCCCCCAAGGGAATGGAGTGCAGGGACATTACAGGTATTTATATTACATTTTCAGTATTTCTTTAAACCATTCCAAGGCCTCCGATCTGGCCAAGGCACTCTTGTCATTGTTCTCAAAGTCAAACCCATGTCCAACTCCTTCATATAGGTTCAGCTTAACGGGCATTTGTTTTTCTTTGAGGATGTTTACCAAACAAAGTGTGTTCTCTGTAAGGTAGCCCTCTGTGGGTATTTGATACAATAGAGGGGCGTAAGGCAGGTATATATTTCCCTCAAGTGCATTGTCCCCACAAGGACTAGCACCCCAATAGTCATATCCTACAGACCCCCCATAATAGAAAACCCCACCGGCAAAACCCACATCTGGTTTTGGTTCTGGGGCCAATATACCGGAAGACTGGTCATATTCCTTTCCATCAAAAGTCTGTTTCCATTCCCAGTTCCCTGGAGTGGTATCGGTATCGTACAAAGTGGAAGCTACGGCGGTAGCGCCATCGGAAAATCCGAGCAGGCCAACATCAGCGGGACGAACAATGGGAGTTCCGTCACTGTACGTTAGTTTTTGGAGCAATGCCAAAGCTGCATTGGCATCCCTGGGACGTATAAATTGTGAGCTTATCTTAAAATTATCCGGAGCGGTGGTCCATTTGCCCGATCTAGTGGTCACACCCCTACCGGAATAGCTATCCACAAACGCCCCCACAATACAGTTTTCATCAAACAGTTCTCGCCATTCGTTGAATTGTCCGGACATAGCCCCATTATTTGGGTCATGGTTACTCCACATTCCGTCAGAACCATGCATGACCACAACAGCTGGAAGACTTTTTTTGTCACAGCCTTTGGGGATTGATAAATAAATGGGCACTTTGTCATTGCCCACCACGACATGAACGATGGTGTCCGTTGTTGAGGATGTAATGACCACTTCACCATTTTCTGGAGGTTCAATACCATCCTTGCTGCAGGATAAGAGTGAAAATGCAAGGATCAAGAATAGCGGCAAGTTGGTTTTTTGCAATGATTTGGAAATTGTTTTCATAGTTTCTCTTTTAATAAGTGCAAGTACAATTTGAAATACCTTGGAAAAGATCTATCCCCAAGGTGATCACATGGGTTCCTTTTGAATAGCCCAATATTTCGTTCATGATGACCTGATAGGAATATCCAAAGTAGAAATCACCTTTTTTGAGTCCCATGATCGGGGCAACATATAAAGGGGAGCCTAATTGATCGTTCAAAAACCGATAGGTAAAACCAGCATAGTAATAGTCTTCAAAATCAAACCATTTGAACTTGGTGTTTACGTCTGTCACAGACCTGCCATCATTTTCAAAATATTGAAAGAAAACAGAAGGTTCTATTTCAAAATCGTCCCTTCTGTTCTTTCTGAAACTGTACCCCGAATACATATAATAATTTCGAAGCGTATTGGGTTCATGAATAGGGTTGAACTTTCTAAAGTCTTTGTTCAGAATGTTCGAGACATTCAGGCTCAGGTAAAACCCACCTCTTCTGTATAAAGTGCCCAGATCAAAATTAGGATTGCTGGAAGCCCTATCGTTTGTGATTGCTTGATCACTTTCTGCTTCTGGGTCAAAGTTTTCAATGTCAATCCTAATTTGGTTGAGATTAAAGGACAACGCAAAAGAGAAGAAGCTTTCTTCATACTTGTCAAAGGTCAAGTGGTGGGCAAAGGAAACTTTCCCACCACGCTGCTTGGTCTCCCCATTGGCATCATTGTACAAGACCATGCCAATCCCCGATCGGTTTCCCAACCTGACATCTGCGGACAGTGACTGGGTGTCAGGCGCATCCTTGACACCCACCCACTGTGTTAATCCGTTCATCCGGACCTTTACATAGTTCCCGATACCGGCATAGGTAGGGGACATCAGAAAAGGGTTGTCGGATAAATATTGGGACAACTGCGGAATAGTCAGCTCCTGCGCATTCATCAGGCACACATTCATCCACATCATAAGAACAATAGCTTTCTTCATGTATTATCTATTTTTTATCGGTACAGGGTGAAGTGTCCAACAAATTCACGTCCAGAACCATCATTTAATTTTACAATGTACCAGTAGTCACCGGAAGGTAAGGGCTTGGATTCGTAGGAGCCGTTCCAAGCATCAGATTGTCCTAGAATTTGGATCTTCCTGCCATATCTATCAAAAATGTATGTCTGGATATTCGGAAACGCCTCAGTATTTCTTGGTGCCCAAAAATCGTTTTGTCCATCAAAGTTTGGAGTGAAGAAATCCGGGATATGAATTTCTATCAGATTGAGAGTTATGGAGGCTGTTGCCTCGCAACCGTTACTGTCCATTACCCTGACAAAGAAAGTACCGTCCCTGTCAATCGTATAGGTGTTTTTGTTCGAACCATCCTCATTATCAAAATAGTAGGTATATGGAGCCGAACCTCCGGTCACATTGGCTGTTATTTCATTGACATTTTCGCTTGAAAGTGAAAGCTCCAATGGCTCAATATCATCAATGGTGAAAAGATGTTCAAACAGACAACCATTATTGTTCATGATGAACAGGCTGTGTTCTCCAGGACTTATATTGATAAAATTGGGACTCAGCCTGAAATCGTTTGGATTTGTCGAGTCCAGGGAAAACATCAGATTGTTGTTTACGGATGGATCAACAAAGGTCACCAGAATTGAATTCGAGAGGAGGTTATTTTCACTACATGAATACACAGGTTCCACAAAAGCTCCAATGTTTTCTTCAATTACAGTAACCCGTGCCATGGTAGAAGATGAACAGTTTCCATTTGCAGCTATGGTATAGGTGTACACGCCAGCTCCGGTAGGAGTTGGGCTCCAGTCTCCTCCATTATCGGGTGTCCCCCCAAGTGCATTGAAAAGGTCTTCTGCAGAGATGGTATCACCTTCGCAGATATATAAGGTCGCGTCAATTCCCGCATCGGGTCTTTGTTGTTCGGACACGGTCACGGTAGCCGTTGCATCAGTGGTGCAGGGTGATGTGGCCGCTACGGTATAGATGTAGACCCCCGGACCCGCGAAGGCAGGGCTCCAAGTCCCACCAAGGTCGGGCGTTCCCCCTAGCTGGGCGAAAAGGTCGGCCTGTGTCAGGGCATCCCCTTCACAGATGGTGATTGCCCCATTGCTTCCCGCATCGGGTTGTTCGGTGATGGTCACGGCCACGGCCGTTGGGGTACTCTCACAACCGTTGGCGGTCTGAGTGACGTAATAAATCCCCGTTGAGAGGGCATCGGTCCCATCGACCACGGAGGTCAGCCCGGCGTCGCTATACCATATGATTGTGGCGGAGATGGCGGGGACAAGGTCGTTCCCTGTGGGGCTGTCGCCGTCGCAGAATGTCAGGTCGATGGCATTTGGTTGCAGTGCCATTAGCTGGGTCCCTGCGTCGAAGGTGAAGGGATCGGAATCCGCGGAGCAGCCGTCCGTGTTGGTGGCCGTGATGACGTAGTCGGTCCCGTTGGCGCCGCCGGTGATGGCCCCGCCCACGCCCACGCTG
>JBLWSV010000002.1:0-350987 GCA_048270465.1 Allomuricauda sp.
AGCCCGTTGGGGTTGGATGTATAGGTCAGGTTGGCGTCATAGTTGGTCACGGTGTTGGTTGCGGGTGAGGAGCAGTCCTCCGGTGTGACGGTTATGGTGGGCACTGCCGGTGAGCTGTTTATGGTGATAGTGAAACTTTCTTCATCAAAGCAATTGGGAGTGGAACCTCTCTCATCATAAATGAAGAGAGTAATGTCACTATTGATGACATCTCCTTGGGCGTAAGTATTTCCTCCTCCAGAAGGTCCCCCAGATTGATCGAAGTAAGCCTCACTGCCGGTAAGGTTGGTCCCTGTGATGGCCGGCAAGGTGTATGAATCACAGACTACTTGGTCTAGAATGTCATCAATATCTGGGGAGAGATATACGTAGATGGTCTGGGTGACATCTACAAAATTTCCTGATGTATCGGTAACCCTATAGGTTCGGGTTATGGTTTCTGGATTTGTATTGCCATCGCTTGATTCTGAGAACAAGACAACAGATGCTATGGCACAGTTATCCGCTTCATCAACAACAACAATAGGGTCTGCTGGAGGTGGTGTATCGCATACAGTGATGTCAGCAGGGTTTGATGCCGTTGGGGGCACTATATCCCCAAAACCTACTGTAAAGACATCAAGGTGTTCAAAATTGACATTGTCAAAATAGGCATTACCAGCCATGTCCACACTTGTAGCATCTATCATGGTGATGGGGCCCGTAGTGAAATCCCCGTCTCCATCGGTGTCTATCAATAGTTTTAGGCCACAATCGCCTTTGGTCAATATATTGGAACTAGAAAGATCGATACGGACACTGACATTGCTGATGGGGCCAATGTTTGGATGCGATCGGGTAGCCTGTATCCGCCATTCCCTGGATATCCTTGTGGTGATGTCCCCTGAAATTGGCAACTCTACGTTTGTTGTGTCCAGACTTGCCCGATCATTGGCCCATAAGAGGTAATTATGGAGGAATGAATACAGCGAAGTACCCGAGGTAGTCGTATTGTCTATTTCGGGCCCGTTATGGTCTATGTTATCACGGGAAAAATCAGCATGGGTGGACATGGTCACTATGGCCTCCGCATTTTCACTTTTGGCTATACGTTGGTGCAGGTTGTACCGAAGATCTGGAAGCCCGGCATTGTCCCTGTACCTGTCCCTGGCCAATCCGGCAATGTCGTATCTATATGCAGGATCGATTGCTGGATCCCAAATTACTGTTCCATTTGCAGATAGGTATTGATACCCCTGGTTTCCATCGATGCTTCCCAATTGTCCTGCACTATTTAGGGTTATCCCGTATTTAATGGCCAAATAGCTTTCTGCACGTTGTATGGAGTTTGCAGGCAAAGCACCATCAGCTACTAGGACTTCGGCGATGTTTCCCGTTAGGTTGGTGTTGGGGTCGTTGCTATTGAAGTGCTTGCCCAGTCGGACAAACAGATAGAGGTCATCTCCCGCAATAGCATCGTTTCTTGTGGTATTGATATCATGGATGCCATTCACTTTTGTCGTTAAGGTTTCCTCCGAGTTATCAAAAGGATTTGTTTCCCTGGAAAATACACCTATGGTAGGTCGTTCCAAGAGGTCTACCCCACCACTTTGAAAGAAAGTTACGCCAAACCGGGTCCTGCCGACAGAGAAGCGGTTTCCATCCGAAACCCCCAGCGATAGATTTGTGGTGGAATTGTGATAGTTGTCTATATCCCCTCCATACAATAGCCTTTGGGTCTTTGCTGAATTACCAGCACCAGGCGCCCTAAACACTATAAAAACGGTAATTTCCCCTCTAGAGATGCTCCGTGTATGCAAAGCCTGACCATTTCCACTTCCATCAAATTCCACGGAAGGATTGAAGTTCATATCGTTTCTTCGCAACGTTGGTATCCCAGGGACAGATCCTGTGGGACTTAGAAAGGCTGGTAAACCAAAGGAATGTGCAAAGCCAGGATTGAGTGCTGCGTCCCAAGGATTGGGATAATGCGCTGGATCAGCAGGATGCGGGACAGCATCTTGTTTGGTGTCCACACCCGCATAATCAACAAGGTCGTACCAGGTTGTTACAGGGGTATTGTCGGGTGGGGGGAATGGAGTATATAATTCCAATTGTCCGTCAGGTGACGGGATGTTGACTGCCCTATCGGCACTGTACCATGTGTCCACTTCGATTTGCCCATACGTTTGACCGCCCATGAGCAAGGTCAATGCAATGCCCAAGTATTGTAATATTCTTTTGAAGGGAAAGTGACATGGTGAACAGACACGTTTTTTATCTGTACGAAGAGAAAAATAGCTAAGTAGAAGTTTTGTCATAACAGCAGGTTTTTATATTCTTTTCTTGTTGGGGCATGACGAGAAAATAGATTTGGTAGTATAAAATAAGGGACTATCTGTGTATGTTCAGTGCCCCAATTCACCGATGGTGGATTCCAATTGACGGATGATGGGAATGGATCCATGGATGAAATATTTGCATATTTTAAAAATGGCCGATTATGTAAGTTTAGTCCTGTTAATAGGATAAAAATGTTAAAGATTAAAAAAGGCCGCCAAGTTTACCTTGGCGGCCCAACCATCTCTGCTGTTCAAGAACTAACGAGTTACACCAAAACCAGTTCTTGCATCGATTATTTGCATTTGCGCAGGATGGCTATTTTATGAGATTGATCTCCACCCTTCTGTTCTGTTTTTTGCCAAGTGCCGTTGTGTTCGAAGCTATTGGCTTTTCCTCACCATATCCTATGGCGGTGAGCCTGTTGCCTGCTATTCCTTTATCGATCAAGAAATCCCTTACCGAGTTGGCCCTGGCCTCAGATAGCTTTTGGTTGCTTTCGTTGGATCCCACACTATCGGTATGCCCTTCCACAGTAAACTTGGCATTGGGATATTCATTAAGGATTTGGATAATATCCACCATTACGGTCACGGATTCTGCTTTGATGGTCGCTTTTCCGGTATCGAAAAGGATGGTCCTTGCATAATCGTTCAATTGTTTTTGGACTTCCTGTGTAACTTCTGGACAGCCTTTATTGCTTACAGGTCCAGCTATAGTGGGACATTCATCGTCCAAATCGGCCAAGGTGTCACCATCGGAATCTGGACAGCCTTTGTGTTCAATACTTCCGGGAGTTTCTGGGCAACGGTCGTCCATATCCCTGATGCCATCCCCATCAGTGTCGGGACATCCGTTATGTTCTTCTGATCCTGCGATATTGGGGCAGTCGTCGTCTTTGTCCAAGATGCCGTCATTATCGGTGTCCGGCCATGGGCATCCATTGTTCTCCTGTGGCCCTGCTTCATTGGGGCAATTGTCATCCTTGTCCAAAAGTCCGTCACCATCGGTATCGGGCCAAGGACATCCATTGTTTTCCACGGGACCCGCCACTTCTGGGCATGAATCTTCTTTGTTGATTATCCCATCGTTGTCCTTATCCTTCAGCTTGTTCTGATAGATAGGAATTTTTGTTCCGGCATATACATCTAGCCCTTTTGTGTCCTCACCGACCAAGGATGATATAATAGATCCAGATCCCATGTACAATGGGCCCAATCTAAATCCTGCACCCCATTGAAAACCAACTCCCTCCACTATTCCTATTGGTGAATATATGGACAGCCATGCACTTTCGAATCGGGGGGTAAGCCTATACTGATTTAGAATATGTCCAATATTTCTAGAGTTTTTGGAGGAAATGGACAGATCTGCGTTAAGATTCAAATAGAATTTCGAAGCCAAGTTCCAGTCTATGTTGGTATGCAGTGCCGTGGGCAATGTATAGTCTTTGGATTTGGTGTCTGATATTAAATTGAAATTGTCCAATAGTGCTTCTTCAAGAACATCACCGTCAAAATTGTCAATGCTCTGCGTTCTATTGAGGTCATAAAAACGATTTCTCCCATCAATATCCATTATTTTGCCAAAATCAGTCACAGAAACCCCAAGTTTCAGTTTGTATTTGTTGACACCCCTATTTACAATAGAACTGCCATCGCTTTTTAGCTTGGTGTACTCGGCATGGTTCGGTCTCCATTCATAAACAAAACCAATGTCACCACCAAAACCAAAACCGTTCTTCAAATCGCCAAAGGCATCTCCAATGTTTCCTTCGTCATTTACCTCGCCCGTGGAACCATGGTGCAGTTGTCCGGTAGTGGTGATCTCTCTGGTATTGGAGTCATAATCCAGGGTAATGTCCGAACCATATATATAAACATTGCCCAATCCCTGCATCATTTTGAAAGTGACCCCTCCCTTGAGGAAATGCTGTTCATTGTTCAGCAAAACACGGGCATAGGTAGCGCCAAGCTCCCCCCAAGCACTGAATGAGCCGGATATGTCGCCTTCCACCACGCTAAAGTCCTCGGTTTCGTCAAAACCGCCCTCTTTTTCCAAAGTGTTGCCATTTACATCATCCACATTGAAAAGGGCCCTTCCCCTTGTGAAAAAGGCCAAAGAACTCTTTTCATTTATGCTGAGCATGACAGAAGGCCCCAAAACATCTATATTGAAGGCAAGGAAATTGTTTGTTTTGGGAAATGTTTTGGCTTCATCAAATGTTGAGCTAAAATCGTTGAAAACATCGGAAAAGTTGAAGCCAATATAATTATTGCCATATAGTGCACTTACACCTACAAGGTTAACATCCATTTTTAACCTAGAGTCGGCAATGTCCGCAGGGTTTGATAGAACCCCGTGCACACCACTGTAATTGTCCGTCAGCAAACCTTGGTAGGATTGCGCACTCAGCATGTGGACCGATAACAGGCACACAATGCCCAAGAATGTATTTTTTGGAAACATGTCTAATTTTTTTTTGCCCTAAGTATGGGCAGGGTTATTTATTCTTTTTTGGTTAATCGAACCCAAAGAGAATATAAATTACAGTAATGAAAGGGGGTAAATGAACGGATGTGCCTTTTGAATTGACGGATGGCGGACTTGGGTTTATATGTAATTTGAAACGAAAGTATATTCTTACAGCTTTTTGTAGGTTGTAGGATGTGGTTAAGAGTTTGTTGGGATTGAGGGAAACGGGAAGAAGATGACTGTGCCTCTAAATAAAAAACCATTACGACCAAGGGATTAGAAAACCCCTTGGCGTAACGGAAACCTCAACTAAACTAAACACTTTTATGACAACAGTCCTAAAAAGTGCATTGCTATATGTGCATGCGTTAAAAATTGATCTTGCTTTTTCAATTGGCTTTAACGCTTAATTGCAGAACAAACATAATATCTAAATTTGGTTTGGAAGGTGTCCAATTTACGGATGGCCGTTTTCAACTAACGGATGACCGTTTTGAATTGACGTATGAAAAAATGGGTATTGCCGATTTGATCAAAAACATCCTTTTTTAACATTTGACAATAAAAAAACAGCCCATTGGGCTGTCTTCATAATTTTAGTGACAGAATAAAATTCTGGTCAGGCTATTTCCTCCACTGAAGCGGTTGGGGCATTTTTTTTCACGGAAGCTATACCGTTTTCCATGGCGGCCTCACTGGAATACATCTCGCTTGCGCCTATAACCTGACCATTACTGGCCTTGAGGTTAAAATAAGGGCTTCCGTCCTTTGCCGTTTTTCGCTCAAACTTGCTGTCGTCCTGCGAGTTTTTTTTAACCGATTCTATGCCATTTTCGCAAGCTGCTTTTGACGAATATGCCTCACTGCTCAAAATTACCTGACCGTTCCCAGCTTTCAAATTGAACCTGAACTGGCCGGATTTATCCGTTTTAATTTCAAATTTTCCCATACTTTTTCTGTTTTGTTTCCTAAATCTAGATAATTTCTTAAAAAATGACCAATAAATAAAGATAAAATTGCCCACAAAGTAAACTACACCTTGTTTGGTAGGGATGTTCCAATTTGGTCAATATAGAAAAAGGGACACAGCTTTAGATTCCATGTCCCTTTTATATTGTTTATGTGAAACGGCTCAGACCCTTACTTGACCATCGCCAAACACATAATATTTATTGGTCACTAATTCGTTGAGTCCAAGTGGCCCACGGTGGTGCAGCTTGTCCGTGCTGATGGCCAGCTCCGCACCAACTCCCATTTGCCCCCCATCGGTAAAGCGGGTAGATGCGTTTTGGTACACTGCGGCACAATCCACATTTTCCATGAAGGTTTGGGCCACGCTGTCGTCCTGCGTCATGATAGAGGCCGAATGACCTCCCGAGTGCTTGTTTATCTTTTGAATGGCCTCATCCAAACTGTCCACTGCCCCGATCACACATTTCATGGCCAAAAATTCCTCTTCCCATACGGAATCGCTGGGAATCAATGTTTCGTTTGGGAGTATTGACTGTACTTTTTTGTCCACCAAAATGGATACTCCCTTGTCCGTCAATAGTTGTTGGAGTTCTTTCAATTTGTTTTCATACCCGTCGATTCGGGTATCCACCAAAATTTTGTCCAAAGCGTTGCAGGCGGATATTTTATGGGTCTTGGCATTTACAATTACCTCCAGACTTTTTTGCCAATCGGCATCTTTGTGCACATATAGGAAATTGTTCCCACGTCCGCTGACCAAAACCGCACATTTGGCATGTTCTTTCACAAAAGCAATCAATCGTTCACCTCCCCGGGGCACGATCAGGTCCAGATCTTGATCCGGATTTTTCAAAAAGGCTTGGGTCTGTGTCCTGTCCATTTCCAGAAACTGGATAAAATCGGCAGGCAGATCGTTTTCCGCTAGGGCTTGGTGCCAAAACTTCACTAGGGCCTTATTACTGTGGTAGGCTTCCTTTCCGCCTTTCAACAAAATCTTGTTATTGGCCTTAAATGCCAAAACAGCCGCCTCTACGGTAACGTCCGGTCTGGATTCATAAATGATCATGATAGTGCCGAACGGAGCTGTTTTGTTGATAATCTTAAGTCCATTGTCCAAATTTTTTGTCGAGATTTCTTTGTTCACGGGATCTTCCTGCAAACGTACCTCTTTGACGGCCTGGATCATTTGATCCACCTTCTTTTGGTCAACCACCAAGCGGTCATACAAGGCCCTGTCGTCCCGATCAAAGGCATCCAAATCTTTTTTGTTGGCTTGGAGCAATTCCTCCCGATTTTCATCAAGGATACGCTCCATATCGTTTAATACTTTATTTTTTATGTCTGTTTTCAGTAGTTTCATTTATATGTTTTTGAATGGAAACCTCGGTCCCCACTGTTTTTCCTTCTACAATATCTATGATTACATTATCTTTTTTTCCATTTACTATGTAAGATGGAATGTTGGCCGCGGCCGCGATTTGGGCATAGTTCAGCTTTGAGCCCATTCCGCCACGTCCTTCGCCTTCGGCCTTGTTGCCTTCCTTAATGTATTTGTCCAAATCTTCTTCGGGGGCCACTTTTTTTATGACTTCGGATTCTTCCTTTTCGGGATGGCCGTTGTAAAGTCCATCAATGTCCGTCATCAAGATCAGCTTGTCCGCATTCATCAACTGGGCGAGCAGGGTGGCCAGTTCGTCATTGTCGGAGAACATGGACATGGCCACGGAAACGGCATCATCCTCGTTGGCAATCGGTACTACGCCTTCAGACAATAAGCCCTCCAAACAATTGATCATATTGTCCCTGTGCACCCCTGGGTTAAAATCCCGTTTTGTGGGCAGCACTTGGGCGCACTTCATGCCATAGTCACTGAAAATGTTGTAGTAATGGCGCATCATTCTGGGTTGGCCAATTGCAGAATATACCTGTCTTCTTTGGGTCTTATCCTTTATTTTTGCTTTTCCCAGCACCTCTTTTCCAGCAATCACCGAACCGGAAGAGACCAAAATGGTCATAATGTCCCGCTCATAGAGTTCTGCAATTTGTTGTACCAAATTGTTGAGTACGGGCCTTACTATTCTGTTGTCTTTATTGGTCATCACATTGGTTCCCACCTTGACGACCACGAGTTCTTTGTACATATCTAGTATTCTTCTCCGAGTTCCACTGCTCTGTTGAACGCAGCAAAGGCAGCTTCTTTTATTAATTCGTTTACATTATTGTCCTGCATGGAGTCTAGGGCGGCACGGGTGGTACCACCTTTGGATGCAACTTTTTCCATCCAAGAATCCGGGGTCAGGTTGGACTGGTTGAAGAGTTCCACGGCACCGGTAAAGGTCTGGCTAACCAATACTTTGGACACATTTTCCGAAAAGCCCATTTGCAGTGCGGCCTCCATCATGCTCTGCATAAAGTAGAACACGTATGCAGGTCCACTTCCCGAGATACCCGTGGAGGCATCGATGAAGTTTTCACTCTTTACCCGCAGGGATTTCCCCGTGGTGTCCAAAAGGCCTTCCACCATGAAAAGCTCCAGTCTAGAGACCTCTTCGGCAGATACGTAACTTGTAAGGCCTTTTCCCACCTGAGCCGGTAGGTTGGGCATGGCCCTTACCACCTTTTTGATGCCCAGCGCATCCTGTATGTACTGTATGGTGACTCCCGCCATGATGGAGATGAACAACTGTTCGGGGTTTACCAGATGTTTCATGCGTTTGAAGAGATCTTCGGCATGGTATGGCTTTACGGCCAAAAATATGATGTCTGCTTTGGGAACGCAGTCTTCCAAACGTTCCATGGCGTCAAAATGGGCTGCTTTCCCCACTTCTGCCAATTTTTCCTTTGATTTGTCCAGCACCATGATATTGCGCTTTTTCAGCAATTTCGATCTGGACATACCTGTGGCATAGGTAAGCCCCATGTTACCTGCGCCAATGACCAATACTTTCATTGTTTATATTAAAAAGGGTTAGTGTTTTTATGCGGATATGTTGCAGTCTTTACAATCTTTGACTTCGCCATAGTAGGTTTCCCTGTATTTGTGCAGTGTACGGAAAGGAAGCCCCATGATGTACCTTTTGATGTACGTCACTTGGGTGGTAAGTTCCCCCATTTTGACACTATAGCGTTTTTCATACTTGGTTTCCCTTTTGATTTTTGAAAGTTTCATTTTGTTGTTAATGATATTGATGACTATTCGTTTTCGCGTTCGTTCAGGAATTTTTCCCTGTACTCGGCCTTTTCTATTGTTTTTCTTCGTTCTACTGATTTTTTGGTGTATTCCTGGCGATCTCTGATCTGGTCCAAACGTTTGGTGTTCCTGTATTTCCTTTTGTAACGTTTTAGGGCCCGCTCTATACTTTCGCCAGGCTTCACTTCAATTTTGAGCATATTTTGTTATCGGTTTAATCTCATTTCTGTATGGGTTTCCTCGAAACCGTTCTTTTGTAAAAATTGTTTTTTCTGCTCCACGTCCCTGATGTGGATGGCGATGTCCCCCTTGCAATATTGCAGGGTGTAGTCCATGAGTTTCTGTTCCACACCTTTGTTCCGATGGTTTTGGTGGACCGTAAGGAACACCATGAAATTTTCCGGGATATAATCGCCCATCCCAGTTTTGTTCACTACCACCAAGCCCAAGATTTCGTCTTTTTCTTCCAGCACGAACACATAACCGCCAAGGCCCGGAATTTCCTTGGCCGAGTATTGAATGGCCTTTCTAATGGCCCTTTTGGAGGCTTTTGCCCCTTCTTGGTGCTCAAATAGAAAATTGGTCAATCTGTTTGCTTCCATCGTAGAAAGTCTTGTGTACGCGTCATAAGTTTTGATTACCATACTCATGTTCTGGCTGTAATGTTTTTTTGGAATTTTGTCAATGGTTAAATCGGGGGGCAACAAGGACATCGCGGAAAAGTTGTCTCCACAATATCGCATTGCAAAAATTACCTTATCAGGGGTTGGATGTTTAAAGGGTAGGGGGTATGAATTTATCCGGTTGGTTTCTAAATACCAGATAATTAAAACTTAGGATCCTACAGTTTTTTCTCTCGTGGAGTTTGATTTTCATCACTGCAAAGATAGTAAAATAAACCGTAAGTGCCAATTTTACTGTGTTTTATGTTTTTGATAACGTTTTGGATCTGGACCGTTTCACCATAACATGGTTGTCCCTGCCCATGCAATACGGTGGAGGGTTGGGGCAAATTCCAGTTGTATTTGAATAACTTTGAAGCCTATCGATCGATAAAAAGGGAACATTGTACAAATTGTACCAAGACATGGAAATGAAACCCTCATCTATATTTTTCTTGACAGTATTGATGTCAATGGCCATATTGGGCTGCAGACATGGTGGAAACAAGGTACGGGATGCGCAAAGGCTCGTGAAAAACCCAGAAACGGAAACCCCGAAGGGTATGGTCTGGATTCCAAACGGAGAATATGTCCAAGGAGCCGTGCCATCCGACAAAATGGCCATGGCCCATGAGAAACCTGCACACAAGGTGTATGTGGACGGGTTTTTTATGGATATCCATGAAGTGACCAATGCCCAGTTTGCACAATTTGTGGAAGAAACAGGCTATGTGACCGTAGCAGAACGGGAAATCGATTGGGAGGAGATGGCAAAACAGTTGCCCGAGGGCACTCCGAAGCCCCATGACTCCATTTTTCGGCCCGGTTCGTTGGTGTTCAGGAAAACAAGATCCACAGTTCCCAATCTATATGATTATTCCCAATGGTGGGAATGGAAAATCGGGGCCAACTGGAGACATCCCCATGGCCCTGGCAGCACTATTGTTGGAAAAGAGGACTATCCCGTGGTGCACATTGCATTTGAAGACGCGGAAGCATATTGCAAATGGGCCGGCAGAAGCCTGCCCACAGAGGCCCAGTGGGAGTATGCTGCCCGAGGGGGGAATACCGGGGCCATCTTTTTTTGGGGGAACGATCTAGAGTTGTTGACCTCCCGGGCAAATACTTGGGAAGGTGAGTTTCCTGTTCGGAACAACATGAAAGATGGATTTGAAAGGCTTGCCCCGGTTATGAGTTACCCAAAGAACGGTTTTGGACTGTACGACATGGCAGGGAACGTTTGGGAATGGACCAGTGATTGGTACAATACCGACTATTATAAGGAGTTGGCACGGCAAAAAACCGTTGCCAAGAATCCAAAAGGGGCATTAAGTGCCTATAATGCCTCCAATCCGTATGCCGAAGAGCGGGTGATCAAAGGAGGGTCGTTCCTGTGCAGCGCCAGCTATTGTGCCAGTTATCGCATCAGTGCCCGCATGGCCACAAGTCCCGATTCCGGTATGGAACATTTGGGGTTCAGGACGGTGTTGCGTCCGAAAGAGGTCAAGCGTTGAATTGGGTCGGGGCGCATAGCGGTAAGCACTTTTTTGAAGATGGAATTCGCACCAAATCGCTCACCTTTATAAGGTGCTTTCTGGTGCCAATGGAAACGAAAAAAGCCTTGCAAATTATAGATTTACAAGGCTTTGCTTTAGTTGAAGCGGTCTGGACGGGACTCGAACCCGCGACCCCCTGCGTGACAGGCAGGTATTCTAACCAACTGAACTACCAGACCAATGATTTTATCTTGTGGGACTCTGACAACAGTCAGATTCAAATCTTGTTCATTTGCTTTTTTAAAGCGAGTGCAAATATACATTGCCAATTCCGATTCAACAAAACATTTTTTCAAAAAAGTGTTCAAGCAAATTTTTGCCTTTCGATCATGAAAGAGTTGAGCACTTTTGAGAAGTTGGACCGAACGTCTATGGCAACATATTTAATTTTGTATTGTGCACAACGGAGCTCAAGGTTCTCTTGATATTGGACCACTTTTTCCGAGTACGCTTTTTTTATGGAATCGGCATAAAGGTCTATATGGTTGCCTGTTTCCACATCCACAAATCGCTTGGGGGTGTTGCCGAAATCAAAGTCCACTTCATGTGCTTTGTCCAGCAGATGAAAAAGGACCACGGAGTGTTTGTTATATTTTAAGTGTCGTAAGGCTTCAAAGAGTTTGGTTTCTTCAGTTTCCGTTTGGAACATGTCCGAAAAAAGAAAAATAAGGCTCCTTCGGTGTATTTTCTCTGCGATTTGATGCAGAAAAGTATAGGTTTTGGTGCTTTTTGATGCTTCTTTTGGTGAGGATACTTCGTTCAGTTTGGAATAGAGCATTTGAAAATGTCGTTCGCTGCTCTTCTCTGGGGCATGAAAATCATAAGTGTCAGAATAAATGCTCAGTCCCACCGCATCACGCTGTTTTTTGAGAATTTGCATCAGGGCGGCAATGGACAGGACGGCAAAACCAATTTTATTGAGGTTGTCCATCGAAAGGTTTTTCACCTTTGGATAGTACATGGACGATGAATTGTCCAAAATCATGTGGCACCTCAGATTGGTTTCGTCCTCATATCGCTTGGTGTATAGGCGGTCCGTTTTGACAAACAATTTCCAGTCTATGTGCTTGGTGCTCTCCCCAGAGTTGTAGATCTTGTGCTCGGCAAACTCGGCCGAAAATCCATGAAAAGGACTTTTGTGGATGCCACTGATGAATCCCTCCACGACCTGGTGGGCCAAAAGCTCCAAGTTTTGGAAGAGTTGTGCTTTATGTAGTTCCGACCTGATTTCCATAGGATGAGGTCACAATATAAAACAAAAAAGGCTTGGCATTTGCCAAACCTTTTCTAAAAATCCTGTATTCGATCCATTACAATGCCGCATCAATGGCATCGGTATATACTTTCTTGGGCGATACACCTACTTGACGGTTGACCACCTCCCCGTTTTTGAACACCAAAACAGTAGGTATGTTGCGAACGCCATACTTGGCCGCAAACTGCTGGTTGGCATCAACATCCACTTTGCCAACCACTGCTTTGCCATCATATTCTTGGCTGACTTCCTCAATGATCGGGCCCACCATTCTGCAAGGTCCGCACCAAGCTGCCCAAAAGTCAACTAGGACAGGTTTGTCACTTTTTAAAACTACTTCGTCAAAAGTTGCATCTGTTATTTCTAGTGCCATCTTATTTGTTTTATCGTTATGCAAAGTTAGTCAAATATTGTCCATGTACCTTACGCTAAGGGCATACGTTTTGATTATCGCGCCATTGGCATTGATTATGGCCTAGTTCAATTTATAATGGATCTCATGCGCCTCCAGTTCGGAAAGCAACTCGCTGTTGATTTTTACCTTCTGTTTTCTGCTCGATAATTTTAGTTTGATCTCCTCTTGCATTTCATAGATCTCAAAACTGATCGGGTGCTCTCCCTTGTGCAGTCGCAAAGTGTCCTTCAATATTTGTATTCTCTTTTCCTGAAGACGGTCTATATCCAGTTTGATGGTCAGTTTCTTGGCATAGGCCTCCATAACGTCCTGGAGTTGCTTAAAATCATTGAACTGGAGTCGAGGCTCTCCTTTTTTGCCTGTCTCACGGTTCACCCAGCCTTCTCGGACAAAGGCTTTGATGTACACAAAGGAATTGACCATCAGAAAATGACGGAACTTTAGGTATTCTTCCCCAAAAATCCTGAACTCATGTGAGTCGGTGTAATCTTCAAGGGTGAAGAGTGCCCAACCTTTTCCGTTTTTGGAGACCCTATGTTGCACATCGGTGATGACCCCGGCAACAGAAAGTTCGCGGTTCACGTAATCTTCCAAATTTGCAAAGGCTGAAACACTGGTATTGCAGAATGCCGTGATCTCTTTTTTGAAATCATCCAAAGGATGGCCGGAAATATAGATGCCCACCACTTCCTTTTCCCTTCTGAGTTTTTCCATGGTCCCCCAATCCTCGCAGGGAGGGACAATGGGCTCGGGGATCTGTACTTCGCTGGCATCCCCAAAAAGGCTGACTTGCGACGAATTCTCATTTTCTTGGAACTTCGCTCCGTATTTGATTGCCTTTTCCAAGAAAGTGATGCCGTCACCATCGTGATGGAAATATTGGGCACGGTGGGTATCCGCGAACGAATCGAAACCACCTGCAAGCGCCAGGTTTTCAAACGCTTTTTTGTTGGCCGCCCGAAGGTCCACTCGTTTGGCCAGATCAAAAATGGATCTGTAGGGGCCATCCTTTTTTCGGTTTTCCACAATGGTCTCCACTGCCGAGCGCCCAACGCCCTTGATGGCCCCCATGCCAAAGCGAACAGCATTGTCCTTGTTCACGGCAAACTTATAGTAGGATTCGTTCACATCTGGTCCCAAAACTTCCAGCCCCATACGCTTACATTCCTCCATAAAGAAGGTCACCTGCTTGATGTCGTTCATGTTGTTGGACAAAACCGCAGCCATGTATTCGGCGGGGTAGTGGGCTTTTAAATAGGCTGTCTGATATGCGATATAGGCATAACAGGTGGAGTGGCTCTTGTTGAAGGCGTAGGAGGCAAAGGCTTCCCAGTCCTTCCAGATTTTTTCAAGCACATCTCGTGGATGACCGTTTTTCTCTCCCCCGTCCAAAAACTGGGGTTTTAGTTTTTCCAGAAGGGCAAAAATCTTTTTCCCCATGGCCTTTCGGAGCACATCGGCATCACCCTTGGAAAAACCGGCCAATTTCTGGGAAAGGAGCATTACCTGCTCCTGATAGACCGTAATTCCGTAAGTTTCTTTCAAATATTCTTCCATCTCTGGAAGATCATAAGTGATTTCTTCCTCACCATGCTTTCGGGCAATGAAACTGGGAATATATTCCATCGGTCCCGGACGATAAAGTGCGTTCATGGCGATGAGGTCATCAAAAACTGTAGGTTTCAGGTTTTTCATGTGCTTTTGCATCCCAGGGGATTCGTATTGGAATATCCCCACGGTGTCCCCACGTTGGAAAAGTTCGTAGGTCTTTTCGTCATCCAACGGAAAATCATCAGGCACCAGTTCTATCCCGGTGCGGGCCTTCACGATTTTTACCGTGTCCTTGATGAGGGTCAATGTCTTCAGTCCCAAGAAATCCATCTTCAACAGACCGGCACTTTCCACTACGGAGTTGTCGAACTGGGTCACATAGAGGTCGGAATCCTTGGCGGTGGAAACGGGTACAAAATTCGTGATATCATCGGGTGTGATGATTACCCCACAGGCATGGATTCCCGTATTCCGCAACGATCCTTCCAGTACACGGGCCATCTTTACAGTTTGGCCTTCCAGGTCGTCCCCTTCGGAAATATTCAACAATTCGTTCACTTTTTCCAATTCATCGGATCGGAATTTTTTTCGCAGATCAGCTTCATCGACCCCAAAAATCTTGTTGAGCTTGGACATGTTGGGGATGAGCTTGGCAATGCGGTCGGCATCTCCCAAGGGCAAATCCAACACTCTCGCCGTATCCCTGATGGAAGATTTGGCGGCCATGGTTCCGTATGTAATGATCTGTGCCACTTGATTGGCACCATATTTATTGATCACATAGTCCATGACCCGGCCACGTCCTTCATCATCAAAATCAATATCGATATCGGGCATGGAAACCCTGTCCGGATTTAAGAAACGCTCAAAAAGAAGGTCGTACTTGAGGGGGTCGATGTTGGTAATGCCCAAACAATAGGCAACCACGGAACCTGCAGCGGACCCCCGACCAGGCCCTACCGAGACATCCATGTTGCGGGCCTCTCGGATGAAGTCTTCAACAATCAGAAAATAACCTGGGTAGCCTGAATTTTTGATGGTCTCCAACTCAAAATCGATACGCTCACTGATTTCCGGAGTGATTTCCTTGTACCGTTTTTCCGCTCCTTTATAGGTAATGTGCCTCAAATAGGCATTTTCGCCTCTGTTTCCACCATCTTCGTCATCTTCCTTTACCTTAAATTCTTCGGGAATACCAAATTTGGGAAGCAGGATTTCGCTGGCCAGGTCGAACGGTTCAATCTTGTTCACCACCTCCTTGATGTTCAGGATGGCTTCAGGGATGTCCTTGAAGAGCTCCTTCATTTCATCCGAAGACTTGAAGTAGTACTCTTGGTTGGGAAGCCCATAACGATAACCACGTCCCCTTCCGATAGGTGTGGAACGTTTTTCACCATCTTTTACGCAGAGCAGGATATCATGGGCCTCTGCATCTTTTTTATCACAATAATAGGTGTTGTTGGTGGCCACCAATTTAACATTATGGTCCTTGGCCATTTGCATCAATACTTGGTTCACACGATCCTCATCTTCCTGTCCGTGGCGCATGATCTCTATGTAAAGGTCGTCCCCGAACTGCTCTTTCCACCACAACAAGGCTTCTTCTGCTTGTTTCTCGCCCACGTTCAGGATTTTGTGGGGGACTTCCCCGTAGAGATTTCCAGTGAGGGCGATGACATCCTCTTTGTATTGCTCCACAATCTTTTTGTCAATCCTTGGAACATAATAGAAGCCATTGGTGTAGGCAATGGAGGACATTTTGGCCAGATTGTGGTACCCCTTCTTGTTCTTGGCCAATAGCACGATCTGATAACCGTAGTCCTTTACATTTTTATTGGTATGGTCCTCACAGACAAAGAATTCGCAACCGACGATGGGGGTGATTTCCTTTTCGATGGCTTGCTCTCCCTTTTCTTCAAGTTCCTTGTTCTTTTCCTTGACACTTTTGTTGTGAGCCATCACCTCTTTCACAAAGTGAAAAGCACCCATCATGTTCGCGTGGTCGGTCAAAGCAACAGCTGGCATGCCATTTTCCGCCGTGGCCTTAACCAAGTCCTTGATGTTGATGGTGGACTGGAGCACTGAAAATTGGGAGTGGTTGTGCAAATGGGCAAAGGGCGCGTCCTCAAGGGTTTCAATGTTCTCTTGGATCTCTTCTGCCGAAATTTCACCAGTGTCCTTGGCCCAGAGGGCATCTGCAATTTTTTTGGAGGCGGCCTTTAGGTTGATGTGTTTGAGCCCGATCAGTTGTATTTCTTGCGGATTGGCTTCCGAAAAGCGCTCGAAATAATCGGGCTGGACATCCAATTGTTCGGAAGTGAACTGCTTTTTTCGGACGAGTTCCAAAAAGCATCGGGTGGTGGCCTCTACATCCGCTGTGGCATTGTGTGCCTCATCAAAAGGTTCGCCGAACAGGAATTCATGCAGTTCGGTCAAGGTGGGTAATTTAAATTTGCCACCACGTCCACCGGGAATTTTACAAAGTTCCGCAGTATGTTCGGTACAGGTGTCGAGAACGGGCAACCCGGTCAGTGGGCTGTCGATTGCTTCCCTATGGAACTCACATCCCATCACGTTGATATCGAACCCCACATTTTGGCCCACCACAAATTTTGTACGACCCAAAGCTTTGTTGAAAGCTTCCAAAATCACCTTTAAAGGGGTACCTTTTTCTTCCGCCAAGGCTGTGGAAATACCATGGATTTGTTCCGATTCGTAGGGAATGTTAAAATCATCGGGCTTTACCAAAAAGTCTTTGTGCTCTACCAAATTTCCGAGCTCGTCATGCAACTGCCATGCAATCTGCACACATCTTGGCCAGTTGTCGGTATCGGTAATGGGTGCGTCCCAGCGTTTGGGCAAACCTGTGGTTTCCGTATCAAAAATCAAATACATAGGCTATCAGTCTCGGTCAAAAATGCAATGAATAAAAGTACGGAAGATGATGCTTTTGGTAAAAAAGAGTTTTTACGATTTATCAACTAAAAAAGCCGGGAAATCCCCAGCTTTTTTTGCTTTTATATTGAACCTCTTGTTTATGAAACTGCTGTTTCAAAAATATCGGCGGTTTCCAAGGTTTCCCGAATGGCATTTCGGTGTCTCATTAACAGACTTTCGGTGGATGGTGGGAGGACGAAATCTTTGTCATGCAAGATATCGTTATAAGTTTCAATGGCCTCTTTTTCCCCTCGGAGAACCTCTTCGAGCATAGCTTCCTCTGTATTGGAAGCAAAGAGTGATTTGAAATTGATCCAAGATCGGTGCAATGTTCCTTTGATGCTTCCTCCTTTTTCGGGAGCTTGACCAAAAGAAATGATTTCGGCCTTTAGCTCCTGTCCAAAATTGTATCGTTGTTTTGCGCTATTCAGGAAAAACTCTTTGATGGTTTTGTTATCTACCTTTTCGGCCGCTTGCTTTAAGCCTTTTTCAGCATCATGGGTTCTTTCCAACAGTTCGTTCAATTTGTTCGACATTTCTACGGTGTACTTCATAGTTTCATCTTCATTTAGGTTATGGGGTTGCCGACTTTCGACAACTACTATCCATAAGTTAATATTATTGAGTGAAATCCCAAATGATGGTAAGGGTTTAGCAAGGGTTTAACGGTATGGATGTTGTTTGTTAATGACCTTTAACTTTTTTGGGTTTTCTTTGTGTTGGAATAAACAAATAGATGTATATTTGCACCCGCTTTCAGTTCGACTACGCTCACTGACCGCAAAAAAGAATTAATAACCAGGGTCGGGCACCCTACAAATTAATGTGATATGCCAGTAAGAATCAGACTTCAGAGACACGGTAAAAAAGGTAAACCATTTTATTGGGTGGTTGCCGCAGATTCCAGAGCGAAAAGAGACGGTAAATTTTTGGAAAAATTGGGTGTTTACAACCCCAACACCAATCCTGCCACTATCGATTTGGATATTGACAGCTCTGTTAAATGGTTGCAGAACGGAGCACAACCTACCGATACTGCCAGGGCCATCCTTTCTTACAAAGGAGTTTTGTTGAAACACCACTTGATGGGCGGTGTACGTAAAGGTGCACTGACCGAAGAGCAGGTCGAGGAAAAATTCAACGCGTGGTTGGAAGAAAAAGAACAAGCTGTTCAAGCCAAAAAAGACGGATTGAGCAAAGCTGAGGCCGAAGCCAGGGCAAAAGCATTGGAAGCCGAGAAAGAAGCCAATGAAAAACGGGCTGCCGCTGCAATGCCGGAGGAAGAAACTGTCGAGGAAGTAGTTGAAGAGACAGGCGAAGCCGCAACAGAAGAAGCTGCTGCTGAAGCCGAGACTCCTGCTGCAGAAGAGACTGCCAAAGAAGAAGAGTAAATCCAAAGACGATGCGCAAGGAAGATTGCTTCTACCTGGGCAAAGTCGTTTCAAAATATAGTTTTAAGGGTGAGGTATTGGTGAAATTAGACACCGACGAACCCGAAATCTACGAAAACATGGAATCAGTATTTGTTTCATTGGGAAACAATCTGGTTCCATTTTTTATTGACCGTTGCCGATTGCACAAATCCAATTTACTCCGAATCGATTTTGAAGAAGTGAAGGATGAGCCCACTGCGGACAAAATCATAGGGGCTGAACTTTATTTGCCATTGGAATTGTTGCCGCCACTTAAAGGCAACAAGTTTTATTTTCACGAAGTGATCGGGTTTACCTTGATGGATGAGGTCCACGGGGATATTGGCAAAATTGTTTCGGTCAATGATAGCGCATCCCAAGAACTTTTTGAGGCCATAAAGGATGGCAAGGAACTCCTGATACCCATCAGTGACGAGATCATCGTAAAGGTGGATCGCCCAAACAAAACAATCCACGTGAGGACACCCGATGGGTTGGTTGATCTTTATCTGGGTACCTCTGGTTAAAACATATTACATCGACACCAAAAAAGAAACCCGGACTTTCACGCCCGGGCTTCCCAAATGTACTATGAAAAAATGCAATGAATTTACTTTTTCCACTTGCCACCACCTAGGTAGAACCCAAGTGAGATGCCCAAGTAGGAGTTTTTTACTTCTACACCTTCCATCAATTCAGTTTTTCCAACCAAGTTATAAGAGGCGGTCAGTCTAAATTTACCGGCTTCAAAACCAGCTCTCACAAGGCCACCAAATTTACCATCAACCTCCACTTCCACATCTCCCTCAATTTCTTCAGAGTCAATATCAAAGCCAATGTTGCCCAAGGTACTGTAGCCAACACCGGCACCCAAAAATGGGGCAAAGGATGAACTGCCAGAGCTGAAATAATAGTCAAAAGTACCGATGTATGAGCCACTAGCTGTTAGGCTGGCCTCTGTTTCACCAACATTCTTGGCCATGGCAGCAGACTCAAAACGGATACCGACGTTCATGTTGTCGGCAATGTTGTATTTGGGTTCAATCGCAAATAGAACACCGCCACCACCACTGGGCATGGTGTATCCGAGATCAATCCCAACACGGAATTTGTTCTGTTCTTGAGCTTGGGATACTTGAACCACAGCTAGCAAAAGTAGGAATGCAAAAATGATTTTCTTCATAATCATAAAGTTTAGATAATTTGGTAATGATTTATTTGGGGATGCTCCCCGGTTAATAGTTCGGCAAGTAACTATAATCGTTTGGACTAATTTGCCCTGAATTGACGGATGCCCTGTTTCAGTTGACGGATGCCCTGTTTGAATTGACGGATGTAATTTTTGTACAGGCAAACGGTAACTTTATTGGATTTTTTGGCCATTATAGAATTACCTTTGACCAAATGAAGCCTTTCAAATTCAAAGAATTTACCGTTCATCAAGACCAATGCGCCATGAAGGTGGGTACGGATGGGGTGTTGTTGGGTGCCTGGGCATCTTTGTACCATCAACCTGAAACCATCTTGGATGTAGGGGCAGGCACAGGCCTCATTGCCCTGCAAATGGCCCAGCGGTCCACGGCAGAAACCATAGATGCCATTGAGTTGGATGAAAGCGCATACGAACAATGTGTGGCGAACTTTGAGGCTTCACACTGGGCAGACCGACTGTTCTGTTATCATGCCGGGTTTGATGAATTTGTGGATGAAATCGAGGACAAATATGACTTGATCGTTTCCAACCCGCCCTTTTATACTGAGGAAATGGGCAGTGGCGATACATCAAGGGATCAGGCAAGGCAGAACAGCTCCCTTCCGTTTGATGAACTGTTGAAAGGGGTGTCGGGACTTTTGTCTGAAGCTGGCCTACTTTCCGTTATCATACCTTACAAAGAAGAGCAGAAGTTCGTGGAACTGGCGACAGCTTCGGGTTTGCACCCAAACCGAATCACTAGGGTAAAAGGCAATCCAAATACCAATTTTAAAAGAAGTTTGATGGAATTCGGTTTCCAAAAGGTTGAAACGTACATCGATGAATTGGTCATTGAGGAGGAAAGGCATCAATACACCAAAGAATACATCGAACTTACCCAATCATTTTATATAAAAATGTAACAATGCAGGAATGCAATGTTATATTTCGTCATTATATTTACGCTAAAATTTTACGATGAAGCCCGACTTATTTGAAGCCCCGGATTACTACAATTTGGATGACCTGCTTTCCGAAGAACACAAACTGGTCCGTGATGCGGCCCGGCAATGGGTAAAGCGGGACATATCCCCCATCATTGAGGAATTTGCCCAAAAGGCGGAGTTCCCCAAACAGATCATCGGTGGATTGGTTGAAATCGGTGCTTTTGGCCCTTACATTCCCGAGCAATATGGAGGAGCCGGCTTGGACCAGATCAGTTATGGGCTCATCATGCAGGAAATTGAACGTGGTGACAGTGGGGTTCGCTCTACGGCATCCGTGCAATCTTCTTTAGTGATGTATCCCATTTATGCCTATGGCTCCGAGGAGCAACGACAAAAATATCTACCGAAATTGGCTTCTGGGGAATGGATGGGCTGCTTCGGGTTGACCGAACCCAACCATGGTTCCAATCCTGGCGGCATGGAAACCAAGTTCAAGGATATGGGCGATCATTACCTGTTGAACGGGGCCAAACTCTGGATTTCCAATTCCCCATTCGCCGATGTTGCGGTAGTTTGGGCCAAGAACGAGGAAGGTAGGATCCACGGTTTGATTGTGGAACGTGGTATGGAAGGTTTTTCCACTCCGGAAACACATAACAAATGGTCGCTACGTGCCTCTGCCACAGGGGAACTAATTTTCGACAACGTAAAAGTGCCCAAGGAAAACCTGTTGCCAGGTAAATCTGGCCTCGGCGCTCCACTGGGTTGTCTCGATTCCGCCCGCTATGGCATTGCATGGGGAGCCATTGGTGCAGCCATGGATTGCTATGATACTGCTTTGCGGTATGCAAAGGAGCGCATCCAGTTTGGAAAACCCATTGCGGCGTTTCAACTTCAGCAGAAAAAATTGGCCGAAATGATCACGGAAATTACCAAAGCACAATTGTTGGCCTTCCGTTTGGGACAATTGAAGAATGAGGGTAGGGCAACTACCGCCCAAATTTCCATGGCGAAGCGTAACAATGTGGAAATGGCCATCAAGATAGCCCGTGAGGCAAGACAGATGTTGGGAGGTATGGGCATCACAGGCGAATACAGTATCATGCGTCACATGATGAACCTCGAAAGTGTAATCACTTATGAGGGTACCCACGATATCCATTTGTTGATTACCGGAGCTGATATTACAGGAATTCCCGCATTTAAGTAACGCTAAAAATCTTAGCGCTGATTGAGAATTCTCAGGATAATGACTTCTTCAGTTATGATTACATAATGGATGGAATAGTTGAACCTTTCAAAACAGATGGTCCTTATGCCTCGGTATTTCACCTGAAACGATTCAGGAGTAGTCTTTAAAAATTGCAATTGGTTTTTAAAATCCTGCAAAAAAGCGGTTTCCAAACCTTTTGTCCTAAAAAAACATTCCGCAGTGCCCAATTCTATCTGGGCCTCTTTTGAAATGGAGACCCTATAACCCATATTTTTTCTCTATCAACTCAATGGGGTCGGTTTGTAGTTTGCCTTTTTCCAGTTTATGGAGCATACTGTCCATCATGTTCCTGTATTCCTCGGAAGGGGATTCCAGTCTATGGGCAGTCTCTTCGAGTGTGTATTCCAAAAAGCTTTTCAACGAACGGTTCTGTTTTTTTGCCTCAATCTCCAAGACGTTCAAAATTTTTTCATCCATATCGATGAGTTTCCTTACTTTGTTCATTGTATATATTTTATATATACAAATATAGATTTTTTCAGTAAAAATGGTTTCTGGTTGAATCAAAAAACGAGTAATTTTAGGCATGTTTGCCTTGGTGGATTGCAATAACTTCTATGCTTCGTGTGAGCGGGCCTTTCAGCCCCAGCTCAACAACGTTCCCGTGGCCATTTTGTCCAATAACGATGGTTGTTTCATTTCGCGTAGCGATGAGGCAAAAGCACTTGGATTGCCGATGGCCGCCCCAGAATTTAAGTATAGACAATTTTGCAAGGAGAAGGGAATCAAGGTCTTTTCCTCCAATTATCCCCTATATGGCGACATGAGCACCCGGGTGATGAACATTTTGGGCACATTCACACCCGATTTGGAGGTGTACAGTGTGGATGAGGCCTTTTTAAAGTTTGAAGGATTTAATAACTGTGATTTTGAGGCCTACGGAAGGGAAATCCAACGAACCGTACAAAAATGTACGGGCATCCCCATCAGCATAGGGATAGCACCCACAAAGGCCTTGGCCAAGGTGGCCAATAAGATTGCTAAAAAATTGAAGTCAAGGACGGGAGGCGTATATGTCATCCAGTCCGAGGAACGACGGATCAAAGCATTGAAATGGACCAAAATCGAAAGTGTTTGGGGCATTGGGCATGGAAATCTGAAACGGGTTCAGACCCAAAACGTAAAAACGGCCTATGATTTTACCCAATTGTCCGATGAATGGGTGCGGAAGCAAATGGCCATCATCGGCCTCCGACTGAAAAAAGATTTGGAGGGCATCCCGACATTGGACTTGGATGATGATACCCGCGATAAAAAGGCCATTGCCACGACCAGAAGCTTTGAAAGTACCTATTCCGATATTGAAAATATAAAGGAACGGATATCCACTTTTGCCAGCAGTTGTGCCGAAAAATTGCGAAGCCAGGGCAGCAGTTGCAACCATATTGTGGTGTTTTTACGAAGCGACAGACATAAAAAGGATGAACCACAGGATAGGGGCAGCCTTATCGTTACCTTACCCTACGCCACGGATTCCAGCCTGACCATAAGCAACTATGCCGTCAAGGCGACCATTGCACTTTTCAAGCCCGGGATCAAATACAAGAAGGCGGGAGTGATTGTATCGGGACTGGTGCCCACCAACGCAAGACAATTGGACCTGTTCCTGTCCGAAAACCCCAAGCACCATAAGCTCATGCAGGTGATGGATGGCATCAATGACAAGTACGGCGGCCATAAGATGAAAATAGCCAATCAGGATCTGGAAAGGACTTGGAAGATGCGCCAAGAACACCTTTCCCCAAGATACACCACAAACATCAATGAAATCATTACGGTAAAATGACCCCTAAAAAACCGATGCATACCGAACCGCTCACTTTTTTTTCTCCAGACGAGGAAAAGAAAAAGGGTGTCCCTATGTCCAACAATACCGTTTCTGCAGGATTTCCGTCCCCAGCGGATGATTTTAAGGAAAAACGGATCAGTCTTGACCGAACATTGATCAAAAACAAGGAGGCCACTTTCTATGCAAGGGTTAGCGGAAAATCGATGATCGGCGCGGGGCTCGATGATGGAGATCTCTTGGTCATAGACCGTAGTTTGGAAGCCGAACATGGAAAAATAGCCGTTTGCTTTTTGGATGGGGAATTCACGGTAAAGCGGCTGCATATCGACAAGAATACCATCACATTGATGCCTGAAAATGAAAACTACAAGCCCATCAAAGTATCCAAGGACAGCGATTTATTGATTTGGGGAGTGGTCACGTATGTCATCAAGGCACTTTGATTTTTTAATAATGTGTCAATGTCACCTCGAGCTGTAATCCTGAGCGTAGTCTAGAGATAGTTTTGAGAGTGGCAATTTTAAGAGGTCTCGACTGCGCTCGACCTGACAATAAACAGCGAATTTAAAAGACGTGATTTTAAAAAGGAGTTTTAGAAACATATAAATCCAAAACCTTTGCTATCTTTGTAACGTTGTGTTGGATTTCAATCCATAGGATTGGAATCAGGTTGAAGCATCAGACGATGCTTGCCAATGAAAGGCTTTCCTTTTGGAAGGCTTTTTTTGTTTGTCAGACCCAGATGTCGAACAAATTCCGCTGCAGAGCAGAATCTTCTTTTCTAAGAATCTCGACTGCGCTCGACCTGACAAATAATAAAGCATTTGTGGTAATTCGTGCAATTCGTGTCGAGCCACTTGACCAAGCAAAAGATTCTTTACTTTGTTCAAAATGAAAATTTTAAGTGTGATTAACTTACGGTAACAGCATGCGCCACATGATGCACCAAAGAAGCGGCCAATTTTGCTGTTTGTCCGTCAATATCATATTTGGGATTCATCTCGGCAATATCCATGCTGATCAATTTTCCAGAGCCAATAATCGTTTTTAAACATTCCAGAACCATATACGGGCTAAAGCCCATGGGTGAAGGGGCGCTGACCCCGGGTGCGTAGGCCGAGGAAAACCCATCCAAGTCGATGGTCACATAAATATGGTCAACATTTTTGGCAAAAGCATTGATCCAAGTGGTGATTTCTTCTAGCAAAGGAATTTGAAAGGTGTCGTTCATTACATAGATGACATCAAGATCCCTTGCGGTTTGGAAAAGATTTCGGTCGTTGGCATCTTTTCGGATACCCAGACAGAGGTAGTTAAAATCGATACCCTCTTTTTCGCAGTCTTTGGCTATCTGATAAAACGGGGTACCCGAGTTACTTTGCTCCGTGTTTTTCCGCAAATCAAAATGTGCATCAAAATTGATGATGCCAATAGTTTGCCCTTCTTTTTTGCTATCCAAATAAGTCTTGATGCCGTTGTAGTGGCCATAGGCCATATCGTGTCCACCGCCCAAAACAATCGGAAATTGCTTTTTTTCTAAAAGTAGTTTGACCGCTTCGGCGAGTTGCTCTTGGGCCGATTCCATATCGCTATTGATGCAAGTGATGGAACCCACATCGTGTAAAAGCACGTTGCTTCCCAAATGGTTGGGCATTTTTCCAAAACTGTTTTTGATGCAATCGGGACCTTCAATAGCGCCAATGCGTCCTTGATTGCGGTGCACACCCTCATCGCAGGCATAGCCCAAAAGCGCAATGGATTTTTTCTGGGCCTCGGGAAGTTCCTCCAGGGGTGTACAGTGCACTTTTTCGTGCAGGTACAGCCATTTGTTGGAGACTCTACCTGTCCAAAGGTCTTTTTTTGGGGGAGTGTAGTGTTTCATCACATTAAAAAAGGTCGTCCAACATATTGGGTTCTACAAGATAAGGCAAAGTTACTTTTAAATCCGGGGTACGCTCCATTTCTCGTTCAATGGCGAAGCGAGCTTCCTTGTTTCGTGCCCAACTTCTTCGAGAGATCCCATTGTTCACATCAAAGAACAACATTTTCTTCAATCGGTTGGAGGCTTCTTTGGAACCATCGAGCACCATTCCAAATCCGCCATTGATGACCTCTCCCCAGCCAACGCCGCCACCATTGTGAATGGAAACCCAAGTGGCTCCCCTAAAACTATCGCCAATTACATTTTGAATGGCCATATCCGCGGTGAACTTGCTGCCATCATAAATATTGCTGGTCTCCCTAAAGGGAGAATCCGTGCCGCTAACATCGTGATGATCCCTTCCTAAAACTACGGGAGCAGTGATTTCACCCTTGGCAATGGCCGTATTGAAGGCATCTGCAATCTTGCTTCGTCCTTCAGCATCGGCATAAAGGATTCGAGCCTGTGAACCTACTACCAATTTGTTCTGTTCCGCTTCCGAAATCCATTTGATGTTATCCTGCATCTGCTGTTGGATTTCTTCTGGAGCTTCGGATTTTATCTTCTTCATTACTTCCAAGGCAATGGCATCGGTCTTTTGGAGGTCTTTTGGATTGCCCGAGGTACAGACCCATCGGAACGGGCCAAAACCATAGTCAAAACACATCGGGCCCAAAATATCTTGGACATAGGATGGATACCTGAAGTCGATGTTGTTTTCGGCCATCACATCGCCTCCTGCTCGGGAAACTTCCAACAAAAAGGCGTTTCCGTAATCAAAAAAGTAGGTGCCCTTTGCGGTGTGTTTGTTGATGGCACTGATTTGTCTGCGTAGCGATTCCTGGACTTTTCTCTTGAATTTATCTGGATTATCGACCATCAAGGCGTTGGATTCCTCAAAAGAAAGTCCAACGGGATAGTAACCGCCTGCCCAAGGATTGTGCAAAGAGGTTTGGTCTGAACCTAAATGAATAAAAATGTCTTCTTCGTAAAAGCGTTCCCAAACATCCACTACATTACCAATGTAGGCCAAGGAAACGACTTCCTTGTTCTCCACGGCCTCTTTGGTGCGAACCACCAATAGATCTAAATCCACCAACAATTCATCCACCCAACCTTGGTCGTGGCGTTTTTTCGCAGCTTCGGGGTTGACTTCGGCACAAATGGTGATTCCCCCAGCAATGTTTCCTGCTTTAGGTTGGGCACCGCTCATACCGCCCAGTCCAGCGGTCAAAAAGATCTTGCCTTCGGGCGATTCGTTTGGCTTCAATACTTTTCGGAAAGCGTTCATGACCGTAATGGCCGTGCCGTGGACAATGCCTTGTGGACCAATGTACATATAGGAACCAGCCGTCATCTGTCCGTATTGTGTTACGCCAAGTGCATTGTATTTTTCCCAATCATCGGGTTGGGAGTAGTTGGGAATCATCATCCCGTTGGTGACCACGACCCTTGGCGCTTCCTTGGAGGATGGAAAAAGTCCCATCGGATGCCCGGAATACATGTGCAGGGTCTGTTCCTCGGTCATTTCCGCCAAATATTTCATCGTGAGCAGGTATTGCGCCCAGTTTTGGAAAACCGCCCCATTGCCGCCGTAGGTAATGAGCTCTTCGGGATGTTGTGCCACGGCAGGGTCCAAATTGTTCTGGATCATCAGCATAATGGCCGCTGCCTGATGTGTTTTGGCAGGGTATTTCGAAATAGGTCGAGCATACATTTCATAATCGGGCTTAAACCGATGCATGTAAATGCGACCATAGGTTTTGAGTTCCTCTGCAAACTCAGTTGCCAATTCCTTGTGCCAAGCCTCGGGAAAATATCGTAGCGCATTCTGTACAGCCAGTTTTTTCTCCTCTTTGGAAAGGATGTCCTTCCGTTTTGGGGCCGGGTTGCCGTTTTTCGGATATGGCTTTTTAGGTGGAAGCTGTTCGGGGATTCCTTGTAATATCTGTTGCTGAAATTCAGTCATGAGGTCATGTTTTAATGGATGGGCGTTCCTTTTTTCCAAACTTCACTGGGCTTCAACTGCCCTTGATGGTAAGTGATTTCTTGGTAGTTGTCCGTTGGGAAAATCACAAAATCTGCCACTGCTCCAGCCTCCAGTTTACCGCGGTCTGTCAAACGCAAAGCCGCTGCTGCCCTAAACGTGATTCCGGCCAAAACCTCTGTGTTGGACAGTTTTTCGAACGTTCCCAAAATACTGGCTTGGATGAGCAAATCGCCCATGGGAGCAGATCCCGGATTGTGGTCACTGGCAATGGACAAAGCACCACCCGCATCCAAAATTTTACGTGCTGGCGTGTAGGCGCATCCCAAACCGATGGACGCTCCGGGCAAGGCCGTGGCTATGGTATTACTTTTGGCCAATAATTGAATCTCTTTTTCGGTGCTGACCTCCAAATGGTCGGCGCTTACGGCATCAAACTCAACGGCAACTTGACTACCTCCTGTGGTAAATTGGTCGGCGTGTACCGTAATATCGAATCCCATTTCTTTCGCCTTTTGAAAATAGGGTTTGATTTCCTCTGGAGAAAAAGCGCTTTCTTCAACAAAGGCATCTACACGGTTGGCCAAGTTTTCGGTTTTGATGATGGGGAACAGTTCATTGATGATTACGTCTAAATAATCCTTGTCCTGATTCCAATCTTTGGGTTTCATGTGGGCTGCCAAACAGGTTGGAATCAATGAAGCAGTTGAGGTTGCATTGGCCTGTTGGATAGCGCGTAGCATTTTCAATTCTTCATCCACGGAAAGACCGTAACCACTTTTTACTTCGATGGTGGTGACCCCATTTTTCAGATGCTTTTTACTTCTGGAAACAATCCCTTCGACCAATTTATCTTGTGATGCTTTTCGGGTCTGGGTCACCGTATCCCAAATGCCTCCGCCTGCCTTGGCAATCTCCAAATAGGTTTTTCCTGCATTACGGTAGGCGTAATCCCGAGCACGGGTACCTCCAAAACAAATATGGGTATGGGAATCCACAAAGCCCGGCAAACAAACGTGTTTTCCTTCGATATGGTGGATGTCAACATCATCGGATTTCAACTCGTCAAAAACACCAACTTTGAGAATTTTTCCTTCGGAAACCAAAATGCCCCCGTTTTCAATGATGGGCAGTTGCCCATCCTTGAGCGCTCCTTTTAAGGGAAGTCCCGTCATGGGGAGCAATTGGGTGAATGGTCCGATCAATAGTCGTCTGTTCATTGGTCACAATCATTAGTTGAAGCAGTGCACTTTAGTGCAAGACTTCCAGTTTCTACAAACATTATCGTCATAAGAGTTATTAAGTTATAGATTATTGAGTTATTGAAGCATATTGTTTAAATAACCTAATAACTGAATAACCTAATAACGGTTTACAATTTCATTACTCTTTTAAAAATTTATGGACTTCAAATCCATAGGGGTTTGGTTTAATACATTTCAAATGCTTCAAGATGTGGTGCATCCCATTTTAGTTGTTTTTCGTCCATCACACGGTCTACCAAATCAATGATTTCCCCGTTTTGGATGATTTCAATTCCTTTTTCGATATCATCCGCAAAAACACGGTCGTTTTCGGCAAAAGCAACCTTAGTTCTCAGGAAGGTATGGATTTCATCCAACAGAATGCCCGATTTTAAGGGTTTTCTATACTCGAAGGCCTGGGCTGCCGTCAACAATTCAATGGCCAATATCTTTTCAACATTTTCGATGATCTGTAATGCTTTTCTACCGCTGATGGAACCCATGCTCACATGATCTTCCTGTCCCAAAGAAGTAGGAATGCTATCGGCGCTGGCCGGGAAACACAGGCTTTTGTTCTCGCTGGCCAAGGCGGCAGAGGTATATTGCAAGATCATATAGCCCGAATTGATGCCCGTATCCTTCATCAACAATTTGGGAACTCCGGAGCTGTTGCCTTCGAGGGCCAGATAGATGCGTCGGTCTGATATGTTTCCAATTTCCGAAGCGGCCAATGCGGCATAATCCAAGGCCATGGCCAAGGGTTGTCCGTGAAAGTTGCCTCCACTTATGGTGAGTTCATCATTTATAACAACGGGATTGTCGGTGACCGAGTTGAGTTCGATTTCCAAAAGTTCTTTCAAATGAAGCCAAGCATTTCGGGAAGCACCATGCACCTGTGGAATGCAACGAAGGGAGTAGGGGTCCTGCACGCGTTCGCAATCGATGTGGTCTTCCAATATTTCGGAACCTTGGAGCAGGGTTCGGATTCTGCCCGCCACATGTTGGTTGCCCTTAAAAGGACGGAGTTGGTGCAATTCTTCGTGAAACGGTTTCAAAGATCCTTGAAGTCCCTCGATCATCATGGTGCCGATAATGTCCGCATGTCGAAGACAATGCTGTAATTTGTGGACGACCATTACGCCGTGTGCAGCGATAAATTGGGTGCCATTGATCAAGGCCAAACCTTCTTTTGGACCCAATTCCAATGGTTGTAATCCGGTTTGATCAAATAAGTCTTGGGTCGGGATGGTTTTCCCTTGGTACTCCACTTTGCCCAAACCAATCAAAGGTAGAAACAAATGGGACAGTGGGGCCAAATCCCCAGAAGCACCAACGGAACCTTGCGAAGGAACCACGGGAATGGCATCGTTTTCCAAATGCCAAAGCATGCGCTGTAAAGTGGTTTCGGCAATACCCGAATAGCCTTTTGCCAAGGCATGGATTTTCAGGATCAACATGATTTTGGCCAATTCGGCGGAAATGGGTTCGCCCACTCCCACACTATGGCTTTTTAATATGTTGGATTGCAAAATTTTGGTATCCGCTTTGGAAATCTTGGTGTTGCACAAAGGACCAAATCCAGTATTGATACCGTACACCGTATCACCTCTTTCCACGATACGCTGAACACGTTGGTGACTGGCATTTACATTTTTCAGGCATTTATCTGAAAAAATGCCCTTAATGGTTCCTTTGGCCAAACCCAACGCTATGCTTGCGGTTAAATGGTCTTCGCCAAAGTGAAATGTTCGGTCTGTCGCCATGTTTTTAAATTAATTTACTAACTGATTGTCCGCGATAATCCCATGAATTAAAAGATGTCAGGTCGAGCGCAGTCGAGACCTTTTTTAGGAATCTAAGTTCAATAACTTCTCGACTGCGCTCGAAGTGATATTGAGGCATGATTAATCGCGGTTATTCAAAAGTATCAATTAGGTTTAATAATTGCCAATACTTATTTTTGTAATAATCAATAAGTATGAATTATCAATTAGAACTTCGACATTTCATTTATTTTTTGGCCGTGGCCGAAGAGCTTCACTATCGAAAGGCCGCTGAAAAACTGTTTATTTCCCAACCGGGTTTGAGCACTCAAATCAAACAGATGGAGGAGATTTTGGGGACACAACTGTTTGTGAGGGACAAGAAAAAGGTGAGTCTGACCCCTGCGGGCGAGTTTTTGAAAAAGGAAGTGGAATTTATCCTAAACCATCTGGAACAGACCAAAAAGCAGGTGAAACTGATTGGAGAGGGACAATTGGGGGAGGTGCGTATCGGTTTTTTGGGTTCCGCGATGCAAAATGTAGTGCCCAATTTATTGCTGGAATTGAAGAAAAAGTTTCCAACGGTCCACACGACTTTGGAAGAACTTTCCAACCGGGCGCAAATCAACGCCATCTTGGCAGACCGATTGGATTTGGGCTTTGTCCGATTGTCGCGCGTGCCTAGAGGACTCGAGGTTAAACCTGTTTTTGAGGATACCTTTTCCTTGGTATTGCCGGAGCATCATCCTTTGGATGAATCCAATTTTATGGGTATCCATCAGGTGGCGAATGAGGATTTTATCCTGTTTTCCCAAGATTATAGTCCCATGTACTACGATACGGTGCTCAGCATTTGTGAGGATAGTGGGTTTGTTCCTAATGTGTCGCACAAATCGGTACATGCACAGACCATTTTTAAATTGGTGGAGAACAAACTGGGTATCGCCATTGTACCCACCACACTTCAACATGGGTTCCAGATGAAGGTGAAGTTTATCGAAATGAAAAATATAAAACAACGGGCCGTGTTGAGTATGGTCTGGAAAACGGATAACCGTAACCCTGCGCTCCAAAAATGTATGGACCTGCTCAATAAATTATGACGGCATTGTTTTGGGGAGTACCTTTGAATTTGTCAATTCGAGTGATTTTTGAAGCGAAACGAAGAAAATTGTATCGAGAATGACCGACAAATTTGGTTCTCGACCTGCCTACCATCAGGCAGGTACTTTTCCTAAAGGAAAAACTCGAACTGACGTATTACTTACTATCTAATTTTAATGAGTATGATTTTTGATCTTATAGCAAAAAGAAGGAGTATTTTTCCCGTTCAATACAACGATAAACCCATAGCAAAGGAAACTTTGGAAAAAATATTGGAAGCAGCCAATTGGGCCCCGACCCATAAGAAGACGGAGCCATGGCGCTTTAAGGTGCTGACGGGTCAAAAAAAGGATGAAATGGGTGTATTCCTTTCCGAAAAATATCAGGAAGTGGACCCTAGACCAAAGCAGGTCACCATCAATAAATTACAGGAGAACCCCGCGCGTTCCGCTGCAGTGATCGCCATCTGCATGCAACGCGATCCCAAAGAAAGTTTGCCCGAATGGGAAGAAATCGCATCCACGGCCATGGCGGTACAAAATATGTGGTTGTGCTGTACCGAGCTGGGGATTGGGAGTTATTGGTCTTCGCCCGGACTCATCAAGTTTATGGGAGAATTCTTCGACCTGAACGAAGGTGAAAAATGCCTGGGCTTTTTCTATATGGGGTATTTTGATGGTGAGGTAATCCCATCCGAAAGAACTCCCATTGCTGAAAAAGTGGAGTGGTTCGATTAAGAAAATGAGAACAGGTCACCTGCATATTTCACGGAAATAAACACGTAGAAAATGGCATAGACGATGGTCAACACCAATTTCATAAAGGTGCCTGTCAAAAAACCCAAAAAAGAACCAAAGGCCGCCTTCATGGCGGTTTCTTTATTGGCTTTGTTCAATAATTCGCCTACCAAAGCCCCAATAAAGGGCCAAATAATGATTCCAAATGGGCCAAAAATGGGAACAAAAATGGCCACAAGTAATCCCACAATCGTACCCCACATACCCGCTTTGCTGCCACCGAACCGTTTGGTCCCCATCGCAGGAATCACATAATCCAAAACGGTTATGGTTATGGCAATTACAAAAGTAACGCCCAAAACCCACCAGTTATCGGGCACGGCTTTGGTCAAATAAAGTAGTAACAATCCCACCCAACTGATGGGAGGACCGGGCAGCACGGGCAAAAAACTCCCGAGTATCCCAACGAGCATCAAAAGGAACCCTAAAATGAGCAATGCAATGTCCATGGTCGTGTTTTACTGTTAGACAAATGTAGCTGACAATTGTTACAAACAAATGAAATAAATCCCGGACTTTTAAAATTTCATAAGTAGATTTGAGGACAATTTTCAAGGGTGAAAAGAAGCAAGCCACAGGTGAAAAAAGGGCTCATCCAAATGGGATGTGTTTCCCTATGCCTGTTTTATTTGCTCGGACTTTTTAACGGATTGGTGTTGGAAATGCTGCACGAGGTCTCCCACATAATGTCACCGGAAACACATCAACACGGTTTTATGTCGGACCACCATGAGATGGACTATTCATCACTAGAGGCCATGGCCGGGCACTCCCACGAAGCTCTGGAGGCTTTGAAGGATTTGCTGGAGGCCAATCAGCCGGATGAACAAGAGTCCAAGGACGGAATTAGTCTAAAGTTGGACAAACATATTGTTCAAGAAGCCCGTAGTACATCCGAAGTGAAAACCTTGGCAGTTAGTGATAGCAATTGGGTTTATCAATGCATAACTTGTTTTTGGTCACAAAGTGTGACTACACCTCCTCCACGGTATAGCTGAAATCGGCCAGACCAAAATTTTAACGAACAGGCTTCATCAATACTTCAATGAAGCAAGGTCTAGCTTACGTATTGTTCAGACTTATTTACACAAATCAAATTAAAAGACAACGACATGAAATATTTTATGGCGGCATTGTGCATGCTGTTCATGGGCATTGCTGCCGCACAAAACATCAAGGGAAAACTGGTTGACGAATCGGGTTCCCCATTGGAAGATGCTGGAATTTTCAACAAAACCAACGGCCAACACAGCCACACCGACGGGACAGGACATTTTGTACTGGACAGGACTGCGTTTAACGATACGATTTATTTTTCACGATTGGGATATGCCACGCAGACCCGAGTGGTGAGTGCATCCGACCTTCAAAACCCCCTGACGATCGTGCTCCAGGAAAGTTCCATTTCTTTGGACCAAGTGGTTTTGGTATCCGAAGTGGATGCCCTGAGCAGGGTAGTGGATGTGGACGTGAAAACCAATCCCGTAAAATCATCACAGGAGATCCTGCGAAAAGTGCCCGGACTGATCATTGGCCAACATGCTGGTGGGGGAAAGGCCGAGCAGATCTTCTTGCGGGGCTTTGATGTGGATCATGGGACCGATGTGGCCATCAGTGTGGACGGAATGCCGGTGAACATGGTTTCACATGCCCACGGGCAAGGCTATGCCGACCTTCACTTTGTGATCCCGGAGACCATCGAGAATGTCAACTTTGGAAAAGGACCTTACTATGCGGAACAGGGCAACTTCAATACGGCTGGTTATGTGGACCTGAAGCTGAGAAAAAGCTTGGACAAGAGCATGCTGTCCACCGAAGTGGGCCAATTTGGCACCAGAAGGTTTATGGGGATGCTCAATGTGATCGACAGCGAGAACAGCAATGCGTATCTGGCCTCCGAACTCTATCTGACGGATGGTCCGTTCGAGTCACCCCAGAACTTCAATCGCATCAACATTTTGGGAAGATATCGATATGCCCTGCCCGGCGATCAGGAACTTTTGTTGACCGCTTCGCATTTTTCCAGCAAATGGGATGCTTCCGGCCAAATACCCCAACGTGCCGTGGACCAAGGACTGATCGGTCGTTTTGGTGCGATTGACGACACTGAGGGTGGCCAGACCAGCAGGACCAACATCGTTCTGAACCACAATAAGAACTTGGGTACGGGCAAATCGCTCAACACCATGGCCTTTGTGTCGCATTACGATTTTGAGCTCTATTCCAATTTTACCTTTTTCTTGGATGACCCGGTGAACGGAGATCAGATCAAACAGTTTGAAGACCGATTGATGGCGGGTGCCAAGACGGTTTATCAGGACAATTCGGCCAATTTGGGCGGAATGGAGTTCAAATACAATGCTGGGATTGGTTTTCGGTACGATAATGTGGACGACAACCAATTGTCCCATACCTTGAATCGCCGGGAATTGCTGGAGCGTTTGGCCTATGGCGATGTGGACGAGATGAATGGCTACGCGTTTGCGGGAGCGGCTTTCAAATCAGGGAAGTTCACTTTCGAACCTGCTATTCGTCTGGATTATTTCCGGTTCGATTACATCAACAAGATGAGCGAGCTGTACGATAGCAGCAGTGAGGAAAAGGTGGCTTTCAGCCCCAAGTTCAATACCATTTACAGCCCCACGGAAAACACACAATTCTTCTTGAAAACGGGCATCGGCTTTCACTCCAACGACACTCGGGTCGTGGTGGCCAACAATGGGGAGGACATCCTACCCGCGGCTTATGGCGTGGATTTGGGAACGATCATCAAACCTGTGGACAAATTGGTGCTGAACGCCACTTTGTGGACCTTGTTCCTGGACCAAGAGTTTGTGTACGTGGGTGATGCGGCCATTGTCGAACCCAGCGGAAAAACGAGAAGAATGGGCCTTGAGGTAGGGGCAAGGTACCAACCCTTGGATTGGCTTTACCTCTACACCGATGCCAATTACACCCACGCCCGAAGCACCGAAGAGGCTGATGGCGAAGATTATATTCCTCTGGCACCCGATTTTACCATGGTGGGCGGAGTTACGTTGGGCAATAGCAATCAGGGTTTTTCTGGCGGTATCAATTATCGATATATCGATGACAGACCTGCCAATGAGGACAATTCCATCGTGGCGGAAGGGTATTTGGTCACCGATGCCACCCTCAACTATAGTGTGAAGAATTGGACGTTTGGGTTGATTGTGGAAAACCTGTTCGATACGGAATGGAACGAGACCCAATTTGCAACCGAAAGCCGTTTGTTCAATGAGCCGACCTCTTTTGAGGAAATCCATTTTACCCCTGGAACACCTTTTTATTTACGAGGAAAGGTGACCGTGACTTTTTAAACAACTATCCGCCAGCATCACACTGGCGGATTTTTTGTCCATTTTTCAACTAAAAAATTAGTTTAAACTAAATATTTAGTTATATTTGTTTCTTATTGAACTAAAAAGTTAGTTGAAAATGAAACAGCTCACCAAGGCAGAAGAAGAGGTAATGCAGCTCCTCTGGCAATTGAAAAAGGCCAATGTGGCCGCCATTTTGGAGGAATTGCCAGAGCCCAAACCAGCATACAATACCGTTTCCACCATCGTCAGGATTTTGGAGGACAAAGGGTTCGTCTCGCATGAAAAAGTAGGGAAGGGCCATGTGTACTTTCCTTTGGTGAAAAGGGAAGAGTACAGCAACCAAAGGTTGAACACCTTGGTCGATGGTTATTTTCAGGGATCGTTCACCAGCATGGTGTCCTTTTTTATGAAGAAGAACGACATCAGCCTGAAAGAACTGGAAGAAATCATGAACAATATTAAAAAAGAGGAAAAATGATAGTCTATATCTTGGAAACATTGGCCTTTCAATTGGTCTTCCTGTTGACTTACGACCTCCTCCTAAAGAAAGAGACCTTTTTCCAATGGAACAGGATCTATCTCTTGGCCACTTTTGCGTTGTCTTTCCTGTTGCCTTGGATCAAACTGGAAATGTTAAGGACCACCATGCCAGAAAAACTGGGCGGTGTCACGATCTTTTTGACGCAGTTGGACGGGGTGGTCATGACCCCCCATGGGCCCGAATCAAGTTTTTGGGCCACTGTGCCATGGTATTATTGGGTATTGGGTGTGGGAAGCGCGTTGTCCGCTCTTTGGTTTGGGTACAAATTATTGCAGATCCTAAAATTGAAACGTAAGGGAAAGGTGGTCAGATATCCGGACTTTGTCAAAGTCACCGTACAAAAGAGCAGTTTGGCCTTTTCCTTCTTCCGGCACATTTTTTTGGGGGCCGAGATTCAAAAGGAAAAGGAGGCCAAGATCATTGCCCACGAACTGGTGCATGTAAAACAAAAACACACTTTGGACCTGCTCTTTTTTGAGCTGGCCCGGATTGTGTTTTGGTTCAATCCCTTGGTCTATGTGTATCAAGCCCGTGTGGCGGAACTGCATGAGTTCATTGCCGATGCGCATGCGGTAAAGGGCAACAAAAGGGAACATTTTGAAATGTTGTTGTCCGAAGCGTTCAAGACGCAGCACATCAGTTTTGTGAACCAATTTTTCAATAAATCATTAATCAAAAAACGAATAGTCATGTTACAAAAGAAACGATCAAAGGCCGTTTGGCAGTTAAAGTATGTGTTGTTGTTGCCCCTAGTGTTGGGGATGTTGATTTACACCTCCTGTGAAAGCGAAAATGAATCAAAAGCAGAAGAGGTAGGGGAGGAAATGATCATTGTTGGTTATGGCGAAGCAAACAATATAGTCACTTTAAAAGTGGGTGACATTGGATCGTTAACGGAAGACGAAAAATTTAAGCGAGATCAGCTTTTGAAAGAATTAGGTAATAGCAAAGAGATATCTACATTGGAAATAGTCGATAGGAAAAATATCAGGCTCAAAATGACAATTAACAAGGATGAAAATATCTCTAATGAAGGGGCTGTTTCTATTCCATTTGGCGTAATAGATGAAGTGCCCATTTTTCCGGGCTGCGAAGATGCAGCAGATAAAAGGGCCTGTTTTCAGGAAAAGATTCAGGAACATATCCGCAAGCATTTCAGATATCCGGAAGAGGCCCAAGAAATGGGTGTCCAAGGGAGGGTGAGTGCTATCTTCACCATTGATGCAGATGGGGCAATTACTGATATTGGAATGAGAGGTCCCCATGAACTTTTGGAAAAAGAAACGGAAAGGATCATTGCTAGGCTGCCTCAAATGGAGCCGGGAAAGCACGAGGGAAGAAACGTGAAAGTTCCCTTTTCCATCCCGATTGTTTTTGCTCTTCAAGGCAATGAAGATAAGGAAATTAGTAAGCAAAGGAGAGAAGGAATCGGAGTGCCCTTCGCGGTTGTGGAGGAAGTGCCCGTTTTCCCGGGCTGTGAGGATGCCGCGGACAAAAAAGCCTGTTTTCAGGAAAAGATACAGGAACATATTCGCAAGCATTTCAATTATCCTCTAGAAGCACAAGAGCAGGGTATTCAAGGCAGGGTGAGTGTGATTTTTACAGTCGGTACCGATGGGACTATTGCGGACATTCGCAAACGGGGCCCTCATGAATTGTTGGAAAACGAGGCGGTACGCATCATAGAACGTTTGCCCCAAATGCAACCTGGAAAACAGGAAGGAAAAGCGGTCAAGGTTCCTTTTTCCATTCCGATTTCTTTTCAGCTTAAACAATAGAAAAGTAGAGTTGGATTAAAGACCCAAAACAGTTTCGGGTCTTTTGTTTTCTGCAATCTTCATCAAAATATCGTAATTTCAGCCAAATTATAGGGGCTGTCATGCAGAAGTTTGTTTTGGTAATCGTTTTTATGGGTTTGCTCGTATCCTGCGAGCTGTTCGAGTCCAAGGAGGACAAGACCCAAAAACTGGTCAATGAGGAACTTATGGCCATTGATTGGAACGATGTGGACCAATACCCCCTTTTTGATAGTTGTGACGAAACGGCGACCAAGGAAGCGCAACGGGAATGCTTCCAGAACGTGATGGCCGACTATTTTTCCGAAGCCTTGGCGGGGCTAAAGTTTCAGGTCCGCAACGATATCAAAGATACGGTCTATATCGATTTTTTGATAGATGAACATGGGTTCATCTCGGTATTGAATGTGGAGGAAAAAACTGCAGTGCTCAATGAGATCTCGGATTTCAACACTAGGATATCCGAGCGGTTGAACGACCTGACCACGGTGGCGCCCGCGTTGAAAAGAGGGAATCCGGTGGGCCTTCGGTTCAGGCTGCCCTTGGTACTAAACACCAATTAGAATTTGGCTACAGAAAAGATCATATTGGGAATAGACCCCGGAACGACCGTCATGGGTTTTGGCATTATCAAGGTGGTGAACAAGCAGATGCACTTTGTGCAGATGAACGAGCTGCTGCTGAAAAAGTATGACGACCCCTATATCAAACTCAAGCTGATTTTTGAAAGGACCTTGGAACTTATCGATACCTACCACCCCGATGAGATTGCCATTGAGGCCCCTTTTTATGGGAAGAACGTACAATCTATGCTGAAACTGGGCCGTGCGCAGGGCGTGGCCATGGCGGCCGGACTCTCCAGACAGGTCCCCATTACCGAATACATGCCGAAGAAGATCAAGATGTCCATCACAGGCAATGGTAATGCCAGCAAGGAACAGGTGGCCAAAATGCTACAAAGTGTACTGAAACTGAAAACCTTGCCCAAAAACTTGGACAGCACCGATGGACTGGCCGCGGCCGTTTGTCATTTTTATAATGACGGGAAGGTGGAATTGGGCAAAAGCTATACGGGATGGGAGGCGTTCATCAAACAGAATCCGGACAAACTTCGTTAAAATATGGCTGGCGTTTACATTCACGTGCCGTTTTGCAAGCAAGCTTGTCATTATTGCGACTTCCATTTTTCCACCCAAATGAAGAAGAAGGAAGCCATGGTGGATGCCTTGGTTCGGGAAATGGAACTGCGCAAAAATGAGTTGGGTGATGAGGTTGTCGAGACCATATATTTTGGCGGAGGCACCCCTTCGGTTTTGGAGTTACATGAATTGAGACGTTTGATCCAAGCCGTATATGACCATTACAAAGTAATGGATAACCCAGAAATCACGTTGGAGGCCAACCCTGATGACTTGTCCAACGATCGAATCATCCAACTGTCCAAAAGTCCAATCAACCGTCTCAGCATCGGTATCCAATCTTTTTTTGAGGAAGATCTGAGGTTGATGAACCGTGCCCACAATGCCCAAGAGGCCAAAAATTGTATTGAGGAAGCGGTCAAGTATTTTGATAACATCACCATCGACCTGATCTATGGCATTCCGGGGATGGATCAGGATCGCTGGAAGGCGAACATCCAAAAAGCCTTGGATTTTGGACTGCCACACATTTCCAGCTACGCTTTAACGGTGGAACCCAAAACCGCACTGGAAAAACTGATCCAAAAAGGAATCGTATCTCAAGTGGATGACGGTCAGGCACAGGAGCAATTCCATACGTTGGTGGAACTATTGGAGGAACAAGGTTTTGTGAATTATGAAATCTCCAACTTTGGGAAACCGGGCTATTTTTCCCAAAACAATACCGCTTATTGGCAGGGCAAAACCTATTTGGGCATCGGTCCGTCTGCGCATTCCTATGATGGAAATTCCCGCGCATGGAATATCCGGAACAATTCCATCTACATCAAACAGATCCAACAAGGGATCTTACCTAGTGAAAAAGAAACCCTGACCGTGACCGACCGGTACAACGAATATGTGATGACGGGCATCCGAACCATTTGGGGCGTATCCAAGGAGAAGATTGCCAAGGAATTTGGATCGGACTACGCGAACTATTTGGAGCAACAATCGGAAAAATTTACAGAACAGCAATTGCTGTTTTGGGAAGATGCCATTTTGCGCACCACCAAGCAAGGCAAGTTTTTGGCAGATGGGATTGCGGCGGATTTGTTTTTGTTGGAGTAGTTTTTGGCAGTCCGATCCGTTGATTTGATGGGTTGCTCCCAAAGGGTACTTTTGCAATTTTCATTCAAATTTGATGGAAATCTCCAAATGTCCTCCGAGTCCTTCGTTTATGATTCTTTGCAAGGTCGAAAATCGAATGTCCTTTAAATTTCTTTCCAATTTCGATATATAGGATTTGTTTGTTCCGGCCAATTCTGCCAATTGTTCTTGCGTAAGACCTTTGTCCTCTCTTGCTTGTTGGATCAACACCCCAAGTTTGAAAGCGTCATATTCCGTTTCAAACTCCTCTCGCTTTTCGGTTCCTCTTTTTCCGATTTTTTCATCAATAAATCGGTCAAGGTTTTTAAGGTTTTTATTTTTTGTTTTGTCCATAATATTCTTTTTTTATTTGTTCTGCCCTCTCGATTTGCTGTTTAGGTGTTTTTTGTTGATTTCTTTCTTGAGGTGAAATGAAATAATACAATCACAAAATATCCGACAATCATCCCAACAAGTCCATTTTTAAAGGACATCTCAGCTATTTCTTCTTTTCTGGCCTTAACATTGGCTTTTAAACACTGAATTATTTTTTCTTTCCCACAAAAGTTGGAGTAAAAATCTGGGGAATAATCATCTAGTGGAAAATTGTAGCCAATCTCACCATCATAAGAAACTTTAGACCAATCGTGATTGTCAAATTTATTTATCTCATAAACTGTAAATGCTGAAATGAAATATATGAGAACTCCAAAGATAAAACTGTAGGGCAGCAGCTTTAGTAAAGATTGTAGAATTTTTGAAAAGTCAGCCTTCTTTTTATTTGACTTCTCTTTTGTCAATACAACTTTTACTGGTTTCTCTTCTATTTTATTTTTAGGAATTGGAGGTGGTTTTATCTTTAAAATTTCTTTGAAATCTGTGATATTTTTTGCCTCAGTCCAGTCGTCTAAATTTTCGTGCCAAACAAGAGTTTGTTGGGTGATTGACATATTGGCAATTTCTTCCAAGGAAAAAGGTCCTTTTTGTTCATTATCTAATACAATAAAATACTTCATATGTCAATTATATTTTTAAGAAAAAGACCTAGATCATTGTCATTTATACTTTTCCAAGTATTTCCATATCGTTTAAAACCATTTTTGAGCAAAATTCCTTGCATTCTATTATTATTGGTCAGTTCAGTGGTTGCCATAAGGTTTTCAAACCCAATTTTTTCAATTAGTTTTAAAACAATAATACTGGCAATTCCCTTTCCACCATATTCTGGCTTAGTGTATATATACCCTAACTCAGATTTGAAATCGTTTGTCAGTTCAGGTAAGTTGGCACATTCTTTTGAAAAGTCGGATTTAGTTGGCCTTTTTATCCCGCCGATTGCAACCAAACATTTTTTCTTATATACAAAACAAATGAATTTACATCTGTCAGCTTTTGAATCAAAACCCCCATTTTCATCTGGGTAAACCTTGCCTTGTAATCTTAACATTTCTCCAAATGCTTTTTTTTCAGATTCATTTAAATCTTCTTTTTTAACAATTTTATATGTAAAAGGCATGAGAATTTTTATAATTAGCTACAACGTTAAACATATAATCCATTTTTAATGGATTATATCATCCGATAAGTGAAATTACCAGATTTTAACCAAAAAATTCCAATTTATTGCATTTCTCAACGGAAATGAGTTTATTACTACAACAAGTCCAATTATATGATCGCAACCATAAAACACAACTCCAGAAACTACAAAATAGACCTGTCCAAACCCCTCGATATTTCCATTGCCTTGCAGGGCGGGGAAAAAAATGTGAACGCTTGGTATTTGGACCCCCCGAAAATTGAACCCCACAGACAGGATGGTTTTGTGGGGAAGGTGACCGAAGGGGCGTCCACTAATTTCAACGATATTTGGTTCAACCCTCATTCCCATGTGACCCATACCGAATGTTTGGGCCATATCACCGAAGGGTTCCATTCCATCAACCAAAAGCTGAAAAAATTCTTATTTTTGGCCGAAGTGATCACCGTGGCCCCGGAGCAACAGGGCGATGACTTTGTCATTTCCGAAAAACAGTTGAAATATGCCCTTGGAAACAAAAAAAGGGATGCCGTGGTCATCAGGACCTTGCCCAATTTGGGAGACAAACGTTCCCAAACATATTCGGACACCAATCCGCCCTACCTGTTGGAAGAAGCCGCCAAGTTTTTGGTAAAAAAAGGAGTGGACCACCTCTTGATCGACCTGCCTTCCGTGGACAGGGAAAGGGATGACGGAAAACTATTGGCCCACCATGCGTTTTGGAACATAGAGGGAAAGCCACGGCAAAAAGCGACCATCACCGAGCTGATCTACGTGCCCAACGCTGTGGAGGACGGCACCTACTTTTTGGATCTGCAAGTGGCCCCTTTCGAGAACGATGCCAGTCCCAGCCGCCCCGTACTCTATAAAATCGAAGAAAAATGAAGACCGTGCTAAAATTGGAGGAAGCGCTCATGTTCGTGTTGGGCATTTACCTTTTCAACCAGTTGGATTATGCTTGGTGGTGGTTCTTGGTGTTGATCTTGACACCGGATATTGGCATGATCGGCTATTTTTTCGGGAACAAAACCGGAGCGATGGTCTATAACATATTTCATCACAAAGGAATTGGTATCTTTATTTATTTAATGGGTGCGAGCTTTTTGGATATGCCCATTTTAAAACTTTGCGGAATAATAATATTTTCACACTCCGCTTTGGACAGAATGTTGGGCTACGGATTAAAGTATGACAAAGGATTTAAGTTTACCCACTTGGGGGAAATAGGCAAAGACAATGGGTGAAGTATTCGATACTTTTCTGGGTCTGGTACTGGGGGCAATAATCATGTATTGGGTCTATTCCCTGTTCCGAAAAAAGAAGAACAAGGAAATCACGGAACAGCAGTCCACAGTGATTTTGAACAAGATACGCAGCGTGTGCAAATTGGTCTCTGTGGAAGGGGATTTTGCCGAGATCTACCACTATGAAAACACCAAGGACAGTTTTATGAGCCTGTTCCGAAGCAAGAAAAAGGCGTTGATAATTATAAAGGCGAAGGCTCACATCGGCTACGACCTGAACAAGCTCGATCTGAAGGCTGACAATGAAAACAGAAAGATTGTATTGAGCCATTTTCCGCAGCCAGAAGTGTTGTCCATTGAGCCCGATCTGCAATTTTATGATATCAAGAACGGGATTTTCAACAGTTTTTCTCCAACAGATCTTACCAAACTAAATCAAGAGGCGAAGGAGCACATCAAACAGAAAATACCGGAAAGTGGATTGATGGAAACTGCAAGAAACGAAGCTTTACAGGCCGTTTTGGTCGTGGAGAAAATCGTGGAGACCATTGGTTGGAAGCTGGATTACTCCGCGTTGGAGATTTCAAATAGGGAAAAACAATTTATTGAAGAACGACCATGAACTTGAAATTGACCATTTTTATGCTGATTGTGGGCATTGCCTTTGGCCGGGCACAAGATGTTAAAAAGGAGACCACCTTTGATCACGGGTTTGCCCATGTGGTGTATTTCTGGTTCAAAAACCCCGATAGCCAAGCCGATAGGGCCACTTTTGAGGCTTCATTGACCAAGTTTTTGAACAGTTCCCGGTATGCCAAAACCAAGTTCATTGGGAAACCGCCAAAGGCGATTCGGGATGTGGTGGACGATTCGTTTACCTATTCCTTGATTCTTTCTTTTGAATCTGCCGAAGACCAAGCCGCTTATAAAGATGAGCCATCGCACAAGGTGTTTATTGAAGAGTGCCAAGACCTCTGGGAAAAGGTCATTGTTTATGATTCTGAAGGGATTTGAACATGAACATCGAAGCGTTTCGAGAATTGTGCCTGGCCAAGAAAGGAGTGACCGAGGAATTTCCCTTTGGTCCGGAGACCTTGGTCTTTAAGGTCATGGGGAAAATGTTCGCACTGATGTCACTGGACCGTCTTCCACCGCAGTGCAACCTGAAGTGTGATCCAGAAAGGGCAGAAGAACTCCGCGAAGAATATGACGGAACCATTCTTCCCGGCCATCACATGAGCAAAAAACATTGGAACACCCTGTTTTTGGAACAACTCCCTCCCCAATTGATTGTTGAACTGACAACACACTCCTATGATCTAGTGGTGGCCAGTTTGACCAAAAAGCTTCAGAAAGAGCTCAACAATTTAGACTGATTGAATGGAAGATTTAAAGAGCTTTTACACCTCGCAGCAAGAAAAACACCAGCAAAAACTCCAGCAGACCAAAAAACGATTGGCCCTTTTGGCCACTTTACGATTGTCTGTTTTTGTGGCTTTGGCACTTGGGATGTATTTCCTTTGGGGAACCTCTTTCATTTTTGTGTTGTTGCCTTTGGGCCTTGCAATGTTTTTATACTTGGTCATTCAGTTCAGCAATGTAAAGCGCCATAAGGAATATCTGGAAAGGCTTATCGCCATCAACGTCAAGGAATTGGATGTTTTGGCCCGAAGGTTTCATCATTTACCGGATGGCAAAGACTTTTTGCAGCTCAATCATCCCTATGCACAAGATCTTGATCTGTTTGGCAGGGGTTCCTTCTTCCAGTACGCTAACCGGACCGTTCTGGTGCAGGGCACGGAAGTATTCTCAGGTCTTTTGCTGGACGGATATCCAAAGGATTTGATAAAAAAGCAAGAGGCCATTCAAGAGTTGTCCCAATTGCCCGAGTGGAGACAACACTTTTCCGCTTTGGCAGGGGAGACCCGACCCAAAATTTCCCCAGATGTGGTCTCCGATTGGATGAAAAACCATCAATCCTTTATGCCCAAATGGGCGGGAATAGTACCGCCAATTTTCGTATTGCTTTCCATTGGTTTGATTGCTTTGGCTACGAGGGGTATGGCTCCTGAAAGTTTGGTGCTGTTCTGGTATGTTTTGGGTGTGGGGATTGTGGGCCGGTATGCAAAGAAAATCATTGCTTTCACCACAAGGGTGTCAGAAGCGCAGGATACCATCCAGCAGCATCAACGTTTGATTTACGAACTGGAAACCCAGTCTTTCAAGTCAGAATTGCTTCAGGAACTTCAGAAAAAGTTGGAGGTCAAGGGCAAAAAGACCTCCAACATATTAAAGCGCTTCTCCCAAAAAGTTACGATGTTGGAACAGCAATTCAATTTCATCATCTCCATGTTTGCCCAAGGCCTTGGTCTGTACAGTATCTATTATGCCTTTCAAGTGGAATCCTGGATCGGGAAGTATGGCCACGAAGTGGAAGGTTGGTTTGCTGCCATTGCCCAGTTCGATGCCTACATCACCTTGGGCACCTATGCCTTTAACCATCCAGACCATACCTATCCCATGTTGGTGCAAGGAGATACTGTTTTCAGCGGAAAGCAGATAGGCCATCCTTTGGTGGACCCCAAGAAAAATGTTCTCAACGATTTTGATATCGGGAAAGGGCGCTTTTGCATTGTTACCGGGGCCAATATGGCTGGAAAGAGTACCTTTTTGCGGGCCATTGGCCTACAGATTGTGATGGCCAACATGGGCTTGCCCGTTAAAGGAAAGGAGGTGCTGTACCATCCCGTTCGTTTGCTCACCAGTATGCGTTCTACGGATTCACTGGCGGATGAAACCTCCTACTTTTATGCCGAGCTCAAACGCCTAAAATATATTGTGGAAGAACTGGAAAAGGACAACTGTTTCGTCATTTTGGACGAAATCCTAAAGGGTACCAATAGTGTGGACAAGGCCGAAGGTTCCAAAAAGTTTGTGGAACGGTTGGTTCGGAATGGCTCCACAGGGATGGTAGCCACCCACGATTTGAGTCTGTGCACCCTTGCCAACGATATGCCAGAGGTGGAAAACCGCTATTTTGATGCACAGATCGTAAACGGGGAACTTTTCTTCGATTATAAGTTCAAGGAAGGGGTCTGCCAAAACATGAATGCCTCTTTCCTCCTCAAAAATATGGGCATTGTGGATTAAAGCCCCTTCACCTGCACATTATGGAAAGAGTCGGCCTGCAAGCGTAGCAGCTCCTCGGCCTTCTTCTTTTTGTATTGGTACAGTTCTTCTTCGCTCTTGATATCGGCATAGATTTGCTGGTTGATTTCCCCATCGGTGGCCAACAACAGTTTGCGCTGTTCCACTTTTTGGGTCACCCAAGTGGCCACCACACTTTCCTGCTCTTCAAACTTGAAGTCGTATTCCCCTTTGGGAGCCAACAGTTTGGCAATGATCGGGGCCGTTTCGATAGCGAGGAACAACAAAAAGATAAAGAAGGAGGGAAACCAGGGCAATTTGCCCAAGGCGTTGATGCGCGCCATCAGTCCGTCAAAACCATCAATAATGGGCTGGGAATTGGTCACCGCCGTGTTGTAATCCGTTTCCAAGGCAGCAATTTGGGCTTCTATCCCTGATATTTTGGTGGCATTGGTTTCTTTCAAGATGTTGAGTTCAGCCAAGGCGGCATCATGCTTGTCGCGTTTTTCCTTATAGACGGGACCTTTGCCCAATAGTCCGGTTCCTGCTCTGCCTTCGGCCTCGGAAATATAGGTGTCGTAAAGGGCATTGGTTTCCGCTTCTTTGGTCGCCACTTCACCCTTTAAGTTTGCGATGTCTTGGTTAAGACTTTCTATTTTTGGAGTGTACTGGAGCGCCAATTGTTCCTTGTTGTCCAAGGTCATGGCATTCTTTTCTTCCAATAAAACCTGATTGATCTCCTTTTCAAAAATCTTCATTTCCAAAGGTTTGGAAATCACTACGGCAATGATCAAAGCCAATACGATTCGTGGAGCCGCCTGAAGCAGTTCGCTTTTAAAATTGTCCCTCTTTTTGATGGTGGACACAATGTATCGATCCAGATTGAAGATCAACAATCCCCAGATCAACCCAAAAAATATTGAGGTATAAATATTGTCGAAAACCGTATAAAGGGCATAACCTGATGCGATAAATGCCATTACAGCGGTGAAAAATACGGTGGCGCCAATGCCAGCATATTTATTGCGTTCCCCGTTGGAACAAGTTTCCAGAATGTGGGTGTCGGCTCCAGAGCAGAAGATAAAAAAGCGTTGTAACATGATGTGTTCTCTTTGATTGATAGGTTATTAGAACGTGTTTTTTGTTCATTTGTTACATGCTTTGCCCAAAAAACTTGTAGGCTGGAATAGATGAAAAATGGAAAAGAAGTAAGTTTGCACCACTAAAAAACACCCATGGGATTATTGGAAGATTTACAGAACAGGAGTGGTAACCAATGCGAGCTTTGTGGCGCTACGGAAGATTTGAAGGTATATGAGGTGCCTCCTGTGTCTGGCGGTGGTGTTGATGGGAGTCTTTTGGTCTGTTCCACCTGTTCAGATCAGATTGAAAACCCGGACAACACTGACCCTAACCACTGGCGTTGCCTGAACGATAGTATGTGGAGCGAGCAAGATGCCGTGAAAGTTGTGGCATGGCGAATGCTCAACCGCCTAAAATCAGAAGGCTGGCCCCAAGACCTTTTGGGTATGATGTATTTGGAAGATGATGTCCTTGCCTGGGCAAAGGCAACAGGTGAAGGAGAAGATTCCTCTGAGAACATAATCCACAGGGACGTGAACGGCAATATTTTGGAAAATGGCGATAGTGTTGTGCTCATCAAAGATTTGAAAGTGAAGGGTTCCAGCATGGTCGCAAAACAGGGAACCGCCGTGCGACGGATTTCCCTGGATCGCGAAAATGCCGAGTATATTGAGGGCAAGGTGGATGGTCAACAGATTGTCATCCTGACCAAATATGTGAAGAAGCTCTAAGCTTTCATCTCCGTGTAATACTTATAGAAATAGGGGATGGTCTCAATGCCTTTCAAAAAGTTCCAGACCCCAAAATGCTCATTGGGGGAGTGGATGGCATCGCTGTCCAGTCCAAATCCCAACAAAATGGTCTTGCTGTCAAATACTTCTTCAAAAAGGGCCACGATAGGGATGCTCCCTCCAGTCCGTTGGGGAACAGGGGTTTTCCCAAAAGTGGTTTCCATGGCTTTGGAAGCGGCTTGGTAGCCAATATCGTCGATCGGGGTCACATAAGCCTGTCCGCCATGGTGTGGTTTTACTTTTACCTTCACACTCTTTGGGGCCAATGAGGTGAAATGTTTTGTGAACAGATCCGTGATTTCGTGCCAGTCTTGGTTTGGGACGAGTCTCATGGAAATTTTTGCGTATGCCTTGCTGGCAATCACCGTTTTTGCACCTTCCCCGGTATATCCTCCCCAGATGCCGTTCACATCCAGAGTAGGCCTGATCCCAAAGCGTTCGGGTGTGGTGTAGCCTTTTTCGCCATGCACATCGCCAATATCCAACGATTTTTTATAGGCTTCCAGATCAAATGGGGCCTTGGCCATTTCTGCCCGTTCCTCATTGGATATGATTTCGACCTTATCATAAAACCCTGGTATGGTGATGTGGTTGTTTTCATCGTGCAGGGCAGCGATCATCTTGGACAGTACATTAATGGGATTCGGTGCCGCACCACCATAAATTCCTGAATGAAGGTCCCTGTTTGCCCCTGTCACTTCCACTTCCACATAACTTAATCCGCGCAGTCCGGTGGTGATGGATGGCGTATCGTTGGAAATCATCCCGGTGTCGGATATGAGGATGATATCGTTCTTGAATTTTTCGCTGTTTTCCTTTAGGAAATTGGGCAGACTGTCACTGCCCACTTCTTCCTCGCCTTCAATCATGAACTTCACGTTGCAGGGCAAAGAGTTGTTTTTGATCATGAATTCAACAGCTTTGACATGCATGAAGAACTGCCCCTTGTCGTCACAGGCCCCGCGGGCGAAGATGGCTCCATCGGGGTGCAATTCGGTTTTTTTGATGACGGGTTCAAAGGGAGGGGAATCCCACAGGTTCATGGGATCTGGTGGCTGCACATCGTAGTGGCCGTACACCAGCACAGTGGGCAGATCGGGATCGATGATTTTTTCACCATAGACCACGGGATACCCGGTGGTCTCACAAATTTCGGTATTGTCGCACCCAGCATCGATGAGCGATTTTTCCACGGCCTTGGCGGCTTCCATCACATCTTGGGAAAAGGCCGGGTCGGCACTGATGGAGGGGATTTTAAGCAGTTCGATAAGTTCGTTGATGAATCGGTCCTTGTGGGTGTTGATGTAGTTGTTTATGTTTTCCATATTTTTTTCTAAAGCGACACTAAAAGTACAAAAAACAAGTTTTTCGGGGCAGTGGATTTGCAAATCGGAAAATTGAATTATATTTGCACTCCAATTTCGCGGATGTGGTGGAACTGGTAGACACGCTAGACTTAGGATCTAGTGCCGCAAGGTGTGCAGGTTCGATTCCTGTCATCCGCACAAAGAGCTCTTCAGGTATTGAGGAGCTTTTTTTGTTTGGGTATAACAATCACCTTTTTTATCGACCAAAAAAAATAGAGGTCACTTCCCATTCGCCTTTTTCTTGTTTTTCATTCCTAAGACAAAGGAAGTCATGGCACAAATGGCACTTAGGATGACGAAGACCACAAAGCCCCTCGCATAGCCGATCTGTCCATAGGCATCCACAAAAAATCCCAAAAGGGGTATGATGATAAGGGTTCCGGCCCCGCCTACGCCACCTATCCAACCAGAGGCCCCACCGACAGCATCGGGGACATATTTTGGCACCAATCCAAAAACAGCGGCATTGGCCACGCCCATACCCGTGCCTATCACCATCATTCCCACAAAAGCAGGGTAAATGGAAGATGAGAAGGTCAAGACCAATGCGCCGATGGCCATGATGGCAAAGCTTGCGGCAGCCACAATTTCCCCGCCATATTTGTCGGTCAACTTGCCCCCGGGTACCCTGATAAGGGAGCCATACACCGTGAAAATGGCCGCAGCGAGTCCCGCGCCCATGATCTCCATTCCATGGAACAGGGTCCAATAGGTGGGGAACCAAGCCGTGAGCGCGGTGAATCCCCCGCCAAAGGAAATGGTGTAGAGGAAGACCAATACCCAGGTCTTTTTGTTGGCTGCGGATTTTCTGAGCGACTCCCAAGTGCCCCCGGATGGAAAGACGTCCTGCCCCAAGTCGTTCCCGATGCGCTTTGCGCTTTCGGCGGTACGTCCTTTTTTTATAAGTTGAAAATAATAGGCATCCGTTGCAAAAAAGGCATAAATTGTGGTGGCGACGATGAGAAATACCAGCCAGCCCATATAGGCCGCGGCCATTCCCACCGTTCCGATCAGTACGGGTATGACATAGTTCAAAACCCCGGGGCCTATGTTCCCAAGGCCTGCATACACGCCAAGTGCATACCCCTGCTTTTTTTTGGGAAACCAATAGGACGTTTTGGGGGCACCAACGGTGAAGGTCGCGCCTCCTGCCCCGCCCAAGACCCCAAAGACGAGCAACCATGGAAAAAGGCTTGCATCAAATTCGTCAGGATAGTAGAGGTAAAGGGTTGCTGTGATCCCGGCCAATCCCAATATGCTGCACCCTAGAAGGATCAAAAACGGTTTTTTGCCCCCGACCTCATCGACCCACGCCCCAAAGGGTATCCTCAAAATGGCCTTGCTCAGATGCGGGGAGGACAGAAGCACGCCCAACATGGCCCCGGAGAGCCCGAGCGATTCCTTGAACTCCGCCCCTGCCACGCCATAGAGCACTATGGTCGTAAGGCCTGCGAACAGGCCAAGTGTCGATGTCCAAAGGCCCAAACTGGGCGATCCTGTCAATCCGTGTTCCTTTAATCTTTGACCCATAACTTTCTTTAAGGCCACCAAAGATAACGATTGACAAAAAAAGGGACGGCCGCGATTCAAGTAAACTGCCTATTGTCCGAAGGACAATTACCCAATGTTTTTACAGTGCCCAGGATTTCTGTAAAATCCTTACATTTAGCATTGGCTCCCCCAAAAATTTATGGAACGATATGGAACCATGCTTTGCATTTAAAGCACAAAACTTGGGCATAGCCAACCCTATTTGGGGGTATATGCGGAAGAAAGTTTAGTATATGAGCAAGTTGCCAAACATTTGAAAATCGAACTAAATGATTTTAAACCTATTTTTTCTAATTCAAAACGGACCTTCAAAACCTGATGAAATTTTTGGTGGTTCATCTGGAATTTCTGATTTTTTTACAATAGTCATTTGTGGGATTGTACTTCTAATATTCCTCTTTTTTGGAATAATGAAATTATTCAGTAGCGAAACTGATATTGACGATGGGATTGATAGAGAGGCTATCCTAATTGAAAACTCAAAAAAAGTTGTATTAAGACGATTTCACGTAATTAACCATACAGACCGAAATGAACTTATAGAAATTGTTCTCCACGAAGTAGATAAAAATTCAGCTCTTTATGACCAATCTAAATTATTGAATAAATTAAACTTACTTTCTGATGATGACATTAGAAGAGTTTACTATTTTATTACAAAAAGTTATTATGAGATAAATGATTAAAAAACGTTTGGCAACAACGTGTAAAAATAATTGCTTGGTTCTTGCCTACTCGGAAAATCCTGCGGATTTTCCTCTGGTTCGTTCCATTTTTAGTAAGTTAGTTGCTTGCACACGCAACTATCCTTACACAAACCGTTGGCGGCTATCTGACCGAAGAACCAGCATCAAACAGAAAAAAACATGACACAGTCCATCTATTTTAGAAAACTCTCCAAACCGATTCTTTGGACGTATATTTTGTTGGTTTTCTCGACATCAACAGTATTTGCCCAGTCATTAGACGACCTTAACCATTTGGAAAGTACCAAAACCAAAGCCTACTACAGTCACGGTTCAAAAGAGCAAGCGGAAATAATGGCAAAACGTTGCGACAATGTTATGTCATTTTACAAGTCGTTGATAAACTTTGAGCCAACTGTTACTTTATTGGTTTTATCGCCAGATGACTGGAATAAATACACCGACTTTCCAGTTTATGGAATGCCACATTACACTAATTCCAAAACACTTATTGTCGCTTCGGAAGACAACGATTTTTGGAAAAGTTTCATTCCACCATTAGACCAACTACCAAAAGAACTTGCACAGCAAATTTCCAACACCTACTCTGACAAAGACAATTCATTGACAATACGAGGATTTTTCGACTTGTTGGCTATTCACGAATTGGGACATGCATTTCACAATCAAGGCGGACTTACTATGCAACGTAAGTGGATGGGGGAATTATTTGCCAATATTTTGCTTCATACATACATTGCGGAACAAGAGCCGGAATTATTACCTGCTTTGACGGTTTTTCCGCAAATGGTCGTATCATCAACAAATAAGAGTGATTTGAAATTTACCACTTTAAACGAACTTGAAACCAATTACAACCTTCTCGGTCAAAAATATCCACAAAACTATGGTTGGTATCAATGTCGATGGCATAAATCCGCAGGAGAAATCTATGATGCAGGAGGAACTAAGGCGTTTAAAAAACTATGGCAATTATTACAGAAACAGAAAGAGCCGTTAGACGATACAAAATTTGCAAAACTGTTGTCAAAGAAAGTTCATCAGAGTATAGCAAACGTTCAACTGAAATGGGACGAATAATAGCCGTCCGCTAACAGCATCTATCCAAAAGTGGCGGTCCTGTGGTTAAATCAAGCTTTGTGCTCCGAAATCCCGCACTACTCATACCCGAAACCGTTGTTGACGGTCATTGGAGAAAACTACTTGCCAAAATCAAAAGAATGGAAATAAAAATAGTATGGGAAAAATAATTGCAGCATTGAACATGACACTTGATGGGGTTTGCGACCATAACACTGGAATGCCCGATGAAGAAATACACCAACATTATACCGAATTATTGGGTCGGGGAGATGCCATTCTATATGGTAGGACTACGTATGGACTTATGGAATATTGGCGAACAATTTTAGAAAATCCATCCGATGAAAAATCAATGAACGACTTTGCCCTGGCCATTGACAGAATTCCAAAAATTGTTTTCTCCCATACGCTTAAAAATTTGGATTGGAAAAGTGCGAGGATAGCAAAGCGTGACTTAGAAGATGAAGTTTTGGAACTCAAACAAAAATCAGACAGGGATATTTTCGTTGGCAGCCGGAGTTTAATAATACAATTACTGAATCTTAACTTGATCAATGAATTTCAACTTTGCATCTATCCAATGGTGGAAGGAAAAGGTTTGCAGCTATTTGAGGGCATAAATGACAGGATCTTTTTCAGGCTCATTAAGATCAAAACCTTTAAAAGTGGTGCGCTACTACTTCATTATCAAACCGAAAGCAAATGACAAAGAAAAAAACGGACTGTCAACAATGATATCCGTCCCTCCCCTTCTGCGGACAGGTCCACAAATCCTTAAAGAGAAAAAAACCTGTTCTGAATCTATAGCTCATCACGGGTAGGCCTTCCCCCAGCCTCGGTGCAAGATCGATACCCAACAATCATTTCTTTTCGCCCAAAAAATCTATATTAGGGAAAACAATTTTATTTTGGGGCTGCACCTTAACTTTGTTGCCAAACCTTGATTACCCATAAAAAATGAAACTGAGCGATATAGACAAAGTGGAATTGATGTACCTCCAGATCGAGGATTATCTGGAGATAAAGGATGTAATGCGGACCGCTTACTCATCGATGCCGGATGCCTACTGGAGAGAAGACCATATCGTGTCCCTGCTGGACAAATTTCCCGAAGGGCAGGTGGTCATCAAGGTAAACGGACAGATAGCGGGCTGTGCCCTGTCCATCATTGTCGATTACGACAAGTATAAGGACAATCATTCCTATGAGGAAATCACGGCCAACTACACCTTCGACTCCCACGACAATGAAGGCGATGTGCTGTATGGGATCGATGTGTTCATCAAACCGGAGTTCAGGGGGCTGAGACTCGGTAGAAGACTTTATGATTACAGGAAAGAGCTTTGCGAAAAATTGAACCTCAAGGGCATTGCCTTTGGCGGACGAATCCCGAACTATCACAAATATGCCGAGAGCCTGACCCCAAAGGAGTATATTGAAAAAGTAAGGCGCAAGGAAATCCACGACCCCGTCCTTAATTTTCAAATGTCGAATGATTTTCATCCTGCGAGGATCCTCAAAGGGTATTTGGAAGGGGACGTGTCCTCAAAGGAATTTGCCGTGCTGTTGGAGTGGGACAATATCTATTATGAAAAACCGGCAAAGAAAGCAACAACAGAGAAAAGGGTGGTAAGGCTGGGGCTTATCCAATGGCAAATGAGGCCCTATGAGGATATTGAGGCCTTGCTGCAACAGGCCGAATACTTCATTGATGCGGTGGCCGGATATCGGTCAGACTTTGCACTGTTCCCCGAATTTTTCAATGCCCCGTTGATGGCCAAGGACAATCATTTGAGCGAGTCGGAAGCGATCCGAAAATTGGCCGGGCACACGGCCGCCATTGTCCAAAGGTTTTCCAACTTCGCCATTTCCTATAATATCAACATTGTGGCGGGCAGCATGCCCGAGATAAAGGATGACAAACTGTACAACGTGGGATATTTGTGTAAAAGGGACGGAACCGTGGAACGCTATGAGAAATTGCACGTGACCCCCGACGAGGCAAAGGTATGGGGCATGCAGGGCGGTGAGCAGCTAAAGGTTTTCGATACGGATTGCGGCAAAATTGGGGTACTGATCTGTTACGATTCCGAATTTCCCGAATTGAGCAGGTTGCTCGCCGATCAGGGAATGGACATCCTCTTTGTGCCTTTCCTGACTGATACCCAAAATGGATATGCCAGGGTGAGGAACTGTTCACAGGCAAGGGCGATCGAGAATGAATGCTACGTGGCCATTGCGGGAAGTGTGGGCAATTTGCCTAACGTGCACAATATGGACATCCAATATGCCCAATCCATGGTTTTCACGCCCTGTGATTTTGCGTTTCCCACCAACGGGATAAAGGCAGAGGCTACGCCCAATACGGAAATGATCTTGATTGCCGATCTGGACATTGACCTGCTGAGGGAGCTTCATCAATTTGGAAGTGTACGCAATCTGAAGGATAGGCGAAAAGATTTGTTTGAATTGAAAAAAAGATAGCCAGCAAGGGTTGTCACTCCCTTTTGGCGAACCTCCTGAACGGCCAAAAAAAGATATTGACCCCGATACGTTTGGAAACCAAAAAATAATAGGTTGGACTTTTCCAAAGTCTGACCTTGTAATTTTTTATATTTGTTTGATTGCCAAAGGTTATTGATAATTTTTCGCAAAAAACATTGTTGTATGATGCAAATTGTTTAATTTTTATCGATATTGTGTGAAACAAACCAAAATCAACTAACTAATTATTGCAAAGACTATGTACAGGGAAATTTATTTGGTCGATGACGAAGACCTAGTGAACACTGTGAACGCAATTCACTTCAGAAGGATGGGACTGGAAGATCGGGTCAAGAGTTTTACCAATCCAGAGTTGGCGTTGGACGATCTTCGGTACAGGGACAATAAACATGAAAAGACACTGATTCTTCTCGATATAAATATGCCGGAAATGAGCGGATTTGAGTTTTTGGAATTCATGGAACTGGAAGATTTTCCGGAAACCAATGAAGTGCTGCTGGTCACATCCTCAGAATCCGATAGCGATAGAGAAGAAGCCAAAAAATATGCTAGGTTCGTGAAGGAGTTTATCACCAAACCCCTTCGGATAGAGCATCTGGAAGATTATTTGCAGGGATCTTACAAGAAATAGATGCTTCCGTAACCCGGACTTGTTCCTGTTGATTTCAAAAACATTTCTGGCCCCAACTACCCAATATGCCATGTCACCTTTTATTTAATAATGTTAAACGGTGAAAGAAGAACAGATATTGATAGATAACAAGGTCGAAGTCCTTGAGCACAAGGAAGATGTTATATGGTCCATGGATCGTGATTATCGGTTGACGGCCTATAATTCTTCCTTTGAAAAGAAGTTTGGGGAAAAGTTCCGATCCAAGCCGGAAATAGGTATGGACATGAGGGAGGTGTACAATGACAGCGGCTTCTTCAGTCTCTGTCGGCAGGGTTGTGACAAAGCACTGGAACGGTATGCCACAACATCCAGACATACCTTCCTTCTGAACGGTTCCACAATCGTTCACGAATTTTCGTTCCAACCCTTTATGGATGAATCGGGAAGCGTGGCAGGATGCTGTATTTGGCAAAAAGACATCACCCAAGAAGTGGAAAACGTGCACAGGCTACGGGAAAGCGAGATCAAGTACAAGGAAGCCCAGGAAATTACCAATGTGGGACACTGGAACTGGGACATGAAAAGGGACAGCATAGCCTGGTCCGACCAGCTTTACCGTGTTTTTGGTCAGGTGCCAGGGGAGTTCAGGGCCACTTATGGGGCCTTGGTCGAAATCATCCACCCAGAGGACAGGGAAGCCTTCAACGAAGATGTGAACAGGTGCATCCATGAAAAAGTGCCGCACGATATAATACACCGGGTCATTGTGGGCAATGGCGAGGTAAGGTATGTGCACCAAAAGGGACGGGCCTTTTATGATGGGGACGGGACCCCCTACCGAATGTCGGGCACCAGCCAGGATGTGACCAAAGAAGTATTGGCAAACCAACAGATCGTACAGCAGAACAATGAGCTCCAGAATTTTGTAAGGATCATATCCCACAATTTAAGGGGGCCAATCTCCAACCTTTTGATGCTGTCCAAGATCTATGATTGGGGAAAGGATGAGGTCAACGATGATATTGTGAGAAAGATTGAAAGCACCACCGAGGCATTGGACCAGACCATAAAAGACCTCAATTTTTCACTTTCCTTAAAAAATGCGGACAAAACCCAGTTCAAGGAAATAAAATTGACCAGTGTCATGAAGGATGTCGGAGGGTTGCTTTCCGAAGAGATCAACAAGACCAAGACCATCATCAAAGCAGATTTTTCCAATGCGGATGCGGTTTTTGGGCTTAAAAGTTATATAGTGAACATTTTGTACAACCTGATCTTGAACGCCATAAACTACAGCAAGGAAAATAATGTGCCCGTTGTGCAACTGTCCACGGACCAAACGGAAAATTCCACCATTCTCAGGGTTTCCGATAACGGCATTGGCATGGAGCTGACCCCAGAAAAGGAACGGAAGATTTTTGATATGTACGGAAGGCTCAGCGGGGCCACTGAAGGAAAAGGGCTGGGGCTTTATTTGGTCAAGACCCAAGTGGAAGCCATGAACGGAAAAATAGAGGTACAGAGCAAAAAGGATATCGGCACCACCTTCACCATACACTTTCAGAAATGACCACCATCAAACCATTTTTTGGAAGGGCAAATGGCCAAGATCTACGTTGCCTCCGGAAATGATCACCCCTATTTTTTTGTTCCCAAAATCTTCTTTTTCCCTGAACACAGCAGCCAAGGCTACGGCACTGGAAGGTTCGCAGACAATCTTGAGCCGCTCCCAGAGCAAACGCATGGCACGGACAATCTCTTCTTCCGTTACCCGGATGATTTTCTGAACATGATCTTGGATGATGGGGAAATTCCTGTCGCCCAATTGGGTTTTCAACCCATCTGCTATGGTATTGATGGAAGTGTTGGTTTCAATACGCCCACTCAAGAGTGAACGATAGGCATCATCCACTTCAAAAGGTTCCCCACCGATGGTCTTGCAGCCATTTCCAAAATATTTGGCAGCAAGGGCGGTTCCGGCGATGAGTCCGCCTCCACCAACCGGGGCGATCACGAAATCCAAGTCCGGGTAGGACTCCAAAAGTTCCTTGCAAGCCGTTCCCTGTCCCAAGATCACCGCATCATCATTGGATGGATGGATAAAGGTAGCGCCATACGTTTCTTCAATGTGTTTTGATTCGCGTTCCCGTGCATCCAAAGTAGGTTCACATTCGATTACGATACCCCCATAGCCCCTCACGGCATCTTTTTTGACCTGTGGGGCATTCTTGGGCATGACTATATAGGCTTTTACGCCCAACCCTTGCGCTGCAAGCGATAGTGCCTGGGCAAAATTCCCGGAGGAATGGGTGACCACTCCGTGCTGTTTTAGTCCTTCTTCCAATTGCATGATGGCATTGGCCGCACCCCGCATTTTAAAAGCACCCATCCGCTGAAAGTTTTCGCATTTGAAAAACAGTTGGGCATTCACCATTTCATCGATCAATCGGGAAGTAAGGACAGGAGTGTTGTGGATAAAGGGCTTTATCCGCTCGTGGCAAGCAATAAGTTGTTGTTTGTCCATAGATGTCCTTATGCCAAATTTGAAAATCCATCCAAAAGGACATAAAGATACGGACAAGTCCTCAATTGTGGGATTCAATGTGCTGTTCTTCTTCCTCTTTTTCCTTCTCGGCAGAAATTCCTTCCATGCCCAATTCCGGGATTACCAAAAGGGGTATTTGGGTGTGGAACGCCGTTCTCTTGATGATGGGTTCCCGGGTCATTTTTTCCATATAGCTATGCTGATAGTTCAGCAAGGCCAACAAGTGGATGTCCAGTTCCCTGGAAAAAACCTCCAATGTCTGCGAAACAGAGTTGAGCTCAGAAACTGTGTGCACATAATGTTCCACATCACCCAGATACCTTCGCAACATGTTCAGATTGAACTGTTGCAACTCTGTCAATGCCTTTATGCCATATTGGACGTGCACTATACGGATGGTGGCCTGGAACATTTTGGCAATTTCCAAAAGTGGCGACAGTTCCGATGTGGTATAAAATCGCGTAAAGTCGGTAGCGAAGGCGATTTCTGTGGGGGTCAAAAACTCAAAATGGTGGGGGATTGCCAAAATGGGGCATTTTTTGGTGCTTTTGATGATGCGTACCGTATTGCTTCCCATGAACACTTCGTCCACTCCGGAAGCCCCTTTTGTTCCTGTGATCACCAAATGTATCCCAAAAGTGTCCACAATGTCCTTGACCTCTTCCACCAATAGGTTAAAGGAAGAGATTGTTTCAAAGGAATGGTTGGGGTTTCCATATTTTCTTTGGATCCGTTCCACGGTTCTTTGCAATCCGCGTTCCGATTCGTCCCGCACTGCATCCACTATCCGGACGCCCTCTGCCATGTTGGCCATGAACCGACTGCTGGGGATTACAGGAGTGTAAGTGTTGAGCAGATAAAAAGTACAACGCTTGTTGCGGAAAAGTTGCATGGCATATTCAATGGCGTTCCATGCATTTTCCGAAAAATCCGTGGGTATGAGAATCCTTCGCATCTGACTAAGATTTTTGATGCCATAAAATTAGCCCTGTGGGGATGGGGATACTATGACAATTGTCAGGTTTTGGAAAGTGTTTTAAAAACCATCCACAATCTCCATTAGCTTGCGTTCGTCCTTGATGCCTATCTTTTTTCCTGAGGTATGGATAAGTCCTTTTTTCTTGAATTCTGAAATGATTCTTATGGCAGATTCCGTAGCGGTGCCCACCACATTGGAAATATCTTCACGGGAAAGCGTAAGGGCCAAAAACCCTTCCTTGTCTTCCCCAAAGTTGTTCTTAAGATAGAGGAAGGCCTCGGCAATGCGCTGTTTTACCGTTTTTTGGGAAATGTTCACAATCACATCGTCCGCTTCCTTTAGATCGTGGGCCATGTGGCGAAGTACTTCCAAGGTAAAATTCGGGTTTCTCTGCAATGTGTGGGTTATGCTCTCCTTCGGGATGAAGCAGACCTCCATATCGCTGACCGCCACTGCAGAAAGGTTGGTGATTTCCTCGGCGATTACGGAGCGCTGGCCCAATACCTCGCCCTTGGTCGCTAGTTTCACGATCTGGTCCTTGCCGTTCGCACTGAGCTTGGAGAGTTTGGAGACCCCATCACGCACACAATAGACCCCATTGAGCTTATCACCCTCCTCAAACAAGGGTTCCCCCTTCTTGATGATCTTGGTGGTTTTGGAGTCCGATACCTTTTTTAACTCTTCCTTGCTCATTGCGCGGAGCGAGTTAAATTGTCTGACAATGCAATTTTCACACCTGCTTTCCATGCTGTTTAGTTTACCTGACCGGACAAATTTAACAGTTGCCACAAGACATTAAACTGATAAATATCATATTTTTAAGAGGAAGAGTATTACAAATTTGTACAGGGTAAAGCAAATGTATGATGGCAGACACAACCTGTTACCATTGTGGGGACGAATGCCGTGAGGGCAATGTGCGATTTGATGATAAGGATTTTTGTTGCCATGGTTGCAAGACCGTTTACGAAATCTTTACATCTCACGGACTGTCCACCTACTACGAAATAGAGGCCAGGGCAGGGATCTCACCAAACGAAGTCCGTAAGAAATACGATTTTTTGGATAACCCGGAAATCGTGGAACAATTGGTGGAATTCAATGAAGAAGGCATGCAGGTGGTAGGGTTGAGCATTCCGAGCATTCATTGCAGCTCCTGTATCTGGGTTTTGGAAAACCTGAACCGACTGCATCCGGCCATTACCGCATCGCAGGTCGATTTTCCCAAAAAGACCATTAGGGTCACCTACAAAACCAAAGATTTTTCCTTGAAGGCCTTGGTGCTGCTCTTGGGAAGTATAGGTTATGAACCCTACATTTCCTTGGAAGAGTACAACAAAAAGAATCGAAGTGTGGACCGTTCGCTCATCTACAAACTGGGTGTGGCGGGATTTGCCTTTGGCAATGTCATGCTGTTTTCCTTTCCGGAATATTTTGAGGTGGAAGAGTTTTGGTTGGACCAATACAAAACCGTGTTTCGTTGGTTGATGTTCGCCTTTTCACTCCCCGTGGTCTTCTATGCCGGACAGGATTATTTCATTTCTGCTTACAAAGGGCTCCGCTCCAAACTGCTCAACATAGATGTGCCGATCGCACTGGGCATTTTGGCGCTTTTTATAAGAAGCACAGTCGATATCTTGTTTGATTTTGGTTCGGGCTTTTTTGACAGCCTTACCGGATTGGTGTTTTTCCTCTTGCTGGGTAAATTCTTTCAGCAAAAAACCTATGCCTATCTCTCTTTTGAAAGGGATTACAAATCCTATTTTCCCATAGCGGTTACCCGTTTGAAGGAAAATGGCGAAGAGGAGAACGTGCAGGTCTATAAGGTCAAAGTGGGGGATAGAATCTTGATCAGAAGCCACGAGATCATTCCGGTGGACTGTGTATTGATCAAGGGCGCCGGGGAAATCGATTATAGTTTTGTTACCGGGGAATCGGAAGCGGTCCATAAGCAGTCCGGGGATAAACTGTTCGCCGGGGGAAAACAAATGGCAGGCATATTGGAAGTGGAGGTGCTCAAATCCGTTTCACAGAGCTACCTGACCCAACTATGGGGCAATACCGTTTTTTCCAAGGACAAAACCACCCAGTTCCAGACCCTTACGGACAGTATCGGAAAACGTTTTACTGCCGCCGTGCTTACCATAGCCACAGTTGCCACCCTGTTTTGGCTGATCTACATGCCCGGTATGGCCCTGAATGTGTTTACCTCCGTATTGATCATTGCTTGTCCCTGTGCCATAGCATTGGCCGCACCGTTTACATTGGGCAATATGCTTCGCATATTCGGAAAGCACGGTTTCTATCTGAAAAATGCAAATGTGATAGAACGTCTCTCCAAAGTTGACACCGCCATTTTTGACAAAACAGGGACACTGACCACCAATCAAAAGAACACTATTTTTTATGAAGGGGTGGAGTTGACACAGGAGGAAACCGATCTTTTGAAGACCACGTTGAGGGCATCCAGTCATCCTTTGAGCCGATCGCTCTACGAAATATTGAAGTCCAATGCCATCATGACCTTGGATGAGTTTCAGGAGCACACCGGAAAAGGTATTGAGGGACGGGTGAAAGAGCACTCCATCAGGGTAGGGTCTGCTGCCTATGTCGGGCAGGAAAAATCAATCCCGCCGACAAGCACAGAGGTATATGTGAGCACTGATGAATCCTTGAAAGGTCGTTTTGTGTTCAAAAACACCTACAGGGAAGGAATGGACCGGATTTTTGAAGAGTTGGGCCAAAATTTGGAACTAGGTATACTTTCCGGGGACAATGATGGGGAACGGCAACAGTTGGAAAAGATGCTTCCAACAAAGACCAAGATGTTGTTCAACCAAAAACCCGAAGATAAATTGGGGTACATCGAGGAATTGCAACGGCACCAAAATGTGCTCATGGTAGGTGACGGACTCAACGATGCAGGCGCTTTGGCCCAAAGTAACGTGGGTGTGGCCGTTTCCGAGAACATCAATGTGTTCTCGCCGGCATGTGATGCTATCTTGGATGCCACCAAACTGACCCTGCTGCCGAAGTTCATCAAGCTGTCTCAAAGGTCGATAAGCATCATCAAATGGAGTTTTTTGCTCTCGCTTTGCTACAATGTGGTGGGACTGTACTTTGCGGTCACGGGCCAGTTGGAGCCTGTGATTGCCGCCATTTTGATGCCCCTGAGCTCCATCAGTATTGTGGTCTTTACCACCTTGGCGACAAACCTATTGGGCAAAGGATTAAAAAATCAAAAAAGCTGATATATGTCATTTTTTACCGCTTGTCATCACTGTAGTTTTACCCCTAAATTCAGGAAGGTATGAGTGTTATTTATGTGTTGTTGGCCATCAGTATTTCCGTGGCGGTGGCTTTTTTTGCAGCCTTTGTCCTATCGGTAAAAAAAGGGCAATATGATGACACCTATACGCCTTCTGTACGGATGCTTTTTGATGATGAGGTAGTGAAGGATGCCGATAAAACCGATCAGAACACTAATAAAATCAAACAAAAGAATAGTACAAACCAATAAATATGGAAATACAACAGTTCCGCTACGATAACAAAATCGTGCAAAAGTTCTTGTACGCCACCATGCTATGGGGCGTGGTAGGTATGGCCGTGGGGCTTTTATTGGCCTTCATGTTCCTTTTTCCCAATGTCACAGAAGGCATTCCTTGGCTGAGTTTTGGACGTTTGCGTCCATTGCACACCAATGCGGTGATCTTTGCATTTGTGGGCAACGCCATTTTTGCAGGGGTCTATTACTCCATGCAACGCTTGCTCAAAACCCGGATGTACAGTGATGCGCTGAGCAACATCAATTTTTGGGGCTGGCAGTTGATTATTGTGGCGGCTGCCATCACCTTGCCGTTGGGATATACCACCACCAAGGAGTACGCAGAGTTGGAATGGCCCATAGATATTGCCATTGCCGTTGTCTGGGTAATTTTTGGCTGGAACATGATCGCGACCATCTTGGTTAGGAGACAACGACACCTATATGTGGCCATTTGGTTTTACTTGGCCACTTTTGTCACCGTAGCGGTGTTGCACATTTTCAACAGTTTGGAGCTTCCCGTTTCCGCACTCAAGAGCTACTCTGTGTATGCAGGGGTGCAGGATGCATTGGTGCAATGGTGGTACGGGCACAATGCTGTGGCCTTTTTCCTCACCACACCTTTTTTAGGGTTGATGTACTATTTTGTCCCCAAGGCGGCCAATAGGCCCATTTATTCCTATCGGTTGTCCATTGTCCACTTTTGGTCGCTGATATTCATTTATATCTGGGCAGGACCCCACCACTTGTTGTACTCATCCTTGCCCGATTGGGCACAGAACTTGGGAGTTGTTTTCTCCATAATGTTGATAGCACCTTCTTGGGGAGGTATGATCAATGGTCTGTTGACCCTACGCGGGGTTTGGGACAAAGTTCGTACCGATGCCACGCTCAAATTTATGGTAGTGGCCATCACAGGATACGGTATGGCCACCTTTGAAGGTCCTATGCTTTCTTTAAAGAACGTAAACGCCATTGCCCACTTCAGTGACTGGATCATTGCACACGTCCACGTTGGAGCACTGGCCTGGAACGGGTTCCTTACCTTCGGTATGATCTATTGGTTGGTGCCCAGAATGTTCAAGACAGATCTGCACTCCAAGGGATTGGCCAACTTCCACTTTTGGATCGGTACCTTGGGCATTGTACTCTATGCACTCCCCATGTATGTGGCAGGATTTACCCAAGCCCTGATGTGGAAAGAGTTCAACCCGGATGGTACTTTGGTGTACGGTAACTTTTTGGAGACCGTTACACAGATCATTCCCATGTATTGGATGCGGGCCATCGGGGGCAGCCTTTATATTCTTGGTGTGTTCGTAATGCTGTATAATGTGGTGCGGACCATCAAATCTGGGAGCAAAGTGGAGGACGAATTGGCAGAGGCACCCGCACTGGCAAGGGTTTCCAAAAAACGTGTTGCAGGGGAAACCTTTCACAACTGGTTGGAAAGAAAGCCTGTCCAGTTGACCATTTTGGCCACCATCGCCATTTTGATCGGGGGAATCGTCCAGATTGTCCCCACTATTTTGGTGAAATCCAATATCCCCACCATTTCCAGTGTAAAACCTTATACGCCATTGGAACTGGAAGGCAGGGACCTCTATATCCGTGAGGGCTGTGTGGGCTGTCACTCCCAAATGATCAGACCGTTCCGAAGTGAAGTGGAACGATATGGGGAATATGCCAAAGCGGGCGAGTTTGTATATGACCACCCATTCCTGTGGGGAAGTAAGCGAACAGGGCCGGATTTGCTTAGGATAGGAGGCAAATATTCCGATAGCTGGCACCTAAACCACATGTACGATCCCCAAAGCACGTCGGCAGGTTCCATCATGCCTTCCTATGAATGGCTTGTCAGGGATGAACATGACCGCAGTGAAGTACAGGCCAAGATGAGGGCAATGGTTAAATTGGGTGTTCCCTATACCGAAGACGATATAGCCAATGCACCCCAATCCATGGCCGAACAGGCCGAACAAATAGAGCAGAACCTATACGCAGACCCAGAATTTGTCAAAACTTATGAAGCCGATAAGAAATATGCAGAGGAAAATGGTGAGGAATTTGTGGAGATGCGCGATCGGGAAATCGTAGCCTTGATTGCCTATCTACAACGATTGGGCACAGACATCAAGATTGTGAACGCCGAAGAATAGAGCAAAAGAAAATCATGAACCAAGAGATAAGAATCAATACGCACAAAAAAGCATTCAAGTCATTCCTGACTACCGAATTCGGGCGTCTTGATTCTTGTTTCCAAAATCCAACAAAACCATGTTGAAATTTGTAAAAAACCACATGGAGAGCATTGAAGGGGTGGCCAACTATCCCATGATCTCCTTACTGATATTCTTTGTGTTTTTTGTTCTCTTGTTCTGGTGGGTGTTCACCGCAACAAAGGAACACATAAAGGAAATGGAAGAATTGCCATTGGACAACAACGATCAACAACACAAACCATAACATTATGAGCACAAGAACACCTTGGTGGATACGCGTTCCCGTACTATTCTTTTTGATCTTCGGGTTGATGGAATATTTTATTGACTCAGGCGACAAACCGGCCATCATCGAATATCCGATCACACAGCTGTTCATGCTGTTGATTCTCATGATCCTCATCGCCATAGAACTCATTTTAGGGTCCATTGAAAATGTCATGTTCCAGACCCTTACCGAAGAGGGCAAGGAAAAGTATTTGGCCACCAAAAGCAAGAAATACGAATGGACATGGGCCAAAAACCTGATGGAAAAACTTACCCTAAGCCGTTCGGTGGAGCGTGAGGAAGAGATTATTTTGGACCACAACTATGACGGTATCCGGGAGCTGGACAATGTACTTCCGCCTTGGTGGGTGTACCTTTTCTACGGAACCATCATCTTTAGTGTGGTCTATTTGGTACGGTTCCATGTCATAGGCGACTATACCCAAAAAGAAGAGTATGAACAGGAAGTTGCAGCGGCCAAGATTGCCATAGAAGAATACAAGAAAACGGCCAAAGATCTGGTGGATGCCAGTACAGTGGAATTTCTGTCAGATGCTGCCGACCTGAGCGCAGGGGAAAAAATATACACCACAAACTGTGTAGCCTGTCACATGGCTGATGGAGGTGGGGGGATTGGCCCCAACCTTACCGATGAATACTGGATTTTGGGAGGTGGCATCAAGAATGTGTTCACCACTATTTCTGAGGGAGGTCGGGATGGCAAGGGTATGATTGCGTGGAAGCAGAGCTTAAAGCCTGCCGAAATAGCCCAAGTGGCCAGTTATGTGCTCACGCTGAGCGAAAAAACGCCTGCAAACCCCAAGGCACCCGAAGGTGAAATTTGGGTGGATCCCAACGCGCCGGAGTCCACCGAACCTGAATCCGGACAATAACCTGGGGAGCAGGTGTCGGACACCACGGAGGTGGCCATGATCTGATTCCTTTTTTGGAAAAGCGGCAAAAATTATAGAAAACCACAATGGAAGAAAACTTTAGGGACTCCATAGGGACCATCACAAAAGAAGGCAAAAGGGCTTGGATATTTCCCAAAAAGCCCAGTGGCCGGTTCTATGACTATCGGAAATACGTTAGTTATACCCTGTTGGTTTTTTTGATCGTAGCTCCCTTTGTGAAGATCAACGGACATCAGTTTATGATGTTCAATGTGCTGGAACGGCGTTTCAACATCTTTGGGCTTCCGTTTTGGCCACAGGATTTTCACTTGGTAGTGGTCTCCATGATCATTGGGGTCATTTTCATAGCATTGTTCACCGTGGCCTATGGCCGTATTTTTTGTGGATGGATGTGTCCCCAGACCATATTTATGGAAATGGTCTTTAGGCGTATCGAATATTGGATCGATGGTGACAGGGGAGCACAGATGCGGTTGGCCAAAGCCCCATGGACCGGGGAAAAAATCAGAAAGAGGGTCTTGAAATGGACTGTTTTTTTCATCATATCCTTTGTGATCGCCAACATTTTTTTGGCCTACTTGATCGGCAGCGACAAATTGATCGCCTACATCGCCGATGGCCCCATGGCACACTTGGGGACCATGGTTCCTTTGTTGATCTTTACCGGGGTCTTTTATTTCATTTTTGCTTGGTTCAGGGAACAGGTCTGTATCATCGCCTGCCCTTATGGAAGGCTCCAGGGTGTACTTTTGGACAATAAATCCATCGTTGTGGCCTATGACCATGAACGGGGAGAGGGAGAAAATGGCCGAAAAAAGTTCAGGAAGAACGAAGATCGTGAAGCCCTAGGTCACGGGGACTGCATCGATTGCTTTCAATGTGTCAACGTCTGCCCCACGGGAATCGATATCCGCAACGGAACCCAGTTGGAGTGTGTGAACTGTACCGCTTGTATTGACGAATGTGACCATATCATGGACAGTATCGATAGGCCAAGGGGCCTAATCCGCTATGCCAGTGAAGATGAGATCACTCACAAGTCCAAGTTTAAGTTCACCCCAAGAATGAAGGGCTACACGGCTGTTCTGGTGGTTTTGGTGGGTGTCTTGATCGGAATGTTGTTCCTGAGGAACGAGATCGAGGCCAATGTGCTGAGGTTGCCCGGACAGTTGTACGAACGAAAGGAAAACAATATCATAAGCAACGTATATACCTACAAGTTGATGAACAAGACGACCAAGGACATAGAGGATGTCTCCTTCAAGCTGATCTCGCACAAGGGAGAGATAAAAATGGTGTCCCAGGACAAATTCACGGTTCCAGCAGAGCAACTCATCGGCGGGACACTTTTCATAGAGATCAACAGTGCTGCATTGACCGGGGACAAGGACAAGCTGAAAATAGGGATATACAGTGGTGATGAACTCATAGAGACCACGGTGACCCAGTTTTTGGCACCGAGAAGTTATAATTAAAAAGCATCGAAAATGAAGATAAATTGGGGAACGGGCATAGTCTTGGCATTTATTGGTTTTATCACCTTTATCCTATATTTTGTGTTTAGGATGAGCACCGATGATAGGGCCAACCACGATCTGGTCACAGATGATTATTACAAAAAGGAACTTCAGTACCAACAAGATATTGATGCTTCAAAATACGCATCGAAAATGGACGCCAACCTAAAGGTCCAGAAAACTGATGAAGGCTTAGTTGTGTATTTCCCCGAACGTTTTGAACCTCAAAAAATTACGGGCACAGTGTCCCTTTACAGACCGTCCAACAAGCATTTGGATACTGACTTTCCCATAAGTTTGTCCAAAACACATTTGCTCATACCTGACAATCGCTTGGTGGACGGTCGCTGGGACATTGCCATAAAATGGCAGTACGAAGGAAACACCTTCTTGCACAAAGAAAAACTGACCTATTAGTCATGTTGGTATCGGCATTGGTTCTGGGATTATTGGGAAGCCTGCACTGCTTGGGCATGTGTGGCCCCATTGCTTTTATGCTGCCCTTGGATCGGGCCAATACCCTTAAAAAAACAAGTCAACTTTCCATATACCATGTGGGAAGATTGCTCGCTTACGGGACAATCGGTCTGATTTTTGGATTTTTGGGAAAGGGACTTTCCTTTTTCGGGATACAGCAAAAACTGTCCATTGGAATCGGTGTTCTTATGATTGTATTGGTGCTTGTGCCGGGAAAATATTTCAACGGCCACCGCATGTTGGGCCCGGTTTATTCCCTTTTGGGAAAGGTGAAGTCAAAACTTGGGGCAGAGCTCAAAAAAAAGACCCCGGATGCTTTTTTGACCATAGGGTTTCTCAACGGCTTTTTGCCCTGTGGATTGGTCTATATGGCCCTGTTGGGCGCCATTGCATTGGGAAATCCGGTGCAAGGGGGACTCTACATGATGCTTTTTGGGCTGGGCACCGTTCCTTTGATGTCCTTGGTGGCCTTTTCCAAAGGAATTTTCAGTAACTCCATAAGAAACAAAGTGCAACGTTTGATTCCCGTGTTTGTGGTTATCATAGGGGTCTTATTTATCATCCGCGGACTTGGATTGGGGATTCCGTATGTGTCCCCCAAACCGGCTCCTACCCATTCTGTAACGGCAACCATTGAATGCCATCAACCTTAAAAAACAATCAAAGTGAAAATAACAACAGCTGAAGGAGCAGTAAGTATAGTAAAATCAGGAGACAGGGTATTTTTTCAAGGAGCGGCCATGACGCCCAATATCCTAATAGATGCATTGTGCAACAGGCATACCGAAATTAGGGATGTAGAAATCGTTTCCATCCACACAGAAGGTGAGGCCAGATACACCACTGCGCCCTGCAACACAAGTTTTAAACTGAACAGTCTCTTTGTGGGTGGCAATGTCCGCAAGTTTGTCAATGAATTCAGGGGGGATTATGTGCCCATCTTTTTGAGCGAGATCCATTTGCTTTTCCGAAGGAACATCCTTCCTTTGGATGTGGCGTTCATCCAGGTTTCACCGCCCGATAAACATGGGTTTTGTTCTTTGGGCGTATCGGTGGACGTGACCCTTCCCGCCATAGAAATGGCAAAAACGGTGATTGCCCAAATAAACCCTCGAGTACCTAGGAGCCATGGAGATGGGATCATTCATATAGATCGGATACATTTTGCCATTGACGTGGATCGACCCATTCACGAACATGAGCCTTCGGAAATTTCCGAAGTGGAACGACAGATCGGTGGCCATGTGGCCTCTTTGATCGAAGATGGAGCCACCCTCCAAATGGGTATAGGCAATATCCCCAACGCCGTATTGTCCAATTTGGGAAACCACAAGAGATTGGGCATACATACTGAAATGTTCTCTGATGGGGTCTTGCCACTCATCCAAAGTGGGGTGATCACGGGAGAGGAGAAAAGGGTGAAACAGGGCAAGGTGGTGAGCTGCTTTGCTGTGGGATCACGTACTCTTTATGATTTCATTGACGACAACCCTATATGTGACTTCAAGGAAGCGGCCTACACGAACGATACGGCTGTGATCCGAAAAAACCCAAAGGTAACGGCCATCAACAGTGCCATTGAGATAGACATTACCGGGCAGGTGTGTGCTGATACGATTGGAAGCATGCAATTTTCCGGGGTAGGGGGACAGATGGACTTTATCAGGGGCGCATCCCTATCCGAAGGGGGCAAACCCATTTTTGCCATGCCGTCCATTACCAACAAGGGGGTTTCAAAAATAGTCCCCTACCTGCAAAAAGGGGCCGGGGTCACCACCACCAGAGCCCATGTCCATTACGTGGCCACAGAGTATGGTGTGGTGGACCTGTACGGAAAAAATTTACAGCAACGGGCAAAAGCACTGATCTCCATTGCCCATCCGGATCATAGGGAAGCTTTGGAAAAAGAGGCTTATGAGAGGTTTCATGGGTAGGCCCCAATGGATTTAGGAACGAAAAAAAGGGACAATCTTGATTGTCCCTTTTTGAACCACTTGTCAAAACCAATCAGACGTGGAACCTTTAGATCTTAAAGGTTATCACTGGGGTTTCGGAATGATTGGCAATGTCTTCCCCAATGCTTCCCATGAAAAAGTGGGACAACCCCCTTCTGCCATGGGTGGGAATGCCGATAAGGTCGGCAGGAATTTTTTTGCTATAGTTGAGCACGCCCTTCTCCACAGTGTAATCATTGTGGATGTCCACTCCGAGGCCCATGTTTGCGGCATCCAGGAATTTGGAAATCTTGGCATAGGCATCATCGGTGCTCAAGAACTCATCACCCGGAGTGTTGATATAGACCAAATGGAACTCCGAATTGAGTAGGTCGGCCATTTCCTTGGCTTTTTTGAGTGCAGGAATGCTCTCTTCTTCAAAATCGCAGGCAAAGACAAAGTTTTTGGGGCGAAAATCCTCCACATCCCCTTTGATGACCAGTACGGGCACATCAGAAGTCCTGACCACACGCTCGGTATTGGATCCTATGAAGATTTCTTCCAGGCCATCGGTGCCGTGCGATCCCATGACAACGAGGTCTGCCTTGTGTTTTTTCGCTACTTCGTTCACTTCACTGAACACTTTGTAGTGCTTGATCACGGGTGTTATCTTGACTCCTTTCAGGTAAGGTTTGTTCAAAAAGTCGGCAAACCTTTTTTCGCCTATTTTGATAAGGTGCACCACTTGTTCCTGGGAAATATATCCCGATTCTCCCATGATGGCGGGCGAAAGTTCCAACATGTGCAGCACCAATAGTTCTGCATCGTGTTCCTTGGCCAGCGAAGCGGCAACTTTAAGGGCTTTTTCAGATTGTCCTGAAAAATCAATGGGTACGATTATGCTTTTCATTTTATTGTTTTTTAGGTTAAACGGTCATGGAAAATATACGGGTATCCGGTTTTTTTCTATGGAGTTGCAGGTCAAAAGCCATGCTGATGTTCCTGACGAACGGTTTTCCTTTTTCGGTCACTTTGATTTGGTTTGGCCCAATTTCGACCAGACCATCGGTTTCCAGTTCCGATAAGTTGTCCAGAATGGTCCGAAAATCGACTATTTGTCCTTCTTCCTCATCCCATTGTGTGCCGAACTGGCACATGATGTTGAGAATATGTTGTCTCAAGATCTGGTCTTCAGAATTTAGAATATGTCCCCTAAAAATAGGAATAACCCCGTGTGAAACCAAATCCCCATATTCTTCGACACTCTTTACGTTCTGGGCAAATCCGTACCAACTGTCACTGATGCTGGAAACACCAAGTCCGATGAGCAGTTTGGTCTTGGAAGGGGTGTACCCCATAAAATTACGGTGCAAGGTACCATCGATATAGGCTTTATGGAGATCATCAGAGGGAAGGGCGAAGTGGTCCATCCCCACATCCTTGTATCCGAATTCGGTGAGCATTTTTTTGCCTATTTCATATTGTTCCTTTTTGTTCACGGATGAAGGCAGGTCCGATTCTTTGTAGCCCCGCTGTCCATTTCCTTTGATCCAGGGAACATGGGCATAGCTATAAAAAGCAATGCGGTCCGGTCTGAGCTCATTGGTCCTCAAGATGGTTTCCTCCACATTGGCACTATCCTGAAAGGGCAGCCCGTAGATGATATCATGGCTTACTGAGGTGTAACCGATTTCCCTGGCCCATTCCGTCACGTTTTTGACGTTTTCAAAAGGTTGTATCCGATTAATGGCACGCTGTACGGTAAGGTTATAGTCCTGAACGCCAAAACTCACCCTTCTGAACCCTACTTCATAAAGAGCGGTAAGGTGTTCTTTAGTGGTATTGTTGGGGTGTCCTTCAAAACTGAACTCAATTTCCTCCGCCTTTTTGCCAAATTGAAGAATGCCCTCGACCAATAGTTTTAAATTTTTAGGGGAGAAAAACGTGGGTGTGCCACCTCCCAAATGCAGTTCCTTTATCATGGGCCTGGAACCTAATAGCTCGTGGTACAGTTTCCATTCCTTGAGCACATTTTGTATGTAGGGAAGCTCCAGTTCGTGTCTTTTGGTGATGCGTTTGTGACAACCACAAAACGTACACAGGCTTTCACAAAAAGGGAGGTGTATGTAAATGCTCACTCCATCGTTGGAAGTTTCTTGGAATGCTCGGATTACACTTGAATTCCATTGCTTTCCCGAAAAACTTTCCAAATCCCAATAGGGCACAGTGGGGTAACTGGTGTATCTGGGGCCTGGAACATTATATTTTTGGACTAACTCGCACATATTTGCATATATAATATAACAAGGTCAAAAGTAACTTTGAGGGATTGTATAAAACATGATAAATGTCATGTGCCCCCCTGGGACTATTCATCGCAATAGGTTTCAATGCCGGCCCAACAATCTTCTCTCACTCGTTTTTCATGACAAAGTTGATGGGGATGCTGTATTTTACACTGACGGCCTTTCCACGTTGTTGTCCGGGCTTTACTTTGGGAAGGGAGGCAATGATGCGTTCGGCCTCTTTTTCGAGCAACCTGTCCGGGCCTCTTTTTTCTATGGCACTTACCCTACCTTGGGAATCGATCACAAACTGGACATAGACCCTGCCTGTTATTCGCATTTCGAGTGCATCGGGAGGATATTGGAAATTGTCCCTGATGTGCTCCTGTACTTTTTGGTTGAAACATTCCTTGCGCTTCTCTTGGGTATCATAGATCTCACACCCCGGGAATACCGGCACATATTCGATGATGGCAAAAGGGACCACTACGTCTTCCTCAACTTCTTCCACTTTCACATCCTCTATCTTGACCATGGCATCCTCTATATAAGTGTCCTGGCTGCTTTCTGTACTTTCAATTACGGTTTCTTCCACGTCTTCCACATCCTCAACGATTTCGATCACATCCGGGGCAGAAGGGGGTGGGGGAGGCGGTGCGGTCCTTATGGTCTCGGTCATGGGAACGTCTTCCTTGAGTTCATCCACCAATTGTACCACTTCGGCAGCTTCGGATTCTTTTTCATAGAATTTTACTTCCAAGGATTGCCATGTCACAAACAACACCGAAGTAAGTCCTATCATGAAATAAAGACTGCTGTTGCGTCCTATTTCCGCATTTGGGTTCTTTTTTGGTTTCATGACTTTTGCGATTTAACTATGTTAAAGATAGCTCCGTCATGAATCAAAAAACATGATAATCGTCAGGTTCCCAAGGGATTTTGTTTGTGTTTTTGGGGTTTGTCCATGTCTTTTCCCTGTTTTTCCCAGATCAGCGCAGCGGCACCGCAGATGGCGGCCGTTTTGTCCTCCATACTGGAAAGGAGCAGTTTTACCTTGCCCTTGTACACATCCAACAAAAATCCGTTGAAGTATTTTTCAAGGGGATCCAAGATCCATTTTCCGCTATTGGTGAGTCCACCCATCAGAATGAATGCCTCGGGTTGGGTAAAAGCCGTAAAATTGGCCAGTGCCTGGGCCATGATCCTTGCAGTATAGTCAAAGGCCTTGAGTGCGATTTCGTCACCTTCCTCGGCGGCTCTGGTGATATCCTCTCCGTGCAGGTCGTTGTAGGCCAAGTCCCTGAACCTGCTTTCTACCATATATTTGCTCTGCATATAGGTAACGGTGCGTTTCAATCCGGTGGCGGACACATAGGCCTCCAATCCGCCCCTGACGCCCAGACCTGTCAGTCGGCCGTCTCCCATGGTCATATCAATATGGCCCAACTCGCCCGCAAAACCATCATAACCGTCGATCAGTTGGCCATTGGCCACGATGCCTGCTCCAAAACCCGTGCCCAAGGTGATCACAATAAAATCGGTCATGTTCTTAGCCCCTCCAAAGAGCATTTCCCCCAAAGCTGCTGCACTGGCATCGTTCATCACGCGAATGGGCATGTCCATTCGTTGTTTCAATTTTTCCACCAATGGCACACTGCCCTTCCAAATCAGGTTGCTGGCATTTTCTATCGTGCCTTTTTTGCTTGATGCGTTTGGTGCCCCAATACCACAACCGAGCACATTTAGGGGTTTTCCAAAATTGTTGATGAGTTCATCGGAAGTGGTCTTTATCTTGTTCAGAAATTCTTCCAGATTTGGAAAATCGCGGGTCCTGAAGAAAGTTTTTTCGTGGCATTCGCCATTCTGATCAACCAATCCAATCTTGGTCTTGGTGCCTCCTATGTCCACTCCGATTACTATGTCCATAATTTATGGGTGTTGTTTTAAGGATTTTAAATATAAACATTATAGAGCCAAAAAATAGCCTCAGAAGTTTTTAAAACGGGAGAATTTTTGCTAATATCACGGAAAGACCAAAAACCTGATCGCTGTCATATAATAGGTGAAGGTGTGGGTCTATTTTTGGGATAGAATTATTAAATACATTAAAAAATATCAGGTATGGGCAGTTTAAATAAAATATTGGTTCCCTTCGATTTTTCGGAAGCTTCACTGAATGCTTTGGAGTATGTGGCCAATTTTGTGGGCACGGAGCGTTCTGTGGAAATTTTGGCTCTTTATGTGAGTGCAATGCAGATAGACGAAGCGGATGAAAAAAAATTGGACAGGGATTTTGAGAAGGTTTTGGAATCCATCAATGTAAAATTAAAGGTGTTGCCCAAATTCAAGACGGCCACTGGAAATGTTACACGCACCATTTTGTCCACCCAACAGAGTAGCGGGGCAGATCTCATCATGATGGGAACCATGGGCGACAAAGTCACCGATGAAGCGATCACCAACACCTCAAGACTTGTGTTGGATGCCAATTGCCCCGTAATTTCCATCCCCTATGGATGTCCCATAAAAGAGCCAAAGAACATAGCCTTGGTCATGGGGGGAGAAAAGATTGAGGACAAAGAGGTGCTGAAAACATTGTTGGATATTGCCAGGACCTTCGATTCCAAAGTCCATGTGCTCACCATTTATAAGGAATCCGTTTATGACGAGGCGATGGCAGGGGACAATTCCGAGAACTTGCTGGAGTACTATCTGGAACATTTTTATGCAGAGCATACCTTTAGCAAGAACCAAGACGTAGAAGAGGGAATTTTGGAGTATATCAATGAAAAGAACATCGATATGCTGTCCATCTTGCCTAGAAACCACGCTGAAAGAAGCACCCCCTCAGAAGGGCGATTGACGAAACTTTTGACCTTGCATTCCGAAATCCCGGTTCTGGCCTTGGACTGATGAGGTTAAGAACACTTGTAATGCCAATTTATAGTGAACCTAGATAAATTCCAAATAGAGCGTCTCGGGGCACCCATGTTCAAATCCCCTTTGGAGCTGAGCATGGTGAAGGGAGACCATATTTTTGACTTTGTTGGTGAAACGGATAGGTTGGTGCTCGATCTTTCCTCGGAACATTACCATAATTGTCTCCGTACAGGTAAAGAACCAATTTGCATGGAAAAGGCAGGGCCAAGACAGGGTATTTTTTTCGACCCCGGCAAGGTTAATGCTGCCATAGTCACCTGTGGGGGGCTGTGCCCCGGGATCAATAATGTGATACGGGGCCTGGTCATGGCGCTCCACTATTTCTATGGGGTGAAAAAGATTATCGGCATACCCTATGGGTATGAGGGGCTAAATCCTGATGCAGGGCATGGTTTCGTGGAGCTTACCCCGGACAAGGTAAAGGATGTTCACCAATTCGGAGGAACGTTTTTGGGGTCTTCACGTGGTGCCCAAGATGTTTCAAAAATGGTGGATACCTTGGAAGAAAACCATATCGATATGCTGTTTGCCATTGGAGGGGATGGTACCTTGAAGGGTGTAGGTGCGCTAGGGGAGGAAATTTCAAAGAGAAACGCCAAAATCAGTGTGGTGGGCATCCCAAAGACCATCGACAACGACATCGACCTCATAGATGAATCGTTTGGCTTTCAGACCGCTTTTGATGTGGCCAGTTCCATTTTGAGGGACGCACATAATGAGGCCACTGGGGCCTACAATGGCATTTCCATCATAAAATTGATGGGTCGGGACAGCGGTTTCATTGCAGCCTCCGCAACTTTGGCCATGCCGGTAGTAAACTTTGTGCTGGTGCCCGAAATGGACTTCGAATTAGAAGGTGAAAATGGTTTCCTGAAAGCTTTGGAACGGCGGTTGGAACAGAAGAAACATGCTGTAATCGTGATTGCAGAAGGAGCCGGCCAGCATCTGTTTGAGCAGAAGAAACAGGTCAAGGATGCATCGGGCAACATAAAGCACGAGGACATTGGTGTCTTTTTGAAAGAAAAAATCACGAAGCACTTTGTGGATACCCCGGTCACCATAAAGTATATCGACCCAAGTTATATCGTAAGGTGTGCGCCCGCAAATTCAAGCGACAGTGTGTATTGCAGCAGGTTGGCCTTTCATGCGGTGCACGGGGCCATGGCCGGAAAGACCAAATTTGTGTCTTGCAAGGTGAACAACAAGTACGTGTATGTGCCCACCTCCCAAGTGACCATTAAAAGGAAAAAAATAGATCTGGAAGGGGAGTTTTGGTTTTCGGTGCTGCAAAGCACGGGCCAGCCCTTTTCTTTGGGATAAAGGAAAAAAACAAGAACTGACGATTGTCATATAATTTTGTCCTTTTGGGGCATAGATTTGAAAATAATCAAAAACAATTACTATGGAAGTACATGTCCAATATCAGAAAATGATGACCAGTGAGTCACTGACCCAACTTTTGATGAAAAAATTGGAAGGACTGGAAAAAAAATATAGCTGGCTGATCAAAGCCAACGTACTTTTTAAGATGGAGAACGATAAATCCGGAGAAGGGAAGGTCTGTGAAATTGAGCTGAGCGCCCCCGGTCCCAGGATCTTTGCCAAATCCAATACTGATGATTTTGAAAAGTCCATGGCCGAGACAGTGGAAGATCTGCGTAGGCAACTTGAAAAAAGACAAGCGACTTTTTCCTCACATTAAAAGGAAATGAGACCTTTGCTGCGCATGACCAGTTAAATCTATTCCGATGAAGTCTAAATTCTTTGCCATAAGTCTGGTGCTCTTGATGGGATGTTCCTCCACAAAATTGGTCGGGACATGGAAAAACCCGGACATCGTTCTCTTTGACGCCTATCAAGTGCTTGTTGTGGGTATGGCGCAAGATGACAATGCCCGGATGGAGTTTGAGACCCGGTTCGTGGACGAATTGAAAAAACAAGGAGTTGATGCCATGCGCAGCATTGATATTTTTGATGTGGAGTTCACATCGTCAAAAAGGTCGGAACAAGAATTAGAGGAAGTGGAGCAGCAATTGCTGGACAAAGATTTTGACGCTATTCTGTTCACCAAGGTCGTGGGTACGGAGAACAAAAAAGCATTAAAGGAACGGATGGACAACATCGATAAAATGTTTGTCCGCTTCAGCAACGATTACTTGGAGCACCAAGAAATCTATTACGACCCCAAATACTATGAAGGCTCCAACTTATACCATGTCGAAACCTCACTGTACTGTATATGTATTGGCAAGGAAATGGAACTCATCTGGAGGGGAAATGTGGATGTGACAGAACCTGCGAACACAGGGAAGACCATTGACAATTATATCAAATTGATCACTAAGGCCATGGGGGATCAGGACGTGATTTTTTAGGAAATGCCCAAGGCATCCATCACCCCAAGAAAATCTAGGATAATGCAAACGGGTATCGCTACCAAAATAACGATCAGTACAAAGACCATGACCCTCAAAAAACCGACCATGAGCCTGTTTCCAAAAGAAATTTCATCAGCCATAATAGTGTAATTTCATTGAAGATACGGAATTCTTCGCTCTTTGCCCATAATTCCCATTTCCATATTCGATTAACGGGTGCTTTTCGGGCATGTTCCGTATCGAGATCAGTCCTCCCGCTGTTTTTTACGGCTCAGCAATTTTCCCAGTTCTTCCAAGCTGATTCCCTTGGTTTCCGGCATCATGAAAATCACCCATAGCAATTGCAGTACCATCATGAAGGCAAAAAAGATGAAAATGGGCCATGGATTGTCCTTGAAAATACCTATTTCAGCATCCAAGAAAGTAGGGGTGAGCAAAGTGATCAGTGCGGCAAAGACCCAGTGGGTGCCCGTTCCCCACGATTGTCCATAAGACCGGACCTTGTTGGGAAAGATCTCTGAGATGAACACCCATATCACCGCACCCTGCCCAATGGCATGCGAAGCGATGAACACCAAGATAAAAATGAGCAGCAACACCGAACTTGCACCGGAATAGAAACACCAGCCCACCATGGACAAACTCAAAATGTAGCCAATGGAACCGATGTACATCAATTGTTTTCTTCCCAGTCTATCGATCAATGAAATGCCCACAAAAGTGAAGATCAGATTGATGATCCCGATGGAAATGGAGCTGAAAAGGGACTCTCCAGAGGCCAGACCGGCCCTTTCCAAAATTTCGGGAGCATAATACAGCACAAAGTTGATCCCCGAAAGCTGGTTGAAGAAGGCAATTAGGAAGGTAAGGGCCAAAGGCTTATTGTACTTGCCCGAAAACAGGCTTTCTTTTGTCTTTTCGGCCGTTTCGTAAAGGGTCACTTTTATTTCGGATAGGTGCAATGAAGCTTTGTCCCTTTCTATACCAAGCATGGTGATGGATTTGATCACGATGGAATCGTCCCGGTTTTTCATGAGCAGCCATCGGGGACTGTTGGGAATCTTGAAAACCATAAAAGTGTAGATCAAAGCGGGAAGCCCCTCAATGCCCAACATCCAACGCCAAGCTATGTTTTCGTCAAAAATGATCCCGATGAGATAGTTGGAAATGAACGCGATCAATATTCCAAAAACTATGTTGAACTGGTACATGGCCGTCAACCTTCCACGGGTGCTGGCCGTTGATATTTCCGAAATATAGACAGGTGCGGCCACAGATGAGGCGCCTACACCAATTCCACCGATGAACCGGAAAAATGAAAAACTATAGGCCTCTGGCGCGAAAGCGGAACCCACCGCGGAGATAAAATACAGGACTCCAATCCAAAATAAAGTCTTTTTTCTGCCCAATCGGTCCGTGGGGATGCCACCAAAAAGGGAACCCAGCACAGTGCCCCAAAGGGCCATGGACATGATAAAGATGCCATGGAAGGTAAAAATGGAATCGCCCAAAAACCAATTGGTGCCCCACAATTCTTTGATGGGCTGGTTGGCCCCGGAGATCACCACGGTGTCAAAACCAAACAAAAAGCCCGCTAGGGCTGCCGTCAATGAAATTCTTAAGATACGCTTGTCCATGCCGGATGAATTTTGTTAAAGCTAACCAAATTTTACAAATATCGGGACAGCTGTTCCATAATCAAATCGGACGCTCCCGTGTTGGAACGGATGTAACTTGAATTGATTTCCCCCGTTTTTTGGGTTTTTTCAGGATTCTTGGTAAAACTCAACACGGTCGAGCTGAACCCTTTTTGGTCAGCAATGGGCACGATTCCACCTTTTTCCACAAGGTCTTCAGCCTCTTTGAATCCTTTGTACTTGGGGCCTATGATGATAGGGATGCCAAAAACGGCCGGTTCCATGGTATTGTGGAGCCCGGTGGCAAAACCACCACCTACGTATGCCATATCGGCATAACTATAAACCTTGGTCAATAGCCCGATGGTATCCATTACAAGAACATCATAATTGGCCAAGTTTTCACCTTCAATTTTTGAATAACAGATGGTCTTCTTTTGTAATGCGGCCTTTATGTTCTCAATATGTGAGGGCTTGATTTCATGAGGGGCGATCACATATTTGGTCGGGCCTTCATCCAGGTTGATATGGTCAATCAGGATTTTTTCATCCTCTGGCCAGGTACTGCCGGCCACCAAACAGAACTGATCTTTCTTGAAGCGATCCATGAAATCCAATCCGTTGTCCAGTTTCAGTATTTCAGAAACCCGGTCAAGGCGTGTGTCGCCACTTATGGTAACATTCTGTAAACCGAGGGATTTTAAGAGGTCTTTTGAGTTGCTATCCTGGACAAAAAAGTGGGAGAACGTATTTAGACTTTTTCGCATGAATCCACCATAAGGCTTGAAGAAAACCTGCCTCTCTGAAAATAGCGCCGACACCAAAAAAGTCGGGATGTTTCTTTTTTTCAGTTCCAAAAGATAATTGGGCCATATCTCATATTTCACAAAAATGGCAAGCTCTGGTTTTGTTTTTCGTAGAAATCTTTTGGCATTCGAAATGGTATCCATGGGAAGATAGACCACTACATCGGCAGGGGCGGTATCTTTTTTTACCTCATATCCCGATGGGGAGAAAAAGGTAAGGATGATTTGATGGTCGCTATATTTTTTTCGGAGCCTTTCCAAAATGGGTAGCCCTTGTTCATACTCGCCCAATGAGGCGGCATGCATCCAAATGGTTTTTTTGTCCGGTGAAAGCTTTGCTTCAAGTTGTTGGAAGGTTTTTTTTCTGCCGGAGACAAATAAATTTATCTTGGGACGAAAAAGTGCTATCCCCTTCAGCCCGAACCAGGCCAAGGTGATGAGTATGTTATAGACAAAGCGCAAAAGGCATCATTTTTTGCTAAAATACATTCTTTCGGGAAGAGGGCATTATGGTGGCTTAATTTCTTAATTTTGCCACATAATTTATTTGAATGAAAAAGATACAGATGGTTGACCTCAAAGGTCAGTATGAAGGCATAAAAAACGAGGTCAACGATTCCATAGCCGAGATTTTGGGTTCTTCGGCGTTCATCAATGGTCCCCACGTACACACTTTTCAAAAAGAACTCGAGGCATATTTGGGCGTGAAACACGTGATTCCATGCGCAAACGGTACTGATGCGTTACAGATCTGTATGATGGGGCTTGGGCTTCAACCGGGCGACGAAGTGATCACGGCAGATTTCACCTTTGCGGCCACTGTAGAGGTCATCGCACTCCTGAACCTCACCCCCGTTTTGGTGGATGTGGAACCGGACACCTTCAACATAGACATTGCGGCCATTGAAAGGGCCATAACGCCCAAAACAAAGGCTATTGTTCCCGTACATCTTTTTGGACAGTGTGCCAATATGGACGCCATTATGGAGCTGGCCCAGAAGCACAATCTATATGTCATTGAGGATAATGCGCAGGCCATCGGTGCAGTATATACTTCCAAGAATGGAAGCAAGCAAAAAGCAGGAACCATTGGCCATGTGGCCTCTACTTCTTTCTTTCCCTCCAAAAATTTGGGATGTTATGGTGATGGAGGGGCCATTTTTACCAATGATGACGATTTGGCCCATACCATTAGGGGGATTGTCAACCATGGGATGTACGAACGGTACTATCATGACGTGGTCGGTGTGAACTCCCGTTTGGATTCCATTCAGGCAGCGGTACTCCGTGCCAAGCTCCCCAAATTGGATGGTTATAATGAGAGCCGTTGGAGATCGGCGATGCAATATTCCAATGCTTTTCAAGGACAAAAATATATTGTGGCGCCCAAAATATCCTGTGCGTGCGGACAATTGAAAAGCTGCTGTGACTGTCATGTGTTCCATCAATATACCTTACGGATCCTTAATGGAAAAAGGGATGCCCTAGTCAAACATTTGAATGATAACCAAGTGCCTTGTGGGGTCTATTACCCGGTTCCTTTGCACAAACAAAAAGCCTATGCGGACAGTCGTTACGATGAAGCAGATTTTCCTGTGACCAATCAATTGATAAAGGAAGTGATATCATTGCCCATGCACACCGAGTTGGACGATGAACAGATCAAGTTTATAACCGACCTGGTCATTGATTTTGTAAATAAATGAGCATGAAGATACTGGTAACCGGAGGGTTGGGATATATCGGGTCCCATACGGTAGTCGAATTACAACAAGAAGGCTTTGAGGTGGTGGTGGTGGACAATCTGTCCAACTCTTCCGTCAATGTTCTGGACGGGATTCAGGAGACAACGGGCATACGTCCCGTTTTTGAAGAATTTGATCTTAGGGACAAGCCCAAGGTCCAAGACTTTTTTGGGAGGCACAAGGATATTGAAGGGGTCATCCATTTTGCAGCCTCGAAAGCGGTCGGGGAAAGTGTGGAGAAACCACTTTTGTACTATGAGAACAACTTGGGCGTACTGGTCTATATGCTTCAGGAATTGGAGAAAAAGGAGGGTGCCAGCTTCATTTTCAGTTCATCCTGTACTGTTTACGGACAGGCCGATGAACTCCCCATTACCGAGGATGCCCCAGTGAAACCTGCCGAATCTCCCTATGGAAACACCAAACAGGTAGGCGAGGAGATCATTAGGGACACCTGCAAGGTGAACAAGAACCTTAAGGCCATAGCCCTGCGATATTTCAACCCGATAGGTGCACATCCTTTGGGCCATATCGGAGAACTGCCCCTTGGCGTCCCCCAAAATTTAGTGCCCTTTATTACCCAAACTGGGATAGGGCTAAGGGAACGGCTATCGGTCTTTGGCGATGATTATCCTACCGAAGATGGCACCTGTATCCGTGACTATATTCATGTCGTGGATTTGGCAAAGGCCCATGTGAAGGCATTGCAGCGACTCCTAAAAAATGAGAACGAAGGCAATTATGAGGTGTTCAACCTCGGCACAGGTAAGGGAAGCTCTGTTTTGGAAGTGATACACAGTTTTGAGCGTGTCTCTGGAAAAAAACTCAACTATAAAATAGTCGATAGAAGGCCCGGCGATGTGGTGCAGGCCTACGCGGATACCCAAAAGGCCAACACGGTATTGGGCTGGAAGGCCAAATCTACCTTGGATGAATCCATCAAATCGGCCTGGGACTGGGAGCAGAAGGTGAAAAGTTCCCAAAGCAGCAAATCCCAATAAGGGTGTTTGGACGTAAATAAGGTATGCTGTCCGATTTCAACAATAGCCTGGAACTGCTGGAAGTGATTCAAAAGGAGCGACTGTACAGCCAATTGCTGCTCCAACTGAAGAAGGATTTTGAACTGGCCAATGTGCCGATAAAGATTCCTTTGGACGTGGCCCCATCGGAACTGAAAAGCATCCTCCATGAGAAAATCTATTTTCTGATCGTGGAAAGGTTTCAGGATTACCTCAATCTTTTATATGTGATCGATATTTCGGAACGGGAAATAAAGAACATAGCCCCATCCGATGCCGTGGACATTTCCGCGGAGGTATCTTTTCTTTTGCTTAAAAGGGAATGGCAAAAAGTATGGTATAGGGCCAAATACAGCACTTGACCTTTGGTCAGACCTTCACATAAATGCCTTTTTTGTCCATAATGTAGCCCACGAGCCAACAACTGAGCATGACCCAAAGGGCAAACAGCAGCGAACCCATGTAGCCACCGGACCACGAAATGAAAAGATGGTCTGCTATCCAGCGGTAGAGCGAGGAACCGTTCAGGTCAATGGAAAACAGGCTGATGATGAACAGTTCTGACAACAGGTAGATGAACAAGGTATTTTTGCCAAAAACTTCAAAGAAGTAGCTCCAACCCTTCCATTTTTTCATATCCAGTACATAAATCAGGGTGGCGATGGTAAACAGATCTATACCGCAGGTAAGGAGCACAAAGGAGCTTGTCCACAATTTTTTGTTGATGGGCAGCAAAAGGTCCCAGGCCAGTCCGGCAACCACGAGTGCAAAACCCATCATCATCAGTTTGGCCACCGTTTCAAAGTTCTGGCCGTTGCGTTGTATGAACCTTCCAGCAAGATATCCGATAATGACGTTCACAATGGCAGGTAGGGTGCTCAGCAGTCCCTCGGGATCGAATGCAATGCCTTCCCCGTGGTACATGTGTTTTGGACCGATGAGCCATTCATCCAACTTTAAGACAGCATTTCCGGTGAGGGTCAGGTCGCCAAACCCTATCAAAATGAGATGATAGGCTACCAAAAAGGCAATGCTCAGCCAAATGACGGTCCTGGTCTTCACAAAGTGAAGGATGATGGATGCGAACATATAGCAAAGGGCGATGCGCTGCAATACCCCAAAAATTCGGGTCTCGGAAAGTGGTTTCAATTGCCCATCGTCAAAAAATGGATACCAATACATCAAAAAACCCAATAAAAAAATGATGGCCGTTCGCTTGATCACTTTTTTGAAAAATGCACCGTTGCCCACCGATTCATATTTTTTCATGCTAAAGCTCATGGAGTTTCCCACCACAAAAAGAAAAGTGGGGAAAACGAGGTCGGTCAGGGTGAATCCGTGCCAATCGGCATGCAGCAAAGGGGAAAACGTGGTGGCACCGTTCCCCGGGGAGTTGACAACGATCATTAAGGCGACATCCAATCCCCTGAACACATCAAGGGAAAGGTATCTGTTTTTCAATTGGGTCATGGTCGGTCGGTTTTATTAGGAAATCCAAATTATGCTTTTTTTGGTTTGCACATGGGTTTGAGGCCAAAAAATTCAATATTGTTGCTTTCCTATGTGTTCTGTAACATAGTTGTGATTTTTGGGGAATTATTTGGTTAAATCTCATTTATATAAACCCTAAAACCCGTATTTTTGACAAAATTTTCCATAAAGTTTTGGAGAAATAGGAAGAATGGACAAATATTCATTTTTAAATGCTGCACATACTTCGTTTTTTGCGGAGTTGTACGATAAATATCTAACGAATCCCGATAGTGTTGAGCCCAGTTGGAGGGCTTTTTTTCAGGGATTTGATTTTGGACTGGAAAGCTCTTTGGACGACCTTGGGACGGAACCCGAGAAGAACGGAATGGTCATTCTTGCCAATGGTAGGCAGGTGGAAATGCCCGAGACCCTTCAAAAGGAATTTCAGGTCATCAGGCTGATCGATGGCTACCGGTCCCGTGGACACCTTTTTACCAAGACCAATCCGGTCCGGGAAAGGAGAAAATACGAGCCTACCTTGGATATTGCCAATTTCGGGCTGTCACAGGACGATTTGGAGACTGTTTTCGATGCCGGGAAAATATTGGGCATCGGCCCAGCTTCCCTGAAAGAGATTGTTCGCCATCTGGAGAGCATTTATTGCGATTCCATCGGGGTGGAATATATGTATATCCGTACCCCGGAACGCATCCAATGGATCCAGGATTGGCTCAATGTGAATGACAACCACCCCAATTTTACACCTGACGAGAAAAAGAACATCCTCCGAAAACTCAATGAGGCCGTATCCTTCGAAAGCTTTTTGCATACCAAATATGTGGGCCAAAAACGCTTTTCGCTCGAAGGGAACGAATCGTTGATCCCGGCTTTGGATGTCATCATTGAAAAAGCAGCGGACAAGGGCGTGAAGCAGTTCGTAATGGGGATGGCGCACAGAGGGCGCCTGAACGTGTTGACCAATATCTTTGGAAAATCACCAAAGGACATTTTCAGCGAGTTCGATGGCAAGGATTATGAAGAGACCATCTTTGATGGGGACGTAAAATACCACTTGGGATGGACCTCGATGCGGGAGACCGATTCGGGAAAAATGGTCAATATGAACATTGCGCCCAACCCATCACACTTGGAGACCGTAAATTCCATTGTGGAAGGTATCACCCGAGCCAAACAAGATCGGGACCATGGGGACAATATCTCCGAGGTGCTCCCCATATTGGTGCATGGTGATGCCGCATTTGCGGCGCAAGGCGTCGTTTATGAAGTCATACAAATGGCCCGGTTGGAAGGATACACGACGGGCGGTACCATCCATATCGTAGTGAACAACCAAATCGGGTTCACTACCAACTATTTGGATGCCCGATCATCGACCTATTGTACCGATGTGGGCAAGGTTACCCTTTCCCCTGTGCTTCACATAAATGCCGATGATGCCGAAGCGGTGGTTCACGCAGCTACTTTTGCGTTGGAGTACCGGATGAGGTACAAGCGTGATATTTTCCTGGATCTTTTGGGATACCGAAAATATGGGCATAATGAGGGCGATGAGCCTAAGTTCACGCAACCTCTATTGTACAAAGCTATATCCAAGCACAAGAATCCAAGGGACATTTATGCTGAGAAGCTGTTGGCCGAAGGAATCATTGACAAGGATTATGTGAGCAAACTGGAAGAGGAGTATAAAAACAATCTTGAGGAGAACCTGATGGATTCCCGAAAGATTGAAAAGACCAGGATCACCCCGTTCATGCAGGACGAGTGGGAAGGGTTTGAACAAGTCACCGAAGAAGTGATGTTGAAACCCATGGACACCACTTACGATATTAAGAAACTAGATCAGATTGCCAAGAGCATCACCGCACTTCCCGAAGATAAAAAGTTCCTTAGAAAATTGGAGCGACTGGTAGAAGCCCGCAACTCCATGTACTTTGAGGAAAACAAACTTGATTGGGCCATGGGAGAACTTTTGGCCTACGGCTCATTGATTGAGGAAGGATATGATGTTCGGATGACCGGACAGGATGTGGAACGAGGCACGTTCTCTCATAGACATGCCGTAATCAAAACGGAGATGCACGAAGAGGAAGTGGTGCTGCTCAACGAATTGGGGGAAAACCAAAACGGAAAGTTCCATATCTATAACTCCCTACTTTCGGAATATGCCGTAATGGGCTTTGATTACGGTTATGCCATGGCAAGTCCCAAAACGCTGACCATTTGGGAAGCCCAGTTTGGGGATTTTAGCAATGGTGCCCAGATCATCATAGATCAATACCTTTCTTCTGCCGAGGACAAATGGAAACTACAGAACGGATTGGTACTGTTGTTGCCCCATGGGTACGAAGGCCAGGGGGCGGAGCACTCATCTGCCCGTATGGAGAGATACCTGCAATTGTGTGCCAAGGATAATATGTACGTTGCCGATGTGACCACCCCTGCCAACCTGTTTCATTTGCTCAGAAGACAGATGAAGGCAAATTATAGAAAACCATTGGTGGTCTTCACCCCAAAGAGTTTGTTGAGACATCCAAAAGTGGTGTCCACCAAAGAGGAGATGGCCAACGGAAGTTTCCAAATGGTGATAGATGATGCCGAGGCCAAGGTTGCAAAAGTGAAGACCTTGGTGTTCTGTACCGGGAAGTTCTACTATGACCTTCTGGAGAAAAGGGAAGAACTTGAGCGGGATGATGTAGCTTTGGTAAGATTGGAACAATTGTTCCCGTTGCCGGCCAATGAAATGCGTGACATCATGAAGAAGTACAAAAATGCGGATGATATCGTTTGGGCACAGGAAGAGCCCAGGAACATGGGGGCATGGAGCCACATGTTGATGCATTTTGACGAGGCCAAACAGTTTCGGGTGGCATCCCGAAGATTTTACGGGGCCCCGGCAGCCGGAAGTGCGGTACGTTCCAAAAGACGTCACGCCCAAGTGTTGGAGTATGTCTTCGACAAGAGTAAGGACAATATGTTAATTCGATAAAACAAGTATAAACTACAATAGGAATGGTTTTAGAAATGAAAGTTCCCTCACCTGGGGAATCCATTACAGAGGTTGAAATTGCCGAATGGTTGGTTGCCGATGGTGACTATGTGGAGAAGGATCAAGCCATAGCCGAGGTGGACTCGGACAAGGCAACATTGGAGCTTCCTGCAGAGGAAAGTGGAATCATCACCCTTAAGGCAGAGGTAGGGGACGCCGTGGCCGTTGGCGAAGTGGTATGTCTCATCGATACCAGTGCCAAGAAACCAGAAGGCGATGCACCAAAGGCCGAGAAAAAAGAGGAGCCCAAAAAGGAAGAGCCCAAAGCAGAACCCAAGAAGGCTGAGCCTAAAAAGGAAACGTATGCATCCGGTACACCCTCTCCGGCCGCCAAAAAAATATTGGATGAGAAAGGTATTGAGCCTTCTGCCGTTTCCGGATCGGGAAGGGATGGGCGCATTACCAAGGAAGATGCCGTGAAAGCAAAACCATCCATGGGAACTCCAACTGGTGGCAACCGTGGCGAGACCCGCTCCAAACTGTCCATGTTGCGCAGAAAAGTGGCAGAGCGTTTGGTTTCCGCCAAGAACGAGACCGCAATGTTGACCACTTTTAATGAAGTGGACATGTCCGCTATCTTCGAATTGCGCAATCAGTATAAGGAAGAGTTCAAGGACAGGCATGGGGTAAGTCTCGGATTTATGTCCTTCTTCACCAAGGCCGTGATCAGGGCTTTGCAGATGTACCCTGCCGTAAATTCCATGATCGATGGCAAGGAAATGATCTCCTATGATTTCTGCGATATCAGTATTGCCGTATCCGGCCCCAAAGGTTTGATGGTGCCCGTGATCCGAAATGCAGAAAACTTGACTTTCCGTGGTATTGAGGCAGAGGTAAAACGATTGGCCCTTCGTGCCAGGGAAGGAGAGATCACTGTGGATGAAATGACCGGAGGTACATTTACCATTACTAATGGTGGTGTATTCGGCTCCATGTTGAGCACGCCCATCATCAACCCGCCACAAAGTGGCATCTTGGGCATGCACAACATCGTGGAGCGAGCCATCGTGAGGGATGGGGCCATTGCCATCGCCCCTGTGATGTACGTTGCACTATCTTATGATCACCGAATCATTGACGGGAAGGAATCCGTTGGGTTTTTGGTGGCCGTGAAAGAAGCTTTGGAAAGTCCAGAGGAACTGTTGATGGACGGAAACGTGAAAAAAGCGTTGGAATTATAGAATGTTGTCACCTCGAGCGCAGTCGAGAGGTTCGTGAATGATTGCGCGTCCAGTTCTCGACTGCGCTCGAACTGACAAATGCCTTTACTTTTTTAAGTAGAGGCATTTTTTGTGGTAGTCGATCACAGCCTTACCTTTTTTAAGGAGGTCGGCCCCGATGATGCCATCCACAGGCAGGGCATTGTGGGATACCAAGGCTTGGTTGACATGAGTAAGATCGAATAGTACAACTTTTTGCTTTTTCTTTTTCCAGTCGCCGATTTGAATCTTGTTTTTGTTGGAAATCAAGGTTTCCATTTCCGTGGCGCCCGCTCCAGCGGCTTTGATGTCCGTAGCTTCCGAGGCCATTTCAAAAAACTCGATTTTGTCCATCCCCACACAAGTGTTGGAAGCCCCGGTGTCCAGAATGAATTTGCCCGTAACACCATTGATGCTGGCCACAAGTTCAAAGTGGTTGGTTTCCGTCAATACCAAAGGTATGGTAATGTAATCTTTAGACTTAAGGAATTTTTTGAGTGATGCCATATTGATATTTGGATGTGTCATCCTGAGCCTTTCAACTTCGCTCAAGATAAACTCTGTCGAAGGATCTCCTAGTTTTATTCAAAAACAAATTTTGGGACAACTAAGATAAGTCTATTTTTGTGATATGACCATCACCGACACCCATACCCATTTATATAGTGAAGCATTTGTCGAGGACCGTGGCGAAATGATGCAACGTGCCCTGGACGCAGGGGTGGAACGTTTTTTTATCCCTGCCATCGATTCCACCTACACCCAATCCATGTTGGACCTTGAAGCCAACTATCCCGAAAATGTGTTTTTGATGATGGGACTGCATCCTACCCATGTGAAGGAAAACTACAAGGAAGAACTGGCCTTGGTGGAAGAATGGCTGTCCAAACGGAAGTTCTACGCGGTGGGGGAGATAGGTATCGACCTGTATTGGGACAAGACCTTTTTGAAAGAACAACAAGAAGCTTTTGTGTGCCAGATCCGCTTGGCCAAAAAGCATCGACTACCCATCGTGATCCACGGACGGGATTCGTTCGACGAGATCTTTGAAATTCTGGAGCAGGAAAAGGGGAGCGGTCTTTTCGGTATCTTCCATTGTTTTACGGGTACTATGGAGCAGGCCCAAAAGGCCATATCCTACAACATGAAACTGGGGATTGGAGGAGTGGCCACGTTCAAAAATGGCAAAATTGACCAGTTTTTAAACCAAATCAATTTGAAACACATTGTCCTCGAGACCGATGCGCCCTATCTGGCCCCTGTCCCTTTTAGGGGAAAACGAAACGAGAGTGCATACATAATTAAGGTATTGGAGAAACTTTCCTCTATATATGGTATGCCGGAGGAAGAAATCGCGGCTATCACCACAGCAAATTCCAAGGACATTTTTGGCATCTGACCTATGCAAAAGAAGACCAACATACTGCTGATCTACACCGGGGGCACCATCGGAATGGTGAAGGACTATAAAACGGGTGCGCTGAAAGCCTTCAACTTTGAGGAGCTCATCAAGAACATTCCCGAATTGGACCAACTGGACTGCACCCTAAAGGGTGTCTCCTTTGAAAAACCCATCGATTCCTCAAATATGAACCCAAACTATTGGGCACAAATCGCATCTATCATAGAAACACATTACGAGGAAAACGACGGTTTTGTGGTGCTGCATGGGAGCGATACCATGAGCTATTCGGCATCTGCACTCAGCTTTATGCTGGAAAATCTGGCCAAGCCGGTCATTTTTACTGGATCCCAATTGCCCATTGGGGATTTGCGAACAGATGCGAAAGAGAATTTAATCACATCCATAGAGATAGCTGCACTTCAGGAAAAGGGAAAGGCTGTGGTGCAGGAGGTAGGCCTTTATTTTGAATATAAACTTTATCGTGGTAACCGCACCACCAAGATCAATGCAGAACATTTTGAGGCTTTTGCCTCGCTCAACCATCCGCCTTTGGTGGAATCGGGGGTACATTTGAAGGTGCACCCCAATTATTTGGCCAAACGACCGATAAAGAACAAACCCTTGGTGGTCCACAAAACGATGGACAACCGCGTGGCCATCCTAAAATTATTTCCCGGATTGAACCAAAATACGCTCCATGCGATCTTGAACATTCCCGATTTGAAGGCCTTGGTGATGGAAACTTATGGCGCTGGAAACGCTCCGATGGACGATTGGTTTTTGGAAGAACTGAAAAGAGCTGTAAAAAAAGGACTCCACATAATTAATGTTACACAGTGCTCCGGAGGCAGTGTCTTTATGGGGCATTACGAGACCAGTGAAAAGCTAAAGGAAATGCAACTGATTAATGGAAAGGATATTACGACCGAGGCAGCAGTGACAAAGGCCATGTACCTTTTGGGGACAGGAGTGCCGGACAAGCTGTTCAAGACTATTTTCGAGACGCCGCTTCGTGGTGAAATGGTGTAAAATTAACGCGTCAAATTTCTATAACTGATTATTTTTTTGTTTATTGGTCGGCCTAAATGAATGAATAGAGAGGTGGCCGAGTGGTCGAAGGCGCACGCCTGGAAAGTGTGTATGCACCAAAAGTGCATCGAGGGTTCGAATCCCTTCCTCTCTGCAAGGTATTTTAGTTTTTCAATTATAAAATTTTTATATCTTTAACATTATTAACTAACTAAATTTAAGTTTTAAGTAAAATGAAAAAAATATCCTTTACTCTGGCTGCTGCCGGAATGTTTGTTTTGGGAACTACAACTGCATCTGCAGCAATGTTGCAAGAAGAGGCTGAAGCCAGCAAAGGTTTCACCCAGGTATTGAAAGAACAATTCATCCAAGGGGGGCCTGCCTTCATGGGGATTGTACTTCTTTGTTTGATCTTGGGATTGGCAGTTGCCATTGAAAGAATCATTTATTTGAATTTGGCAACCACAAATACCGCCAAGTTAAAGCAAAAGGTCGAAGATGCATTGGCTTCCGGGGGTGTTGAGGCTGCGAAAGAAGTTTGCAGGAACACAAAAGGACCCGTAGCTTCCATTTTCTACCAAGGTCTGGACAGGTCCGGCGAAGGTTTGGAATCCGCTGAAAAGGCAGTTGTTGCCTACGGAGGTGTACAAATGGGCCAGTTGGAGAAGAACGTTTCTTGGTTGTCCCTCTTCATCGCCATTGCTCCCATGCTTGGGTTCATGGGTACGGTAATCGGTATGATTCAGGCCTTCCAGAAAATCGCGGCTGTTGGTAACTTGAGTGCTTCGTTGATCGCCGGGGATATCCAGGTGGCATTGTTGACGACGGTATTTGGTCTGATCGTTGCCATCATCCTTCAGATTTTCTACAACTATATCATTGCCAAAATCGATAGTATCGTAAATGACATGGAAGACAGCTCTATTGCTTTGATAGATATGTTGGCCGCTCACAAAAAATAATTACGAAACAAAAAACTATCGGGAATCATGAATAAATTAATTAAAATAATACTCATAGTCATCGGATTGGTAGCTGCCGTTCTTTGGTTCTCCCTACCGTCTGCCGAAGATCCAGATGCCATAAACAGTGGGGCGATGAACTTCATGTTCATCATCATGTACCTATTGTTGGCCATAGCGGTCGTGGCCAGTCTGTTTTTTGGACTGACCAAATTGTTATCTACGCCAGGGAGCTTGAAAAAGGCCCTGTTTGCCATTGGTGGACTGGCCATTGTGGTTGCGGTGTCCTACGGACTTTCATCCAACAATGCACCAGTAGTGGAAGAAATGGCCAGCAGGGGTATTGAGACCACTGAAGCAACTGTGAAAAACATTGGAATGGGATTGAACGTATTCTTCATCCTTACCGTCGTAGCGGTGGTGCTAATGATTTTTCCAGGGTTGAAAAGAATGTTTGTTAAGTAAAAAGTTGAATTATGCCTAGAAGAAAAGGAGCACCGGAAGTAAATGCCGGTTCCATGGCGGATATCGCATTCCTCTTGCTTATCTTTTTCTTGGTGACCACCACCATAGAAACGGATGCAGGATTGGACCGTATGCTGCCGCCCATTGAACCGCCAGAGGAGGATGTCATAATCAGACAAAAGAACATCTTTACGGTAAACATCAATAAAAATGGCCAACTCTTGGTAGAGGAAGAACTGATGAACCTTAAGAATTTGAGGGCAGCTGCCGTATCGTTCCTTGAGAACAACGCAGATGGATCTTGCAATTATTGCAAAGGAAAAAAGGATCCAGCGTCTTCAGATAATCCAACCAAGGCCATTATTTCCCTAAAGAATGACCGTGAGACCAAGTACAGTACATACATCACCGTTCAGAACGAACTGGTAGGTGCCTATAATGACTTGCGTAACCGAGAGGCTCAGCGATTGTATGGCAGGGACTTTACCGATATGGAAGCAGAATACCTGAACCCTGAAACTCCCTCCAGTGTCAGGGATGAATTGAAGGATAAGGTAAAGCGCATTCAGGACATGTTTCCGCAGAAACTATCAGAAGCAGAAACATCAACCGATTAAAAACCAGATAGACATGGCAAAATTTACAAAAAAGAAAGAAGGTGACCTGCCTGCGGTATCAACCGCATCATTGCCGGATATCGTTTTCATGTTGTTGTTCTTTTTTATGACAGTGACGACAATGAAAGACAGTTCTTTGTTGGTTGAAAACACGCTTCCCAACGCAACCGAAATCAAAAAGTTGGAGAAGAAAGATCGTGTGATCTATATCTACGTGGGCAAGCCCACACAAGAATACCAAAAGGTTTTTGGAACAGAGCCAAAAATCCAGCTCAACGACAAGTTTGCCAATGTGGACGAGGTAGGTTCATATATATTGGCCGAGCGTGCAAAAAAACCTCAAGAGCTTCAAAATGTATTGACTACTGCATTGAAAGTTGATAAGAACGCCAATATGGGTCTTATCACCGATATCAAACAAGAATTGCGAAAGGTTAATGCCTTAAAGGTGAATTATACCACCTATGAAGGAGACGCTTTTAACAATCTACAGTAGGCAATAGCTTAGATTTAGTGGGAAACGCTCCAAATTTTATTATTTGGGGCGTTTTTTGTTTCAAAACTTGGCAATGAAAAGTATAAGACCGGAATTCTTATTGTGTGCATTTTTTTTGTTGGTGTCCCTTTTGGTCCATGGCCAATCCGAAGATGTTACCGATGAAAAAACACAATCCAGATACCTTGAAGACCAATTTTATATAGGAATAGGGTATAATATCCTGTTGGATAAACCTGATAATGTGGTCCAAAGAAGTTTATCCTATAATCTTCAGACAGGGTTCATCAAGGATATTCCCCTCAATCAACGAAGAAATTTTGGAATCGGGCTTGGGATGGGCTATGCGGTCAACTCCTATTATTCCAATGTGGTGGCAACGAATGCGGACAGTAATGTGAGCTATGAGGTCATGGACGAATCCAACTTCAAACGGAATAAATTGGAGACCCATGCTGTAGAGTTTCCATTGGAGTTGAGATGGCGTACTTCCACAGCAGATGAATACAAGTTTTGGCGGATTTATGCAGGCGCCAAATTGAGTTATGTTTTCTCTGGAAGGTCCCGTTTGGTCATGGATGGGGGCACGGATGGTTTTTCCAACCCGGATATAGAAAATTTACAATACGGCCTTATGCTCAATTTTGGCTACAACACTTGGAATCTTCATGTCTATTATGGGCTCAACCCTTTGCTTGAAAATGGTACGAACCTCGAATCAGGAGGTACCATAGATTTTAGGGTCTTGCGCATAGGGGTTATTTTCTACATCCTATAGCCAGTATTTAAATATGATGAGTTGGGAACAGCATCCCACCAGAAACCCTATCAGCAATTCGTTCATGGAGTGTGCTTTTAGGTAGAGCCTTGAAGTTGCCACCAATCCGGTAAATAACGTAAAAAGACTTATGGCCAAGGTGATGTTGGTCTCAAAATGGATGCTCAGCCCCACCATGAACATCAGAATACTGCCCATGCCCAAAAGATGCATACTGGTCTTGAATTTTAGGAAAAGTAAGATGAGAGCAGTCCCCGTAGCGGTCAATAGCCCCGTGAAAAAATAAAAGAGTTCATGCACATAGTTGTTGGGAATCACTTTGTACAATATCATCAAAAATAGGATACAACTAATGTAGAGTGGATATTTACGTTCTTGAAGCGTAGGCAAAAAAATTGAGCTGATCACCCCTAAGTTCTTCAAGATCAAGAAAAAGATGATAGGGATGATGACGGTGAGGATAAAAATAGGCAGGATGTTTCCACTTTGCATTTCCAGAGTGCTGTAGGGTGCAATCAGAAAATAAAGGATGGTCCCACCAATGGGGATGAACAACGGGTGGAAAATGTATGAAATGATGTTATAGAAATGGCGCATCAAATCTGCTTTCTTAGCCTTGCCACCGGAATCCCCAGTTGCTCTCTATATTTGGCCACGGTCCGCCTCGCGATGGGATAACCCCTTTCTTTTAGGATTTTTGCCAATTTGTCGTCCGTCAGCGGTTTTTTCTTTTCCTCGTCACCGATGACGGTCTCCAATATCTTTTTGATCTCTTTGGTGGAAACATCCTCTCCCTGTTCATTTTTCATGGCCTCGGAAAAGAAGTCCTTGATGAGTTTGGTGCCATACGGCGTGTCCACATACTTGCTATTGGCCACTCGCGAAACTGTGGACACATCCATGTCTATCTGGTCCGCAATATCCTTCAGGATCATGGGACGCAGTTTTCGCTCGTCGCCCGTCAAAAAATACTCCTTTTGATACTCCATTATGGTGCTCATGGTCACGTAGAGCGTTTGTTGCCGCTGTTTAATCGCATCAATGAACCATTTGGCGGCATCCAGTTTCTGTTTGATGAACAGTACAGTGTCCTTCTGTGACTTACTTTTGTCCTTGGCGTTCTTATAGCCTTCCAACATGTTACTGTATTCCTTGGAAACATGGAGTTCCGGGGCATTTCTGCCATTCAGGGTAAGTTCCAGCTCCCCGTCCACGATCCTGATGGAAAAATCAGGTACGATATGCTCAATGATCCGGGTGTTGCCGGCATAGGAACCACCCGGTTTGGGGTTCAGTTTTTCTATTTCACCAATGGCTTCTTTGAGCTGCTCTTCGGAAATATGGTGTTTCTGGATGAGTTTGGCGTAATGTTTCTTTGTAAAATGTTCGAAGGACTTTTCCAAGATGTTTATGGCCAACTCTACCGAAGGTTTTCTCTCCTTTCGCTTCAGTTGGATGATGAGGCACTCATCCAAGGAGCGGGCACCAACACCGGGAGGATCTAATTCCTGGACTATTTTCAGTACGGATTCGATCTTGTCTTCCTCAACATAAATGTTCTGGGTAAAGGCAAGGTCGTCCATAATGTCGTGGAGTGGCCTGCGTATGTACCCACTTTCATCAACACTCCCCACCAAAAATTCGGCAATGGCCCATTCCTCATCATCCAAATAGACCGTGTTCAGTTGGTTGATCAGGTATTGGTTGAAAGAGGTCCCGGCAGCATAGGGAATGCTTTTTTCCTCATCGTCCGAACTGTAGTTGCTGGTCTGGGTGCGGTAATCGGGAATTTCATCATCGCTCAGATAGTCATCAATATTGATGTCCTCCGCATCTATGGTCTCGTTATCGGAGGAATCATCGTAGGTGTCCTCATATACATCATCCACAACATCGCTCTCCTCCTTGCCACTTTCAAGGGCAGGGTTTTCCTCCAGCTCTTGCTTCAGTCGTTGCTCAAATGCCTGTGTTGGCAGTTGGATGAGCTTCATCAGCTGAATCTGCTGTGGAGACAGTTTTTGGGAAAGCTTAAACTGTAGATGTTGCTTCAGCATAAGACTGTATTTGAATACCTTCTACTTATAAAGTTATGAATTCAATTTAAAACTCCGCATTTTGCGGTGTCCTGGGATAGGGAATTACGTCCCTGATGTTGCCCATGCCAGTGGCAAATTGCACCATACGCTCAAAACCGAGGCCAAATCCGCTGTGTACGGCCGTGCCAAACCGTCTTAGGTCCAGATACCACCAAAGTTCCTTTTCATCAATGTTTAATGCCTTGATCTTTTGTTGGAGAACGTCCAAACGTTCTTCCCTTTGGGAACCTCCCACGATTTCCCCAATACCAGGGAAAAGTACATCCATGGCCCGAACAGTCTTTCCATCTTCGTTCAAGCGCATGTAAAATGCCTTGATGTTGGCTGGATAGTCGAATAGGATAACGGGACATTGGAAATGTTTTTCCACCAAAAAGCGCTCGTGTTCGCTCTGCAGGTCCGCGCCCCATTCGTTGATCGGGAACTGAAACTTTTTCTTTTTGTTGGGCTTGCTGTTCCTTAGGATGTCAATGGCCTCCGTGTACGATACCCTTTTGAAATTGTTCTCCACCACAAAGCGTAGTTTTTCGGTCAATGCCATTTCAGAACGCTCGTTCTGGGGCTTGGACTTCTCCTCTTCCAAAAGTCGGTTTTCCAGAAACTCCAGATCGTCTTGGCAGTTGTCCAGCACATATCGTATGATCCATTGGATAAAATCTTCGGCCAGATCCATATTGGCATCCAGGTCATAAAAGGCCATTTCGGGCTCTATCATCCAAAATTCCGCCAAGTGTCGGGATGTGTTCGAGTTTTCTGCCCTGAACGTGGGGCCAAATGTATAAACCTTCCCTAGTCCCATGGCATAGGTCTCGGCCTCCAATTGCCCGGAAACGGTCAGGTTGGTCTCTTTTCCAAAGAAATCTTCTGAATAATCCACTTCCCCGTTTTCATCAAGCGGTGGTTTTTTGGCATCCAAGGTCGTTACCCGGAACATTTCCCCAGCACCCTCGGCATCAGACCCTGTGATGATGGGGGCATGCATATAATAAAATCCATTTTGCTGAAAATAGCTGTGTATGGCAAAGGCAAGGGCGGAACGTACCCGCATTACGGCCGCAAATGTGTTCGTGCGTACCCTAAGATGGGCTTTTTCCCTCAAAAATTCCAAGGAATGCTTTTTGGGCTGTATGGGATAGGTCTCCGGGTCTGCGGTACCGTGCACAAAAATATCGGAGGCTTGGATCTCCACGCTCTGTCCCTTCCCCTGGCTCTCCACCAAGGTTCCGGAAATTTTCAGGGCCGCTCCCGTGGTCACTTGTTTCAGCAAAGCCTCATCAAAATTTTCAAAGTCCACCACACATTGCATATTGTGTATGGTAGAGCCATCGTTCAAGGCTATAAATCGGTTGCTCCTAAATGTTTTTACCCATCCATTTACTTCAACGGAATCTCCTACGGGTTGCTTTTTCAGCAATTCTTTTATGGAATAAGACTTCATTGTAAGGCTATCGTATTTTAGTCGGTAAAGATAGGTTTTTGATGAAAAATGATGGCATCAAGCGGCCTAATTTATGGCGGTTCCAAGCACTATTTGTCCTTGCCGTTGTCCTCGTCCTTGGGCAAAATATCGATTTGTGGTTTTTTGAGGACCTGTTTGTTGGCTATGCTTCTTTCCAGGGAAAGGAGCAAGGAGGGAAGCAGGATCAAATTGGACAGCATGGCGAACAACAATGTGGCCGATACCAGGGCGCCCAAAGCCTTTGTGCCCCCAAAACTGGAAATGATAAAGACCGAAAAGCCGAAAAAGAGCACAATCGAAGTGTAGAACATGCTCACTCCGGTCTCCCGTAAAGCGGCATAGACCGATTTTTTGATTTGCCAGCGGTTAGCGGCCAGTTCCTGCCGGTATTTTGCCAGAAAATGGATGGTATCGTCCACCGAAATGCCAAAGGCAATACTGAACACCAAAATGGTGGATGGCTTTATGGGAACACCCAAATAGCCCATAAGCCCGGCAGTGATGACCAAGGGCAGAAGGTTCGGGACCAGTGATATAATCACCATCCTGAATGAGCGGAACAGATAGGCCATAAAAAGCGATATCAAGCCGATGGCAAGGGCCAAAGAGAGCAATAGGTTCTTGACCAAATATTTTGTTCCTTTAAGGAACAGCAGGGCTTTTCCGGTCATGAACACCTTGTACCTATCTTCCGGGAACAGCTTTGCAATGGATTGCTGCAACGTTTTTTCGATTTCCTCCATGCGGTCTATTTTCACATCTTGCATGTAGGTGGTGAGCCGTGCCGTTTGTCCTGTACTGTCCACAAAGCTCTCCAATAGATTGCCTTCGGAAGATGATTTCCGTGCTACATCCATGATGAAGGTGTTCTCTTGGCTGGTGGGCAGTTGGTAATATTTTGGGATGCCATTGTAAAAGGCCTGCTTGGAATATTTGATCAGGTCCACCACGGAGATAGGCCGGGACAGTTCGGGAATCTCATTGATGACCGAGCCCAACTCGTCCATTCTTTTAAGGGTCACTGGCTTGATGATTCCATTCTTACGCTGTGCGTCCACTACGATTTCCATGGGCATTATGCCATCAAATTCCTGTTCAAAAAACTGGATATCCTTATAAAAATGGGTGTTCTTGGGAAGATCTTCGATTCGACTTCCCGTTATCCTCATTTGGTAAATACCGATGATGCTCAACACCAGGACAGCCACTGTGGTCAAATAAACCGCAATCCTGTGGTCCCTGACCATCCGTTCCATCCAATTGACAAAAAAGTCCATCCACTTTTTGTTCAGGTGCTTCAAATGTTTGGTCTTGGGAAGTGGCATGAAGCTGTAAATAATGGGAATGATCAACAGGGAAAGTATAAAAATGCCCACAATGTTGATGGAAGCCACTATGCCAAATTCCTTGAGCAGATCACTGTCCAAAATGATGAATGTGGCAAAACCGGAGGCTGTGGTAATGTTCGTCATCAAGGTGGCATTGCCGATCTTGGAGATGACACGTTGTAAAGAAAGGGCCTGGTTGCCATGCTTGTTTACCTCTTGTTGGTATTTGTTGATGAGGAAAATACAGTTCGGGATGCCTATCACAATGATGAGCGGGGGAATCAAGGCGGTAAGGATCGTCATCTCGTACTTGAGCAGCCCCAAGATACCGAAGGCCCACATCACTCCAATAATGACCACGAACATGGAGATGAAAGTGGCCCTAAAACTCCTGAAGAAAAAGAAAAAGATGATGGAAGTGACCAAGAGGGCCGCCAAAATGAAAATCCCTATTTCGTCCACAATGGATTTGGTGTTCCACGTCCTGATGTAGGGCATCCCCGAAACCCGAACGTCCATTTGGGTCTCTTCTTCAAAACTCTCGATCAGGTCACCGAGGTCGTTCAGTATAAATTGGTTGCGGACCTCCGTGTTCATGATGTCCTTGTCCAGATAGGCAATGGTCTGTATGGTGCCACTTTTGGGATTATAGACCAGATTGTCATAAAAGGGAAGCTCGTTGAAGAGATGGTTTTTGAGGGAGTCGATTTCTTTTTTGTCCTTTGGAACGCTTTTGAGGAAAGGCTCCATGACAAAGGCCTGCTCTTCGTTATCCTTGACCAAAACCCTCAGATTTTCCAGTGAAACCACAAAATCAATCTCCGGAAAGGCATCCAGTTGTTTGCTCAATCTGTTCCAGCGGTTGAAGTTTTTTGGGTTGAACAGTGCAGAATCCCTAATGGCGAGCACAATGGCATTGCCCTCTTCGCCAAATATTTTGGTAAAAGATCTATACTCGACCGTAGCGGGATGGTCGTTGGGAAGAATATTGGATTCCGTGTTGGAAAACCGAATGTTTTTCCATTGCAAAGCCAAGAAAACAGTGAATCCGACAATCCCAAGAAGGATAAGGATCCTGTTGCGGAGAATGATTCGGGAGACCTTGGTCCAAAATCCTTTAGTGAGCTTTGCTGCCATTTGGGTTTTGTTGGGCGCAAAGGTAAAAAATGATCGGCTGTGTTCCTAGGAAAGCAGCCGATCAAGGGTAAAGTTTTAGACTTTCATGATTTCCGCCTCCTTCACAGTGAGGATGGAGTCCACCTTTTTACCGTATGTGTCGGTGAGTTCCTGCACATCCGCTTCTGCATTTTTTAGAAGATCTTCGGATATGTCCAAAGTTTTGAGTTCTTTGTTGGCTTCCTGTCTGGCACTTCGGATGCCCACTTTGGCATCTTCGGCTTCGGCTTTGGCCTGTTTCACCAATTGTTTCCTTCGTTCCTCGGTCAATGGTGGTACGTTGATGATGACCATTTCCCCATTGTTCATGGGGTTGAAGCCTAAATTGGCGTTCATGATGGCGGTCTCTATCTCGCCGAGAAGGTTTTTTTCCCAAGGTTGGACCGAAAGAGTCCTGGCATCGGGAGTGTTGATGTTGGATACTTGCGATAGCGGGGTCTGCGAGCCATAATAATCCACCATTACCGTGGACAGCATCATGGGGCTTGCCTTGCCCGCACGGATTTTGGCCAATGATTTTTCCAAGTGGGAAATACTGGCATCCATACTTTCCTTCGCGCTATCAAGTACAAATTTTACTTCTTCATCCATATTCTTTAATTTTTAAAAACAGTGTCCATTTGTCAATCTAAACATTGACCACGGTACCAATATTTTCTCCTGAAACTATTTTCATCAAATTGCCCTTGGTGTTCATGTCAAAAACGACTATGGGCAGCTCATTTTCCTGGCTCAGGGTAAAGGCGGTTGTATCCATCACTTTCAGGCCTTTTGAAAGAACCTCTTTGAACGAAAGGGAATGAAACTTGGTGGCATTTTTGTCCTTTTCGGGGTCGGAGGTGTATATACCGTCCACTCGGGTTCCCTTTAAGATTACATCGGCCTTGATTTCGATGGCCCTTAGCACCGCTGCCGAATCAGTCGTGAAATAGGGGTTGCCCGTGCCTCCACCGAAAATGACCACCCTGCCTTTTTCCAAATGCCTCATGGCCCTTCTACGGATAAAGGGTTCGGCAACCTCGTTGATCATGATGGCAGATTGCAATCTGGTCTGCACTCCCTGAAGCTCCAAGGCACTTTGGAGCGCCAAACCATTGATTACTGTGGCCAACATGCCCATGTGATCGGCCTGAACACGGTCCATCCCATTGCTCGCGCCCGATAGCCCTCTAAAAATGTTTCCACCACCTATTACAATGGCCACTTCGACACCTTTGTCCACAACAGCTTTTATTTCATCAGCATACTCGGCCAAGCGCTTGGCGTCTATCCCATATTGTTTTTCGCCCATCAAGGCTTCACCACTCAGTTTTAATAAAATTCTTTTGTAATGCATCAAAGGTTTCTTGAAGTTCGGACAAAAATAATCAAAATTATTTTTGGGTACGGAGATTGATCTTCATGTCTTCCCACAAAAAAACCGCTCTTGAAAAGAGCGGTTTTTTTAGTTATTCTAAGTAAAAATTGGGCTTATCCCAAGGCCACCCTTTTGAATCCGGTGACTTCCAAGCTGGAATCGACGGATTTTACATATTGGGCAACGCTTTGTTTGTTGTCCTTAATGAAATCTTGGTTCACCAAAGTGTTGTCCTTGAAGAAACGGTTCAATTTACCTTTGGCGATGTTGTCCAACATAGCTTCTGGCTTGCCTTCTTGGCGCAATTGCTCCTTGGCGATCTCGATTTCCTTGTCGATAACGGACTGATCAACGCCCTCTTCGTTCAGGGCCACAGGGTTCATGGCGGCAGCTTGCATGGCCACGTCCTTTGCAGCCTCGGCAGCACCATCAACATTGGCGGACAAACCTACCAATGTAGCGATCTTGTTTCCGGCGTGGATGTAAGATCCCACGAAAGGGGCGTTCAATTTCTCGAAGCTTCCGATTTCTATTTTCTCCCCGATCACACCGGTTTGCTCGGTCAATTTATCGGCAACGGTCATTCCATCAAAAGAAGCAGCCAGAAAAGCTTCCTTGTTGTCAAAACCAAGGGCCAGATCGGCCAGATTGTTGGCCAAGGTCACAAAGCTTTCGTTTTTGGCAACGAAGTCTGTTTCGCAGTTCAATGAAATAACCACACCTTGGGTGCTGTCGGCATTGACTTTTGCTATGGCAGCACCTTCAGAGGATTCCCTGTCGGCTCTGTTTGCGGCAACTTTCTGCCCTTTCTTTCTAAGGATCTCGATTGCCTTGTCAAAATCACCTTCTGCTTCGACCAAAGCTTTTTTACAATCCATCATTCCAGCTCCGGTTGTCTGTCTTAGTTTATTTACTTCTGCGGCGGTAATCTTTGCCATTTTCTTTGTTTTTTAAAAATTTATGTAAAGTAAAACACTGTGTGGGTGTTTCAGTTTAGGACAATGTTAAATCAGGATGGATTATTCAACCCCACCTTTAACGTTGTCTTGCCATTCCTTTAGTTCGTCCCATTTTCCATCGGCAGCCATTTGGGCTTGTTTTGGCCAGGATGTTGGATCCAAATGGGCCATAGTGGAACTGGCTTCGGTCAATACTTCCTTGATTTTTTCCGGAGTTGTTCCCGCAAGTTCGGCGTATGTGTCGATTCCATTTCCTGCCAATGCTTCGGCCGCTTTGGGGCCAATGCCTTCTATTTTGGTGAGGTCATCAGCTTTTGTTGCCTCTGCTTCTTTTTTGGCGGGTTTTGCCTGTTTTTCAACAGCTTTTTCCTTTTTTACTGATTTTACTTCTGCGTCATCTTCATCCTCGTCAACCACAATGCTCTTTGGGGTCACTTCTTCTTCCTCCTCATCTTCTTTATCGTTGTTTTTGTCGCTCTTGCGCTCTGCCAAACCTTCGGCCACGGCTTTGGTGACTTCTTCCAAAATGGCTTCGATGGATTTTCCGGCATCGTCATTGGCTGGAATCACATAATCGATGGGTCTGGGGTCGGAGTTGGTATCCACCATGGCAAAAATGGGGATGTTCAACTTTTGGGCTTCTTTCACTGCAATGTGCTCACGCATGGTATCGACGATGAATATGGCACCGGGCAAACGGGTCATGTCGGCAATGGAGCCCAAGTTTTTTTCCAATTTGGCACGCAAACGATCTACCTGCAATCTTTCCTTTTTGGAAAGGGTGTCAAAGGTGCCGTCCTTTTTCATGCGGTCAATGGAGGCCATTTTTTTGACTGCCTTACGGATGGTGACAAAGTTGGTCAACATACCACCGGGCCATCTTTCTGTGATGTAGGGCATGTTCACTTTGGAAACCTTGTCCGCTACAATGTCCTTGGCTTGTTTTTTGGTGGCCACAAAAAGGATTTTTCGTCCTGATGCTGCAATTTTTTTGAGGGCTTCGTTGGCTTCCTCAAGTTTTGCGACCGTTTTGTAAAGGTTGATGACGTGGATGCCATTTCGCTCCATGTAGATGTAGGGAGCCATGTTGGGGTTCCACTTTCGTGTGAGGTGTCCAAAATGTACACCTGCTTCCAGTAAGTCTTTTACTTCAATTTTACTTGCCATTTTTTTGTACTTAGTTTACGTTCCGTTGTAGTAGCAATGCATTGGTGGTCACTTTTAGGTTCGCCCAACCCATTTAGATGCTAAACTAAATTCCAAAAAGTCGGATTTTCTTCCTTTTGGAACAACGACAACTTGGTTAAAAATTTAACCCTGAAAATATTTTCAGGGCTTTCAATGAACTTATATAAAGGTGCCTTGGGCACCGCAATATTAACGTTTGGAGAACTGGAATTTCTTACGGGCTTTCTTCTGTCCGAATTTCTTCCTTTCCACCATTCTTGGATCCCTGGTCAATAGACCTTCTGGTTTCAGAACAGCCCTGTTCTCGGCATCGATTTCGCACATGGCCCTTGACAATGCCAAGCGAACCGCTTCTGCCTGTCCGGTGATTCCACCACCATATACATTTACCTTTACATCGTAGTTGCCTTCAGTTTCGGTAAGGGTGAACGGTTGTTTTACCTTGTACTGCAATGTAGGGGTGCTGAAATAATCGTTCAGGTCCCTCTTGTTTACGGTAATGTTCCCAGATCCTTCGGAAACATATACCCTAGCCACGGCAGTTTTTCTTCTTCCTATCTTGTGAACCACTTCCATTTATTTGTAGTCGTTTAAGTTTATTGCCTTTGGTTTTTGCGCTTCCTGTCCGTGCTCGGCACCGACATAAACCTTTAGGTTTCTAAAAAGTTCTGCTCCAAGTTTGTTTTTTGGAAGCATACCTTTTATGGCATTTTCGATGATGCGCTCAGGGTGTTTTTTCAATACTTCTTTTGCGGAAGCGGAACGCTGTCCACCGGGATATCCTGTATATCTCAAATATACTTTGTCGTCCCATTTGTTGCCGGTCATAGTAATTTTCTCGGCATTGACAACTATAACATTGTCCCCGCAATCAACGTGGGGCGTAAAGTTGGTTTTGTATTTTCCTCTAAGCAACTTGGCTACTTTGGACGCCAATCTTCCCAAGGTCTGTCCTTCAGCATCAACCAATAACCATTGCTTGTCAACGGTAGATTTATTGGCGGAAATAGTCTTATAACTTAATGTGTCCACTTCTAGAATATTATTGATTTAAATACCTATCCCGATAAACGGGCTGCAAATGTACAATTATTAGATTGAATTACAAACGGTTGATTGGGAATATTTTTTCACCTTTTTATTTTTTATGATTCTTCACGGAAAATGAGGTGGAGCTCCCTTACATCCTGTTAAAAAAACCTTAAATAACCCAATGGTTGTAACTGATCCAATTTTGCGAGGTCTTTGGTATAACCACCAATCAATACATGAACAAGTGAAACACGCCAGCCTTTTCCTTTTGTCCCTTTTCTTATGTTTTCAGGCAATGGGCCAAGACACCACCGATGTGGTCACCAAAAAGATATATGTCACCAAGGAACTGGGAGCAGAAATCCCACCCATAATCAATGGCCTTTTGGACGACCCTGCATGGAATCTTGTGGATTGGGCTGGTGATTATATTGAATGGCAACCCGATGAGAATACTCCCCCGAGCCATCAGACCAAATTCAAGATTATATATGATACCAAAAATCTATATATAGGTGTACGTTGTTTGGATACGGAACCGGACAAGATTGTAAGGAGATTGTCCCGAAGGGATGGCTTTGAGGGCGATTGGGTAGAGTTCAATATCGATAGTTATTTTGACAAACGGACCGCTTTTTCCTTTACCATAACTGCTGCTGGGGTGAAAGGCGATGAATTTGTTTCCAATAACGGCAACAATTGGGATCCCAGTTGGAACCCGATCTGGTATGCAAAGACCCATGTGGATGATGAAGGTTGGACTGCTGAAATACGGATTCCCCTGAGCCAGTTGAAGTTTGGAAAGGCCGAAAGCCAAGTATGGGGACTCCAATCCACCAGAAGGTATTTTAGGGACGAAGAGCGTTCGGTTTGGCAACGAAAACCCGTGGACCAGCCCGGTTGGGTGAGCGAATTTGGCGAACTACACGGCTTGAAGAACATTGAACCACAAAAACAATTGGAGATTCAACCTTATACCGTTGCCAAACGGGAAACGTATGAGGCGGAGGCAAGTAACCCTTTCAAGGATGGCAGTGAGAGTGACATTACCGGTGGACTCGATGCCAAAATTGGAATTACCAACGACCTTACCTTGGACTTGACCGTGAACCCCGATTTTGGTCAGGTGGATGCCGACCCCTCCGCCATAGCACTAGATGGTTTCCAGATTTTTTTCCAAGAGCGACGTCCATTTTTTGTGGAGAACAAGAACATTTTTGATTTCAGTGTTTCCCAATCACAGGCAGGTAATACGTTTGGTTCCGATAACGTATTTTATTCCCGAAGAATCGGAAGGAGCCCGCAAGGCTATCCAGATACTTCGGACGATGAGTTTGTTGACCAGCCCGATAATACTCCCATAATAGGTGCTGCAAAATTCAGTGGGAAGACCAAGAACGGGTGGGCCATAGGCATTCTGGAAAGTGTGACTGCCCAGAGACAAGCCACTATTATTGACGGAAGCGACAATAGGAGAAGGGAAGTTGTGGAACCGATGACCAACTATTTTGTGGGCCGATTGCAGAAAGATTTCAATGACCGTAATTCCTATATCGGTGGGATCTTTACGGCCACCAATCGGGAAAACCTGCCCGAATCGCTACAATTTTTGCACAGTTCCGCTTACACCGGAGGTTTGGATTTCAAGCACCAGTGGAACAACAGGGATTGGTATGTGGGTGGGAATATCACCCTCAGCCATGTACAGGGAAGCGAGGAGGCCATCGAGAATACACAGAGATCCATTGCCCATTTGTTCAATCGGGTGGATACCGATTATCTCTCCGTTGATAGTACACGTACCTCTTTGTCGGGAACAGGGGGCAATGTGCAAATAGGCAAGATCGGTAACGGGCATTGGCGGTTCGAGTCGGGTGGTACCTGGCGTTCCCCGGAACTGGAACTCAACGATATCGGATTTCAACGTCAGGCCGATGATATCCGCCACTATACCTGGATAGGCTACCAGACCCTGAAACCAGACAGTACCTTCAGGCGGGTGGGCATCAATTACAACCACTGGACCGCTTGGGACTTTGGGGGGAACCATAATTATTTGCAGTTCAACACCAATAGCTGGCAAAACTGGAAGAACAATTACCAGACCAATATTGGGTTCAACTATGCGCCCATCGAATATTCCAATTTTGCATTGAGGGGTGGGCCCAGGTTGAGGCAATCCCCTTGGATGAGCTTTTGGAACAATGTGCAGACCGATAGTAGAAAAAAAGTGATGTTCAGTTTTTATCACAACGGGCGAAAGGCCTTGGACAATTCCGTAAAAAACTATTATATGGAGGGAGGAGTGGTCTATCAGCCCATCAATGCGTTGCGGATTTCAGCCTTCCCTTCTTTGGATATCAACCACGATAAACTCCAGTTCATTGATAATTTGGATGACGTGGGTGGTTCCCCAAGATACCTCAACGGGGAGATAGAACAACACACCCTGAGCATGTCCGTTCGGTTGAACTATACCATCAATCCCAACCTGACCATCCAGTATTGGGGGCAACCCTTTATTTCACGGGGGAGGTATTCCAACTTCAAGCATATCACCAATGCCACGGCCAAACGCTTCGAGGACAGATATGTGCAATATGGGGCCGATCAGACCACTCTGAGTGATGGGGTGTATGCCATTGATGAGGATTTGGACAACGTTGCGGACTTTAGTTTTGACAACCCTGATTTCTCCTTCGTGCAGTTCCGTTCCAATTTGGTGGTCCGATGGGAGTACATTCCAGGCTCCGAGATATTCTTGGTATGGTCACAGGACGTGTCCCGAAACAGCAATCCCATGGATGGATTGCTGCCCAGTTTGGGGGACAACATTTTTGGGCAGAAGCCCCAGAATATCTTTTTGTTGAAGGCTACCTATCGGTTTGTACTTTGATTCAGGTTGACGCACTGTCACATCGAACTGTCATCCTGAGCGCAGTCGAAGGAACAGCCGAGATGTCTCAGAAGCGAAATGGCCATTAAATACTTTTGGTTATTTTCCAAATCGCTTTAATGCAGGCCTCATTGGCTTCTTGGTCACCAATGGTGATCCTCACCTTTCCCGGGGCGCCAAATTGGGAAACAGGCCGCACCATAATGCCTTCTTCCATCATCCGATCGGTGAATTCCATTTCGGGCAATGGCGGGTCTATGATAAAAAAATTGGCCTGACTGGGCCAGTATTTGATGCCGATGTGGTCAAATTCCTGGGCAAGATATACTCTGCCGTTGAGAACCGTCTGTACTGTTTTTTCAACAAACTCCGAATCGTTCAGAGCCCCGATGGCCGCCTCAATGGAAGTCAAGGGCAGTAGGAACGGTTTTTGGATCAAGCGCACATAGTTGGCAATGGTGGCCGTGGTATAAGCATAGCCGATTCGCTGACCCGCCAATCCGTATGTTTTGGAAAAACTGTTGAGCCCGATCACATTGTGTCCGGCCAAAACGTAGGGCAGGGCGGTCACATAATCTTTGGCATCCGCAAAGTGTCGGTACACCTCATCAAAAACCACTACAATATTTTTGGGGATACGTGCCATAAAATCGTCCATCACGGGTTTTGGGATGTACGTGCCCGTTGGATTGTTCGGGCTGGTAAGGAAAATGACCTTGGTACGCTCAGTGATAGCGTTCAAAATGCCTTCCACGTCCAAATCATAATTGGGGGCCAACAGGGGGACATCCACTTGTTTGGCCCCGTACCATCTGGAGAAAACAGAATACGGCAAAAAGCAAGGATTGGAATAGATGACCTCGTCCCCTTCATTGATAAAGGCCCTCAAAATAATATCGATGATTTCTGAACCGCTATTGCCGCACAAAAATTGGTCCGCGCTCAATTTCCCATCAAAATCCTTGACCAAGGCTTCTCGAAGGCGAATGTCGGTTTGGTCGGGGTAGATGTCGATATGCTCCAAGGCCGCTTTTAGGGCCGCCACCGCTTTGGGTGATGCACCCAATGGATTCTCGTTGGAGGATAGTTTATAGATTTTTTTATCGGAAGGCGGAATGTTCTTTCCCCCTTTATAGACCTCTTTGGGCTCCAAATGGGCCTTGAAGATGGATTTTATGTCTTCTTGCATTCAACTTTCGGTTAAAAATTTTTTTAAATCCCTTGCTCCATATAAAACTCGAACAATACGTACATATCCATTCATCTTGCGGTAAAATATTATATGGGAGATGTATGGAAAACTAAATAGTCCATTCTTAATTTCTTTTCTTTCCTTACCGATATCAGGGCTATTGGCAATTGCATTGAAATGATCGTTCAGGCCAACTAGATATTCAATGGCTTGGGAGGTCCCAAATTGGTGTTCGCCGTATTCGAAAATATCTTCAATATCATTGTCCGCTTCTTGTGATAGAACGTAACCGTTTATCATCCATTTTTCTTTGAGGTGATGATCTCTTCCATTGTTCTGCGACTATCGGGCCCGTTCCAACCTTTTTCTATCTCTCTTCTAAGGTCATCAATAACTTTCTCCCTATAAATTTTATGAAGGCGTAAGGCGTCACGAATTACCTCGCTATTGTTCTGATATTCGCCGGTAGCCACCTGTTGGGCAATATATTCTTCCTGTTTTTTTGTAAAACTTATGTTCATTTTAAACACGATTGATTAATTAAAAATACAATATTTGTCCATATTTAGCAAATATTGACATATTTTATGCTTTCAATTCAAACATTTCACACTTCCCCAAACAACAAATACGCCATAGCCTTTTCGGTATTGCCATTTTCCAAAAGTTGCTGGGCCAAGATGTGGAGTTCCTTTTTGGTCAAATTGCCAACATTATCAGCTTTTACGATTTTTTCAACTTCGGATGCAGAGGGCAGGCTTTCCACATTGCCCAGTCGTCCCAGATTGTTTCCGGTAAGCACGTCGCTTTCCCGAATGCCTTTTGGCAAGGCATCGACCCCAATACCATGGGTGCGCAGGGGCTTTGGAATCTCGAACAACGAATCCTTGATGGCCCGGATGTACCAATTGCCGCCCATACGGCCCACGAGATCCAATTTTTCGGTGTCCAAAACGCCATCGGTAAAATAAGCATCGTCCACATGGACCAATTCCACCTTGGCCAAAATCAGGTTGCCCGCTCCGGGAGTCTTCGCCAGCTCTATCACTTCCTGAACGCTGCACTCAAAGGAAACCGGGGACTCAGCCACACGGGGAGGCCTTACCCTTTCACTGGGCACTTCGGTAAAACCCGCTTTTTGAAATTCGTTCACCCCTTTTCCGTAAGACGTACTGGAAAGCGACATTTGCTCCACCATGGGGTAGTTCACAATATTGATGACCACTTCGGGAACCTCCAATACATTCTCGTGGGTATGTTTCATGGAATTATCCCTGCCGCTTCGGGCGGGGGAAAAAATCATGATGGGTGGATTGGAACTGAACACATTGAAAAAACTGAAAGGGCTCAGATTCACATTACCATCCTTGTCCACCGTGCTTGCGAAGCATATAGGTCGCGGTGCTACGGCGGTGAGCAGGACACTGTGAAATTCTGGCTGTGAAACCTGGGTCGGGTCTATGGTCTTGATCATGATTTTGTGTTTCTTGTCATATCGAGCTGTAATACTGAGCGCAGTCGAAGGAGTAGCGAGATATGGAAAAACTTTCAGATGACATTTCGACTGCGCTCAATGTGACATCTGAAACGGTACTTATTCTTTCGCAGGGAGAATCTTCGTTGTAACTTCTCCAAATCCTACTCTAATATCGTCTTTTTGGGCGAAACCCCGCATGGTCACTGTATCGCCATCATGTATAAACTTTCGTTCGGTGCCATCCTTCATTTTCAAGGGCTTTGTGCCCATCCACGCCAGTTCCAACATGGAACCATAGGAATTTTCATCCTTACCGGAAATGGTTCCCGAAGCCATCATGTCACCCACATGGATGTTGCAACCGTTCACGGTGTGGTGGGCCAGTTGTTGGGCCATGTTCCAGTACATATACTTGAAATTACTGTGGCAAACGGTGGTTTCTTCGCTTTTTTCAGGAGCAATGGCGACTTCTAGGTTGATATCGTAATTTTTGTCACCCTCATATTCCAGATAGGGAAGGACTTTGGGTTCCTGTTTTGGGCCACTTACCCTAAAGGGCTCCAGAGCTTCCAATGTCACCACCCATGGAGAAATGGATGATGCGAAGTTTTTCGCCAAAAACGGCCCCAAGGGAACATATTCCCATTTTTGAATGTCCCTGGCCGACCAATCGTTGAAGAGCACCAAACCAAAAATATAGTCCTCTGCATCCTTGGTGGATACCGAATCACCAAGATTTGTGTCCTTTCCGCAGATAAATCCCATTTCCAATTCAAAATCCAACCGATGTGTTGGGCCGAATACAGGAGCATCGGCATTGTTGGGCAAGGTTTGTCCTTTGGGTCGATGGATGGGCTGCCCGCTCACAATAATGGAACTGGCCCTGCCATGGTAGCCCACGGGAATGTGCTTCCAGTTGGGCAAAAGGGCGTTTTCCGGGTCACGGAACATTGTTCCCACATTGGTGGCGTGCTCTATGCTGGAATAGAAATCGGTATAGTCGCCCACTGAAACGGGCATGTGCATTTGGGCTTCGGATTGTTTTACAAAAAGTTCCGGTTTCCCGGCGAGAACGGAATCTTCATCTTTTAGCCAATACTGGATTTTTTTGCGTACCCGCTTGGTGATTTCCTTCCCGAGGGAAATAAAATCATTGAGCGTATCTTTTTCCAGCACGGCCGTGTTGAAATCGAACACATCCAGCTCGGCCACTGCGGCAAGGTCCAGAATATGTTCCCCTACGGCAACGCCCACACGTGGGCTTCTGTCTTTTGTGGAAAAAATCCCGAAGGGAATGTTGTGAATGGAAAAATCTGAGTTTTCAGGTATGTTTATGATCATGAATGTGTTTTTATGTCAGCTCGAGCGCAGTCGAGAGCAATAAAAAGCCTTCATTTCTCGACTGCGCTCGAAAAGACAGAAGGCATTAGTCCTTAATGGTTACTCCAGCCACGATTTGTAATACTTGCCATCGTCAATTTTTAGGGCATTTTCGGTAATCTTCAACGGTTTGAAGGTATCGATCATCACCGCTAATTCTTCGGTGCTCTTTTTGCCGATGCTGGCCTCATAGGTGCCCGGGTGCGGTCCGTGTGGAATGCCTGCCGGATGCAATGAAATGTACCCTGGCCCAATTCCGGTGCGGCTCATGAAATCGCCATCCACATAGTACAGTACCTCATCGGAATCGATATTGGAGTGGTTGTATGGGGCAGGAATCGCTTTGGGATGATAGTCGTAAAGCCTTGGACAGAACGAGCAGACCACAAAGGCACTCGTTTCAAACGTTTGGTGCACCGGTGGCGGTTGATGTACACGGCCCGTGATGGGTTCAAAATTGTGGATGGAAAACCCGTAGGGAAAGTTGTATCCGTCCCATCCCACCACATCAAAAGGATGTGTGGCATAAACGAGTTGTTGCAACATGCCCTGCTTTTTGATTTTTATCAAAAACTCCCCTTTCTCATCAAAGGTCTGAAGGTCTTGCGGCAATTTATAGTCCCGTTCGCAATAGGGGGAATGCTCCAACAACTGCCCGAACCAGTTTCGGTAACGTTTAGGCGTATAAATGGGATGAAAGGATTCTGCATACAGGATGCGGTTGTCCTCTGTATCAAATTCAATCTGATAGATCATCCCCCGCGGAATGATGAGATAATCCCCATATTCAAACGGAATGTTGCCCAAAAAAGTTTTCAAGGTGCCTGTTCCTTTGTGAATAAAGAGCATTTCGTCCGCATCGGCATTTTTATAAAAATAATCCGTCATGGATTTTCGCGGTGCCGCCAACCCTACGTGGACATCGTTGTTCACCAGAAGGGGCTCGCGCGCTTCCAAAAAGTCATCTTTGGGCTGTACATCAAAACCTATGAGCTTTCGACTGGTGATATTTTTCTCCACCGCGATTTTGGGCGAAAGGTCCAAGGCTTTGCCAATTTCCTTTACCTGCGTGGGTCGATGGACATGGTAAAGCAGGGACGACATGCCATCAAAACCGATGGTGCCGAAGAGTTGCTCATAATACAGCCCTCCACCTGGTTTTTCAAATTGGGTGTGCCGTTTTTGCGGAATTTTCCCGAGTTTGTGATAAATAGGCATGGTGTTACATTTAAGTTCAAATTCAAGAATCAAGCTCAGAAACTTTGAACCACATGCTAGTGCAAAGTACCCCGAAGCTCTTGCTCACGCTCAATGGCTTCGAACAGTGCCTTAAAGTTACCTTTTCCAAACGATTGTGCGCCTTTTCTTTGGATAATTTCGAAGAACATGGTGGGTCTGGGCTCCACCGGCTTGGTGAAAATTTGGAGCAGATACCCTTCATCATCACGATCTACCAAAATACCGAGTTCTTTCAATGGGGCGATGTCCTCATCGATTTCGCCCACACGGTCGGTCACTGCATCGTAGTAGGTGGCAGGGACCCGAAGGAATTCCACACCCCGGCTTTTGAGGTCACGGACGGTTTGGATAATGTCATCCGTGGCCACGGCAATGTGCTGCACGCCTTCACCTTCATAAAAATCAAGATATTCCTCAACCTGCGATTTTTTCTTTCCCTCGGCCGGTTCGTTGATGGGAAACTTGATGCGGCCGTTTCCGTTGCTCATCACCTTGCTCATCAAGGCGGTGTAATCTGTGGAAATGTCATTGTCGTCAAACGAAAGAATATTTTTGAACCCCAACACATCTTCATAAAACTTCACCCAATGGTTCATTTTGTTCCAGCCGACATTGCCCACCATATGATCCACAAACTTTAGTCCAGTGGACGGAGGGTTGTAATCGGGTGTCTCCCATTTTTTGAAACCGGGAAGAAAAGTCCCGTTGTAATCTTTCCGTTCCACAAAAATATGTACCGTTTCGCCATAGGTATAGATTCCGGAGCGGACCACCTTTCCATCTTTGTCCTCTTCGACCCTTGGCTCCATAAAGGATTTGGCCCCTCGCTCCATGGCGTTGTTATAGGCTAGGGTGGCATCATCTACCCAAAGGGCCACAACTTTTACGCCATCACCGTGCTTGTCGATGTGCTTTCCGATTTCAGTGCCACTCTTCAGCGGAGAGGTGAGTACCAATCGGATCTTATCCTGTACCACTACGTAACTTTCACGGTCTTTCAATCCGGTTTCCAATCCAGCTTGGGCCAAGGACTGAAACCCAAATGCAGCCTTGTAGTAATGCGCGGCCTGCTTGGAATTGCCCACATACAGTTCCACATAATCCGTGCCGTTGATGGGCATGAAATCCTGTTCGGTATCCTTTATTTCGGGAAGTGTTGATGTTGCCATGTTCTCTAATTTTTAGGGTTCAGTTTATTTTGTTGCATTGACAACAAAAATAAGTATTTTTAAGTCACTATAACGCTTTCGTAATTAAAATTTAGGTTAAAGTTTTAGCCTTTCCTTTGTTGTGGAAGAAGGGCATCAAAAATTGAATTCCTATTTTTGTGACCATTGATTACGGCATGCTCAATCGAATTGACGAAATAAAGGGAATGGGACTGCACCTCGATTTGGTGCTCCGAAAAATACAGAAGGCCTATTTGCGGGCATTTGACGAACTTGGAATAGCAGTGACGATTGAGCAGTGGGTTATCCTGCACCAGATTCATGAACTGGGTGAGCGGGCCAGCCAAAGGGAGATTGTGAAGGGCAATTTTCGCAATCGTGCTACCACATCCCGGGTTATCGGGGGTCTTGAACGCAAAGGTTGGATTGCCAAAACCCGTTTCGAGGGAGACCAAAAACGGTATAAATTGGAGCTTACCCCAGAGGGAAAACGAATCATCGATATTACATTGCCCATTGCCCATCAATTGCGAAAACAGGCCATAGTAGATGTTGATCCAAAGGAGTTTGAGGTCTTTTTAAAAGTTTTGGACCAAATAGGGGAGAATTATGGGGAGAACTGACCCCAGTGTTTGAACGCCAGTTGGACAATGGTGGCCAACCCGATGAGCAAGATAAAGATTAGACTGAGGCTGCGGAATTTTTCCTGGGGGATGTATTTAAGGATTCTTTTGCCCAAATAGGTTCCCACCAAACCGATGGTGAACAAAAAAGGGAGATAAGTGAGTTCTAGCATGCCAATATAGCCATTTTCATAATAGACGAAGGTTCGGGAGAAATCGATCATAAAATCGATAAATGCCGAGGTGGCGATAAACGCATTTTTCTCCAGATTGAAAGCAGCCATCGTGAGTCCGCGGATGGCACCACCCGTGCCCAAAAGCCCTGCTGAGAACCCAGAAAGTGCCCCGCCAATGATGGCGTTCTTCTTGCCGGGAAGTACCATGAGTTCATTTTTGATGAGGAACAACAGGCTGAAGATGACCAAAAAGACCCCGAGAACGATTTCCAAAGTCCCAGTGTCCACCATTTTGGACAGGAATCCCCCGACAATTACAAACAGAACCGAGGGAACACCGATGTAAAGCAACAATTTTCTATCCAAGCCTTTTTTGAACAGGAATATCTTACTGAGGTTGCTGGAGAGGTGAAAAATGGCCGTCATGCCGAGAACGGAGTAGAAATCAAAATAGAAATTGCCCAAGGGCACAAAGAAGACCGATGACCCAAAGCCTCCAATGGTGCCCACGATTTCGGCAACCAGCGCCAAGAGCAGGAACAGGGTGTTGATCTTCATGAGGAAGTAAATGTAATATGACAATCGAAATCTTGATCTGTTTTGTGAAATTTTAACCTAAAAAAACTTAAAATGGATATTCAGGGGTAATTCAGCATATAAACTGGTCAATCCATTGGAAGCAAGGCCCATTGATTCACCGCAACTTTGTACCTGTATAACCATTAATATGTATAGTTATGAAAAAGATGAATTTTTATCCCACTATATGGTCCACCGTACCCTTTGCCCCCAATGCCATTGGTGATTGGTATGCCGCGGAGAGAAGGAACAAGGAATTGATCTTGAAAAACGAGGCAGCTACGGCACTCAGGGTTTCGGAAATGGTATTGAACATCACCAAGTTTTCTGCCATTGACGAACAGGGCCATGAGCACTTTATCGTAGATTTTCCCGGTCAGAACCCGGTTTCCCTGAAAGGGATCTCATCTGGGAGTTTCCTGCGCTCCCGAAGTGTACTTTCCTTACCTAAGGGAAACTATGTTTCCCTCAGACTCTATTTGGCCGATTGGGGAAACCAGTTTATATACCAAGATGGGGAAGTGGAGTCCGCCAATTCCTTTGACCATTTGGACTTTGCCATTGAGGATGGTTTCCAGGTGGAAGACGGTGAGACCCTGGAAGTAAAATTGTGGTTCGACTTTGCTCCATTTCAGTGGAGGCGACACTTTAAACCGTTCACGGATCTGTTTATGCGGAGCAAAAGCCCAAGACCACGATTGGCCAATAGTTTTGGCAATTGATTTGTTATAAAAAAGGAATGGAAAAGGCTGTCTAAAAAGCTGGTTACCTGTCTGTTCGAGTGCGGTCGAGAACGTAAAATGTATTGATGATCAATGGGTTTCGACTGCGCTCAACCTGACAAAGCGAAAATTTCACCACTTTTTAAACATCCTCCTTAGTTTGTCGGTCATGCTCCGACCTCCATTTGGACAGGGTTTTCCCCATCCTGCCCATTATAAAAATTCGTCAAAATGGAGTCCATCTCCTGTTTGCCGCCAATAATGTCCTCGATCTTTCCCCAAAGGGCATCATCAAGAATGGGCCGCAACGGTTGCTGCAATCGGGTAATGTTCCCGAACACCTTTTTGATCTTGCTGTCCCAGACCTTGTAATATTTCAAGAGGTCGTCCGGGTACACCACTTTTCGACGGGTGCCCTCATCCGCTGCCCTAAAGGGCAGGGGAATGTTCAGATAGCCATAATCGTCGGTGAGCTGTTCACCTTGCTGTATGTCACGCACGGCAATTTCAAAATCGTAGGCGGTGGTGAGGCAGTTGGAGTTGAAACTGTGGTTTACGTACCGTCCATTGTCCCAACAGAGGATGTAGTTGCCCTTGTTGTTCCGATAGGTGTAGGTATCCAAAATGGATTGGTAAATGGGTTCCATCTGTTGCAGCTCCAAGGGGGTAAACTCTCGGTCCAAACGGTCCAGCACCCAAGTAATGGTACCCGCTGGAATGAACTTGGTGGCCACTACGCCATAGCCAATCTCATTGCTGATAAATTTTAATTCTGTATCGGGATGAATCATTTATACCTATACGTTTTTATAATGAAGGTATAAAATAGTTGGATCGGTTTATGGGGGATTTTAAGGGAAAAGTGCCCTTAAAAAGATTAGATCCAAACCCATGGGAAAATGGACAACAAATGATCTTTTTTTAATCTATTGGAACTTGATTGCCAGATGCTTGCATCGTTTTTTCTTTTTTGGATTTGGAATTTGTTTTTGGAATTTGATACCTCGTATGCTTGCATCGAGATAGTTCATTGTGAGACCATTTTAAGCCCTACAATGGAGATGACCAAGGTGGTAAGGAAGAACAATCGCAAAAAAGTGGTCGGTTCCTTGAACACAAAAATCCCGACCAGAACGGTCCCGACCGCCCCGATTCCTGTCCAAACGGCATAGGCTGTCCCTATGGGCAAGGTTTGGGTGGCCTTGATCAAAAGGGCCATGCTCAGGGTAAGGGTCACCAAAAACCCGGCATACCAAAGGTACATTTCAGTCCCGGCAGTCTCCTTTGCCTTTCCCAGACAGAAGGCAAATGCCACTTCAAACAATCCGGCAATGATCAGTATGATCCAATTCATGTGATGTTGGGTCTCTGTTTGATTTTTGGTTTAATTTCCGTGGATTAAAGATAGCATTTTGTAGGGTTTCAATTTATTAGCTTGGGTTGATCATGCGTTTTCTCGAGTTACTTTAACTCCCAAAAGTTGTAGTTCTTTTTCGAAAGAATCAATTGTTTTCTTATCCAGTGCAAGCATAAAGCCTCCTTCATTTTTGCCAAGAATTCGAATGTAAGGCCCGACTCTGACTATGCGTTTCAATTCAATTTCATCTATTTTTTTAAGCTCAAAACTTGCTTCTGCAAATTTAAAGGGCATCAAAGGTCTTTTAATCAATAAATGTGAGGTAGAAAGATGAAATGTTTTGACTTTTCGAATGAGCTGTACTGTTCCAAACAGTATTAAAAATACCCCAGCCCATAATAGAGAAGAACCATTCTTATCTAAAGGTAAGAATATAATTCCAAGACCAATTTCGATAATTGCATCTAGTAAATAGGGAAGAATTTTTTTCCAATTAACTCCTATCTCTAAAATCATAGGACTGCTTTGTGATGGTTTATTAGCCATCAATGCGCCTCCAACCAGTTCTCCCCCACGCCCACTTCCACATCCAAGGGTACGGAGAGTTTGTAGGCGTTCTCCATTTCCGATTTGATGAGCTGTTTCATTTCTTCCAATTCGGGTTTGTAACAGTCGAACACCAATTCATCGTGTACCTGCAGCAACATTTTGGTCTTGTACTTTCCTTCGGAAAGCTTTTTATGGATGTTGATCATCGCGATCTTAATAATGTCCGCCGCACTCCCCTGAATGGGCGCGTTCACGGCATTCCGTTCCGCTGCGCCCCGTACCACTTGGTTCCCCGCATTGATGTCCTTTAAATAGCGGCGACGGCCCAAAATGGTCTGCACATAGCCGTGTTCCCGGGCAAAATCCACCTGCTCGCTGATGTAGTTCCGCAGTTTGGGATAGGTCTTGTAATAGGTGTCAATCAATTCCTTGGCCTCGGTTCGACTCAAATCCGTTTGGTTGCTCAAACCAAAGGCCGACACTCCATAAATGATCCCAAAGTTCACCGTTTTGGCGTTGCTCCGCTGCTCGCGGGTCACTTCCCCAATCGGTACGTTAAAAACCTTGGATGCCGTGGAGGCATGGATGTCCTCCCCGTTTTTAAAAGCGGAGATCATGGTGTCCTCCTCGCTCAAGGCCGCAATGATCCGCAGTTCTATCTGGGAATAATCCGCCGCGAGCAAAACGTAGTTTTCATCCCGTGGGATAAACGCCTTGCGCACTTGCCGACCCCGCTCCGTTCTAATAGGGATATTCTGTAAGTTTGGGTTGTTGCTGCTCAAGCGGCCCGTGGCGGCCACCGTCTGCATATAATCCGTGTGAACTCGCCCCGTTTTTGGCTGCACTTCGTTCGGCAATGCATCCACGTAGGTGCTCTTTAGTTTCGTCAATCCGCGGTAATCCAACACATTTTGGATGATCTCGTGGTCCTTCGCCAAATAGGAAAGTACATCCTCTGCGGTGGAATATTGCCCGGTTTTGGTCTTTTTGGGCTTGTCCACCAGTTTCAATTTATCAAAAAGGATATCACCCAACTGTTTTGGGGACGCAATGTTGAACTGCTCTCCCGCCTGCTCATAAATTTTCTTTTCCAACTCCGTAATGTCCGCCTCGAGCGCAGTCGAGAGGTCTTTGAGGTATGCCTCATCCAGATTGATGCCCTCCCGCTCCATATCGGCGAGTACACGGAGCAAAGGAATCTCGATTTCCTCAAAGAGTTTGTCCGTTTGGGCCTCTTTCAGTTCGGGGGCAAAGTGCAGTCCCAATTGAAAGGTGATATCGGCATCTTCCACGGCATATTCGGTCTGTTTGTCGAGGGGAACTTGGCGCATGTTCAATTGGTTCTTGCCTTTTTTGCCGATAAGCTCGGTAATGGAAATGGGGGTGTAGTTGAGGTAGGTTTCGGCAAGAACGTCCATGCCGTGGCGCATATCCGGGTTGATGAGGTAGTGGGCCAACATGGTGTCAAAGAGTTTGCCCTTGACCTCCACCCCATAGTTTTGCATTACCTTGATGTCGTATTTTAGGTTTTGTCCCACTTTTTCAATGGTCTCCGATTCAAAGAAGGGCCGCAATTTTTCAATCAGGGGCATGGCTTCATCCCTGTTTTCCGGGAATGGTACATAAAACCCCTTTCCGGGCGACCAACTGAAAGCAATTCCCACCAGTTCGGCTTCCAAGGGGTTGATGGACGTGGTCTCGGTATCGAAACAGACTGAGGGTTGCTTCATCAAGGTTTCGAGGAACAGTTCCATGCCCAGACCATCTTTTACCAATTGATAAAAATGTGGGACATCTGCAATGGTCTTTCTGCCGCTCATGTCCTTGATGGTCGCAGGGGCTTCGGTGGGGTCGCCACCAAAAAGGGTGAACTGGCCACTTCCGGCCACTTTGGCTTCTTGTTTTGCTGTTTCCGTGCTCGTCACTTGGGTGGTTGCTTCCGCCTCACCTGAAAATATTTTGATGAACTGTTCCTTCAACCTACGGAATTCGAGTTCTTCAAAGATTTTTTGTACCTCTTCGGCATCTGGAGGGCACATTTCGTAGTCCTCGGCATGGAAAGTGACTTCGCAATCCGTTTTGATTTCCGCCAATTGCCTTGAAAGTCGGCCCAACTCGGCATTTTCTTCCACTTTTTCCTTCATTTTGCCTTTGAGCTGGTCCGTGTTGCTCAACAAACCTTCCAAAGAACCAAAATCTGCTAGAAATTTTTTGGCCGTTTTGTCGCCTACACCGGGCAGACCTGGTATGTTGTCGCTGGCATCGCCCATCATTCCCAAATAGTCTATGACCTGTTCGGGGCGTTCCACCCCAAAGCGTTTTTTCACTTCTGGAATGCCCCAAATCTCGATGCCGTTACCCATTCGGGCGGGGCGGTACATAAAAATATTTTCACTCACCAACTGTCCAAAATCCTTGTCGGGGGTCACCATGAACACTTTATAGCCTTCTTTTTCTGCCTGTTTGGCAAGAGTGCCGATAAGGTCATCTGCCTCATAGCCTTCCAGTTCCACTACGGGAATTTTCATCGCCTTCAAAATTTGTTGGATGTAGGGTACGGCAATTCGAATGGCATCGGGTGTCTCGTCCCGGTTCGCCTTATATTCCTCAAACATTTCGGTACGTTCCACACTGCCTCCCTTGTCAAAGGCCACGGCCAAATGGTCGGGCTGTTCCCGTTTGATCACATCGAAAAGGGAATTCATAAACCCCATGATGGCCGAGGTGTCCATCCCCTTGGAATTGATCCTTGGGTTTTTGATGAGGGCATAATACCCACGGAAAATGAGTGCGTAGGCGTCTAGTAGGAAAAGTCGTTTTTGTTCGGACATGTATTTTTCAGTTGTCAGTTAGCAATGTTCAATAAGCAATAATAAAAGGCAGGTTTAAAAGTACGAATTGCTGATTAAAAGGAGACAAGATACAAGAGCCAAGAAACAAGATGTCTTTATTCTTTTATCTAAAAGCGCAGTGGTCTTGGGTCTAGCATCCATCAGCATAGCGGTCTTGATTCTTGTATCTAAAAGCGAAGCGGTCTTATGTCTTATTGATAAAAACTCGTCACTTCCCGATTCTCATGCCCTTTTTCAGAATATTCCCGATAGGTGAAGCCCGGGTGCACACAATAGCCGCCCGTTTCCCCATTTTTGTTGATGGCGAGAAATCCGATCTGGAAATCCTTTCGGTCCTTATTTTTTTGCATGATACGCTTTACGCCTTCCTCACAGGCCTCTTGCGGACTTTTCCCCTGGCGCATGAGCTCCACGATCAAAAAACTGCCCACGGTACGGATAACTTCTTCACCCACGCCCGTAGCCGTGGCACCGCCCACTTCGTTGTCCACATACAAGCCTGCTCCTATGATGGGGGAATCACCTACACGACCCGCCACTTTATAGGCCATCCCACTGGTGGTGCAGGCCCCGGCGATGTCTCCCTTTTCATCAATGGCCAGCATGCCGATGGTGTCGTGGTTCTCTATATTGATGATGGTTTCGTATTTGGAAGTTTTTAGCCACTCTTTGTATTGCTTGCGTGTGCTTTCGGTCAGCAGATCTTCTTTTTTGAAGCCTTGCTCATAAGCAAATTTCTCTGCGCCTTTACCCGCCAAGATAATGTGGGGGGTCTCTTCCATCACCTTTCTGGCCACAGAAACCGGATGCACGATGTTCTGCATACACACCACCGAACCACAGTTACCGTCCTTGTCCATGATGCAGGCATCGAGGGTCACGTTCCCGTCCCTGTCGGGCCTACCTCCCTTGCCCACGGTCTCGTTGGTCTCATCGGCCTCTTCCACCATCACCCCTTGTTCCACGGCATCAAGTGCCGTTCCACCTGTTTTGAGCACTTGCCATGCCCTGTCCGTGGCGTTGAAAAAGTTCCAAGTACAGACCACAATGGGTTTTATGGGCATTGGGGGTGTGGTTGTCGCAGATGAGTTTTCATTCGGTTTAGGTTCCGTTTTGCAAGCGATCAAGGCGGATGCGGAAACCATTCCCGCTGCCGAAAGGCTCGAATTTTTCAGGAATTTGCGTCGTTTCATGCGAAGGGATGTTTATTTTTAGGGGTGATAAATATAGCAATATGCTTGTAGAAGTTTGTGCCAATTCACTGCAATCGGCACTAAATGCGCAAATGGCGGGAGCGGACCGAATCGAACTGTGTTCCGAACTCGGGGTAGGGGGCATAACCCCATCCGTAGGGCTCATTCAATCGGTGAAAAAGGAACTTTCGATTCCCATCCATGTGTTGATCCGTCCCAGAAGTGGACATTTCACCTATTCTGATAGCGAGTTTGAGGTGATGAAGGCCGATATTTTGGCTTGTAGCGAGCTGGGCGTCGATGGCATTGTCGCTGGGATTTTGATGGATGATTTTTCGGTGGATGTGGAACGTAACCAAGAACTCCTCAAGTTGGCGGAACCAATGCATTTTACCTTCCATCGCGCCTTTGATTGGGTTTCGGAGCCTGTTGAAGCGTTGAAAAAATTGGAAAAAATGGGTGTTGGCACCGTTTTGACTTCGGGAGGGCAAACATCCGTAGAAAAAGGCTTGAAAAATTTGGAGGAGTGGCAAAAACAGACTTCCATGACCATTATGGCCGGAGGCGGTGTTTCTTCTTCAAATGCTTTTAAGTTCAAGAACAGCGGTTTAAAGGCCCTCCATTGTTCGGGGACTTCCTTCGGAAACCCAATTGATATTAAGGGAAAAATTCCCATGAATTCTTCAAGACATTTGGTGGAGGATAGGGTTGCGGTCACCAATGAGGATGTTGTCCGTCATATTGTGCAAGCCGTTAAATAAATTTAAAAAGTCCTATTTTCTAGTGGATTAGCTATAATTTTGCAAAAAATATAGTATGTCCCGATTTATCATTTTGGCTATTTTTTATGTGGTGCTCGCCATTTATGGTTTCCAAGCTTTCAGAACCTTGTTCAAAAGCCCTTGGATGCACTGGATCTATGGGGTACTTTTCCTTGGGGCACTGCTGTTTTTGGCCGTGAAGGTCATGACCTATGACCCCAGCGAAGGCTTCAAGGGAACTGCGGCCGTGGCCGGAGGTATTTTTGGAGCGTTCTTTTTGTTGGCCTTGGTATTGGGTTTTTTCTTGTTGCTGGAAGATGTGGTAAGGTTGTTTGGGTTCGGTTACAACAAGATTGTAGGGATGACGGACCCCGATGCCAGTCATTTTCCTTCACGAAGAAAGTTTATCAGCGGTCTGGCCCTAGGTTTGGCTTCGATTCCGTTTGGGGCCTTGTTGTATGGCATGTACCGTGGAAAATATAATTATCAGGTCCTAAAATATGAACTGGAGTTCGATGACCTTCCCGATGCCTTCCACAATTATCAAATTACCCAGATATCCGATGTGCACAGTGGCAGTTTCGATGATTATAAAAAAGTGGCCTACGGCATCGATTTGATCAACCAGCAAAAAAGTGATGTCATTTTCTTTACGGGTGATATGGTCAACAACAAATCTGAGGAAGTAGTTCCCTGGAAAGATGTCTTTGCCCGATTGGAGGCCAAGGACGGTAAATTTTCCATTTTGGGAAACCATGACTATGGCGATTATGCCGTTTGGGATACTGAGGAAGCCAAAATCCAAAACTTGGAAGACCTCAAAGCTATCCAAAAAGAAATGGGTTTTGATCTTATATTGAACTCCAACCGATATCTGGAAAAGGATGGACATAGAATCGCCTTGCTCGGGGTGGAAAATTGGGGACGTGGAGGCTTTAAAAAAGCAGGCGATTTGCAAAAAGCGAAAGAAGGTATAGCCCAAGACGATTTTAAGATTTTGTTGAGCCACGATCCATCCCATTGGGAAGATGTGGTGTTGCATGACGACTACCATTTCCACCTGACCTTGAGCGGGCATACCCACGGCATGCAGTTTGGGGTGGAGATTCCCGGGTGGGTCAAATGGAGCCCGGTAAAGTGGCGTTACAAATATTGGGCGGGCATTTACAAGGAACTGGGACAGTTCATAAACGTGAACCGGGGCTTTGGTTTTATCGGCTACCCCGGCCGTTTTGGCATTTGGCCCGAGATTTCCGTGATCACACTTAAGAAGAAGGGGTTGGTATAATTTTAAGAAGACTCTGCACTGGTAAAGTGTTGTCGGGGTATTAAACATTAACATTTTTTCTTACTTTTGACTGTAAACCTTTAGAATACATGTCCAAGTTTGGTGAACTCATAGATGTAAATGTCCCGGTATTATTGGATTTTTACGCAGAATGGAATGAACAATCCACGTCCATGCACCCGGTTTTGCGCGATGTTGCCGCAGCACTTGGGGACAAGGGAAAAGTGATTAAGATAGATGTGGACAAGAACAAGGAACTTTCACAGGCCCTTCGAATTAAAGGATTGCCCACTTTGATGATCTATAAAAAAGGTGAGATGGTCTGGCGCCAGAGCGGTGAGCAGGACGCCAATACACTGATAGGCATCTTGAACGAATATATCTAAAAAGAAAAGCGAGGTAAAAAAACCTCGCTTTTTTATTATTTATTGTTGTATTGCTGAATCTTCCCCAACTGGCGTGATAGTATCCAAAAGGATGGAGTCTTCCAGATCGGGGTCTGCCCCTAATGGCTCTTCAAGCATATCTTCCTCTTCCTCTACAAATTGGGAGAACTTGTCAATGTATTCGTTGAAGATCAAGGTTTCGGACTCGGCCAATTCCCTATCCTGGTTCTCGATGAGAATATCAATGTTCCTTCGATAGGCTTGCATATCGGACAGGATGTCATCCATTTTCTCGTATTGCTCATCCAAAGGGATGTTGGCGTAATATTCCAGATGCTCTTGGTATATCTTTTTGAGCTTACGGTATAATTCCCGGGCCTTTTCGGTTTCGCCGACTTTGTAATATCCATCCACAAAGGGTTCCACAAAGGCATAAAAACCAAAATGGTCAACGGGCATATTGGTCATGGCGATATCGATCACGGCCTTGGCCTTGTCAATCTTGTCCTCTGCGATCAAGGTCTCCATCAGTCGGGCCAGATTGCTTCGGAACGAAAGTCCTTGCGATCGGGTCTGGGGATCGTGGTAGATATCGTCACTGCCCGAGTTGCCCCAATCCCATTTCTTCACAATGTCGTAGGTCAGGTCGGCATCTATACGACCCATTTCAAAAGAATTTCTGTTTGGGGTCTTTATGGGCACCAATTTGTACACCAGTCCATCCATTTGCAGGTAATCCTTCATCCAGATGTATTCGGCACTATCAAAACTCCCCCCGGAGAAGTAGATAGGGCGTTTCCAATCGTTGTTGGCGATAAGGTCCAACATTAATATCCTGTTCTTGGGAAGCGCACTCTGTGGAAGGTCGATATCAATGTAATCCACGATGAGAGCGGAATCTTTTTCCTTCACCAGACCACTTTCCAGCACATTTTGCTTGTTCACCGGAATCCTGATCTTGTTGGTGGGATAATACACAATATCCAGATTGTTTTCAGGGTAGGCACTGAGGTCTGCCCCACGGCTTTCGAGAATATGTCTAAACTTGGTTTGGGGTCTATCGCTTCCAATCCAATTCATGAAATCTTTGATGTCCCATCGGTTTTCTGTTATACCTTGATAATATATGGCATCCCTTGTCCCGTAGCTGTATTTGTCGTGCGTCAGCTGTGAGGGGATGGGATCACTTTCATAGGCTTTGCGTTTCATTTGGTCTATGTACCAATCGGTGGCAAACAGACTGGTGTTGATGATCCGCACATCGGTACGGTACCCCTCTATTTCCTGCACATACCAGAGTGGGAAGGTGTCGTTGTCTCCAATAGTAAAGAGAATGGCCCCTGCATCTTCCTGGCAAGAGTCCAAATAGGCCTTTGCAGTCGATGGAGCGGTGTAGCGGTCAGAACGGTCGTGGTCGTCCCAGTTTTGGGAGGCCATCAACAGGGGGACTGCCAAAAGGCACAAAGAGGTGATCACGGGCGCCGCAATTTTTGGGGACAGCAGTTTCTTGAATTCCTCAAACAGCCCATAGACTCCGATTCCGATCCAAATACAGAATACGTAAAAAGATCCCACTAGGGAATAGTCACGCTCCCTGGGTTGGAAAATGTATGGGTTGGTGTAGAATTGTATGGCAATTCCTGTAAACATAAAAAAGACGAACAAGACCCAAAACTGTTTTGGGTTTCTCGAAATTTGGAACACGATGCCAAGTATTCCCAAAAGCAGTGGCAGGAAGAAATAGGTGTTCCGCCCTTTGTTGTCCAACCAATCACTGGGAAGATTTTCTTGACTGCCCAGTCTTATGCTGTCCACAAAACCGATACCACTGAGCCAGTCCCCATTTTCGTCGTAGCGTCCTTGCACATCGTTTTGTTTGCCCACAAAGTTCCACATGAAATAGCGCATGTACATATAGCCAAACTGGAACTCGAACATATAGCGTAGGTTCTGGCCAAGGGTAGGGGGCTGAACCTCAATGTATTCACCAAACTCGCGCAGAAAGCGAATGTATTGTTCGGTGTCCAGTTCGCCTTGTGAGTATGCTGTCTTGAACTGGTTCACGGCTTGCCTTAGATCGTTGTTGGAAATATATTCCGATTTGATGCGAAACTCCAGTGCCCCGAAATAGCGCATGTAGTTTTCGGCATGTTGGTCGCTCCACATACGCGGAAGCGGCCCCACGTGCTTTTCGTTTGGTCCCGGTAGGGCATCTTTGTATTTGTTGACGATGACGTACTTGCCCAATTTCAGATCTTTTTCATATTTGGGACTGTCATCCCTGTCCTCACCTGCCGGAGCAAAGGCATCCGAATAATAAGCACCGTACACAGGACTGTCCACCCCAGGGTACTGTTCCCTATTGTAGTAGGCCAAAAGTGCACGGGCATCGGCCGGATTATTCTCATTCACAACGGTTTGGGCATTGGCCCTGATTGGGAGCATCAACCAAGAGGAAAAACCAAGGATGATGAACATGAGGCACAAAATCACAAGGTTACCCCTATAAAAATGGTGTTTTCGGGTATATCGAAGCCCAAAGTAGAAGGCCGCCACAAAGAGCAATCCCATGATGATGGAACCGGAATTGAATGGAAGCCCTATTACGTTGATAAAAAAGACCTCGCTCCAACCAAAGAGTTTCAGTACGTATGTCAATGAAAATTTATAGACCAGCATCAGAATGGCCACAACGGCAATATTGGCCAAAAGAAAGTTCTTGGCAGTAGTGGTCTTGTATTTTTTGAAATAATAGAGCAGCCCGATGGAGGGAATGGCCAAAAAGCCCATAAATTGAATTCCGAAGGTGAGCCCGATTAGAAAACAGATGAGCAAAAGCCAACGATGACCCCTCGGGTCTTCGAGGTTGTCCGTCCATTTCAGTCCCAACCAAAGTAAAAGGGCCATGATCAAACTGGCCATGGCATATACTTCGGTCTCCACGGCATTGAACCAAAAACTATCTGAAAAGGTAAGGGTCAGCGCACCTACAAGACCACTTCCCAAAATGGCAATGGCCTTACTGTTGGTCAAAGGGGCCTTGTTGGAAATCAGTTTTTGGGTCAGATTGGTGATGGTCCAAAAAGTGAACAGCACGGCAAATGCACTGGAGACTATGGAAACCGCATTTACCATCAAGGCTATTTTGGAGGGGTCGCCAAAGGCGAACATGGCAAAGAATGCCCCGATCATTTGCAACAATGGAGCTCCGGGAGGGTGCCCCACCTGCAATTTGGCAGAGGTGGAAATATATTCCCCGGCATCCCAAAAACTTCCTGTGGGCTCAACCGTGAGGGCATAAATTATAAATGCGATGGCAAAGGAAGCCCACCCTAGGATGGTATCCCATTTTCTGAAGTCTTTTGCAAACATAAGAATTGGTCATTAACCGAATTGTGGCGAATTTAGTAAATCTAGAATAGAAGGGCGGCTATTTTTGGAAAAGCTTTAACAACCGTCCCTGATAAAAATAGACTCTAAACTTGTCAAAATATTTGTTGAAACCAAAGTTTGTTATAAATTTGCACGCTCAAAAGCAGAATCAAGCTTTGCTTTTGAAAATGGTACTGGCCTATGGTGTAATTGGCAACACTACTGATTTTGGTTCAGTCATTCTAGGTTCGAGTCCTAGTAGGCCAACAAAAAGCCCTAAAAAATAATATTTTTTAGGGCTTTTTTTATTGGGTTTTATTGACATGAACGTTAATTCTTGTTCACCCTGTATGTAATCTTTCTGTTGGTGATTACTGTTCCTACCGAGAGTGTAAGAGTGGCTTCATCCGAAACCAGCGGATCGCAAGAAGCTGTCGAATTGGAAACAAGAACTCGGAATACATACCCATTCTTGCCCATATCGGGTGAATTCACGGTGAGGCTACCGGTTTGGCTTCCTGAATATCCAACACCATCGGAAATAGGGGCAAAACTGCTTCCCCCATCCGTGCTCACTTCCCATTGGTAGGTGTCCGTGCCATTGGCATTTACTGAAAAGACGGCATTGTTCCCTACAACAATGCTTTGGTCAACAGGTTGTGTTGATATGGTAAAGGGGGATACCGTGATGGTCTGTTGTACATCCAATGTATTTCCTGCGGCATCGCTTATCCTGTAGGTGCGGGTGATAATTTCCGGATTGCTGCCCCCATCACTCACATCGCTGATAAATGTAACCATAGGGTCGGCATCACAGTTATCCGCCTCATCGGTGATGATTGAAACATCGGGGGCCGGAACATCAGTGGAACAATAAACGACCAGAGGAGTTGGACTGCTAGCGGTGGGGGCAATGTTCTCAACGGTTATCGATGTCGTTATGGCAATGTTGGGGCCTGTTGGGTCACCGGGCATTCCACCATATTCCACCAAATATCCCTTCGGTTGGTAGTCACCGCTTGCTGCCCCAGTATTGGAAAGGTCGTTCCATGAACCGGGAGCCCCAACTCCCGGTGCGGTAATGTGGGCATAATCTTCATCTCCCGATTGGTTGGGTTCCCCGCTGTTCCAGAATTCGTAGCCAAAGGCAGTTCCACCAGCTGTTCCTCTCCAAAACAATGTGCCCGCCTCTGGGCCGGTGACCCAATACCAATCTCCCTCAAGTGCGGCATCGCTGGCACCGATCCAACCTGCGCCAGGAGCTTGGGATCCCAAAAGATCGGATTCATCTTGGATTGAAATTGTTGCCAAATATCCTTGTAGGCCGTAGAAGGTGCGCAATGCAGCAGCATCACGTGCGGCAGTCCAGGTGATTCCCAATGAAGGTACGTATTCGTAATAATGTCCTGTAGAGGCCAGATAGTTGGCTTCGTTCATTACAATGGAGAAACTACGGGTATCCCCGGCATTGACTGTTGCGGTGGTCTGGAATTCGACTGCGCTGATGGCTGCTTCAAATTCGGCAAGGCTTGCAGGCCCGTCCAGGGTCAACCTTCCTTCGGAAGCGCTCCAACTGGCCGTGATGTTGGGATGCGACCCGGTTAGGGTCAAAAGGTCACCAGTGTTATCATAATTTGAAGTAATCTGTACGTAAACGGCTTCCAGCGTGCTGCTATCGGGATCGGTGATGTCCACGGTTTCGACCACGTATATGGGCTCGCCCGGACAGAAAATCTGATTCCCGGTGGCCGTAATGGATGGCGGTTGGTTCCCATCATCGGTATCGTCCCTGAAATCAAGGTCGCCACCTGATGCAACATCACCGTCGGAGTCCGGTAGCATAAATGAGCCGCCATTGGTGTTTAGGGGGTTGTCTATTCTGCCCCCTGGGTCACTATAGCCTGTGGTGTTGTCAGAGGCATCGTCAAGTCCGTCGCCATCACTATCCGTTCCGGAAAGGGACAAAGCAGCTTCAATGGTGTCGTTAGTGCCTTCATTGTCACTATCGGTGTCCAAAAAGTCAGGAACTCCGTCCCCATCGGTATCCACATAGGATATTCCGGTGCTTTCATAGGCGTCATCAAGGCCATTGTTGTTGGCATCAATGCCCGAGGGGGCGGTATAGCCCAAGGATGTTTGTGCTTCAACATTGTCCGGGATCCCATCACCGTCGCTGTCCAAATCCTGATAGTTGGGGATTCCATCGCCATCGGTATCCACTGTGGTGCAATCGACAGAACCGCCATAACTTGCTCCATAGACTCTTGCGCCTACATTCCAGGCTTCAATGCGGATGTATTGCAAACTGCTTCCCGAAACTGTGAAAGTTACTTCGTGGATAGAGCCGGGTGTAATATTGACGTCTGTTATCCAGTTACTGGTTGTTCCTGAAGAATTGGTACGTTGTATTTGCATGCCTGTGTTGGACACAGCTGGGTCTGCTCCTACAAAGACACTTACTTGTGTTCCTATTGGAAGTATTTCAGGAAATTGAAGCAATAATCTGGAGCTGGAACCTGGGTACACGCTAGTAGGGTTGAAAGCAAACGTTGTGCTTGGGTTGCCCGAGGCGTTGCCCTCATCGCTGAAATGTCTGAGATTGGTGGAAGTTTGGACGAAGTTTCCACCAAGCCCACCACATTCATCCGTGTCCAAGATGCCATCATTGTCATCGTCCAGGTCCACACTGTCAGCAACACCGTCTCCATCCAGATCGGCCACTGCCACACTGCAATTGGAGTAGAGCACGGAAAAAGGAATATTTTGTTTGGAAATGGATGGGCCTTGGTATTGAACGGTCAAGTTTTCACTGCCCCCATTTTCAAAAAAGAGTACGGTGATTTCGTGCAGTCCGGCAGACAATGAAATGGATCCTGATCGTTCCTGTGTTCCATGGAGACCATCATTGTCCACGACCTGGGCGCCATCAATATAAAGCTTGGAACCGTCATCCGATGAAGTGTAAAAGGTGTAATTGCCCGCTGTATTGATTTGGATGTACCCGCTGTATCGAATACTAAAGCTGTCGGTGTCCCCGGAATCTTCCTGATTTTGAAGGTCGTCCACATCAAAACTGCTGAACGTACCCGTGCCCAATGCTCCTGAAGTTGGAATATTGTCCACAGTGTTTCCGGGCGGGACACTATCATAAAATTCAAAATCGACCTCGCCATTGCATATACCTGTCATTCCCTCCACTGTTACGTTGTCGAAATAGTATTCTTCATTATTGTTATTGTTTTCCATCCGCACCCTGATTTCCAGAGTGGTGTTGCCCGTTGTGGGCAGGTTGACGGTATAGGATGGGTCCAGAGGGTCGGAATCGGACCCCGAAGCGTTCACAAACTGTTGCCAAGGACCTCCATCAATTCGATATTCCCCAATAAAATAATCACTTCCATTATCCATTTCGTCTTCATCGTCCACCCAAGTTTCCATGCTGAAACTTATAAAGTTATATCCACTAATATTTATGGGATCTGTTTGCCATACGCCTTCGCCTCGCAAATTTCTACCCCTTATTGCATTGTTCCGGACTGAGAGCCTATTGCCCAAATTCGTGGTCCAATCAGATGCTGAAGGGCCGGATGCTGTTCCACTTTGCGTTCCATTGTCGTAAGTGAAATCTTCACTCCAAAGGGTGGTTTGGGAAAATGCGGAAAAAATCCCTAACAGAAAAAAGGAGATAAGGACAATCTTGTGCATGGCAAAACCATGTGACGATCGTCCACTATAATAAAACATTCCCATGACCAAACATATTTTTTCAAGTACAAAACTAGTCGCAGGGCGCTCCATGGAAAATATTTGTTGTGAAATGGGGGAATAGTTAGGTTAAGCAGGCTTAACGTATGGTTTCCTACATCGTATTTTGTCGATAAGGCAAGGTTTTCCAATAGGGGGTGAGTTTTGCAATCATTGCCGAATTGTGGAAATCCCATTTTTTGAAGAATAGCTAAATACCTCAATATTGTGCAAAAAAAACTTTGGGAAACAGAGAGTTGCACAAACCGTATTAATTGTTGTATATTTGCACCACTGAACGGATATCAATGTATTCATGAGGGGACTTCGAGTCCCCTCTTTTATTCTGAACTGTTATGTTGAAGGAGAAAGTGGAATCGCTGCTGGACAAGGCTTTGGAAGAGCATCCATCCTTGTTTTTGATTGATTTTACGGTGGGGGGCGACAATACCATCAGGGTAGTCTTGGACGGAGATAACGGGGTGAGCCTTAAAGATTGTATGGACATCAGCCGTGCCATTGAGCACAATCTGGATCGCGAAGAAGAGGATTTTTCCTTGGAAGTCACTTCGGCAGGTGCAACATCTCCCATGAAATATCCACGTCAGTACACAAAGAATATTGGAAGAAAACTGAAGGTAAGGACCGGCGACCAAGAATTGGAAGGAACCTTGGTACAGACCTCGGAAAATAATATTACCTTGGAGTGGAAGGCCCGTGAGCCAAAGCCCGAGGGCAAAGGGAAAGTTACGGTACAGAAAAGGCAGGACATTGCCTATTCTGATATCCGGGAAGCAAAAGTCATATTAAAATTTTAATCAAAGTAGAAAATGGAAAACCTAGCGCTCATCGAATCCTTTTCAGAGTTCAAGGACGATAAGTTTATAGACAGGGTGACCCTTATGGCCATTTTGGAAGAAGTCTTCCGAAGTGCGCTCAAAAAGAAATTTGGTTCTGACGACAATTTTGATATCATCATCAACCCGGACAAAGGGGATTTGGAGATATGGAGAAACCGAGTGGTGGTGGAAGATGGCGAAGTGGAAGACCCCAATGAAGAGATTTCCCTCTCCGAAGCCAGAAAAATAGAGCCCGATTTTGAGGTTGGGGAAGATGTGTCGGAAGAGGTAAAACTCATCGATCTCGGAAGAAGGGCCATTCTGGCGCTGCGCCAAAACCTGATTTCCAAGATCCACGAGCACGACAATACCACTATCTACAAGCAATTCAAAGATCTGGAAGGTGAAATTTACACTGCCGAGGTGCACCACATTCGCCATAAGGCCGTAATTTTGTTGGATGACGAGGGGAACGAAATCATCCTTCCAAAGGAAAAGCAGATTCCTTCGGACTTTTTCCGTAAAGGGGACAACGTTCGGGGAATCATTGAAAGTGTGGAACTGAAAGGCAATAAACCCACCATCATCATGTCAAGGACATCCCCAGTTTTCTTGGAGCAGTTGTTCTTCCAAGAAATCCCTGAAGTGTTCGATGGACTGATCACCATTAAAAAGGCTGTCCGCATTCCCGGTGAAAAAGCAAAAGTGGCCGTGGATTCTTATGATGACAGGATAGACCCAGTGGGGGCCTGTGTGGGCATGAAGGGATCGCGGATCCATGGTATTGTACGGGAATTGGGCAACGAGAACATCGATGTGATCAATTGGACCAACAATCCACAGTTGATGGTAACAAGGGCTTTGAGTCCGGCACGTGTGTCTTCCGTTAAATTGAACGATGAGAAAAAGACCGCCCAGGTTTACTTGAAGCCGGAGGAAGTTTCCAAGGCCATTGGTAGGGGAGGGCACAACATACGATTGGCAGGTCAGTTGACTGGTTATGAGATAGATGTGTTCCGTGAAGGTGTGGAAGAGGATGTGGAATTGACCGAGTTCTCCGATGAAATAGAAGACTGGGTCATAGATGAGTTGAAGAAAATAGGACTCGATACGGCGCGCAGCGTTTTGGAACAAGATGTGAACGACTTGGTGAAGCGAACCGATCTGGAAGAAGAAACCATTCGTGAGGTCGTTCGGATCCTCAAGGAAGAATTTGAAGATTAAACTTATATTAGCAGCGAATTTTAGGGCAAGTAAAACAATTTATGGCAGGAAACCCAACAATACGACTCAACAAAGTTCTTAGGGAATTGAACATTTCTCTGGATAGGGCAGTGGACTATCTTACCTCAGTAGGACATGAGGTAGAGGCTCGTCCGACTACCAAGATTTCAGATGAAGTGTACCAAGTGCTGTTGGATGAGTTCCAAACGGATAAGAGCAAAAAGGTGGCTTCCAAAGAAGTGGGCGAGGAAAAGCGCAAGGAAAAGGAAGCGATCCGTATCCAAATGGAGCAGGAACAGGAAGAGCGAAGGTTGGCCAGGGAAAAAAGGGATGCTGAGCAACAGGTCATCAAGGCCAAGGCCGAGCTGTCCGGACCCAAAACCGTGGGCAAGATAGATTTGGACAAAAAGCCAAGTCAGCCCAAAACAGAGGAGCCGAAACAGGTCGAGGAACCCAAGCAGGTCGAGGAGGCCAAAGTAGCTCTCAAAGAAGAAAAGCCCAAAGAAGTTGAAAAGGCTGAAAAGCCCGAAGAAAAAGTGGAGACCGCTCCGGCTAAGGAAAAAGAAGAGGCTCCCAAAGAGTCGGATACCCTAAAGACGCAGTACCAAAAACTTTCAGGGCCCAAGATCACTGGAGATAAGATAGACCTGTCACAGTTCAATAGGCCCAAGAAAAAGAAAGAGGACACCCCAAAACAGGGAGCAGGCACATCAGATTCCAGCGCCGATAGAAAGAAACGCAGAAAGCGAATTGTAAAGAACGGTCCCCAGTCCGGAAACAATAGACCCGGAAAACCAGGTCAAGCAGGTGGCAGAAAGGGGCAGCGCGGACCCATATCCAAAGTGGAACCCACTGAGGAAGAAGTACAAAAGCAAGTACGGGAGACCTTGGAGAAGCTCCAAGGAAAATCCAGCAAAGGCAAAGGTGCCAAATATCGAAGAGAGAAGAGGGACCAGCACCGTCAACAGACCGAAAAGGACCTCGAACAACAGGAACTGGAAAGCAAGACCTTGAAAGTCACGGAGTTCGTAACCGTAAATGAGGTCGCCACTATGATGGATGTTTCCACCACCCAGATCATTTCCGCCTGCATGTCATTGGGCATTATGGTGACCATGAACCAGCGTTTGGATGCAGAGACACTTTCCATAGTTGCAGAAGAATTTGGCTATGAAGTGGAATTTGTCAAAGCGGATATAGAAGAATCCATAGAGGAGCAAGAGGATGCACCGGAGGATTTGAAGCCAAGGGGGCCTATTGTTACCGTGATGGGCCACGTGGACCATGGAAAAACATCCTTGTTGGACTACATTAGGCAAGAAAATGTGATTGCAGGTGAAAGTGGAGGCATTACCCAGCATATTGGTGCTTATAGCGTTACCTTGGAAGATGGTCAGAAAATCACCTTCTTGGATACTCCAGGTCACGAAGCGTTTACCGCCATGCGTGCGCGTGGGGCCCAAGTAACGGACATTGCCATCATTGTGGTGGCGGCCGATGACGACATCATGCCCCAGACCAAGGAAGCCATTAGCCATGCGCAGGCAGCCGGGGTTCCCATTGTGTTTGCCATCAACAAAGTGGACAAGCCCACGGCAAATCCAGATAAAATTAAGGAAGGTCTTGCAGGCATGAACCTTTTGGTCGAAGATTGGGGAGGTAAGATCCAGTCCCATGACATCTCTGCAAAGACCGGACAAGGTGTTAAGGAACTTTTGGAAAAAGTATTGCTCGAAGCAGAATTATTGGAGCTGAAAGCCAATCCGGACAAGTTGGCCTCCGGAACCGTAGTGGAAGCCTTTTTGGATAAGGGACGAGGTTACGTTTCCACCATTTTAGTACAGTCCGGGACCCTGAAAATTGGGGATTATGTACTGGCGGGCACTTGTAGCGGTAAGGTGAAGGCAATGCAGGATGAAAGAGGGAAAAATGTAAAGAGTGCAGGACCATCCACGCCCATTTCCATTTTGGGATTGGACGGGGCGCCCCAAGCAGGGGACAGATTCAATGTGCTCGAAGATGAGCGTGAGGCGAAACAGATTGCCGCAAAACGTTCACAGTTGCAACGTGAACAATCCGTCAGGACGCAGCGACACATTACCCTTGACGAAATCGGAAGACGAATCGCACTGGGCGATTTCCAAGAACTCAACATCATCCTCAAAGGGGATGTGGACGGTTCCGTGGAAGCATTGACGGACTCGTTCCAGAAACTGTCCACCGATGAGATACAGGTAAACATCATCCACAAAGGGGTGGGTGCCATTACTGAATCCGATGTGTTGCTGGCCAGTGCATCCGATGCCGTAATTATAGGGTTCAACGTTAGGCCAATGGGCAATGCCCGTGCAGTGGCGGACAAGGAAGAGATAGATATTAGGATGTACTCCATTATCTATGATGCCATCAATGACCTTAAAGATGCCATGGAGGGAATGTTGTCCCCAGAGATCAAGGAAGAAGTCACTGGAAATGCCGAGATCAGGGAAACCTTCAAGATATCCAAGATTGGAACGATTGCAGGATGTATGGTCACCAGTGGAAAGATTTTCAGAAATTCACAGATAAGATTGATCCGCGATGGAGTGGTCATTTATACTGGCGAACTGGCATCCTTGAAACGCTTTAAGGACGATGTCAAGGAGGTCTCCAAAGGGTACGATTGTGGATTGCAGATCAAAAACTACAATGACATCAGGGAAGGTGATATTGTGGAAGCCTTCCAAGAAGTGGCAGTGAAGAAAAAGCTGTAAATAACATAGATTTAAAATTGAAAAAACCCGCTTACTGAGCGGGTTTTTTTATGGTATCCTATACTCCTATAATTACCAAATCTGTTACGGAAGGTTTTGGCACTTTTTTCAAAAAATAGGTAGTCCGTTTTAAGTCAAAAAAATGCATCCGTCAATTCAAATGGCGCATCCGTCAATTGAAAAGGGGCATCCGTCAATTCACTGAATTTTCTTTCAGGAAATGAAAGTACTTTTTGGGTCTTAACCATTAATTCCCAAATCGACGGACCAATGAAAATGAAAAACCGTATCCCGTTCTTGGTCGTGTTGCTGCTCATAACTGTGCTGCAATCCTGTGATAAAGACACGACGACCCTTTCCAGTGTAAATGATAAATCGGGCGAAAGCCTCGACAATGGCAAGGTCATTGTCGGCGACTCGCTCGACATTCCATACACTGTGGCCAATATGCAAACGGCTTTTGACAATCTCTTGTTCAACCTAAAGAACAGTTCCAAGACCAGTAAACTGGCAAAGATTTTTAAAGATGGGGACGACATTGAAATAGTCCCATCGCACTACTATTACCGTTTTCTGCCAAAAGATAGTACCGAGCACAACCTTTTGGTGAACGATACCGTGTTGCAGGTGTCCAATATCCCCTTGCACCTAAAGATTGAGCAAGAAGGGGATTATTATGACGACCCCAACTATGTTGGGGACGAAAATCCCGAGGGACCATCTTATCTCTATGCCGTTGTGCCCTACGATTATGCCATCCCTGAGGATTTGGAAGGTGAAAGATTGGACAACTACTATTTTGCCCCGGACGTGAGCAAAGATGCTCCAGAGGAAGGGGAGATCGTGGTGAAGCAGCCCGTGAACAAGACCACCAAGGACATCCTCACTGTGGATGAGAACGGCGAGGTGTTCGAGTATCTGGAGCTTGAGGCCCTAAAGTTGACCAACAATCTGGAGGAGGATGAACTGGCGGTACTCCGGTTTTACCTGCCGAACGATACCACGGCCACCCTCTACAGCTATGAAGAGGCAGCCCAATTGGGGTACGAACAAAAGGACCTCATTATGGACCTTACATCTGTGGAGGTGTTATTGGAACAGGAAATCTTGGCCAACCGTAGCAGTTGGAACCCCAGCGGAAAGATCACCGTTAAGGAAGATGTGGTGAACAGGACAGTGGGCGTGGCAGGTGCCGAAGTAAAGGTGCGCAAATGGGGCCTTGTGGTGATCCGTAGGGCCTACACGAACCAAAATGGCGAGTTCAGGACGAGCAGCACCCGCACCAAACGGGTAAAATATGCCGTGTATTTCAACAATCCGTCTCGAAAATTTAAGATTATGGCCGGGACTGTTTTTTTGGAAGCAAGACATCGGGGGACGAGCACCTATAAAAAACAGCCGTGGAACCAGAATTTTTCTTATGGTAGAAGCCAGTTTTATGCGCAGGTGCACAACGCAGCTTATGATTTTTATGACAGGGCGGTGGGCAAATTTGGGTTGCACCACCCCAATCAAAGTTGGTTGCGGATAAGCGCACGTTACAATGGTGAAATTTCCGATTCTCGACACAGTGACATCAATGTGAATGGTGAAATCCCATGGGTGCCAATACTGGCACTGAAATCAGAGATCCAGGTAGGGCGATTAACTAGGGGTGCCTACCAAGGAAGCGACCTTATATATGGTGTAGTAATCCATGAGATGACCCATGCCAGTCATTATAGAATGGATTGGACATTTTTCCTTAACACAAGAGGGGCTGGCTGTACTCTTCAAACTATGGCCGAAAGCTGGGCTCTTGGAGTAGAGACTGTTGTTACCAATGATAGGTATCTTGGACTAAATCCAAACTATGTTGGGTCTAATAATATAAGTGATATTAGTACTGATATAAATAAGCGACTTTATAATTCAGATAGGCAAGAAAAACTGATAGAACACAAAAGTGATTATGAGTATACGCCCATTGTCATTGACTTAGTGGATGATTTCAACCAAAAAGTTCAAATCAATGATCAATCATTGCCAATAGACAGGGTAAGGGGCTATACTCTAAAACAGATACAAACCTCTTTGAACACTTCAAGGGGGCCACATACTTGGAAGGAACGGATAAAAAGCCAGCATACCAATGCTACGGAAAATTATGTGGATGAATTGTTCGGGGTGTATATGTACGATAACTGTAAATAATAAAACTTTTTTGAATGAGAAAAATAACAATACTCTTCGGCTTGTTGGCCATAATTTCATGTGGCAGTGGTCTGGATGGAGAGGAGGAAACTTATGCATACACCTTTATTATAAAAAATCAAACAGGTGCCAATGTTGTCATAACTGGAGATTCCCCCCAAAGAATTGAGGAACTCCAAAATGGACAGTCTTTTTCTTGTGGTTATACTTCAATATCAGGTACGGCTGTTGGGATGTGTGAAGATTATGTTTTCATTTTTTTCCCTGAAATCAATAAAGGATATAAATGTTTTGGCGGGTCTGATGATTTAGGTTTATGTTTTGAGGGTGGTCAGGGTTTATTTACCAAACTCGAAGGGACCATTTTCATAGAAATTGCTCCACGAACTTATGAATATGTATTGACTCCTGACCTTTTGGAAGGGGCTTTTGAGTTGCCAGAGTAATAAGTAAAGGTAAGATGAAGATAGCAGCTATTCTCTTTTGCTTATTAAACATAGTTGCCTGCGGAATTATAGAAGATACCAGTGAGGAAACCTACGCCTACATTTTTATAGTAAAGAACGAAACAGGAGGTAGGGTAATAATAACAGGCGACTATCCAGAAAGAGTGGAGGAGCTTCAGGATGGAGAATCTTTCATGTGTAGTTACAATAAACCTTCGAATATCTTCAGTGGAATTTGTGAAAATTACTTGTTCATTTTATTTCCTGAAATCAACAAAGGTTATCGTTGTCATGGCACTGTCTCAAATGTAGAAGGCTTATGCTTTGAAGGTGGGCAAGGGTTGTTTACTAGGTTAGAGTCTGAGGGAACTGTTTTTACCGAGATCGGCACACGTACTTATGAGTATGTTCTGACTCCGAACCTTTTGGAGGGTGCTTATGAATTGCCTGATTAAAGTATCATGACCTTTGTGGAAGTTCCGAGCACAGGCCCGATATATTGACCCTTTTGCCCACTTCGGATATTAGGGTAACGAGAAATAGTGAAGATGAGAACAAGAATTGTATCTATCGGGGTACCGATGGCATTTATGCCACCACGGTGCACGAACTCACCCATGCAGGACACCGGGAATTGGATCCGGGGATGTTCAATATATTATATAGCAATAACTGTGAGCGGCTTATGCTCAGGGAAAGTTGGGCCGAGGGCGTAGAGACTATTGTGACGAATGATAGGTATAGGAGTTTGAAATCAACTTACCTTAACTCTAACAACGATAATTTAGGTTGGAATTATCAAAGACAAAGAAATACGGTAACTGAAATGACTGAATACACTCCAGTTGTAGCCGATCTAGTGGATAATCTTAATCAAAATGATGTTTTTTCAACTGTTTATCCTATTGATAGAGTTCAGAACTATCAGCTCAGTCAAATTCAAAGTGCATTGGACAATTGTAGGACCCTCGATTGTTGGGAAAATAATTTAAGGAATTACTATAATAATTCAAGTGAACAGTATTTAAATGAACTTTTTGGTTATGTAAGAGGAGTTCTTAACAATAACAATCCCGAAAAATGCAAATGAGACTAATATTATCATTGACACTTCTTGTATTGCTGAATGCATGTACAGACGAACCTGATTTAATTCAATTCTCAGTAAGTATAAAAAATAATACTGATACAATGTTTGAAATAAGATGTTTTAGCCAAGGTGAACTCCATGATCAAAAAAGTCTGAGTCAAGGTGAAACTAAGAATATTTGCACTTACACTTCAGAATCGTTTATTGGACTGGCAGGATGCCAAAAGGATTCTGTAGTGGTGGAATTCAATAACTCAAAAGGATATATTGATATACGTTTGGGCAACAATCTAAACGCGTATCGATTTTCAGGCAATAGATCCATATTTATTCAAGGGAATGGCTTCCAAAATGTAAGTAACGATTATGTGTTTTCAATCAATCAAGAAGACTTTGAAAATGCCTTTGAGTTACCATAATTGGCAGAAATAAGGTTGGCTACCGACAAAACATACGTATGCCAAGGAAATAATTGATTATTTGAATCAAAATCAATGACCCATTCAACAATCTTTATGAAAACTATTAAATCTATTTCAATCGCACTACTCATTGGTTCATGTTGTCCAGACGGGGTTGAAATTGACCGCTTAGTATTGAATGAAAATGAGAAAAAACTCATTCCATATAATAGCAATGAGGATGTGAAAATGATTTATTCAAATGGTTTTGAATTTGATCTTAATACTGATAGGAGAGCGACAGAGATGCATAGAACTGATACACAACACTGTGGTGACAGTTACTCAACTTACGAATTACTTGTTGTAGAAATGCACAGTGAAATTCCGGAATTTAATATTACGCTAGAGGTGACTCCAGAGGAATACAACCCATATGTTATTATAGGGATTAATCGGTACTATTTCGGTTTTAATTCATTATCCGAACCAGATTATGAAGATTTGGAAGTAAACGGAACTAATTTCAAGAATGTTTATATACTTCAAAACCAATTTTCTGATAATTCAATAATAAGCCCAAAGGAGATTCTTTATAATGTCCAATTCGGCATTATTCAAATCGTAATGACCAATGAAGATAAAGTCAATCTTATACCGTAGCACCATTGCATTGATGTTGTTGAAGTGTTTATCCTGTGATAAGGAACCTTGTTTTGACATCCCAAAACTTGAAGAGTTTACTGAGTTTACCAAGAGCTGGTTTATCAATGAAAACATTGGCAATACAACATTTATAGACAGTAAAGGGATAAGCCAAACCTTAATAAAACAGGAATCGTATTATATGTCTGAAAAGTTTATTGAAGATGATTGTGGTATCTCTTATGATTATTTCAACCATTCCAGTCAATATCTCACTTCGCTGTCTAGTATCCATTTTATGATAGACGTAGGAGGTGCGACCTTTGACAGTACTGGCTTCTTCATAAGATTGGGTGTTACCAATATTAACAAAAACTATAAATCAATAGAATATGATTTCTACACTGAAAAAGTAAGGAACAATAATGCCAATGTATCGTTTTTACCTAAAATACAAGTGGGTGCCAGAGAGTTCAATGATGTTTTGGAGATTGTTTTAATAAAAACCTCCTTCCCCAATGATGTAAAAAGCGTTTATTATGCAAGAGGTTATGGGATTATCATGTTTACTCAGGCAAATGGTAATATTCATCAAATTAATTAATCCTTTCCTGTAATACGCTCTTCACATTCTTACAAGGCTGATTTATAATTAAAATATGCAAGGATGATATTCTCTGAGCCTAAATCTCGCTGAAGAATATATTGTATGGTATTCATCCAGCAAACCAAACCCCAAAGAAGGGATAGGTCTTGAGCGAACTACTACGATTTGGATTCCACCGAAGGCTTCAGCAGCATGGCATCCGGATATTTCTTGCGGACTTCCAAATATTTTCGTTCGGCCTCCAACTTCGTTTTGAACCTGCCCAAACGGACACGATAGGTCGGTGATTCAAACTCTATTTTGGAGTACCAATCCGGAAAATCGATGTCCACTTGCGATTTGAGGTCCTGTGCCTTTTGAAAGTTGCCGAAGCCCACCTGGATCTGATAAAATCCTGTCTTGGAATTCACCTCGGTGTAGAGTTTCACTAACTCCGCTATCTTAGGATCCTGTTGAATGGATATCTTGCCTTCCTGAGCGGAAATTTGTAGCGCAAAACCCATTAAAAAGGCTGTATATAAGTAAGTTTTCATATTGTTCTGAAAAAATTTGATGATACCTGGATACAAAAGTAATTTTTTACGGCTTAAACAGCTTTGAACCCTGTTATTTAGAATCTTTATAAATTAGTTGTTATAAATACCTTAACATTTCAAAAAATGACTGTATGTCGTACTTTTGTGACCAATTTTGGTAGGATGAAAGGCTATTGCTCTCAGATTCAATAGAAAGAATCGTGCCAAAGATTTCGATAGAAATTTCGTTAATATGAAAAAGGTTTTATACCGCCATCTATTTTCTAAAGTTTTAGGTTTATCTCTCCTACTTTCCCCTATTTCGTTCCATGCCCAGGAAGAAGTTGCTGCTCCTGCCGAAGAGACAGCGGCTGCCGATGCTGCTGGAGGGGATGCTGTGAAGGGAAAACAGTTGTTCAACCAAAACTGTGCTGCCTGTCACGCCTTGGACCGTAAGATGACCGGTCCGGCCCTTGCCAATTTTGAGGCGCGGCTATTGGAGGAAGAGGGACTGGACAGGGAGTGGGTCTATGCATGGGTGAAGAACAGTCCTGGGGTCATTGCTTCCGGTGACGCTTATGCCAATAAAATTTATGCGGAATACAATCAGGCGGCCATGACGCCTTTCCCAACCCTGTCGAACCAAGATATTGATGATATTATTGCCTATACTGCGGCGCCACCGCCCGCTCCGGCCGCAAGTTCCGCGACAGCCGATACTGGTGGTGGAGCCTCTACATCAACAAATGGGATTTCCAATGAATTGATTCTTGGGGCCTTGGCTCTGGTGTTCGGTCTTTTGGTCGTCATGTTGATTTTGGTGAACAAGACCTTGCGTCGCATTGCCGAAGCCAATGGTGTGGTGTTGGAAAAGGAAAAGGCAGCTAAGCGCACCCCAATATGGAAAGCTTTTGCCCAGAACCAGTTTCTGGTCTTGGTCAGCGTAATTTTCCTGTTGCTTGCCAGTGCGTACTTTGCCTACGGGTGGATGATGCAGGTGGGTGTGGACCAAGGGTATGCTCCCGTGCAGCCCATCCACTTTTCGCACAAGATACATGCGGGGGACAATAAAATTGAATGTAAATATTGTCACTCGTCGGCTAGGGTGTCCAAGACTTCTGGAATACCGTCATTGAATGTGTGTATGAACTGTCACAAGTCCATTTATCAATATACGGGCAATCCCGAAGGGCCATCCGCTGAAGATTTGGCGAATGGATATACCAATGAGTTCTATACCGGAGAGATTAAAAAATTGTACAAGGCAGTAGGTTGGGATGAAGAAAACCAGCAATATACCGGTGAGGCACAGCCAGTGGAGTGGGTCAGGATCCACAACCTGCCCGATTTTGCCTATTTCAACCACTCACAGCACGTTTCCGTTGCGGGTATTGAGTGCCAGACCTGTCACGGTCCGGTGGAAGAAATGGAGATTATGGAGCAATTCTCACCATTGACGATGGGCTGGTGCATCAACTGTCACAGGGAAACCAATGTGAAAGTGGAAGGCAATGCCTATTACGAGGCCATCCATGAAGAACTTTCCAAAAAGTATGGGGTGGAAAAATTGACCGCTGCCATGATGGGCGGTCTGGAATGTGGTAAGTGTCACTATTAAAAAATCAAAGAAGATAATCTCAGATATATCGTATGGCATCAAACAAAAAATATTGGAAAAGTGCAGCGGAGCTCAATCCGAACGATTCCATTGTTGAGGCGCTAAAACACAACGAATTCACGGAGCAGATTCCTGTTGATGAGTTTTTGGGGGACAAGGAGAAGTTGTCCGCATCAACCACCAATCGGAGGGATTTCCTAAAATATGTGGGTTTCAGCACGGCTGCTGCCACGGTGGCTGCCTGTGAAGGACCTGTCCGAAAGTCCATTCCTTATGTGGTCCAGCCAGATCGTATCGTTCCCGGTGTGGCCAACTATTATGCAACCACCATTGCGGATGGATTTGACTTTGCCAGTATTTTGGTGAAGACAAGAGAGGGAAGGCCCATCAAAATAGAGAACAATGCCGATGCAAAGGTAAATGGAGGTGCCAATGCCAGGGTGCAAGCCTCCGTGTTGACCCTTTATGACAGTAAAAGAGTACAGGGGCCATCTGCCAATGGAGAGCCCGTGGAGTGGAAAGTATTGGATGCCACTGTAAAGGCCAAATTGAACAGCTTGAAGGGCTCTGCACAGCAAATTGTGCTGTTGACCCAGACCTACGCAAGTCCATCTACGGACAAATTGATTGCCGAGTTCAAAGCGGCTTATGGTGAGAATGTGAGCCACGTGGTTTATGATGCCATTTCCGAAGACGCTGCCCTTAATGCTTTTGAGGCAGCTTATGGGGAAAGGGCTTTGGCCGATTACGACTTTGAAAAAGCGGAATTGATCGTTTCCTTCGGTGCCGATTTCTTGGGAGATTGGCAAGGTGGAGGTTATGATAGTGGTTATGCCAAAGGCAGAGTGCCCAAGAACGGGAAAATGTCGAGACATATCCAGCTGGAATCCAATATGTCCTTGACCGGGGCCAATGCGGATAAGCGTTATCCAATGACCCCTACCCAGCAAAAAATTGCTCTGGCCAAATTGTATGGCAAATTGAACGGAAGCAGTGTGGGCGGTGGAACCTCCGATGTGGATGAGGTAGTGGACAGGGTCGCTGCCCAAATCAAAAAAGCTGGAAGTAAAGCTGTTGTGGTGACCGGACTCAACGATGTGAATGCACAGACCGTTGTGTTGGCCATCAACAAATTGTTGGCCAGTGAGGCATTTGATGCGCAACATCCAAAATATGTCCGTCAGGGTGATACGGCCAAGGTGACCAAATTGGTTGCCGATATGAATGCAGGCCGTGTTGGGGCGTTGATCATGGACGGGGTAAACCCGGTCTATACATTGCCAAATTCAGAAGAATTTGTGTCTGGATTGGAAAAAGTTGACCTCTCGGTAGCCTTTGCCTTCAACAATGATGAAACAGCGCAGTCTTCCAAATATGTTGCAGCCGCTTCCCACTACTTGGAGTCTTGGGGCGATGCACAGTTCAAAAAAGGACAATACAGTCTAATGCAACCTGCCATCCGTGAACTGTTCGATACTCGACAGTTCCAATCCGCATTGCTGACATGGATGGGCAGCGAGAAAACATACTACGAATACATCAAAGAGGCTTGGAACACGGATATCCTTCAAGGGGAGTCTTGGAACCAAGCACTTCAAGACGGTGTTTTTAGGGCAGCTTCCCCTATGCTTGCTGAGGAACAACCTTCGGTTGAATCCACTGCGGCTACTGAAGAAGTTGAGCCAAGCATCGTTCCAATAGCCTCAGCAATTCGCTCTTTGGTAAACGCTACCAGTGAGGGAACAGAGTTGGTACTCTACTCCAAAGTGGGTATGGGCGATGGTCGTCAGGCCAACAACCCCTGGTTGCAAGAATTTCCCGATCCCATTTCAAGGGTTTCTTGGGATAACTATGTGACCGTTTCCAAAGCGGATGCTGAAAAATGGGGTCTGGAAAACAGTATTGTGGCCGATGGTGGTGTTAATGGAAGTTATGCAAAACTGACCGTTGATGGAAAAGTTCTGGACAAAGTTCCAGTAATTGTTCAGCCGGGTCAGGCCGTAGGTACGGTTGGCTTGTCCTTTGGTTATGGAAAAGAGGCGGGGATGCAGGAAGAAATGATTACAGGGGTCAATGCTTATGCCCTTTATGGCAATTTTTCCAATGTACAGGCCGTAACCGTTGAGAAATCTGCAGGAGTACATGAGTTTGCTTGCGTGCAATCCCAAAAAACCCTTATGGGTAGGGGGGATATCATCAAGGAAACCACTTTGGAGATTTTCAATACCAAGGATCATGCGGAATGGAACCCAATGCCGCATGTAACCTTGAACCATCAAGAAATTCCGGTCACATCGCCAGATGCCGACCTTTGGGATGAGTTTGACCGTTCCATTGGGCACCATTTCAACCTCTCCATTGATTTGAACGCTTGTACGGGATGTGGAGCCTGTGTGATTGCCTGTCATGCAGAAAACAACGTTCCTGTGGTCGGAAAAATGGAAATGCGCCGCTCACGTGATATGCACTGGTTGCGCATTGATAGATATTACTCCTCTGAAGAGACCTTCGAGCAGGACAACGAGAAGAAAGATGGCATGGACGGTCTTTGGGGAGACCAAGGTTCCTTGGGTGGATTCAGGGAGATGGAAGACCCATCGGCCAATCCTCAGGTAGCATTCCAACCGGTCATGTGCCAGCATTGTAACCACGCTCCTTGTGAAACTGTTTGTCCTGTTGCGGCGACTTCCCACAGTAGGCAAGGACAGAACCACATGGCCTATAACCGTTGCGTGGGTACTAGATACTGTGCCAACAACTGTCCTTACAAAGTAAGGAGGTTCAACTGGTTCCTCTACAGTGACAATGATGAGTTCAATTTCAATATGAACAATGATCTGGGCAAGATGGTCATCAATCCAGATGTGAATGTTCGTTCCCGCGGTGTAATGGAAAAATGTTCCATGTGTATCCAAATGACCCAAAAAACCATTTTGGATGCCAAGCGTGAAGGAAGGGTCATCAAGGATGGCGAGTTCCAAACAGCCTGTTCCGCAGCATGTAGCAGTGGGGCCATGGTGTTTGGTGACATCAACGATAAAGAGAGCAAGGTGGCCGAATTGAAAGAGGACAAGAGAATGTACCACCTGTTGGAGCACGTGGGAACAAAACCAAATGTGTTCTATCATGTCAAGGTGAGGAACACCAACGAGGCTTAATCAATAAAAGAAGTAACTAGAAGATAAATTATGGCGTCGCATTACGAAGCACCTATTCGAAAGCCCTTAGTAATCGGAGACAAAGGATACCACGATGTAACCGTGGACATTGCCCGTCCGGTGGAGGGAAAGGCCAACAAACAATGGTGGATAGTGTTCACCATAGCACTTGTTGCATTCCTTTGGGGTCTAGGATGTATCATTTATACCGTTTCCAAAGGTATCGGGGTATGGGGTCTTAACCGAACCGTCAACTGGGCCTGGGACATCACCAACTTCGTTTGGTGGGTGGGTATCGGTCACGCGGGAACCCTGATCTCGGCCGTATTGTTGCTGTTCAGGCAAAAATGGAGAATGGCGATCAACCGTTCTGCTGAGGCGATGACGATTTTCTCCGTGGTACAGGCAGGATTGTTCCCAATCATTCACATGGGACGTCCGTGGTTGGCCTACTGGGTATTGCCAATTCCCAACCAATTCGGTTCGTTGTGGGTCAACTTTAACTCGCCCCTGCTTTGGGACGTGTTTGCGATATCGACCTATCTTTCGGTATCCTTGGTGTTCTGGTGGACAGGTCTTCTGCCCGATTTTGCCATGATCCGTGACAGGGCGGTAAAGCCTTTCCAAAAGAAAATTTATAGCCTGTTGAGCTTCGGTTGGACAGGTCGTGCCAAAGACTGGCAGCGTTTTGAGGAAGTTTCCTTGGTATTGGCCGGTTTGGCAACGCCACTGGTACTTTCCGTACACACCATCGTATCCTTTGACTTCGCCACATCGGTGATTCCCGGATGGCACACCACCATCTTTCCACCCTACTTCGTTGCGGGTGCGATCTTCTCCGGATTTGCCATGGTGAACACCCTTCTCATTATAATGAGAAAGGTATGTAACCTAGAAGCGTATATCACTGTACAGCATATTGAGTTGATGAACATCGTGATCATGATTACAGGTTCCATAGTGGGATGTGCCTACATCACGGAGCTGTTCATTGCTTGGTACTCTGGTGTGGAATATGAACAATACGCCTTCTTGAACAGGGCTACAGGACCTTACTGGTGGGCCTACTGGTCCATGATGACCTGTAACGTGTTCTCCCCACAGTTCATGTGGTTCAAAAAATTGCGTACCAGCATCATGTTCTCCTTCTTTATTTCCATTGTGGTGAACATCGGGATGTGGTTCGAGCGTTTTGTGATCATCGTGACCTCATTGCACAGGGATTACCTGCCATCTTCTTGGACCATGTTCTCCCCGACCTTTGTGGATATCGGTATCTTCATAGGGACAATAGGATTCTTCTTTGTACTATTCCTATTGTACTCAAGAACATTCCCCGTGATTGCACAGGCAGAGGTGAAATCCATCCTGAAATCATCAGGAGAGAAATACAAAAAACTGCGTGACGCAGGAAAACCTTTGTACCAAATGCCACAAGGCGTCAACAAAGTGGTGAGCTATGAAGAGCCTATCACAGACGATGTGTTGATGGGTGAGGTGAAGCCAGCCGTTGGCGACAAAGTCGGTGTGTCCGAACTATTGAGCACCATCGGAACATTCGATGCTACTACGCAAACCCCCGACGATTTGAAATTGATAAAAGGCGTGGGGCCAGAAATGGAGCGTACCCTGAACGAGATAGGCATATTTACCTATGCCCAGGTTGCTAGAATGACCGAAAGGGAGTATGATTTGCTGGATTCGATAACCGGAAGGTTCCCAGGTCGTGCACAACGTGATGATTGGGCGGGTCAAGCAAGGTTGTTAAACAATAAAAAATAAGTATGGCATCAAAAGTTATTCAGGCACTTTACAACGATGACGATGTATTGATGCATGCCGTAAAAAAAGTTAGGGCAGCGCACCATCATATTGAGGAAGTTTACACCCCGTTCCCCGTGCACGGTCTGGACAAGGCCATGGGGCTTGCGGACACCCGGATAGCCATTACTTCCTTTATGTATGGATGTTTGGGGCTTATAGTGGCCATCGTCATGATGAACTATATCATGATCGAGGATTGGCCCCAGGACATTGGAGGCAAGCCAAGTTTCAGCTATTTGGAGAACATGCCCGCCTTTGTTCCAATTATGTTTGAGATGACGGTTTTCTTTGCGGCCCACTTGATGGTCATCACCTTCTACCTTAGAAGTAGAATGTGGCCCTTCAAAAAAGCGGAAAACCCCGATAAACGTACCACCGACGACTATTTTTTGATGGAAATAGGAGTACACGATAATGAAAGCGAACTTGCCGATCTGTTATGGGAAACCGGTGCAGTGGAAGTAAAAGTTACAGAAAAGGAGTCTTAATACTATGAAACTACTAGCTAAAATAAGTGTTGTTTTGGTCTTGGTACTTTGCGTTGCGGCCTGCGCCGACAAGAACAGTCCAAACTATCAATATATGCCAAACATGTACGAACCCGTAGGATATGAAACCTATCAAGGTGTGGAAACAGGACTGTTTCCCGAAGGGACAACGGCCTTACTTCCCGTTGAGGGGACCATTTCCAGGGGCTATATGCCCTATGAGTTCGAAAACACCATAGAGGGCAAGGAGTTGGCAAGATTGAACCCTAGCCCATTGGATTCCTTGGATAGGGAAGAAAATTTGGCAAAAGGCGCGGAACTGTATGCCATTTATTGTGCTGTTTGCCATGGTCCAAAGGGAGATGGACAAGGCAATTTGGTGAAACGTGAAAAGATTTTGGGTGTTCCCAGCTATGCCGATGCGGCAAGGAACATCACTGTGGGAACCACCTACCATGCCATCTATTACGGATTGAATTCCATGGGATCCTATGCATCCCAGTTTGCCAATGAAGAAGAAATGTGGCAAGTGTCCGAATACGTGATGAAATTAAAGGAAGACCTAACAAAATAATTGGATAAGAGTAAACCTATGTACACCTTTTCAAACAGACTTAGAATAGGATCTTTCATTGCCATGGCAGTGGGACTGCTTTTTTTGGGAATCGGTTTTGTATCGGCACCATCAACAGTGGAAGAGGCCAAGGCCGCGGTAGCGTCAGCACATGGTGACGGCCATGGCGGTGGGCATGCAGAAGAAGCCACAGGCCACGGAAACGATCACGGGGAACAAACCGCCCATGCAGATGAACACGACGCATCACATGATGAGCACTTGCTGCACCAATTGCAGAACAGACCGTGGTCTGCACTATATGTAGCCGCTCTTTTCTTCTTTATGATTGCGTTGGGTGTTTTGGCTTTCTATGCCATTCAGCGTGCCGCGCAGGCAGGTTGGTCGCCCATATTGTTCAGGGTAATGGAGGGCATTACGGCCTACTTGGTGCCGGGGGGCATTGTGGTCTTTGTGATTTTGGTACTTTCCGTGATGCACATGAACCATATGTTCGTATGGATGGACGCCGATGTGGTGGCACACGATAAATTGTTGCAAGGGAAAGCAGGATATTTGAACCCCACTTTTTTCTTGGTCAGGGCAGCCATTTTCTTGGGCGGATGGATTTTTTACCGTCAATATTCAAGAAAATTGTCATTGGCACAAGATGAATCGGATGACAACAGCAACTTTGTAAAAAACTTCAGATGGTCTGCCGGCTTCTTGGTTTTCTATCTGATTACAGAGTCCATGATGTCATGGGATTGGATCATGAGCTTGGATCCACACTGGTTCAGTACCCTTTTTGGATGGTACGTGTTTGCCAGTATGTTCGTTTCGGGCATCACGGTCATAGCCATGGTGACCATCTACTTGAAATCAAGAGGATATTTGGAAAATGTGAACGATAGCCACATCCACGATCTGGCCAAGTTCATGTTCGGGATCAGTATATTTTGGACCTATCTTTGGTTTGCCCAGTTCATGCTGATCTGGTATGCCAACATCCCTGAAGAAGTGACCTATTACGTTGCCAGGTTTGATGATTACAAATTGCCGTTTTTCGGAATGTTGGCCATGAACTTTGTGTTCCCATTGCTCGTGCTGATGAACAGTGACTATAAAAGGGTCAACTGGTTTGTGATCATGGCGGGCATTGTGGTACTATTGGGACATTATTTGGATGTTTTCATCATGGTGATGCCGGCAACAGTGGGAGACCAGTGGTATATAGGTTTGCCCGAGATAGGAGGTTTACTGCTCTTTGGTGGTTTGTTTGTGTTCTGGGTGTTCAGTGCCCTGACCAAGGCTCCCTTGGAGCCAAAACGAAACCCGTTTATTGAGGAAAGCAAACATTTTCATTATTAAAACGATTTAAGTCTTAGATAGATACACGATGACTGCATTATTAACATTGACTGTTTTGGTATTGGTGGCAATTGCAATCTGGCAAATGACCAAGATTTTTGAACTGTCACAACTTAAAACCGAGCACACAGAGATAGCTAACGATAATGACAATAGGACGAATGGATACCTCTTGTTCGCATTCCTGATCTTTATCTACGGTATCACCATATTCAGTTTCGCCAAATACTATAAGATGCTGTTGCCCGAAGCTGCTTCGGAACATGGTGGCGAATACGATCAGTTGATGTGGGTATCCTTTGCCATTATCTTTTTTGTACAGACCATTACCCAGGCACTTTTGCACTATTTTGGATATAAGTATAGAGGACAGAAGGGTAGAAAGGCACTTTTCTATGCCGATAACGACAGATTGGAGTTCATTTGGACCATCATTCCCGTAATCGTTTTGGCAGGCCTTATTCTTTGGGGACTTTATACTTGGACGAACATTATGGATGTGAACGACGAGGATGACCCATTGATTGTTGAGCTATATGCGCAACAGTTCAACTGGACAGCGAGATATGCTGGCGAGGACAATGTGCTGGGAGATGCCAACGTGCGTTTGATCGATATCAATCGTGCCAACGTGCTCGGTATCGATGAATCCGACCCCAATGGTGAAGATGATGTTATTGTGAAGGAATTGCACTTGCCCGTGGGTAGGAAGGTCAACTTCAAAATGCGTTCACAAGATGTATTGCACTCTGCCTACATGCCACACTTTAGGGCACAGATGAACTGTGTTCCGGGGATGATTACCCAGTTTTCATTCACCCCTACTGTGACCACGGAAGAAATGCGATTGAACCCCGATGTTGTCGATAAGGTAAGGCGAACCAATGCCCTTAGGGCAGAATGGGCCGCTGAGGGAAGACCAAACTCAGACCCATGGGAATTCGATTATGTATTGTTGTGCAACAAAATTTGCGGAAAATCCCACTACAACATGCAAATGAAAATCATAGTGGAGACCGAGGAGGAATTCAACAAATGGATGGCGGAGCAGAAGACCTTTAAGGAGAATATGACTCCCTCAGAATAAAATAGGCTAGGAAAAGAACCATAACAAAATTTAAGAGAGATTATGTCAGCTACTGGACACGAACACGGACACGAAGATCACGGGCATCATCATAAAGAGACCTTCATTACCAAGTACATCTTCAGCCAAGACCACAAGATGATATCCAAGCAATATCTTATCACGGGTCTGATCATGGGGTTCATTGGTATTGCTATGTCGTTGCTGTTTCGGATGCAATTGGCATGGCCAGGGGAATCCTTCCCCATATTTGAGGCCCTGTTGGGAAAATGGGCACCTGATGGTGTCATGGATGCCGATATCTATTTGGCATTGGTCACCATCCACGGAACCATCATGGTTTTCTTTGTGTTGACGGCCGGTTTGAGCGGAACATTTAGTAACTTATTGATTCCGTTGCAGATAGGCGCAAGGGATATGGCGTCAGGTTTCTTGAACATGGTGTCCTATTGGTTGTTCTTCCTGTCTTCCGTCATCATGGTAATATCCTTGTTTGTAGAGGCCGGACCAGCCGCCGCAGGATGGACCATCTACCCACCTTTGAGTGCATTGCCGATGGCACAGCCCGGTTCAGGTATGGGTATGACCCTTTGGTTGGTTTCCATGGCCATTTTTATTGCATCCTCACTCTTGGGCTCCTTGAACTATATCGTAACCGTTATCAACCTAAGGACAAAAGGAATGTCAATGACACGTTTGCCATTGACTATTTGGGCCTTTTTTGTAACTGCGATCATCGGTGTGATTTCTTTCCCTGTTTTGCTTTCAGCAGCTTTGCTGTTGATCATGGATAGAAGCTTTGGAACATCTTTCTTCCTTTCCGATATTTTTATCCAAGGGGAAGTGTTGCACTACCAAGGAGGATCTCCCGTACTGTACGAACACTTATTCTGGTTCTTGGGGCATCCCGAGGTATATATTGTTATTTTGCCTGCAATGGGGATAGTTTCAGAAGTAATGGCAGTCAATGCACGAAAACCTATATTTGGATACCGTGCAATGATCGCATCTATCTTGGCCATAGCCTTTCTTTCCACCATTGTATGGGGTCACCATATGTTTATTTCAGGGATGAATCCATTTTTAGGATCCGTATTTACATTTACAACACTTTTGATCGCAATTCCTTCTGCAGTAAAGGCGTTCAACTGGATAACAACGCTTTGGAAAGGAAACTTACAAATGAACCCAGGAATGTTATTCTCAATTGGAATGGTTTCTACCTTCATAACCGGAGGTCTTACCGGAATTATTTTGGGTGACAGTACGTTGGATATTAATGTACATGACACCTATTTTGTGGTGGCCCACTTCCATTTGGTAATGGGTATTTCGGCCTTGTACGGACTATTTGCCGGGGTTTACCACTGGTTCCCTAAAATGTTCCAAGGTAGAATGATGAACAAAAATTTGGGATACATCCATTTTTGGATCACGGCAATTGGCTCGTATGGGATTTTCTTCCCAATGCACTTTGTGGGAATGGCTGGTGTACCAAGACGTTATTACGAAAATACGGCCTTCCCAATGTTCGATGAATTGACCAATATTCAGGTCTTAATGACTGTTTTTGCCATTATCACAGCAGGCGTTCAGTTGGTTTTTGCATATAACTTCATCGTTAGCATATTCTATGGAAAGCGCGGCCCAAAAAATCCATGGAACGCCAATACCTTGGAATGGACTGCTCCACAAGAGCATGTTCATGGTAACTGGCCAGGTGAAATTCCGCATGTTACCCGTTGGGCTTACGACTATAGCAAGACCTATGAAAATGGGGAATACATTATTGCAGGTCAGGATTTTGTGCCGCAGAACGTACCGCTTCAGGAAAATGAAGAAGAACTCAACCATTGAGGTTGATGTATTTCAAAAGATAAAGAAAGCCCGTCCCTATTTGGATGGGTTTTTTGTTTCTTATGATCTGAGATACAAAGGTTAGCTTTGATTGTAATATCTTTAGAAAACAATTTATCCTAAAAATAGAGCCGTGAAAAATATACTCGTCCTTTTCTTGATTGTGTTTCCCCTTCTGTCCACTGCCCAGCGAAAACCAAGGATAAAGGGAAGCCGGATCGTGACCCACGTAAACGAGGAACTACCTCCGTTCAATGCCATTGTGTTGAACGATAACCTGGACATTGTGCTGAAAAAATCCTTTGGACCGGGTTACGATATTGAGGCCGACGACAACCTGATAGACATCCTCAAGTTCAATGTGGAGGACAGCACTTTGATCATCAGCTCCTATTACGATGTTACCGCGAAAAAACAGTTTGATATCACGGTCAACTACACCGACTTGCGGGCCATTACCCTAAAAGACGGTAGTGTGGTCACGCAGGATGTGATTGAGAGCGATGAACTCTTCGTGGATGGGTTTAACAATACCCGATTGGATATCAAGGCAAAGGCAGCGGTCATGGACATCAATCTGGAAGAGACCAGTCGGGGCAATTTCAATGTGGATGTGGACTCCCTCAACATATCTTTGGGAAATAGGGCAGAGGCCTATGTGTACAGTGTGGGGCAGACCGGTCTGGTCGATTTGGAGAGCAATGCGTCCCTGACCTTGGAGGGCACTTCGGACAACCTACAGCTCCGGTTGATGGGAAATTCGCGCTACAAAGGCGAGACCATGGAAGTGGGCGACCTGAAACTGACCATGGAGAATGATCCATCGGCCTACATTTATGCCTTTAGAAATTTAGAGTTGAGTACCAAGGGCAACTCCAAGGTATATCTTTTCGGAAATCCAAAGATCACCCTGGTCGATTTTTTGGATACATCGCAGCTGATCAAACGCCAAGAATAGCCTATTGGGCAATCGGTGCGGTCAGGCAATGGCCTGGAATGCCAAAGCCGTCCACCAATACCTCGATATGGGGGCGCAGTTCGGTGGACAATCGTTCCACGCGCTGTCGTATCGCTTTGGATTTGGTTCCCCCGATATATCCCTGCTCCAAAAACCATCGGGCATCCGAATGGATTTCGTTAAGGGCATACAGCGTGCCCAATTTTTCCAATAACGCCTTGTGTTCCGCATCGGAAACCGTTTCGCAGAAATCATGGAACACCCCGTAGGCCAATTCCACACTGTAGGCTTTTCCCAATGCCAATAAATGGGTCTGAACCTTCAAAAATGCCTGGTATGAGGGCATTCCCTTTTTGATATAATTGCGGATTCGCATGGCCAAGGAATAGGTCAATCTTCTTGTACGGTAGCTAAAAGCATGCTTGTGGAACTTGGGGTTGTACAGGTGCTCGGCATCCACTTTATTGGAATATAGAGGGTTGATGGCGGTCAACGTATCTGAAAGCTGGCTCTGCAACAATTTGAGCACCGAGGTGAACCCGGCACTGTTGAATTCCGCCTGAAAATCCGACAGAACGCCTTTTGCGGCCAATTGCAGCAATACGGTGTTGTCACCTTCAAAAGTGGTAAAAATGTCCACATCGCCCTTGAGGTCGGCAATCCGATTCTCCAACAGGTACCCTTTGCCGCCACAGGCCTCCCTGCATTCTTGGATGGTATCGTTCGCGAACCAAGTGATGATCGATTTCAGTCCAGCGACCTGTGTCTCTATCTTGCGTTTGTCGGGTTGGGAGTCATCGCTGTAACGTTTCATCATCTCTTCCAAGGTCACGTGGTACACATACGCACTGGCAATGGAGGGTGTCAATCGGATTTGATGAGTGGGATAGTCCATGATCAGGTCCTCTTGGATTTTTACGCTGTCATTGAACTGTCTTCGGTTCAAGGCATATTTCACGGCAATGGAAAGTGCCATCTTTGCCCCTCCGAGCGCGCCACGGGCCACACAGATACGTCCGCCCACCAAGGTGCCCAACATGGTGAAGAACCGTTTGTTGGGGTTTTTAATGGAAGAAAAATATGTGCCATCTTCACGTATCTCACCATACTTGTTGAGCAAGTTTTCGCGGGGTACTCTCACATTGTTGAACCAGATTTTTCCGTTGTCCACCCCGTTCAGGCCTAGTTTGTAACCATTGTCCTCAATGGTGATGCCTTCAAACTCCTCATGCTTTTCATTGCGTAGCGGCACCAGAATGGCATGCACGCCCTCATTTTTTCCATCCACGATCAGTTGGGCAAAGACCGTGGCCATATTGGAATGCAGAGCGTTCCCGATGTATTCCTTATTGTCATTCTTTCCGGGGGTTTGGATCACGATGGAATCCGAAGCCGGTTCGTAGGTCGCGGTGGTCCTGATACCACGCACGTTGGAGCCGTGACCCGTCTCGGTCATGGCAAAACAGCCAAGAAGCCGAGTGGCACCTACATCGGTCAGGTACTGGTCATGATGTCTTTTTGTTCCCAATTTTTGAATGCTTCCCCCAAATAGGCCAAACTGCACCCCGAACTTCACGGCCAAACTTCCGTCAACAAACATCAAATGTTCAAAAATGGCGGCATAGGCAGGCATGTTTCCCGTACCCCCATATTCGGCAGGATAGGCCATGGCACCATAGCCCTTTTTTGCCAAAGTCTGCACCTGTTCCAATGTTCTGGCCCTAAAATCCTCTTTCTTTCGGAGGGTTTCCCATTTAAAAATGGGCAGATCCAAAAATTTCCTGAATTCATCGACCACTTGGGCATGGGGCCCTTTCAGAATGTCATCAAGGATGGCTGCGCTATACTGATCCGAGGTTTTCTCATGGACCACTTCCACATCGAACAAATGGTTGTAGTGGTTGGGCTGTATTCCCAGATTTACCTCGATATGCTTTAGGTGGTCATTGAAACTGGTCCCATTCTGTTGTTGGGTCAATCGTTGGCTGAATGAGGTCAAAGGAAAGGTTTCACTCTCAATGAGCTTGACTTCGGAAGTGGCTATGGTATGCTTCCAATTTTTCATTTCCGCATCAGTAGGAGGGTTTTCGGTATTCAGCCAAAGCAGCAATTGCTCCTTTTCTTTGGCTTGCAATGATTCATCCTGTTCGATGGTCTTCATCACTACTGAAATTTCAGAAGCGGACAGCAGGTCATCGGACCATATTACGTAGAAGAAAGGGATGTATTGGAGGATGCCTTGGGAATAATCGATGTCGTGCATGGTAATTTTTATTGGGGCTGAACAATGTTGTTTTGGTTATATATCTGTAATTGTACCAATGGCTTGATAATTTTGTCTTTGTCCTCTTGAGCGCAGTCGAAAGGTAGACAAAGGCATCTCGACTGCGCTCGATGTGACATTTGAATTGACCATAGGTGCAATTGTATAATCGAATGCTTTTTTATATAACTAAGGTAAGACTTAGATTTTGAAGATGGCCGTCAAAACTCATTTTAGGAAGAATGGTTTCAGGCGGATGGGGTTTTCAATTATATTTGTTGAGCAATGAACGAAAACTTAGATCCAACGGCCAGCAATTTTTCCCAAGAGGAGCTCGATATTGAAAGGGCCCTCCGTCCCGTCACTTTTGATGATTTTACGGGACAGGCGCAGGTATTGGAAAACCTAAAGGTTTTTGTGCAGGCCGCCAATCTGAGAGGAGAGGCATTGGATCACACCCTTTTTCACGGACCTCCGGGTCTGGGAAAGACCACATTGGCGCATATTTTGGCCAACGAATTGGGTGTGGGCATCAAAGTGACCTCGGGACCTGTTCTCGACAAGCCGGGCGATTTGGCGGGTTTGCTCACCAACCTCGACGAACGGGATGTGCTGTTCATTGATGAGATTCACCGACTCAGCCCCATTGTGGAGGAGTACCTCTACTCAGCCATGGAAGATTATAAGATTGATATCATGATCGAGACCGGTCCGAATGCCAGGACCGTCCAGATTAACCTGAGCCCGTTCACCTTGATAGGGGCCACCACCCGTTCCGGATTGCTGACAGCTCCCATGCGGGCGAGGTTCGGCATCCAGAGCCGATTGGAATACTACAACACGGAACTGCTCTCCACCATTGTGGAACGAAGTGCGGAAATCCTCAAAGTGCCCATCACCCAAGAAGCGGCCATAGAAATTGCAGGACGAAGCAGGGGCACCCCACGGATTTGCAACGCTCTTTTGCGAAGGGTCAGGGATTTTGCCCAGATCAAGGGCAATGGGAACATCGATTTGGATATCTCACAGTTTGGACTCAAGGCCCTCAATGTGGATGCCCACGGATTGGATGAAATGGACAATAAAATTTTGACCACCATCATCGACAAGTTCAAAGGAGGCCCGGTGGGGATCACAACCTTGGCCACCGCAGTATCCGAAAGTGCAGAGACCATTGAGGAAGTCTATGAGCCTTTTCTCATCCAACAAGGATTTATCATGCGGACCCCAAGAGGTCGTGAGGTGACCGAATTGGCATATAAGCATTTGGGTCGAATAAAGGGAGGTGTTCAAGGAGGCTTGTTTTAACCCGGATTTCTAATCAAAAAAAAATTTAAAGCTAGTTGGCCTGTCTATTTTTACGTATAAAATATTTATTTTTGTCGTATAATTAAGTGCCATGGATGCCAAAATCACATTGTCTTTTGATAAAGATGTTATCGAAAAAGCAAAGGCGTATGCCAAAAGGAACAATATGAGCCTTTCCCGGCTGACGGAATATATTCTTTCCCAAATCACTGAAAAACCCTATCAAAATTTGGATGAATTGCCCATTTCAGATTGGGTAAACAGCGTGGCAGAAGGAGAAGCGGAATATGTGAAGCCTGCTTCACGCAAAAAGCTGAAATCCGAATTTATGGAATCCCGTAAATGAAGGTATTTGTAGATGCCAATGTACTGGTAGCGGTGCTGAACAGGCAATACCCGTTGTATGCCCATGCTGCCCGGATTTTGAGTTTGGCCGATTCTTCAAAATATAAAGTGTTCACTTCGCCTATTTGCTTGGCCATAGCATTTTATTTTGCCGAAAAAAAGAGCGGTACACAGAAGGCCGCTGAAAAAATTTCCATTCTTTCCCATAAACTGCAAATTGCGACGGCTGATGTTTCGGTTGTCAAAAAAACAGTGGCTAATCCTGCCATTAACGATTTCGAGGATGGTTTGGAGTACTATTCGGCATTGCTGGCAGGTTGCCAGATTATTGTGACCGAAGATGTGACTGACTTCTATTTTTCTGAGATTCCAGTGTACGAATGTCGTGCGTTTGTGCGATATGTTTTGGAAAACAGCTAATCGGTTGTATTTTTAAGGATGCAGTCCATTTCTCAACGCACGTCCCTTATCAAAGCCGAAGCCAAGCGCCTCGGTTTTTTGTCTTGTGGTGTTTCCAAAGCAGGTTTTCTGGAAGAGGAAGCGCCCCGTCTGGAAAAATGGCTCAACCAGAATAGGCATGGAGAGATGCAGTACATGGAAAACCATTTTGACAAGCGTCTCGACCCCACAAAATTGGTGGAAGGTTCCAAGTCGGTCATTTCCCTGTTGTTGAATTACTTTCCGTCCGAACAACAGAACCCAGATTCCTATAAGATTTCCAAGTATGCCTACGGAACGGATTATCACTTTGTGATAAAGGACAAGCTCAAAAGTCTGTTGCATTTCATCCAAGAGGAAATTGGGGAAGTGCACGGAAGGGCCTTTGTGGATTCCGCACCTGTGCTGGATAAGGCTTGGGCTGCCCGCGGTGGTTTGGGCTGGATCGGGAAACACAGCAATCTGTTGACCCAGCAAGTAGGGTCCTTTTATTTCATTGCCGAATTGATTGTGGACCTGGAATTGGAATACGACACGCCGGTCACCGATCATTGTGGTACCTGCACCGCTTGCATCGATGCCTGCCCCACCGAGGCCATCGTGGAGCCCTATGTGGTGGATGGGAGCAAGTGCATTTCCTATTTCACCATCGAGCTGAAAAATGAAATTCCTGGGGAGTTCCAAGGAAAATTTGACGAATGGATGTTCGGGTGCGATGTCTGCCAAGATGTGTGCCCTTGGAACCGCTTTTCCAAACCGCACCAGGAACCTTTGTTCAATCCCAACCCAGAATTGTTGTCCTTCACGAAAAAGGATTGGGAAGAGATCACCGAGGACGTTTTTAAAAAGGTATTCCAGAAATCAGCAGTGAAACGGACCAAACTTTCCGGCCTAAAGCGTAACATTGATTTCCTCAAAGATTAAAAATTACTGAAGAATATTACCAAAAAAACCTTGTTTGGTAGTTTGGATGGAAAAAATGCTATATTGATGGTGTTTTTTTGAGGAATTGATATTTGCTCAAAAATCAAACAGTTGTATTTAATTGATAAAGGAATGCAGCAAGAATTTACGACCAAGGCAAGGAAAAAGGAGTTTGACAGCTTATTTAAAGAAAAAATAGTTCCGTTCCTGAATGATTTTGGATTCACAAGATATACAACGACCTCTAAAGCAATGTTCAAAGATTTGGGCAATGGACTTTCGGTGTTTATATTCTTTGAATTTAAGACTTTTGGATCTGGGTTCTATGATATTAATATAACATACTTTGACACCGAAATCGGGAATGTCCATGATGGTCAATACCTTGCTATGGCTCAAATAAGACGTCCTACAATCAAGGGAAATAGTATGAGGGAAATGAACTCATCAGTAGATTTATGGATCAGTAAAATACAGTCGGAAATAATCCCTTTTATTGAAAGCCATTCTACTCACAAAGCTATTTTAAAATCCAATCATTTTTATATGCCTTATGGGAAGGAAAATCAATTCAAGGAACTATTGATCAGAAAGTCCCAAGACGGATAAGTTAGATAAACTTAGGAAACCATGGAAAAGAATGACTTTGTGAACAAAGTATATATGTATGACCTTAGTTAACGTCACTTATACTTAACTGCTAAACCAACTAAACCCCGATCATGGTCTAGATTGCAAAACCTAAGCTGGGTTTTTGGCAGGTTTTCAATATGAACGTTGGGTTTCTGGGAATCCAATGCAGTTATGGTCTCCAGCAAAGTGCCATCAGTCCCATGTTTCTCTTTTGGGTACAAAAGAGGGGATTTTGCCCATGTGATTCACCCTTCCCAAGAGCAAGGGATATCCTGAATTTGATATGGAAATACCAGAGTTCTAGAAAATGAATCAAGTCTCCATAAGCTCTTACGTTTTATTTTATATCAAAATTGGTGATTATGGTATTATTTAAAAACCTAGGAATACGCTAACTTTACCGATTCATTCCCCATTATATGAGCAAGGAAAAACAAAGACGCGAAGCATTACTCTATCACGCAAAACCCCAACCGGGAAAAATAAAAATAGTACCGACCAAACCCTATTCCACCCAAAGAGACCTAGCCCTGGCCTATTCGCCAGGAGTGGCAGAACCTTGTCTGGAGATCGCAAAGAACAAGGACGATGTCTATAAATATACCGCCAAAGGAAACATTGTTGCCGTAATTTCAAATGGAACGGCCGTTTTGGGATTGGGCAACATAGGTCCCGAAGCATCAAAGCCGGTAATGGAAGGGAAGAGCCTTCTGTTCAAGATATTTGCGGACATTGACGGAATAGACGTTGAATTGGACACCACGGATGTGGACAAGTTCATCGAGACCGTAAAAATCATCGCCCCAACATTTGGGGGCATCAATTTGGAGGACATTAAGGCCCCAGAGGCCTTTGAAATAGAAAGACGCCTAAAGGAAGAATTGGATATTCCGGTCATGCACGACGACCAGCACGGTACGGCCATCATTTCTGCCGCCGCCTTGTTGAATGCCCTTGAGATTGCCAACAAAAAAATTGAGGAAGTGAAGATTGTGGTCAGTGGCGCTGGAGCTGCTGCCGTTTCCTGTACCCGTCTGTACAAAGCCTTTGGTGCAAAAAGTGAAAATATTGTGATGCTCGACAGCAAGGGTGTCATTCGAAGCGATAGGGAAAACCTTTCGGAAGAGAAATTGGAGTTTGCCACAGATCGAAAAATCGACACGCTGGAAGAGGCCATGAAAGGTTGCGATGTGTTCATTGGGCTTTCCATTGCCGATATTGTTTCTCCCGAGATGCTCAAATCCATGGCCGATGACCCCATCGTTTTTGCCATGGCCAATCCAAACCCTGAAATTGAGTATGATCTGGCCTGTAAGACCCGAGAAGATATCATCATGGCAACGGGCCGATCCGATCACCCCAACCAAGTGAACAATGTTCTGGGCTTCCCGTTCATTTTTAGGGGAGCTTTGGATGTAAGGGCGACCAAGATCAATGAGGAAATGAAGATGGCCGCTGTGATGGCGTTGGCCGACCTCACCCGGGAGCCGGTACCGGAGCAAGTGAACATTGCCTACGATACCACAAGACTGGCTTTTGGTAGGGACTATATCATTCCCAAACCCTTTGACCCCCGTTTAATCACTAAGATTCCGCCAGCAGTGGCCAAGGCAGCCATGGATAGTGGTGTGGCCAAGGCACCCATTCAAGATTGGGACAGGTACGAAGAAGAGCTATATCAACGCTCGGGCAATGACAATAAAGTGGTTCGTTTGATGCACAACAGGGCCAAATTGAACCCAAAACGTATTGTTTTTGCCGAGGCTGAATTGTTGGATGTGTTGAAAGCAGCGCAAATTGTTCATGACGAAGGCATTGCAATACCCATACTTTTGGGGCATAAGGAGACCATCGAAAAATTAAAGAAAGAGCTTGATTTTGATGCTGAGGTCCCCATCATCGATCCACGTTCCGATGAATCCAGGGAAATGAGGACTAGATATGCCTTGAAACTATGGGAATCCAGAAAGCGAAAGGGAGAAACCAAATACAGCGCACGGGTGAACATGGGCAAACGCAACTATTTTGGGGCCATGATGCTCCAAGAAGGCGATGCCGATGGAATGATCTCGGGTTATTCCCGATCGTACCCAAGGGTGCTGCGCCCCGTTTTTGAAGTGTTGGGAAGGGCCAAGGGAGTCAAAAATGCCTCCACCGTGAACATCATGATCACCGAACGTGGCCCCCTCTTTTTGGCCGATACATCGATTAATATAGATCCCAGTGCAGAGGAACTGGCCGAAATTGCCCAAATGACTGCGAATGTAGCAAAAACCTTTGGTTTTGAGCCTGTTATGGCCATGCTTTCCTATGCCAACTTCGGTTCGTCAACCCATCCGCATGCACAAAAAGTGAGAGAGGCCGTTCGCATACTGCACGAAACCAATCCCGATTTGGTGGTGGATGGAGAAATCCAGACCGATTTTGCGCTGAGCCGAGAGCTCTGCAACAACAATTTTCCCTTCTCGAAAATATCAGGAAAAAAAGTGAACACGCTCATTTTCCCAAATTTGGAATCGGCCAACATTACCTATAAATTGTTGAAAGGATTGAACGAGGCCGATTCCATCGGCCCCATCATGGTCGGTTTGCCCCGAGCGGCCCACATTATCCAATTGGGTGCCAGTGTGGATGAAATGGTGAATATGGCTGCCGTTGCAGTGATTGATGCCCAGGAACGGGAAAAAAGACGAAATGCAAGAATGAAGACCGAGTAAAGTAACCCCCAAGGCTTCAAATACCAATAAACAACAAACCGGACATGATTGACCATTTACGAGGAAGACTGGTGGAAAAAAACCCGACCTATATTGTGGTGGAGTGCAATGGTGTGGGTTATTTTTTGAACATTTCCCTGCACACCTTTTCCTTGCTGAGGGATGAAGAAAACATTCACATATATACCCATCTGTTGGTCAAGGAAGATTCCCATACCCTTTTTGGTTTTATGGAAAGGTCGGAGCGTGAGGTTTTCCGTTTGCTGATCTCGGTCTCAGGGGTCGGTTCCAGCACGGCAAGGACCATGTTGTCCTCCCTTTCCCCGGCCGATGTGAGGGATGCCATTGCCAACGGTGACGTGGCCTCCATACAGGCTGTCAAAGGGATTGGGGCCAAGACGGCCCAACGTGTCATCTTGGACCTGAAGGACAAGATTTTGAAAGTCTATGACATGGGTGAAGTTTCACTCCAAACAAACAATACAAATAAAGAAGAAGCGTTATCTGCATTAGAGGTTCTTGGTTTCGCCAGAAGACAATCTGAAAAGGTCGTCGAGAAGGTGTTGGCCGAAGACACTTCGCTAAGCGTTGAGAACATTATTAAACGGGCGCTGAAAAATTTGTAACTAGTTTGAAAAAAGGGGCAAAACCAATACTTAAACCAACAAGCTTTAAGTACTTCTTCTTTGTGGTTTGTTTCCTGTCCATGACCACCATTTTCGGACAGGAGACCAACGAACAGGCTCAGGATTCCGTGCCATCGGGAGTTGAGCTTGGTCGCCTCATTTTGGAGAACCCCGACAGCATCATTGCCAAATATACCTACGACCCCAAGACCGACAAATATATCTACACCGAGAGTGTTGGGGATTTCAACATCAACTACCCGGTCATCCTTACTCCGGAACAATACTACGAACTGGTCCGAAAGGAACAGATGAAGTCCTATTTCAAGCAAAAAATTGATGCCTTCACGGGGAGAAAGGAAGGAAGCGAGGAAGCCAGAAAGAACCTTTTGCCCAATTTTTATGTGAACAGCAATTTTTTCGAATCCATTTTTGGGGGCAATACCATTGAAGTAATCCCACAAGGTTCCGTGGCCATGGATCTTGGGGTGCTGTGGCAAAAAAATGACAATCCGGCCCTTTCGCCCAGAAACCGGACCAATCTCTCTTTCGATTTTGACCAACGCATAAGCCTAAGCCTCTTGGGAAAGGTGGGGGAGCGACTCCAAGTGACCGCCAATTATGACACCGAGGCCACTTTTGATTTCCAGAACCTCGTCAAACTGGACTATACCCCTACAGAAGACGATATTCTGCGAAAAATTGAGATCGGTAATGTAAACATGCCGTTGAACAGCTCGCTCATCACAGGTGCGCAGAGCCTGTTCGGGGTCAAGACACAATTGCAGTTTGGAAAAACCACGGTAACCGCCGTTTTTTCCGAGCAAAGATCACAGAACAATACCGTGGTGGCCCAAGGAGGGGGAACGCTGAACGAATTCTCCCTGACCGCTTTGGACTACGACGAGGACAGGCACTTTTTCCTGGCCCATTATTTCAGGGACAATTATGATCGTGCCCTAGAAGACTATCCCTTTATCAAAAGTCAAGTGCAGATAACCCGTTTGGAAGTCTGGGTGACCAACCGGAACCAACAGACACAGAACGTGAGGAACGTGGTTGCCATACAAGATCTTGGGGAAGCATTGGAAGATAAGACCAGGATCGGGGCCAACAATGGTGATCCGGCAGGATTTTTCAACCCGTCAGCCATAGCGACAGGATATCCACAGAACGCTGCCAATGCCTACGATCCCAAACAAATTGGCAGCGGTGGGGCGCTGACACAGTCCATTCGCGACATTGCCACAGTGGAATCCGGGTTCAATGTTCCGGGATATCCGGTAAACCAAGGTTTCGACTATGCCATTTTGGAAAATGCCCGAAAACTGGAACAAGGAAGGGACTATAAGTTTGATTCCAGGTTGGGCTACATTTCCCTGAGCCAAAGCTTGAGCAATGATGAGGTGCTAGGGGTCGCTTTTCAGTACACCATAAATGGACAGGTGTATCAAGTGGGGGAGTTTGCTAACGGGGGAGTGGATGCCACAACGGTTTCCGGTGGCGTTAATCCCATCATTGAAAACAATACATTGATCCTGAAACTGCTCAAGAGCAACATCACCAATGTGGAAGACCCCATCTGGGACCTGATGATGAAGAATATTTATTCCACGGGTGCCTATCAGTTGAGCCAGGAAGATTTTAAACTGAATATTTTATATTCAGACCCCACACCGAGGAACTACATCACGCCTGTTGATCCAAACGCAGGTTGGCCACAAGGGCTCGAAGACCAAATTCTTTTAAGGGTATTCAACCTGGATCGATTGAATGTGTACAATGATGTGCAGCCCGGCGGCGATGGTTTTTTTGATTATCTGGAAGGGATAACGGTGGATTCCCAGTCCGGACGGATCATATTCACAAAAGTGGAGCCCTTTGGAGAATACCTGTTCGAAGAATTGGGTGGAGGGGTATATGATGTTGAGAACGATCAGGGGTACAATCCCAACCAAAGACGTTACGTGTTCCGAAATATGTATGCCAAGACCAAGGCGGCCTCGCTCCAGGATGCGGAGAAAAACCGTTTTCAGATCAAGGGGCGGTACAAGTCGCAGGGAAACAATGGTATTCCAATCGGTGCCTTCAACGTGCCCAGGGGGTCGGTACGTGTTACGGCAGGCGGACGCCAGCTTCAGGAGGGAATAGATTACACCGTGAACTACCAAGCAGGAACCGTGCAGATCTTGGATCCCAGTTTGGCGGCATCCAACACGCCCATCAATATTTCCGTGGAGAACAATGCCGTATTTGGGCAACAGACCCGAAGGTTTGCCGGGGTGAACGTGGAGCACCGGTTCAATGAAAACTTTGTTTTGGGCGGAACCATGCTCAACCTGAACGAACGGCCCCTTACCCAAAAATCCAATTATGGGGTGGAGCCCGTCAACAATACCATTTTCGGTTTGAACGGAAATTTCAGTACGGAGTTGCCATTTTTGACACGCTTGGCCAACAAATTACCGAATATCGATACTGATGTGCCTTCCAATCTGTCCTTGAGGGGGGAGGTGGCCTTTTTAAAGCCCAACTCGCCCAAGAATGCCGATTTCAGGGGGGAGACCACAACCTATCTGGATGATTTTGAAGGGGCGCAAGCACTTATAGACATCCGTTCCTCATTGGGTTGGACCTTGGCAAGCCCACCCGTTGAATTTTTGCAGGACAGAACAGGGATAGATGTGGGGCATGAACGTGCCAAAATGGCCTGGTACACCATCGACCCAATTTTTTATACCAACCAGCGTCCTTCCGGACTGACCGATAACGATATTTCCCTAAATGCGACCCGAAGGGTCTTCATAGACGAAGTATTTACCGAGACCGATATAGCCCAAGGACAGACACAGGTGCAGAGCACTTTGGACATCGTGTACTATCCCGATCAAAAAGGGCCGTACAATGCCAATCCGAGTTTTGAGACCGAAACTCCGGACAACAAGTGGGCGGGCATCATGCGTCCCTTGAGCAGTACCAATTTTGAACAGTCCAATGTGGAGTTTGTGCAATTTTGGGTCCTTGACCCCTATGTGGATGGACAGACCACGGATGCCAATGCAGGGGAGCTGGTACTGAATCTGGGTAACATTTCGGAAGATATATTGAGGGATGGCCGCAAACAATATGAAAATGGATTGCCTGCAAGCACCAATAACGAAGTGCCCAGGGAAACCCCATGGGGGCAAGTACCTTCCACACAGTCCCTGGTCTATGCCTTTGATGCTGACGAGACCAACAGAACCCTTCAGGATATAGGTCTGGATGGATTGGATGATGCTGCGGAAGCTGCCATTTACAACGGCCCGGCGGAAGACCCTGCGCTGGATAATTATCAATATTACCTGAACAGGGAAGGTGGGGTATTGGAACGCTATCTCGACTTTAACAACACCCAGGGAAACTCGCCCGTGGCGGTGACCAACACCAACAGGGGCTCCACCACATTGCCCGATGTGGAGGATATTGACAGGGACCTTACCATGAATACCGTCAACAGCTACTATGAATACCGCATCTCCATAAAACCAAACACCACCATTGACGATAAATATGTAACGGATATCCGCGAAGGATTGACGCCCACACTCCCCAACGGTACCCAGCTCAACAGAAGATGGATCCAATACAAAATTCCGTTGAGTGATTTCACAGATGCCGTGGGCGGGATTACGGATTTTAGGTCCATCAGTTTCATGCGGATGTATCTCACGGGCTTTTCGGACGATGTGGTACTCCGTTTTGCCACTTTGGATTTGGTGCGTGGCGACTGGAGGACCTATACCAATTCCTTGCAGCCCGATGTGGATAACGACCCTTCTGATGATGGCACGGTAACCGATGTGAACACTGTAAACATAGAAGAAAACTTTGGACGGCAGCCTATACCCTACGTGTTGCCCCCGGGAGTCATCAGGGAACAACTTAATAATAACAACACCATCATCCGTCAGAACGAACAGTCTTTGTCGTTTGTGGTGGAGAACTTGGAGTCCGAGGATTCAAGGGGCGTGTTCAAAAATGTGAACATCGATGTGAGGCAGTATGAACGATTAAAGATGTTCATGCATGCCGAAAAGATAATGAACGGGGATTATTCCGATGATGATACTCCTTTGGTGGGTTTCCTTCGGATCGGAACGGACTTTTCGGAAAATTTTTACCAAATAGAGCTTCCACTTCAGTTTACCTCGTTTGGTTCCACATCTGCAGAAGAAATTTGGCCCTCCGTGAACGAACTGGACATTGCCCTGGACGATTTGAACAAAGTGAAATCCAAAGGAATTGCGGAACAATCCTTGAGCCAGATCACCTACTACGAGATTGTGGACGGGGAGGCCGTTCCCGTGGATGAATTTGCGCCTAGGACATTGGGAGTGGTGCGTATCGGGATACGCGGTAATCCCTCACTGGGAAGTATCCGTGGCATGATGGTGGGCGTGAAGAACATCGATGATGTTCCCGCACGTGGTGAAGTATGGTTCAACGAGCTTCGCTTGGCGGGTCTGGACAATAAAGGAGGATGGGCTGCAATCGCGGCAATGGATGCCAACATGGCCGATTTCGCCAATGTTTCCGCTACGGGAAGCAAGAGCACATCCGGTTTTGGCTCCATTGACCAAATGCCGAACGAAAGATCTAGGGAAGATGCAATATCTTATGATGTGGTCACCAATGTGAACGTAGGGCAATTGTTCCCCAAAAAATGGAACCTTCAATTGCCGTTCAATTATGGAATTTCCGAAACCCTGATCACTCCCGAGTTTGATCCTGTTTACGACGACCTGAAACTGGACGACCGTATTGCCGCTGCCGCCACGGCCGAAGAGGCGGATGCCATCAAAAAACAGGCGGAGGATTATACCAAACGAACCAGCATCAACCTTATTGGGGTGCGAAAGAACAGGGGAGAGGAAGCTGAGGCGAATTTTTTCGATGTTGAAAACTTTACTTTTAACTACTCCTACAACGAAACCAACCACAGGGACTTTGAGGTGGCCGACCTACGTGATCAGAATGTGACAACAGGCTTCGTGTATAACCACAATTTCAAACCGGCACCCGTTGCCCCCTTTGCCAAAAAAGATTCCCTTTTTATGAGCAAATACTGGCAGTGGTTGAAAGATTTGAACCTGAACGTATTGCCCACAAGCATTTCGGTAAATGCCAATTACAACCGTTCGTTCAACCAACAGCGGTTCAGGGATGTGCTGGAACCTGGCGTGGAGGCCTTGGAACTTCCCCTTTTGCAACAGCGCAACTACCTTTTCAATTGGCAATATGCCCTCAATTACAGCATCACCAAATCCCTTCGGTTGAACTTGACGGCTTCCAACAATAATATTGTCCGTAATTATTTCAATGTGGATGATGACCCCGATTCAGGAATCAATCAGGCACTGGATCTTTGGGACGGGTTCTTTGATATTGGCGAGCCCAATAGGCATGCCCAGCAGATGCAATTGAACTATGAGCTGCCCTTCAGCAAGTTTCCGTTTCTCAATTTTATCAATGCGCAATATACCTACACCAGTAATTTTGATTGGCAACGTGGTGGGGATGCCTTGATCGAAGTGGCAGGACAGAACATCAATACGGTGCAGAACGCCAGCACCCACAACCTAACGGCCAATTTGAGCATGCAGCGATTCTACGACTTTTTGGGGTTGAAGAAAAAAGGCGGCAAGGTACTGGCGAACCAACCTCCTGTGCGAAGGGACAAAGCCGGCAATCCGGTGAGTGGTGCAGAAGAGAACGCGCCGAAAAAGACAAGTAAGGGATTCAATACGTTGGTGGACATCGTGACGATGGTCAAGCGCATCAATGTCAATTATAGTGAGAACAGGGGAACAGTGCTTCCGGGTTACACCCAATCCGTTGGGTTTATCGGTACCACCCGACCTACCTTGGGCTTTGTGTTCGGAAGCCAGTCCGATGTACGCTACGAAGCGGCCCGAAATGGATGGTTGACCACTTATCCGGAATATAACTCGCAATATATAAGGAGTGCCAGCAAGCAACTGAACCTTACCGCCACGGCACAGCCCACGCAAGACCTGACCATAGATTTGACCGCCGACAGACAGTTTACTGCAAATTCCCAAGAAAATTACAGTCCGGATAGATGGATCAACTTTGAGGATGGATTGGTCAATGAAATGGGGAATTTCAGTATCTCCACCGTGATGATCGGGACCATTTTCAACAAGAGTGACCAGTTCGAATCCGAAACTTTTGAGCAGTTCAAGCAGAACAGGATCACCATTGCCAACAGATTGGTGGCCGACCGCGGGCAGAGTCCGGGAGAGCTTGATGAGGACGGTTTTCCGGAACGTTATGGCAAGACCCAGCAAGAAGTATTGCTCCCAGCTTTCTTTGCGGCCTACACCGGACAAGATGTGAATCGGGTGAACCTGGACGCTTTTAGGGATATCCCTATTCCAAACTGGAACATCAAATACACGGGCTTGATGAAAAACCGTTGGTTCAAGAAGAAATTCAAGCGGTTCTCCTTGAGCCATGGCTATCGCGCCGCCTACAGCATCAACCAGTTCCAGACCAATTTGGAGCGACAGAACACCACGATAGACCCAGAGACCAACGATCTGCTCCCCGAGACCTTGATCAACAATGTGGTATTGACCGATCAGTTCAACCCCTTGATGCGGGTGGATTTTGAGATGGTAAATTCTTTTAGCTTTTTGGCCGAGGTAAGGACCGATAGGACCCTTTCCCTCAGCTTCGACAACAATCTGCTCACGGAGATCAACGGAAAGGAATATACCCTTGGTCTGGGCTATCGGTTCAAGGATGTCAAATTTGTCACCAATATTGGCGGGGAAAAGACCCGTTTGAAGGGCGACCTCAATCTGAAGGCTGACCTTTCCCTTCGGGACAACATCACCATCATCCGTAATTTGGACATTGACAACAACCAGATCACTTCGGGACAAAAACTGATGTCCGTTAAGTTTACTGCGGACTATGCCCTGAGCAAGAGCTTGAACGCCCTTTTCTTTTATGATCACTCCTTCTCTGAGTTTGCGGTTTCCACGGCATTCCCCCAAACAACGATCAATACCGGATTTACGTTGCGCTACAACTTTGGCAACTAACGTATCGGGGAATAGTTTTTTCTTGCATTTTGTTCATGGGTTTGTTTGAAAAGCATTCCGCGATCCGTTACATTTGTTCCTTTACAAATTCAAACGTAGTATAATGAACATACCATCAGAATTAAAGTACACCAAGGACCACGAATGGGTCAAGATAGATGGGGACATTGCCACTGTGGGCATCACCGATTTTGCCCAGGGCGAATTGGGGGACATCGTATATGTGGAAGTGGAGACTTTGGACGAGACTTTGGACAAGGAGGAGGTTTTCGGGACCGTTGAAGCGGTGAAGACCGTTTCCGATCTTTTCTTGCCCTTGAGCGGGGAGATCATCGAGTTCAATGAAGTGCTGGAAGACGAACCCGAAAAAGTGAACACCGATCCTTATGGCGAAGGCTGGATGATTAAGATCAAGATCAGTGATCCTTCCGAGGTTGATGATCTGATGAGCGACGAAGACTACAAGGCATTGATTGGTGCTTAGGCATTACAGATACACCATATTGTTCATAAGCTGGGTATTGTTCATCACAATGCTCAGCTTATTTTCTTTTTCGGATATGGACTTGGACGAGGGCAATCTGAACATCCCCTATGCGGACAAGATCACACATTTTGCGTTCTATTTGGTTTTTTCGATGTTGGGGTGCCTGTTTGTGCGTGAACGGACCAAGGGTCGCATGGCATTGGGAAGAACCTTATGGAATATAGCACTATTGGCCATCTTTTACGGCATACTTATTGAGGTTTTACAATATACGATCACTGAAGACCGAATGGCCGAATTGGGTGATGTTTTGGCAAATGCCATTGGGGCATTTGTAGGAATTGGATTGATCCGGTGGCTTTTTTCCAAGGAAAAGCCGTTAAAATGGAAATTTTAATTGTTTATTTAACCAATTAATAATTAAATTAGCAAACACTAAATTTAAAAAAATGGAACCAAAAAAGAATCCAAAAGCTGACGTAGGAAAAAATAGCTCCCTCTATTTTGTGATAGGGTTGGCCGCTGTTTTGGCGTTGGTTTACGGAGCCATGGAGTGGAAAAAATACGACAAGGCAAATGATTATGACATCGCCTTGAATGTTGAAGACCAGTTGGACGAGGAAGTGCCAATGACCGAACAGATCAAGACGCCACCGCCACCACCGCCACCAGCGGCGCCAGAGGTGATTGAGGTTGTGGAAGATGAGGAAGAGGTCGAGGAAACCGTGATCGAGTCCACCGAAACCAGTCAGGAAGAGGAGGTCGTAGAGATTGAAGAAGTTGTAGTGGAAGAAGTGGAGGAAGATATCAGTGTTCCATTTGCAGTAATTGAAGATGTGCCTGTTTTTCCAGGTTGTGAGAACGCAGCCAATAAGAAGGACTGTTTCCAAGAGAAAATGCAAGATCACATCCGTAAAAACTTCCGCTATCCTGAAATTGCCCAAGAAATGGGTGTTCAAGGTCGGGTGAGCGTGATTTTCGTAATCCAGAAAGATGGAAGCATCGGGGACATCAGAATGCGCGGACCGGACAAAAATCTGGAGGCAGAGGCAATGAGAATTATTCAAAAATTGCCAAAAATGACACCAGGAAAGCAAAGGGGAAGGGCGGTAAAAGTGCCGTTCAGTATCCCGATTACATTTAAGCTGCAATAAAAATATATGTTCCTGTCGAGGCAGGAATGGAAAAAGCCCTGATGGAAACGTCAGGGCTTTTTTTATGCCCACAATGGGGAAGTTTTATCTTCTGTTGTCATAAAACCCTCTCTTTGGTTGGAAAAGATGCCCGCTGACGTTATCTTTGCCAGCCAATTAAGTGCGTGGATGAAATCTGCAGTAAGTTCCGTTAAAACCAATTCACTTTCCTTGATTTTTTCCGACTTCAAGGAAATCACCAAGGCCAAACTGGCCGTTAGTGTGGTCTTTTCGTCCATTGCAGGATATTTTTTGGGAGCTTACCAGATCGATATCATTTCACTCTTGTTGCTGACCTTTGGCGGATATTGTATGGTTGGGGCTTCCAATGCATACAACCAGATCATTGAAAAAGATTTGGATGCCCTGATGAAACGCACGAGAAACCGTCCCATACCTTCTGGGCGAATGTCCCCCAAAACAGCACTTACAATCGCGGTTGCATTGACGGTACTTGGGATATTGTCACTCTTGGCCCTAAGCCCCAAGACGGCCATGTTCGGAGCAATATCCTTATTTCTGTACACCAGTGTATATACACCACTGAAGACAATATCGCCTCTCTCGGTCTTTGTTGGGGCATTTCCAGGAGCCATACCTTTCATGTTGGGATGGGTTGCGGCCACGGATGATTTTGGGATTGAACCGGGAACGCTGTTCATGATCCAATTTTTTTGGCAGTTCCCACATTTTTGGGCACTTGGTTGGATGTTGGATGAGGACTACAAGAAGGCAGGTTTCAAAATGTTGCCCACGGGAAATAAGGACACCGGGACAGCCTTGCAGATCATACTCTACACGATATGGATGATTGTGATCTCCATAGTGCCAGCCTTTGGTTTCACAGGAAGGTTGCAACTGTCCGTTCCCGCAGCAGCAATTGTACTAATGGCTGGCTTGGTCATGCTGTTTTTTGCATTCAGGTTGTATGAAAAGCGCGACAATGCCTCGGCAAGAAAGCTCATGCTGGCCAGCGTCACCTATATTTCATTGATTCAAATAATATACGTTGTAGATAAGTTTATCGGTTAAAAATGGATTTGACACAGGGAACAGCAGAGGAAAAGAACAAAAGGGCAAAAAAAATGATGCTCTGGTTCGGCATTGTAAGTTTGATCATGGGTTTTGCCGGTTGGACAAGTGCCTATATCGTTAGCAGTAAACGCGATGATTGGATCAGTGATCTTGAACTGCCGAAGGCATTTTTCATCAGTACGGCCATCATTGTCCTGAGCAGTATCACCTATTTTGCGGCCAATAAGGCAGTGGGAAAAAACGACCAAAAAATGGGTGCCATTTTTTTGTTGGCAACCTTGGGTCTGGGCATTGCATTTGTTGTGTTCCAGTTTATTGGGTTCTCCCAAATGTTGGAAAATGGGTATTACTTTACCGGACCCACCAGCAATATTAAAATGTCCTATGTGTTCTTGATCGCTGCGGTACATATTGTGCACCTAGTTGCAGGGCTCATTTCACTTTTGGTGGTCTTGGTACAACAGTTAAGGGGGAAATACATGCCAGGTGATAAATTGGGAATTGAACTGGGGGCCACTTTTTGGCATTTTTTGGATTTTCTTTGGGTGTATTTGATCTTGTTCATGTATTTCGTGAAATAAATTTGGAACGAAGCAGTTTTCATTCAAGTTTATCTTTTCAAATATGTCAAAAGGTGTAAATTTGTGAAAGTTTTAATAAAACGACCTTTTATATGGATGCAACGGTGACTACCGGTACAGAAGAAAGCGTTTGGGGAGGCGGAAACAAGCCACTTGGCGCTAGCTATGGAAAAATGATGATGTGGTTTTTCATTGTCTCTGATGCCTTGACTTTTTCAGGTTTTTTGGTGTCTTATGGCTTTTCAAGGTTTAAGTTCATAGACCTTTGGCCAATAGCCGATGAAGTATTTACCCACGTACCTTTTTTCCATGGAAACTATCCTATGTATTATGTGGCCTTCATGACCTTTATTCTGATCATGTCGTCCGTGACCATGGTACTTGCTGTGGATGCAGGGCACAAAATGAAACAGGGAAAGGTAATAATCTATATGTTCCTTACCATCATTGGTGGAGCCATCTTCGTGGGTTCACAGGCATGGGAATGGGCAACATTCATAAAAGGCGATTATGGAGCGTTGGAGACCAAGGGAGGCAGAATCCTTCAGTTTGTGAATGCCGAAACCGGCGAAAGGGCTGCTCTGGCCGATTTTTCCAAGACCCTTCCGGAAGAAAGGGTAAAGCACATGAAGAATCAGGGAATTTGGTTTGAAGGGGAAGGATACAAGACCTCCTATTCATTGAACGAAGTGGTGGAAGGTTTCAAGGCCACCCCCAATATTCTGATCCGTACAGAATATTTGAACGAAGAAGGCGAAAAAACCGTTTTGGACAGAAAAGAGTCCTTGGCAAAGATCATGGAAGCTACCCAGGTAGTGGAAGGGGCAAACTTGGTCCACAATGAATACGGTCACCGACTTTTTGCGGATTTCTTTTTCTTCATCACAGGGTTCCATGGATTCCACGTATTCTCCGGTGTTGTGATCAACATTATCATATTCTTTAATGTCATCCTCGGCACCTATGAACGTAGGGGGCACTACGAAATGGTAGAGAAAGTGGGACTGTACTGGCACTTTGTGGATTTGGTATGGGTATTCGTATTTACATTCTTTTATTTGGTATAAAAACATTCAATATACATGGCACACGAGCACAAACTTGAGATTTTCAGAGGATTGGTAAAGTTTAAATCAAACACCCAAAAAATATGGGGCGTGTTGGTTTTCCTGACCATTGTGACCGCGATTGAGGTAGCTTTGGGTATTGTGAAACCCAGGGTACTCACCCATAATTACCTATTGGGGATGAAATTGCTCAACTGGATATTCATCATCCTTACCTTGGTCAAGGCCTACTACATTGCTTGGGACTTTATGCACCTGCGCGATGAGAAAAGCTCCTTGAGAAGGGCCATTGTATGGACACCCATCTTTCTGATCTGTTACTTGATATTCATTCTGCTTTTTGAAGCGGATTATGTGTACAATGTGTTTCATGAAGGTTTTCTGACATGGGATTTCTAAGAAAGTATTAACAACGATAAAAGACGGTTTTCCAACCGTCTTTTTTTATTTTTGTATGGTTGTATTTCCTATGAAAAAAACATTTGTTTTAGTAATTCTGTTTGTGTTCCCTTTGGTGGCCTATCTGTTCTTTGCCTCGGGTGTCAACAATTTTGGAAAGTTGCCCGTGCTCACGGAGAATATTCCCGATGTGCCTGCAATGGATGGCGAGGTGAGCTTGGATGGGAAGATTACCATTTTGGGTTTTTTGGGCCGTGAATTGGAAGATAAGAAGGGAAATGCATTCAATCTGAACCAAAAAATATATAAGAGATTTGGGGAGTTCAATGATTTTCAGGTGGTGATGGTCGTTCCCAAAGGGAATGAAGAGGAGGCCACATCCCTGAAAGATGAACTGGGACAGCTTTCCAATGTGGACAAATGGCACTTTGCGTTTGGAACAGATGAGGAGATCAAATCACTTTTCAAAGCCTTGAAAGCAAACATTGAATTGGATAACGACCTTTCAACATCCTATGTGTTCATCATTGATAAAGATCGAAATCTTAGGGGAAGGAAGGACGATGAGGATGAGGGACTGAAATATGGATTTGACACCTCTTCGGTAGCTGAATTGAACAACAAGATGGAGGATGATGTCAAGATCATTTTGGCAGAATACCGACTCGCTTTAAAAAAGAACAATGCCAACAGGAGCAAATAACAAGAAAAAGTACACCTATATCTGGGTTTCGGCCATCATTTTGATTTTCGGGATCTTTGCGGTCCATGAAATTACCAAAAGGATAAAAGGTGGGGCCATAGTGGAAAACGACCGCATGAGTGCGGCCACACAGCACAAAAAAGTCGGATTTGTGGTGAACGACGACAGAAAGCGCAAAGTGCCCCAATTTTCTTTTTTGAATCAAGACAGTGTATTGGTCACCAATAAGGACTATCTTGGAAAAGTCTATGTAGTGGAGTTTTTCTTTACCACCTGCCCCACCATCTGCCCCATAATGACCAACAATCTCCTGGAACTACAGAAAACCTTCAAGGAGGATGGAGACTTTGGCGTGGCATCCTTTACCATCAATCCAAGGTATGACACCCCATCGGTGTTAAAAAAGTATGCGGAAAAGTATGGCATAACGGACAAGGATTGGCATTTGCTCACTGGGGACCAAGAGGAGATATACACCTTGGCCCAAGAAGGCTTCTATATTTTGGCCAATGAAGTGGAGGACGCCCCGGGCGGTTTTGAACACTCCGGTATGTTCGCATTGGTTGATAAAAATGGGTATATTCGCTCCCGTGAAGATGAATTTGGGAACCCCTTGATCTATTACAGAGGAACCATAACTGAGAAACAAGGGGTGAACGCTGACGGAGAGGCCCAGCAGATCACCATATTAAAAGAGGACATTAAAAAATTGTTGGCAGAATGACCGATGATATTTATCTCAAGGAAAAAAGGTTCAATAAGTGGATTACTATAATTTCAATAGCAGTTCCATTGGTAGTGGCATTGCTGTTTGGCTATAAAATACCCAATTCAGAGCCATTGTCCTTCCTTCCGCCCATTTACGCCACCATAAATGGCCTCACTGCTGTGATGTTGGTCGTTGCCGTGATTGCCATAAAAAATGGACGGAGGTCGCTCCACCAAAAACTGATGACCACCTGCATTGTCTTCTCAGCTCTGTTCCTGATCATGTACGTGGCTTACCACATGACCTCTGAAACCACCATGTATGGAGGGGAGGGAGCCATAAAATATGTGTATTACTTTATCCTGATGACACATATTGTGCTCTCCATATCGGTAATCCCATTGGTTTTGATCACCTATTCAAAAGTATATTTGGACGATTTTGAAAATCATAGGCTCTGGGCCAAATACACTTTTCCCATTTGGCTCTACGTTGCGGTGACCGGAGTCATTGTCTATATCATGATCTCTCCCTATTATCAACATTGAACTTGCTATGAAAGCTAAACTTCTCCTTCTACTTTTACTTCTTTTGGTGTTTCCCGACACTATGGATGCCCAATGTGCCATGTGCCGGGCAGTAGTGGAGAGCGAGGCCGATGGAAAAACCGCCGAGGGCATCAACAACGGGATAGTGTACCTGATGTCGATACCCTATATTTTGGTGGGCGGGTTGTTCTATTTCATTTATCGGAAGATGAGGAGCTGAACCCAATACCTGGATTTTTTTTCTCCAACTGTAACATTTGGCGTTTTAGTTCATCTTATAGATGTACGTCTGTACTTCATCAATCAAAAACGCTGACCTATGTTCGACCTAGAAAGGTGGCAAGAAATATTTGACACCATACGAAAGAACAAATTACGCACTTTTCTTACCGGACTGTCCGTGGCTTCGGGAATCTTCATTTTGGTCATTCTTCTCGGGTTTGGCCAAGGCATGCGCAACGGCATAGAGCGTGAATTCAAGCAAGATGCCTCGACAAGTGTTTGGGTCTGGCCCGGAGTAACCTCAAAGGAGTTCAAGGGCATGAATCCCGGCAGGAGGATCCAATTGGTCAACGAAAACTTTGACAAGGCCAACTCCATGTTCAAGAATGACATCGAGAATGGTTCCGCACGGATCTTCGTCAGGGGCATCAGTGTAAACTATGGCAAGGAAGCACTTATTTATGGGGTTCAGGGAGTCGCTTCGGATTTTCAATTTATAGAGAATGCCTCTATGGTCGAGGGTCGTTTCATCAATTACCAAGATGAAATGTCCACGGGCAAAGTGGCCGTCATTGGCAACAAGATCAAAAAAGATGTATTCGGAAAATTGGATACACCCATCGGTGAGTTCATCGATATGTCCGGCATCCCTTTCAAAATCATCGGGGTGTACAAAGAAATGGAGGATCGTGAAGAAGAACGGATCTATATCCCCATAACCACGGCCCAAAGGGCGTTCAATGGCGGAAACAGAATCAACAATATGTCCTTTACGTTGCCTCCCGTTGAAAACTTTGACCAAGCGGTGGCACAGGCCATCAACTTTAAGGACAATCTTAGAGAATACCTACAACAGGTACATACCGTTGCCCCAGATGATACCGGCGCGATGGAAGTATGGAGTGCCATGGAAGAGGCCAAGCGGTATTACGGCCTTACCAATAACATAAAACTGTTTTTTTGGTTTGTGGGTATCTGTACCATAATTGCAGGTGTGGTGGGCGTGAGCAACATCATGATGATCGTGGTGAAGGAACGCACACGGGAAATCGGTATCAGAAAGGCATTGGGGGCCAAGCCATGGTCCATTATTGCCATGATCCTGCACGAGTCCATCTTTGTAACTGCCATTTCAGGTTTTGCAGGACTTATTTTTAGTATGGCCCTGCTCGAACTGGTCGGCCCGAACATTGAAGTGGACTATGTACTAAACCCATCCGTGAACTTCAATGTGGCCTTTTCCACGGTATTGGTTTTGATTTTGGCAGGCACCTTGGCCGGTTTTGTGCCCGCTTGGAGGGCAGCCAAGGTACAAGTGATAGAATCTTTGCGCGATGAATAAAAAACACAATAAAAACAATCAATATGTTCAACAGGGATAGATGGCGGGAAATATTGGAGGTGCTGACCAGCAATGTGTGGCGCACCATTTTCACGGCCTTTGGCGTCTGTTGGGGCATTTTTATATTGATCGTATTGCTGGCAGCGGGCAAAGGACTTGAAAATGGCATCAAGCAAGATTTCGGCGACATTGCCACCAACACCATGTTCATGTGGACCCGGGCCACTACCCGGGCCTATGAAGGGCTACCGAAGGGCAGAAGTTTTGAGTTCAAAATAAATGATGTACAGGCCATCAGGGACAATGTGCCCAATCTTCGGTTTATTTCACCAAGGAACCAATTGGGAGGATTTGGGGGAAACAACAATGTGGTAAGAGGAATACGCACCGGGGCATATAATGTCTATGGGGATTATCCGGAAATCATCAACCAAGACCCCATGACCGTGACCTCCGGACGGTTTTTGAACTATAACGACATCACTGAAAAAAGAAAAGTGGCCGTGATCGGACAAGGGGTAAGGAATGATTTATATGACAAGGACGAGGAAGTCTTGGGCACCTATATCAAAATCCAAGGGGTGAACTTTATGGTCATCGGGACCTACAAAAAGAACAATAGTGGAAATGGGGAAGAAGGGCAGAAGGAAATTTTTGTTCCCTTCACCTCTTTTTCCCAAGCCTTCAACAGAGGGGAGGATGTGGGTTGGATGGCCATAACCGCCCATGACGGAAGCTCCATTTCCGAACTCAAGGATAAAATTGTGGACGAAATGAAAAAAAGGCATAAAGTCCATCCGGAAGATAACCGGGCCATAGGATATTTTGACCTGTATGAGCAATACAACCGGGTGGAAAGCCTTTTTGGAGCACTGAAAGCCGTGGCCTATATCGTGGGAATAATGGTGCTGCTCTCAGGGATTATCGGGGTGAGCAACATCATGCTCATCGTGGTGAAGGAACGTACCAAGGAAATCGGCATACGAAGGGCATTGGGCGAACAGCCATGGTCCATCAAAAAGCAAATCCTCATGGAATCCATTTTCCTGACCTTGGTTTCAGGGATGGTGGGTATTATTTTCGGCTCGTTGGTCATTTACGGCATCAATTCCCTTTTGGACAGTGTCGGGCCTGTGGATATGTTCATGAGTCCCAGTGTGGGTGTTGGGGTGGTCACGGGAGCATTGGCCATTTTGATGGTCTCCGGCCTGCTGGCGGGTTTTATTCCGGCGCAGAGTGCCATAAAGGTGCGGCCCATTGAAGCGTTAAGAACAGAATAACATATATCAATCAACAAACATCAAATCAAAATGAAAAAATCGGTAACCATTGCCATCCTCCTGCTCATCGTGATTGTGTTCGGTGGCTCCATGTACTATCTCTATCAAAAGAATGCGGAAGACCCTGTGGTCTATCAGACCGAAACACCTTCCACGCAGACCATAGTGAAAAAAGCCGTGGCCACGGGAAGTATTCTTCCTTTGGAAGAAGTGCTGATAAAGCCCAATATTTCTGGGGTCATTGAAGAAGTGTTTGTGGAGGGAGGGGATTATGTAAAATCCGGGGACCTATTGGCCAAGATCAAGGTGGTGCCCAACCTTTCCGCACTCAACGATGCCAAAAATGCCATTGATGAGGCCAAGATAAATCTGGACGATCAAAAAAGAAATTTTGAGCGACAATCCACCCTTTTCGGAAAAGGGGTCATCTCACAGGCCGATATGGACAGGGCCCAAGTCGCTTATGATCAGGCCAAGCAGGCTTATGCCGCGGCCAACAAACGGTACGACATTGTGAAAACGGGGACCACTAGCGGTCTCAGCAATGCGGCCAACACCATGATCCGGGCTACGGTGAGCGGAATGATATTGGAAGTGCCCGTTGAGGTGGGCAACCAGGTCATCGAGAGCAACAATTTCAACGAAGGTACCACCATTGCAGCCATCGCCGATGTGGACAAGATGATCTTTGAGGGCAAGGTGGACGAATCTGAAGTGGGGAAAATCAGAGAGGATCTGCCTTTGGAAATTACCGTGGGAGCCATCGAGAACCGGGTTTTTGATGCCGTGCTCGATTATATTGCCCCAAAGGGAAAAGAAGAAAACGGGGCCATCCAGTTCGAGATCAAGGGTTCCCTGAAAAAAGGGGACACTACCTTCATAAGGGCGGGCCTCAGTGCAAATGCCTCCATAATCCTGGCCCGAGCGGATAGTGTGTTGGCCTTGAAAGAAGCCTTGGTGCAGTTTGACGATGAGACCAAAAAACCATTTGTGGAAGTGGAGACCGCCGACCAGAAATTTGAGCGAAGGGACGTGGAACTGGGTGTGAGCGATGGTATCTATGTAGAGGTGAAGTCAGGGGTCACCGCAAGTGACAAGGTCAAAATTTGGAACGCAATTGCCGCAGAACAAACCAATTAAAAATCATTTAACAAAAATTTTCAATAATTCTTGTAACAATTTAACAACTTGTCGGTCTTACAGGCAAGTGGTTAAAAAAGATAGCTAACATCACATCAATCATGATAGAAATCAAAGATCTTCATAAATCCTATAAAATGGGAAGCAATTCCCTTCATGTTCTAAAAGGGATAAACTTTAAAGTGGAGGAAGGGGAACTGGTGGCCATTATGGGATCTTCGGGATCTGGAAAATCCACTTTACTGAACATTTTGGGAATGTTGGACGGTGCCGATTCAGGGGAATACACTTTGGATGGCGTGCCGATCAAAAACCTGAGCGAGACCAAAGCGGCCCAATATAGGAACAAATTTTTGGGCTTTATCTTCCAATCGTTCAACCTGATCAACTACAAAAGTGCCCTTGAGAATGTGGCACTCCCATTGTATTATCAAAAAGTGCCCAGAAAGGAGCGCCAAGAAAAGGCCATGCAATATTTGGAAAGAGTGGGCTTGAAACCATGGGCATCACATTTGCCCAGCGAGCTTTCTGGTGGACAAAAACAAAGAGTTGCCATCGCCAGGGCCATGGCGGCAGAGCCCAAGGTATTGCTTGCGGATGAGCCTACCGGTGCCTTGGACAGTACCACTTCCTATGAAGTCATGGACTTGATCCAAAAAATCAATGATGAAGGGAACACCATATTGGTGGTGACCCACGAAGAAGATATAGCACACATGTGTAAGCGCATTGTCCATTTGAAGGACGGCGTGATCGTTGAGGACAAAAAAATAGAACAAGTAAGAGCAGCACAGTATGTTTGATAGAGACGTCTGGCAGGAAATATTCAACACGCTTAAGACCAATAAGCTCAGGACCTTTTTGACCGGTTTTTCCGTGGGGTGGGCCATATTTATTTTGGTAATGCTCTTGGCTTCGGTAAACGGGATGCAGAACGGTTTTGTGGGCCAGTTCAACGATGATGCAACCAACTCGATCTTCGTCCGTCCAGGGACCACTTCGGAAGCGTATGCAGGTTTTGAAGCGGGAAGAAGAATCCAACTCAAGAACGATGATATCGAGTACATCAGGCAAAGTTTTCCGGATGACATAGAGTACATCAGTGGGAGATACTATGCCAATGCTACGGCAAGGTATAAGAGTGAAACAGGTTCCTACTCGGTCCAAGCGACACATCCCGACCATCAAGCCATAGAAAAAACCTTGGTGGTGGCCGGAAGATATATCAACGAAGCTGACGTGGTGAACAAGGCCAAGGTTGCCGTGATTGGTAGAAAAGTGGCCGAGGATTTGTTCAAAACGGAGGATCCAATTGGAAAGTTTGTGGAATTCAATGGTCTGCCCTTCAGGGTTATCGGGATTTTCACCGATGAAGGGGACGACAATGCCGAACGACGGATATATGCACCGATAAGCACTTACCAACGTATTTACGGCAACACCAATGACATCAATGCCATTGCGCTCACTTATAACCCGACCTACGATCTGGCCAAGGCACTGGAATTTTCCGGCAGGTTGGAAGACCTGATGAAAAGAAGGCACAAGGTTGATCCGGACGATCAAGCCGGACTGTATGTTTGGAACTATGCGGAAGCCTTTGACAACATAAGCAGTTTTACCGCCGTATTGAAAGGAATCGGCATCGGTGTGGGTTTTTTGATCCTAATTGCGGGAATTGTGGGCATTGGAAACATCATGGTGTTCACGATCAAGGAAAGGACCAAAGAAATAGGGGTTCGCAAGGCGCTAGGGGCCAGGCCCCGCCAAATTGTTAACCTAGTGTTGTTGGAATCCGTTTTCATTACCACGCTGTCAGGTTTTGTGGGACTGGTGTTCGCTTGGATGATCCTTGCCCTTGTTGGCCCCAATATTGAGACCCCTGCATTCAGCAATCCTTCGGTGAATGCATCCACGGTAATCACCGCCACCATCATTTTGATCATAGCAGGTGTGTTGGCGGGCCTCATACCGGCAATGAAGGCCGCAAACGTTAAACCCATTGTTGCACTAAGTGATAAATAGTTATGTGGTTATTTGATAGGGACTTGTGGATAGAAATTTTTCATACGCTGGGCAAGAACATGTTCAGGACCTTTTTGACCATGTTGGGGGTCATCTTCGCGATGATCATCTTGGTGCTGCTATTGGGCTCTGCCAACGGAATGAGCAATGGGTTCAACAAGATTTTTGCCGGTACCGCCTCCAATAGTCTCTTTGTTTGGGGACAACAGACTTCTGAACCCTATAAAGGCTTTGAAAGGGGCCGAAGGATCCGCTACAAAATTGAGGATGCCGAAATATTGAAGAGACAGATTCCTGAAATCGAAGTGCTTGCCCCCAGAATTGAGTTGGCAAGCCACAGAGGTACGGTCACCGTGTATCGAAATGGTCGGACAAGTGGTTCGGCCGTGTATGGCGACTATCCAGAAATAGACGACATCACCAAAAAGAAACTGGTAGAGGGCAGGTTTCTCAACCAGACTGACATAGACGAGTCCAAGAAAGTATGTGTCATTGGAGAGGAGACCTATAAACTACTTTTTGAGAAAGGCGAAAAAGCCATTGGTCAGGACATTCGGATCAATGGGGTGTATTTTTCCGTAGTGGGCATGTACAAGCCCAACAACAATATTAACATTGATGGGGAGAATGCGGTTTTCATCCCTTTCACCACCTTTCAAAAAGCCTTTAATTCAGGAGACCGTATGGGATGGATGGCCATAGCCGTGGAGCCCGATACGAAGGTGGCCGTGGTGGAAAGGCAGATCAAGGATATCCTAAAGGCAAAATATGACATCCACCCAAAGGATGAGCGTGCCATTGGGAGTTTTGATATGTCGGAGATATTCAACAATATCAACGCATTTACCACGGTACTCCAAGGATTTTCATTTTTCGTGGGCATCTTTACGCTTTTGGCCGGGGTAATCGCCATCAGCAATATCCTTTTGATCACAGTCAAGGAACGGACACAGGAAATTGGTGTGAGAAGAGCACTGGGGGCCACGCCCAAAATAGTCAAGCGCCAGATCGTATTGGAAGCCATTGTATTGACAGCATTTGCCGGACTGGTCGGCTTTGCCATTTCCGTAGGTATATTATCCATCATGAATTCCATGTGGGGCAGCGGGGACGACTTTCCGTTCGTGAATCCCATGATCAGCATTCCCCAGTTCATCATTTCATTTTTATTGATGGTTGGGCTAAGCGTGCTCATAGGACTTTTGCCTGCCAACAGAGCTGTGAAGATCAGGCCCATAGAAGCATTGAGAGAAGAATAATCAACACAAATAAATAACGAAATCAAATAAGCAATAATGAACAAGTATGTAAAGTACGGATTGATCGGAATAGTGGTCATAGGGATAATGGCTGCCATTGTTTACTTTTTAAAGCAGAACAGTACTCCCGTTGAGCTCTACAAGACCGAGTCCCCTGAGCGAAAGGACATCGTCAATAAAGTAATTGTTACCGGAAAGGTCATTCCAGAGGACGAGATCAACATAAAGCCCCAAATATCTGGGATCATAGATAGGATCATGTTGGAAGAAGGCGTGAAAGTAAAGGCAGGTGATCTGATCGCTGTCATCAAAGTAGTGCCCAATGAACAATCGCTGAACCAAGCGGCAGGTAGGGTGCGCAACGCCGAACTGGCCTTGAACAATGCCAAGATCGAATTCGACAGGAACAAGGCCCTTTTTGAGAAAGGGGTCATTTCCAGCCAAGAATTCAACAACCAGAAGCTGACCTACGATCAGGCCGTGCAAGAATTGAAAAACGCCCAGGCCGATTACCAGATCATCAGAAAGGGATCTGCCGGTGGTTCGGTCAGTGCCAATACCAACATCACGGCCACCGTATCCGGAACTATTCTTGAAATACCCGTTAAAGAAGGGGATCAGGTCATCCAGAGCAACAACTTTAACGAGGGTACCACCATCGCCACCATTGCGGACATGTCCAGAATGATCTTTGAGGGCGAAGTGGACGAGGCCGAAGTTGGAAAATTGCACGTGGGCATGCCCTTGGAAATCAGTTTGGGCGCATTGGAGACTCAAAAATTTGACGCCAACCTGAAGTTCATTGCCCCAAAAGGTGTGGAAGAGGAAGGGGCCGTGCAGTTCAAGATAGAGGGCGACCTTACCATTCCGGACAGTACAGCCTATGTGCGTGCGGGCTATAGTGCCAATGCTTCCATTGTGCTGGAAGAGAAAAAGGATGTTCTTTCCATCAAAGAAGCCTTACTTCAATTTGACAAGGATACGGAACAACCTTATGTGGAGGTGGAAGTGGCCGAGAACAAGTTTGAACGAAAGGATCTTGAACTGGGGGTAAGCGACGGAATTGATGTGGAAGTGGTATCGGGCCTGGAAGAAGGTGCCAAAATCAAGGTATGGAACAAGTTGGAGAAGAAATCCGATGATGTGGATTGATGATGTCCTGCCAATATATTGAACAACCAAAAATCAAAAAACGAATGAAAAATACCCTAACGACGCTGTTACTGCTGTCCGTTGTTCTAGTATCCAATGCCCAAATGCGCAAATGGACACTTCAGGAATGTGTGGAATATGCAGTCGAGCACAATTTGACCATAGAACAATTTGAGTTGGACCTGGAAAACGCCAAGATCGATAAGTCCGATGCATTGGGAAACCTACTTCCCAGCTTGAACGGATCCACATCGGCATCGAGCAATACAGGTTTTTCCATTAACCCAACAAACAACTTGCCAACAAATAGCACGGCATTTAACGTGAATGCAAGTGTGTCTTCCAATGTCACATTGTTCGATGGGCTTCGCAATGTATATCAAATGAACAGGGCAAAAATGAATGCCATTGCCAACCAGTACCGTTTGGACAATCTAAAGGACGATATTCGGTTGAATGTGGCCAATGCCTATCTGCAGGTACTCTCTGGCAAAGAGCAATTGAAGACCTTTAGGGCACAATATGCCGTAACGGAGCAAGACCTGAAACGAACCAAGGAACTGGTGGAGTCGGGCGTATTGCCAAAGGGCGATCTTTTGGAAATTGAGGCCACGGCTGCCAATCAGGAGCAGCAAATAGTGAATGGAGAGAGCAATGTATTGATAGCCAGGGTCAATCTTGCGCAACTGTTACAGATCACCGACTATGAAAATTTTGATATAGCCGAGGAAGAGTTTGATATTCCACCTTCCGATATCCTTAAAAATTCACCCAAAGTAATTTTTGATAAGGCCTTGGGTTTTAGGAACGACATCAAATTCTCCGAATCCAATGTGGAATTGGCAAAAGAAGATCTTAAGATAGCCAAGGGTGCTTATTTGCCCACTCTTGGAGCTTTTTTCCAATACGGGACCAGGTACTCTGATGTGACCCAGATCCCGGATGGGAATGGAGGGGTCTATACCCCAGGCTTCACGGACCAGCTATGGATTTTTGACGGTATCAGTTATGGAGCGCAGTTGAACATCCCCATTTTCAACGGCTGGAGCACACGAAACAATGTGAAGCGAAACCAGATCAGTTTGGAAAAGGCAAAATTGCAATTGGAACAGGACAAACTGGATCTGGAGAATACCATCCAGCAGGCCTATGTCGATGTAAGTACCTTTGAGAAGGCATACGAGGCAGCCCTTAAAACACTTGAGGCGCGTAGTTTGGCCCTGGAATATGCCAAGGAACGCTACGACAATGGTTTGATGAACGCCTTCGATTATGGTCAGGCGCAGGCAAGGGTGGACAATGCCCGTGCAGATGTGGTCCGTACCAAATACGATTATATCTTCCGATTGAAAATTTTGGAGTTCTACTTTGGTTTGCCGATTTCTTTAAACTAGTATCTTTGTGGCCGCTATGGCCAGAATACTCAATTTAGAAACCGCTACGACCAACTGCTCCGTGGGCATCTCCATTGATGGAGAAACTGTTTCCATCCAAGAGAACAATGCCCAGGAGTACTCACACTCGGAACAACTACATATTTTTATCAAAGAAGCCTTGGAAAAGGCTTCTTTGTCATTTTCGGACCTGGACGCAATTGCCATCAGCAAAGGCCCCGGTTCCTACACAGGCCTGCGCATAGGGGTCTCTGCGGCCAAGGGGCTTTGTTTTTCCCTCAATTTGCCGCTCATTTCCATTCCTACCTTGGAGAGTATGGCCCATCAGGTCCAAGTAGAAAGCGATGAAGTGGTGATTCCCGTGTTGGATGCCAGGCGCATGGAGGTCTATTCTTCGGTATTTGGTTCCGGTTACAAAGAAATTCGGGAGACCAGGGCGGAAATTATCAATGAAGCCTCTTTCGGAGAATACGCAAAGGCCCAAAAGGTTTACATCATTGGGAGTGGCGCAGAAAAATGTAGGGGTGCATTGCAACACCCCCATTTTCATTTTGATGCATCCATTGTCCCTTCTGCCAAGGAAATGGGCAGATTGGCCTTTACCAAATACCAGCAAGGCCAGTTCGAGGATGTGGCCTATTTTGAGCCCTATTACTTGAAAGACTTTGTGATCCAGGCCAAAAAGAAACCCTAGTCCACTTTGTGCATCACCCTTTGCGGGAACGGGATTTCGATTCCTGCGGCATCAAAGCGCAACTTGGTCTGTTCTATTACGTAAAAATGGGCGGGCCAGAACACATCGTTGTTGGCCCAAAAGCGCAAGGTGAGGTTCACGGAACTGTCTGCCAATTCGCCCACATACACCTCAGGGGCCGGTTCTGTGTTGATATTCGGGTTGTCTGCACAGATCTTGAGCAGTATTTCCTTGGCTTCCTTGATGTTGGAACCATAGCCAATGCCCACATCGATTTTGTCCCTTCGTGTGTCTTCCATGTTGTAGTTCACAATGTTTCCGTTGGACAATTGTCCATTGGGTATAATGGCGATCTGGTTGCCAAAAGTGCTCAGTTTGGTATTGAAAATGGAAATTTCCTTTACCGTACCGTCCACCCCTTGTGCCGATATCCAATCTCCAACTTTAAAAGGTTTGAAAATCAAGATCAGTACCCCGCCGGCAAAATTGGCCAGGGACCCCTGCAAGGCCAGGCCTACCGCTAGTCCTGCTGCACCGACAAGGGCCACAAGGGACGATGTCTTTACGCCCAATTGGGTCACGACGAGTACAAAGAGCAGGAATTTTAAGGTAATGCTGATAAAACTTTGCAGGAAGGATTCCAAGGTGAGGTCATAATCCTTTTTGGCAAAAAATCGGCGCACAAGTTTGTTGATAAATCTGATGACCCAAAGCCCAACAAAAAATATGATAATGGCCAGTACCAGATTGGGCAATATCCCAATGGCCCATTCCGTGGCTTTGTCAACATATTCTTGGTAATTTTCCAGTTCTTTCATGATGGTTTCTGTTTTTAGTGTTTACTTAAATCAAAGTCTGTAGAATATAAAAAATATAAAATCTGACCAAATTTTAATATGGTCTTTGTGAATTAACCTCTTCCCATGCCTCCATTGCGGTTGAAACAGGGAGTTTGCAGCTACCTTCGATGCATACATAGGCCAAGGTCTTGTTTTCGACATACCTGTTTTTCAAAACATGGATCTCGCTTTCTTTGGGGCAACCTGCCAGCATACTGTTTGGTACATATCTACTGCTGATTTCTTTGGCCATTTTGAGGTGATCTTCACCAACGATGGCTATTTCGTAAAAATTTTGATTGTAAAAAAGTGCCAAATGCATCCAATTGGCAAGGCCCTGTGCCCTTCGCTCAAAATCGTGTTGCACGTTTTTTAGCATTTGCGGGGCCAAATCGCCATAGCCTTCATCCGGGAACATTTTATGGAACTTGAACAGATTATGCGCCATGATGGAATTGGAAGATGGGATTACATTGTCATCGGTCTCCACACTTCTTCGAATCAGTGATGGATCTTCATCCGAAGTAAAAAAATACATTCCAGATGCTGGATCAAAAAAGTGCGCTTTGGCATAATCTAAAAGCGACTTGCCCAAATAAAGCCATTTTTCATCAAAAGTGACCTCGTAAAGTGCGTGGAAAGCTTCGATGACCGTTGCATAATCCTCCAAAAACCCATTGATGGTACTTTTTCCGTTTTTGTGGTTGCGGTATAGGGAAAAATCTGCTTTGATCAATTCCCGTTCAATGAACCGGGCATTTTTCAAGGCCAGTTCCAAAAAGTCCTCATTGCCCAAATAACGGTGGGCGTCCACAAGACCTTTCAGCATCAAACCGTTCCAAGAGGTAAGAATTTTGTCGTCCAATCTGGGCTTGGGGCGATTTTCCCTTTCTTTCTTCAATAGAGATAGGGCATTCTTCATCCTTTCCTTGAGCTCTGGAACGGGAATGCCATATTTATGGGCCACTTCGTCATCGGTCTTGTCACGGATCAAAACATAGTTTTCTTCCTCCCAAAGCCCATAAGAATTGATATTATAGTAGTCTTGGAAGATTTGAAAATGATTTCCCAAAAGCTGGTTCAGTTCTTCTTTTTTCCAAACATAAAAGGCACCCTCGGCCAGCTTTCCGTTTTGGTCGAGGCTATCGGCATCCAGGGAAGAATAAAAACCTCCATTCTTGTCCATCAATTCCTCTTTTATGAAGGCAATTGTTCCTTCGACAATAGCTTTGTAAAGTTCATTTTTGGTTACGGCATAGGCTTTTGCGTATAGACTTGCCAATTGCCCATTGTCGTACAACATTTTCTCAAAGTGGGGCACATGCCATTTGGTGTCCACGGCATATCTGGAAAATCCACCACCAACATGATCATAAATTCCACCAAAGGCCATGCGGGTGAGGGTGGTTTCCACAAACTCCATAATTTCCTGATTGTTGGTGGTAGTGGCATAGTGCAGCAAAAAATCCCAGTTGTTGGGCATCATGAACTTTGGGGCCCGCTTGTGGCCGCCCAAAAAGGTGTCAAAATACTGCGACCAATTATGGACAGCAGCATCCAATTCTTGCAATGTACAGAGATCCTTATCCTTGGATGGTTCCACCAAATTGATGGCGTGCAGCCCATTGGCGAGGTCGGCGGCGTATTTGACCACCCTTTCGCGATCTTTTCCGTAGAGTTCGGCCAGTTGTTGCAAAGCCTGTATCCAATTGTCCTTGGGTAGATAGGTGGCACCCCAAAAGGGCTTCCCATCAGGAAGTGCTATAATATTGAGGGGCCAACCTCCCTGCCCGGAGATCATCTGCAGGGCATCCATGTAGATCTGGTCCACATCAGGGCGTTCCTCGCGGTCAATTTTGATGTTGATGAAATGTTTGTTCATCACCTTGGCGACCGCTTCGTCCTCAAAGCACTCTTTTTCCATGACATGGCACCAATGGCACGCAGCATATCCAATACTGATGATGAGCAGTTTGCCTTCCTGTTGGGCACGCTGCAAAACTTCCGGTCGCCATGCTTCCCAGTTTACAGGATTGTGGGCATGTTGTAAAAGGTACGGGCTGGTCTCATGGATCAGCGCATTGGTATGTTTTTCGTCCACTTTGATTGTTTTGCGATTCGGTATTGTTGAAAATTTGGTAAGAACAAGGTTTTTTGGACATAAAAAAAGCGCCCTGAAATAAGGACGCGTTTTCCGTTTTTTTACGGGTTTACTGCACCTCAAAGGTGATTTTGACGTTTACCCTATAATCATCGATCTTACCATCTTTTACAGTGGCACTTTGTTCGTTCACATAAATGGAACGGATGTTTTTTACGGATTTTGAGGCTTGCGCCAATGCATTTTTTGTGGCATCTTCCCAACTCACGTTGGAGTTTGCCAATACTTCAATAACTTTTAAAACTGCCATGGTCAATGTATTTTTTAGTTTCCTCCAATTTAACAAATTTTGACCGGAATAGGGCAGAAATTGGCAGAAATTACCCGTTCAGGGCCACTACTTCACGTATTTTGTCACCCATCATGTTCTTGAGCATGGTCTCGATGCCATTTTTTAAGGTGAATGTGGAGGATGGACAACCACTACATGCTCCCTGAAGGATAACGCTGACGGTGCCACTCTCCTCTTCGTAGGACTGGAACAGGATATTTCCTCCATCGCTGGCCACTGCCGGCTTGACATATTCATCCAAAATGGCCATGATCTGTTTGGAAGTATCGTCGTGCTGGGCGTTTGTGGTATCTTGGGCCGTGGTATCTTGGGTCTTTTGGACGGCCGCTGTGGTCACCGCTTCCTTTCCATCGGATAAAAAGTCCCTGATGAACTCGCGCAGTTGCATATTGATCTCTTCCCAATCGGCCACTTCATATTTGGTGACAGAAACATAGTTTTCATCCATAAAGACCTCCTTCACAAAAGGGAAGTGGAAAAGTGCCTTCGCCAATGGTGAATCTTTCGCCTCGTCAATGTTCTTGAATTCAAAAACAGAGGGCACTATGCGCTTGTTGCACACAAACTTCATTACGGCCGGGTTTGGGGTCACCTCCGCATACACGGAAACGGGCTGTTTCTTTTGGTCCTGCTCCTCGTGCACAATGGGCTCACCAGCATTCAGGTATTCCACCAATTGCTGGGCCACATCGTCCTTTACATCTTCCCATTCCACGATGTCAAACCGTTCCAAGGCAATAAAATTGCTGGCGATATAGACCGTTTTGATGAACGGGAGGTAAAAAAGTTGCTGTGCCAAAGGGGAATTCTTGGCCTCGTCTATGTTTTTGTATTCATAGTTGCCCTTTACCAAAAAATGATTGGCTTCCAACTTGATGATCTTGGGGTTGTTGGTGGCAACAACGGTGATGTTGTATTCTTTCATGGCGAATCTTTGGTGCAAAAATACCAATAGTTGGGATGCGTTGCAAAATAATATAATAATGTACACCATGGGCCGTTATCTAAATGTTTGAGTACATAAATCAAACCCATAGCCCCAACCGTCAGATGAGACGCATTCTAACCTCAATTATCACTGCCTTTCTGTTTGGTTTTATAGCCAGGGCACAGGAAGGAATCCCGGTATATTTCGATTACTTGGCAGACAATTATTATCTGGTCTATCCATCCATGGCAGGGATTGCCGAGGGCACCAAGGTCCGGCTTACCGCAAGGAAACAATGGTTCAATGTGGATGAGGCGCCCAGTTTACAGACCTTGAACATCAATTCCAGGATTGGGGAACGAAGTGGTATTGGGGGCATTCTCTTCAATGACTCCAACGGATACCATTCCCAGACAGGTTTCAAGGCCACCTATGCACACCATTTGCAGTTGGGAGGGGATTTTAGGACGTTGAACCAATTGTCATTTGGGTTGAGTGCAGGCGTGCTCTTGAGCAGTTTGGACGAGACCGAGTTCAGATCTGTGGTTCCCGACCCCATTGTGACGGGGGTGAAAAATACCGTCAGCTATTTCAATGTAGATTTGGGAGCATCCTACAATTTATTTGAATTCTATGCGCATGCAGCCATTTTGAACATATTGGGGAGCGGCCGTGACCTTTATACTGCTGCCGAGTTTGACAACTTAAGAAGATATTTGCTTTCCGTGGGCTATGTTTTTGGCAAGAACACAAGGGTGGAGCCTTCCATTTTGTTCCAGATGACAGACTTTACCAGGGAAAAAACGGTGGACCTGAACGCAAAAGTGTACAAAGACGTAAGTTTTGGCACCGTTTGGGCGGGATTGTCCTATCGGAGGAGTTTTGACGGGGCCCAGTTCCAGACCAACGGCAATTTTGGAGAGCAACGATTGCAGCTTTTCACGCCCATTATTGGTGTGAATGTCAATAAGTTCCTATTTTCCTATAACTATTCCTATCAAACAGGGGACATCCGTTTTGATAACGGTGGCTTCCATCAGATTACCTTGGGGTACGACTTTGGACAGAACGATCAGGGCAAGCGCTACGATTGTTACTGCCCCGCTGCCAACAATTAGAAAGTATCCCTGCTAAATGTCAGTTCGAGCGCAGTCGAGAACTACATGGGCATCTCGACTGCGCTCGATGTGACACGCTTTAACGAAGCAGCACTACTGGTCCCACGTATAGTTTTTCTTGCCCGCTTGGGTCTTGATAGCAGACATTAGGGCATTTTCCAGTTCGCCTTTTTCCTCTTCTTGGTTTTCGGCAATGTAAACCTCTCGCTTGGCATTCAGTTCCTGTATCTGTTTTTGGATCTCTTCACGCTCGTTCTTCTTTTGGGTGATGTAAGTCTTGATTTCCTTTTCTGATTTCCCATGGAGCTCTTTGGGCAGGTCTTTTTCCTTCAATCGGGTAATCACGGCCTCGTCGTCCTCAGCGGCATCCACCAAATCCCACTGGGCATTTTTGTACAATCGGGAACTTTTGCTCACTGCGCGCTGGACCACCACGGCCTCTTCAAGTTCGGCGGCATTGCTGTCCTGGGTGGATTGCAATTCCTTTTTAGCATAGCCAAGCGAGCCATAGGAAATGTAAGTGCTGTTCAGTTTGGAGTTGAGCTTGATAATGATATCGTCGTAGGGCGTATCAATGTGTACCACTTGTCTATTGTGATCGATGGCCATGTATTCGCCGCCGGTAAGAACAGCTCCTTTTTTCCATTGGGTGGAGATGCCCAACTCATAGTTTCCACAAAAAATGGTGTTGACGACCACATCGTTTTCCTTTGCGTTGGCCGCAGCATCCCGATAGTCCAATTTACCTTGGGTAAAAGGCTCGTTGCCTGCAATGAAGATCATTTTAAGGTCGTCTGCATTTTTGCCCCAATCCAATTGCTTCAAGGAAGTGTTGATGACCTCACCGCAGTATTCCTCGCCGCCATTGGTGGTCAGGGAAAACAATTTTTCCGAGATTTCGTCCAGATCGTCACTGAAGCCCAGCACTTGCCTAATGTACCCCTCCTGTGAAGAAAGATTGTCGTTTCCATATTCATAAAGTGCAATCTGCAACAAAGGTCTGGTGCCGTTCCCACATTTGGCGTGGGTGAACTCGTTCACAATGTCCCACAATTGTGCCTTGGCCTGGTTGATAAGCCCGTCCATACTGTTGCTCGTGTCCAACAACAGGGCGATTTTCACATATTGCTTGGCGGGTTTTTCAAAACTGGTTGCCATGACAATCGTTTTGTCTTCATTTTTTTGGGCCTTTAGGTTGCAGCCATGGCTAGTGCTGACAATAAATAGAAACAAGGCGGTTCCGAATGCGTATTTTAAATGTCTCATGATGCAATGTTTTTAAATGATGGCTTAAAACTATGGGCAACTTTTTTCAATTAAAACCGACAATGAGGGAAGTATGGTTTTTAATGAGCCACAAATGCATACGACTTTGTAAAGTGGTAAAATGAAGGGTGTTTTGGATCTTTTTTGGCAAACAACCATTTTTTAATACGCTTGGGATGGATTAAGTTTACCTAAAGTATGTCCAAACCCGATGATCAGGCCAGCACTCATATTGTTTCTTTTTTTTGCTTTTGCCCATCACGGATTTTCACAGGAGAGGGAGAAAAAATCTGAACCTGCCAAAAGGGAATCCAGATTGCGTGACAATGCGGTAATGGAACATGGGCAGTATATCGATTCCGCCAATTTCTATAAAAAAACAGACCTTGAGAAGAGCATCGATTTTATTGCCAGTTCCATGGAGGCGCTGGGCAGTGGTACCAACAAGGAGGAGCTTTCCACGTCTTTGGCCACTTTGGGGGAAATCTACATGTACCACAAACAATATGACCTGGCCATCGCCAATTTTAAGGATGCCCTTTCGGCCCGGGAGCTCAACAAAACAAAACTACTGCTGGGCAAAGCCTACGTGCTGAACAAGGAGTTCGCCCGAGCGGAATCCACCCTTTTGCCCTTGCTCGACCTCAAGAACATGGTCCCCTACTATCGTGTGGAACTGTACGAGGCTTTGGGTGATGCGGCCAAAGGAATGTCCGACTTCAAAAAGGCGCTGGATTTTTATACGGAGGGGCTTCAGATTGCCCAAAAGAACCAGATATCCCCCAAATTTATTGACCTGACTTCCAAAATTGCGGATACCTATGCCAGTGACAACAAGTTGGTGGAAGCGGAAGGATTTTACCAGAATTCGTTGAGTCTGTCCAGACAAATTGCCCCCGAACGGCTGATCATGGAGAATGAGCGGGTGGCCGATTTCTACAATCAGAAGAGCAGGTACAATGATGAGATCCAACTCCGCAAAAAAAGCCTCAGCGAATTGCAACAACTGCCAGAGCCCACTGCTTCCGTTGAAAATAAAGGCATGATGGCGCCCGATACCATTACCTCGCAACGCATCAATTATAAGATTGCCAATGCCTACATTGCCCAGGACAAATTGGACGAGGCCATTCCCTACCTTCAAAAAAGTATAGTGGAAGCGGACAGGGAAGACGATCTGGTGGTGCAGAAAGATGCTACACGCAGGTTATCGGAGGTCTATAAAGATAAAGGGAACTTTACCAAGGCATTGGAGTCCTATCAAGATTATGTGGCCGTGGTGGACAGCCTCTACATCAGAAAGGAACAAGAGATTGCCCGTGCGGCAAGGTTTAACCGGGAAATCGCCAATACACAGAACCGTATTTCCAGTTTGGAACGGGAACGGGAACTCAACCAGAGCAAGTACAGTTTGGCCGTGACCGAACAACAATTGTACGAGGAGACCAGCAAGCGACAGGAATGGATCATCTATTCCCTTGTTTTCGGGATACTGCTCATGGCCCTGACCGCTTTTTTGTACTACAGGAGCAACAAACAGCAAAAACTGGCCAATAACCTACTGGCCCTCAAATCGCTACGTACCCAAATGAACCCTCATTTTATCTTTAACGCGCTCAATTCAGTGAACAACTATATCGCCAAAAGTGACGAACGCAGCGCGAATCGGTTTTTGAGCGAATTCTCCATACTGATGCGCAGCGTGCTGGAAAATTCGGAAGAAGATTTTATTCCGCTTACCAAGGAACTGGAACTTTTAGAGCTTTATGTGAAACTGGAACATTCCCGCTTTTCGGACAAGTTTGATTATGAAATTGAGGTGGATTCCAATATTGATATTGAAGCCTTTTGGATTCCGCCCATGTTGCTCCAGCCCTACATTGAAAATGCGATATGGCATGGATTGCGTTACAAGGAAGAAAAAGGTTTCTTGAAGATAGCCGTGCGGCCGATCATTGAAGGCATGTTGGAGATTGTGATCGAGGACAACGGCATCGGCAGAAAAAAATCGGCAGAGCTCAAGACCAGCAACCAACGGAAACAAAAATCAAAAGGGATGGGCAACATCCAAAAAAGGATCCAAATCCTGAACGATATGTACAAAAACCGGGTGGAGGTGTCCATAACCGACCTCAATAATGACAGGACGGGCACCCGGGTGTCCCTAAAACTCAAAAAACAATGATGGAACTGCGTGCAATCATCGTGGAGGACGAGGCCAATAGTCGGGAAATCCTTCGGAACTATTTGGGCAAATATTGTGATGGGGTCAAACTTGTGGCCGAAGCGGCCAATATTGGGGAAGGTTTGGCCCTTATACGGGAATATGATCCAGATATCATTTTTCTGGATGTGGAAATGCCCTTCGGGAATGCCTTCGACCTGTTGGACCAAATCCCCGAGCGCAGCTTTGAGACCATTTTCGTGACCGCATACAACCAATACGCCATGGATGCCCTCAACCACCATGCGGCCTATTATCTGATGAAACCCATCAACATTGATGAGCTGATCAAGGCGGTGGATTATGTTAGGGGGGTCAGGGAAAAAGAAAATGTACTGGAAGGGCAGGTACTCAAGACCAAACCCATGAGGGCGGAAGGAAAGATTACACTACCTCAGCAAGATGGGTTCCAGATCTTGGATGTGGGCGATATCTTTTTCTGCAAAGCAGACGACAACTATACCGAAATATATCTGGAACGGAAAAAAATAGTGGTGAGCAAGACCCTGAAATATTTTGAGGATGCCCTGCAATCCTATCCCTTTGCCCGAATACACAAATCCTATCTGGTGAACGTGGCCGAAGTGGTCAAGTACAAAAAAGGCAAGGGTGGGAGCGTCATTCTGTCCAATGGCAAGGAACTCTCCGTTTCCGCATCCAAAAAGGCCGAACTTTTGTCGTATTTTCAATAAATTGTCACATCGAGCTGTCATCCTGAGCGTTGGTTGCTGAGCTTAGTCGAAGCAAGTCGAAGGAGCTGTCGAGATGTCTATACTCATTAAAATTTAATAGAATGATACTCAAATCCGTAAGGGGTAAATCCCCAGAAATTGGAAAAGACTGTTTTATTGCAGAAAATGCCACCATTGTGGGTGAAGTCACCATGGGCGACCAATGCAGTGTCTGGTTCAATGCCGTGATTCGTGGTGATGTGCACTATATCAAAATGGGTAACAAGGTAAATGTACAGGACGGGGCCGTGATCCACTGTACCTACCAAAAATCCCCTACCACCATCGGCAACAACGTTTCCATAGGTCACAATGCCATCGTACACGGCTGTACCATCAAGGATAATGTGCTGGTGGGCATGGGCAGTATCATTATGGACGATTGTGTGGTGGAGAGCAATTCCATCATTGCGGCCGGGGCCGTGGTCACCAAGGGCACCCATGTGGAAGCGGGCAGCATCTATGCAGGAATGCCCGCCAAAAAAATAAAGGACATCAGCCCTGAGCTCAGTTCGGGGGAAATCGACCGAATTGCCAACAACTACGTGAAATATTCCAGTTGGTTCAAAGAAGAGTAAAGAAGCAAAATATCCCTATTTTTGTCCCACTCAAAAAAACTCGACAACTATGAACGCATATATTTTTCCCGGACAAGGAGCACAATTTGTAGGCATGGGACTGGACCTTTACGAAAACCATTCCATCGCACAGGAACTGTTTGAAAGAGCCAACGAGATCCTTGGTTTTTCCATCACCGATATCATGTTTGAGGGCACTGCGGAGGATTTAAAGCAGACCAAAGTGACCCAACCGGCCATTTTTTTACATTCGGTGATCTTGAGCAAGGTGCTTGGGGAAAATTTTAGACCGGATATGGTGGCCGGACATTCCTTGGGCGAGTTTTCCGCTTTGGTGGCCAACGGTACCCTCAATTTTGAGGACGGATTGAAACTGGTCTCCCAACGGGCCTTGGCCATGCAAAAAGCCTGTGAGCTAAAACCCAGCACCATGGCCGCAGTTTTGGGACTGGACGATGGGACCGTGGAAAAAATATGTGCCGATGTGAAAGGCATCGTGGTTCCCGCCAACTACAACTGTCCCGGGCAATTGGTCATTTCCGGGGAAGTGGATGCCGTAAACGTGGCCTGTGAAAAATTGAAGGAAGCTGGGGCAAAAAGAGCATTGTTGTTGCCCGTGGGAGGTGCGTTCCACTCTCCATTGATGGAACCTGCCCGCGAAGAGCTCGCTGCCGCCATAGAAGCTACGCAGTTCAATGTGCCCGGTTGTCCCATATATCAAAACGTGACCACCACCGCCGTGTCGGATGCGGAGGAAATCAAAAAGAACCTGATCCTACAACTGACCGCACCCGTAAAATGGACCCAGAGCGTGCAGCAAATGGTCAAGGACGGGGCAAGCTCCTTTGTGGAAGTGGGACCGGGCAAAGTGCTCCAGGGCTTGGTCAAAAAGATAAGTCCCGAGGCCGAAACCAGCTCCGCCACGGTTTAGTGGACAGGGCCGACAGTTTATCCGATTAAAGATAGATTTAAACAGATTGCTTGGGGCATTCCTTGCCTTTTTTGTAATATTGGCTTCTCCCAAACAACCTACTATTGCCTGGCTTACTGAACGAACCCCAAACGGATTGAATAGGCCATGTTGTCTTTGTTGAAAAAAACCTCCATTATAAGCTTGACCGCTCTTGGTCAACGTACCCTCCTGTGTTTTTTTATGCTCCTTTTCGGTATGGGGATGGGGTTTGGGCAAGACCTCGTTGCTACGATAACGGCCAGTGTCCCTGCCGCCAGTGAAAGTCCGTTGACCAATGGAGAGTTCACGGTGAGCCTTGACGTTCCCAATACATCAGGCTCCGCTTTGACGATAGGTTACTCCGTCACGGGCTCGGCCACTTCGGGCGATGATTTCGTTTCCCTATCTGGAACTGTGGAGATTGCGAACAACGCGAGCAGTGCGACGATAACCTTGACTCCGGTGGACGACAACGATGTGGAGTTGGACGAGACAGTGACGGTGACCTTGGACCCCAGTGCGGGCTACACGGTGGGGACCCCGGTGAGCGCCGATGTGACGATAAGCAGCGAGGATTCTGCTGTTGCTACCATTACGGCCAATGATGCGGCGGCAGCTGAGAGTCCCGTTAATACAGGACAGTTTACGATTAACCTAGGCGCAATAAATGGCACTGGTTCTCCAATTATAGTAGGGTACACAGTTACAGGAGATGCAACCCCAGGCGATGACTATAATACACTATTAGGTAGTGTCAACATAGCCAACGGAGAACAAACCGCCACAATTTTGGTAACCCCCATTGATGATGGGCTTACAGAATTGGATGAAACGGTTGTGGTTACTCTTGATGATGGTCCAAATTATACGGTAGGCACGCCAGAGGAGGCAACAGTGACCATTGCCAATGATGATGATGTACAACCATCCGGATATACGGTCATTATCAATCAAGATCCTATAAGTGCCGCAAACCAAAACAATGTAAGTTTTACTTTTTCTGGTGCGCCAACTTTTTTAACATCTTTTGATTACACTTTCACCAGTGATGGGGATGGAAATGTGGCATCAGTTACAGGCAGTGGTTCAGTACTTGTTCCGAATCGGACGGTGGACAATATTGATTTAAGTAGTTTGCCTGACGGTCTGATTACACTTACGGTGACTGTATCAAATATTTTAGGGACAGAAGGCCCTGAAACCACCGATACAGCTTTAAAACTCACAACGATTCCTTCTGGTTATACCGTGACAATCGACCAGGACCCAATCGACCAGACCAATGAAAATGCGGTGGGCTTCACCTTCGCGGGGGCGGAGATCGGTTCCACCTACGAGTACACCTTCAGCAGTGACGGCGGCGGCACGGTCGGTCCTGTCATTGGCGGGCCCATAGCAACAGGCACAGATCAGATAACGGGAATTGATTTAAGCGGTCTGGGCGACGGCACGGTGACCCTGAGCGTGACCTTGAGCAATGCTAACGGCACGGGGGCTGCGGTGACCGACACATCAACGAAGGACACGGCCGTTCCCACGGGCTATTCGGTGACGATCGACCAGGACCCTATTGATGAAACCAATGAAAATCTGGTCAGTTTTACTTTTGCCAATGCCGAACTCGATGCTGAATATGAATACACCTTTACCAGTGATGGAGGAGGCGTTCCCGTATCGGGCACAGGGACAATCACCTCAACCAATCAACAGATTACAGATGATTTGAGCGGTCTTGCCAACGGAACCATTACGCTTTCCGTCACCCTTTCCAATACCAATGGGGAAGGGGATGCAGAAATCGATACCGCAACCAAGGAAACCTGTTTTTCGGGAACCATTGCACCAAATTTGGATAATGATGTGGCCACCGAATTTTGCGGGGATTTTAACCAAAACCTGGACGCCTATGTGTCAGATGCTGAACCAGCAGGATCCGAATTGCGGTGGAGCTTGAGTGCGGATGTGTCGGATTCTAATACCTTTTTGGGTTCCAGTTTTGTGAGCTCCCCCGGAACGTACTACGGTTTTTTCTACGATCCGGTCAATGATTGTGCCAGCGCAACTTTGGAAGTCACCTTGGCACAAAACACGGCCCCCACTGCGGGTACGGCAACCGCTGTGTCCGCATGCTCCAACTCAAGTGATGGCAATAGCCTAATCAATTTGGATGACCGACTTTCGCTTGATGCCGATGAAGGTATCTGGTCTCTGACCACTGCTCCGACAGGCCATTCCGTGACCATAGGAACGGGCAATGCGGTGGAGTTTAATGGCCAACCCGAGGGCAACTATATTTTTACCTATAGGACCAATGTGGCCGTTTCCCCTTGTGTGAATGAAAGTGTGCAATTGACCGTAGAGGTGGATGATTGTTCGTTGCCCTGCAATGCAGGAAACTCTGCTCCGCCCTTGGATGCCGCCGAACCCACCGTGTTCTGCGACGAGGTCAATGTGGACTTGAACGATTATCTGACCAGCACCACGGCCCCAGCAGGTACCGTATTGACATGGAGCGTGGATTCCGACCCCTTGGAGACCACGGCCCATATCAACAGCAACGTAACAGAGCCAGGACTTTATTACGGGTTCTATTATGATGAAACGAACAATTGTGCCAGCCCGAGGGTCGAAGTCTTGTTGGTCCGTAATTTCACCCCGGTCATTGAAACCACCACAGGGGATTTTGTCTGTGGAACAGGTGTGGCCACTTTACAGGCTACGGCAATCGTTGAAGACGAAAGTACCATTCTGTTGAGCTGGTACGATGTCCCAACAGGGGGAAATTTGTTGGGAACAGGAGAGAGCTATGTCACTCCTTCCATTTCGCAAACAACCTCCTACTATGTTTCGGCTTCCGCAAACGGATGTGCTTCGGAAAGAGTGGAAGTAGTGGCGACTGTAAACGATGCGCCTTCGGCGGGCACATCCACGAATACTTTTGCCTGCAATGTGGAAGGCAATGGCGGTCCCAATATCATAGATTTGGATACCACCCTGGCAGGAGCAGATGCGGGAATCTGGAGTGTAGTCACAGACCCGTCCAACGGCGCGTTGACCATTGGTACCGAAAACAATGTTGATTTTGCGGGATTGCCCAGTGGCGACTATGTTTTTGAATATACGACCAGTGGCGCGGAAGCTCCTTGTACCAATACCTCCGTGCAGGTCACGATTTCAGTGAGCGATTGCATGGTAGATACCGATGGGGATGGTTTGATGGATGGCGAAGAAACCACCTTGGGCACCGATCCTAACAACGCTGATTCGGACGGGGATGGCCTGACCGATGGCGAGGAAGTCCTTGTTGAAGATGATCCAAGTACACCCGCGGTTCCCGAAAGTGCCACCGATCCCTTGGATGCCTGCGACCCATTCCTTACACCCGATTGTAACCCTGCCGACATCGATTTGGCCATTACCAAAACCGTGGATAGGGACTTAGTGCTGCTGAATGAACGTGTAACTTTTACTATTACAGTCGAAAATACAACCATGGACAGGGTGCTGGACATTGTGGTGAGCGATGTTTTGGACAATGGGTTTGATCATGTGTCCGATGCACCATCCAAAGGGGATTATGACGAAATCACCGGGGAATGGACCATTGATGAACTTGCTCCGCAAGAAGTCGTTAGCCTGGAAATTACGGTGACCGTCACAGCAGCCGGAACGCTACAGAACACAGCCAATCTGGTGTCATCTTTCCCGAACGATGTACAGGCTTCCAATAACACAGCAACGGTCTCGGTACAAGTGAACAGAAGCCAGTGCTCAGATCCTGGGACTATATGCAACATATTTTCACCCAATGGGGATGGTGTGAACGATCGATTGATATTGGTGGATCACGAATTATATCCGCAAAACACTTTCGAAGTGTTCGACCGCTACGGAAACAGCGTTTTCCAAATGAACGGATACGACAGTTCTTGGGACGGAACAGGAAATAATGGAGACCTGCCCAAAGGCACTTATTTCTATATCCTCGACCTAAACGGTGACGGAACGGAAGTGGTCAAAGGGTGGATTCAAATCGTAAGGAACAACTAAAATGCCGAATAAAATAGGTTTGTCAACATATAGGATGCTTCTTTTGGCGCTTTTGATGGGCGCTGGTTTCGCCCATGCCCAAAAAGAACCCCAATACACCCAATACATGTACAACATTGGGAGTTTCAACCCCGCCTATGTGGGTACGGTCGAAAGTCCGGAGGTCATTGGCCTGTACCGGGCGCAATGGGTGGATATCCCGGGTGCACCGACCACCATTCGGGCCGGGGCCAACATCCCTTTCAAAAACGAGAAAATGGGATTGGGGGTCAATGTGGTGAGCGATGAACTCGGACCCTCAAGACAGACTTATATTGATGTGGCCTATTCCTACCAAATTCAGCTTTCGGGCGACACCAAACTCTCCTTCGGACTGAATGCAGGGGGATCCAGCCTGAGCATTGATTATTCCAAAGGCAATTTTGTGGATCCGTCCGACCCTTCCATTTTGGGAGATAATTACAACAATTTTTACCCGACCATTGGCGCCGGACTGTTCATGTACGACGAAGAGGATTGGTATTTGGGCATATCGGCCCCTAACTTTCTCACCAGTGGGCTGTACAATGAAGAGGTGGCCACCATCGTGGAGGACAACATGCAGTTCAATGTCATAGGGGGCTATGTGTTCCAGTTGGGGGACAGGACCAAGTTCAAACCTGCCTTTTTGGTCAACTACCTCCAAGGATCACCGGTCACCTTGAACCTTTCGGCCAATTTCCAGTTTATCGATGCCCTGACCATTGGGGCTTCGTACCGATTTGACAATGCGGTGAGTGGTATGGCCGGATTTCAGATATCCAACGGAATGTTCATCGGGTATTCCTACGATTATGCCACAAACGGATTGGGGGAGTACAGCGGGGGATCCCACGAGGCCATACTGAAGTTTTATATCGGCAGGGGAGGTTTTGGTTTTGGCGACAACAAATCAAAGGACAGGAACAAGAATACCAAGAACAAGGGCAAACAGATAGATTCCCCAAGATTTTTCTAACATGATGAAGGCAAAGAAAATACAGGTTACGACATGGTTTTTGCTTTTGGGCATGGCATTTTGCTTGGCCCAAGGGAAGAAGTCCAAAGGTGATGTCTTCTTTTTCCAATACGAATACCAAAAAGCCATTGATGCCTACGAGGCCGATCTGGCACAAGGAATATTGACCGAACAGCAGTTTTTGAATTTGGCGGATGCTTATTTCAAGACCAACAAATACGAAAAAGCGGCCGAGGCCTACCTGAAGCTTTTCAAAAAGGACACCTTGATGAACGCCCATCATTACAACAAAATGATGCAGAGCCTTTCCAAGACCACGAACCAAGAGCGCAAAGAGGCATTTTTGACCACCATTTCCCCTGGTTTTCCAAAGGAATTGATGGAGAATATGGAGTTTAACCAAAAATTGCTGGAGAAAGCCGCAGATGGGAACGGCTTGGGATACGATATTTTCAATTTGACGATCAATAGCCCCCACACCGATTTTGCACCGGGTTTTTTTAAGGAAAAATTGTTGTTTTCAAGCGGCCGTCCTTCGGACAAGGCCCCGAGATATGCGCCTGGAAACGAGGGATATTTCAACCTTTATGAAACTACCATACAGGCCAATGGGCAAGTCTCCAACATGCAGTCTTTTGACCAAGTGGCCCGGTCCAGTTTCCATAAAGCGACCCCTTTTTATTCGGAAGACCTGAACAGTGTGTTCTATGTGTTGTCCAATACCCAAAACGGGGAGCTGGCCTTTGATCCCAATGGAAAAAATGCACTGGCCATCGGTAAACAGAATTTGGGTGGACCGTTCCAGTTATTGCTCAAGGATTTGAGCACGTCCTTTTATTATCCCTTTTATGATGAGGCAAGCGGTAAACTATATTTTGCTGCTGATTTTGGTGATGGATATGGCGGTACGGACATCTATTTTGTGCACACGAACAGCGGGCAGGTCATGTCGTCACCCATCAATTTGGGGCCCAGGATCAATTCTCCAGGCAACGAAGTGGCGCCCTATATTTTTGAAAACAGTTTTTACTTCGCTTCCGATGTATTTTATGGTCTTGGCGGTATGGACATCTACAAGTCGAACATAGGGGAAGGGGAGGAATTTGGCATACCCATCAATTTGGGCGAAGGGGTCAATTCGGCCTATGATGATTTTGGATTGATCATCAGAAACGAAGGTGAGGGATTGTTGGGCTATTTTGCATCCAATCGGCCCGGTGGAAAGGGAAAGGACGATCTTTATGGGTTCAAGGTGGATGAGAAACCTGGCTTAAAGACCATTACCTTCAAGGGAAAAGTGGTGAAACCGTATGACACATCCGAAGCGGTGGCCAAGGCTGCCATTGCTTTGTGGGACACGGAGGGGAACAAGTTGGCAGAGACCTATTCGGATGAAGAGGGAAACTACCGATTGGAGGTCCCTTGGGAAAGTGAAGTGGTTCTGGAAGCGAACAAAGAACGCTTTTCCACGTTTAGGGAGCGATTTGCCGAGGAAGAATTGCAGTCGTTGCAGAACAACACCTACAACATCGAGATTGCGTTCTATGATGATCTGGTAGAGGAGCGCGAAGGCCAGGCCGTGGTGAAAATGGACGATTTCTATTTTGGAAACGGATCCACCCAGTTGACCCCTGAGATAGAAACCGAACTGCAAAAAGTCGTGGATTTTACCAAAGCATTCCCAGAGGCCCAACTCAGAATCGAGACTTATACGGACAGTAGGGGGGGAAGTTCAACCAACTTCAAGCTCACCCAAGACCGTTCGGATGCTATCAAACGCTATTTGGTGCAACAGGGAGTGCCGGCCAACAGCATCATCTATTCCATAGGATATGGGGAGGACAAAATCCTGAACAATTGCACCAACGGCGTCTTTTGCATAGAGTCATTGCACAGGAAAAACCAAAGATCATTGGTGGTGGTGCTCAACGACAATGTCCTTTTTGACTAATAAAGATCAAAACAACAACATCCAGCAATAATACAGGGCAAACAGTGAAAGGAACACCATCCCGCAGTAGGTAAGGATGCGCAGGCCTTTGCCCGGTCTGTGTTCCAAAGGAACATCCTTGCCCACAACGGTCTTCAGGTTCATCCAACCCAGCAAAGGGGCCAACACAAAAGAAACAAAGGTAGCGAGGGCCACAAGACTTCCCATATTGGCACTAAAAAGGGTGATGACCATCCAATTGATCAGTGTCATCAAGATTACGGTAAAGGCAAAGGCATTTTGATGTCTGAAAATGGATTTCTTGGGATAGAGTTTTTGAAGGACATCCACACTTACCCGGGAAATGGCATCATGGGCGGTCATGCAGGTGCTGAACATGGTGGCAAAAGCCGCAATGGCAATGAAGAAGTAGGCCCAATCCCCGATATGAACCGTAAAAAGGTTTACCAACTGATCCGCAAAGGTGACAGCGTTGCCACTCAGTTCTGTTCCAGTGCCATAGAGGGTCATCCAACCAATGATCATAAAGAAGATGGCAAGTAGGGCCGTCAACCAATAACCGACATTGAATTCCTGGAGCGCAATCCTTAAACTCGGTTTGTCCTTCATGGTCTTCAGGTTTTCCATGCTCCAAAGGCTCACCCATCCGGATGCTTCCACGGCCGTGGGCATCCATCCGACCAATCCAATCAAAAACAACACTCCTGCCTCATTGAATATTTCCGGACGGGTAAAATCTTTGGCAAAAGATACCGGTCCTTTTTGCAGCACCAAGACAGTTGTGATCAAAAGGGCAATGAAAAGAATGGAAATGACCGCCTTCAACGAACTTTCCAAAAAACGGTATTTGCCTATGATCAGAATCAAACTGATGAATACAAAAAGGCACAGAGAGACAGTTCCGGCACTTAAGAAGTCAATTTTGAACAGGTTAATAAAGAGTCCAGCGGTGACCACATACAATGCGGCCAAAATGGTAAAGGTGGAAATCAAGGTCACAAAGGCATAAGTCCACAAATAGGTCTTTCCCAAATTGGAATAGCCTTCCACCAAGCTTTTTTCGGTCACTGCAGTGTAGCGTATGCCAAACTCAAAAAAGGGATATTTGAGCAGGTTGGCCAGTATAATGGGAATCACCATGATCCATCCATACTGGGCCCCGGCCTTGGTGGATAGTACCAAATGTGATGTGCCTATGGCCATACTGGCGAACAATAACCCAGGACCAAGGGCTTTGAGCAATGCTTTCATCCTCTTGTTTATAAGTTGGTTTTTAGGAACAGGAAGATATGTTTTTTTGTTGAAAAGCTATATGCTTCCATTTTCATGTACGAGCCATTGTGCGTTTTATGTGCTACTACCTGAAATTTGTTCTCGATACTTTTTCCAAAGGAAAAACACTCGAACCGATCAGCTTAAGTTTGAATTTTTAATCAACTGCAAATCAATATCTTATTTGTTAAGCAGTGCTTCTTGGAAGAGGTTGAAAATACGGGTGTATTCGTCTGTCCAACTGCTGGGTTCCACAAATCCGTGACGTTCCACAGGATAAACGGCCATTTCCCAATTTTCCTTCCCTAACTCTATCAGCCTTTGTGAAAGTCGCACCATATCCTGAAAGTGCACATTATCGTCCACCATTCCATGAAGAATGAGGAGTTGACCCTTGAGACCATCTGCAAAATAGATCGGGGAGCTCCGCTTATAGGCGATGCTGTCGGTGGCAGGTGTGTTCAAAATCCGGGCGGTGTAACCGTGATTGTAAGCGGCCCAGTCTCCCACTGATCGTATCGCCCCACCTGCGCTGAAGGTTTCAGGGGCATTGAACATGCCCATCAAAGTGATGAACCCACCATAAGACCCGCCATAAATACCGATTTTGTCCGTATCAATGCCGTATTGGTCCACAAGCATTTTGGCCCCATCCACTTGGTCGGACAGATCTTTGCCCCCCATGTGTCGGTAGATTCCGGTTCGCCAATCCCTGCCGTAACCCGCACTGCCCCTATAATCGATATCCAACACGGTATAGCCGTTGTCCACCAAAAGATTGTGGAACATATACTCCCTAAAATAAGAGCTCCACCATTTGTGGGCGTTCTGCAAGTAGCCCGCGCCGTGCACAAAAATAACGGCAGCTTTGTTCTTCACCGATGCGTCAGGTTGGTACAATCGGGCATGGACCTCTGCTCCATCCGAAGCCTTGAATGTTATGACCTCTGGGTCTTTCCAAGCATAGGCCTCAAAAGTTTTGGTGTTGGAGCGGGTGATCTGGACCATTTCGGTCTTTTGTTTCGCTTTCACCGGGTTTTCCTGCAAGAAGAGCTCCGTAGGTTTGTTGGAATAGGAATAGAGGATGGCCATTTTGGATTCATCCGGGGAGAGGAAGACATCGTTTCTTCCCACTTTATCGGTCAATGGTTCCATTTTGCCACCTTTGAGGGGCATGGTGTAAAATTGTCGATCACCGGGATGATTCTTGTTGGCACCAAAGTACCAGCTCGATTTATCTTTGGAAATAAAGGGATCATATATTTCAAACTTCCCGGAGGTCAGGGATTTTGCCTTCTTGGAGTTGATGTCCATGGTGTACAAATGGGCATATCCTGTTTTTTCGGACATGAACCAGACTTCCTTTCCGTTGGGCATCCAACCCAATGAACCTCCGCCCCAGCGCCCAATGCCCGGCCCGGCTATCCAAGCCTCATCGTGCTGGCGATCCAATTGCTCCACTGTCCCGCTTTCCGGGTCTAGGAGTACGATCCAGCGATCTTTGTAATCGTTGGCCTGAATGTCCAGAATGGCCTTGGTTCCCTCTGTGTTCCATGTGGGGCCATTGATGAAACCGATGCGGTCCTCGTTTTTGTATGGTTTGTCAGGGTAATCCTTTGTGTATTCCGGCACGTAGTCCAACCCTTCCAGATTGTCCAAGACCACAGGGTAATTCTTTCTTTCGGTCACATTGTACACAAACATTTCATATTGGGTGGGTTCGTCCCCGACCTTGGAACGGGTGTTCTGGTCTTCTGTGTATCCGGATTCTGTGACAAAATGGGGCACTATGGTCCCTTTCGTGTTGGGACTGTCCATAAGCGTATATGTGATGTAACTTCCAGAGGGGTCCATTTGCAGTCCGATCACCCTTTTTCCGTTGGTCTCGATGGTCAGAGGGCCCAATGCTTCCAGCTTTTCGTTGAGCTTTTCCCCGGCATCCCTTTTGGCCTTTCGCTCCCTGAGCACATCAAAAAGCTCCAGTTGGTCCTGATAGAGCCACTCGTCCTTGGAGTCCCTTTTGGGCTCACTGTCCTTGCTTTTTACAAAATGTGTCCATTGTTCGGTGATTCCCGTAGCAATTTCCCAGGTATAGAGCTCTCCGTCCTTGACATAGGCGATCCGTTTTCCGTTGTGGGTAAAGTGCGGATCGCTTTCGCGCTCCTGTGTTTTGGTGATGGGGGTTGCTTTGTAGGTGGCCGCGTCCAGCATAAAAATGTCACCATTTTTGGCATATACCCCTTTGGTCTTTTCTTGGTTGTAGTCGATTCTGGAAGAAGGCAGGGCATTGGCGGTCAAAAAGTCCACTTTTTGAATGTCTTTTGATGCCAAGGAATAGGCGTGGAGGGAATCGCTCATCGCCCCGTTGGGGTTCCAGTCAAAATAGAGGGTTTTCCCGTCCGTGGACCAGTAAGGATTTGAGGGTCTGTGGCCCACAAAGTCATCTCCCTGCATGATGTCCTTGATCTTTAGGGTGGAGTTGTTCCCTTTTTGGGCGATCAAGGTGTTGAACGTGAGCAATAAGAAAGCAGTGTATAGTAAATATCTTCCCATGAGGATTTAAAATTTTTAAGTTGTCAATGTCTTTCTTCAAATATCGGGTATTTTGATGGTTTTTTGACCCAGATTATTTTAGCATATAATGAAATGGCAGCAATAAAAAAAGGGACGCAGTATTTGCGTCCCTTTTTAAAAGAGTTGATTTAAAGCAATGGTACTTATTGTATTAACTCCAATAGATTGATGTCCACGGTTCCAGAAACGCTGAGCTCATGACCGGAGTCGTTGTTGACCGCATCCACGGTAAAGGCATAGGAAAAGGTAAGATGGTTGCCGGCGTTGGGATCAAAGACCATATCGGTAAAGACCATTTCGGAAACCCCGGCACCTCCGGATGCATATTCATCGTTTAACATGAAGTATTTATAATCATCACCGATAACACCATGTTTATAGGTAAATACTACGTCTTGTACACTCTCTGTCTCTTGACCTAGGTTGTTCACGGTGAGTTCCCAATCAATATAATTGATGGTATAGGTGCCCTCAGGTGAGCTAAGGAATCGGCGAAAGTTGAAGAAATATTGGGTGTCGTCCCCATTTTGGGTAATGATGACAATGTTATACTCATCAAAATCGTCAGGATCAATGGGTGAAAACTGATAAATCGCAGAGTCCTCAAATGGGAGGTTGTCCGGTCTCGTTCCACTAAGTTCCAATGTAATAAAGCCATATTTGGCTAGTTCTTCCAGTCCGGCGCCATCTTTTCCGTCGGCTCCGTCTTGTCCGGGAGCGCCATCCTGTCCATCAGCGCCATCTTGTCCGGGTATCCCGTTCAAACCGTCTTGTCCATCCACTCCATCAATGCCATCAATACCGTCTTTCCCGTCCTCAATGGAACAGGATGTCATACCCATGCCCAGAAGAAGCATGGCAATGCCAAAAAGTCTGATCAGTTTCATACTAATGTGTTTTTGAGTTTAAGAAATTAAAGGTAATTGTGCGGAGCTTTGGAAAGGTGTGCCAATTGACGGATGTCCTGTTTGAGTTGACGGATGATGGGTTTGGGTTGATCTATGTCGAAATCCGGTATTTTTTGAGCAGAACTATTTGTGGGACAATCCTTTCCTTTCCAGTGTCCAAAGCTTATATTTTCCTAAAGGATCGTTACAAGGAACAGCATTTGGATTATCTTTGATGGTATGAAAAAGTGGGGCAGATCATTGGGAATACTGTTCTTGGCATCGATCTATCTTTTGGGGATCGGTGCAGGGAATGAACATGCATTTTCCACTCCCAAAAATGTCTTTGGGCAAGATTCCGGGCACGAAACCATCATTTCACCCACAAAGGTCACTTTTCTCTGTCAGGCACCGAAACAGGAAAGTATCGTTGACCATGTCAATGACCTTCCTTTTCCCCAGAACACCCTTTTCTTTACGGCCCTTTTCGGGGCACAGCGGCCCCACAATATCTTGTTTGCGGCCAAGGCCCGACAATACCTTGGGTTTTCGATAAATTTTTTGGTCAGGCACCGAAAGGCCGACCTCATTTTCCCCTTCCATTATTTTTGGTGATGTTTTAGAACCTCGTTTTTAAAGGCGGATCCGATCTGGATCCGTAGGGTTTTGTATGCGCAATACCCAATACAACTTTCAATTCATTATCAAAATAAAAAAGATGGAAATAGATTTTGGGACCCTGATCATAGGGGCCTTGACAGTGGCCGTATGTGCCACCCCCTTTGTGTTGACCATCGGGGGCAGAAAAAAGAGGGAGAAACAGATGATGCGGTCACTTGTCGCCATGGCGGAACAGCGCCAATGCCGAGTGGGCCAGCATGAGTTTTGTGGCAACTATGCCCTTGCCGTGGATGAGGCGGGCCGTTATGTGTTCTTCCATAAACGAGTAAAGGAACAGGTGGAAGAGCAGGCCATTGACCTGCTGGACATAAAGGCATGTAAACCCGTGAACATTGGAAAAAAGGTCGCAGGTGATAGGATAGTGGAGCGCCTTGGGCTGGAGTTTGTGCCTAAAGATGCCAAAAAGCAGGAAATTTTTCTGGAGTTGTACAACAACGACCATAGTTTCCAGCTCCGTGGTGAGCTGCAATCCATGGATCGGTGGGTCAAGTTGGTCAACGATAGTTTGATGGGCCTACGGCCAGGGGCGTAGGCACTGCAAAAGAAAAGCCGGGATGTGGGTCTCGGCTTTTTTTGTTATTAGGATGTCTTCCATATTAAGGTCAAAATATTAGGTATCTAAGGACATAATAAAGAAGAGAAAGAATCATAATTATGAATATTAAACCCTGAATGGCTGAAGACCTTTTTTTACTTTTTGGCTCAAAGAAGATTGTTCTTATTAATGTTACCAAAAATGTTAAATAAAAAACAAAAAATACTTTGATAAGAATCGTTTTGAAAAGTGTATTGCTCACAAAATACTCATAATCAGTAACCAATAGCCATATAAAAATTGCTAGCACAATTATATTAAATATTGCTTTTAAGTCGTATCGATGTGTATAATCGGTAGTAATGTAATGGAGGTTCAAGTTTATAATATCTTCTGCATTTACAATAAAAACATCTCCAGGAATTTGTTTCAGTTCACGTTTATTCCCAGTAGTACTATTTTTCTTATAGATTGAAGCCTTTGTTATATAAACATATTCCAATTCATGGTTGTTGTTTATTGTGTAACTTTTCACAACGCCGCTATATAATCTTGGCTCTTCACTTTCAATTCTTACAAGGATATCAGCCCTAACCTCTAGAATTTTTCCCTTCAACAATCCTTTGTAGGGCCTAAATCCTTTTATTTCACCATTGAAATAGTAATTCCAATGGTTCCTAAATCGAAGAACCGTAAACCATCTGTCTACTTTCAAAACCCTAATAACTCCCCAAGAAATCTCTGCAAGTAAGAATGAGATAAGTAACATCAAACCAATATATACAAGTACCTCCCATAGAATTTCTAAATCAAAAAGGGTCTCTGGAAGTACATTATTGGCCAACTGGTCATAAAAATCTTTGATACTTTTACCATCAATTTTACTCCAATAAAATTGGTAAATGTTCGCAGTAAGATATTGTATAAAAAGTCCTGGTAGTATACTTGCTATTATAGCGTGGGCAAGTGTTTTGGAATTAAATTGTTTAGTAAACTCTCCTTGAAAATAAAATCTACGAAATACTATGCCCGGCACAATAATAAACAAGAAAAGAATTAAGGTGTCTAGGGCGATTGACATCCAAATCTCTAGTTTATAACCTTAAGGTTATTGAATTGCCATTCTCTAATATCACATTTTCTTCAAGCTCTTGAACTATATTGTTTCTGGCGTTTTCCATTTGAGCTTCTAACATGCTATCAATGGTTTCAGATACTTTTATTCTATCTGAATCATTAGTTATTATTTCAGAGTTCTCTATAGAAATGGTATCGTCATGTCCAAAAATATCAGTAATCTGATCCAAAGCTAAGGTCATTGCATACTTGATTCCCTTGAAAGCAGGTGCAAATGTGTCGGACAGGCTCATCTTTTATGGTCAATTAAGATTAGTTTGTGGTTAAAAATAAAAAAATAAGAATAACTAAGTGTTAATACATCTGTTAATTACCAATTATAATATACATGAAAATCATTCCAAAATTACATTTAAAAGGAAAATTAACCTCTATTTAACGATTTGAGTATTGCATCTAATAACTAATTATATAATGTGCAAAATAAACAAATAACCCTGAAAATCAACTGATTAACAGGGTTAAAAGTACTCGAGGCGGGACTTGAACCCGCACGGCCAAAAAGGCCACAGGATTTTAAGTCCGGCGTGTCTACCAATTCCACCACTCGAGCTTGTCTGCCGTAGGCATGACAGGACTTAATCTTCAGTATTTTACTTTTGCTGGCTCTGGACTAAACTCTTCAAGAATTCCTTTCCATACCCAGACTTTAATTTTTTCTCTTCAGTTCTGGCCTCAGTCCTTGTCTGAAACTCTTTCTCAAAAATCAACTCAAAAGGTCTGTACGGCCTTGTGGTTTTATTTTTGCCAGAATTATGTTCTTTTACCCTTCTTTCAATGTCAGAAGTAATTCCGACATAAATATAGTTCCTTTCTAAACTATTCAAAGCATATGTATAGAACATAACCCTATTGTCAAAGTCTATCTGCCAACCTGCCTGCCGGCAGGCAGGTTCCACCACTCGAGCTTGTCTGCCGTAGGCATGACAGGACTTGTATGTAAAAAAAAACTCCACCCGTGGTGACTGAGCGGAGTCGAAGTCGAGCGAAAAACGGGATTCGAACCCGCGACCTCCACCTTGGCAAGGTGATGCTCTACCAACTGAGCTATTTTCGCATCTTAAAGAACCCTGCACTTTTATCAAGCGCGGACCTGCCTTCCGGCATAGGCAGGTGCAAATTTAAAACATTTCCTTTAAAATGAAAGAATTTTTTCAGGAAGTCGCCTTTTTCTTTTTTCCCAACAGTCTTTTGATCTCGTTCAATTTCATCAATGCCTCTACCGGGGTAAGGGTGTCGATGTCCAAGTGCAGGATCTCTTCCTTGATTTCTTCCAATAGCGGGTCGTCCAGATTGAAAAAGCTCAGTTGCATCGCGTTCTGGGAAGCTTGGAGCTTGTCCGTCATCTCTTCGCTGGAATGCGATTTTTCGAGTTTTTTCAGGATCTTGTTCGCCTTTTGTATCACCTGCTGTGGCATGCCCGCCATCTTGGCCACATGGATGCCAAAACTGTGCTCGCTGCCCCCAGGTACCAATTTCCGAAGGAAAAGCACATTGTCCTTGAGTTCCTTCACCGAAACATTGTAGTTCTTGATCCGGGGAAAGGTGGCGGTCATTTCGTTCAGCTCGTGGTAGTGGGTGGCAAAAAGGGTCTTGGCCCTGGATGGGTGCTCATGCAGGTACTCTGAAATGGCCCATGCAATGGAAATCCCATCATAGGTGCTGGTACCCCGCCCGATTTCATCCAAAAGCACCAGACTGCGTTCCGAAAGGTTGTTCAAGATGGATGCCGTCTCGTTCATCTCCACCATAAAGGTGGATTCGCCCATGGAAATGTTGTCGCTGGCCCCAACACGGGTAAAGATTTTGTCCACCATTCCGATTTTTGCCTCCGAAGCAGGTACAAAACTTCCCATCTGCGCCAACAGCACGATAAGTGCCGTCTGTCGCAACAAGGCCGATTTACCGCTCATGTTCGGCCCGGTGATCATGATGATCTGCTGGTCATCCCGATTGAGGGTCACATCGTTGGTCACGTAGGCCTCCCCAAGGGGCAATTGTTTTTCAATGACAGGGTGCCTTCCTTCCTTGATGTCGAGCACTGTGGAGTCATCGACCAAAGGCTGTACATATTGGTTTTCCTTGGCCAACTGTGCAAATCCACAGAGACAGTCCAGTTGGGCGACCAGTTGGGCATTTTGTTGTACAGGGGCAATGTATTCCTGCATCCACACCAACAGTCGCTCGAACAGTTGTTGTTCCAAATGTAGAATACGCTCCTCGGCACCCAATATCTTGGATTCGTATTCCTTCAGTTCCTCGGTGATGTAGCGTTCGGCGTTCACCAAGGTCTGCTTGCGTATCCAGCTTTCAGGAACCTTGTCCTTGTGCGTGTTCCTCACTTCAATGTAGTAGCCGAACACATTATTGGAACTGATTTTTAGGGAGGAAATGCCCGTTTCCTTGGTTTGGCGCTCCAACATTTTGTCCAGATAGTCCTTGCTCGAAAAGGCGAGGCCCCTAAGTTCGTCCAACTCTTCGGAATAGCCCTGGGCAATAGTGTTGCCTTTGGCAATGTTGATGGGTGCTTCCTCGTTTAGCACCTCCTTGATCTTGGAGCGGAGCACTTCGCAGGCATCTAGTCGTTGCCCGATGCTTTTTAAGGATTCATTGGAGCTCGTCTCAGCCAATTTTTTGATGGGGACCAAAGCTTCCAAGGAATTTTTGAGCTGGATCACCTCTTTTGGATTGATCTTGCCCGTGGCCAATTTGGAGATCAATCGCTCCAAATCACCGATTTGCTTGATCCAATGTTGGATCTTGTCAAGATTTTCCCCATGCTCCTTCAAATAAGAAACCACGTGATGGCGCTGCTGAATTTTCTCCAGATTTTTCAATGGAAGGGCCAGCCAGCGTTTCAACAAACGTCCACCCATGGGCGACAATGTTTTATCGATGATGTCCAAAAGCGTCACGGCATTCTGGTGCGGGGAATGGTATAGTTCCAGGTTGCGGATGGTAAAGCGGTCCATCCAAACATATTCCTCCTCGGCAATTCGCTGTATTTGGTTGATGTGCTGCAATCTACTGTGCTGGGTCTCGGAGAGGTAGTGCAGCACGGCACCGGAGGCAATGATGCCCTGGTTGAGATGCTCTATGCCGAAACCCTTTAGGGTTTTGGTGCCAAAATGGTTGTTCAGGCTTTCCTGGGCATAGTCTTCCTGAAAGATCCAATCCTCCAAAAAGAAACTATGGAGCTGGTTACCAAAGCATTCCACAAATTCCTTTCGGTGGTTTTTGGAGACCAATACCTCGTTGGGCGTAAAATTCTGGAGCAATTTGTCCACCTGTTCCACCGATCCTTCTGAGGTCAAAAACTCCCCGGTGGAAATGTCCAAAAAGGAAACCCCCAATTTGTTCCTGCCAAAATGCACTGCGCACAGAAAATTGTTGCTCTTGGCACTCAGGATGTCATCGTTCAGGGCAACTCCGGGTGTCACCAGTTCTGTGACCCCTCGTTTTACAATGCTTTTGGTCTGCTTGGGGTCTTCCAGTTGGTCGCAGATGGCCACCCGTTGACCGGCCTTTACCAGTTTGGGCAGGTAGGTGTTCAGGGAATGGTGCGGAAAACCCGCCAACTCGGTCTTGTCTCCGCCATTGTTCCGGTGGGTGAGGATGATGCCCAATATTTTGGCGGCCTTGATGGCATCCTCTCCAAAAGTTTCGTAAAAATCTCCCACACGGAAGAGCAGCAACGCATCAGGATGTTTGGTCTTGATGGCATTGTACTGTTGCATCAACGGGGTTACCTTCTTTGTTTTATTGGCTGCCAAAGCGATTTTATTCTTTTACATTTGCCCTTTGATGGGGCAGAAGTTCATATTGATTATCGATACTCAACTGGTGTCACATCGAGCGGAGTCGAGATGTTTTGCCGACCTTTCGACTGCCTGCCCGTTCCGTAGGCGGGCGCTCAAGGTGACAAAAAACTGTTGCTAAGAGTTTTTTCAAACAAATGCGAGTCGTTAAAACGAATATATTGTTTTCACCGCCCATCAAGAATTTTTGTTGATATTTTTGCCCCAATGTTCAAAAAATGAGTAGAAAACTGGAAAATAGCGAGCTGGACCGACTGGATGTGGAAGGTTTCAAGGAAGCAAAAAAATCGCCCATCATCATCATTTTGGACAATGTCCGTAGTTTGAACAACATCGGTTCCGTCTTCCGCACCGCCGACGCTTTCTTGGTGCAAAAAATATATCTCTGCGGGATTACGGCCACCCCGCCGCACAAGGATATCCGTAAAACGGCCCTGGGTGCCACCGAAAGTGTGGACTGGGAATACAGAAAAGATACCTTGGAGCTGGTTGGCGAGTTGAAACAGAACGGTATAAAAATAGTGTCAGTGGAACAGGCCAAGAATGCTGTCATGCTCCATGATTATCAAGTTGAGGCTGGCAAAACCACTGCCCTTGTTTTCGGAAACGAGGTAAAAGGGGTTTCCCAAGAAGTGGTGACAGCCAGCGACGCCGTTGTGGAAATCCCCCAATTCGGTACCAAACATTCCTTGAACATTTCGGTCAGTGCGGGGATAGTGGTCTGGGACCTATGGTCAAAAACACACCCTGACAAATGAAAAAGCCCTGATATTTCAGGGCTTCATATGAAGTTTGAGTTAGTTAGTTTCCTGTTTTGAGGGTGCTAATAAAATAAAACCATTCGTTATATCCAAACATTTTCCAAAAATTATCTTAAATAATTGACAAAAGGATATTGTCCTCCAGACTTTCCAAAACAGATTCGTAATCATCGGGATTGTTTACAAAATCCAGTTCGCTCATGTCCAAAACCATGCTGTTCTGATCAGGGTGGCTTTTAATGAAATCCAGATAACCACGGTTTATTTTTTCCAAATACCCAACATCTATGTTCTGCTCGTAATCCCGTCCCCTTTTTTTGATGTTGGCCAATAAACGTTCAGTGTTCTGGTATAGGTAGATATAAATTTCAGGTTTCCGTACTTCCCGGTACATAAAACTGAAAACCTTTCGGTATAGGTTGTATTCTTCCTGTTGCAAGGTGATCTTGGCAAAGATGAGCGACTTGAAAATGTCGTAATCGCTTACCATGAAATTTTTGAACAGATCAAACTGTGAAGTATCGTCCATAAATTGCTGGTAACGGTCTGCCAAAAAGGACATTTCCAAAGGAAATGCATAGCGCGATCGGTCTTCGTAAAATTTGGGCAGAAAGGGGTTGTCCGCAAATCGCTCCAGTACCAGTTTCGCATTGAAATCCTCTGCGATCATCTTGGAAAGGGTGGTTTTTCCCGCGCCAATGTTTCCCTCGATCGCAATGAGCTGCAATTGGGAAAAAAGTTCCTGCCTATTTTTAAAGATTCGATGTTTCGTTTTGGTGAGCTGGCTCCTGTCCTTGCATTCCTGCAAAAGATTTCGGGTATCCTTGTACAGCACGGGATGATAAAACTGTGGTGCAATATCGGCCAAGGGCTTTAAAACAAAATTTCTGTGTTGCATTTGGGGGTGGGGTACCACAAGTGTTTCATTGTGGATCACCTCCGTTCCATAATAAATAATGTCAATGTCCAAAGTTCGGGAGCCGTACCTGTTGGTTTGTGAGCGCTCCCTTCCAAAATCCCTTTCGATCTGCAATAGGGAATCCAACAATTTTTCAGGGGATAGCGGGGTCAACACCGAGATGCAAATGTTCAAAAAATCATCGCCCTCAAAACCCACTGCGGGGTTTTCATACACCGATGAGATGTCCAGGACGGAACCCACTCGCTGCTGTATTCGAAAAACTGCTTTTTGAAGGGTGGCATGGCGATGGCCCAAATTGCTCCCCAGTGAAAGATATACCTTTTGTTTTCTGCCCATAATCGAAGAAACAAAGTAAACAAAACAATACAACAATGGTTATATTTGGAGTGTAATAAATTTGTATCGAATGAACTTTTTAAGAAACTTTTTGGCCTCCATTTTGGGCAGTTTGGTGGCGTTTGGAATTGTGGTGGGCATGTTTTTCATCTTTCTGATCTTGATGGGCAGTGCGGAAGACGGTGTAGTGGTAAAAAAGAACTCTGTTTTGGAGCTTGGTTTGATGGGTCCCATTTTGGATTACACGGGCAAGGACGAGACCGACCCCTTTGCGGGATTGTGGACCGAGGAGATAGGTTTGGATGAAATTTTGCATGCCATCAAAGTGGCCAAAGAGGACAACAACATAGAAGGCATCAGCATCACCACCAGTTTTTTGCAGGCCGGGATGACGCAGACCAGGGAAATCAGGGATGCTTTGCTCGATTTCAAATCCTCGGGCAAGTTCGTGCTTGCCCATACCGATATTTTCACCCAGAAAGATTATTATTTGGCCAGCGTGGCCGATGAGGTCTATATGAACCCGGTCGGTGTCATGGATTTCAAGGGATTGGCCACGGAAGTACTCTATTTCAAAGATCTTCAGGAAAAATCAGGGGTAAAAATGGAAGTCATCCGACATGGAAAGTACAAAAGTGCCGTGGAACCTTTTTTGTCCAACACCATGAGTGAGGAGAACCGCACTCAGATCAAGGAGTTGATCACCTCTATTTGGGATGTCATGTTGGACGATATTTCTGCCTCAAGGGAAATCAGCCCCGAGGATTTGAACAGAATTGCGGATACCTTGGGTGGGAGAACCCCCTCTTTGGCCGTCGCTTCCGGACTTCTGGACGGGGTGCTGCATTACGATGAGTACGAAGACTTGCTCCGTGAAAAACTTGGGATTGATGATGATACCGAACCCAACTATGTTTCATTTAAGGATTACATCCAGAAAGCCAATTTGAAGAAAACCCGCACAGGAACAGATAGGATAGCCGTGATCTACGCCCAAGGGGAGATTTTTTATGGCGAGGGAGGAAAGAACTATATCGGACAAGGGTTGGTTGTCGATGCGCTGCAAAAAGCGGCCAAGAATGATAATATCAAGGCCATTGTGTTGCGCGTGGATTCTCCCGGGGGCAGTGCCTTGGTCTCCGATATCATTTGGAGGGAAATGCAATTGGCCAAGAAGGACAAGCCTTTGGTGGTTTCCTTCGGAAATGTGGCCGCATCCGGCGGATATTACATCGGGGTAGGGGGCGATAAGATTTTTGCGGAACCTACCACCATCACAGGATCTATCGGGGTGTTCGGAACCATACCCAACTTGAACGAACTGGCCAACAAAGTGGGCATCAATGCAGAACAAGTCGGGACCAACGAGAATTCGGTGGACTATTCCTTTTTTGAGCCCATGGACGACTCCTTCCGAATGGTGATCCAGGAAAGTATTGAAGAGACGTATAACATTTTCCTAGATCGTGTGGCCCAGGGCAGGAACATGACCGTGGCCCAAGTGGATTCCTTGGCCCAGGGCAGGGTCTGGAGCGGAGTGGATGCCAAGGCAAACGGACTGGTGGACGAGTTGGGCAATCTGGACGATGCCATCACTGCCGCTGCCGAAATGGCCGGACTGGATGACTACGGAATTAGAAAATACCCCAGATACAAATCCGATTTTGAACGGTTTATGGAAGATTTGGGTGGGATGAAGGCCAAGATTGGGGAATCCATTATCAAGGAAGAAATCGGAACAGAAGCCTATGAGGTCCTGAAAGAGTTCAAACAGTTGGGAAAACAGGAAGGGGTCCAGGCCAAGATGCCGTTCAGTCTGAACATTAAATAGGGATGACGCAAAAAGACAAAAAGGCGGCGTTTACCATTTATCTGTACCTAGGGGCATTGTTCATTACCTCCTTGGTGGTGTCCAATTTGATCTTTCAAAAGTTTTTTTACTGGAAACCTTTTGGGGACGTCACCGTTTTTGGAGCGCCCCTATTTGAGCTTTCGGTGGGGATTTTGCCCTACCCCATAACCTTTTTGATCACGGATCTTATTTCCGAGATCTATGGGAAGAGAAAGGCCAATCAAGTGGTCACGGCAGGGATTTTTGCTTCGTTTTTTTCCATGGGCATCATTTTGCTGGCCAATTATTCCAATGCCATTCCCACCTCTCCGGTGGACGATACCACTTTTACCACAGTTTTTGGGCTGTCCCCGCTTGGCGTGCTGGCCTCCATGTTGGCCTATTTGGCGGCCCAGTACATCGATATCAGCATTTATCACTTCTGGAAAAGGGTGACCAAAGGCAGGATGCTCTGGCTCAGGAACAATTTTTCCACCTTCTCCTCACAGTTTATAGACACCACTACGGTGGTAGGGCTTCTGTGCATTTTTGGGGTGTTGCCATGGGACAAATTCTATGGCCTCGTCATCAGCGGAGTGCTATTTAAAATGATGATTGCCCTCCTCGACACCCCTTTGCTCTATTTTTTCGTATATCTAATGCGAAAAAGATTTAACTTAAAAATAGGGGAAGAAATTTCTTTGGATTGACATCTTCTCCTTTAATTTGTTCTAAAACATCATATTATGAAGAAAAAAGTCCTAAAGATTACCGGCATAACCCTACTTATATTATTGGCCCTTATCATTGCCCTACCGCTTTTTCTTCAAGGAAAGATCGAGCAGATCATCAAGGACAAGGTGAACAACAGCATCAATGCCACTCTGGATTTTGAGGATGCCAGTTTGAGCCTGCTCAAAAGTTTTCCGAACGCCCATTTGGAGCTGACCGAACTTTCGTTGGTCAACAAGGCCCCTTTTGAAGGGGACACCCTCTTTTCCTCCAAAGAAATTGGGCTTGCCATGTCTATCAAGGAATTGTTCAAGTCCGCAGATGAACCCATTGTGATCCAAAAATTACAGGTGGACGGAGCCAAGTTGCTCGTTAAGGTCGATGCGGAGGAAAACGCCAACTACGACATCGCGAAGGAAGATGAAGCCCCGACCTCCAATACTTCCGAAGTTTCCAGCGAAAATTTCACCCTGAACATGGATTCCTATGCCATTACCAACTCGGAGATCATTTATGATGATATTTCCAGCGGAATGCGTTTGGTCATTTCAGAAATGAACCATTCCGGGACCGGAGACCTTTCTTTGGAAAAATCACAGTTGAAGACATTGACCGATGCTTTGGTGTCCTTTGAAATGGACAGTACCCAGTATCTGAACAAGAACAAGATCAATCTGGATGCACTCATCGGTATTGATTTGAGTGAGAACAAATACACCTTTTTGGAAAACAAGGCCATGGTGAACCAACTGCCCTTGGTGTTTGATGGTTTTGTAAAGGTAAATGAGGACAATCAGGAAGTGGACATTACCTTCAAGACGCCATCCTCGGACTTTAAAAACTTTTTGGCGGTGATTCCCGAAGCCTATGCGGCCAATATAGAAAACGTACAGACCACTGGAAATTTTGAGGTCAACGGTGAGTTCAAAGGGGTGGTTGATGATGAGCATATCCCCACGTTCAAGATCAAGATCAATTCTGAAAATGCTTCCTTCAAATACCCCGATCTTCCCAAATCAGTGCGCAATGTCTATATCGATACCGAGATCAACAACGAGACCGGAATCACGGAGGATACCTACGTAAATATTAACAGGTTGTCTTTCATGATCAATGAAGACAAGTTCAACCTGAACGCCAAGATCAGGGAGCTGATGGGCAATACCAAGGTGGCTGCCCACATGGACGGGAAAATCAATCTGGCCAACATTTCAAAGGCTTATCCGATGCCTGAAGACTACAATTTGAAGGGTATCTTGAATGCGGATGTGACTACCAGTTTCGATATGGCATCCTTGGAGAAAAAACAGTACCAGAATACCAAGATGAGCGGAAATATGCAGCTCACCGGATTCGAATACGCTTCGGAGGAGCTGAAAAACCCCGTTGCTATCAACACGGCGGCCATGACCTTCAACCCACAAACCGTCACCTTAAATTCTTTTGAGGGCAAAACGGGCAGTACTGATTTCAATGCTTCGGGAACCCTGACCAATTTGCTGGGCTTTATGTTCAACAATGAAAATGTAGAAGGGAATTTTAAACTCACTTCCGATCAATTTGCCCTGAACGATTTTATGATGGAAGAGACCGCCGAAACGGAAGACAATGCAGGGGAAAAAGAAAGCGTGCCCGTTTCGACCGGTGAGGAACGCATCAAAATACCGTCCTTTTTGGACTGCACCGTGGAGGCCGCGGCCAATACCGTATTATATGATAACCTCAAGTTGAGGAACGTAAAGGGAACCTTGGTCATAAAGGATGAAACGGCCACGGTCCAAAATTTGACCTCCGACCTTTTTGGCGGTACACTGGGCTTAACGGGATCCGTTTCCACCAAAGAGGCCAATTCCACTTTCAACGTGGATCTGGGCATGAGCAATTTCAACATAGGGGAATCCTTCGCGGGCTTGGAACTTTTCAAGGTTTTGACGCCCTTGGCCAGCGCACTTGAGGGAAAACTGAATTCGGATATCAAGATCACAGGAAACCTCAAGGACGATTTTACCCCAAACCTGGCTACCATCTCGGGGAATCTTTTGGCAGAACTGCTGTCCCCAAAAGTGGATGCCCAAAAAGCGCCCTTGGTCTCCGCTTTGGATAGCAAGCTCAACTTTTTGAACACCAAGGAAATCAATTTGGATGGACTCAAAACCGCTTTGAGCTTTGATAACGGGGCCGTAAAAGTGAAACCGTTCACGCTGAAGTACAAGGATATCAACATAAATGTTGATGGCAGCCATACGTTTGACAAACAGATGCAGTACAAGGCCACCTTGGATGTGCCCGCCAAATATTTGGGTGCCGAGGTGACCAAACTATTGGCACAGATGAACGATGAGAGTTTAGGGGAAGTTACCGTGCCCGTAACTGCCAATATTGGGGGTAGTTTCACCGACCCATCGGTGAGTACCGACCTTACCTCCAGTGTCAAGACTTTGACCTCCAAACTGGTGGAAATGCAAAAACAGAAATTGGTGAACCAGGGCAAGGACAAGGCCAAGGACCTGTTGTCCGATGTGTTTAAAAAGGATGAAAACGATACGACTTCCACAACATCCCAAGGGGTCAAGGAAACTTTGGGGAATTTGTTGGGAGGTGAGAAGAAAACCACCGATTCGACCAAGGCCACCAAGGAAGATGAGGTGAAAAATGCCGCAAAATCCGTTTTGGGCGGCTTGCTCGGGAAGAAGAAAAAAGATACGGTGAACTAAATAAAAGGGCGATTTAATCGCCCTTTTATTATTTTTTCAAAGATTATCCAAATTTTCAGGACGTACCTAATTGATGTTTATCCCTACATAATACCCTTCGCTGCCCCGCACATTGAAAACCGTACTGTCTTCAAAAATCAGGTACTGCCCCTTGATGCCCTTGAGCACGCCCTTGTAAGTTGGGGTTTTGTCCAAGTTTAGGCTTTTTACCTTTTCTGGGTATTGCAGTACGGGAAATTCCAGATGGGTCTCGCCATTTTTTTCAATGAAATAATCTGCCACTTCATCGGGGATATAGGCTTTCAGTTTGTTGCGCCATTCCACAAGGTCCACATCCTCAATGTCGTTTTTCAACATTTTTTGCCAACTGGTCTTGTCGCTCACATGATCTTTTAGGGCCACCTCCGTGATTCCCGCCAAATATCGGTTGGGCACCTCCACGATTTCAATCGCCTCGTGGGCCCCTTGGTCTATCCATCGTGTTGGTACCTGCGATTTTCGGGTTACGCCGACTTTGATGCTGCTGGAATTGGCCAGATACACAATATGGGGTTGCAATTGCATCTTTTTTTCATATTCCAAGTCGCGGTCTTCCTTGTCCAAATGGGCAGTGCTCAGTTCCGGTTTCATGATCCAATCCCCGGCGCGAGGGGTTTCAAAAAAACAGGACTTGCAAAACCCTTGTCTGTAAATGGGGCGGTCTTCCCCGCAATTAAGACACTGGAACTTGATAAAATCGATCTGGAGCTCCTTGTCCAGTGCTTGGTTCAGGTTCAAAAAATCGTTTTCAAAGACAAGAAAATATTGGATGGGATTTCCTTTTTCAGTTTGCATTTTGCGTAAAACTCCTTCGTACAGCATGTGGAATAAATGTTTGAGACTAATTTGAAAATGAATGCGAGAAAAGCTATTTTAGCAGTTGCACCCAACTAAATTTCTTGGTTAAATATACCTAAAATGCCAATACCTTTATTCAACTCCATTGCTTCTTGGTTATTGAGAAAGCGCTATCACCAGATAGAACTTTTTTTAAAATACCCCTTGGATGTCCAGGACGAGGTATTGCGGCAGTTGATGGATTTTTCCCAGGACACCATGATTGGAAAGCAATATGGCTTCAAGGACCTGCCCAAGTACGAAGAATTTTGTAACCGGGTGCCGCTTGTGAGTTATGAGGATGTTGCACCTTTGATAGAACGCACACGGCGAGGGGAACAGAACCTGTTCTGGCCCACGACCATAAAATGGTTTGCCAAGAGCAGCGGCACCACCAATGCCAAGAGCAAGTTCATCCCGGTCAGCAGCGAAGCCTTGGAAGATTGCCACTACAAATCCAGTAAGGACCTGCTGTGCCTTTATCTGAACAACAACGAAAACTCCCAATTGTTCACGGGCAAGAGCTTACGTTTGGGGGGCAGCAAGGAACTGTATGAGGACAACGGGACCTTTTTCGGTGACCTGTCCGCCATTTTGATAGACAATCTGCCCCTTTGGGCGGAATATAGCAGCACGCCCAGCAACAAGGTCTCCCTGATGAGCGAGTGGGAATCCAAGCTGGAGGCCATAATCGAGGAGAGCATTCGGGAAAATGTGACCAGTTTGGCCGGGGTCCCCTCATGGATGTTGGTACTGCTCAACCAGGTTTTGGAGAAAACAGGGAAGAACCACTTGTTCGAGATATGGGAGAATCTCGAAGTGTATTTTCACGGTGGCGTGAGTTTTACCCCTTACCGGAACCAATACAAAAAACTGTTGCCGCGAAAACGCTTCAATTATTATGAAACCTACAATGCTTCCGAAGGATTTTTTGGCATACAGGACCGAAACGATGCGGACGATCTTCTTCTGATGTTGGATTATGGCATTTTTTATGAGTTCATCCCGATGGATCATGAAGGAAGCGAAAGGGCCATCCCGCTTTGGGATGTGCAACTGGGCGTGAACTATGCCATGGTGATCACGACCAATGCAGGGCTTTGGCGGTACAAAATAGGCGATACGGTCAGGTTTACCAGCAAGGATCCTTATCGCATCAGGATCACGGGGCGCACCAAGCACCACATCAACGTTTTTGGTGAAGAACTGATCATTGAAAATGCAGAGGAGGCCTTAAGGCAGATATGCCAAAAAACCGATTCTGAAATCATGGACTATACCGCTGCACCCATTTTCATGACCGGTAAGGAAAAAGGGGCGCACGAGTGGATCATCGAATTCAGAAAACCACCGGAAGATGTTGCCTATTTCACCGAATTTCTGGACAACGCCCTAAAATCATTGAATTCCGACTATGAGGCCAAGCGCTACAACAATATTACCCTCAAAATGCCCAAAGTACACGTGGCGCGCAAGAACCTCTTCCACGATTGGCTCAAGTCCAAGAACAAGTTGGGCGGCCAACACAAGATCCCAAGGCTTTCCAACGAAAGGAATTACATTGACGAATTGCTCCAAATGAACACCGAAGGGTAGGCCAATAATCAATTTGGGAATGTTATATTGAATTTACGAAAACGTTTTCGTAACTTTGAACCCTTTATCGTGGAAACATTTCTTTTGAACAAATAAAACGGGATTTTTGCTGTTTAATAATGAAATTTCCCCCGTCAAAAGTTTTTTATCCAAAAACACTAAACCATTAAATAATGACAGAAAGACTTGTAGTTATCTCGGACATGTGGGGAGCGAAAAGAGGACTTTGGATAGCCTCCTATTTCGGGTACCTTCAGCAGTATTACGACATTGTTTTTTACGATTGTCAACAACTTGGCGGAATTGATGTGCCCTTGTGCACGGAGGAGAACATCCACAAGGCCTTTGTGGATGGTGGAATCGACACCGCAGTGACCCAATTACTGAAAAAGGAGACCACACCAGCCCATTACTTGGCTTTCAGCACAGGAGGCACCATTGCCTATAAAGCGGCCCTGAGAGGTTTGCCCATGAAATCGCTTACTGCTTTATCCTCGACTAGGATCAGATTGGAGGATCGAAGACCAAATGTGCCGATGAATTTGATCTATGGTGCGCATGATGAATTTAAGCCCAGTGACCAATGGGCAAAAGAAATGGGGATTGACCTAAATATTGTCCCCAATTTTGGACACACACTGTACTCTGATGAAAAGATCATTTCAGAAGTGTGCTTGGGTCTTTTGGAACAAGTGACCAAGAAAGTGGTCTAAACCTAAAGGGTTTAGGATACCACTTTTAGTTTTTTGATGGTCTCATAAGAAAGTTTTTTCTCGGCGTATGCCTTGGTCACCTTGAACTCCGTTTCGTCACTGCTGGGAAGTGTGAACATCGCATCGGTGAACACCGCTTCGCAGAGCGAACGTAGTCCCCGGGCCCCGAGTTTGTACTCCACTGCCTTTTCTACAATGTAGTCCAGTGCTTGCTCCGTGATGGTGAACGAAATCCCATCCATGGCAAACAACTTTTCATATTGTTTGATGATGGCATTTCTGGGTTCCGTCAAGATGGCACGAAGGGTCTTGGCATCCAAAGGATTCATGTGGGTGAGCACGGGAAGCCTGCCTATGATCTCAGGGATGAGACCAAACTCCTTCAGATCTTTTGGGATGATGTATTGCAGGATGTTCTCGTTGTCCAGTTTGTCTTCTGCTTTGGAAGCGCTGTAGCCAACCGCTTGCATGTTCAACCGTTTGGTGATGATACGTTCGATACCGTCAAATGCACCGCCGGCCACGAAAAGGATATTCTCGGTGTTTACCTCAATAAACTTTTGATCAGGGTGCTTGCGGCCACCTTTGGGTGGTACGTTCACGACCGTTCCTTCCAAAAGTTTCAACAATCCTTGCTGCACCCCTTCTCCGGAAACATCACGGGTGATGGAAGGATTGTCGCTTTTTCGGGCAATTTTGTCGATTTCATCAATAAAAACTATGCCTCTTTCCGCTTTTTCCAAGTTGTAGTCAGCTGCTTGGAGCAAGCGGGTGAGTATGCTTTCCACATCCTCGCCCACATAACCGGCTTCTGTAAGGACGGTGGCATCCACAATGGCCAAGGGCACATTCAGCATACGGGCTATAGTCTTGGCGATAAGGGTTTTACCAGTACCTGTTTGTCCCACCATAATGATGTTGCTCTTTTGTATTTCAACATCATCATCCTTCCCTTTGGGCTGTAAAAGTCGTTTGTAGTGGTTGTAAACGGCAACCGACATGACTCTTTTGGTCCTTTCTTGTCCAATGACGAAAGTGTCCAGGAAATCATGGATCTCCATGGGTTTTTTCAAGACCAGTTCTGAGGAAAGGTCTTGGTTCTTGGATTGTTTTGATTCTTCAGCTACGATACTGTGGGCCTGTTCTATGCATCTGTCGCAGATGTGTGCATCCAGCCCTGCGATCAATAAGTTGGTTTCCGGTTTTTTCCTACCACAAAAAGAACATTCCAGATTTTCCTTTGCCATACTTCATCAATATTCTACATGCAACCACAATAACGTAAAAAATTATCTTTAACTTATGTTAAGTGATTGTTTTTTAACAAATTATATTTTAGGATTTTTCCCTGAACAAAATTTCATCGATCATTCCATATTCCTTGGCCTCTTCTGCCTTCATCCAGTAATCCCGGTCACTATCGTCATACACCTTGTCAAAAGGTTGGCCCGAGTGCTTCGATATGATGTCGTAGAGTTCATCCTTTATTTTGAGCACTTCCTTGGCGGCAATTTCGATATCGCTTGCCTGTCCCTGGGCCCCGGAAAGGGGTTGGTGGATCATTACCCTGGAGTGGGTAAGCCCGCTCCTCTTGCCCTTCTGTCCGGCGCAGAGAAGCACGGCGGCCATCGATGCGGCAATACCAGTGCAGATGGTGGCCACATCGGGTTTGATGAACTGCATGGTGTCATAAATGCCCAATCCGGCATATACACTTCCGCCCGGGGAGTTGATGTATATCTGGATGTCCTTGGAAGCATCAGCGCTTTCCAAGAACAGTAGTTGTGCCTGTACTATATTGGCTACCTGATCATTGATCCCTGTGCCCAAAAAGATGATGCGGTCCATCATCAATCGGGAGAAAACATCCATCGCAATGGCATTGAGCTGCCTTTCCTCGATAATGTTCGGGGTCATGTTCATGGGGTACATACTGCTCATGATCTGGTCATAGTGCATGCTGTTGATACCATGGTGCTGGGTAGCGTATTTTTTGAATTCTTTTCCGTAATCCATAGGATTTTATTCGATTTATCTTATAAAAAAAGGTGCCGAAAAAATGGGTTTTCGGCACCGTAAAGATACTTATTTTTCTTTTAGCGATAGCCTAGCTATATGCTTCCTTGATAAAGTCATCATAAGAGACTTCCTTTACCTTTAGGTTGGCCTTTTCTTTGTAGAGGTCCAACAGTTTTTGGCTCATCAACTGTTCTGAAAGCCTTCTGACCTCATCCTGGTTGCCCAAGACCCTGGCGGCAATGCCCTCCAGTTCCTCGTCCTTGGGATCCATGTGGCCATATTGTGCCATTTGGGACTTGATGAATCCTTTGGCAAATTCCTTGAGCTCATCGAACTGTACCTGAAGGTTGTTTTCTTGGATGATCTTTCCTTCGATAAGTTGGTAACGAAGTCCTTTTTCCGATCTTTCAAACTCTTCTTTGGCCTCATCCTCGGTAAGTGGTTTTTCACCACTGATCTGGATCCATTTTTTCAAAAATTCTGCGGGGAGGTCAAACTTGGTCTCGTCGATCAATTTTTCAGTAATGTCGTTCAGCAATTTCTGATCGGACTGTTGTTCAAACTGCTTTTCAGAATCTTCTTTGATGCGGTCCTTAAGCTCTTTTTCGGAAGTCACTTTGTCCTTGCCGAACAATTTATCGAACAGATCTTGGTCCAAAGCGGCCGGTTCACGCTCATTGATTTCCTCAATGGTGAAGGTGACATTGGTGTCCAATTTGTCTGCTTTATCGCGGTTGATGCCAAGAGCACTGGAAAGTAAATAATCTTCCTTAAAAAGTCCTTTGGTGGAAAGGGTGACGCTGTCGCCGACTTTTTTACCAAGAAGGGTATCAATGGCCTTCTTGCCCTTGACCTTGTCCATCTCGATAGTGGTCTTGTGGTCGATGTCCTCCACTTCGTTGGAAAAGGTTCCCGTGACTTCGTCCTTTTTTCCCACTTCGCTTTTGGAAACGAGCTTTCCATATTGCTTCTGGATACGCTCCACTTGTTCCTCGATCATTTTCTTGTCCGCGACTATTTTGTAATGTGTCACAGCTTTTTTGGTCTTGAGTTGCACATCGAAACTGGGTGCCAATCCAAGTTCAAATTCAAAATCGAGGCGATCGCTTTCCCAGTCAAAGTTTTCTTGCTGTTTGGGAAGCGGATTGCCCAGTACGTCCAATTTCTCCTCGGTAAGGTATTTGTTCAGATTGTCTTGGAGTAGTTTGTTCACTTCGTCCACCAAAACGGCCTTCCCATACTGTTTTTTGATAAGACCCATGGGAACCTGACCTTTTCTGAAACCAGGAATGTTGGCCTGTCTTCTATAGTCTTTCAGGATTTTTTCTACCTTATCCTGATAATCTTCTTTGCTTATGGCGACTTTTACAACTGCATTAAGATCGTCAATCTGCTCTTTAGTAATATTCATCTCCTACCTAATTTGCTATTCAAAAATGGGTGGCAAAAGTAATGCATTTTTGGTTTGGCAGCAACTTTTTAAAGCGTTGAATGTCAAACAAAATGAATTCTATTGGTCCTCTTTCAAAATGGAATGCAAAATGGCCTGTAAAAAAGCCAGCAACAAACTGAAGATGATGGCCCACCAAAAATTTTCGACATGGAAGCCATCGATCAGGTTTGCTGCCAAGAGAATGATGATGGCATTGATGACCAAAAGAAAAAGCCCCAAGGTGAGCACGGTGATTGGGAGTGTGAGAATGATCAGGATGGGCTTGACCAAAAAGTTGAGGACACTCAACACTATGGCCACAATGATGGCGGTCATCATGGAATCCACGCCGACACCGGGCAGTACATAGGAAAGGATCACAACGGCAAGGGCGTTCAGCAAAAGTCTTAAAATGAGTTTCATAAGGTTGTTTTAAAGTTTTATACATTAAAAAAGGCACCGTTTCAAACGGTGCCTTTAAGATAGTAAAATAAAATTTTGTCTAGTTGATGTACAGACCTGTGTAGTCCAATGGGTTGACACCAGGCAGATTAGAGCCGTATTTGGTGTTGATGGCCGCAATGAAGGCATTGGCCACAATGGCGTATCCCCTTGGTGCAGGGTGGACACCATCGAGGGAAAATCCTCCACCCGTGGCGAAGTCTGCGGTCACGATACTGCCATCTGCTTGTTGGAAACCATTTTCCTTTAATTGATTTAACAGTGAATTTGCATCCACAAAAGCAATATCATAAGCGGTGGCCAAAGCCTCAATGGTCTGGTTGTATGCTGTTAGCGCATCTTCAACCGATTTTTGCTCCTCAGGGGTCAGTACCCATTGGTCGGCCAGGGGAACAGCAACTCCATTGATGGATGTGGGGTCGTTCGGGTTGGCCAGGGTACCGATGAATGTTCTTGAAGTAAGTACCATAAGGTCTTCTTCGGTGGCCTGCCTCATATTGATCAATGCAGGATTTATGCCAGTCAGGTCAGTGAGGTCCTCATCGATGATCACTACGGCATTGCCTTCGCCCGGTGCAAAGGTGATGGTTCTCTTTTCCAATTCTTCCTGTGTGATTACGTTCAACTGCTGCAACTGCGCCAGACCTGCATTGTAAGCGCCATAAGCGGCCTCGCTGTTCAAAAATGCGGCTGTATTTGCATCCAATGGGATTGGATTGTGGGGGACTGTGGTGAAATAAGGAATGTCCGTAACATTGGGCAGGTTGGCGATCACCCCGTCCGCACCATTGGCCGTCATGGCTTGAAGGACCGCATCCAGAACCCCAGCAAATACATTGGGATCCGTGATATCGTTTCTCGAATAAGTGCTCGGGTCCAAATTTCCGGTCTGATCTACCCCGGTTCCACCTCCCGTGGCATACAAAAGAACATCAAATGCGCCCGTCCAAACAGAGAAGAAAGTTGCCCCCTGTGCGGCGGCATCACCAATGACCGTGGCACTTTCGGATGAAGAGAACCTGGCAAAATAGGGATTTGCCGTTCCCATGGCAACGCCTGTAACACTTCCGTATCCCGGAGCCAACAATTCATAACTTTTGGCCCCTGGAATACCCATGTTATTGTAAGTTCCAGGTAATTTATCGGCCACATCTGTTGTACCTTGTCCCTCAACAGGTACAGGGCTTGGGCTTGCTCCCAAAAAGGACAAAATCAATCTGTTGCCCGCAATTTGGTTTCCGCCCAAAGTCATTCCACCTAAGTTATCGTCCATAAACGGGATTTCAAAGCTTCCACCGCCTACCAATGCAAAATTGGAGGCCAACATGTTAGGGAAAGAGGCTTCTTGCCCGGCTCTAAATAATGCATTGTCCGAGAAACCAGCGGTCAAGGAGGTCCCAACGGCAACATATTTGGTAAAATCTGCGGTTCCTGCGGTGTATTCCACTGGATCTGGACCTGGTGGGTTGGTCGGGGTCGTATCTTCTTCGCATGCAATCAAGAATAAGCCTAAAAAGGGGAGCAAGGCATAAAACTTTTTCATCTGTTTACTTTTTTAAATTGTTTTGTTTGGTCAGATTGAATTCGCCAAAAACATATCCGTTGGGGTCAACTTAAGTGCCATGGCTAAGTTCATATCCAAAATCTGTTCGAGTTAGTTACTGTTAAAACCAGAATTAACCAAATCTATATCAAAATTGTTATTCAGACAATTAAATGGACAAAAAAATTATGCATGCATAATAAAAAGGGTGCAATTTTAGGAATTCAAAAAAGAGAAACTCTTTTCAAAATATTGCTCGGGATTTTCGGCATGGAGCCAATGTCCTGCATTTTCAATGGTTTCTATATGGGCGTTCGGAAAGTGTTTCTTGATTTCGGGAAGGTCGTTGGGTTGGACGTATTCGGAACGATCACCCCTTAAAAATAGAGTGGGGCCTTCATAGAGGGCCGTGGGGTCAATATTATCCCCGATTTCCTCCATTTTGTTCCTTAACACCTCAAAATTAAAACGGAACCCAAGCTTTCCTTGCTCCACCCAGTACAGGTTTTTAAGGAGAAACTGCCGAATGCCAAAATTTCTGATGCTCTTGGAAAGGACTTCATCGGCCTCGGTCCTACTGGAGATTTGTTCAAAATCCAAGGTGGCAAGGCCATCAATGATTTCTTGGTGATGGGGTGGGTAGAATTTTGGGGCGATATCGGCCACAATCAGTTTGGATACCAGTTCAGGATGCGTAGTGGCCAATTGCATTGCCGTTTTGCCACCCATGGAGTGCCCCATCACATAGGCGGATGTGAGGTTGTGGTGGGCCATATAGTCCTTTACATCATTGGCGAGCAGGTGGTAATCAAAATCCGGTGAATGAAAACTTTTTCCGTGGTTGCGCTGGTCCAACAAATGCACTTGGAACCCATTTTCGGCATATTGGCCACCGAGCGTTTTCCAATTGTCGGACATGCCCAAAAAGCCATGTAAAATCAACAAAGGTTTTCCTTTTCCCAGGATGTTTGAATGTAATATTTCCATTATTTCAATCGGTGTAAGTACATGTTTATCACATTTTCCAGTCCCAAATAAATGGATTCGCAGATCAGCGCGTGCCCTATGGAGACTTCCAAAAGGTGGGGTATGTGTTCCTTGAAAAATTGGACATTGTCCAAGTTTAGGTCGTGTCCCGCATTGATGCCCAGCCCCAGTTCATGGGCCATTTTGGCCGCCTCTACAAAAGGGGCTATGCTTTCTTCTTTTTTTCCTTCGGAAAATAGGTGGGCAAAACTCTCCGTGTAGAGTTCTATCCTGTCCGTTCCCGTTTCGGCGGCCCCTTGGACCATCTTCACATCAGGATCTACAAAAATGGATGTGCGGATGCCATTGTCCTTAAAGGTTTTGATGACGTCCACCAAGAAATCCCTGTGCTTGATGGTGTCCCAACCTGCGTTGGAGGTTATGGCGTCCTCGGCATCGGGAACCAGTGTTACCTGTGTGGGTTTCACCTCCAGTACCAGATCGATGAATTTGGGCACTGGATTTCCTTCTATGTTGTATTCGGTGGTGACCACTTTTTTAAGATCTCGGGCATCTTGATAGCGGATGTGGCGTTCATCTGGCCTTGGGTGGATAGTGATGCCCTGGGCTCCAAACGATTCAATGTCCTTGGCGGAAGTGATCAGATTGGGAACATTGCCCCCTCTTGAATTCCTCAAGGTTGCCAGTTTGTTGATATTGACACTCAACTTTGTCATAAAGATCTAGTTTTGATGTGCAAAAATAGGGATTAGGCACGCCTTTTGCCATTTTAAATTAGTATTTTGCACCTAATAGTAATGTCATGCACATACAAGATCAAATCATATCGAATGTACCTGTTTTTGAGGTTTCCGAAACCTTGAAGGTTGTGATCAAGTTTTTTGAGGAAACCACATTTTCGCATGTGGCCGTTTCCGAGAACGGAACCTACCTGGGTTTGTTGTCCGAAAACGACCTGGCCTGTTTTGAACCCCAAAAAAAGATTGAGGATTTCAGGTATGAACTGGATGGTTTCTACGTGACCAAGGAAACCGCATGGCTTGATGTGCTTGAAATGTTCTCCAGGAACGAGTCCAACATCTTGCCTGTTTTGGATGAGAATCAGGTTATCGTGGGCCATTATCGTCTTGAGGACATTGTGGATGTTTTCATTGACACCCCATTTTTTAGGGAGCCAGGAGCCATTTTGGTGGTCTCCACGGGAATAAGGGACTATTCTTTCAGTGAAATAGCCCAGATCGTGGAAAGCAATAATGCCCGACTATTGGGTGCTTTCATCACGGATTCCGAGAACGATGTGGTGCAGATCACCCTGAAAATAGGAACACAGAATCTCAATGAAGTGGCGCAGACTTTTAGAAGGTACAACTATACCATTGTTTTCGGTAATAGCGACGATCAATTTATGGAAGACCTGAAACAGCGATCGGACTATCTGGAAAAATATCTTAACGTATAGTATGAAGGTAGCCATTTACGGTCAAACTTTTCTGGAGGAGGACAAGCAATGCGTTGAGGAGTTATTGGATGAACTTCAAAAATACAATGCCAAGATCTTTGTGGAGGAGAAATTCAACCATTTGGTCTCCCGTTCCACCAATGGGCACATAGCGGGCACTTTTTCGCAATCCAAAGGATTGGATTCCACTTTTGACATGTTCGTGAGCTTCGGAGGGGACGGTACCATGTTGCGTGCTGTGACCTATATTAAGGACCTTGGCATTCCCATTGTGGGGGTAAATACGGGGCGGTTGGGCTTTTTGTCCACCTTCAAAAAGGAAAATGTGCGCAAACTGGTCACTGAATTTGTGGCGGGGCACTATACCATCGAGAAGCGGGCATTGGTGGAAGTGGAACTCAATTCCGATCTGGATGAGTTCAATGGGCTCAATTTTGCTTTGAACGAAGTTACTGTAAGCCGCAAGGACACTACTTCCATGATCACTGTGGAAACCTATCTGAACGATGAATATTTGACCTCTTATTGGGCAGACGGACTGATTGTTTCCACCCCTACGGGATCTACGGGATATTCCTTGAGCTGCGGTGGTCCTGTGATCGCTCCTACGGCAAAATCTTTGGTACTCACCCCAATTGCCCCTCACAACCTGAATGCCAGACCCTTGGTCATTTCGGACGATACCCAGATTAGATTAAAGGTTTCCGGAAGGGAAAAGACCCACTTGGTCTCCTTGGATTCCAGGATAGCCGATATTCCGAACGGCAAAGAAATAAAGATCAAAAAATCAGACTTTACCATCAGGATGATAGAATACAAGTCCGAAAGTTTCCTGAAAACGCTACGCAATAAATTACTTTGGGGGGAAGACAGGCGCAATTGAACCATCAAAAACAATAAAAGGAGCGAAAAACTGTTTAACAAAGGAGAACCATGCAAACATCGTATTTATTGACCTTCCTTTACTCTTAATACTTGAAATTTTTTGGATGATATGCGGATAGTTTTGGCTATTTTTCTATGCTGTATGGTCAAGCTCAGTGCCCAGACCTATGAAGTGGGTGTGTTTGCAGGGGGCGCGAATATGGTGGGCGATGTAGGGAGGACCAACTACATATTGCCATCAGGTCCGGCCTTTGGGGGTATCTTCAAATGGAACAAGAGCAAAAGATATGCATGGCGGGCCAGTGTGATCTACGGGGATTTTACAGCAGACGATACAAAATCAAGCATGGAATCCAGACAGCAACGGGCTTATGTGGTGGATAATTCCGTTCTGGAGGCGTCACTGGGGCTTGAAATCAACTTTGTTGAATACAATCTGCACAAGCTCGGACCAGCCTTCACACCTTACCTTTACACAGGTCTTACCTATTTCAGATACAATTTTAATTACATTGATGCCCTTCAAGTGCAGGATATTAACCAAAAAGAAGGTAGTTTTGCAATTCCAATGACGGTTGGGGCAAAGTATCGGTTGAATCAATTCCTGATCCTCGGCGCCGAAATTGGGGCCAGGTACACGTTTACGGACAATTTGGACGCAAGCAATCCCGAAGGTTCCAATTTTGAGCAGTTCCGCTTCGGGAACATATTGAGCGATGACTGGTATGTCTTTACAGGGTTTACGTTGACGTACACCTTTGGACGCAAGCCCTGCCAGGATTGTTTTCAATAAGAATGCACACACTAGAGGACGTAAATAAGGACAGACTTCCCCAGCACGTGGCCATCATCATGGACGGCAACGGCCGTTGGGCCAAGCAGCGGGGGAAACTCAGGGTGTTTGGCCATGAAAATGGTGTGGAGTCCGTGAGGCAAACGGTGGAAAGCTGTGCCAAGCTCGAGATACCTTTTTTGACCCTCTACGCATTTTCGACCGAAAATTGGAACCGGCCAAAGGTTGAGGTGGATACTTTGATGAGACTTTTGGTGACGGCATTGAAAAAGGAGCTCAAGACCCTGCACAAGAACAATATACGGTTGAAGGCCATCGGTAAAATGGACACTTTGCCAGAGAAAGTACGCAAGGAACTGGAAGAGGTCATTTCCAAAACATCAAAAAATACAGGGATGACAGTAACCCTGGCCCTAAGCTATGGCTCGCGAGAAGAGATAAAAACAGCCGTACAGCAGATTGCGACCAAAGTTAAAAATAATATAATTTCACCTGAAAATATTGATGAAGCCGTTATAAATACACATCTTTACGGGCATTTCTTGCCCGATGTGGACCTGCTCATCCGCACAAGTGGCGAGTGCAGGATAAGTAATTTTCTGCTTTGGCAGATAGCATACGCCGAATTATATTTTATTGATGTATTTTGGCCGGATTTTAGAGAGCATCATTTGGTAGAGGCAATATTAAGTTACCAAAATAGAGAACGACGATTTGGAAAAACTAGCGAACAACTCAATTAAGGGTATTAGGAACTCTATACATTCATACCTTAAACTACTTCTCCCCCTATTATTTTTTTCCGTTCAGGGCCTGGCCCAAGAAACCATTTTTGAGGATGGGAAACAATACATTCTGGGAGGGCTGACGGTCACTGGGCTGCAAAGTTACAACGAACAGACCGTAAAGACTTACACAGGACTGCGGGTGGGCCAACCCATAACGGTGCCCGGAGACGAGATCAGTGCCGTGATCAAAAAATTGTGGAGCCTTGATCTGTTCAGCAATGTGGAAATGTTCTATACCAAGATCGAGGGCGATAAGATTTTCTTGGAACTTAATATCCAAGAACGACCAACCTTGAACAATGTTACGGTATATGGCGTCAAGAAACGCAAAGTACAGGACATCATCAATGATACCGATCTGAAGAAGGGCAAGAAGATTACAGAGAGCTTGATTGCCAATACCAAAAACTATTTACAGAACAAATACAAAAAACAAGGATTCCTTAATGCCAAGGTGAGCATAGCCACAACTGCGGACACTTCTGGTGTCAATGTTCAGAACATGGTGATCAACCTGAACAAGGGAGACAAGGTCAAGATCCGTAAGATCGTGTTTGAGGGCAATGAACAACTTTCGGACAAGAAACTTCGCAAATCCTTGAAAAAGACCAAAAAGAAGAAATTCTACAGGTTTTGGAAAAAATCCAAATATATAGAAGAAGATTACCAAGAAGATCTGGACAATTTGGTGGACACTTATGCTGAAAGGGGGTACAGGGATGCCCGTATTTTGATGGATACCTTCACCAAGGTCGATGAGAACAACATCGACTTGAAGATTAAACTGGAAGAGGGCAACAAATATTATTTTGGCGACATTGACTTTGTGGGGAACACCGTTTACACCGATAGGCAGTTGAGCCAAATACTGGGTATCAAAAAAGGCGATACCTACAATGGTGTTTTGCTGAAAGAAAGGGTGGCCGACGAAAGCAAACCTGATGCAGTGGACCTGACCAATCAGTACCAGAACAATGGATATCTCTTTTCCAGTATAAATCCGGTTGAGGTCTCTGCGGTAAATGATACCATCGATTTTGAAATCAGGATCATTGAGGGTAAAGAAACCTTTTTGGACCATGTTACCGTGGTGGGGAACGATAAGACCAATGACCATGTGATCTTTAGGGAACTGCGCACACGGCCTGGGCAAAAATATAGCAAGGACAATATCGTAAGGAGTATCCGGGAATTGGGCCAATTGGGCTTTTTCGATGCGGAACAGATAGTGCCCAATATCGAAAATCCCAACCCAAATGAGGGCACTGTGGATATTGAGTATAGTCTTGTGGAAGCAGGCTCCAGCCAGATCGAACTACAAGGAGGTTTCGGTGGCGGAGGTTTCATCGGTACTTTGGGGCTTTCCTTCAGCAACTTTTCATTGAAGAACATTTTCAACGGAGAAGCCTATAAACCCGTCCCCATGGGAGATGGGCAGACCTTTGCCCTTCGATTGCAGGCCAGTAGGACCTTTAGGGTATATAGTTTGAATTTTTCCGAACCTTGGTTGGGAGGCAAGAAACCGGTAAGGTTCAACCTCTCCCTGTCCAGGACACAACAGTTTGCCACAGGTTTTGACAACAGGGGCAGGATAGATGTGGACAAATCAAGGGGATTTGCCATAACCGGGGTCTCGGCAGGATTGGCCAAAAGGGTACAATGGCCCGATGACTTCTTTACCATTTCCCATGCGGTGAGTTATCAGAGATATGATTTCAATGATTACAATAGTGGTCTGTTCAATTTTGGAAATGGTAGCTCCAACTCGCTGAATTATACCATAGGGATTTCAAGGAGCTCCCAAGGACCTAGCAGGATTTTCCCCATGTCGGGATCCAACTTTGAGCTTACGGCCAAGTTCACACCTCCTTATTCCCTTTTTGGCTCGAAGGATTTCAAACAGCTCAAGGACGATATAGATGTGACCACAGATAGGTTGAGGGAAATCGGAGACCCTGCCAATGCTAGCCCGGAAGAACTATTGGAATACAATCAACTTAGAGGTGATTTGGAACGTATGGAGGAAGAACGGTTCAAACTGTTGGAATTCTATAAGGTCAAGTTCAAGGGTGATTGGTACACCCGTTTGGTGGACAAATTGGTGCTCCGTACCAATGCCGAATTCGGATTTTTGGGCGCCTACAACCACGATATCGGCGATGTGCCCTTTGAGCGTTTCTATGTGGGTGGTGACGGTCTTGGAAATTTCACCCTGGACGGTAGGGATATTGTACAGTTGCGTGGATATGAGAACCAATCCTTGACCCCTTATATCAATAATGCCATAACAGGAAGGTTGGAACAAGAAGGAGGAACCATTTACAACAAATTCTCTTTGGAGCTCCGCTATCCGTTCACCTTGAAACCCTCTGCGTCCATTTATGGACTTACATTTTTGGAAGCAGGGAACTCGTTCAACAATTTTAATGACTATAATCCGTTTGAGTTAAAAAGATCTGCCGGAGTGGGGCTACGTATTTTTATGCCGGCATTCGGACTCTTGGGGATTGATTTCGGGTATGGCTTCGATACCGATGCCAGACCGGGATCCGTGGGGCCAAGTGGCTGGCAAACGCACTTCATCATCGGGCAGCAGTTTTAATCAAGGGAAAATCGTGTATTGCTGATTTGTAAGCAGTTCATTTTAAATTAATTGGTAATTTTGGCACGATATTTTCTATGTAAATAAGCGGTATTAAAGATGAATACAAAAGTTCTTTTGTCATTGATGGTCCTCCTGTCATCCATATATGGATTTTCCCAAAGGGGCGTGCGCATTGGATACGTGGACATGGAATACATTTTGGACAATGTGGAGGAATATAGGGAAGCCACAGAGCAATTGGATATCAAGGTGCAAAAGTGGAAGCAGGAAATTGAGCTGAAGCAAAGTGCCATTGACCAAATGAAAAAGGATCTGATGGCGGAAAAAGTTCTTTTGACGGACGAACTCATAGCCGAACGCGAAGAGGAAATCCAGATTTTGGAAAAGGAAATGCTGGACTACCAACAGGACCGCTTTGGGCCACAGGGAGATCTGGTGATGCAAAAACAGTTGCTCATACAGCCCATTCAAGACCAAGTGTTCAGCGAGGTCCAAAAAATCGGTGCCAATAAAAGGTACGATTTTATTTTTGATAAATCAGCAGATGTCGTAATGTTGTACTCCGAAAAAAGACATGACGTCAGCGACTTGGTTTTAAGGGAAATAGCACGGACCAGAAAAGTGAGTGCATCCAACAAAAAGCAAGAACAGCAAAACCGTCTGGACCGGTTCGCGGAAGAAGAGCTGGAAGATGAAGAAGAAATTAGCGAGGCCCTTTTGGAACGACAACAAAGAACGGATTCCATACAGCAGGCCAATGCCAAGGCGGTGGAAGATAGAAGGGCAGAGCAGTTGAGGCTCAGGGAAGAACGGAAAAAAGCCTACGAAGAAAGAAGAAAAAAACTATTGGAAGAGCGCGAAGCCAAACGTGATGCCAAATTGGAAGAACGGAAAAAAGCGCAGGAACAACAAAAAGATTCAATAGAATAGTATATATTGAAACACTAAATTTAACATCAAAATAGTAACTTAGAACCATGAAACAAGTAAAAAAGATTGCCGTAGCCCTGGTATTGTTTGTTGCGGCTACAGGTTTTGTAAATGCACAGAGCAAAGTGGCGCACATCAATGTGCAGCAACTATTGTCTGAAATGCCGGAGATGAAGGCCGCCCAGGCCGAGCTGAAGAAATTGCAGGAAACCTACAGAGCGGATATACAGAGCTCCATGACAGAGCTCCAGAACAAATATACCCAGTACTCCAACGAGGCCACCTCAAAATCTGAGGAAGAAAACCAAAAAAGGGCGCAAGAGCTGCAAGGTTTCGAAAGAAACATCCAGGAAGCGGAACAAGCTGCCATGCAGGAAATGCAGAAAAAACAACAGGAACTGTTCGCACCGATTTCTGACAAGGCCAAAGCAGCCATCGAAAAAGTCGCCGCTGCACAAGGTTTTGACTACGTAATCGATGCCAGCCCAGGATTGAGCCTTATAGTGGCCAAAGGAAAGGACCTTTTGCCCGAAGTAAAAAAGGAATTGGGTTTCTAAACCTTACTTTGAAAAAATAAAAGAACCGCTTTTCACCATGGAGGGCGGTTTTTTTTTGTTACATGAATTTTTTACGGGCTATTTTTGAGCATGGATAGACCAATTGGCATCTTCGACTCGGGAGTGGGGGGAACCTCCATTTGGAAGGAAATAAACAAGACCTTGCCCCAAGAGAACACCCTTTATTTGGCCGACAGCGCCAATGCACCTTACGGACAAAAATCCAAAGAGGAAATTCTCCAGCTCAGCATCAAGAATACCGAGTTTTTATTAGATCGCGGCTGCAAGATCATTGTGGTGGCCTGCAATACCGCAACCACCAATGCCATAGATCATTTAAGGGCCAATTACCATGTTCCTTTTATAGGCATCGAACCTGCCATAAAACCCGCAGCCCTGCAGACCAAGACCAAGAAAGTGGGTGTTCTCGCCACCAAAGGCACCTTGTCGAGCAGCCTGTTCCACAACACTTCCAAACTGTTTGCCGAGGGCATCACCATCATTGAGCAGGAAGGCAAGGGACTTGTGGAATTGGTGGAAGCTGGTCAATCAAATTCCATTGCCTCCAGAGCCTTGTTGAAGACCTTTTTGGATCCGATGCTTGAAGAGAATATAGACTGTCTTGTTTTAGGCTGTACGCATTATCCTTACTTGATACCGGTTCTTAAAGATATTCTGCCCGAGAATATCACGATAATCGATTCTGGGGAAGCCGTGGCACGGCAGACCAAGGCCGTTTTGGAAAAAAACCTGTTGCTGGCGGTCGGAAACAATCTACCTGAACATATTTTTTATACCAATAAAGAAGTCGAGGTCTTGAAGAACTTGGTCAATGGTCCAAACGTTCAGGTTTCTTATCTGGATTTCTGATCATTGAAAAGTTAGACTGGAAAATGGATCATAGGATTTCGACTTTGCATTAAGTTCAAACATCAAGTCCAAGTGTATTTGTGCAATTCCTGCCTGCGGCAGAGGAGCGTGTCAAAAGGGTTATAAACTTGGAACTCTTAACTCAGAACTCTTAACACCTAACCTGATATATCGCCTATGTTCCTTTTCTCCGATAGGTAAGATAAGTAAAGGAATATTGGTGCCTGTCATCCTTTGGATGGAATTCCTCGTTCACCAATTCCCAATGGGTTTCGTCGATTTCGGGGAAAAAAGTGTCCGCCTCAAAAATGCCGTGTACCCGTGTCAGTTCAATGCCCGTGGCAAGCGACATCGATTGTCTGTAAATTTCGCCCCCGCCAATGATGAAGGCGGTTTCATGACCTCCCACCAACCCAATGGCCTCATCAATGGAATGTACCACCGTGCAGGGAAATTTTGGCTCATAGTTTTCATGCCTTGTGATCACGATATGCTCCCGGTCGGGTAGAGGTTTGGGAAAACTTTCCAAGGTTTTTCGCCCCATGATGATCTTATGGCCCGAGGTCAATCTTTTGAAACGCTTAAAATCGTCCGGAAGGTGCCAAACCAGGTCGTTGTCCTTGCCCAAGGCATTGTTTTCCGCTGCTGCGGCAATAATGATCAATCGTTTCATTGATCTTTTTTTTTGTTGATGTTGGAAAGAGGAAATTCTGTCTCGATCTCCTTTTGGATCTCGGCAATGCGTTTTTTTTGCATGGCCACCAATTTTTCACGCTGGCTGCGTTCCCAATCCTGCCCCATGAATCGCTGGGTGACCAGAACGTTGAAGGCGTGTAGCACAAATAGAAAGGCCCACACCAGAATGGCCCACACGAACCAATCGTATGTTTCCCCGTACTTCAAGATTTTGTTGATCAGCACCAAAAAAAGGCTTCCGACCAAAAAGATCACAAAGTGGGAAAACAGCCTTTTCTTTTGTTTGATGCGCTTTTGAGCATTTTCCAAAAGTTCGTGCTGCTCCAGGTCTATTTCAGGTTTTTTCTTTTTTCCGAACGAAAACATGGAATGGCTATCTTTATCAACAAAGATAATGGAAATTGTACCCAAAATAGTTGCCATGCAGACCCTGAGAAAAAAATTCCCCGTACTCAACCAATGTATCTATGCCAATACTGCCTCCGCAGGCCTGTTGAGCGAAGACTTGATGGAATGGCGCCAAGGGCATGACCTAGACTACCTCATCGGTGGCAGCGATATGAAGATGAAGGGCTTTGCCCACATGCCAGAGATCAAGAAGACGGTCGGCAAGTTCTTTCATTGCAAAGCCGAAAATGTGGCCCTTGTGCCCAACTTCAGTCTGGGGTTCAACCTGTTGCTGGAAGGACTGCCCAAGGACAAAAAAATACTCTTGCTCCAAAACGACTACCCATCGCTGAACTGGCCTTTCGAGACCCGAAATTTCATGCGGGAATATGTGGATATTGATGAACGGATAGAGGAAAACATTTATGAAAAGGTCAAGTCGGGCAATATTGATGTGTTGGCCCTGAGCCTTGTGCAATGGGTGAACGGCGTGCGCATCGATTTCGACTTCCTCAAAGACCTGAAAAATGACTTTCCAAACCTTTTGATCATTGCAGATGGAACCCAATATTGCGGGATGGAACCGTTCCATTTTGAAACCTCCGGCATTGATATTCTGGGTGCCAGTGCCTACAAATGGCTCTTGGCCGGCTATGGCAACGGATTTTTTCTGGTAAAGGATGGCGTGAAGGACCGATTTGACCTCAAGGGAATCGGGAACGGTTCTGTGGACAACGATGCTTCCAAGCGCAATACCATTACGTTCTGCAAGTTTTTGGAACCGGGCCATCTGGATTCCTTCAATTTTGGCAGTTTGGAGTTTGCCCTTGACTTTTTGGACGATATCGGTCTGGAAAACGTGCAGGCGCAATTGCAAAAACTGTCCGCCAAGGCATTGAAAGCCTTCTCCGAACTTGACCTTTTGGAACCCTGCATTGTTCCAAGAAAACAACACAGTACCATTTTCAACATAAAAGGGGACAAGAAGCTCTTCAATAAACTCACGGAGGAAAATGTGGTTGCCTCACTGCGTGGTGGCGGCATCCGGTTGAGTTTTCATTTTTACAACACGGAAGACGAAGTCGAAGCCATTGCGAAAATCTTGCGGTCCTGAATGATCTGAATCATTTTTCAGGAAATATCAGTGCTTATTTTTGTAAAAGTAATCCTATTGTTAGGGGCATTTTATCAATTTGATAAATCGAACGTAACTTATTGTGTTTTAGTAGTTTTATCTGTTGCTTTGCCCTACAATTTAAATTATTGGTACCATGGCGATCAAGAAACAATACCTAAAGAGCAAGCCAATCTGCAAAGTGACCTTCACTGTTCCTGCAGATGGGGCTGAGACTGTTGCGGTAGTTGGCGATTTCAACAACTGGAACCCCAAGGGAAGTGCTTTGAAAAAACTGAAGAACGGAACTTTTAAGGGCACCTTTGAACTTCCTAAAGAGAACACCTACGAGTTCAGATATTTGATAGATGGCAATTTTGAAAACGATGCGGAGGCCGACCGATTCCAGTGGAACGACTATGCCGGCACCGAGAACGCCGTTTTGGAAGTGTAAAGATTTTATACCGCTATCAGGATTCCCCAAGACTGATGGCGGTCCTTTTTTTGTGCAAAATTTCTTTGGTCAATGGTTTTTGGGCCATCAAATCTTGCCCATCAGCCCTTCTCCGGTCGTTCGGTCCACAAAACCCCTCTCTAGCCCGGATTTTGGGTCTAAATTTTCATGGACTTCCATGTTTTCGCCCAATCCAAATTGGGATCGTAACCTCTTCACATCCAGCACCGTATCAAAATAGATCCAAGGCGCAGTTGCTTTGGACCAAGCCTGTCCAAAAGAGGTGATGGGAATCCGCTTTTCATCCGCCAGATAATAGGCCATTTCCCTAATGGGATCCGATTGTATTTCTTTGATTTTAAGGTACAGTTCAAAGCGGTTCATAGGGTAGGTTTGAGACGAGATAGGAAAGTTGTCGAATCCATTCCTTTAAGACCTATTCAGTCCAGTAATCCACCACAAGGACATCATCGATGTGCGGACCAGCAATCTCCCCAAAAGCCTTATGGTCGGGGTGGGGGAGGTAGGCATCGCGGTCAGCCTCACTGTTGAATGTGAGGAAAAAGCAATGGGTAAAACCTTTGTTCAGGTTTTCCGGGCTGTTGTTCAGCCCCCATTCATACCCTTTGATGAACGGAATTTTTGAGGGTAGGGCATCAAAGGCCTGTTTTACCTGCTCAATATCATCGGCGGTGGAGGTCTCCTTAAATTTGAACAGCACCACATGGCGCAACTGACGGGTGGCGGTTTCTTCGGTTTTTTTCACGGTCTCTTCCGGTTTTTCGGTGGTTTCTTTTTTGGGTTGCTCGCCACAACTGACAAATAATAGGGCGGCAAAAAGGGTGATGGAGATGGTTTTCATTTGTTTTGGAATCGATTTCTTATTGAATAAAATACACTTTTTTGATCTTACCGTTTTCAACGTGGTACATGGCGACCGCCTCGACGGTTTCCGTGCCAAATTGAACCCGCTCCTTATCGATCACCACATTGCCCTGAACGATCCGTTCCTTGAGTTCGCAGTGCAGGTCCGGCGTGTTTTCGAACATTTGGGCATACTGTTCCCTCATCGTTTCTTTTCCCTTATAGAGCAATTGGTTGGGGAAGGCATAAACTTCCACATCCTCGGCATAGGGTTCCAAAAACGCCTCGATGTTGCCCAGATTATAGGCGTTCAGTTGTCGTTGCGCCAAATCGGTCGGGGAATCTGGCAAAAGGTCGTTGGGCTTGAAAGCTTCCCCTTGGTTGAAGACCGTGTGTATTTGGGTGATATTTTCGAGGTCCTCGATCGGGTTCGCATCCAGGAGCAAAAGGTTCGCCTTTTTTCCTGTAGTCACCGTTCCAAACTCATTTTCCTTTCCGAAGAGCTTTGCTCCGTTTATGGTGGAGGCCTGCATGATGTCCCAGTTGCTCATGCCGCTCTCTTTCATGGCCTTCAGTTCGGGTAGGTAAGACGATGTGTGTAGAGTGCCAATATTTCCTGCATCCGTTCCGGTCACGATCAAAACGCCAGCATCGGACAGTTTTTTTAGGTTGATCCTTGAGATGGAATCGCTCTTTTGGAGTTTTTCAACATTCTTCGGGTCGTTTGCATAGGTTTTGTAGTTCTCGATGAGCGAAGTCTCGGGTAGGTGTTTCAGGTCCAGCAGCGTTCCCAATTGGTAAGGGTCGGCTTTTTGTAGGTCGTGAGTGTCAAAATCCAGTTTTTGACCAAAGGTGTCCATGTATCCGCCCGGAACGACCAGTGTAGGGCAGAGGGCCACATTGTTTTTCTTCAACAAAGCCACAAAATCCTCCGTTATCACCTCGTCATCCACACTATGGACCAAAAAATCGGCGCCATTTTCAACGGCCAATTGTGCCGTAATCCGTTCCGTGGCATGGACTGCCACCTTCAAATTGTGTTTGTGTGCCTCTTCAATGATCGCTTTTACAATGGGCAGGTTTTTGCGCGCACTTTCTTCAACACTCAATCCGTCCGCACCTGCGATGTACCATATTTTGATAAAGTCCGGTTGGTGGGGCAATTGCTGCCGGACGCCCTTGATGCCCTCTTCAATGGTCTTTGTCAAGGTGAATACCCCATCGTTTCCGAGGTTCGCCAAAGCTGCCGGCTCGTAAGTGGTCAATAGGGGCCCCGTCATGAATATTTGGGGCGTAGCGGCTTTATCCTTGAAATCATTTCTTGCGTCGAGCAGGTTGAACGACGAGCCCACATCCACCACCGTGGTGATCCCATTTTGGAGGTATCGCTTCAATTTGGTCTCCATGTCGGATCTTGCAAGTGCAATCTCGTCGTTGTAGTCCATATATTTTCTCAGGTCGATGGCATCCGGGCGGGTGTACAGGCCCCCATTTTGGGAGAAATGGATATGGGCATCCACAAGTCCGGGAAAAAGGAACTTGCCCCGTCCGTCGATTATGGTCGCATTTTGTGGGATTTTGATGCTACTGCTTTTTTTGATGTTGGAAATCAGGCCATCGGTGATCACCACGGTCTGATCGGGCAGCAATCGTTGTTTTTCCACATCGGCCACGGTCACATGGGTGATGTAGGTTTGTGCGAACAGGGAAAACGAACTGATCAGAAAGGCGTAGGCCAAAAGATGTTTTTGTGTCATAGGATGGAGGTTGGTGTTTTTTGAGTACAATCACAGCTAACTGTCTTGTAGCGATGGGATTGTAAGAGGGAAGATACTGATTTTTTGGGCAGGGTGGTGTCTTAAGGCAGAGATTCTGGCGTCTTGGGATTAGCACAAGGTAAGAGGCACGCACTAGTAGGGGGAGGTTCACTACCAATATTCAAAAATTCGGGATATTTTTCCGTTTTTGAACTCGAAAAGTGTCATTTGTGGTTCTCCTTCCTTGATTCCATCCTCTTTTTTTTCCATAAATATTCTTTGTACAACTACAGCGTTCAGCCCGATGATTTTATTGATGATCTTTATATTCGTGACTGTCCCGTCGTAACCTCCATTTTTTTGGTTCCTCACATATCCGTTGTACAGATCTTCTCTTGTGTAAGTCCCGCCATATTTTGGATGGATGTATTTAAAATCATCTGTAAAAAGTTCAAAGACACTATCAATATCCTCGATTGTTGAGTTTGCCTGAAATATGTTGAGGTTCATCTCGTAATAGTTCTCAATGACCGTATTTAATGAGTCTTTATGGGCTTCTGTGGCATCCTGTGCGGCAATGCGGTCACTGGCGAAGAGAATCAAAAAAATGGAAACTGAAATTTTTAAATGTGTTTTCATACCTGATTTTTTTCTTATAAGCTTTCTAATTGCTGGTGCGGGCCTGCCTTTGTCGGCAGACAGGCGTCATGCTCGTTCCATTAAGGGATTCGGGACAGATTTGAAATCAAAACTTAAACAATTCTACAAACTCAATTTCAAGTGCATTCGCAATCGTGTAAAGCGTGTACGTATTTGCGGAAACTTTATGGTTCTCAATAAGTTCGATGTGCTGTTTGTCACGACCGCACAATCTTCCCAACTCAGCTTGGGAAATGTTTTTTTCCTTCCTGAGTTGTTTGATACGGTTGCCGATTTTTATCGATAATTCCTGCTTTGTCAACATTGAAAAATCCTAACAAAACAAAATTGACTAGATAAAACTGAAGTATAGTCATAATATATTATGACGAATTAAAAATATAGTTTACTTTGGGGTCATATTTTATTGTGACCATGGGGAAATTTGATAAAAATACTACAGTCATATTTTTTTCTGAATTGTTTGAAGATGCTTATGCTTCACCCAATGAATTAGCAAATGTTTTGGATATGGGAGTGGAAATGCTTTTTTATTTGGAAGAAGGAGCCTTTTCCAAAGAGGACATGCGAAATGTAGTAACCGCTTTAAGAAAGATAGCTTTGGAGCTAAGAAAATGATTTCTTCGAAAATTATGATTTCAAGCCTATTGCTGGTGCGAGCGTCACGCTCGTTCCAATCACGTAACATTTTGCTTGTCGTTTGCATTTCGCACGAGCCAAGAGGCTCGCGCTAGCGGGGGGAATCGGTATGGACCAGAAAGCTCGAGTTAACGGGAGGAGCTTTTTCAAAAGGTTGCACTTTTTTCAATCCTTTTGTTTTCTGTATCTTCCTCTATAGTTTCCCTAGTTATCCTTTCAATATCTCTTTTTTCTATCTGCTTCCTTAAGGTAAAGGGATAAAAAATATTTATAAAGCTTGATATTGTTAGAAATATAATGATTGATTGAATGAAATTATTTTCTGCTATGAATTTTATTACAACATCATCATTAAATTCATTCACAGTATAGTAAGTGACCGATAAAATCAATGCTATGATTATAACAAAGACCGTGTTCTTTCTTTCCGAAAGTAGTGTTCTTGTTTTATAGGAGAATCGGTTGAGCGGATGAGTATGTAATAGGTATTTTATAAGTTGATTTTTCCAAAAGGGAGTTTTAATTTTCTTATACAACCCTTTCACAGGTTGGTCAAAATTTCCTGTATTTTCATTTAATCTTTTTGGATTATAAATTTCAATATGTTTACGGAAACATAATATTTGACACGGATACCATTTGCCGTTTATTATAATATCCGATAAATATAAATTCCAATGAGAATTAATATAATTATTAGACTTTGATTTGTTAATTCTAATAATATCCTCTCTTAGTTGTATTTTCATTTTTTTAGCTTGTAGGTAATTTATAAAATACACTAACATGCCCTAAAAATAGCAAAAAACAATACTCGTAGTGGCAATTACACCGCCACAACCCCCTTAATATGCGGGTGTGGGTCGTAGTTCAAGAGCTCAAAATCATCAAAGGTAAAGGCAAAGATGTCCTTCACTTCGGGGTTCAGCTTCATGGTGGGCAAGGGGCGGGGGTCACGGCTCAATTGCAGTTCCACCTGCTCCATATGGTTGTTGTAGATGTGCGCATCACCAAAGGTGTGGATGAACTCCCCGGGCTGGTAACCGCATACTTGGGCCATCATCAAGGTGAACAAGGCATAAGAGGCAATGTTGAAAGGCACGCCCAAAAAGATGTCCGCACTGCGCTGGTACAATTGGCAGGAGAGTTTACCATCGGCCACATAAAATTGGAAAAAGGCATGGCAAGGGGGAAGGGCGGCCTTTCCGTTGGCCACATTTTCCGCAAACGACACCGAAGTGTCCGGTAACACACTGGGATTCCAGGCGGAGACCAACATACGGCGGCTGTTCGGGTTGTGCTTCAAGGTCTCGATCACTTCCTTGATCTGATCGATTTCCTCACTGTTCCAGTTGCGCCATTGGTGGCCATAGACCGGGCCAAGGTCGCCGTTGTCATCGGCCCATTCGTTCCAGATGCGCACCCCGTTCTCCTGAAGGTACTGGATGTTCGTATCGCCCTTCAAAAACCACAACAGTTCATGGACAATGGATTTTAGGTGCAGTTTCTTCGTGGTCACCATGGGAAACCCTTCGGCAAGGTCAAATCGCATCTGATAGCCAAAAACGCTCAAGGTTCCTGTGCCTGTGCGGTCCCCTTTCTGGTTGCCGTGTTCCAATACATGTTTGAGGAGGTCGTGGTACTGTTTCATGCTGTTTGTTCCGTTACAATGTCATTTCGAGTGGTTTCAGCTTGCTGAAACTGTATCGAGAAATTGGTTTTTTATGAAGTTGTCTAAAAACAACAAAATTTTGACTTTGTCAAGTTGAGCTTGCCTTTGTCGGCAGACAGGCGCAGTCGAAACCCAATGCTCTTGTCAACATATTTTTAGGTTCTCGACTGCGCTCGAACTGACATCGCAACTATCCCGAAACCTTGTTTGGGATAAGCGTTCGATGCGACAAAAAATCAATTGGTTTAAAATTACTTCAATTAAAAAAGACTCGAAATAGGAGGTCGATGGACTTATGAAAATTTTATCAACGGAAAGAGATGGGTTTTCATCCCAAAATCATCCCGGCAATGGTGGCGGACAACAAGGAAGCCAAGGAACCGCCCAGAACGGCCTTCATTCCAAACTCGGAAAGGGTCTTGCGCTGGCCCGGGGCCAAGGAGCCTATCCCACCGATCTGGATGCCGATGGAAGCAAAGTTGGCAAAGCCGCAGAGCATGTAGGTGGCCATGATGACCGATTTGTTGTACGTAAAATGCACTCCGCTGGCCATGTTCTTGAGCTCTGCGAGTTGGATATACCCTATAAACTCACTGGCGGCCAGTTTGATGCCCAATAGTTGACCCATGAGCATGACATCTTCGTTCGCCACCCCAATGAGCCACATCAGCGGTGCGAACACCGTACCGAGTATGGCTTCCAAGGAAAAGCTGTCATAAGGAGAATTGGCGGCTATCCAATTGTTGAAAGTGGTGAGGTCACCGACCCAGCCCAAAATACCATTGATCATGGCAATAAAAGCAACGAACACCAAGAGCATGGCACCCACGTTGAGGGCGAGTTTCAAGCCTTCGGTGGTGCCATTGGCAATGGCGTCCAAGATGTTGGCACCGATTTTTTCCGAAGAGACCTTGACATCGGTATTGACGGCCTCGGTCTGCGGATACAATATTTTAGAGATCACAATGGCTCCTGGTGCGGCCATAACGGATGCGGCCAAAAGGTGCTTGGCGAACACCAATCGCAATTCAGAATCGTCCCCGCCCAAAAAACCGATGTAGGCGGCGAGTACCGCCCCGGCCACGGTGGCCATTCCCCCGACCATGACCAACAATATCTCCGATCGGTTCATTTTTTCCAGATAGGCCTTGATCAGCAATGGGGCCTCGGTCTGTCCCAGAAAGATATTCCCGGCCACGGAAAGGCTTTCCGCGCCAGAAATCCCCAAGGATTTGGATAGTAGCCAAGCCAAAGCTTTTACCACTTTTTGGATAACGCCCAAATAAAAAAGGACTGAGGTCAGCGCAGAAAAAAATATGATGGTCGGAAGCACCTGAAAGGCAAAAATATAGCCGAAAGTGTCCATGTCCACCACAAGTCCTTCGAAAAGGAACCGACTTCCGGCCCTTGTAAATTCAAGGATGCTGACAAAAACTTCTCCTATTTTTTCAAAAATATACTGCACAAAAGGCACTTTCAAGACCCCGATGGCAATCAAAAGTTGGAGTGCCAAGCCAATGCCCACCGTTTTCCAATTGATAGCCTTTCGGTTGGAACTGAACAAGAACGAGATCAAGATCAAAACAGCCATTCCCAGTGCACCGCGCCAAAGGGTGTTAAGGGAAAATCCCTGATTGGGAATGATGTCCGAAGTGTTTTGTGCTGAAATGTCGTCAACGATGGTGGTGCCTATCGCAACATTGAGGGAATCTGTAGGCAGTGAATTTTGGCCAAAAGTGACCGAACAAACGAGTAGAAAAAGAATCAGGAAACTTTTGGAGTTTTTCGCCATGTAGGTTTATTTGCGCTTGGAGATTTCGTCCCGTAATTTGGCAGCCTTTTCGTAGTCTTCGCTGGCCACGGCCTTGTCGAGTTCTTTATGGAGTTCTTCGAGGGACATTTCCCGGTATCCGTGTGTGTCCGCCCCGGATTCAATTTCGACGGTCTCTCCTTCTTGAAGAATCTCATCCACCACAATACTGTCGTCCTCATCCTTTTCCTCATCTTCCTTGGATGAGAACTTTAGGAAGATACCTGCCTTGTCCAAAATGGTCTTGTAGGTAAAAATAGGGGCGTCAAAACGAAGGGCAAGGGCAATGGCATCACTGGTCCTTGCATCGATGATCTCTTCCACATTGTCACGCTCACAAATGATGCTGGAGTAGAAGACACCATCCACCAATTTATGGATGATTACCTGCTTGATCACAATCTGGAACCGGTCCGCAAAATTCTTGAACAGGTCGTGCGTCAAGGGTCTGGGTGGCTTTATCTCTTTTTCCAGTGCAATCGCAATGGATTGTGCTTCAAAGGCCCCGATCACGATGGGAAGTTTCCGATCTCCATCAACCTCATTTAAAATAAGGGCATAAGCGCCATTTTGCGTTTGACTGTATGATATTCCTTTTATTTTTAAACGTACTAAGCTCATATTCTCCTCCTAAAACCCAAAAGGGCCGTTCAAATAAGTGGCAATGCCAGTTATCTGAACAGCCCCTTGCAATGGGCAAATTAACAAAATTTAAGCGTTTTGGGCTTTAAATTCCTTTAATTTTTCGATGAGTTTGGGCACTACCTCGAAGGCATCCCCGACAATGCCGTAATCGGCCGCCTTGAAGAAGGGAGCCTCTGGGTCGTTGTTGATCACCACTTTGGTTTTTGAAGCACTTACTCCGGCCAAGTGCTGGATGGCCCCGGAGATGCCGATAGCGATGTAAAGATTGCTGGCCACAGGTTTTCCGGTTTGGCCTACGTGTTCGCCATGTGGACGCCATCCGAGATCGGAAACGGGCTTGGAGCAGGCAGTTGCGGCTCCCAAGACATCGGCGAGTTCTTCGACCATGCCCCAATTTTCAGGACCTTTGAGCCCACGGCCACCCGATACCACGATGTCGGCATCCGCAATGGTGGCTTTTCCGGCCACTCTGTCCACCTCCACGGATTTCACGGTAAAATCACCATCACCCAATGAAGGATTGAAATCTTCGACAGAAGCTGAACCACCACTCTCCTTAACCCCAAAAGCGTTGTTGGACACCCCTATGATTTTGATGTCCGCATTGATTTCCGTGTGGGCAAACCCTTTGTTGCTGAAAGCGGTCCTTTTGACCACGAAAGGGGAGGTGCTGTCAGGTGCAGCCACTACATTGGGCACATAGCCCGCGTTCAGCTTTGTGGTGAGTATGGGGGCCAAAAATTTGGTATCGGCACTGGAGCTCAATATGATCACTTTGGCGCCTTCGGCCTCGGCTGCCTGTGCCAATGCGTCTGCGTAGGCTTTGGCATTGAAGGTCTCCAGTTTGTCGTTGGATATTTTCAACACTTTGGAAATGCCATAGTTCCCCAATGAAGCATCGTCATTGGCGTTGATGGCGACTGCGGTGACACTTGCACCAAGGTCTTGGGCCACCTTGTGGGCATAGGATGCCACTTCAAAAGCGTTTTTCTTGAATTTTCCCTTGAAGGATTCGGTATATACTAAAACTGACATATTTTCTAAAATTTCAATGTTCAAATCCCAAATTCCAACTATTTTGGTATTTGGTGCTTTACGTTTTTGGTTTAGATGACTTTGGCTTCATTGTGCAATAGGTTGACCAATTCGCCCACGTTATCGGCATCCACAAGTTTAACGGGTCCCTTGGGTGCGGGTTTTTCAAATTTTTGGTCCTGGGTGGGCTGTGGTGCATCCACAGGTTCCACCACATTGAGGGCTTTTTGGCGTGCCATCATGATGCCGCGCATATTTGGGATGCGAAGGTCGCTTTCCTCGACCAATCCTTTCTGCCCACCTATGACCAGTGGCAAGCTTGTGCTGATCTTTTCCTTTCCCCCATCGATTTCGCGTATGGCAGATACATTGTTTCCATCTACCTCCAAGCCTATGCAGGTGTTCACGAAGTTCATGTCCAGCAAAGTGGCCAAAATCCCGGGAACCATACCGCCATTGTAGTCGATGGATTCCCTTCCGGCAATGACCAGGTCGTAACCACCATTTTTGACGACTTCGGCCAATTGTTTGGCCACAAAAAAGCCATCGGTTGGTTCTGCATTGACCCTAATGGCCTCATCGGCGCCAATGGCAAGGGCTTTTCGAATGGTAGGCTCCGTTTGTGCCCCACCAACCGTGGCCACATGCACTGTTGCTCCCTGTTTTTCCTTGAACCACATGGCCCTTGTCAACCCAAATTCATCGTTCGGATTGATAACAAACTGAACCCCGTTTGTGTCAAACTTGGTGTCACCTTCCGTGAAGTTTATTTTGGAAGTGGTATCCGGTACATTGCTGATGCAAACTAGAATCTTCATATATGCTTAAGGTTTATGGTTTCAAATATAGTCATAAAATCTAAAATTTATTATGCATGCATAATAAATTTTGTACTTTTTTTGGTTTTATGCAAAGCTTTGTTCTTTTAGTTTTTCCTATTTTTGCTTGCGTTTTTAGAGCACACAAAAGAATCTTTTAGTACGACTGAATGAAAACACTACAGTTTAGGGAAGCCATAGCCGAGGCGATGTCCGAGGAAATGCGAAGGGACGATACCATTTATTTGATGGGTGAAGAGGTTGCCGAGTACAATGGAGCCTATAAAGCATCAAAGGGGATGTTGGATGAATTTGGCCCTGAGCGCGTATTGGATACCCCCATTTCTGAATTGGGGTTTGCAGGTATCGGTGTTGGTTCTGCCATGAACGGGAATCGCCCGATCATTGAATTCATGACCTTTAATTTCTCCTTGGTGGGAATCGACCAGATCATAAACAACGCTGCCAAAATTCGGCAAATGTCCGGAGGACAGTTCAATTGCCCCATCGTTTTTAGGGGGCCGACGGCTTCCGCAGGACAATTGGCGGCAACGCACTCCCAGGCCTTTGAAAGTTGGTATGCCAACTGTCCGGGGCTTAAGGTGGTGGTGCCATCAAACCCAGCCGATGCTAAAGGTTTGTTGAAATCCGCCATCCGCGATGACGACCCCGTCATCTTTATGGAATCCGAGCAGATGTACGGAGACAAAGGGGAAGTTCCCGAAGGAGAGTACACCATTCCATTGGGTGTGGCCGATATCAAAAGAGAAGGGAAAGATGTCACCATTGTTTCCTTTGGAAAAATCATCAAAGAAGCTTACAAAGCTGCCGATGAACTTGAAAAAGAAGGCATCAGCTGCGAGATCATCGATTTGCGTACCGTTCGTCCGATGGACATCAATACCATCATCACTTCCGTGAAGAAAACCAACAGGATGGTAATTTTGGAAGAAGCCTGGCCCTTTGGTAACGTGGCAACTGAAATCATCTACCATGTTCAGGACAAGGCGTTTGACTATTTGGATGCCCCCATTGTGAAACTGAACACAGCGGACACACCGGCACCCTATTCGCCAGTGCTTTTAGCCGAATGGTTGCCCAATCACGAGGATGTGATCAAGGCTGTTAAGAAAGTGTTATATAAGCTATAGAATCATATTTTACGGTATATTAGCCCCGTCAACCTAGTTGTCGGGGCTTTTTTAGGGAACAATTTTTGATAGGAAACTACTTTTTGAACCAAATTTGACCTAAGTTTAAATTGGAAGGCCATTTAGGCTATTTCCGTTGTCCCATATATCCGAACATGAAAAGATTCCTTCCTGTTTTATGCTACCTTTCTTTTTTTTCCGCCTTTTCCCAGACCAAGATTGAGGGGATTGTGGTGGACGAATCCGGAATGCCCATTGCCTTTGCCAATATTATTTTCAAAAACTCTTCCGAAGGAACCATCACCAACGACAATGGCCGTTTCTATTTTGAATCGGACAACACCTATGAAACGATAAAAGTGTCCTTTATTGGGTACGAGACCAAAGAAATCCCATTACCGAACAAGGTAAATTATGGATTGGAAATCGTGTTGGCCGAATCCATGGAGCAGTTGAAGGAAGTGGTCGTTTATACCGGCAAGCAATCCAAAAAGGACAACCCCGCCATTGATATCCTGCGGAAGATTTGGGAAAAGAAACGGGAGAATGGGGTGCGGAAGTACAAGCAATACGAATATGACAAGTACGAAAAAATAGAGTTTGACCTCAATACGATCGACAGTGCACTGATAAAAAGCAAACTTTTCAAGGGGTTGGAGTTCATGTTCGAGGACTTGGACACGTCCCGGATAACGGGGAAAACCTACCTCCCCATCTTTTTGAATGAAACCTTCTCAAAAGTGTATGGCGATAATACCCTCGAAAAGGAAAAAGAGGACGTTTTGGGCAACAAGAGTTCCGGGTTCAGTGGCAACCAGGCCATCACGGCCTTTGTGGAGGACCTGTATTCGGACTATGACATTTATGACAACTATCTGAAATTTTTCGATAAGAGTTTCACCAGTCCCTTGTCCAAAACCGGGATCGACACCTATAATTATGTGCTTTCAGACAGTACTTTTATCGACAATAAATGGTGCTACAACATCATCTATTACCCCAGACGGAAGAACGAACTCACCTTCAAAGGGGATTTTTGGGTGAACGACACCACCTTCGCCATCAAGAAGATCAACATGCAGGTCACGAAAAGTGCCAACATCAACTGGGTGAAGGAAATCTATATTGAACAAGAGTTCAATGTGGTAAGCGATTCGGTCTTTTTGCTCAAGCGGGACTATATGCTGAGCGATTTCAGTTTCTCGAAAAAGGAAACATCAAAAGGGGTATATGGCAAGCGGACCACGGTCTATGACAATTATAATTTCAACACCAACCGTCCAGAGGAATTTTACAAAGCGGTCTCCGACCCCTATGACCCAAGGGTGTTCTCGCAGGACAGTGTGTTTTGGGAAAATGCCCGTTTGGAAAACCTGAACGATGACGAGTCGGGAATCTTCAAGTTGCTGGACACCCTGAAAACCGTGCCCAAGTTCAGGACCTATTACGACATTGTGAGCATCTTGGGTTCGGGCTATGTCGAAATTGACAAATGGAACATCGACATCGGGGACATCTACAGCACATTTGGGTATAACGATGCCGAAGGAATCCGGTTACGGGGCGGCGCACGGACCTATTTTGGCCAAAATGACACTTGGCGTTTGGAAGGCTATATGGCCTATGGGTTTGACGATAAAAAGTTCAAGCACGGCTTTTCGGGCAAATTTCTGCTGGACCGAAAGAACAGGCTCATCATTTCGGGAGGTAACCGAAGGGACATAGAGCAATTGGGGCTAAGTCTCACCAGTACCAATGACGTTCTGGGAAGGAGTATTGCATCCTCCTCCTTGGTCACGGTCGGTTCCAACAATAGGCTCACTAACATCAACCTATCCACCTTCAATGTGGAGATGGAGCCCGTGAAAAATTTTCGAATCAGTGTCGGCAGCTCGTTCCGTACCCTGAGTTCCGCATTGCCCGAAGCCTTCAATCTGGATTATGTGGACCCCAGTTCACCCACGGGCGTATCTTCCGAAGTGAAACAGATGGACCTGACCACCACCTTGATCTACACACCGGGCAAACGGACCATTGGTTATGGGGTGGAAAGGGCCAATATCAACGATAATTACAGCACCTTGGTGCTCAACTATACCAAAGGTATAAGCGGTTTTTTGGAAAGTGATTTCGATTACGAACGATTGCAGTTCTCATACAGACAACCCTGGCAGATAGGCGGATTGGGCCGATTGACGAGTAGTGTGGAACTGGGCAAGACCTTTGGTGAGGTCCCGTTGAGTCTATTGAGCGTCATTCCCGGCAACCAGACCCTTTTCTCGCTGTACAATGTGTTTCCCAACCTTGATTTTTATGAGTTTGTGACCGATACCTATGCGACCGTGCACTTGGAACACAACTTCAATGGACGCCTATTTTCGAGGGTTCCCATGTTGCGCAAACTCAACCTACGTGAAATTGTGGGGTTCAGGGGAGCTTGGGGACAATTGTCCGATGAGAACATTGCGCTGAGCGCACCCGCCAACATCCCATTGATGGCCCCGGAAGATCAGATCTATTGGGAATACTCCGTCGGGGTGGGGAACATTTTCAAGATATTGCGGATCGACTTTAATTTCAGGGGCAATTATTTGGACAATCCCGATGCACGCCGATTTGGAATCACCGGGACCTTTGGGTTTAATTTTTGATGGATTTAATCTGGCTTCCCAAAATCATTGGATTTTATAGATGGTGATTCGGTTCTCGACCTGCCTACCGACAGGGAGGTACAATTTTTCTTTCGAAAAATCACTCGAACTGACAAATTCCTATTGAAATGAACAAGGAGTAAAAAGTCAATTTTCTTGTGTCTTGTAGCGCAGCGGTCCCATGTCTTACAAAAGGCAAGCAGTTTAAACCGATTTATTTGCCCTAATCCAGTCATAGGGGTTATTTTTGCACCAAATTAAAACTTCAAGAATGTCCAAAAAACAAACCGTCACCTTTGACGTGCTCATCGAAATTCCGAAGGGTAGCCGAAACAAATACGAATACGACTTTACGTTACATAAAATACGGTTCGACCGTACCCTCTTTTCTTCCATGATGTATCCCGGCGATTATGGTTTTGTGCCGGAGACCTTGGCCTTGGACCAAGATCCCTTGGACGTGCTCGTATTGGGAACCGAGCCTACCTATCCAATGGTGGTGATGGAGGTGAAACCTGTTGGGGTCTTTCACATGACCGATGAAAAGGGTCCCGATGAAAAATTGATCTGTGTGCCCGTGTCCGATCCCATCTGGAGCAAGAGGGACGACATCAGCGAGCTGAACCCGCATAGATTGAAGGAAATAGAGCACTTTTTCCAAGTATATAAGGATCTTGAAAAAAAGAAAGTGGACACTGGCGGCTGGGGCGGTGTGGACGAAGCCATCCAGATTTACCACGAATGTGTGAAACGCTATGATGAAAGTGAGCACAAAAAGAAACGAACCTATACCATATAGATAATAATAGAGATAAAAAAATACGCCATCTATAATCAACGGCGTATTTTTTTTATTACTTCGTATTTTACTACTTTAGCTGCCGTTAAAAAATTCTTAAACAACTCAAATTATGGATTTGATCGTAAAATTTCTGCCCGTTTTCGGTATCCTGGGCCTGTTGTACGTTTTCATTAAAAATGTATGGATTTCCAAACAAGAGGTCGGTGACGCTAAAATGGCGCGAATCGCCAAGAACATTGCGGATGGGGCAATGTCGTTCTTAAAGGCAGAATACAAAATACTCAGCATATTTGTTTTGGCCGTGGCCGTGCTTTTGTTCTTCAAAGGGAGCAATGAGGCCGGTTCCAATGGGATGGTGGCCGTTTCCTTTGTGGTGGGGGCCATCTGTTCGGCTTTGGCAGGCTTCATTGGGATGAAGGTCGCCACAAAGGCCAACGTGAGGACCACGAATGCGGCAAGGACATCCTTGGGCAAAGCTCTTGAGGTTGCTTTTGCAGGTGGGGCCGTAATGGGCCTTGGCGTTGTGGGTCTGGGAGTTCTTGGTTTGAGCGGACTTTTTATGATATACAGTGGCCAAGGTTGGGAACTTGGTGAAGTACTCAATGTACTTTCAGGATTTTCACTTGGTGCATCCTCCATCGCACTTTTTGCGCGTGTGGGAGGTGGAATCTATACCAAAGCAGCCGACGTAGGGGCCGACCTTGTTGGAAAAGTGGAAGCAGGTATTCCTGAAGATCACCCATTGAACCCTGCTACCATTGCGGATAACGTTGGGGACAACGTAGGGGACGTGGCCGGTATGGGTGCCGACCTTTTTGAATCCTATGTGGGTTCCATTATCGGAACCATGGTCTTGGGAGCCGTTTTTGCCGGATTGCCAGAGTTCCAAGCGGCCTTTGATGGTCTTGGAGCAGTGTACCTGCCTTTGGCATTGGCCGCGGTGGGCATCGTGATGTCCATTATAGGAACCTTCTTTGTAAAAGTAAAGGATGGCGGAAACCCTCAGACCGCTTTGAACATTGGAGAATTTGGTTCCGCCGGGCTTATGTTGGTGGCTTCCTATTTCATCATAACAGGAATGTTGCCAGAATCTTGGATGGAAGGTGGAAAGGAATATTCTGCCATGGGTGTATTTTGGGCAACCATCGCAGGTCTTGTGGCCGGATTGTTGGTCGGCAAGGTCACCGAATATTATACTGGAACGGGAACAAAACCCGTAAACTCCATCGTTCGCCAGTCCGAAACAGGATCGGCTACCAACATCATTGCAGGATTGGGCGTGGGGATGATGTCCACGGCCATTCCTATCATTTTGATTGCTGCGGCCATTCTCGTCTCACACCACTTTGCGGGACTGTACGGAATCGCGATCGCAGCCGTGGGAATGTTGGCGAATACAGGAATCCAGTTGGCAGTTGATGCTTACGGACCAATTTCAGATAACGCAGGTGGTATTGCCGAAATGGCGGAACTGCCAAAAGAAGTTCGTGAGAGAACAGATAAATTGGATGCCGTTGGAAACACTACGGCTGCCATCGGAAAAGGATTTGCCATTGCTTCCGCAGCCTTGACTGCTTTGGCACTTTTTGCTGCATTCATGAAGACAGCAGGCGTAAAATCCATCGATGTTTCACAACCGGACATCATGGCGGGACTTTTGATCGGTGGCATGCTCCCATTTGTATTCTCCGCACTTTCCATGAATGCAGTAGGTAGGGCGGCCATGGCCATGATCGAGGAAGTACGTCGACAGTTCAGGGACATTCCCCAACTAAAGGCAGCCTTGGAAGTCATGAGAAAGTATGATTCTGATATTTCCAAAGCATCCGCAGAAGACAGAAAGATATTTGACGCTGCCGATGGTGTGGCAGAATATGATAAATGTGTGGCCATTTCAACCAAGGCCTCCATCAAGGAAATGGTATTGCCCGGATTGTTGGCAATTGCCGTTCCCGTTGCCATCGGGTTCATCGGTGGTGCAGAAATGCTGGGAGGTTTGTTGGCTGGTGTGACCACGGCCGGTGTGTTGATGGCCATTTTCCAATCCAACGCAGGTGGAGCTTGGGACAATGCCAAGAAGACCATCGAAAGTGAAGGACGTAAGGGAAGTGACGCCCACAAGGCAGCCGTAGTAGGTGATACTGTGGGTGATCCGTTCAAGGATACCTCAGGACCTTCCTTGAACATCTTGTTGAAATTGATGTCTGTTGTGGCACTGGTAATCGCTCCAAGTTTGGTGAGCCTTTCCCCTGCCGATGAAGTGAGCATGGTCAAGGAAGATGGAAGGACCATTACAATTTCTGAAGATGGGATGAAGGAGACCAAGACCATTGAAAAACAAATCCGTGTTGAGATGAGCAATACAGCTGAAGGGGCTTACAAAGCTGTTGTTACCTCAAGCACTGAGGTCGATGGTGAGGTGAAAGAAGAAACCAAGGAATTTGTTGCAGACACCAAGGAAGAAGTGGAAAAATTGGTGGAGGCCTATAAAAACAGTTCTAAGGCAAAGAATTAGCGCTCGCTTTACCCTAAAGCTGAAAAAACCACGCCAAAGCGTGGTTTTTTTATGGATTCAATCCAATCTTTGTCATATCGAGCTGTCATCCTGCGCGCAGTCGAAGGAGTGACAGAAGAAATAGTCAAGATGCAGGATTAATTCAATCTAAAAGTAATGGGAATGGAATAGGGAACCTTCACAGCGGTGCCCCGTTGTTTGCCCGGTGCCATTTTGGGCAGTTTGGAAATGATTCTGGCCGCTTCCGCCTCCAAACTCTTGTCCGGTCCGCGCATTTGTACGTTTCCGATGCTTCCATCCTTTTGGATCACAAAAATGACGTTCACCCGGCCTTGGATGCCCATTTCTTTGGCCAATTCTGGATAACGGAAGTTTTTGCGGATATGGTCCTGCATCATTTCCTGAAAACATTCCCTCTTCTCTTTTTCAGTCTTTTCGTTTTCGCAGCCTGGGAACACAGGGGCATTTTCGATGAGGACAAAGGGTATTTGATCAGGGATGTCTTCTTCAGCTACTGCAATGTCTTCAATTTTGGGGATTTCGGTATCTTGATTGGGGTTTACCGCTTCAATTACAGTTTCTTCGATTTTCTCATCATCATCTGCTATTTCAATTTTGGGAGGAGTGATAATCTTTGGCTTGGGAGGCTCCGGGAGTTTTTCCTTGATGAAAGGAACTTCTTCAATAAGGTCATCCTCGATTTTCAAGGCGGTGTTGTTCCAGTCATCATCTTGGTGAAAAGTTTTCCACTCCAAGGCCAAAAAGGCCATGAGCAGCATCATTGTCATTCCCACAAAAAAATAGAGCAGGCTGTTTCGGTTGAGGTCCAGTTTTTGGTTCTTTTTCGGTTCCATGATTTTCAAGCTTTTGGCCCAAAGGGCGCAGTTAATAGTTGGTCTAAACTATTTTGAAAATCAACCTATTACAAACAGCATTGAGGGAACGGGCTGTTTGGGTGAGGGAAAACATGGAAGATACCACTAATCCACTATGGCTTGATAGATCAAAGTGCGCAGTTTTCCGTGGTCATCGATAGCTCCGGAGGGAATCAACTGGGTAAAATAGACCACGACCAATTCTTCCTTGGGATCCACCCAATAGTTTGAATGATAGGCGCCGCCCCATCCATATTCTCCAACGGAACCTGGAGTGCCCCGATCTCCCAAATCCTCCGCGATGGAAAAACCTAGACCAAATCCAGTGCCCCGGGCCCAAGGGAAGGTGGCTTCACCCAAGTGGTTGACCGTCATAAGTTCCACGGTCTTTGGAGAAATGATGCGCTTGCCGTTATAAGTTCCCTTGTTAAGCATCATTTGTAAAAATTTGGCGTAGTCCATGGATGTGCTCAACAATCCGGCCCCACCGGAAAAACTTTTTCGCGGCCCTTCAACATAGGCTCCTTGTCCTACCATGCCTCCGGGATTGGGCGCTGGTTTGAGTCCCTCTTCAGTTGGGGAATATACCACCGCCAATCGATTTTTTTTGTCGGGCGGCAGATAAAAATGGGTGTCGGACATACCAAGCGGGAGAAAAATATTTTCCTTTAAAAACACATCGAGTGGCTTTCCTGAAACCACTTCGATAAGTGCACCAAGGATGTCGGTGTTGTAGCCATACACAAAACGTTCCCCAGGCTGGGATTCAAAAGGAAGTGCTGCCATACGGTTTACCGTGGACAAAATCGGCTCCTCACGGTCGGCGAAGTACCAACCTTGGATCTTGGCCTTTTTCCACCGATCTGAAGCCGTGCCTTCGCCATAGGCCACCCCGGAAGTATGGGTCAGCAGGTCACGGATGGTGATGGGTCTATTGGCCGGTACAATGTCATAAGAACCATCATCCTTGCTTACGGCGACTGTTGTTTCCAAAAAGCTTGGGATATACTTGCCGACTGGGTCAGTGATCAGCAATTTACCTCGTTCTTGCAACATCATGATGCCCACACTTACGATGGCTTTGGTCTGGGAAGCAATCCTAAAGATGGAATTGTTGTCCATTGGGATATCGTTCTCGATATCATTCTTTCCAAAGGTTTCAAAATAGGCAATTTTGCCTTTTCGTGCCACAAGAATGGAGGCACCGGGCAATTTTTTATTTTCAATATAATCCTGAAAAGTTACCGTTAAATGGTTCAAGCGTTCAGAAGATAGACCTACATTTTCTGGGGCCGTTTTGGACAGATCTTGTGCGCTGGTAAAAAGAAAGAGGAATAAAGCAGCTACAAAAGTTGCACATTTGATGGGTTGAAGGGTTTTCATGAGATTGAAAATGGTTTGTTAGTGGCCTAAAAGTACCTCAATATACCCAATTTTTGCCCATCATTGAATTCTACACCTCTGGAACTTATTTACTCAAAAAGTCCATGGATCTCCGCATCGATCCGGTTGATCACCTTGCCCAGATCTTCTGGGTCTGACACAAAATCGAGATCGTCCACATCAAAAATGAGCAACTTGCCTTTTTCATAGGTGTTGGCCCAAGCTTCGTAGCGTTCGTTCAATCGGCTGAGGTAGTCAATTGAAATGGAATTTTCATAATCCCGTCCCCGTTTGTGGATCTGGTTCACTAAATTGGGGATGGAACTCCGTAGGTAGATCAACAAATCTGGTGGTTGCACCAAGGTTTCCATCAGTTCAAAAAGACCCTTATAGTTTTCATAATCCCGATTGGTCATAAGCCCCATGGCGTGCAGATTGGGTGCAAAAATATGGGCGTCTTCGTAAATAGTCCTGTCCTGGATCACATCCTTCCCACTTTCCCTGATTTTCAGGATCTGTCGGTAGCGGCTGTTCAGAAAGTAGATCTGTAGGTTAAAGCTCCATCTTTCCATCTGGGTATAGAAATCATCCAGATAGGGATTGTCCACTACGTCCTCAAAATGGGCATCCCACTTGTAGTGTTTTGCAAGCAAGTTGGTCAGGGTGGTCTTTCCGGCGCCAATGTTTCCTGCTACTGCAATGTGCATAAGATATTGGTGTTTATGATGTTGGTGTTCGAGGACTAGGGAAATCTAATCGGCGCAATATACAAAGTATATCCGCTTGATGAAAAAAAACTGGATGAAATGGAAAAGAGGCCAACGGTGCCCAACAAAGTTTTGAAATATGATTCAAATACGTACTTTTGCCCTCGAAAACGAGGAAAGATTTGACTGATTGCAACCTCATGTGCCAAAAAATCGGGCGCAGGAAAAATGCTAAAGCAGTTTCGGCCAAACCTTGGTTTGGTTTCTCTTCACCAAGGGTCTCGAACTTCTTTGCAGGGCATTCGTCAAAATATTTCCATATAAATTGGAACAATGCCATATTTGTTTACATCAGAATCCGTTAGTGAGGGGCATCCCGATAAAATTGCAGATCAGATCAGTGATGCTCTTCTGGACAATTTTCTGGCCTTTGACCCTGAAAGCAAAGTTGCTTGCGAAACTTTGGTGACCACGGGCCAGGTAGTTTTGGCGGGAGAAGTAAAAAGCCATACCTATGTCGATCTGCAAAGCATTGCCAGGGAAGTCATCAACAACATAGGTTACACCAAAGGGGAATATAAGTTCAGTGGTGATTCCTGTGGGGTGATCTCGCTGATACACGAACAATCACAGGACATCAACCAAGGAGTGGACCGTGGTTCCAAGGAAGAACAGGGCGCAGGTGATCAGGGGATGATGTTTGGCTATGCCACCAAGGAAACCGAGAACTTTATGCCCTTGGCCTTGGATATTTCCCACAAAATCTTACAAGTATTGGCCGATTTACGGAAAGACGGTACACGAATTTCATATTTGCGTCCTGATGCGAAGGCACAGGTGACCATCGAGTATTCGGACGATAATGTTCCGCAGCGCATAGATACCATTGTGGTCTCCACGCAGCACGATGAGTTTGCGCCGGATGAAGCAATGCTGGCCCAGATCAAGGACGATGTGATTAGCATCCTCATCCCCGAAGTGAAGAAATTGTTGCCCGAAAACATCCAAAAATTGTTTACCGACAATATCACATACCATATCAATCCCACTGGAAAGTTTGTAATCGGTGGACCCCATGGAGATACTGGGTTGACCGGAAGAAAGATCATTGTGGACACCTACGGAGGTAAGGGTGCCCATGGTGGCGGTGCATTTAGTGGAAAAGACCCGAGCAAGGTGGACCGAAGCGCCGCCTATGCCGCACGCCACGTAGCCAAAAATTTGGTGGCCGCAGGAGTGGCCAATGAAATTTTGGTGCAGGTGAGCTATGCCATTGGGGTGGTGGAACCCACTTCCATTTCTGTGGAGACCTATGGCACTTCCAATGTCAAATTAACCGATGGGGAAATTGCCAAGAAAATTGCAACGCTCTTCGATATGAGGCCTTTTGCCATTGAGGAACGCCTAAAACTCCGCAATCCCATCTATTTGGAAACAGCTGCTTATGGACACATGGGGAAGCAGCCCCAGACCTTGACCAAAGTTTTCGAATCTCCCTACAATGGGAGAATCGAAAAGGAGGTGGAGCTCTTCACTTGGGAAAAACTGGACATGGTGGACAAGGTGAAGGAAGCCTTTGGGTTGTAGTCAAAATTCATTCAAAGAAAATAGGAAAGGAGGATGTCCAAAAAACTTGTTATCTGTCAGTTCGAGCGCAGTCGAGAACCTAAAACATTTTGATAATCAATAGGTTTCGACTGCGCTCAACCTGACAAAATCAAAATTTCATTGCTTTTTGGATGCCTTCTTTTTTTTATTGGCACACTTTGGGGAACTTTAGTAGATTTATGGATTCAAAAATATCCAATGATGAAAAGTTCAGTTAAAATCCTGCTCCTCAGTCTATGTTTGTTGGTTTTCACGGCAAGTTGCAAAAAGACCGTAAAGACCGAAGCGAAACCGGTGGATACCTATGTTTCAGATCACTACACCAAAAAAGAGGTGGACATTGAAATGCGGGACGGGGTGAAACTGCATACCACCATTTATGCCCCGAAGGATACTTCCAAAAAATATCCCATCATCATGCAGCGTACTCCTTATAGCTCCCAGCCGTATGGTGAAGGTAATTTCAAGACCAAAATCGGGCCCAATGAGCATTTGATGAGAGAGGGAAACATCATTGTTTATCAAGACGTGAGAGGCAGATGGCTCAGTGAAGGACACTATGAAAACATGCGGGCTTATATTCCCAATAAAACATCCAATGATCAGGTGGACGAAAGTTCCGACACCTATGATACCATTGAGTGGTTGGTCAACAATGTGGAGAACAACAACGGCAGGGTCGGTGTCTGGGGTATTTCGTATCCCGGCTACTATGCTACCTATGCCACTGTGGATGCACACCCTGCATTGAAGGCCGCATCGCCCCAAGCCAGTATCGGGGATTTCTTCTTTGATGATTTTCACCATAATGGGGCCTATCTGTTGAGCTATTTCAGGGCCACTTCCCTGTTCGGGACCCCAAGGCCCAATGGAGACCAGCCCATCGATACGGCATGGTACACCTTGCCCGAGCTTCCCACGGAAGATCAGTACCAATTCTTTTTGGATGCGGGCCCGTTGAAGAATTTGGATTATTTCTTTGAATATGAAACAGCGGACACCCCTAAAATGCGCCCCGAAGGAGTGACTGATGACTTCTTTTGGAACGAGCTCAAGGAACACCCCAATTATGATGCGCACTGGCAAAGCAAGGGACTGATCCAGCACCTGAAAAACGTAAAGAGCGTGGCGACCATGGTTGTTGGTGGATGGTTCGATGCAGAAGATCTCTATGGTCCCTTGGAAACTTATAAAAACATTGAGAAATATAACGAGGGCAACTATAACACCATGGTGTTTGGCCCTTGGGACCACGGAGGTTGGGCCCGAACCGTGGACAGAAATGTGGTGGGCAATTACTATTTCGGCGATTCCATTTCACTTTTTTACCAGAAGGAGATTGAGACCAAGTTTTTCAACCATTTTTTAAAGGGAGAGGGCGATATGGATTCTGGACTGCCCGAAGCCTATGTGTTTGATACGGGTAAAAAAGAATGGAAAAAATACGATACATGGCCGCCCGAAAACGCTTCGAAGCAGACCATGTACCTTTCCGAGAATCAAGAGCTCACTTCTGAAAAGAAAGGAACCACAGGCATCCAGTTTATCAGCGATGTCAAAAAGCCCGTTCCGTATTCCGAAGATATCAAGACGGTCTTCACCCCAAGAAAATACATGACGGACGACCAGCGTTTTGCTGCGCGGCGTTCGGATGTGTTGGTGTTTGAGACCGATGTGATGGAGGAAGACTTGACGCTGGCAGGTGATATCCTTGCCAAACTGAAAGTGGCCACTACAGGAACCGCTGCCGATTGGATCGTAAAGGTCATCGATGTACACCCTGCAAAAGCGGAGACCAATGAAGAAATGCAGGATCACCTCAAGATGAGCAACTACCATTTGATGGTGAGGAGCGAAGTGCTCCGCGGGCGTTTCAGGAACAGCTTTTCCGACCCGGAACCGTTCACGCCCAACCAAAAAACGGATGTGAACATCAAGCTACAGGATGTGTTCCACACGATTAAAAAAGGACACAAATTGCAGATTCAGGTGCAGAGTACATGGTTTCCCCTGATCGATTTGAACCCACAAACGTATGTAGACAATATCTTTAAGGCGGACGAATCCGATTTCAAAACACAGACCCATACCGTTTTCACGGATTCAAGCATTGAATTTTCTGTGCTGGAATGATGGGGTTTTGGTGAAATTTTCCCAAAAGATTAGGAAATTCCATGTTTCCGTCTGTATATTTGTGCCTCGAAGTTCAAACACGTATTGATTAGTTATCAAGAAAGGTGGAGGGAATAGACCCTTTGAAGCCTTAGCAACCCTTGGCTCACAATGTCAAGAAGGTGCTACATTCTATCCCAAAAGGGAATAGATAACGACGATCGACATTCTCGGTTTCACTTTCTTATAACTTTTTGATATGCCCCAAGGACAAAAACCTAAGGGGTTCGAGCTTTTTTTTTCATTTTAAAACACAAAAACAAAAGTTATGAGCGATCAAAAGTTCTCCACCAATGCCCTTCACGCTGGGCATGATGTAACCGCAAACGCAGGAACAAGGGCAGTGCCCATTTACCAGACCACTTCGTATGTGTTCCATGATTCCGATCACGCTGCGAACCTTTTTTCCCTGGCCGAATTTGGGAACATCTACACTAGGATAAACAACCCCACCAATGATATTTTGGAACAGCGACTGGCAGCTTTGGAAGGTGGCATTGCTTCTGTGGTGACCTCTTCGGGGACCGCGGCCATCAATACTGCCCTGTTGGTGTTGTTGAAAGCGGGTGACCATATTGTCTCATCCAATAGCTTGTACGGAGGTACCTTTAACCTTTTTAATGTGACCTTGCCCCGATTGGGCATTACCACCACTTTTGTGGACCCTTCGGACCCTGCCAATTTTGCCAAGGCCGTGCAGGAGAACACCAAGGCTTTCTTTGTGGAATCATTGGGCAACCCTAAATTGGATGTGTTGGACCTGAAGGCCATTTCAAAAGAGGCCAAGGCCGCCAAGGTTCCATTGATTGTGGACAACACGGTGGCATCCCCTGCATTGTTGAACCCCATCGCACACGGGGCCAATATCGTAATCCACTCCCTGACCAAATACATTGCTGGAAACGGTACGGCTATGGGAGGAGCCATTATCGATGCGGGAACTTTTGACTGGGCCAATGGAAAGTTTCCTGAATTTACGGAACCTTCTCCGGGATATCACGGATTGGTCTATCACGAAGCCTTGGGTCCGGCGGCCTTCATTGCAAAGGCCAGAATCGAGGGATTGCGCGATCATGGCGCCTGCTTGAGCCCTTTCAATGCCTTTCAGATCATTCAGGGATTGGAAACCTTGGAGATCCGTATGAAGAAGCACAGTGAAAATGCTCTGGACCTTGCAACATGGTTGGAAGGAAGGGATGAGGTCACTTGGGTGAACTACCCTGGACTGGCATCCAGCAAATACAAGGCCCTTGCCGATGAATATCTGCCCAAAGGGCAAAGCAGTATTGTTACCTTTGGAGTAAAGGGAGGCTTTGAGTCCGCCAAAAAAATAGCGGATGAGACCAATATCTTTTCGCTTTTGGCCAATATTGGAGATACCAAATCACTTATCATCCATCCGGCGAGTACCACGCACCAGCAGTTGAGCGAAGCCGACCAAGCGTCTGCAGGCGTCAGCACGGATTTGATTCGTTTGTCCGTAGGTCTGGAGGATCTTGCGGATTTGAAAGCTGATCTCGAACAGGCATTTGCCAAGATAGATCAATAATTTTTGATTGGTGATTCATATTAAAATTTACCCATATTTATGTTGCAGCACCTGAACATAGAGCAATTTATTACGTTAAGCGGTTCTTCGCAGGACCTTCGATTATCCTACCAGCTTTTTGGACAACCTTTGCACACGGCACCTGTGGTCATGGTTAACCATGCCCTCACCGGAAATTCCGATGTTGCTGGGGAAAATGGATGGTGGTCCGACCTGATCGGGGATGGAAAGTGCATCGACACCCAAAAATATACCATTTTGGCCTTTAATATTCCGGGAAATGGCTACGATGGCTTTGTCATAGAAAACTACAAGGATTTTGTGGCAGCCGATATCGCTAGGATATTTTTATGGGGATTGAAGGAACTCAAGATCAAAAAGTTGTTTGCCATTATCGGTGGCTCCCTTGGAGGTGGTATTGCTTGGGAAATGGCCGCAATTGACCATAATATAACAGAACATTTGATTCCGGTGGCATCCGACTGGAAATCCACGGACTGGTTGATAGCCAATTGCCAGATACAGGAACAGTTCTTGGTGAATTCCAAACAACCTGTGCACGATGCCCGTATGCATGCCATGCTCTGTTATCGCACCCCGGAATCCTTCAAGGAGCGATTCAAGCGGAGCACTAACGAAGAGCTTCAGGTTTTCAATGTGGAGAGTTGGTTGATGCACCATGGGAAAAAGTTGCAGGAGCGTTTCCAATTATCGGCCTACAAGTTGATGAACCAACTGCTGAAGACCATCGACATTACCCGAAACGGGGATGCGGCTTTCAAGGCATTGCAGGAAAGTGACATGAAGATCCATATCATTGGGGTGAACTCTGATCTGTTCTTTACTGCGGAAGAGAACAGGGAAACGTTCAAAAGATTGGCACAGGCCAATACCAATGTCACTTATGGAGAGGTGCAATCGCTCCACGGCCATGACGCTTTTCTGATGGAATTTGAACAATTGGAAAAGCTGTTGGAGACCGTTTTTCAAAAAAATGGTAGCACAGAACGTATCAAAGTGCTGAAGTTCGGGGGAAAATCTTTGGCCAATGGCGAGGGTATCGAAAGGGTGCTGAAGGTCATTGCCAAAAGGGCACGGAACAAGGAACACTTCGCCGTGGTGGTATCGGCACGGGGCAAGGCAACGGACGAATTGGAAAGCTTATTGGACAAAGCGGCAAAAGGGAAGGATTTCAAAACAGATCTTGTTCGCTTTGCGGCCTACCAAAAAAATGATTTTTCAGATGTGGACATCGAGGAAGAGCTCCAGACCATAGAAAGGATACTCAATGGGGTTTCCTTGACCGGGGATTACAGTCTCAAAACCAAGGATGAAGTGTTGTCCTACGGCGAGCTGATCTCTGCCAAGGTGGTGACCACATTGTTGAACGCCCAAGGGATGAAGGCACAACTGTTGGACTCCCGAAAATTGATCAAAACGGACGACACTTTTAGCAATGCAGAGGTGGATCAACGAATCTCGAAGGAGAATGTGCTGCGATATTTCCACAAATTGGATACCGATACGATAGCCATCGTCACAGGTTTTATCGGTTCCACTGGGGAAGGGTCAACGACCACGCTGGGCAGGAACGGGAGCAACTACTCTGCGGCCCTGCTGGCCAACTTTTTGGATGCCGGGGAATTGGTCAACTACACCCATGTGGATGGCATCTTTACGGCAAATCCCGATTTGGTGAAGGATGCCCGCTTGATCGATGTGATTTCCTATGAGGAAGCCAACGAGCTTGCCAATTTTGGGGCCAATATCCTGCATGCGAAGACCATCATACCTCTTATTGAAAAAAACATTCCACTTCGGATTTGCAATACGTTCAACGATGAAAACGAAGGGACGCTCATTGGACCGAAGACGGGGAACGGGGGCATCAAATCCCTGTCCGTGCTGGACCACATGGCCCTCATCAACCTAGAGGGTAGGGGGTTGTTGGGCAAAGTGGGTGTGGATATGCGTATTTTCCGCGCCTTGGGCCAAAATGGCATCAGTGTGGGCATCATCTCACAAGGATCGTCCGAAAGGGGTATAGGCCTTGTGGTGGACGAATCCAAGGCGGATAGGGCCAAAAAGGTACTGGACCAAGAATTTGAAACGGACTATTCTTCCCAGGATATCAACCAGATTTCAGTGGTGAAAGATGTATCGGTCATTTCCATTGTGGGGATGGACCTGAGCAGTTTCCACAAACCGTTCAATGCCTTGGCCAAAAACCAAGTGATTCCCCTGTTGTTCAATAACACTGTGACGGGAAAGAACGTGAGTTTGGTCGTGAAAAAGTCGGACCTTCACAAGGCGGTCAATGTGGTGCATGGACAGATTTTTGGCATCGCAAAGCGCATCAATCTGGCACTTTTTGGTCATGGAAATGTTGGGGGCACCTTGATCGATCAGATATTGGATTCAGAAAAGAGCATAGAGTCCAGAAAAGGAATAGGCCTTCGTGTGTTTGCCGTGGCCAATTCCAAAAAAGTGTTGTTGGATGCTTCAGGAATTGGTCCCGATTGGAAAAAGCGATTGGAGAAGGAAGGAAGGCCATACCAAGTGGAGGATATTGTTTCCTTTGCCAAACAACACCATTTGGAAAACCTCATTGCGGTGGACAATACGGCCAGCAGTGTTTTTGTGGAGCACTATGAACCATTGATCAAGAAAGGTTTTGATCTGGTCTCTTCCAACAAGATTGCCAATACGCTGAGTTTTGAGAAATACAAATCCATCCGGAAATCCTTGGGCCAAAACCAGAAGCAATATTTGTATGAGACCAATGTAGGAGCAGGTCTCCCATTGATAGACACCATTCGACTGTTGCACCTTTCGGGGGAGAACATTACCCGGATCAAAGGGGTGTTCTCTGGGTCGTTGAGCTATATTTTCAACACCTTTTCGGAAAAAGAGGCCTCGTTTTCGGCCATCGTGAAGGAGGCTATGAAAAGTGGGTACACGGAACCTGATCCGAGGGAAGACCTTTCCGGGAACGATGTGGGCAGAAAGCTTTTGATCTTGGCCAGGGAGTTGGACCTTCAAAATGAATTTTCCGATATTGAAGTGCAGAACCTGATTCCAAAGGAATTGCAGACCTTAGATTTTGATGGGTTCGTTGATCGGATCGGGGAGATGGACAAGGTGTATGAAGACGTGAAAAACAAACAGGAAGCGGGCCATGTTCTCAGGTATGTTGGGGATTTGCATGGCGACCTTCATCAGGACAAAGGGATTTTGGAGGTGAAATTGGTTTCTGTGCCCAAGCAAAGTGCGTTGGGGCAGGTGAAGGGTTCCGATTCAATCATCGAGATCTATACGGAGTCCTATGGCGAAAACCCATTGGTGATCCAAGGAGCCGGAGCAGGTGCCGCGGTCACTGCTAGAGGTGTTTTTGGCGATATACTGAGAATAGCTGAGAAAATTTAGCTTCGACTACGCTCAGCTACCCTGTTTAGTATATTTGGATGGCTGGGTTTAGTCGAGATCGAATAATATGATTGGAACGGTGGCTGAGCGTAGTCGAAGCCACAAACTAAGGATGAAAGGGTACATGTACATACTTCAATGTTCGGATGGAAGCTATTATACTGGAAGTACAATAGACTTGGACAACCGTATCAACGAGCATCAAGATGGTAGGGGAGCGAACCATACCAAGAAAAGACTGCCGGTGGAGTTGCTATATGTTGAAGAATACTTGAGCATTGCATCGGCCTTTGAGAGGGAAAAGCAGATTCAGGGTTGGTCGAGGGCAAAAAAGGAAGCACTTATCCAAGGAAACTTTCAAACTTTGCCCAATTTGGCCGAGTGTAAGAACCATACAAATTATAGATATTTTAAAGAGATTAAATGAAGTGGCTTCGACTACGCTCAGCCACACAAAAAAGAATACAATGAAAAAGAAATTCGAGACAGAAGCGATACGGACACAAATGGAGCGTAGCCAGAATTTGGAACACTCCAGTCCTATTTATATGACCTCCAGTTTTGTGTTCGAGGATGCGGAGGACATGCGTGCTTCCTTTGCGGAGGAAAAGGAACGGAACATCTACTCAAGGTATTCCAACCCCAATTCCTCGGAGTTTATAGACAAGGTGTGCAAAATGGAAGGAGCAGAGAACGGTTTTGCCTTTGCTTCTGGCATGGCGGCAGTGTACTCCACCTTGGCTGCTTTGTTGAACGCAGGTGACCACGTGGTTTCATGTAAGAGCATATTTGGCTCCACACATACCCTTTTTACCCAGTTTTTTCCCAAATGGAATATCACCACAAGCTATTTTGATGCCACGGATCTGTCGTCCATTGAAGGGTTGATCCAACCCAATACCAAGATCCTATATGCAGAATCGCCCACCAATCCGGGAGTGGATGTGTTGGATTTGGAAGTGTTGGGTCAAATTGCCAAAAAGCATGGACTTATTTTTATCATTGACAATTGTTTTGCGACGCCTTATCTGCAACAGCCCATAAAATTTGGTGCCGATCTGGTCATTCATTCGGGTACCAAGCTGATGGACGGTCAGGGAAGGGTTTTGGCTGGGATCACCGTAGGAAACAATGAGTTGATGGACAAAGTGTACCGTTTTTCACGCATCACGGGTCCCGCACTTTCCCCATTCAATGCATGGATACTCTCCAGAAGTTTGGAAACCTTGGCAATCAGGGTGGATAGGCATTGCGAGAATGCATTGAAATTGGCCACTTTTTTAGAAAGTCATGACAAAGTCGAATGGGTGAAATATCCCTTCCTGAAATCACATCCCCAACATGAGATTGCCAGAAAACAGATGAAAGCTGGTGGCTGTGTAGTGGCTTTTGAAGTAAAAGGAGGTTTGGATGCAGGGAGAAAATTCTTCGATAGTATAGAACTGTTGTCCCTTTCCGCCAATTTGGGCGATTCTCGAAGCATCGTCACCCATCCGGCATCCACTACACATAGCAAATTATCAAAGGAAGAACGCGAGGCGGTTGGTATCACGGACGGTATGGTGCGGGTTTCCGTGGGACTGGAACACATAGACGATATCATTGCCGACATAGAACAGGCATTTGAATAAGATAGGAGGGTAAGAATATTTTAAAAAGCGGATTGTTAATTTTCGCTATATTCGTGCGATGCTCTCCAAGAAGACAAAATATGGTTTAAAAGCACTTACCTATCTCGCAAGGGCAAAAGGGAAAGAGCCCGTCCAGATTGCCGAGATTGCCAAGCACGAGAACATTTCCCAGAAATTTTTGGAAAGCATACTGCTCACTTTGAGAAGGAACGGTTTTTTGGGTTCCAAAAAAGGAAAAGGGGGAGGTTACTATCTCATCAAAGATCCTCAGGACATCCCAATGACCACTGTGATGCGCGTATTGGAAGGGCCTATTGCCATGGTGCCCTGCGTCAGCCTCAATTTCTACGAAAAATGCGATGATTGCCCCAACGAAGATGAATGTTCCGTACATAAACTGATGCTCCAAGTACGTGACAGTGCTCTGGAGGTATATCGAAACAATACCTTGGCGGACATCATCTAAAATCCCATTGTTTGATTTGAACATTGATGGGAATATTTTAAAATTCCACCTTTATTTTCGATAATCTACTAAAACTATAGGGTAAATTTAATTTTAAGCAATATTTTGCATTTCGGTTTAAAAATTAATTCTATTTTTGAAATCTCTACTAAATCGATAGGAAATAAATAGTACGAATGATTACCGATCAATTGATAATAAAGAACAACAAGGAGCAAACCTCATACTCCAAGGATATAATTTCCGAAAGTCCCAAAAGAAGTATTGCCAAATCCATCAGTTGGAGAATTGTGGGGACCATCGATACCATCATCATATCATGGATTGTTACAGGAACCCTAAGCCTTGCATTTTCAATTGGTTTGGTGGAACTGGTCACCAAAATGGTGCTTTATTTTTTTCACGAAAGAATTTGGAACTCCATCAAATGGGGTAAATAAATAGAACGGATATGGCATTGACGCAAGATGAAATACAGAATCTGAACCGCCAGTTCAAAGGCATCCCGCCGGAAGAAATCATTTCTTGGGCCATCAAGCACGGCAAGAAATCGGTGGTGACCACCAATTTTAGGCCCTATGAAGTGGCCATTCTGCATGCTGTCACCGAAGTGGACAGGAATACCCCGGTCATTTGGTGCGATACGGGCTACAACACGCCACAGACATACAAACATGCTGAAGAATTGATTGCCCGTTTGGGTCTTAACATCAAGTTATATGTGCCCAAACAGACCAGCGCACACCGCGATGCTGTCATGGGGATTCCGCAAATCGATGATCCCCGTCACCAAGAATTTACCGAGCAGGTCAAGTTGGAGCCTTTCCGAAGAGCTATGGACGAGCACAGACCAGATGTTTGGTTCACCAATCTTAGAAAAGGACAGACCGCCCTCAGGGATTCATTGGATGTATTGAGTTTGAGCAAAGATGGCGTGTTGAAGGTAAGTCCGTTCTATCATTGGAGTGATGTGCAATTGGACGCCTACCTTAAAGAACACGGTCTGCCCAACGAACACAAATATTTCGATCCCACAAAAGTATTGGCCAACCGCGAATGTGGTTTGCATACCTAATTCCCCAACGCTTAAAAAACAAACAGAGCTTTGAGTACACTCGCAGAAGAAATCAAAAAACCGAAAACGATCAACAGTGCCGACAGGCCCAATGCCAATGCATTGGAGCATGAGGCCATATATATTATAAGGGAAGTGGCCGCACAGTTTGAGAACCCCGTGCTATTATTTTCTGGAGGAAAGGATTCCATCACGTTGGTCCGTTTGGCCCAAAAGGCATTCTGGCCCGCAAAGATTCCCTTTCCATTGATGCATATCGATACCGGCCACAACTTCCCGGAGACCATAGAGTTCAGGGATAAATTGGTGGAGGAATTGGGCGTGGAACTCATTGTGCGCAACGTGCAGGATTCCATCGACCAAGGAAAAGTGGTGGAAGAAACTGGAAAGTATGCCAGTAGGAACATGTTGCAGACCACAACCTTGTTGGATGCCATCGAAGAGTTCAAGTTCGATGCCTGTATCGGTGGTGCCAGACGTGATGAAGAAAAAGCCAGGGCCAAGGAGCGTATTTTTTCCGTTCGTGACGATTTTGGACAATGGGATGAAAAAAACCAGCGTCCGGAATTGTTCGATATGTTGAACGGACAGATTGAAATGGGCCAGAACGTGCGGGTGTTCCCGATCAGCAACTGGACCGAATTGGATGTCTGGAGCTATATCCAAAAGGAAAATATTGAAATTCCATCCATTTATTTTGCCCACAAAAGAAACACCTTCCTTCGTGACGGACTGATCTGGTCCGCAGAAGATGGTGTGGTTTTCAGGGCAGAGGATGAGAAAGTGGAGGAAAGAATCGTGCGTTTCCGTACCGTGGGTGATATGAGCTGCACCGCAGCCGTGGAATCCCATGCCGATACCATTGATAAAGTGGTTTCCGAGATCAGGGAATCAAAAATTTCGGAAAGAGGTGCGCGAATCGATGACAAACGTTCCGAGGCGGCCATGGAAAAACGCAAACAACAAGGATACTTTTAAGAAGAGACAATGGAAGTTTTAAAGATAGCAACAGCAGGAAGTGTGGATGATGGCAAAAGTACCTTGATCGGAAGATTGTTGTACGACACCAAATCCCTGACCGACGATAAATTGGAGGCCATTGAGCGGACCAGCAAACAAAAGGGGTACGATTATCTTGATTTTTCACTGGCGACCGATGGTTTGGTGGCCGAGAGGGAGCAGGGCATCACCATCGATGTGGCCCACATCTATTTCTCCACGGCAACCAAAAGCTACATCATTGCCGACACCCCTGGGCATGTGGAATATACCCGTAACATGGTTACCGGTGCGTCCACCTCACAGGCGGCCATCATTTTGATCGATGCCCGAAAAGGGGTCATCGAGCAGACCAACAGGCACTTTTTCATCAATAACCTATTGCGTGTCAAAGACGTGATTGTGGCCATCAATAAAATGGATCTTGTCGGTTTTTCCGAAGATGCCTATAACGATATCAAGGCCGATTTTGAGGAATTGATGGGCAAAAGGGATTACCAAGATCAAAAAATCACCTTCATTCCAGTGAGCGCGCTGAAAGGCGACAACGTGGTGAACCGTTCCCAAAACATGGATTGGTACAAAGGCCAGACCCTGTTGGAGCATTTGGAAGAATTGGATCTTCAGGATATCTACAATGTGGGTACACCTCGTTTTCCTGTTCAATATGTGATTAGGCCTAAAACCGAGGAATTCCATGATTTCCGTGGGTTTGCAGGTAAAGTGTACGGAGGTGAGTTGAGTGTGGGTGACGAAGTGGTGGTTTTGCCATCCATGACCCAATCCAAGATCAAGGCCATTTATTTTTACAACAAAGAGTATCAAACGGCCCCACGTCGATCTTCAGTGACCATTACGTTGGAAGATGAGGTGAATGTAAGCCGAGGCGATATGTTGGTGAAAGTAGGGGACCTTCCTATTATCGACAAGCAATTGACGGCAACTGTTTCTTGGATGGATTCCAATCAGTTGACCATCGGTGGGAAATATGTGCTGCAACATGGTGTAAACAAAGCATTGGCCAAGGTCGATGCCATTGAGCACAAGATCCACCCAGATTATTCAGGGATTGAGGAAAATGTGTCCTCACTCAATATGAACGATATCGCGAAAGTGCGCCTGAAGTTGAACAAGCCGATTTTTTATGATCGCTTTAAGGAGCACCGTACCAATGGGTCCTTCATTCTCATCGATAGCAGGACCAATCATACAGCAGGAGTAGGGTTTATCGAGTGATTTTTCATTTTTCAGAAAAACAAAGGGTATATTTTATTATAACCCTATAAAAAAGATAGGAAAAATAGGATAATGCAAAGTTTTAGAACAGAAATAGAGAATCCGGTAGTCGAAAAGGACATCGTCGAATTGGAGAAAAAAATACACCAGTTCAAGGAAGGTGAAGTGGATGAGGAAAAGTTCAGGAGCCTTCGCTTGGCACGTGGCATTTATGGTCAACGCCAGCCCGGGGTACAAATGATCCGAATCAAACTTCCCTATGGTAAGGTGACCTCCAAGCAGTTGTTGCGCATTGCCGACGTTTCCGACGAATATTCGCGAGGCCGTCTGCACATCACTACCCGTCAGGATATCCAAATCCACTATGTGGACCTTGAACGGACACCGGAATTGTGGGCTGAATTGGAAAAAGATGAAGTGACCATCCGCGAGGCATGTGGGAATACCGTTCGTAACGTAACGGCTAGTGAAACGGCAGGTATCGATATGGATGAGCCATTCGATGTTTCTCCGTATGCCCAAGCTTTGTTCGAGTACTTTTTAAGAAACCCCATTGGTCAGGAGATGGGACGAAAATTCAAGGTTTCCTTCTCTGCCAGTGATGCCGATACCGGGTTGTCCTATATGCACGATTTGGGTTTTATAGCCAAAATGGAGAATGGAGTGAGAGGGTTCAAGGTGATGTTGGCCGGTGGATTGGGTTCACAACCCCGCCATGCCGACGAGCTCTACAGCTTTTTGCCCACGGATAAAATCATTCCGTTGATGGAAGGCGTGGTTCGCGTGTTCGACCGCTACGGCGAGCGCAAGAGTAGGGCCAAGGCACGGATGAAATTTTTGTTGAAGGATATTGGTTTGGATGGCTTCAAACAATTGTTGGAAGAAGAACAGACCGCCATTCCAATTCAATCCTATCCTATCGATTTTGAAAGTTATCCGAAGGTAGAAGTAGCCGAAGTGGAAACCCCCAGGGTTAAAATTGAGGATACAAAAGCGTTTGAACAATGGAAATCCACCAACTTGGTGCCCCAAAAACAAGAAGGCTATGTGGCCATAGGCATCAAGGTATTGTTGGGTGATTTTTATACCGATAAAGCTAGGGAGCTGGCCCGTTTGGTGCAGGACTACGCAGCAGGTGAGCTTCGTCTCTCCTTACGTCAAAATATTTTGATACCCTTCGTGAAGGAGGAATTGGTTCCTTTCTTCTACCAAGAACTGAAAAAAAGGGGCTTTGCCGAGGCAGGCTACAACAAGGCTTTGGACATCACCGCATGTCCTGGGACCGACACCTGTAATTTGGGTATCGCCAGCAGTACAGGAATTGCCGATGAGTTGGAGCGTGTAATCAAGGCGGAATATCCACACTACACCAACAATCCAGATGTGGTGATCAAGATCAGTGGGTGCATGAATGCCTGTGGACAGCACAACATGGCCCATATCGGGTTTCAGGGCATGTCCATTCGTACCAAGGACAAATTGGTCGCCCCTGCGCTTCAGGTGCTGTTGGGTGGAGGAAATTTGGGCAACGGCAACGGAAAATTTGCCGACAAAGTGGCCAAAATCCCAAGTAAGCGAGGCCCACAGGCCCTGCGGCTTATCCTGGATGATTTTGAGGCAAATGGCAATGGGGCCAGTTTCACCGATTATTATGAGGAAAAAGGCCAGCACTACTTCTATGATTTCCTGAAGCCACTTACCGATACAGATAACCTTGCCCCGGAAGATTTTATTGATTGGGGTAACGAAGAAAAGTACAAGCAGGAGATAGGCATTGGTGAATGTGCAGGGGTCATTATAGATCTGGTCGCTACCCTATTCTTTGAAAGCCAGGAAAAGATTGAAAAAGCAACGGAAGCCATCCAACAAGGGAAATGGGCGGCGAGTATTTACTATTCATATCAGTCCATGGTGAACTCTGCCAAAGCTCTGCTTACTGCGGAAAAACAAAAAGTGAACACCCATGCCAGCATCATCAAGGATTTTGATGAACACTATGTGGCCACAGGAAAAATAGCATTTGAGAGAGGATTTGAAAAAATCGCTCTTCAACTCAACCAAAATGAGCCTTCCGAAGCTTTTGCAAAAAGCTATATGGAAGATGCGAAAACCGTATTGGAACGATTGGAAGCGTATAGAAAATTGGAGTTGGAACATGCGTAACGGAAAATTGACAGTGGTAGGGGCTGGCCCCGGGGATGTGGATTTGATCACCCTAAAGGGTGTGAAGGCATTGCAGGCTGCGGATGTGGTTCTGTATGATGCCTTGGTGTCCGAGGAATTATTGGATTATGCTCCCCAAGCTGAAAAGATATTTGTGGGCAAGCGCAAAGGATGCTACACCTACCAACAGGAACAGATCAACGAATTGATCGTGCAACGAGCCCATCAAGGGCTTCATGTGGTCCGATTGAAAGGAGGAGACCCGTTTGTGTTTGGCCGTGGGGCCGAAGAAATGGAATATGCCACTGGATTGGGCCTTGAAGTGGCCGTGGTTCCGGGGATTTCATCCTCGGTATCGGTTCCGGCATCCCAAAACATCCCGGTGACCAAAAGAGGTGCGGCCGAGAGTTTTTGGGTGATCACGGGTACCACCAAAGAGCACAAACTATCCAATGATGTGGCTCTGGCCGCCAAGTCGAGCGCCACGGTCATCATCCTGATGGGAATGTCAAAGTTAGGAGAGATCATGGAACTCTTCAAAGAAGAAGGAAAAGAAAATACGCCAGTGGCCATCATCCAAAATGGCACCACGCAGCATGAAAAGATTGGAATTGGCACTGTTGCTTCCATTGAGGACAAGGCAAGGGAGCAGCAGTTGTCCAACCCAGCGATCATCATCATCGGAGAGGTGGTGAACCATCGCCAAAACATATTGGACATTCAAAAGGAATATCAGAACCAGGGAAAAGAATTGCTAGTTAAAATTTAAAAATTGTCAAGTTAATCTGGACCCTGAGCGAAGTCGAAGGGACTTTCCAGATGTATTAAAAGCAGTATTATGATCAAAACAGACATCATTATAATTGGAGCGGGACCCACAGGATTGTTCACCGTTTTTGAGGCAGGCTTGTTGAAGCTCAAGTGCCATTTGATAGATGCCTTGGCCCAGCCCGGAGGGCAATGTGCCGAGATCTATCCCAAAAAACCGATTTATGACATTCCGGCCTTTCCGGAAATCCTGGCCGGGGATTTGGTGAGCAACCTGATGGAACAGATCAGGCCTTTTGAACCAGGTTTCACCTTGGGCGAACGTGCCGAAACCTTGGATAAGCAAGAGGATGGCTCCTTTATCGTCACCACCAACAAAGGCACTCAACACCAAGCGCCTGTTGTGGTCATCGCCGGAGGACTGGGGTCTTTTGAACCCAGAAAACCGTTGATTGCCAATATCGGGCTTTTTGAAAGCAAAGGCGTGGAGTACATGGTGAAGGATCCTGAGCAGTTCCGTGACAAGAAAGTAGTCATTTCCGGTGGAGGCGATTCCGCTTTGGATTGGGCCATTTTCTTGGCCGATGTAGCTTCCGAGGTTTCCTTGGTACACCGCAGGAACGAGTTCCGTGGAGCATTGGATTCTGTGGAAAAAGCAAGGGAACTGGCCAAATTGGGCAAAATCCAACTCTATACCGAAGCTGAAGTTCAGGAAATCCACGGAAAGGACGAACTTCAGGCCGTGGTGATCAAGTACAACGATGAGGCCAAGGAAGATGCTTATGTGGAGACAGATTTCTTTATCCCATTGTTCGGATTGTCCCCAAAATTGGGACCCATCGGTAATTGGGGCTTGGAAATCGAGAAGAATGCCATCAAGGTGAACAATGCCAAGGATTACCAGACCAATATTCCAGGCGTATTTGCCATTGGCGACGTGAACACCTATCCGGGCAAACTCAAGTTAATCTTGTCCGGTTTCCACGAAGCCGCGGTAATGTGCCAGTTTGCCTATCAGATCATCAATCCGGACAAACGCTACGTGATGAAGTACACCACTGTGGGCGGTGTGGAAGGATTTGATGGTTCCAAAAAAGAGGCCAAGAAAGAAGTGGTGCAGAGCATCAACTAAGTTTCTTTTCAAATAAATAAAGCACCCTTCAAAGCAATTTCGGAGGGTGTTTTTGTTTTTGTACTATATTTGAATTTTACAATTTGATGGAAGAGTTGTTCACCTTACGGGATTTCTACGGAAAAATGCGATTGCCCATTCCTGACACGATTGGGAAGGACATTGGTCATTTCAATGTGTTCAAAATCGATGAATACCGCACCAAGCTCAATGAGGGGGAAATGCGGTACGATCGGCGTTCCTATTTCAAGATCAGTTTGATCAACGGAAAGAACCGTGCCGAATATGCCGATAAGGTCATCGACATTTCGGACAAGGCCCTTTTGTTTGCCTCTCCTAGGATTCCTTACCATTATGTGTCGCAGGATGAAAATCAATCAGGCTATTTCTGTGTGTTTACCGAGAACTTTTTATCTAAAGATAAAAGCGGGATCATCTTGGAAAAACTGCCCCTTTTTCAACCCGGTGGTTTTCCCATCTTCAATATTGCCGATGAAGATTATATCGAACTGGAACAACTTTTCCAAAAGATAGACAGGGAGCTGTCCTCGGAATATCCCTTTAAGTTTGATTTGATCCGTGCCTATGTTTTGGAACTTTTGCACATGGGGCAAAAGCTGCAACCGGTTCAACCTGTGGACAATGGAAAAAATGCGGCGACCCGAATTACCGACTTTTTTGTGGAACTTTTGGAACGTCAGTTTCCCATCAATACACCATCACAACAACTGTTGCTGAGAACGCCCAACGACTTTGCGGAGCGATTGGCAGTCCACGCCAACCATCTGAACAAAGTGCTCAAAGAGACTACCGGAAGTACCACAACGGCCATCATCCATGCCCGCATTTTTGAGGAGGCCAAAATCTTGCTCAACAACACGGATTGGAACATTTCTGAAATCGCATTCAGCTTGGGATTTGAGGAAGTGGCCCATTTTTCCAATTTCTTCAAAAAGTTTGCACATACCTCCCCATTGAAATACAGAGGTAGTATCGCCATTTGATTTTTGCAAAAAATGGATTGATGCTCGCAATCCATTGGGGTGCCTTGTTTCGGAACTTTGTACCCGAATCAAAAATCAAATAAAAATGGCAAAAAGTAAAATAGCACTGGTGACCGGGGGCAGTAGAGGCCTCGGTGAAGATATGGCCATCAACTTGGCCAAAAAAGGATTGGACGTGGTATTGACCTACCGAAGCAATAAACAAGAGGGCAATAATACGGTGAAGGAAATTGAAAACTTGGGGCAAAAAGCCTATGCACTTCAATTGGATGTGGCCGATACAAGCAGTTTTGATGCCTTTGTGAACGATGTCAAAAAAGTGGTCGGCTCCCATTTCGGGGCGGACAGCATCGATTTTTTGATCAATAATGCAGGAATAGGGATCAATGTCCCGATCACGGAAACCACCGAAGAGCAATTCGATACCTTGGTGGACATCCATTTCAAAGGAGCATTTTTCCTCACCCAAAAATTGTTGCCCATCATGGCCGATGGTGGTGGTATCGTAAATGTTTCCAGCGGGTTGGCCCGATTCTCACTCCCCGGATACGCGGTCTATGGTTCCCTTAAAGCTGCCATGGAAGCACTTACCCGTTACCAAGCCAAAGAATTGGGAACAAGAAAGATCAGGTCCAATATCGTGGCTCCCGGGGCCATTGAAACTGATTTTGGCGGAGGCACCAACAAAAATGACGAGGACAAAAGAGCGGTCATTGCCAATTTCACTGCCTTGGGCAGAGTGGGTATTCCCAGCGACATTGGGGGCGTAGTGGCCTTTTTGTGCACGGACGATGCCAAGTGGGTCAACGCACAGCGCATAGAAGTTTCAGGTGGCATGATGATTTAAAACCTGAAAAAGTATGGTTTAAAACGGGTTGGGCGATCAACCCGTTTTTTTATGGCCGCTATTCTAAAAATTCAAGGGCTTTTTTTGCTTTTCACTACCGAGTGCCGTTTCTTTGCAGTTCAGTTCATTAATAAATTGAAAGTGTTATCAAGAAAGGTGGAGGGATTGGACCCTGCGAAGCCTTAGCAACCCTCGACTTCGAGAAGGTGCTACATTCTACCCTTGTCCTGAACCGTGATCGGGAAGGTACGGCGCATGATCCTGCCAATGGGGAAGGATAACGTAAAGAATACTTCGCAGTATTTTCCAAACATTTCTTGATTTCGACATATCCTTTTTTGAAGGGAAATTGTACTATGGAAAAAATTGAAGACATTTTAAAGAAACGGATTTTGGTACTGGACGGGGCCATGGGCACCATGTTGCAGCGCTATAAATTCAAGGAAGCCGATTTTAGGGGGGAGCGTTTCAAGGATTGGCCAACCGATCTGCAGGGCAACAACGACCTACTGTCCTTGACCCAGCCAAAGGCCATTGCCGATGTGCACAGGGCCTATCTGGAAGCTGGCGCGGATATTTTGGAGACCAATACCTTTTCGGGCACCACCATCGCCATGGCCGATTATGGTATGGAAGAATTGGTGTATGAACTGAACTATGAATCCGCGAGGATTGCAAAGCAAGTGGCCGAGGAATTCACCCAAAAGGACCCCAGCAAACCCCGATTTGTGGCAGGGAGCATCGGACCCACCAATAAAACGGCCAGCATGTCGCCAGATGTGAACGACCCAGGTTTCCGGGCCATTTCCTTTGATGAACTCCGCACTGCCTACAAACAACAAGTAGAGGCACTCTTGGACGGTGGAGCCGATATTTTATTGGTAGAGACCATTTTTGATACGTTGAATGCCAAAGCAGCCCTTTTTGCCATAGAGGAAGTGAAGGACGAGCGCAATATAGAAGTGCCTGTCATGGTGAGCGGTACCATTACGGATGCTTCGGGAAGGACCTTGTCCGGACAGACGGCCGAAGCCTTTTTGATTTCGATTTCCCATATTCCCATTTTATCCGTTGGGTTCAATTGTGCGCTCGGTGCCAAACAGTTGGTGCCCCATTTGGAGGTGATTTCTGCAAAGTCAGGTTTTGCCACTTCGGCCCACCCCAATGCAGGACTGCCCAACGCCTTTGGCGAATATGATGAAACCCCGGAACAGATGGCCGCCCAAATCAAGGAATATGTGGAAAAGGGGCTGGTGAACATTGTGGGCGGCTGTTGCGGTACCACACCGGAGCATATCAGGGCCATTGCAGATTTGGTAGCCCCCTATCCCCCAAAGGGGGCGAAACAACCTCCAAAATAATACTGTTCAGAATTTTACATCAAAAATGGAAAAAGACAAAAATTCAGAAAATAATAGCTCCCCCTTTGGGGGCGGAGGGGACCGATACTTAAAACTATCGGGTCTGGAACCCTTGGTGATCACTCCCGAGAGCAATTTCATCAATGTGGGGGAGCGTACCAATGTGGCCGGATCCAAACGTTTTTTAAGGCTGATCAAGGAAGAAAAGTTCGATGAGGCCCTAGATGTTGCACGAGATCAAGTGGAAGGAGGTGCCCAGATCATCGACGTGAACATGGATGATGGACTGATCGATGGAAAAGAAGCTATGGTCAGGTTCTTGAACCTGATCGTTTCCGAACCCGATATCGCCCGTGTTCCCATCATGATTGATAGTTCCAAATGGGAAATTATTGAAGCTGGTCTTCAGGCAGTGCAGGGTAAATGTGTGGTCAACTCTATCAGCTTGAAGGAAGGTAAGGAAGAGTTTATCCATCATGCCAAATTGATTAAGCGATATGGTGCGGCCGTTATTGTAATGGCTTTTGATGAGGTGGGACAGGCCGATAATTACGAGCGCCGTATTGAAATTGCGAAGCGTTCCTACAATATTTTGGTCAACGAAGTGAAGTTTGCCCCAGAGGACATCATCTTCGACCTGAATATTTTTCCAGTGGCCACAGGAATGGAGGAACATAGGCGTAATGCGCTTGACTTCATTGAGGCGACCCGTTGGGTGAAGAATAACCTTCCCCATTGCAGTGTGAGTGGCGGGGTCAGCAATGTTTCCTTTTCTTTTCGAGGGAACGACCCAGTTCGGGAGGCCATCAATTCCGCATTTTTGTACCACGCCATCAAGGCGGGGATGAACATGGGCATCGTGAACCCCACCATGTTGGAGGTGTACGACGATATTCCTAAGGATTTGTTGGAGCATGTGGAAGATGTGTTGCTCGACAGAAGGGACGATGCCACGGAGCGATTGCTGGAATTTGCTGAGACCGTTGTTGGTACCGCAAAGGAGAGCAAAGTGGACCTTTCATGGAGGCAAGAACCCCTTCAAGACCGAATCACAAGAGCTTTAGTGAAGGGTATAGACCAATATATAGTTGAAGATGTGGAAGAGGCCCGCCAACAAGCTGCTAAACCATTGGAAGTGATCGAAGGCAATTTGATGACCGGGATGAATGTGGTGGGTGACCTGTTCGGGAGCGGAAAAATGTTTCTGCCCCAAGTAGTCAAATCCGCAAGGGTCATGAAAAAGGCAGTGGCCTACCTAACACCTTTTATTGAAGCATCCAAAGATGAAAATGCCAAGCCGGCAGGAAAAATTTTGATGGCCACGGTGAAGGGTGATGTGCACGATATTGGAAAAAACATAGTGAGTGTGGTGCTCGCCTGCAACAATTATAAGATTGTGGACCTAGGGGTGATGGTGCCCCCGGAAAAGATCATCAACAAGGCCAAGGAAGAGCAAGTAGATATTATCGGTCTAAGCGGATTGATCACCCCGTCCTTGGATGAAATGGTGTTCTTGGCCAAGGAGATGGAACGTCAGAATTTCAATGTGCCCCTTTTGATCGGTGGTGCAACGACGAGCAAGGCGCATACGGCGGTCAAGATAGACCCCATGTACAGTCATTCCGTGGTGCATGTGAACGATGCATCAAGGGCTGTGACCGTGGTGGGCGACCTGTTGCAGGATAGTACATCGGATGGGTACAAAAAGGCTATCAAACTGGATTATGAAAGTTTCAGGGACAAATTTCTGAGCAGGTCCAGACAGAAGGAATATTTGACTTTGGAAGAAGCGCGGCAGAACAAACTACGGATTGAATGGAACCCATCCGACATCAAAGAACCGGAACAATTGGGCATACAGATCATGGAGGATGTGGATTTGAAACTGTTGGTGGATTTCATCGATTGGACCCCGTTCTTCAGAAGTTGGGATTTGCACGGAAAATATCCGGCCATCCTAAAGGATGAGGTGGTGGGCAATCAGGCCACGGAACTTTTTAAGGATGCCCAAGAACTTTTGCAGAAGGTTTTGGATGAAAAACTGCTTAAGGCAAAGGCCATTTTTGGACTGTTTCCTGCCAATCAGATCGATGACGATGATATTGAAGTGTACTTGTCACCTCGAGCGCAGTCGAGAGGTGGTGAGCAGAAGGGGTCTTCTTTAGATTTCTCGACTACGCTCGAAATGACAGAAGATGCTAAAACAGCTGTTTTCAGGACACTCCGTCAGCAACTGAAAAAGCGGGAAGGGGTTCCCAACATTGCTCTAGCGGATTTTATCGCCCCGAAGGAAACGGGAATACAGGATCATATAGGCTGTTTCTGTGTCAGCGCAGGATTTGGGACGCAGGAGTTGGCAACAGCATTTGAAAAAAAGCACGACGATTACAATTCCATCATGATCAAGGCGCTTGCCGACAGGTTGGCTGAAGCTTTGGCCGAATACCTTCACAAGGAGGTCAGGACCAAGTTTTGGGGCTACGCTTCCGCAGAAACTTTGGACAACAACGCCCTGATCGATGAAAAATACCAAGGTATCCGTCCGGCGCCAGGCTATCCCGCTTGTCCCGATCATTTGGAAAAACTGACCATTTGGGAAGTATTGGGCGTGGAAGAGAAAATAGGCGTAAAATTGACCGATAGTTTGGCGATGTGGCCAGCAGCCAGTGTCAGTGGTTATTATTTTGCACATCCGCAGGCCAAATATTTTGGATTGGGCAAAATAGAACAGGACCAAGTCAAGGATTTTGCGGAACGAAAAAAAATAAAACTGGAGGAAGCCCAAAAATGGCTGGCCCCCAACATAGTTGATTAAGACCGATGAAAATTACCGACCACATAAAAAAGGCCAACGGGCAGACCCTTTTTAGTTTTGAGATTGTGCCGCCCGTGAAGGGGAAAAGCATCCAAGAACTCTACAAAAATATAGACCCTTTGATGGAGTTCAAGCCTCCGTTCATTGATGTGACCACTTCCCGGGAAGAATACATCTACAAGGAAAAAGATGGATTGCTGGACAAAAAACTGACCCGTACCCGTCCCGGAACTTTGGGTATCTGTGCGTCCCTCAAACACAAATACAATGTGGACACCGTGCCCCACGTGCTGTGCGGTGGGTTCACCAAAGAGGAGACCGAATACCTTTTGGTGGACTGCCAATATTTGGAGATTGAAAACGTGATGGCACTTCGCGGCGACGCCCGTAAAGAGGAAAAATATTTTACCCCTACCCCAGGAGGGCACCAATATGCCACCGAGCTGGTGAAACAGATCCAAGATATCAACGAGGGGAATTACCTGCACGACACCATTGAAGCGAGTGATCTGAGCAGTTTCTGTATTGGCGTGGCCGGTTACCCAGAAAAGCACATGGAAGCACCGTCCCTACAGTCCGATCTCAAGCGATTGAAGGAAAAGGTGGATTTGGGAGCGGATTATGTGGTGACGCAGATGTTTTTTGATAATAAAAAATTCTTTGCGTTCGTAGAAGCGGCCCGTGAAATGGGAATAGATGTACCAATTATTCCGGGCATAAAACCGATTGCCGTGAAAAAACACCTTCAATTATTGCCACAAGTGTTTCGGGTGGACATCCCGCAAGATCTTATCGATGCCGTGGAAGCCTGCAAGACCAATCAAGACGTGCGACAAGTTGGTGTGGAGTGGGCCATTCAGCAATCTCGTGAGCTGAGGGAATATGGCGTGCCCGTGCTGCACTACTATTCCATGGGAAAATCAGATAATGTGGAGGCCATAGCCAAGGAACTTTTTTAATTTCCTACATTAGCGCCCCATGAGGCACCTACTTCATTTGGTCATTTTATTTTTTTGTTGCTTTGGATTTTCCCAAGATGGAGAAATTCCTAAAAAGTATGTGGTGGATGCCAGCCAGTTCTACGGTTCCGTTATTTTGCACAATCCTGATATCTCCCATTTGATCACCAACCATCCCGGGGGAATTATTTTGGGCTTAAGCAGAAAGCATTATGGACATGAAGATTGGGAGGCTGATTTTGGATATCCCGATACTGGTTTTTCCTTCGTTTACCAAAACATGAATAACCCGACCCTGGGACAACATTTTGGGCTTTATGCCCACTATAATTTTTATCTTTTCAAAAGAAACCTCCAACTAAGGATAGGGCAAGGTGTCGCCTACAACACGAATCCGTATGATAAGGCCAAAAACTTCAGGAACAATGCATATGGCAGCCATCTATTGAGCTCAACCATTGTAATGGCAAACTATCATAGGGAAAATCTGTTGGCAGGATTGGGCTTCAAGGCGGGGATTTCGCTCATCCACTATTCCAATGCCAATTTTAAGGCGCCCAATACCTCCACCAACACCATGGCGATCAACTTTGGGTTGACCTATGACTTGGATGGGGGAGAGGAGTATGATTATATGGAACCAAAACCCAAGGAAAAGATCATTGAACCCATTCGGTATAACTTTGTGCTCCGGGGCGGGGTAAACGAGAGCGATGTGATCGATTCGGGGCAATATGGCTTCTGGATTTTTTCTGCCTATGCCGATAAGCGTGTGGGACGGAAAAGTGCCGTTCAGATAGGGACCGATGTGTATTTTTCCAATTTTTTAAAGGAATTGATACGGTTCCAATCCATCTCCTTCCCGGAATTGGACGTGGCGCCCGATACGGATTACAAAAGGGTGGGGCTGTTTTTGGGTCATGAGCTCTTCGTCAATAAAATGAGTATTGTGGCGCAACTGGGATACTATGTGTACTATCCCTTTGATTTTGAGGGCAGGGTATATAACAGAATTGGCCTAAAACGCTATTTTGGGGATAAAATATTTGGCGCCATCACCTTGAAATCACATGGGGCCAAAGCAGAGGCCTTGGAATTTGGAATAGGGATCAGATTATAGTATAGAGATGTTGGAATTAAGAAGTTTATTTCCGTTAAAGAATGTCACTTCGAGCGCAGTCGAGAGGTGCTTATTGTTGGCAATATCTATAATACTGGCTTCCTGCAATGGCGACAACGCGCCCGATTGCTTCCAAAATTCAGGAAATCTGGTTCGAAAAAATGTTGACGTCCCTGAATTTTCAACCATGACCGTTTTTGAAAACCTGAAGGTTGTTATAAAGCAGGGTGACAATCAAAAAGTGGACATTGAAACAGGCGAATACCTGATGAACGATGTTTCCGCCGTGGTTGAAGATGGGCGATTGATCTTAAGGAACGATAATGGTTGCAATTATGTTCGGGAATATGGTCTCACAACGGTTTATGTGACTTCGCCGAATATCACCGAAATCCGAAGTAGCACAGGATTGCTTATTTCCAGTGATGGTGCTTTGGCTTATCCAAGCCTGTCTTTGATCGCCGAAAGTTTCAACAATCCCGAGACCGAGACCACCGATGGTTCCTTTGACCTGAACATGAATGCTACATCGGTCAGCATCGTGGTCAATGGGATAGCGTATTTCAAAGTACAGGGAACTACGGAAAATTTCAATGTCACCGTGGCCGCTGGCGATTCTAGGATTGAAGCAGAAAATTTGATGGCGAATAATGTAAGCATCAACCATAGAGGTTCCAATGATGTTTTTGTAAATCCTCTGCAACGCATCAGCGGTGTAATTCGGGGAACCGGGGATGTGATCAGCCTCAACCGCCCCCCCGAAGTGGATGTGGAGGAGCTTTTCAATGGCCGTTTGATTTTTCAGGATTGATGGCCATCTTCAGAAACCATCATTTTTTCTGTTTATTTTCGATGTTCAAACTGACTTCTTGGGAAATTTAATTTCACATATCAAAAACATCCTTTCACCTTTCCCGAAGGTGAAATCCGTGAATGGACTGGGTGGATTGGAGAAAGCGGATGTACTTTTCCATAATTTGGTAGCTGAGAAAAAAGTGCCTGGATTGGCAGTGACCATTTTGGAAGATGGGCAGACCATTCTCGAAAAAGGATATGGTTTCGCCAATTTGGCAAAGCGAAGAAAGGTGCATCCCCAGCGCACGGTTTTCCGTATTGCGAGCATTTCCAAATGTATTACGGGACTCGCTTTGGGCAAGATGGTAGAAGATGGTGTGGTGGACTTGGATGAATCTTTTTATACATATGTTCCTTACTACCCCAAAAAAAAGTATGATTTCACGCTTCGCCAATTAGCAAGTCATACGGCCGGGATCAGAGGTTATCGAGGGAAGGAATTTGCCATGAACCAAGATTTTTCCATCAAGGAAAGCGTTGCCATTTTCAAGGATGACCCTTTGTTTTTTGAACCGGGAAAAGGGTATCTCTATAATAGTTTTGATTTTGTGCTGTTGTCCTTGGCCATGCAGGAAGCCGGTGGAGTTCCATTTGCGCAGTATGTGCGGGAGCAGATTTTGATGCCTTTGGGATTGAAAAATACGATTCCACCGCAAAAAAATGTCAGTTCGAGTCTTTCGACTACGCTCAAGATAAACTCACAAGTCGAGAACAAAACGGAATTTTACACTAGGACATCCTTAGGTTTTAAGAAGGCAGTTGAGGTAAACAACGCCTACAAATTGGCAGGCGGCGGTTATTTGTCCACAAGCGAAGAAGTAGCTAAACTGGGGCAGGCCATCATGGAAAAAAAATTGCTCAAAGATGCTACGTATCAACAATTGCTGACCTCACAGATCATTGACGGAAAACCTACACATTACGGATTGGGTTTCCAAGTGAGCCAAGATGTCAAGGGTAGATCTTTTGTGGGGCACGTGGGCAATAGCGTTGGTGCGTACACCAACTTTTTTATCTATCCGAAGGAAGAAAAAGTGATTTCCATATTGATCAATTGTACTGACCCGAAGGTGCAAGAGGTACTGGATATGGCCATTTCGTCCATTATAGGGGACGGGACTTAGGCTTTGCCCGCCAACAGTTCCTCTTTTTCCAAAGCAAATTTTTTGCAAAGATCAAGGGTCTCGGTCACATCTTCCAAAGAGGTTCTGGGGTTGATGAGGCACATGCGAAGCACCACCTGTCCATGGAGTAGGGTCGTGACCAACAACGCTTTTCGAGAATCCACTACTTTTTTTGAGATGTACTGATTGATCTCGTCCAATTCTTTCTCGCTATAGTTTTGCTTGATGGGGTTGTACCTGAAATTGATTACGGCCAAGGTGGCAGGGAACACCACTTCCCAACTTTTGCTGCCCCGAAGCAGGTTTTCTGCCTCTTCGGCTAGGTCAATGTTGTAGGTGATGGCATCCCTGAATTCCTTGAGGCCAAAGGTTTTTAGGGACATGTAGAACTTGAGAGCCCTAAACCTCCGGGTGAGTTGGATGCCATGGTCATAAAAATTGATCTCTGAGGTATTTCCTTCGATATCACGGAGATACTCAGGTTTTTCGGTGAAGGTGTGGCTGAGGTTTTTGTGGTTCCTTACCAACAAACAGCCCATTTCATACGGCTGATAGAACCATTTGTGTGGATCAACGGTCAAGGAATCGGCCTTTTCAATGCCTTTCAATAGCTGTTTGCCTTTGGCGGATAAAATGGCTGCACCGCCATAAGCTCCATCAATATGGAACCAAATGTCTTCCTTTTTGCAGATTTTTGCCAGCTCTGACAGCGGGTCAACAGTGCCTGTGTTGGTGGTTCCGGCGGAAGCAATCAAGCAAAAGGGTTGTAGGCCTTCCAATCGATCTTTGGCAATACAGTTTTTGAGCTTGTTCAGTGCAAACTTGAACTCGTTGTCCGTGGGGATGATTCTGATCTGTTCTTTTTTGAATCCCAAAACCCTGATAGCCTTGATGTTGGAGGAGTGGGCCTGATCGGAGAGGTAGATGACCGCTTTTGAAAAATCGTCTCCACATTTGATCCTTCGGGCCGTGGCCACAGCCGTGAGATTGGCCATGGAACCACCACTGGTGAAAATCCCACCTCCCTTTTTTCCGGGAAAACCAAAGATCTTCAACAGCCATTGAATGGTCACGATTTCAAGTTCGGCCGCTGCCGGGGAAGCTACCCAACCGCCCGAAAAAATATTGTAGCCCGTGGCCAGGGCATCTGCCATAACGCTGATGTAATTGCTGGGACCGGGCACAAAGGAAAAAGACTTGGGATGTGCCATGTTGGTACTGTTGGTCATCACCTTTTCCAGCACAAAATCCAAAACCTTCGAGGCTTCCATGCCTGCTTCTGGGGCTTCCTCCAAAAAGAGGTTGTCCATTTCTTCCCGGGACCCCAAAGCCACGGGAAATTTGTCGTTTTGGGTGTGGTGATGTTCCACTATGGCATCCACGACCTGGTAGCCAAAAGTTTTCATGTCTTCCTTGGAAAGTTCCAATCTGGCGTTGTTCTTCCTCATAAATCCGAGTACATTGGGATTGCAAAAATACCATATTTGAAACGGTTATGGACTGATTTTTGTCCTTGTAACGCCCAAATCCGCCAATAATCCCTGATCAGGAAGTAAGCTCGGTAAAGAGACTTTCCAGATTTTTGTTCTTTCTACTGAGTTGTAACGTCTTTAATTTGTTGTCGTGGGCAAAATCAAAAACGGCAGGCCGCATGTCTTTGGAGGTGTTGAACGTGATTTCATAGACAAACCCGCCCGTATTTTTTACTTTGGAAGCGTTTGGCAGTTGGTTCAATAGTTGTTCTTCCACACGGTAATCGAACTCCACCTCTATGATCTGCTCTTCCGATTCACGGAGGTCTTCCAGTTTTTTGTCGGCCACCAATTGTCCTTTGTTGATGATGATGACCCGATCGCATACCGCTTCCACCTCTTTCATGATGTGGGTGGACAATAGGATGGTTTTTTCCTTCCCGATTTCCCTGATCAGTTTTCTGATTTCGACGAGTTGGTTGGGATCAAGTCCCGTGGTGGGCTCATCCAAGATCAGCACATCGGGGTCGTGAAGCAGGGCCGCGGCAAATCCCACACGCTGGCGATACCCTTTGGATAGTTGCCCAATTTTTTTATGGGTCTCCGGGGTGAGCCCGGTCTGTTCAATGACCTCGTTGATCCTTGATTTGGGGACTTTATGCACATCAGCATTGAAAGCGAGGTATTCCTTCACATACATTTCCAGATACAACGGATTGTGCTCGGGCAGATAGCCAATGCTTTCCTGCACGGACCTCTCGGATTTCAACACATCAAAACCGTTTACCTCGGCTTCACCGCTGTCCGCTTTGTAATAAGTAGTCAGAATCCGCATCATGGTCGATTTTCCCGCGCCGTTGGGGCCCAAGAAACCGACAATTTCCCCTTTTTTGATGGAGAAGGAAACCTTGTCCAGTGCTTTTTGTTGGCCGAAGGTCTTGGTGATGTTCTTTACGGTGATGGACATTCAATTGGGTTTGGAAATCAAAAATACACTTTTAGATGTTTCCATGTACGCTTGTTGGTCACCTTGAGCGCAGTCGAAAGGTTGACAAGATATTTTGATTTTGGTTTATCTAGATTGAACACGGAATGCTCAATGTAACATTTGGGATGATATAAGTATAATTATGGATATATAAAAAAAGGTCGTTTTCTTGAGGACAATCTGCAACAAAATCGGCTTTTTCAAAAAAAATCAAAAAAAATTTAGGAATGATCGTCATTTTCGGATTGAATACCTAAATTAGCCGGGAATTTACATCGAAATGACAAACACGTATTTTTGGAACGGTTTCTATTTTTACTTCTTTTTTAAGAGAGGTACGGGACTGTTGTGAGTACGTTTAAAGTATAACCAATACATGAAGTCCCGATAAAATCGGGGCTTTTTTTTTGCCATGGGTTTAAAAATAGCCATACAGGGAATCAAGGGATCCAACCACCATCAGGTCGCAAAGGATTTTTTTGGGGAAGACATCGAATTATTGGAATGCATGACCTTTGATGCCATCATCGACCATCTGTTGGATGGCACTGCGGACAAAGGCATCATGGCCATTGAAAATTCCATCGCGGGTTCCATTATCCCGAATTATAACCTGGTGTATCATAACAAAATACATGTAATCGGGGAGCACTATTTGAGCATCCATCACAACCTTATGGTGCTGAAGGGAACCACCATGGAAGACGTAAAGGAAGTCCACTCGCACCCTATGGCCTTGTTGCAGTGCAAGGAGTTTTTTAAGGATTATCCACATATCAAACTGGTGGAGAGCGTGGATACCGCCGAGACGGCCAAACGTATCAAAGAAGGCAGATTGGCTAATATTGCTGCAATTGCTCCAAAAATGGCTGCCGATCTGTATGATTTGGATATTATTGCCCCTGAAATTCAGACCATAAAGAACAACGCCACGCGCTTCATCATTCTCAAAAAGCAGAATAAGGTCCTGCCCAAGGAAGAGATCAACAAAGCGTCGTTGCGTTTTATGACCGATCACAAGAGGGGAAGTTTGGCCACCGTATTGAATGTGATGAGCGATTGCAACATGAACCTGACCAAGATACAGTCCCTCCCTGTGATAGAGACTCCATGGAAATACGCTTTTTTTGTGGATGTGACCTTTGAGGAATATGACCACTTTTCCAAGGCAAAATCCTTGCTCCAGATCATGGCTGAGGATTTTACGGTCTTGGGTGAATATAAAAACGCATTGTCGATATGATTACAGCGGACAGGCTTCATAGTGTACAGGAATACTACTTCTCCAAAAAATTGCGGGAAGTACGGGGGTTGATGGACCAAGGAAGGCCAATCATCAACATGGGTATTGGAAGTCCAGACTTGGCGCCATCACCAAAGGTGATGGAAACGTTGAGGGACTGCATTGCCGATGCAGGCGCACACCAATACCAAAGCTATCAGGGACTCCCCGAGCTCAGAAAGGCCATCGCCGATTTTTACCAACAAAAATTTGGGGTAGCCGTTGATCCCTCCACCGAGATATTGCCCTTGATGGGATCCAAAGAGGGCATCATGCACATCAGCATGGCGTTCTTGAACGTGGGGGACGAAGTGCTGTTGCCCAATCCGGGTTATCCCACCTACGTATCTGTCACGAATCTGGTGGGTGCTGTTCCGGTGACCTATGACCTTAATCTGGAAAATGGTTGGTTCCCCAATTTGGAAGAACTGTCCCAAAAAGATCTTTCCAGAGTGAAATTGATGTGGGTCAGCTACCCGCACATGCCCACGGGAGCAACGGCCACCAAGGAACAATTGAAGACTCTGGTGGATTTTGCCAAAGCAAACAATATTTTATTGGTCAATGACAATCCATACAGCTTTGTACTTTCCAGTAACCCGACCAGTATTTTGTCCATTGAAGGAGCAAAGGACTGTGCTTTGGAACTGAACAGTCTCAGCAAGACCTTCAACATGGCCGGTTGGCGTGTGGGGATGGTGTTGGGCAGTGCGGAGCACATCAATGCCGTGCTCAAAGTAAAGAGCAATATGGATTCGGGGATGTTTTACGGTATTCAGAAAGGTGCGGTAGCCGCACTCCAAAGTGGCCCGGAATGGTTTGAGGAACTGGATGCCGTTTATACCAAAAGACGAGAGCTGATGTTCCAATTGGCAGACAAATTGGGCTGTGAATACGACCGGAATGCCGTGGGCATGTTCGTTTGGTGCAAACTTCCCGAAGGTTCGCTTTCCTCCGAGGCGTTCATAGACAAGGTGTTGTATGAGAAGGACATCTTCATTGCACCCGGGACCATTTTTGGTAGCAATGGTGAAGGCTATATCCGGTTTTCACTTTGCGTAAAGGAGGAAAAAATCAAGGAAGCCATAGAAAGATTTTAGCATGGACGTAGTCATAATAGGAATAGGATTGATCGGGGGATCGTTCGCCAAGGATGTGAAAAAGCTACATCCCGATGCCAAGATCGTTGGCGTGGACAAGAATGAGTCCCACTTGGATGAAGCCATTGCGCTTGGGATCATCGATCAGAAGGGAGACTATGGTTCCTTGGCTACCGCAGACATGGTCTATGTGAGCATTCCTGTCAATGTTTTGGTCACCGAACTGCCCAAAATTTTGGATGCGGTAGGAGACGAGACCGTGGTAATGGATGCCGGCTCCACCAAACGGTTGATCTGTGAATGTGTTGCCGACCATCCCAAGCGCAGAAATTTTATGGCCTGTCACCCCATAGCAGGTACCGAGTTTTCAGGACCATCGGCCGCTTTGGAAGGGCTGTATGCGGAAAAGACCATGATCATTTGTGAGGTGGAGAAAACAGCATTCAAATTGCAGGAAAGGGCTTTGGCCATTTTTCAGGAAATCGGAATGCGGATTAGGTACATGAACCCCGAAGCGCATGACAAGCACATCGCCTATGTTTCGCATTTATCACACATCAGCTCATTTATGTTGGGAAAGACGGTTATTGAGAAAGAAAAAAATGAGCGTGATATTTTTGACATGGCGGGAAGTGGTTTTGAGAGCACGGTCCGATTGGCCAAAAGTTCGCCCGATATGTGGACACCCATATTTGAGCAGAACAAGGACAATGTGGTGGAGACCTTGGAGGAGTATATCCAAAACCTGACCACCTTCAAACAATTGATCATGGACAACGATTTTGAAAATGTCCATCTGGAAATGAGCAATACCAATAAAATAAAACAAATACTTAAAGGAATTCCACTTACAAAAAAATAGGAAGCATTATGGAAAACAAAAAGGAAATGAGGAAATGGTTGGATGATATGAACCTGTCACACCCATTGGTAATAGCCGGGCCATGCAGTGCCGAGACGGAAGATCAGGTGCTGAAGATCGCACACGAACTGAAGGATACCGATGTGAGCTACTACCGTGCCGGAATCTGGAAACCCAGAACGCGCCCTGGAAATTTTGAGGGAGTGGGAGCCATAGGATTGAAATGGTTACAGAAGGTGAAAGAGGAAACCGGATTGAAGACCGCTACCGAGGTGGCCAATAGGGCCCATGTGGACCTTGCATTGGAATACGATGTGGACCTGTTGTGGATCGGTGCGAGATCTACAGTGAGCCCGTTCATCATACAAGAAATTGCGGATGCCTTGGAAGGCACCGATAAGATCGTATTGGTAAAAAACCCCGTCAACCCAGACCTTTCTTTGTGGTTGGGTGCCGTGGAGCGTCTGCATACGGCCAATATCAAGAAATTGGGGGTCATCCACCGAGGCTTTTCCACGTATGAGAAGACCAAGTACCGAAACATTCCCGAGTGGCAGTTGGCCATCGAACTTCAAACGAAGTTCCCCGACCTGCCCATCATCAACGACCCGAGCCACATTACCGGAAAGCGTGACATGATCTTTGACGTGTCCCAAACAGCTTTGGACCTGAACTTCGACGGATTGATGATCGAGACCCATTTCGACCCGGACAATGCCTGGAGCGATGCCGCACAGCAAGTAACCCCAAAAAAATTGGTTCAGATCATGAAAGATCTCCGCATACGAAAAGAAACCGACGAAGAGGCTGAGTACAACAGTAAGCTCAATAACCTAAGGGCACAGATCGATGTGCTTGATAACCAATTGATCGATCTCTTGGGAAAACGTATGAAGGTTTCTGATGGCATTGGTGAGCTGAAAAAACAGAAGAACGTTGCCGTATTGCAAAGCAATCGCTGGAACGCCATTTTGGGCAACATGATCTTGGAAGGGGAACAAAGGGGATTGAGCGAAGAGTTTGTACTGAAGTTCTTCAAGGCCATCCACCAAGAATCCATCAACCACCAAGAAAAAATCATCAACGCATAGATTGATTTTTTCTGCACCATTACAAAACTATCTGTGGCTTGGCATTTTCCATGACTGCAGATAGTTTTTTTGTTTGGAACTGTAACAATTGGAAATACTGCTCATCTTTATGGAGTAAAAACACTTATCCTATTAAATAACTTACAATGTTTATTCAGATGAAAAAAATATGTGCAGTAAGCCTCTTTTTGCTTCCATTGATGATGTTTTCCCAACGAATCATTGATAGGGAAGTGGGTGATTTCAACGAAATCAAAGTTTTTGACCTTATTGAAGTGAACCTTATCCAATCCGATGAAAACAGGATCATGATCAAAGGCTGGAACGTGGACGACATAAAGTGGGTCAACAAAAATGGTGTGTTGAAGCTCCGTATGCAACTGGACAAAAAATTTCAGGGCGAGGACACCATGATTGAGGTGTACTATACCAATTTGGATGTAATCGATGGTAATGAAGGGGCGCAGATCACCTGCAACGAATTGGTACAGAAGGACAAAATCGAACTAAGGGCACAGGAAGGGGCAAAAATCCATATCGGCATGGATGTGGACTATGCGGATATACGTGCAGTGACAGGTGGGATTGTGGAGGCATCCGGTCTGGCAAAGCACCAATCTGTGGTGTTGAACACAGGCGGTATTTTTGATGGAAGGGACCTAAGGACCGCAAACACCGACATCAAGATTTCTGCCGGTGGCGAAGCAGATGTGTTTGCCTCGGAAGTGGTGGACATCGATGTCAAGGCAGGTGGAGACGTGAACGTATATGGACAGCCCAAAACGGTCCATAAAAAAACTTTTGTGGGCGGTAGGGTCCACATAGTGGATTAATGAAATTTGATGTCCAAAAAAAGAAGCCCTCTGATTTTTCAGAGGGCTTCTTTTATTCGCTTTTGGTGTAGGCCAACCTCCTGGAAGCTTTCCGCATTAGAATATTTATCAAATCTTCAGGACTACTTCCTATGCTTCCCCTTACCTTTTTATTATAATTCCAAAGAAGCATACCATCTTCTGCATTATGAATGCTCATATTGACAATTGCAGAGTTGGTAGCGCCCCAAAAACCCACCAATAGACCTAGGGCCACAGAGGCTCCTTCGGACATAGGTTTGTTCGTTTCAAAGTCTCCTGAAATAACAGCATCAACCTCTAGAATTTTTGCAAGTTCCATAGGAGTATGCTCAAGGATGTTATCATAATCAATACCCAGTTTCAGTAACTTTGCATTTGTGGTTCTAGGGTCTTGTACATTGATTCGCTGCATGTCGCCTCTCTTTTTTCTTTTCAAAAACCAGGAATACATGGCACTCTGAATACTTTCACCTTCTGACCTCTCGATTTTGGCCAATTGTTCATCGGACATATCTTTCATCTGGTTAGGCCTAAGTTTTACTTGGGTTTTAAAAGGAACCATTGCAATGATTTTATGATTTTCAGCTATGCTTTCAAAATCAGGATTTTCGTAAAGACTGGTTTGGGACAAAACAGAAAACGGAAGTAACAAAAACAAAAGTTTTTTCATAATTTTTAAATAAGTAGGTTAATATTTATGGTGCTAAAAATATTATTTTCTTCAATAGAAAAAAGAAAAACATTTCTTTTTCCAAAAAAATGACCATAACAAGGTGCTAAACAAAAGCCCTCTAATTTTAGAGGGCTTTTTACTTTTTAAATTTAAGGAAGCTTATTTCTTGAAGATATAACGGGTAATAAAAATACCCTGGCCATCGCCTTTGCCACCTTCACTCTCTACACCGCTTACCACAAAGGCAAGTTCCCAGCCGTTGGTGATCATGTCGTTGATCATGGAAGTAATCAGGGCATCGTTGGCCGCAATGTTCTGAAAACGGATACCCCCCAAATTGTAGAAGTTAAGGAGCTTGGTCTCCTCAAAGTTCTTCACGCGGATCTCGCCCCTGTCGGCCTTGTTCCTTGTGTTGTCCTCTTCGGTCTGTACGCTGGTATATTCCTTATAGTCCTTGCCTTCCAGGGCATTGATGATCCTAGATCGGCCAAGACCATTGGGAACAATGGATTCCACACTGGTAATTACCTTGTACTCTTGCGCATTGGCACCGAACACAGCAGCTAGGGTCATCACTGCCATAAAAAAGATTTTTTTCATAATAAATGGATATAGATTGTTAAAACAGTTAACAAAGATATACGCCAAAGAACGAGGATTATTGTTTCTTTGTAATGAAAATGTGAACAAAAAGTGAACGGAACTGTTTATAAATCAACGGGCAGCTGGTACACCGTGAAATCGGAAGATGGCGTTTTTTATGAGTGCCGTATCAGGGGCAAGTTCCGGACCCAGGGCATCAAAAGCACCAATCCAGTGGCCGTTGGGGACCACGTGGTCTTTGAATTGGACAACATCGGGGATGAAACCGTGGGCATCATTACGGAAATAGGAGAGCGTAAGAACTACATCATCCGGAAATCCGTAAAATTGTCCAAACAGACCCACATCATTGCAGCGAATCTGGACCAGGTCTTTCTGCTGGTCACATTGAACAATCCCCCCACCTTCACGAGTTTCATTGACCGATTTTTAGTGACTGCAGAGGCCTACGACATTCCTGTGGTGATCTTGTTCAACAAAATGGACCTGTACAGTCAGGAGGAAAGGGCAGAAGTTGGTTTCTTGGTCGATTTGTACACCAAAATTGGCTACCCATGTATTCAGATCGAGGCAAAGACAGGGAAGAATGTGGAGAAGGTGAAGGAACTGATGCTGGGCAAAACCAGTATGTTCTCGGGACACTCAGGAGTGGGTAAGTCCACCTTGGTCAATGCACTGGAGCCCGGACTTCAGTTGAAGACGGCCGAAATTTCAGAGCAGCATCTGCAAGGCCAGCACACCACCACTTTTGCTGAGATGTACGACCTCTCCTTTGGTGCAAAGATCATAGATACCCCGGGCATAAAAGGTTTTGGCATCGTGGATATGGAACAGGACGAGATTGGGGATTATTTTCCAGAATTCTTTAAACTGAAATCCCAGTGCAAGTTCAATAACTGTCTCCACTTGTACGAACCCCAATGTGCCGTTAAAGCGGCCTTGGAAAAAAATGAGGTGGCATGGAGCAGGTACCGTAGTTATGTGCAAATGCTCACTGGGGAAGATGAAAATTACAGAACGGACAGTTACAGATAGATATCGATGAGAGCAGTGATCCAGAGGGTTTCGAGGGCAAGTGTGACCGTGGACGGCAAAAAAGTGTCCTCCATGGACCAAGGACTTTTGGTGTTGTTGGGGATTGAGGACGCCGATGGCAAGGAAGATACGGAGTGGTTGTCCCAGAAAATCATCAACCTTCGCATTTTCAATGATGAAAACGGCGTGATGAACCTTTCGGTCCAAGATATTGGTGGGGATGTCATCGTGGTGAGCCAATTTACCCTTCATGCCCAGACCAAAAAGGGGAATAGGCCTTCCTACATCAAGGCTTCAAAACCCGATGTGGCCATCCCTATTTATGAGGCATTTGTCCAAAAGATGGAACAGGATCTGGGCAAAAAAATTGGCACTGGCATTTTTGGCGCCGACATGAAGGTGGAACTGCTGAACGATGGTCCGGTGACGATTACGATGGACACCAAAAACAAAGAATAATTGTTTTTTATCGAAAAAGTTATCTATTTTGTAAGAAATCAAGCACTTTAGCCAACCAAACCTAACCGAATAGCTTAATGAGATTTCTTGCCATGCTTTCCGTACTCTTGTGGTGCAGTTTTTCCTTTTCCCAAGACCATAGTATAGGTTCCATACCCAAAGAGCTTTTGGAGAACACGGATGCAGTCATCAGGTTGGACCAATTGGATATTGAGGTCCATTCCATCGACCAAATGACCTATCAGGTCAAACAAATTGTAACGGTGTTGAACAAATCCGGGGACGAACATGCCACGGCAAGGGTGTTTTACGATGACGATAAAAAAATAAAGAAAATAGAGGCCATTATCTACGATGCCTTCGGGAATAAGCTCGAGCAGATAAAAAAGCGTGATTTCAAGGATATCGCCGCCGCTGATGGTTTTTCCCTTTACTTGGACGACAGGTTGTTATACCATGACTATGTCCCTTTACATTATCCCTACACAGTTGAATTCACCTATGAAATTGAGACTTCCGATACAGGGATGATACCACAGTGGTACTTTGTGTCGGGCTATGGGGTGAGTGTCCAGAAAAGCAGCTATACCATCACGTACCCAACCCCTGATTTAAAACCCATCATCAAGGAGGAAAACCTTCAGGAAATTGACTTTGAGAAAGAAGAATCCCCTACAATGGTGAGCTACACCTCTTCAGGTATTCCGGCTTTTGTTGAGGAAGACCTTAGTCCACCTTTTCAAACCTTTTCACCAAGATTGTCCATCCGTTTGCCCAAATTTCATTACAAAGGGATTGATGCGGAAGTGACCGATTGGAAGGGTTTAGGGGTTTGGATCCAGAACGAGCTTTTATCGGGAAGGGACCAATTGGAGGAAAGCACCATCTCCAAGGCCAGGGATTTGGTCAAGGGGATAGATGATGATCTGGAAAAGGCCAAGGTGATTTACAAGTATGTACAGGACAATACCAGATATATAAGTGTGCAAATTGGAATCGGGGGACTACAGCCCATAAGTGCCATTGAAGTGGATAAGGTAAAGTATGGGGACTGCAAGGGGCTCACCAATTACACCAAGGCATTGCTGGGGGCGGTAGGGGTCCAATCCTACTATGCCGTGGTGGAGTCTGGGCGGACCAAGGTTGATTTTGAAGCGGATTTTCCCGATTTGCTCCAAGGAAACCATGTCATCTTGGCCATTCCTTATAAGGGCCAATATTATTGGGTGGACTGTACATCACAGATCCATCCGTTCGGGTTCATTGGTGACTTTACGGACGACAGGATGGTTTTGGTCGTGACCCCGGATGGTGGTGAACTGGTGAGGACTGCTTCCTATTTGGACAATGACAATGCACAGTTCATAAAGGCCAATTACAAAATTTTGGACAACCTATCCATTGATGCCCAAGTGGCCATCGAAACCAAAGGCACACAATACGATAACCGTTTTGTATTGGAAAGAAGTTCGAAGGACGACATCAAGGAATATTACAAGGACTTTTGGGACAATGTGAACGGCTTGGAGGTCAAGGATTATTCCTTTGAGAATGACAAGGAAGAAGTTTCTTTTACCGAAACCGTGAATTTAAGTGCCAGGAACTATGTTTCCAAGAACGGAAATGATTACCTGCTTGTCTTGAACGCCTTCAACAACAACACCTATGTGCCCCCTCGGTACAGGAACAGAAAATTGCCTTTCATGGTACAAAGGGGCTTTTATGATCAGGATGAGACCCTGATCGAGATACCTGAAAACTTCCATTTTACCGAATTGCCCGAAAAGGTCAATCTGGAAACTGAATTTGGGAGCTACGGTGCCGAGGTGGAGAAAAAAAATGACAGGGAGTTGGTGTATAGAAGAACACTGCTTTTAAAGGCGGGCGAGTACCCCAAAGAATCCTATGAAGAATTTAGGTCTTTTTTAAGATCTGTAGCTAAAATGGACAACCAAAAAATACGTCTAAAAAATGAATATTAGGATTAAACCAATACATCTGATAGTAGCGCTGTTGGCATTGGGAACCACAAATGCCCAGGATTACAAGTTTGGAAAAGTTTCCATGGAAGAGCTTCAAGAAAAAGTGTACCCCGGCGATTCTTCGGCATCTGCAGCTTACCTCTTGAAAAAAAGGACTTCCTACTATACGTATAATAACTCAACGGGCTTAAGTCTTATTACGGAAATCCATAACAGGATAAAAATTTATGACAAGGATGGATTCGACTACGCAAGTGAAATCATAAGCCTCTATGAATCTGGTAGCTCTGATGAGAATGTGTCCTCCATTAAAGGATATACCTACACCCTGGAAGACGATAAAATTGTGGAGACCAAATTGGACAAAAAAGATATTTTCAAGACAGAGCAGTCCAAGAATTTGAATCAAGTAAAGTTCACCATGCCCAATGTGAAGGAAGGTGCCGTAATCGAATACGAGTATAGGATAACCTCCCCGTTCGTCCAGAGCATAGATGAGTTTGTTTTCCAGCATGACATACCCATTAAAAAACTGGAGGCCAAAATGAGGATTTTGGAATATTTCAAGTTTAACCAAAGGGTCAAAGGATTTCTTCTCTTTAGACCAAAGATCATGGAGGTTAGAGATCATGCCATTGGAACAGATGCCACTGAATTGACCTTTGCTCTCACTGACGTGCCTGCATTGAAGGAAGAGATCTTTGTGTCGAACATTGCAAACTATCGTGCAGGAGTAAAGTTTGAGATAGTTTCTTTGGAAGTTCCTGGTTCAGTTTATGAATCGTATTCCAAAACTTGGGAAGATGTGGTAAAGACCATATACCAAAGCAGTTCCTTTGGAGACGAACTAAAAAGGAAGAATTATTTTGAAGAAGAATTGGATGCTGTCCTGGCCGACACCTCAGATCCATATGCGAGGATGGAAAAAGTTCTGTCATTCGTAAAGGAAAAGGTGAAATGGAACTCGTATTTGGGAGTTGGTTCGGATGAAGGGACCAGAAAAGCATACAAGGAAGGGGTGGGCAATAGTGCCGATATCAATTTGATGTTGATATCCATGCTCAACCATGCCAATGTAAAAGCCTATCCCGTATTGGTAAGCACACGGGACCATGGTGTACCGATCTTCCCCACTTTGCAAGGGTTCAATTATGTGGTGGCAGCGGCCAAGATAGGGGATGGATATCATCTGCTCGACGCCACAAATAGTTTCACGGCAATCGATGTTTTGCCCACCAGGGCCCTGAATTGGTTCGGCAGGATTATATCTGAGGACGGCAATTCTGACATCATAGACCTGATGCCCAAGGAAAAATCATCGGACATTGTTATGATGAATGTGGATTTGACCGATGACGGAGCCATCACGGCCAAGTTCAGGCAGCAGTTCACCAACAACAATGCCTTTTTGTTCAGGAATCTGTACAATGGCGGTACTGAGGAAAGCTATCTTTCGGAGTTGGAGAAAGAGAACGGTGATTTCGAGATAGATGGATTCGAACTGAAAAATAATTTTGATCTTGATAAACCTGTCTTACAGGACTATGAATTTTATAAGGAAGACGCCTATGAGACCATAGGGGGAAAGATCTATTTTTCACCCCTGTTCCACTTTGCCGTTAAAGAGAACCCATTCAAAACCGAAACAAGGGAGTTTCCTGTGGATTATGGCTTCCCTTGGGAAGACAAGCATATGATCACGATTAATATCCCCGAAGGCTATAAGGTGGAACATCTCCCAACTCCCATCAATATGGTACTTCCCGAAAGTCTGGGCAAGTTCACTTATAATATTTCCACGATGCAGGACAAGATTTCGGTCAGGGTCGAAATTGAAATGAACACTCCTGTTTTCCCGCCACATTATTATCAAAACCTAAAAGAGTTTTACCGGCAAGTGGTGGAAAAGGAATCTGAAAAAATAATCTTAGCCAAGATCTAAACCCATATGAGATCTATTCTGAGCGTCTTCGTGCTTTTGGTGCTGTTCCATGGAACGCTACTGATGGGGCAAGAAAAAGTGGAATTTGGACTGCTCTCGGCAAGTGAGCAGGCGTTCACCACCTATGCGAAGGATACCACTGCCCATGCCGTTTACCTCTATGAAAAAGGGGAAAATTATTTTGAGGTTAGGGGAAGTTATGTGTGGTTGATCAAAAAATACCATGCCAAGAAGAAAATCTTGGACAAAGATGGACTGGATGAGGCCAATATTACCATACCCTATTACCGTTCGGACAAATCAAAGGAAATTGTAAACAATATCAGGGCACTCACCCACAACGGAGTGGTAAAGCACAGTCTCAGAAAAGAAGATATTTACGATTCGGACGTGAGCGAAAGATGGTCCGTGAAAAAATTTACCTTTCCAGATGTGCGGGAAGGCTCCATCCTGGAATATTCCTATGAGATACAGTCGCCTTTTTTTTTCAATCTCACTGGTTGGAAGTTCCAGGAAGCAATTCCGAAGGTCTACACCGAGTACAATGCCAAAATTCCTGGAAATTATAAGTACAATAGGGCTTTGATAGGTGAAATTGCCCTGGACGTAAACGAAGCGACCATAAAAAAGAGTTGCTTTTCGATACCTCGCGCTACCGAAAGTGCCGATTGTGAGGTTTTGAAATATGTGATGAAAGATGTACCTGCATTTAAGGAAGGAGAGGAATATATGTTGTCGCCAAGCAATTATCGCTCCAGCTTGGAGTTCGAGTTATCGGAGCTTCTTCGATTTGATGGGACTAAGGAAAGATACACCAAATCATGGAAGGATGTGGACAAGGAGTTCAAGACCGACAATGATATTGGGCGACAACTCAAAAAGGTCAACTTTTTTGAACGCAACATTCCCGTGGACCTGATAAGTGGTCCGGGAGATCCATTGGAACGCGCAAAACGGATCTATCAGTTTGTGAAGGATCATTATGTTTGGAACGGGGATTATGGCATTTTTTTAGACAACCGCGTAAAGCAGGCCTTTGATGAGCATAAAGGCAACGTTGCGGAAATCAATATCACCCTGATCAACTTGCTCAACGCAGCAGGAATAGATACCGATATGATGCTGCTATCTACCCGATATCACGGGCTTCCCAAAAGATCCCATCCCGTCATGTCGGATTTCAATTACCTCATTGCAAAGACGGAGATTGACGGGACCACCTACCTATTGGATGCAACAGAAAAGCAATTGCCGTTCGGGATGTTGCCCTATCGCTGCCTGAATTATCATGGAAGGGTGATGGATCTCGACGAGGAGAGCTATTGGTACGACATTGTCCCCATAGAACCCAATATGAAGACAGTAAGGATAGAGATGTCGCTGGATCCTGATAACAGTTTGGTGTCAGGTAACTTTCAAGAGATAACAACCGGGTACGAAGCTTTCTTCAAAAGAGAGCGTTTGGCCTCGCTATCTGAAGATGAATATCTGGATAAGATAGAGGATAGCTCCAATGGGGACATTTTTATTAAATCCTATGAAGTGGATTCCCTGCAGTCCGATGATAGGAAATTGGTGGAAAACTTTTCCTTCGAAATGGAAGGGTTGGGCCAAAACAAGAACCTTTTCTTCAATACCTTCCTCATCCATTTCTTTGAGAGCAACCCATTTACATCAGAGACCCGCAATTATCCAGTGGACTTTGGATATTTAAGGTCCTACATGTATTATGCGAACATTAAGATCCCCAATGGCTACAAGGTCAAGGAGCTACCTAAACCTATCAATCTGGGCCTGCCTGAAAACAGTGGCGTTATGCGGTTCAATTGCAGTGAATCCCAGGGCCAGGTGATGGTCCAGTTCAGCCTACAGCTCCGTTCGACACAATATACAAGTGCCGGATATGCCTATATTAAGGAGTTTTTTGAAAATGCGGTGACCATACAGAACAATAGTTACCTCGTTTTGGAAAAGGAATAAGCTGCTTGTCCTTACCTTTGTGGTCAAATCTTAAAATTGAAACGGTGGACATTGCTAACGCACAAAAAGCTGTTGATGAATGGATCCAAAACCATGGGGTCCGTTACTTCAACGAACTGACCAACATGGCGCAGCTCACTGAGGAAGTGGGGGAGGTGGCCCGTATCATTGCTCGTAGGTATGGCGAACAAAGCGAAAAGGAATCGGACAAGGCCAAGGACCTGGGCGAGGAACTGGCCGATGTGGTCTTTGTGGTACTTTGCTTGGCCAACCAAACCGGGATCGATCTTCAAAAGGCCTTTGACCGAAAATTGGACCTGAAGACCAAACGCGACCACGACCGTCATCAAAATAACAAAAAGCTCAAATAAAGTTATGTCCCAAAGGGAACATTAGGGCTGTTTTTTCTAGTTTTGAAGTTTCAATCAAACCATAGAAAATTGAGACTCCGCCTTTCAGCATCCCAAGAGAAAAAAATTCAAAAAGCAATACAGATTACAGGGTCCAAAAGCGAGACCAACCGTTCTTTGTTGCTCCGTGCACTTTTCCCAAATATCAGCATTGAGAACCTGTCAAATTCCGATGATGGTGAGGTCATGCAAAAGGGACTCCAAAAATCCTCGGGTGAAGTGGACATACACCATGCAGGGACAGCCATGCGGTTCCTGACGGCCTATTTTGCTTCACAACCGGGCAAAGAAGTGGTGCTCACGGGATCTCAACGAATGCAGGAACGGCCCATTCAGGTCTTGGTGGAAGCACTGCGGGCCCTTGGTGCGGACATCCAATACGTCAAACAAGAGGGATATCCGCCATTGAAGATCTCAGGAAAAAAATTGACCAAGTCCCAAGTTTCGCTTCCGGCCAACATCAGCAGCCAATACATTTCGGCACTTTTGCTGATTGCCCCAAGTTTGGAGAACGGATTGGAACTGGAGCTGGTGGGTAAGATAACTTCCGTACCCTATATCAAAATGACCTTGGGCCTATTGGCCCAGATTGGGGTAGAGGCCAACTTTGAGGGAAACAAGATCCTTGTGGAGCCCCAAAAAAGGGTAGATGCCATCAAATTGGTGGTGGAATCGGATTGGAGCTCTGCCAGCTATTTTTATAGCATCGTGGCCCTATGTGAGGTGGGGACCAAGATCAAGTTATCTTCCTATAAACAAAATTCCCTGCAAGGCGATAGTGTGCTGAGCAAGATCTACACGGACTTTGGCATAACCACCACTTTTTCGGACAATCAGGTCACCTTGGAAAAAACCGAAGAGAGCGGACAGGAAAATGTCTCTTATGACCTTTCCAACGCTCCGGATATTGCCCAGACCATTGCTGTGACCTGTTTGGGATTGGGCATGGGCTGTCATCTCACAGGACTTCACACCCTTCCCATCAAGGAAACCGACCGCTTGGCCGCGTTGCAAGCAGAGATGACCAAGTTCGGTGCAAAAGTGACCATCGATAGTGAAAGCCTTACCTTGCAACCCACAAAAAAAATCAATTCGGGGGTTGATGTGGATACCTACAATGACCACAGGATGGCCATGGCTTTTGGCCCGTTGGCCCTAAAGACAGACTTGATCGTGAACGACGCAGAAGTGGTCTCCAAGTCCTATCCCGATTTTTGGAAGGATCTCAAAACCCTTGGATTTGACATTGCGGAAGTGTAACAGGCATTTAATCATCAAATTACTTGACATCCGCTATCACGAGGTTGTATATTTGCCCCTCTTTTAAAAAATCCAAAAAAAGTCCACATGAAATTATCAAACTTCAATTTTGAATTGCCTAAGGAACTATTGGCCGAATACCCCGCTGAAAACAGGGATGAGTCCAGACTAATGGTCATACATAGGGATTCAGGAAAAATTGAACATAAAATGTTCAAGGACCTTATCGATTATTTTGATGAAGGCGACGTTATGGTCCTGAACAATACCAAGGTATTTCCGGCAAGACTGTTTGGGAACAAAGAAAAAACCGGTGCACGGATCGAGGTTTTCCTGCTGCGTGAGTTGAACCAGGAACAGCGTCTTTGGGACGTTTTGGTAGATCCGGCAAGAAAAATAAGGATTGGAAACAAACTCTATTTTGGGGACGATGAAAGTTTGGTCGCCGAAGTGATCGACAATACCACATCTAGAGGAAGAACGCTGCGTTTCCTTTATGATGGTTCCTATACCGATTTCAGGAGAAAATTGCGGGAATTGGGTGAAACACCACTTCCAAAATACATCAAAAGAAATGTGGAGCCCGAAGATGAGGAACGTTACCAGACCATTTATGCCAAGCATGAAGGAGCCGTTGCGGCACCGACTGCGGGACTACACTTTTCAAAACACTTGCTGAAACGTTTGGAGATCAAGGGCATCGATTTTGCTGAAGTGACCCTGCATGTGGGCTTGGGAACCTTTAACCCTGTAGAGGTAGAAGATCTTTCCAAGCACAAAATGGACAGTGAGGAGCTGGTCATCGATGAAAAGGCAACAGAAATTGTGAACAAGGCCAAGGCCAAAAAGAGACGTATCTGTGCCGTGGGGACCACTGTGATGAGAGGGCTGGAAAGTGCCGTTTCCTCCGAGCATACACTTAACACCTACGAAGGATGGACCAACAAGTTCATCTTCCCTCCTTATGATTTCAGCATTGCCAATTGTATGGTCACCAATTTCCATTTGCCAAAATCAACCCTGTTGATGATGGTATCTGCATTTGCAGGTCATGACCTTATCAAAAAAGCCTACAAACAGGCCATTTTGGAAGGATATCGCTTCTATTCCTACGGAGATGCGATGTTGATCTTATAATTGAATAAAACGAACAAACCATAGAATCCCGTTCGGTTCCACGACCAGCGGGATTTTTTCTTGATTATCTTTATCCTGTGGAAACCAAAAAGAAGGACATACGGGCATTGACCAAGGAACAGCTTCGGCAGTTCTTTGTGGAGCATGGGGACAAGGCTTTTCGGGGCAACCAAGTCTATGAATGGCTTTGGCAGAAATCGGCCCATACCTTTGATGCCATGACCAATCTTTCCAAGGAAACCCGCCAAATGTTGGAAGATAACTTCGTGATCAACCACATTCGGGTGGACCAAATGCAGCGCAGCTCCGATGGAACCATCAAAAATGCAGTGCGCTTGCACGATGGACTTGTGGTGGAATCCGTTTTGATCCCGACCGAGACCCGTACCACCGCCTGTGTTTCCAGTCAGGTAGGTTGCAGTTTGGACTGTAGGTTTTGTGCCACCTCCCGCATGAAACGGATGCGCAACCTGAACCCCGATGAAATCTACGATCAGGTGGTGGCCATAGACAACGAGAGCAGGCTCTATTTTGACCGCCCCCTGAGCAATATTGTGTTTATGGGCATGGGCGAACCCCTGATGAATTATAACAACGTGCTCAAGGCCATAGAAATGATCACTTCACCCGAAGGATTGGGCATGTCGCCAAGACGGATCACCGTATCCACTTCCGGGGTGCCCAAAATGATCAAGAAAATGGCCGATGAAGAAGTCAAGTTCCGGTTGGCGGTCTCCCTGCATTCCGCTATCGATGAGGTGCGGACCTCCATCATGCCCTTCAATGCCACTTTCCCCTTGAAAGATCTTCGGGAGGCATTGGAATATTGGTACAGCAAGACCAAAAACAGGATTACCTACGAATATGTGGTCTGGAAAGGCATAAACGATACCAGGGAGGCAGCCGACGCACTGGTCAGGTTTTGCAAGTTCGCCCCATCCAAGGTCAATTTGATCGAGTACAACCCCATAGACGATGGCGAGTTCCAACAAGCCTCTATGGATGCTGTGGAAATGTACCAAAACATTCTGGAGAGCAATGGCATTACCGTTACCGTCCGCAGATCCAGAGGAAAGGATATCGACGCCGCATGTGGGCAGTTGGCCAATAAAAGTTAGGTTTAGGAGTCAGGAGTCAGGAGTCAGGAGTCGGAAGTCGGAAGTCGGGAGTCGGAAGTCGGGAGCAGTAAACCCGCAAACTCCAAATATCAAATCCCAATAATCCAATAACTCAATAACTCAATAACAAAGTAACCTATAACCCAAATAATTTGTTCCTCCCCCAAACCCCAAACCCCAAACCCCAAACCCTAAACCCTAAACCCTAAACCCTTCAAATCATCGATACTTCCACCCATCGACCTTAAATCTTTGCGCATCTTTATACCAACTCTTTCATTTTCCCTACTTTTAAGGCTTCAAAATCAAACGCACCAAACCGTTGTTGAAAATAGTTTCTCAGATCAGGGAGCCCATAGAGGATGAAATGGAGCTTTTTGAGGAAAAATTCCTCAAATCCATGTCGTCCAAGGTGGCATTGTTCAATAGGATCACCTACTATATTGTCAACAGGAAGGGCAAGCAGATGAGGCCCATGTTCGTTTTTCTTACCGCCAAATTGTTGAACGGCGAGGTGAACGAAAGAACCTATACCGGGGCCTCCATCATCGAATTGATCCACACGGCCAGCTTGGTCCATGACGATGTGGTGGACGACAGCAACAAACGAAGGGGGTTTTTCTCCATCAATGCCCTTTGGAAGAACAAAATTGCCGTTTTGGTGGGCGATTTCCTTTTTTCGAAAGGCCTATTGGTCTCTTTGGAAAGCAAGGACTACGATTTGCTCCATATCATTTCCAATGCCGTTCGGGATATGAGCGAAGGGGAATTGTTGCAGATTGAAAAGGCACGTCTCCTCGATATCACCGAAGAAGTTTATTATGACATCATCCGTCAAAAAACAGCGACCCTCATTGCGGCCTGTTGCAGTATGGGTGCCTGTTCCGTACGCCCCGATTCTGAAGAGGTGGAGACCTTTAGAAAGTTCGGGGAACTCTGCGGTATGGCCTTCCAGATAAAGGATGACCTTTTTGATTATGGTGCCGAACAGATCGGAAAGCCTACGGGCATCGACATCAAAGAGCAAAAGATGACCCTTCCCTTGATCTACGCTTTGAACCAGAGCGACAAGGAGAAGAAGAAATGGTTGATCAATTCCATCAAAAACCACAACAAGAACAAGAAAAGGGTAAAGGAAGTCATTGCCTATGTAAAGGAAATGGGCGGATTGGAATATGCCGTGGCCAAAATGCTGGAATTTAAGGACGAGGCCCTGGCCATCTTGGACAATTACCCCGATTCTGAATACAAAAGTGCCCTCACGCTCATGGTCAACTATGTGGTTGACCGAAAAAAATAAAAATGTAAATAACTGATTTTCAATTTCGAATGAAAAAATTTATTTTTTCAAGCAACTCCTATTGAACATTATCCGTCTATCTAAATAGAACCACTTTTTGAAACCAAACTTTTGAAGATCATTTCGCTATATAACAATGAAGGCCAATTGATAAAAAAGGCCGTGAAGGGCGACCAACAGGCCCAAAAGGTGCTGTATGGGAAGTATGCGCCAAAAATGTTGGGCGTTTGCAGGCAGTACATCAAAGACCAGCATTTTGCGGAGGACGTGATGATCAATGGTTTCATCAAGGTGTTCAAAAATCTGGGCACATTTGCGCACAAGGGAAGTTTTGAGGGGTGGATCAGGACCATTATGGTGAGGGAGAGCATTTCCCATCTGCGGAAAAAACAGTTTGTGGTCTATGACGATGAAGTTTTTGATGCCCAGCTCAAGGAAACAGTGAGCGGTGGTGGATTGTTGGATGTGGAATACGTGCAGCAGCTCATCGATTCGCTCCCTGAAGGGTACAAAACCGTTTTTTTGCTCCATGCCATAGAAGGTTATGGCCACCAAGAGATAGCCGAAATGCTGGAAATCTCCGAGGGAACCTCCAAATCGCAGTTGTTCAAGGCGAGGAAGATGCTTCAGGAAAATTTGACTTTAAAAGGAATGTCGCCCAAAACAAGGTTGGGCAAATAAAAGAATAAGATATGGACAAATTGGAAAAGCATATCAGGGAAAAACTGGAGGAGCGAACCATAGCTCCTTCACCCGGGGCTTGGGACAAAATTGCGTCGCAATTGGATGCCGCACCCAAGAAAAAAAGGAGCAAATGGCAGCTATATGCCATGGCCGCAAGTTTTGTGGGCATTTTGCTGCTGTCCCTATTGTTTGTGGACAAAGGGGAAAGCATCCCGGAAATCCAAGTTGTGGAAGAAAAAGTGGATTCTATCGATACGGAAAAGGAAAACGAAACCCAATCCCCGCAACAAGACCTTACCAAAACACTTCAGGTACAAGAGGAAACCAAGGTGACCAACCATGACATGGAACCGATGACCGAGGAAAACCCAAAGGGTTTTACCGACGAGCTTCCCATTTCGCAACCGGTTTTGGCACAAGAGGAAACAAAACAAGAGGTACAGGACAAGTTCATCAAAGAGTCGGATGCAATGATCACGCAGAAAGTGGAGGAGGTAGTGGCCCAAGTGCAGCATATGGAAGGCTTGAACAAAGGGGTCTCGGATGCCGAAGTGGACTCTTTGCTCCGGCAGGCCCAAAAACAGATCATGGCCGACAGATTGTTCCCTAAAAATGGATCGGTGGATGCCATGAGCTTGCTCGCCGAAGTGGAGGACGAACTGGATGAGTCGTTCAGGGACCAAATATTCGAAGCGCTCAAGGAAGGATATTTCAAACTACGTACTGCCGTGGCCGACCGAAACAATTAAAATTTTATTCATCAATCAAAACACCTTTCTCTTCCTGCCCAAACAACTTGGGCAGGGACAAGGAAGGCTATAATCCAGAAACAATCATGAAAACAATTACATTTTATTTAGCAACACTGGTATTTCTGCTCGTTTCCCACCAAATTTTGGGACAGGAAGACTATGAAAAGGAAATCAAGACCCTTAAGATTGAAAGGGAGCGTATCGTGGAACAGGAAAAAGAAGCGCTCAAAGTAGAGGTCAAGGACATCAATAGGCGTTTGGAAAAGGGCGATATTTCCGAAGCCGAAGCAAAAATCTTAAAGGAAGAAGTAGCCAAGCGCAGGGCCCTCAATATTGAAAACAGGGTTGCCATTGTGGATAACAAGATCTCCCTTTTGGAGCGTAATGAAGGCCAAGTGCTTACCCTGTCCGAACTGGACACCTTGGATAACGACCGGACGCATATCGGTATCATGATCGATGGAAAACCAGCAATTTGGTTCAATTCGAACAGATGGAAAAAGGACATCAAATACGACAGACGGACCTATTCTGACTTTGTCATGGCCATTGGTCTCAACAATGCCCTGATAGAGGGTCAGTCGTTGGACGATTCCCCGTACAAAATCGGTGGGAGCCGATTTTTTGAAATGGGTTGGCAGTGGCGCACCCGGGTTTTTGAAAATTCGAACTGGCTGCGGCTCAACTATGGGTTTTCATTCCAGTTCAACGGCCTCAAACCAAAGGACAACCAGATTTTTGTCAGGAATGGCGATCAGACCGTTTTGGAGGAGTTCGAATACGACTTGGACAAATCCAAACTGCGAATCGACAATTTGGTCTTTCCCGTGCATTTTGAATTTGGTCCTTCCCGGTTTCGAAAAACGGAACGCACCATCCGATATTCCATCCGAGATCAGTTTAGGGTCGGTTTGGGAGGATATGGTGGTTTCAATTTGGGAACCCGTCAAAAACTCAAGTATAGTAGGGATGGGGAAGATGTCAAGGACAAGCTCAAAAGGGACTACAATACCAGCGACCTCATCTATGGAGTGAGTGGTTATATGGGGTTTGATGGGGTGCTGCTATACGTCAAGTACGACCTGAACCCTATTTTCACGGATGCGGACATCAAACAGAACAATATTTCCTTGGGCCTTCGGTTCGATATATGACCGAAATGATTTTGAATTTGGGCACAGTTCGGGTATCCGGGCTGTGCTTTTTTTTGTTAGGACGATAGGGCCCGTTCCATCTCAGGTGTAAACTCTTCCTTGTAGTAAACGCGCTTGCAATGGGAACATTCCGCATAACTGATTGTGTTGAGGGTAAAAACCGGTATCCAGAACAAATGGGCATGATTGGGCTGGGAAACCGCGGTCAATGTGTCCCATTGGTGGCAATGCGGACAGCTTACATTTTTCAAGGTTTTGGTCTCTTTTTTTCCAGGTCTGCTTCCGAAGAAAAGGATCATACGTTTCGATTTGTCTGCAAAGATACAGCGTTGGAATCATTCAGGAATCGGGAATTCGAGTGCCAGTCTTTTGGCATCGTTTCTCCAGCCCGCTTTATAATCTCGGTCCACGAAGAACACCGTGAGGTCGGCCTTATAATCCCTATCCACAAAGAAAATCTCAAAATCTGCCTTGTAATCCCTGTCCGTAAAAAACCATAGGCCCTTATTGTATTTCGCCTTGTATTCCCGGTCCACTTTGTGGACAAGAAGATCGGCTTTGTATTCGCTATCCACCTCGAAGACCAAGTAATCGGCCTTATAGTCGGCATCCACTTCAAAAACACGTTGTGCCGAAAGGGCAGGGGAAAGGAGGGAGAGGATAAGAATGGGGAGTATGTTTTTCATAATGAAATGATTGGGACAAAATTGGTGCCATGATATATCGATGTAGGTTGAGCATGTCCAAAATAAGAAAAACAGTGGTTCATTGTTGAATATTCTCTACATTCGCACACATTTTGAACTATTGGAAACCTACCACAGTTTGGAAGATTGGTTGTCTTGGATGGATGACCTCTCCAGTAAGGATTACGTGATCATTGACCATTTTCTGCGGGATGAACTCTATGCCGAGATCAGGTCTTTTTTTCTGGACATGCTGCCCAAGTTCAATGAGGCGGGCATAGGAGCCGATGCCGAAAAACAGATCAACAGTAAGATCAGGGGCGATTTCACCTATTGGTTGGATAGGGAAAGGGACAGTCACCTGAAGACGTATTGGGGATTGGTGGATGAAACCATGCAGATGTTCAACCGATATTGCTATCTCAGTCTTTCCGGATACGAGTTCCATTTGGCACATTATCCTTCGGGCGGACATTACGATAAACATTTGGACCAATTTGAGCGCAGGAACAACCGGATGATCTCCGTGGTGATTTACCTTAATGAAGGTTGGCAAAATGGGGATGGTGGGGAACTGGAAATTTTTGAAAAGGACGGTTCAAGTTTTTTGGTGGAACCCTTGGCGGCCCGATGTGTGATGTTCAAAAGTGCCGAAGTGCCCCATGCAGTGCTCAAAGCACACAAAAGTCGGTTTAGTCTAACGGGTTGGCTGCTCTACCAACCTTCAGCCTTGGGGCAATTTTTGGGCTAGCGTTTTTATCCCTTTTGATAGGGGATTTGCTTTATGAGTTCCACATTTTGATCGTGCTCCGCACTGTAAGACATGACCAAGGTGCCCTTGATGCCATCCTTGGCCTCAATGGTAAAGACAGTAGCTTGGTCCGAAGGGTTGGTCATGCCCTCAAAACGATAGGAAGCAGTGATTTTCAAATCTTCGGGTTGGTACTCTTTCTTGGAATACAACGCCTTGATGCAATTGTCCTTGGCTTCAAAGTCTTCGGCATATCCTTCTTGGGTCAAGGTATTTACCGCTTCGGAAAGGGTATCGAAACTGTGTTTGTCCATTGTTCTAATTTTTTAGGTTACAAAATAATTACTCTTGGACGGTTCAGGCCAAGTTAAGGGGTTGAGGTCAAAATTTCTCCACCCACCACAGGAAGGGTAAGCTGTGTGCCATCCAAATCCACTGTCAGTTCCGTGCCAGGTTCGGGCCATAGGGTAAATTCCTTGTCGCTTGAAAAGATCATCAACCCGATTTGTTGTCCTTTGGGTATGATCTGGTCGTCGGGCATCATCTCAAATTCCATTTCATAGAATTTGTTGGGAACCAAAGGTTCGCTTTCGGTGAGGGAGCTGTGGTTTTGTGGATCCGCCCACCCCCGGGTGATGATGTTGTCCGTGATCTTGGTGTTTCGACCCTCGTTCCAAGGCAGGGAAACCAGCCAAACCGACAGATTGGCCGCAGGCTTGCTGCTCGCCAACTTAATCTTTACTTTGGGAAGGCCTGATATGTGGACATCCTCCGAAAGGGGTGGTGTTACGTAGATCAACCTATGGTTGGTCACTTCTGCCTGTGCCAGGGTGGAACCTGAAAATGAATAGTTGTCCACCAAGGTCTCTTTGCCCTGTTTTTTGGGCTTTTGTGTAGTGAGGCTTCCTTTTTTAGGGGCTCCCTTGGTCAAAAATAAGGTAACATTGGAAGCATCTGGATTTGGATAATCCTTGTATGGGGTCGGATTGTCCTTGTTGTCGTTTTCGCGCACAATCCAAGCCTTTGGGTCGTTTTCCACACCGTTGTCAATACCATACAGATATTTAGTAAACCAGCGGTTCATCATGGAGATGGGTGGTGGTCCACCATGACCGTTTTGATGGTAATAGATCTGTACGGGCAATCCTTTTTCCCTTGCTTTGTCATATATCCGATAACTATGCTCGGGCATCACGTTCCAATCATTGAACCCGTGTGACATCAGCAGGGCGGCCTTCATGGACTCCATATCGTTAAGGTAGTCCCGTTCGGCCCAAAAATCGTTGTAATCCCCTGTGATGCGGTCCTGCCCATTTTTCATTTCTGTGTCGCGGACCACTTTGTTGTTCCTGGCCCTTTTGGATTCGTCCCCACTGTGGATAAAGTCGTAGAGTACGTCAATGTCTTCGCCCAAATACCCACCGGGCGAGCGAACCAGTCCGTTGGAACGATAATAGTGGTAGTAAGAAGTGTTCGGGGCAATGGGAATAATGGCCTCCAAACCTTCTACGCCTGTTGTTGCAGCCGCCAAGGGAATGGTTCCGTTGTAGGAGGTACCCGTCATACCCACCTTGCCCGTTGACCAATAGGCCGTCACTTCGGTATTGCCATCCCGTTCGGTGTAGCCTTTCGCCCTGCCGCACAACCAGTCGATAACGGCCTTGGGTGCCAAGGACTCATTGTCGCCCCCTACGGTCGGTGCCCCATCTGAAAGTCCGGTGCCGGGTGAAGAAGAATGTACCACGATATATCCGCGTGGAACCCAGGTTCTGATCTGGGAGTTGGAAATAATGGGACGTTCCCCGATTCGTATTACTTCAGGATGTTTTCGTGCTTTTCCCATCTCCCCGAGTTCATGTTTTACATCCCACATAACACCATCGGTCAATCCGGCCGTACCCGCATAATATGGGCTGGATTCGTAAATGACGGGAAGTTTTAATCCTTCGGTCTCGGTCTGTTGCGGACGGGTAACGCCCACGTGCATGCGGTCCAACTTGCCATCCCCATCGGAATCAAACTCCGTTTCCACCCAAAGATCGTGGCGGATCCATGTACTGGGATCGGAAAAAGCCTCGACCACCTGTGCCTCCCCGTCTTGGATCAGTGGGGCGGCCTTTTCGGCCATTTGGGAATATGCTGAAAGTGCTGAAGTGAATATGAATACCATCAGCATCGAAAAATTACGCAGTCTTTCCTGTGTCATGTACTTTTTATTTTTTATTGTGCTGTCCAAATTGGAAAGAATCCAACGGACAGGGTCTAATGGACTTCTAATATACTAAATCTTGCAAGGGAATCTTGGTATCCGATTCACCAAAACTTTGTTTTTATTTACCTTTAACAGCTATTTTAACGGATTGCCTTGATTTCAAAAACAACCATAGACCAAGTATATGAGACCGCCCGGGTGGAGGAGGTAATCGGGGATTTTGTGCAGTTAAAGAAATCCGGGTCGAACTTCAAAGGGCTCAGCCCTTTTACGGATGAGCGCACCCCTAGTTTCATGGTTTCCCCCGTAAAACAGATCTGGAAGGATTTCAGTAGTGGCAAAGGGGGCAATGTGGTCGCTTTTTTGATGGAGCACGAACATTTCACCTATCCCGAGGCGATTAAATACCTGGCCAAAAAGTACAATATTGAAATAGAGGAGACAGAGCAGACCAGCGAGGAAAAGGAACAGGCCAATGAACGGGAAAGCATGTACCTGGTCTCTGAATATGCCCAAAAATATTTTACCAAAACACTTTGGGACACGGAACCGGGCAAAGCTATCGGGCTCAGCTATTTCAAGGAACGGGGCTTCACGGACGACACCATAAAAAAGTTTGGACTGGGGTACAGTTTGGACGAATGGGAAGCCTTTACCCAGACCGCTCTGGACGAGGGTTACCAATTGGAATTTTTGGAAAAGACCGGGCTTACCATTGTGAAGGAACAAACTGGTGGTGGCACCAAAAAGTTTGACCGTTTTAAGGGAAGGGTCATGTTTCCCATCCACTCGATGAGCGGAAGGGTGCTGGGCTTTGGCGGAAGAATTTTGGGCAACGACAAAAAGGCGGCGAAATACCTGAATTCACCGGAAAGCGATATCTACCATAAAAGCAAGGTGCTCTATGGCATCTACTATGCCAAGCAGGCCATTGCCAAAGAGGACAACTGCTATTTGGTGGAAGGCTACACGGACGTCATCCAAATGTATCAAAAAGGTGTGGAGAACGTGGTCTCTTCCAGTGGGACTGCCCTGACGCCCGAGCAGATACGATTGATCAACAGGCTCACCAAGAACATTACCGTGCTTTTTGATGGGGACGCGGCCGGATTGCGCGCTTCGCTACGGGGCATCGATCTTATTTTGGAACAGGGCATGAACGTGAAGGTCTGTACCTTTCCAGAAGGGGAGGATCCCGACAGTTTTGCCAAGAACAACACCTATGAAGACCTTGTGCTGTATCTGGAAGAAAATGCCAAGGACTTTATCCAGTTCAAAACCTCCTTGTTGGCCAAAGAAGCGGCCAACGACCCCATAAAACGTGCCGATACGGTCAGGGACATCGTGAACAGTATCAGCAAGATTCCCGATCGGATCCAAAAGGAGATCTATGTGCAGGAATGTGCCAAAATCATGCAGATTTCCGAGGAAGTCCTTTACAATACCTTGGCACAGATTGATAAAAAGGGCATTACGGAGGCTTCCAAAAAGATCAAACAGGAGCAGAAAGCCTTTGAAGTGGTCAAAAACGATGCTGTTGTTGAAAAGGTGGATGTACAATATGAGCTGGAGCGAAAGATCATTGAGGTGCTCTTGCTGTACGGAAACCAAAAACAGGAGTTTGAGGATTTGGTGCTCAAGGAAAATGAAAAAGGAGAATTGGTGTTGGAGCCGGAAATTGTGGAGGCCAAAGTTTATGAAAAAGTGTATTTGGACCTTCAGGAAGATGAAATTGAGCTGACCAACGAACAGTTCAAGGCCATTTACTACAAACTGATCGAGAATCTCAATGAGAACGAGGAATTTTCGATCAACACATTCTTGTCGGAGTTGGACCAAGAAATCATTACAGAGGTTTCGTCCATATTGATGGAAGAAGAACAATATGTCCTACATGATTGGGAGCGCAGGGAAATCTATCCGAAGGAAAAGAAATTGGGGGTGGCACAGTTGGTCGGGGAGACCATTCTCACCCTCCGATGCAACTTGATCAAAAACCGTATTCAAAAACTTCAGGAAAAAACACAGGAGAACAACGGGGACAATACCGAAATCTTGGAAGAAATTGTCAATTATCTGCAATTGAACAAGTTGCTCAATGCAAAACTGAACAGGGTACTTTCCTAAAAAAATCCCGGACAACTTGCATTGAACCGGGACTTACCTTAGTTGGTTTGGTTGGGTATTTTTAATAAAGTTCCAAGGCCTTGGCCTGTTGCAACAGATCCACCAAGTTGTCCACATTCAGCTTCTTCATCAAACGGGCCTTGTAGGTGCTTACAGTTTTTTCGTTCAGATTTAGCCCTTCGGCAACTTCTTTGTTACGTTTTCCGCTCGCCAGAAGTTTCAAAACCTCTACTTCCCTTGAGGATAGTTTTCGGAAAAATCTTCTCGGTTTTTGGGTGCCTTCATCAAAGGCTAGGCGTTGGGCCAGTTCATTCGTGATGAACATGTTCCCTTCACTCACTTTTCTCACTGCACTGATGATGTAGTCCAGATCGGCGGTTTTGGACAAATAGCCATACGCACCCGCACGAATGGTGCTGAGGGCATACACATCTTCCGATTGACCGCTGTACATCAGGGTTTTAATGTCCGGGTACTCCAATTTGAGCTTTCTTAGCGTGGCAATTCCATTGATTTCTGGAATGTCCATTTCCAAGATAACTACGTCCGGGGCCATTTTCCCCAAGGCTTCAAAAAGTTCCGTTGAAGTGGAAACGTCAGCAATGATTTCAATATCTGAGGTTGATTCAAGCACTTTTCTAATACCAAGCCTGACTACAGGATGGTTGTCAGCGATCAATACTTTTATCATTTGGTTTGAATTTAATTAGTTGTTTAGTTAGTGACTGATTACCTGCACGGTATAGCGGGCAAGATAACAATTTGATGACGTAAAATTGTATTTTTTTTCTTAAAACCATAGTTTTTCTATGGTTTTTTTCGTTTTATACAAGGGTTATTGGGTCAAAAGGTCATTTTAGGTGATCGGGAATCGCACAAATAGGGATAGGAACCATCTTATGTTTATTTGCTGTATTGTATCTTTTGTAAATGGAAAATACCTCCTTTTTTCTGTCAGAGAATTCATCTACTGTTTTTCCTTCTGCATCCATTTTCATGGCCCATTCCAGTTCAGGATAGGATGCCCCTATCTGATCCTCATCTGTTCTGCTATCTCCCCAAAGCCCATCGGTGGGCGGGGCCTCCATTATATCTTGGTTGATGCCCAATACCCTCCCCAGTTCATATACTTCGGTCTTGACCAGATCAGCTATGGGGCTTAGGTCCACTCCGCCATCCCCATACTTGGTGTAGAATCCCACCCCAAAATCTTCTACCTTGTTTCCTGTTCCGGCGACCAGGTATCCATGGAGCGCTGCGAAGTAATAAAGTGTGGTCATTCTCAACCTTGCCCTTGTGTTGGCCAGGGACATCCATCGGCTTTCCTCGTTCTCGACCTTTGGAAAGGCGGCCACGAGACTGTCGAACACGGGGGTCAGGTCCACATGCTGTCTGGATACATTGGTGAAATTGTCCATCAACCAGTCAATATGACGATCGGCGCGTGTCACTTGGTTCTGAGCTTGGTGAATGGGCATTTCCAAACACAATAGATCCAGCCCGGTCTTGGCACAGAGTGAGGAAGTGACGGCAGAATCGATCCCCCCAGACACCCCGATCACAAAACCTTTGCACTTTGCACCGGTGGCATACTCTTTTAACCAATCCACTATATGGACAATGACCTTTTCAGTTTGCATATCTTATTTTGTTTACAATAAATTACCTTTGTGCCCTGTAAATTTAAACGCTGTGTCCTTAAAAATGAAGAGCTTGTTGAAATACTTTGCAAAACTGGTACAGGTTTGTTTGGTCCCATTGATGGTCCTTTTCTTCTTTTCCTGTAAAAAGACGGACAAAACGGCACAGGAAATTGCCCAAGTGCCCATTGAATTGGAAGTATCCAGATTTGATAGGGAGTTTGCCGGAACAACTTCCGAAGGAATGCCAAAGATCAAAAAAAAATATCCCTACTTGTTCCCCGAACAGTTTCCCGATAGTATTTGGGTGGCCAAATTGACCGATACCCTCCAAGTGGAACTTTTTGAGGAAGTGGACAAGGCTTTTGGGGATTTTGAGGAGGAATCCGAAGCGTTGGGGTCGCTTTTCAGGCATATCAAGTACTACTTTCCGGAATTTGAGGTGCCCAAAGTCGTCACACTCACTTCGGATGTCAGATATGAGGACCGCATCATCCTTACCGATACTCTTCTACTCATCGGGTTGGACAATTATTTGGGCAAGGACCACCATTTTTATGGGGGAATACAACGATATATTGCCGCCGGGCTGGACAAAAAGTTCCTGACCTCGGATGTGGCGAGTGCCTTTTCCAAAAGGGTGCTCACTTACCCTAGAAACCGCACTTTTCTTTCCAGAATGGTGTATTACGGAAAAGAACTCTACCTAAAGGACAAATTGTTGCCCGACATAACCGATGCCCAAAAAATCGGTTATTCCCAAGAAGAAATGGATTGGGCCATGGCAAACGAGGAGCAGATGTGGAAATATTTTGTGGAACGGGAACTGCTCTACAATACCGATTCGCAACTCGACCGCAAGTTTTTGGACCCGGCACCTTTCTCAAAGTTTGGTCTGGAGTTGGACAACGAATCCCCTGGAAGACTGGGCAGGTACACGGGATGGCAGATCGTAAGGGCTTTTATGCAGAACAATAATGATGTTGACCTGAAACAATTGTTGGATATGCCTGCGGATGAAATTCTAAAAAAATCGAACTATAAACCAAGAAAGTAGATGGCAGTAGTACACACTTCAGAGATAAAACTTACCGTGGGACTTGATGAAAATCGGGTTCCCGAAGAATTGAAATGGTCGGCCCAAGATGGCGGGGTACAGGAGGAAGAAGCCAAGGCCATGATGTTGTCCGTTTGGGATAGCAAGAACAAGGAATCCCTCAAAATAGATCTGTGGACCAAGGATATGCCCGTGGATGAAATGAAGATATTCTTCCATCAGACCTTGGTGACCATGGCCGATACGTTCATGAAGGCCACCCAAGATGAGAAAATGTCGGCTACCATGAAGGATTTTTGCGATTATTTTGCCGAAAAACTGGAGTTGGAAAAGTAAGGTGGTAACCTGGGCTATTTTATAATTTCTGAATAGCCCTGCTGCAATAGGGATTCGGTTTTGATGTGCCGATGCCGCTGTTCCGATCGTATGCCTGTGACTTTATCCACTTTGTATCGTGTACTCTGTGATTTGTACAGTGATTCAACATCATAAAATGTATCGGTCTCGATAATGGTAGTGGTTTCATCTTTTTCGTTCAGTAATCCCTTGTGTTTTTTAAACGACGTTGTCCCTCCCAATACAAATTCAATGGTTTTCATGTCCTCTTTGGTCGGTTCGTAGAAAGGAAAGTGTCTTGAGTCCTCTATTTCTGTCTCTGTGTTTATGATGGGCATATAGCTAAATGATTTAGATATCAAGTCAGCAGAAACACCGTAATAAAAGGCCGTATTTTTTGCCACAAAATGTATGGGCAGGTCAAATAGTACAATCACCGAACTGTCTTTGGCGAACACTCTGGCATCATAACTATCAGGTATTTTTTCGCCGCAATCATTTATGATGAGTTCCTTGGCTATTTTTACAATGCTTTTTTTTCCAAGATCACCGATTTCTTTGGCAGAATAGTTCATGTTATCCATTTTGGAATGTGTGGATGAGCAATGGATGTTTGCCAGTGCGGAAATGATGGAGGCAAAGCAGTAAAATAAATTGCGGACAGGTCGGTTCATTGCTTGTTTTTGTCATATACCCCAAAGAAAGTGAAATGGTTGCAAAAGTGAACGGTTGAATTGACCGATGCCCGTTTTCAATTGATGGATGAAGGTTTTGACCAATAAAAAAGCCCCGACCGGGGCTTTTTACACTTTAAAATGCAATCAAAAAATCAACGTCCAATGCTCCCAAGGCCCATCGGCACTTCCATGAGCAGCACCCTGCTGTCCGACAAGGATTTGAAATCGAAAGATTCTGTGTCCCAAAGGCCAAGGCCATCACGCTTTTCAAGTTGCTGTCCATTGATTTCAACCGCTCCTTCCAGTACAAAGGCATAGACTCCGTTTCCTTCTTTTTTGATTTGATAGGTATCCGCAGCTCCTGTTTCAAATTTTCCCAAATGGAACCAAGTATCTTGGTGCACCCATACCCCAGCATCATCAGGGTTTGGGGAAAGTACTTGGTAAAAGGCATTCTTTTTCTCAATGTCCCTTATGGAAATCTGGTCATATCGAGGCTCCACGTTCCGTTTGTTCGGAAAGACCCAAATTTGCAAAAATTTTACAGGTTTGTCCACATTTTTATTGTATTCACTGTGATAAATGCCCGTTCCGGCACTCATCACCTGAACGTCTCCTTCCTTTATGGTGGCCACGTTGCCCATGCTGTCCTTGTGTTCCAAATCACCTTCCAAGGGAATGGAGATGATTTCCATGTTGTCATGGGGATGGGTCCCAAACCCCTTGCCCGGTGCCACTTGGTCATCGTTCAATACGCGGAGTACGCCAAAGTGCATCCTTTCCGGGTTATGGTAACCTGCAAAATTGAATGAATGATGACTGTTGAGCCAACCATGGTCGGCATGGCCCCTTGAGGCTGCTTTGTGCAAAACGGTTTTCATGTACTTGATTTTTGTTTATAAATAGTAGTGGAAACAAAGACTAAGTCGGGAAAAAGTCAATTTTCTTACGCAAAAGTATTCGTTGGTACCTGAAGCCGAACAGTAGGCTATTTATTTGGAGAAAAACTGCTGATTGATTCCGTCAATGTATTCCAGAAGTTCCTCCTTGCCCATTCGGTTGCTGGATGAAGTGGTGAAATGTGGGGGGGCTTCCTCCCAAACCCCATCCAACAGCTTTTGAAGGTAGGTATTGGCCTGCTTTTCTATTGTCCCGGGCTTAAGTTTGTCAGCTTTGGTGAAGATGATGGCAAAGGGAATCTGATTGACCCCAAGCCATTCCATAAACTCAAGATCGATGGGTTGTGGGTCGTGTCGAATATCCACCAAAACAAAGGCACAGACCAATTGCTTTCTTTTTTGGAAATATTCGGTGATGTATTTCTGAAAGGTCTTTTTGTCTTTTTTGGAAACCCGTGCATAGCCATATCCGGGCAGATCGACCAAAAACCAGTTGTTGTTGATTTTAAAATGGTTGATGAGCTGTGTTTTTCCGGGTCTTCCAGAAGTTTTGGCCAGCCCTTTTCTGTCCACCAGCATGTTGATCAAGGAAGATTTTCCCACATTGGAACGGCCTATGAAAGCATACTCGGGCAAGGGTTCATTGGGGCATTTGGCCACATTGGAGTTGCTCATTATGAATTCGGCGGAAGAAATCTTCATGCGTATCGGAATAATATATGGTAAACAAGATACAAGAATTATGGACAAGGGACCTATTTACTTATTTCGGTCTTGGCTCTTGACTCTTTTATCTTACGTCCTTGAGGTCAAAAGTTGCGCTTTTTCAACCAAGCTTCAAGAATACGGTTAAAGTCCTCTGGGTGCTCCATCATAGGGGCATGTCCACATTTCTCTATCCAGTAGAGGTCGGAATCGGGCAAAAGCTCATGGAATTCCTTGGCCACATTGGGAGGGGTCACTGTATCGTTCTCTCCCCAAATAATGCAGGTCGGGGTTTTCATGTGGGGCAAATCTTTGGACATATTGTGGCGTATGGCACTCTTGGCAATGGCCAGGGTCTTTACCAATTTCATTCTATCGTTCACTGTGGCAAACACCTCGTCCACAATTTCCTTGGTGGCCACTTCGGGATCATAAAAAACGTCCTGGGCCTTTTTCTTGATGAATTCATAGTCGCCACGTTTGGGATAACCATCACCCATGGCGCTTTCGTACAATCCTGAACTTCCGGTAATGACCAGTGCCTTGACCATTTCAGGAAACATTTTGGTGTGCAAAAGTCCAATGTGTCCTCCGAGTGAATTCCCCAAAAGGATGACATCCTTCAGATTCTTGGCCTCAATGAACCCTTCCAAAAATTTGGCAAAATTCTTCACCGTTGTCTTCAGAATGGGCATATCATAAATGGGGAGCTCGGGAATCAAAACTTTGTAGCCCTTGGAGGGAAAATAATCCGACACGCCCTGAAAATTGCTCAGTCCACCCATCAGACCATGCAGAATGATCATCGGGGTTCCCTCGCCCTTTTCTATGTACCTGTATTTCCCATCCTCGATTAAATGCTCTTCCATCAATAGTTAGTTGGTAGTAAGAGGCGCAAATATAGGCATTTCATGTCACAAAGATTTCAGGTTTTGTTCCATGGGAAACAAGTTTTTTGGTGCGAGCACCATTTGGTTAGTGTCGATGCGCTTTTTACGAACGGCATTTTCAAGGTCACAATACCGATTTTATAGTCAAAAGTGGGGAATTTATTAACAAAAGTGGTGTTTAGTGGAGAAATGTGGAAATAAAATCTATATATTTGAGTTGTATTTAGTAACCAATTGATTTCTAGTGACCCATATCATAGGACAACATGATTGCAAAGCAGATTCAAAAGGAAGGGTGCTCCTGCCCATTTCCTTGAAGAATCAGCTATTGCCCGTACTAAAGGATGGGTTCGTGATCAAGAGGTCCGTTTTTCAGCAATGTCTGGAGCTGTACCCCAAGCAAGAGTTCGATGCACTCATGCAGAAAGTGATGAAGAAAAGTAAAATAAACCGGAAGTACGATGCTTTCGTGAGAAACTTCGTTGCCGGGATGAAAGAGGTCAGCATAGACGGGGACTCTGGAAGGTTGCAGATACCCAAAAACTTGGTGGATTTTGCCGGGATTGAAAAAGAAGTAGTGCTGAATGCGGTCTTCGACAAGGTGGAGATTTGGGACAAGGACAAGTATGAAAAAGTCCTGGCCGAGGGTGAAAAGGACTATGCCGATCTGGCCGAAGAGATCTTTGCCGACGATGAGTAGTGCGTACCACAATCCGGTATTGCTGCAAGAGTCTGTGGACGGACTGGAGATAAAAAAAGATGGAGTGTATGTGGATGTCACCTTTGGTGGCGGCGGGCACTCCAAGGAAATATTGAAGAGATTGGGTGAAGGGGGGAAGTTGTTCGCGTTCGATCAAGATGAGGATGCCCTGCAGAATGCAATCGAAGATGACAGGTTCCAGTTGATCAATCAAAACTTTCGCTACCTCAAACAATTTCTAAAGTTCTATGGCATTCAAAAAGTTGATGGGATTTTGGCGGATTTTGGGGTTTCGTCACATCAGTTTGATGTGGCGGAACGTGGTTTCTCCACCCGCTTCAATGCGGATTTGGACATGAGAATGGACAAGAGCGGTTCGCTGTCCGCTTACGAAGTGGTCAACTCCTATTCCCAGGAAGATTTAGCGTCGGTCCTTTTTCAATATGGGGAACTGCGAAATGCAAATGCCATGGCCAGAGCCATTGTGGTGGCAAGAGAAGAGAAACCTATCAAGACGACCGATGAATTAAAGGAGGTGTTGAAGCGATTTCTTCCCAAAATGAAGGAGAACAAGATTTTGGCGCAGATCTATCAGGCCATCCGAATTGAGGTCAACCAAGAGATTGAGGTACTGAAGGAATTTTTGATGCAAGTTCCGGAAATGTTGAAAGAGGGGGGCAGATTGAGTTTGATAAGCTACCATTCCTTGGAAGACCGTTTGGTGAAGCGCTTCATCCGTGCAGGAAGGTTCGAGGGCGAGCCGGAAAAGGATTTTTATGGGAACATCAATGTTCCCTTAAAAAAAGTGGGAGGGCTGATCGTACCATCAGCAGAAGAAATTGCAAGGAACAACAGGGCAAGAAGTGCAAAACTCCGCATTGCGGAAAAAATATAAAGAAGTGATAGGAATGTCATCTTGAGCGCCCGCCTGACGGGCAGGCAGTCGAAAGATGGGATATGGATGGATTCCCGTTTACCCGACGATGACAAAAGAAACACAAGGATGAGAAAAGGATTACTGGACATATTGAAAGGAAAGTTTTTGGTGAGCGGAGATGCCCCCAAGAACTGGATGTTTTTGTTGTATGCTTCTTTTTTGGCAGCCTTGATGATTTCCAGCAGTCACAATGCCGATAAAAAAGTCATGGAAATAGCCGCTTTGAACGAAGAGGTCAGAAAATTGAAAAGCGAGTTTTTTGAAGGACGTTCCAGTGTGCAACAGCTCAAATTGGAATCCACATTGCGGAAAGCCGTGGCAGAAAAGGGGTTGGTCCCTTCGGAAAATCCGCCCAAGAAAATAATTGTAAAATCAGCGGAATAAGTGGCGATCACCGAAAAAAATATCATGAATAGGCTCTACCTGGTGGCAGGTGGGCTTTTGGTCATGGCCATTGCCGTAGTGGTGAAGCTGGTGGATATCCAAATGGTGGAAGGGGACAAATTCAAGGAGCTTGCCCTGAGCAAAACCGAGAAAATGTTTACTATAGAGCCCAATCGGGGCAATCTATACTCTGAAGATGGTAGCTTGTTGGCCGCTTCGGTGCCCAAATACGAGATCAGGTTCGATGCCCAGACCGTTTCCGAAGCGAACTTCCAAAACCATGTGGGCGCCCTGTCCGATTCTTTGGGAAAACTCTTTGACAAACCTTCGTCCTATTACAGGCAGTTGTTCCGAAAGGCAAGGGCCAATGGGAACAGATATAAATTGGTCGCCCGTAATGTGGGTTATTTGGACTACGTGCGGATAAAACAGTTTCCACTTTTCAATTTGGGGCCCTACAAAGGCGGTTTCATCGAGACCCACCGTGTGGTTCGTGAGTACCCTTTGGGAAAAATGGCCGCCAGGAGTATTGGCTACGAAAGAGTGGACGAAAACGGATATTATACCCGGGTAGGTCTGGACGGGGCCTTCGGGGAAACCTATCTGCGAGGCAGGGAGGGAAAACGCTTAAAACAAAAAATAGCCAAGGGGCAATGGAAACCCGTGGGCTTGGACAACATCGTGGAGCCACAGGATGGGTTGGACGTGGTGTCCACAATCGACATTAACATTCAAGACATAGCCCACCATGAACTGTTGGCACAGTTGGAAAAATACAAGGCCGACCACGGGTGTGTGGTGGTGATGGAGACCAAGACAGGAGAGGTGAAGGCCATCTCCAACCTCGGAAGGACCTCTGATGGAAAATACTACGAAAAACTGAACTACGCCGTTGGGGAGTCCCACGAACCGGGCTCCACTTTCAAATTGATGTCGTTGGTGGCCGCCTTGGAAGACAAGGTCGTGGACACCAGCACAGTAATCGATACCGAAAAAGGGAGGTACCGAATATATGACGGTGTGGTAAAGGATTCCAAATGGGGTGGCTATGGAAAGATTTCTGTGGCCGAGGCCTTTACAGTTTCATCCAATACCGCATTTGCCAAGATCATCCATGAAAACTACAAGGAGCGCCCGCAAAAATTTGTAGATCGATTAATGAACATGGGGCTCCATAAAAAGTTGGACCTGCCCATCATCGGAGAGGGTGACCCTGTGATACGGTACCCTGGGGACAAAGGTTGGTCGGGAATTTCCCTTGGATGGATGTCCCACGGTTATGAAGTTTCCCTTACCCCCATGCAGACCTTGTCTTTTTACAATGCCATTGCCAATGATGGTGAACTGTTGAAACCGCGCCTGATCAAAGAAGTGAGGGAAGGCAGTAAAGTGGTAAAACGATTTGATAAGGAAGTGCTGAACCCTTCCATCTGTTCCAAGGAAACGGTGGACAAGGTAAGACAACTCATGAAAGATGTGGTGGAAAAAAAGAACGGTACGGGACACGGCCTGTATTCCAAAAACTTTTCCATGGCAGGCAAAACAGGAACGACCCAAAAGAACTATGTGGAGAAGGATCCGGACAAACTGGCCTATATCTCCTCTTTTGCAGGATATTTTCCGGCGGACAACCCCAAGTATTCCTGTATCGTGATCATTCATGAGCCGGATAAGAACGAAGGATATTACGGAGCTGATGTGTCGGGCCCCGTTTTCAAATCCATGGCCCAAAAAATCCATGCCATTTCACCTTTGGTGGATGAAGTGGAGACCCAAGATCTGGACGATGGGGATTTGGAAGAAAGGTATCAACAATACTACGCCATGGCCCAAAAGAAATACAAAACTGTTCCCAATGTAAGGGGGATGAGCGGAATGGATGCTGTATCGCTTTTGGAAAACCTTGGGCTTCAAGTTGAGGTGAGGGGGAACGGAAAAGTCAAAAAACAATCCATAGATCAAGGGACAGATATCAAACAGGTCAAAAAAATAGTATTGGAACTTTCATGAAGTTGTTGAAGGACATATTATATGGAGTAAGCCTCTCCGCAGTGAGCGGGGATACCCATGTGATGGTGAACCACATCCATTTCGATTCCAGAAAAGTGGAAATGGACGATGTGTTCGTGGCTGTTCGTGGGACCGTTACTGATGGGCACAACTACATTCAAAAAGCGGTTGATGCCGGTGCCAGGGCAGTGGTCTGTGAAGAATTGCCGGAATTATTGGTCAACGGCGTCACTTATTTGAAGGTAGCGGACTGCAACAGTGCCTTGGCCATCATGGCTTCCAATTTCTATGGAAATCCTTCCAAAAACCTCAAACTTGTCGGGATAACCGGAACCAATGGAAAGACCACGGTAACCACCTTACTGTACCATCTTTTCAAAAAAGCTGGATTCAAGGTCGGGCTTCTTTCAACCATCAAAGTAATGGTGGATGAAAAGGAATATCCGGCAAGCCACACCACTCCGGATGTGATCACCATCAACGATTACCTGTCCAAGATGAATGCCGAAGGTGTTGAATTTTGTTTCATGGAGGTGAGTTCGCATGGAATCCATCAGAAAAGATCCGAAGGATTGCATTTCACAGGGGCGGTCTTTACCAATCTTTCCCATGACCACTTGGACTATCACAAAACTTTTGCGGAATACCGCGATACCAAGAAAAAATTGTTCGATGGTTTGCCCAAAACGGCTTTTGCCTTGGTGAACATCGATGACAAAAATGGCTTGGTGATGTTGCAGAACACCAAGGCCAGAAAACATACCTACGCTTTGAAATCTTATGCGGATTACAGGGCCCAAATATTGGAAAGACAGTTCAACGGGCAGCTGTTGAAGTTGGATGAGAATGAACTGTGGTCCAAGCTCATTGGCGACTTCAATGCCTATAACTTATTGGCCATTTATGCGGTCGCAGATCTTTTGGGTCTGGAAAAAATGGAAACCCTGCGGTTGATGAGCGAACTGGAAACCGTGGACGGAAGGTTCCAGTATTATATATCCAAAGAAAAAATAACGGCAATTGTTGATTATGCCCATACTCCGGACGCGCTAAAAAATGTGTTGATGACCATCAATGCATTGAGGACTGGAAATGAAAAGGTCATCACCGTAGTGGGGTGTGGTGGTGACCGAGATAAGTCTAAGCGTCCGGTTATGGGTCATATCGCATCTGAAATGAGCAATCAGGCCATTTTTACATCGGACAACCCCAGGTCGGAACCTCCCTCGGCCATCATTGAGGAAATGGAAAAGGGAGTGGAGCCCCAAAATGTCACAAAAGTATTGTCCATTGAAAACCGAAAGCAAGCCATAAAAACAGCGTGCAAGCTGGCCATGGCACACGATATTATCCTAGTGGCGGGAAAGGGCCATGAAACCTATCAGGAAACCAACGGTGTCCGGGTGGATTTTGATGATTTTAAAGAAGTGAAAGAAGCTCTGGAGAGCCTAAATAAATAATGAATGATGGAAATAAGAAACAAGAATCGGGAAAATTCGGTTGAAGTGGCCTCTGTCTTGTGTCTTACATCTTAAGTCTAACTATGTTATACTACTTGTTCGATTTTTTGGAGAAACAATATGACCTTCCGGGGGCTGGCCTTTTTCAGTTCCTCACTTTCAGGGCGGCCATGGCCGTAATGTTGTCTCTTCTGATAGCAATGGTGTATGGAAAACGGATCATTCTGTTTTTGCAGAAAAAACAAATTGGTGAGACTGTTCGTGATTTGGGGTTGGAAGGACAACAACAAAAAGCGGGAACACCTACCATGGGGGGCATTATCATCATTGTTTCGACCTTGTTGCCCGTGCTTCTGTTCGCCGACATCAAGAACATCTATGTGATCTTGTTGATCGTCACCACGGTATGGATGGGGATCATAGGCTTCGTGGACGATTATATCAAGATATTCAAAAAGGACAAAAAAGGGCTCAAGGGAAGATTCAAGGTTATGGGGCAAGTGGGACTCGGGCTTATTGTGGGTATCACGCTTTATTTCCATCCGATGGTCACCATAAAGGAAAAGGACACCACCACTATCACGGAAAATTTTAAGGTGGAAAGGGTATTTGGGGAAGAAACCAAGGCCCTCCGCACCAATGTGCCATTCTTTAAGAACAACGAACTGGATTATGCCGACTTCATTTCATGGATGGGAGAAGGTGCTTCGGATTATGCTTGGATCATCTTTATCCCCGTCGTGATATTGATCGTTACGGCCGTGTCCAATGGGGCAAACCTTACCGATGGCATAGATGGTCTCGCGGCGGGCTCATCGGCAATTATTGTGCTCACTCTGGGCATTTTTGCCTGGGTCTCCGGAAACATACAGTTCTCCAATTATTTGGATATTTTTTATCTGCCCAGGGTAGGGGAACTGGTGGTCTTCATCGCAGCTTTTGTGGGGTCGCTGGTCGGATTTTTATGGTACAATGCCTATCCGGCACAAGTATTTATGGGAGACACGGGAAGCCTTACGATTGGAGGGGTCATTGCCGTAATCGCCATTATGGTCAGAAAGGAATTGCTTATTCCCGTCTTGTGCGGAATTTTCTTTGCCGAGTCGTTGTCCGTCATGTTGCAGGTAGGCTATTTCAAGCATACCAAAAAGAAATATGGTGAGGGAAAACGCATATTCCTTATGGCGCCATTGCACCATCATTATCAGAAAAAATCGTATCACGAGAGCAAAATAGTGACCCGCTTTTGGATTATTGGGATCTTATTGGCCATCATCAGCATTGTCACGCTAAAAATTCGATAGATGGGCCGTTTGGTGATACTTGGAGGAGGAGAAAGTGGTGTGGGAACCGCCATTTTGGGAAAAAAGAAAGGATTTGAAGTCTTTGTTTCGGACAAAGGCGAAATAAAAGAGAAATATAGAGAAGTTCTTGAACATTTTGAGATTGAATGGGAGTCTGGTGAGCATACCGAGTCCATGATTCTAAATGCCGATGTGGTCATGAAAAGCCCGGGCATTCCAGATACGGTGCCCTTGGTAAAAGCACTGGTGGCAAAGGGTGTTCCGGTCATTTCGGAAATTGAGTTTGCGTCAAAATATACGGAAGCGACCATCATCGGAATAACGGGCAGTAACGGGAAGACCACTACCACAATGATGACCTATCATCTTTTGAAAGAAGGTGGTTTGAACGTGGGCATGGCAGGAAACATTGGTGACAGCTTTGCCAAAATGGTGGCCGAAACGAATGTTGACCAATATGTGTTGGAGATCAGCAGCTTTCAGTTGGATGGCATTGTGGATTTCAAACCGCATATCGCCGTGATCACCAACATTACCCCGGACCATTTGGACCGATATGATTACAAATTTGAAAACTACATCGCCTCCAAATTCCGCATCGCCATGAACCAAGATGAAAACGATTACCTGATCTATGATGCCGACGATGAAGTAATGGAAAGTTGGTTAAAGAAGAACCCTGTTCAATCCAAATTGGTCCCCTTTTCGGTAAAAAAGAAATTGGGGGAAGGAGCTTGGTTGGAGGACAAAATGATAAAAATAAAATTGGAACATAATAACACTTTGGAAATGAGTACAGATATTTTGGCCTTGGAAGGGCAGCACAACGTAAAGAATACTATGGCCGCAAGCATGGCCGCCCTGTTGGTTAAGGTCAGAAAGGAGACCATACGCCAGAGTATCCAATCTTTTCAAGGGGTACCACATAGGTTGGAGAAAGTATTGAAGATAAACCATGTGGAATACATCAACGATTCCAAGGCGACCAATGTGAATGCTACCTTCTATGCACTGGATGGCATCAAAAAGCCCATTGTATGGATTGCAGGCGGAGTGGACAAAGGAAACGACTATACCGAGTTGATGCCTTTGGTGAGGGAAAAAGTAAAGGCCATCATTTGTTTGGGGGTGGATAACTCCAAACTCAAAGAGTCTTTTGGCAATGTGATAGATCTTATGGTGGAGACCTATTCCATGGAAGAAGCGGTAAAAGTAGCCTACAAGATTTCGGAACGGGGGGATGCTGTCCTTTTGTCGCCAGCATGTGCCAGTTTTGACCTTTTTAAGAACTATGAAGATAGGGGAGATCAATTTAAAGCTGCCATAAAAAATTTGTAGAACGTGTTGACCATATTCAAAAATCTGAAAGGTGATAAAGCCATCTGGGGCGTAGTGGCCCTGTTGGCCCTTTTCTCATTTTTGCCCGTCTATAGCGCAAGCACCAACTTGGTCTTTGTCAATGATGACGGAACCACATTCGGGCACTTGGTGAAGCATGCCGTGCTCCTGTTCTTGGGCTTTGGGATTATTTATGCCGTGCATAAGATCCCCACCCATTATTTCAAAGGGCTTTCCATCATTGCCATGCCCATCGTTTTGATTTTATTGGCCTACACATTGACGGTAGAAACCCGCATTGGTGGGGTTACGGCAAACCGTTGGATCAAGATACCCTTTGTTGGGGTCAATTTCCAGACATCCACCTTGGCCTCGGTAGTGCTGATGATATGGATTGCCAGATACTTGACCAAGATCAAGGATGTGACAATCACTTTCAAGGAAAGTATTTTACCGCTTTGGTTGCCGGTCGCTTTGGTGGTGCTGTTGATTTTACCGGAAAATTTCTCCACAGCTGCCATTATCTGTTTTATGGTATTGGTCCTGTGCTTTTTGGGCGGATACCCACTAAAGTACCTGTTTGCCTTGGTGGCCACGGGAATCGTATTTGCGGGAATGTTCCTTTTTGTGCTTTTCAAGGCGCCCGAGGTATTGCCGGATAGGGCAGGAACCTGGAAATCGCGGATAGAAACCTTTATTCACCCCGAAAATGCGGACAAAGACGATTTGCACCAATTGACTTTGGCCCAGATTGCCATTGCCGAAGGAGGCGTAGTGGGGAAAGGGGCTGGGAAGAGCGTGATGAAGAACATGTTGTCGCAAAGTACCTCGGATTTCATCTTTGCGATCATTATAGAAGAGTATGGATTGCTGGGTGGAGGCGCTTTGTTGTTCTTCTATCTGTTGTTGTTGTTTCGGATTGTGGTGGTGGCGCACTCGGCCAAGACCGTGTTTTCAAAACTGTTGGTGATAGGGGTCGGGCTGCCCATTGTGTTCCAGGCCTTCATCAATATGGCCGTGGTGGTGCAGTTGTTTCCGGTAACGGGACAACCACTGCCACTGATCAGTATGGGAGGGACGTCCATTTGGATGACCTGTATGGCCATCGGAATTGTGCTCAGCGCGAGCAACAAAAAGGAAAATTTGGAGGAGCAATCCCATGGCATAGATGAAACGAACCCTTTAGAAGTGTTGAGTGGGCAGTTATAGGTTCATACTTTCCGGGGGAGGAACGGGAGGACATATCTATCCCGCAGTGGCCATCGCCAACGAGCTGAAGAAAAGGCATCCAGATGCCAAGTTCCTGTTCGTGGGGGCCAAGGATAAAATGGAGATGGAAAAAGTGCCACAGGCCGGTTATGAAATAAAGGGTTTGTGGATAAGTGGATTACAACGGAAACTGACATTGAAAAATCTCATGTTTCCTTTTAAACTGATAAGTAGTTTGATCGAAGCAAGGAAAATAGTGAAGCAGTTCAAGCCCCATGTGGCCATAGGCACGGGAGGCTTTGCAAGTGGTCCGTTGCTAAGGATGGCCGAAGGCTTGGGCGTTCCCTGTGTACTGCAGGAACAGAATTCCTTTGCAGGCATCACGAACAAACTGTTGGCAGGTAAGGCAGAGAAAATATGTGTGGCCTATGATGGCATGGAGCGGTTTTTTCCAAAGGAAAAGATCGTGAAAACCGGCAACCCTGTCCGGATGGATTTGGTGGATATAAAATCTGACAAGAAGGTGGCTCTTGATTTCTTTGGGTTGGATGAAAGCAAAAAAACTGTCTTGGTTTTGGGAGGTAGTTTGGGAGCTAGACGCATCAACCAATTGATAGAAAAGGAACTGCACTTTTTTGAGACCATGGGATTGCAAGTGCTTTGGCAATGCGGGAAGCTTTATTATGAAGAGTACAAAAAATACGAATCCGATTCGGTAAAGGTATTGGCCTTCGTCAATCGGATGGAACTGGCCTATGCCGCTGCGGATGTGATCATTTCAAGGGCTGGTGCAGGTTCGGTTTCGGAACTGTGCTTGGTGGGAAAACCAGTGATTTTTATCCCATCGCCCAATGTGGCCGAAGACCATCAGACCCAAAATGCAAATGCCCTAGTGTCCAAGGAAGCTGCCATCATGCTGAGGGAAAGTGAACTGGATGCTGAATTTGAACAAAAATTTACTGAGTTGATGGATTCGAAGAAACTCCAAAGCCAACTCGGAACGAACATCAAAAAATTGGCCATGCCCAAGGCCACGGAACATATAGTGGATGAAATTGAAAAATTACTGAAGTGAACCTGAAGGATATACATAGCGTCTATTTTATTGGCATAGGAGGCATAGGTATGTCCGCTCTGGCCCGTTATTTCGATTTTATCGGAAAACCGGTTGCCGGGTACGATAAAACTCCTACGCCCATCACCGATGGCCTTCAGGAAAAGGGGATTTTGGTCCATTTTGAGGACAATATTGATCTGGTCCCGGACACCTTCAAACAGCCGGGCACTTTGGTGGTCTATACACCTGCCGTTCCAGCGAGCCACTCAGAGCTCAATTTTTACAAGGAAAACGGTTTCGAGATCAAAAAACGTTCGGAGGTGTTGGGCATCATCACCAAAGATTCTTTTTGCTTGGCCGTGGCGGGTACGCATGGCAAAACGACCACTTCATGTATTTTGGCACACCTGCTCAAGGAGTGTGGGCTTCCCTTCACTGCATTTTTGGGAGGGGTATCGGAAGATTTCAACAGCAATTTTGTACTGGAGGGCACCGAATATTCCGTGGTGGAGGCCGATGAGTTCGACCGTTCCTTTTTGAGATTGTTCCCCACGGTGGCCTGCATCACGAGTATGGATGCCGATCATTTGGACATCTATGGAACCAAGGAAGAATTGCAACAGTCTTTTCGGGATTTTGCAAGAAAAATAAAACCCGGCGGCAAGCTGTTCGTCCGAAAAGGATTGCCCATGGAGGGCACCACCTTTGGTATAGAGGATGGCTCTGACTTTTGCATAGAACATATTGACATTGAACAGGGAACCTACGTATTTGATATTGTTACCCCTTCCGAGGTACTGAAACAAGTCCGTTTTGACAAGCCTGGAAGGCACAATTTGCTCAACGGTTTGGTGGCTTTTGCGATGGCAGCGCAGATAGGCTGTGATACACAACTTCTGGCTGAGGCCTTGGGCACTTTCAAAGGGGTGCAGCGTAGGTTTTCATATCAGATAAAGGAAAAGGGTTTTGTGTTCATTGATGATTATGCACACCATCCCACCGAGATTGATGCTGTCCATCAGGCCATACGGGAAATGCACCCAGGGGAAAAGGTCACGGTGATATTTCAGCCCCACCTGTTTTCAAGAACACGGGATTTTGTGGATGATTTTGCAAAAAGTCTGGCGCAGTTTGATGAGATCATCCTCTTGGAAATATATCCAGCACGGGAGGAACCTATGGAAGGCATTACATCAACTTGGTTGTTGGAAAAAATAAGCAATCCGAACAAAAAACTGATTTCCAAAGCGGAACTGATAAAAGAAGTGAAAAACTGCAAAACAGGGGTGCTTGTAGCCCTTGGCGCAGGGGATATAGGGCTTGAGGTGCCCAAAATTAAAAAGGAATTGGCGTATGCGGGTTAATTGGAATTACATAAAACTGGCTTTTTTGTCGGTCGCCGTGATTGCACTTTACGGTTTTGCCGATCAGCGGAACAAAAAAAGAAAGGTCACGGACGTCTCCGTTAAATTTATGGGCGACAACAACTTGTACCTTACTGAAGATGCGGTTAATAAATTGTTAATACAAAATTATGGCCCCTTAAAAAATAGGGACAAAGAACAATTAGTTTTGAATACCATAGAGGAGGTAATTCTGTCCAACGATATGGTTAAAAACGCCCAGGTCTATCTTACTGTAAACGGGGAACTTGTCTCCAAGATCGTTCAGCGCAAACCAGTCGGAAGGGTTGAGGGAGTCTCCAAATTTTATTTGGATGACCAAGGTGAGCGCATGCCCTTGTCCAAGCACCATTCGGCAAGAGTGCCGATAATAACGGGCAAAATCACAGGGAAGACACTCGAGGATGCTTATGTGATTTTGAATTATATCAACGACGACGATTTTCTTAGAAAAAACGTCATCGGAATACATATTGTGGAGGAGGGAAGCTATCAACTGAAGTTCCGCATGGAAAACTTTGTGGTGAATTTAGGTGGAGTGGACAATCTCAACACGAAGTTTAAAAATTTTATGGCTTTTTATGCCAAGGCGACCAAGGACAATTCCTTGGAAGATTATGCAATAGTGAGTTTGGAATTCAACAATCAAGTGGTTTGCACCAAAATATAGCGTATGGAACAGGGTAATTATTCAGTTGGGTTGGATATTGGAACTACCAAGATCGTAGCGATCATCGGCAGGGAAAATGAGTATGGAAAAATTGAGGTGCTGGGAATGGGCAAGTCCAAGAGCTTGGGCGTGCACCGGGGAGTGGTCAATAATATAACCCAGACCATTTCCTCCATTCAGCAAGCAGTGGAACAGGCAGAATTGAATTCTGGGCTGAAGATAGGCTCTGTTGTCGTGGGCATTGCCGGGCAACACATAAGAAGCCTTCAGCACAGCGACTATATCACCAGGCCAAACTCCGAGGAAGTCATCAACAACGAAGATTTGGATAGACTTTGCAACCAAGTGTACAAGTTGGTCATGCTTCCCGGGGAAGAAATCATCCATGTATTGCCCCAAGAATACAAAGTGGACGGCCAATCTGAGATAAAGGAGCCCAAAGGGATGTATGGCGGCCGTCTGGAGGCCAACTTCCATGTGGTTGTAGGTCAGGTGTCCTCCATCAAAAACATAGGAAGGTGCATCAAAAGTGCTGGATTGGATTTGGGAAGTATCACTTTGGAGCCTTTGGCATCTGCTGATGCTGTGTTGAGCCAAGAAGAAAAAGAGGCAGGTGTTGCCCTGCTCGATATCGGGGGCGGAACCACCGATCTGGCCATTTTCAAGGACGGTATCATACGTCATACCTCCGTGATCCCTTTTGGCGGCAATGTGATTACCGAAGATATCAAGGAAGGCTGCTCCATCATTGAAAAGCAGGCCGAATTGTTGAAGATAAAATTCGGTTCCGCCTGGCCAGGCGAGAACAAGGACAACGAAATTGTGTCCATTCCAGGTCTTAGGGGGCGCGAACCAAAGGAAATTACACTTAAAAACCTATCCAAGATCATACATGCCCGGGTGGTGGAGATCATCGAGCAAGTATATGTGGAAATCAAGAATTATGGTCATGAAGACCAAAAGAAAAAACTGATTGCAGGTATCGTATTGACTGGGGGCGGAAGCCAACTGAAACACTTAAAACAGTTGGTGGAATACATTACGGGCATGGATACCCGTATCGGTTACCCCAATGAACACTTGGCGGGGGATTCGGACGAAGAAATTGCCAGTCCCTTGTATGCAACGGCGGTAGGGCTGCTGATGAAGGCCCTGGAGACCGAAAAGAAGAACCGTTTCACAGGAAACAAACAAACCCAAGATGAAGAGAAGATCTTGGTGGAGCAAGAACACATGGAAGAGCCTTCCCATACTGGATCTATCAGGGAAAGAAAATCCATTTTTGACAAGTGGTCCGAGAAGTTGAAGGACTTTTTGGACAACGCAGAATAATAACCCCATAAAGAAACACAACTGTCATGAGTAAGAACACTGAATTTGACAACATCGCTTTTGATTTGCCCAAGAACAAAAGCAACGTAATAAAGGTAATCGGAGTAGGCGGTGGAGGAAGCAATGCCATCAACCACATGTTCCAAGCCGGTATCAATGGAGTTGATTTCGTAATCTGCAACACAGATGCACAGGCCTTGCAGAACAGTCCTGTTCCCAACAAGATCCAATTAGGGGTTTCCCTAACGGAAGGTCTGGGGGCAGGGGCCAATCCTGAAGTTGGCGAGCAAGCTGCGCTGGAAAGTATGGAGGACATCAAAGGTATGTTGGAAAGCACCACCAAAATGGCGTTCATCACTGCCGGAATGGGAGGTGGTACGGGTACTGGTGCAGCGCCTGTCATTGCCAAACTGGCCAAGGAACTGGATATCCTTACCGTGGGCATTGTGACCATTCCGTTCCAGTTTGAAGGGGCCATGCGGAACAAACAGGCACAGATAGGGATAGAAAAGTTACGTGCCAATGTGGATTCGCTCATTGTCATCAACAACAATAAACTCCGTGAGGTGTACGGCAATCTTGGGTTTAAGGCCGGTTTCTCGAAAGCGGATGAGGTGTTGGCCACTGCGGCAAGGGGTATTGCAGAGGTCATAACGCACCACTATACACAGAACATTGACCTTCGGGATGCCAAGACCGTACTTTCAAACAGTGGAACTGCCATTATGGGGTCGGCTGCGGCAACCGGTTCGGCCAGGGCCACAGAAGCTATTATGAAAGCGCTCGATTCCCCATTGCTGAACGATAACAAAATAAACGGTGCCAAGAATGTGCTGCTGCTCATTGTTTCAGGTACCCAAGAAATCACCATTGATGAAATCGGAGAGATCAACGACCATATCCAGATTGAAGCAGGGCATGGCGCCAATATCATCATGGGAGTCGGTGAGGATGAGAGTCTTGGCGAGGCAATCGCGGTAACAGTGATCGCGACCGGTTTCAATGTGGACCAACAGGACAATATTGTGAACACTGAGTCCAAAAAAGTATTTTACACCTTGGAGGACGAACAGACCGCTGAACAGGATCTGACCCCTGAAGCCACATCGGTGAGGGAAGTGAGAGTGGAAAAGGCCCCTCATGTGGAGCCTGAGCCAGAATCTGAGGTGGTAAAGCACACTTTGGAAATGAAGGATGAGGAGGAAGAGGCTGCTGCCCCAAAGGTAAAGCTCCAAAACCCTGACTTGGTCCCTACCACAAGCTACATCAGAAACTTCAATGTTTTTTATGAAGAAGTCGTGCCCGAATATGTGGAAGACGATTTTATCATTATCGAGGCGAAGAACATCATCAACAATATTGAAGTGGTGGAACCGGAAGTTGTTTCCCCGAAAACAAAGGAAGACCAGTTTACTTTGAGTTTTGATATGCCGTTGAACCATCAGGAAGAAGAGGAGGACGAAAAAGAACATACCGTAACCTTCAACTTGGATGACGGGATTGGGGATGTAAGGGTCAATGAATATGTTGAGGTGAAACCTGTACTGGAGTATAAGAAAGAGGGTGAGACCCGATACAACTTGGAAGAGTACATGGAATTGGAGACCAAATTGACAGGGGCCAAGTCCATGGCGGAGACCCATGAGCCCAAATTGGTGGAAAATGAATTGGTATTTGAGAAGAAAACGGTTAAGGTGGAATCTTCTTCCAAACAAAGTGAAGAAACAGCGAGCAGTTTGGACCCTGTCAACAGTCCCATCAACGATCTTTTAAAAGAGCGGGCGGAAGAGCGCAGGAGAAAATTGAAAAGCTTTAACTATAAGTTCCAGAACAACAGGAGCAGCATAGACGAAATAGAAAAGCAGCCAGCGTACAAGAGACAGGGCATTGACCTGAACGATGTGCCAAGGGAGCAAAAGGTTTCACGTACCACTTTGAGCGAGGACAGCAACGACGATCTGCAGTTGCGTTCCAACAACTCATTTTTGCACGACAATGTTGATTAGTAGTGTTTCAAATTAACATCCATTTTTAATGGAAGCATGGACCCGGAAGTAGGGATACTTTCGGGTTTATTTTTTATCTTCGCAGCCCAAAATAGATGGAAATGGGTTTGCAAGAAAAGGTAATGACAGAAATGAAGGCCGCCATGAAGGCAAAGGATACCGTTGCCTTGGAATCGTTGCGTGCCATTAAATCTGCCATTTTACTGGCAAAGACCGAGAAAAGCGTGGGTACCGAGCTCACTGAGGAAGATGAAATTAAGTTGGTGCAGAAATTGGTGAAGCAACGTAAGGACAGTGCAGCAATTTACCAAGAACAAGGTAGGAACGATTTGGCTGAGCCAGAATTGGCACAAGTAGCTGTGATTGAAAAATTTTTGCCAGAACAGCTTAATGAAGAGGAAATTGAAAAGGTGGTGGTCAAAACCATTGAAACGGTCGGTGCCTCGGGAATGAAGGATATGGGAAAGGTGATGGGCATCGTTTCCAAGGAATTGGCCGGCAAGGCCGATGGGAAGACCATTTCCAACATTGTAAAGGCAAAATTGAGTTCATAAAATAAGATAAAGGCCGCGTAGTTCAACTGGATAGAATATCAGATTTCGGCTCTGAGGGTTGGGGGTTCGAATCCTCCCGCGGTCACATTAAAAGTCTGCAAATTTTTGCGGACTTTTTAAATATCAGACCTGCCTGCCGGTAGGCAGGTTTCGGCTCTGAGGGTTGGGGGTTCGAATCCCTGTCTGCCGACAGGCAGGCTCCCTGGGTCACAAATAAATAAAAAGCTTCACATCAGATCAAGTTTACTTGAATTGGTAAGTGGGGCTTTTTGGTTTTTGGAACGGAACGTTCAGGGATATGCAATCCGCCCACGGTAAGCAAAAAAAAAGCAGGCATTTTGCCTGCTCTTCCAATATTCACTTAAAAAAAATAACCCGACAGACAAAGATGGTATGGTATGGGAACGTCTGCCGGGTATGAATGGGGTATGGTTTTTTAAGGGTTATTGCTCCAAGCCGAGCAAGGTAGCCGCTTCCCCAAAATTTTCAGGCATTTTGTCGGCAAGGCCGCTGGTAGCGACTACATCGGCAGGAACCAGTACATATTTTAACAAATATTCGTCATTATTTTCAAAACTGGTCACATCATCTGACTCCCCAGTTATCAACAACCCGGCAGGAAGATTGGGATCAGTGGGTGATGCAGCGTAAGCATAAATATGATCATTACCCTCTTGATATGGAAGCAGTATAGTACCCACAAGTAAACCATTATCACGTTTTAAATAAACCAGTATAACGCCCCCCGTTTCCAAAAAGGCTCGAAAGTCCTCTATACCTGGAATCTCATCAATGAACATTTGTCCAAAAGTAGGGGGGACGTCGTTGTTCAAATAATCCCAGGAAATTTGCATCCAATCGGAAACGATTACATTGGCATTCCCGTCTTGGCCCGCTTCCCCTTGAGGTCCTTGCTCACCTTGGGGTCCCTGTGGTCCCTGAGGCCCTTGTTCTCCTTGGACCCCCATTTCTCCATTGATTCCATCCTTGCCATCTTCGCCAGAGCAGGAAACCAAGGTAATACTTAGCCCCATAAAAAGATAAAGGGCCATTTTTGCAAAATTCAAATACGTAGTTTTCATAAAATATTTATATAAAGATTATTGGGTTAAGTATTGGCAGGGATGGCTTTGAAAAGGCAATAATGATTTCTTCCCTTACTGCTGTGATCCACACAAACCTTTTGTGGTTCGGGTCTATGTTTTTCGGGTTCAAAATTAGGTGTTGATGTTGAATGATTTTTGCCCAATTGACGGATGACCGTTTTGGGTTGACGGATAGCCTGTTCGGGTACACGGATGTGATTTCATGTAGTAAAAATGAACCTGTTCTTTGGCAAAATGATAGGTGCAAGCGGCCATTTTAAACCTTATTGCTTCAATCCAAACATGGCAGCAGCATCACCGAAGCTTTTGGGCATATTGTTGGCCAGATCACTGGCTTGGACAATGTTGGCGGGCACTATGATATATTTTATCAAGTAGTTGTTGCTGTTTTCCATGGCGTTCACATCGATGGATTCTCCCCTTACATATAGCCCGGCCGCAAATTGATTGGGGTCCGTGGTGGTCATGGTGTATGAATAGATATGATCGGAACCATCTTGATAAGGAAACTGTGTGGTGACGGTGGCCACGCCAAAATCACGCCTTAAATAGAAAAGAACCAAGCCGCCGTTGTCCAGAAATGTGTTGATGTCATCTATTCCAGGAACTTGTTCAATGAGCATTTCCCCCCAAGTGGGTGGCACGTTGTTGTCTTTTGAGGTCCAAGTGATGTACATCCAATCGGAAGCAATCACATTGGCATTTCCATCTTGCCCGGGCACTCCTTGTTCCCCTTGTGGTCCCTGTTCTCCTTGTGGTCCTTGTTCACCCTGCGGTCCTTGTTCTCCTTGTGGGCCTTGTTCTCCGGGGGCTCCTTGCTCACCCTGTGGGCCTTGTTCCCCTTGTGGTCCCTGTTCTCCTTGTGGTCCTTGTTCACCCTGTGGTCCCTGTTCTCCTTGTGGGCCTTGTTCTCCAGGGGCTCCTTGTTCACCCTGTGGTCCCTGTGCTCCTTGTAGCCCCATTTCACCATTGATTCCATCCACTCCGTCTTCGCCTGAGCAGGAAACCAATGAAATGCTTAGCCCCATGAAAAGACAAAGGGCCATTTTGGATAGATTCAAACCTGTAAATTTCATATAGATAAGATTTTAAGGATTATAGATAATGTTCAAAATGATGGTTCAGGCGGTACAGCATTAAATTGGATTTGTTCCTTTTTTTGGTCCATACCTATTCTTTTTCAGGGTCTAAAATAGAAAGTGATGGTGTAAAATTTTTGCCCGATTGACGGATGGCCGTTTTGGGTTGACGGATGCCCCGTTTGAGGGGATGGATGTTCTCCCATGTAGGGAAACAGGTGCATGTTTTTAATAAAAATGACGAGATTGTTGTAGTCCTTAAAAGCTTATTGCTGCAAACCAAGAATGGCGGCTGCCTCGTCAAAGTTTTCGGGTATTTTATCGGCCAAACCACTGGCTTCGGCCATGTTGGCGGGGACCAGCACATAGCGCAGACGTATTTCCGGATTGTTTTCCAAAAGATCAAGGTTGGGAGAGTACACGAAAACCCTGACACCTATAAAACTTGTGCCAAATTCACCATAGGAAAAGTAGTAGCTATCAGAAGAATAGATTGGAAGTGCCTTAACATTTGAACCGTTCAAATCGTTCCTTAAATGAACCATTACAATGCCCCCGCTTTCAACAAAATCCATGATATCTTCTACGGGAATGTCCATCCAGGCGTAATCCACCCCATCAGTATAGTCCCAAACAAGGGGCATCCAATCGGAAACAATGACATTGGCGTTTCCATCTTCCCCATCCTTTCCATCAATACCATCTTTCCCGGCGGGTCCTGTTTCCCCATCCTCACCAGAGCAAGAAACAAGCA
>JBLWSV010000003.1:0-316599 GCA_048270465.1 Allomuricauda sp.
CCAACGGACGACCTCAGCATTTTGGACTATCTGTACTTTTACAACGGTGGAGGAGTATCCATTGGGGACATTAACAATGATGGCCTGCCCGACATTTTCTTTACGGGAAACCAGGTCAAGAACAAACTCTACCTGAACAAGGGCAATCTGGAGTTCGAGGATATTTCAGCAACTGCCGGGATTGAAGGCAACAGCACTTGGAACACCGGGGTCACCATGGCAGATGTGAACGGGGATGGTCTCTTGGACATCTATGTATGTGCCGTGGTGGGCATCAATGGCTTTAATGGGTTCAATGAGCTGTACATCAACAATGGGGACAACACCTTTACCGAAAGTGCCGCAGCATACGGACTGGATTTTGATTCCTATAGTTCCAACGCCGCTTTTTTTGACTATGATCTTGACGGTGATCTGGACCTGTACCTACTCAACCATGCCGTGCACACCCAAAACTCCTTCGGAAAGTTTGATCTACGGTTTGAACGGCGGTATGAAACAGGCGACAAATTGCTTCGCAACGACAACGGCAAATTTAAGGATGTTAGTGAAGAAGCCGGAATCTATGGTGGTGTGAACGGATACGGGCTAGGGTTGGCCATAGCCGATTTCAATCAGGATGGATACCCCGACATTTACGTGGGCAACGATTTCCATGAGGATGATTATTATTACCTGAACAATGGAGATGGTACTTTTACGGAGAGTTTGAGGAAATATTTTGGGCACTCCAGCAGATTCTCCATGGGGAATGACGTGGCCGATATCAACAATGATGGCAGGCCCGATTTCATTTCATTGGATATGCTGCCCGAAGACGAGGTCGCCCTAAAATCATCACAAGGCGACGATGACATACAAATTCAGAAGCTAAAGGTGGATCATTTTGGCTATCACTACCAATTCACACGGAACATGCTCTTTGTGAACCAGCCGGACGGTAATTTTTTGGAAACTGCACTAATGAGCGGTATTGCCGCCACCGATTGGAGCTGGAGCGCCCTTTTTGGGGATTATGACCAAGACGGGCACCAAGACGTGTTCATATCCAACGGAATCCCAAAAAGACCCAACGATCTGGATTTCATCAATTTTGCTTCCAGTGAAGAAATCCAAAAAAAAATGGACAACACCAAACTGGTGGATGAGAAGGCATTGGACCTGATGCCTTCCGGTAACGTGCACAATTATACCTTCAAGGGTGGCAACGACCTCAAGTTCCACGACACTTCCGGGGATTGGATCACCAAGGACACCCTAATTTCCGGGGCTACCGCAATGGGTGATCTGGACGGCGACGGCGATCTAGATCTGGTGACCAACAACATAGACCAGCCTGCCTCATTGTACATCAACAAAGTGGACAAGAAAGCAAACTACCTGAAAATCAAGTTCAATTTCACCCAAAAGAACAGGTTTGGAATTGGCACCAAGGTATATTCCTATCAAGATGGAGGGCTCCAGTTCAAAGAACTCTTCCCTACCCGTGGTTTTCAGGCTTCTTCGGAACCCATGGTTCATTTCGGTTATGGAAATCTCCAAACCATTGATTCCATAAAGATCATTTGGCCGAACAAAACGTATCAAATACTCAAAAATGTGGCGGTCAACCAAACGCTGACCATATCCCCTGAAAGTGCCAAACCTTTCGATTACAACACACTGCATAAGTCAGAAAAAACACTGTTCAAAACCGTTCCAGACAATTTGGGATTGGACTTTGTGCACGTGGAGGACAATTACACCGACTTCAACCGTGAAAAACTGATTCCCTATCAAGTTTCGGACAGAGGACCCGCCGTGGCTTTGGGCGACTTGGACAATGATGGGAAAATGGATGTTTTCTTTGGGGGATCCAAATTTTCCCCGCCCCAAATTTATGTGCAACAGGATTCCATTTTTGGTCCCAAAAAGTTCAATGGCATCCAAAAGGATTCCATCCGGGAAAATATTTCTGCGGCCATTGCCGATTTCAACAATGACCAAAGGAACGACCTCTTTGTGACCGCTGGTGGAGGAGATTTTTATGGCAATTCCAGCGCGTTGTTGGATGCATATTACGTGCGGACCGATACCACATTTTCCAATGGGCAACCACCAGAATTCTTCCAAAATTCGTCAGTGGTGAAACCGTTTGACTTTGATGGTGACGGTGATCTGGATGTTTTTGTGGGCGGACATACCATAACGGGCCAGTTCGGTGCACCGGCCAATTCGTATCTTCTGGAAAACGATCGGGGGGAATTTCGATTGGTAGAAAATTTTTCGATGCATTCCAAGGGAATGGTCACCGATGCAATCTGGACCGATTTTGATGGTGATGGGTCAACGGACCTCATTTTGGTAGGGGAATGGATGTCCCCAAAATTTTTAAAAAATGACAAGAACATTTTTACTGAAGTCAATCCGTTGAATATGAATGGTCTATGGCAAAGCATCGAAGCCTTTGACATGGATGGTGATGGGGATATGGACTACCTTTTGGGGAATTGGGGCACAAATTCAAAGTTCAAGGCCTCGGAAAAATTTCCCATGAGACTTTATTTCAATGATTTTGACGAAAATGGACAGACCGAGACCATTACCGCCATGGAAAAAAATGGAAAATACTATCCTTTGGAATCCTTGGATGGGCTCGCTTCCCAGTTGGTATATCTGAAGAAAAAATATACCAGCTACAAATCCTTTGCCGGACAAACTTTGGAAGAAATCTTTGGAAAGGAAATACTGGATAAATCCAATATTCTGGAAGTCAATACATTGCAATCAGGCTATTTAAGGAATGATGATGGCGATTTCGTATTTGTCCCGTTCAAGAATGAGCTTCAGGTCTCGCCCATCATGGCATTCTTGGTGGATGATTTTGATGGTGACGGTTCCCAAGAGGTCCTTTGCGGTGGCAATTTCTTTGGAGTAAAGCCCTACCACGGCCGCTTGGATACCTTTCCCGGAGCGTTGATCCAAAATGAAAACGATATTGTTCTGGGCAATGTGTTGGGCCTGGATTTTACACAAAAGTCTTTGCGACATTTGACAACCTTGGAGTTCAAAGGTCAAAAGTATTTGTTGGCCGTCTTCAACAATGATAAAACACAAGTCTATTCATTCAAAAATTAACCGAAAGGTCATGAAACAAAGATTAAGTTTAATCACCATGCTGTTATTGGTCCTAATGTCCTGCAAAAAGGAACAGGAACCGATTGTAATTGCTCCCGAAGATTTCCACAAATCCGTGGACAAGGTGGTGGAAGTGATGATCCATGATATTTTTTCCCCACCCGTCGCCAGTAGGATTTTTGCCTATTCCAACATAGCTGCCTATGAGATCATGGCAAAAAAGGATGAGAGATACGCTTCATTGGCTGGACAACTGAACGGGCTTCAAGAAATACCGGATCCAAAGAGTTCGGAAAATATAAATTTTGAATTGGCGGCACTGGTTGCCCATATCGATATGTGCAAAAGGCTCATTTTCTCTGAAGAAAGGATAACGAGTTTCCGTGACAGTCTCTACACCGTATGGGCCGAAAAGAACGAAGCCGAGTTCAATGCCTCCAAGGAATATGGAATGGAGGTTGCTGATTTTATCGCTGGTTGGATGAACAAGGACAACTATAAGGAAACACGCACCATGCCCAAGTTTTCGGTAAATTCGGATGATCCTTCGCGTTGGCAGCCCACACCTCCTGCATACATGAACGGTCTTGAACCGCATTGGGCTAAAATACGGCCGTTCGCCATAGATTCCGCTGCACAGTTCAAACCTGTGCCCCCTCCGCCCTTTTCCATGGAAAAAGGCTCTGACTTTTACAAAGAGGTCATGGAGGTGTATGAGGTAAGAAAAAGCATGGTGGATAAGGGCGATAAATCCGAAGAGATTGCCATTGCCCAATTTTGGGACTGCAATCCTTATGTTTCAGTGACCCGCGGACACTTGATGTTCGCCACAAAAAAAATAACCCCTGGGGCACATTGGATCGGTATCACCAAGATCGCATGCAAAAAAACAGATGCCGACCTGGCAAAGAGCATTTATGCCTATACCAAAACCTCTATTGCCATTGCAGATGGATTTATCAGTTGTTGGGACGAAAAGTACCGAAGTAACCTTATACGTCCAGAAACCGTGATCAATCAATACATAGACGATAGTTGGGAACCTGTTTTGCAGACTCCTCCTTTCCCGGAATATACCAGTGGGCACAGTGTGGTGTCCGGAGCTGCAGCCACCGTTCTCACGGAAGTTTTTGGGGACAACTTTTCCTTTGACGACGATACCGAGACCCCTTATGGCCTTCCTGTGCGTTCGTTCACCTCGTTCAACCAGGCTGCTGATGAGGCGGCCATTAGCCGGATGTACGGAGGCATCCATTACCGTGCTGCCATTGAAGTGGGCATCAAGCAGGGGAGGGATCTCGGGAAATTTATTGTGGGCAAACTGGACATGACCAAAAGCTAATTTTCTATTTTTGCTTTTAGTTATGAGAAAGATTTTAATACTGGTTCCAGTACTTTTATTGGTTTTGTTATTGTGGTACCTCTTCTTAAAGCCACAGGATTATCAGGTAAATTTTAAGACAAAGGCCATTCCAGGGACCATTTATGAGACCGTAAAGGCTTGGAACATGGGTTTTGACAGTGTTGTGCCCATCAAGTTTGAAAGTCCCACCCATTTTGAACAGACCGTGGTGGTCAATGATTCGGTTCATGTTTATGAATGGCACATCTCGCCCGTCCACGACTCATTGAGCGAGGTAGAGGTCAATATAAAAGATCCCGGTAACACTTTGAACAACAAAATTTCCATACCATTTTCCGATACGGATTTTGAAAAGGGGGCAAGGAAAACCCTTATCGACTTCAACAATTTCTTGAATGAACATTTGGACGATTTCAAGGTTTCCATCGAGGGTGAGGCAGAGCTTTTCACTTCTTTTTGCGCCTGTGTCCCTCTCCAAACAGAGCCCGAACAAAAAGCTAAGGGGATGATGGCCAATTATTCCCTGCTCAATTCCATTTTGGTGGAAAACGGAGTGGATCTCAATGGGCCGCCTTTTGTGGAAGTCTTGGATTGGGATCTAAAGACAAATAGCCTTTCCTACAATTTTTGTTACCCCATTCTTCGTTCCGAAAAACTCCCAAATCATCCCGGCATCGAATACAAACGCATTTTCAGCAAAAAAACTTTGAAGGCCATATATAACGGCAATTACATTACTTCGGACAGGGCCTGGTATGCTTTGGTGGATTACGCCGAAAAAAATAATATTCCCATTGAGAAAAAGCCCATTGAGGTATTCTACAACAACCCTAATATGGGTGGCAATGAACTGGAATGGAAGACCGAAGTGTTCATGCCCATAAAAGAAACCAAATGAAGCGATTGGCCCTAGTCCTTGTCTTGGTGCTTACACAGGCCTGTGCCCAGAGCACTTTTTATGGACAACTGGAACCCTTGGGCAGTTTCCCTTCCGAACTCAAGGAAGTTTCAGGTATTGAAACGTCTTCCTCGGGTGACATCTGGGTAATCGAGGACAGTGGCAACAAAGACAAAATATATAATGTCGATAAAAAGGCACAGTTGACCAAATCCCTAAAGATCGATAAGGCCAAAAACAAAGACTGGGAAGATTTGGCCCTGGACAACAACGGCAACCTTTATATCGGTGATTTTGGAAACAATGACAATGAACGAAAGGACCTTACCATTTATAAAGTATCTAAGTCCGAATTGGCGAAAAAAGAGCCAAAAGCGACCAAGATCCAGTTTCGTTATCCTGAACAAAAAAGCTTTCCTCCCGAAAAGGACAGTCTTTATTTTGATACGGAAGGTCTGCTCCATTGGGATGGCCATCTATACATTTTTACCAAGAACAGGACCCGCCCCTATTCCGGCAAAACCTTGATCTACAGAATTCCTGACAATGAGGGGGAATACAGTGCAGAATCGTTGGGCTCCTTGTTTTTGTGTGGGGACAAAGACCAATGTTCGGTGACCGGGGCCGACATTTCCCCCGATGGGAAGACCATTGCCCTGCTCAGTTATGGCCTTGTCTTCCTATTGACGGATTTTGAGCTTTCCGATCTTTCCAAGGCATCCATTAAAACGATTGACCTGAACTGCCAAACCCAGATCGAGTCCATCTCCTTTTTGAACGACACGACCCTCTTGATCGCTGACGAACGGAACAAACATGGTGGGGGAAACTTATACCAATATCGATTTCAATAAATCCTGAACATATACTATACACAAAACTAAAGCTCTATTCGTTTTAGCTGGGTCAAGTCTATAAAAAGCTCTCAGCAATCCTTCAATTTGTATTTAGAAATATTATTGTTGACATTTGGGCATTATGATTCCCAAACAACATAACCTACAACTCTTAAAAAAGCACTTTGGTTTTGATGCTTTTTTACCCAATCAGGAAGCTATTGTCAATAGTATTCTGGGAGGAAAAGACCTATTGGGCATAATGCCCACGGGCGGTGGAAAATCGGTTTGTTTTCAATTGCCCGCACTACTGATGAACGGAACGGCCATTGTGGTCTCTCCCCTTATTGCCTTGATGAAGGACCAGGTAGATGCCTTGCATGCAAACGGTGTCCCGGCAGCGTTCTACAACAGCAGCCAAGCCACTGAAACGCAAAGTGAAACCCTGAAAAGACTAAGGGCGCAAGAAATCAAACTTTTGTATGTAGCACCTGAAAGCCTGCCCCATTTGATGCCCTTTTTGGATGAAGAAAAGATAAGCCTGTTCGCAGTGGATGAAGCACATTGTATTTCGGCATGGGGGCACGATTTTCGACCGGCCTATACACAGTTGGGCAAACTGAAGGAGGCTTTTCCCAACGTTCCCATTGCAGCTTTTACCGCCACGGCCGATAGCGCTACCCAAGACGACATCCTAAGGCAGCTCCATATAACAAACGCCGAGAGGCATATTGCTTCCTTTGATAGGAAGAATTTGTTCCTCGAAGTGCGGCCGGGGACCAACCGATTTTCCCAAATTATCCAGTTTTTGGAAAAACGCAGGGACCAAAGTGGGATTATTTATTGTTTGAGCCGCAACGGCACTGAAAAACTTGCCCAGAAACTGAGCCAAAACGGATTCACGGCACAAGCCTACCATGCTGGAATGGATGCCGAGGCCCGCAATAAGGTCCAGGAAGACTTTATCAACGACCGTACCCCGATCATTGTGGCCACCATTGCCTTTGGGATGGGTATCGATAAAAGCAATGTACGCTGGGTGATCCACTACAATATGCCCAAAAACATAGAGAGCTACTATCAGGAGATCGGACGTAGCGGTCGCGATCGTTTGCCGGCACAAACCTTGTTGTTCTATAGTTTTTCCGATGTGATCCAATTGCGGAAGTTCATAGAGGAATCGCCTACAAAAGAGGTGCAGTTGGCCAAACTGGAGCGTATGCAGCAATTTGCCGAGGCCTTGAGCTGTCGCCGTATAGCCCTGCTCAATTATTTTGGGGAACACGTTTCGGAAAATTGTGGCAATTGCGACAACTGCAAATCCCCTCCCCATTTTTTTGACGGTACCATCTTGGCCCAGAAAGTCTGTTCGGCAGTATATCGGCTAAGGGAAGAAGCAGCTTTGACCATGCTGGTCGATGTGCTCCGTGGTGCGCAAAACGCCCAAGTATTCGATAAGGGCTATCAAAACATAAAAACCTACGGCGCGATCAAAGATGTGTCCTGGCTGGACTTGCAGCAATATATCATCCAAATGGTCAATCAGAGCATTTTGGAAATCCGATTTCACGAGAATGGCCGTTTGTTGCTCACACCCTTGGCCAAACAGATTTTATTTGAAGGTCGAAAAGTTCAGCTCGCCACGCTTCAAAAAGCAGAAAAAAGCACCAAAGCCAAATCTTTGGAAAATAGGGAAACCCATGGGCTGTTCGATAAGTTGAAGGCCCTTCGCACAGAAATTGCCACTGAAGAGAATGTACCTGCCTATATCGTGTTCAGCGATGCCGCCCTCCGGGATATGGAAGCCAAACTCCCTGAAACCGAAACCGAGTTCATGCAGGTAAGCGGTGTGGGCGAAGCTAAAAAAGACAAATATGCCACACGTTTCCTTAATGTGATCAATGCATGGACAGCATCCAAGAAGAGTACCCATGAACTCTCATTTTCACTGTTTGAAAAAGGCATGACGGTGGCCGAGATTGCCGCCCAGCGGGAACTGAAGGAAGATACCATTTACGGCCATTTCCAAAAAGCGCATGAGGAGGGTAGGCCAATCAACCTTTACCAATTTATATCCAGAGAAGAGATTGAAAAGATTCGAACTGCCAAAATTGAACTTGGTGAAGGGGAAGAAGGGTTGAAACCCTATTTTATACATTTTGAAGAACAAATTCCTTATTGGAAAATCAGGATGGCTCTGTATCTTTTGGAAAAGAATGGGTGAAGGACTCCGTGATGAATGGACCGATCAACAGGGTTTTGAAGATTCCACATGGAATCTTTGTATCTTTATGGTCAACAATCCCAGAAAAATGGAACCCAAGGCAACCGCAGTAAAAGAAGAACTCATCGCTTGGATACGCGAGATAGATGATATATCCGTGCTACAGCACTTGGAAGCCATAAAAAACCGCAGCGAAAAACCTTTTGACTTTGATGAGGAATGGAAAAAAGGCTATACCGTGGAGGAGGCAAGGGCTGAAATGTATAAACGGATTAAGGCGTATCCTTGGAAAGAGTAATTTTCACAAAACATACGATTGATTATTTTGATGAACTGGTTTTTTCCCTTTTTATGGCAGGATATTTTTCGTATGAAGAAATTGCCCGTGGCTATGTGGACAAGATCATCAATTTCATTACAAACGATATACACACTTTCCCCCATAAAAAAGCACCTCTTAAACTTCAACATTTAGGAAGCCGGTATATCTTTTACAATTCAACTTCCCGCACCACATGGTATCTCTTTTTTGAAAAAAAGGACAACAACTACATCATCACGGGCATCTTGAACAACCATTGTGAAGAAGCAAAACACATTGCCCAAGCCCGATAACACTTATCCTGAAAATATCAAAACCCGAATCCAAGCCCGAAAGCAAACCTAAGCCCATCCGAACTGTGGAACAAGCCTGCGTTTGCCGTTACAATATCCGCTCCGTTCAAGAAAAAGCCACCTCCGTAGGAATTTTGCCATTTGCGGGACGTATCACCGGGAAACCAGATTCGGCCATAATCGAACCCGCCATAGACTCCCGGGGTCACGGGCAATAAACCCGTTGGACGAGACCTGAAACTATAGCGGAGATCGGAGGTTTGGTAAAAGGCCGTCTTGCCCGTAAAGCGTTGGAACCTGTAGCCCCGTAATCCATCGTTGCCCCCAATGCTTGCCCCTTGGTAAAATTCAAAATCATCGCCAATGTTGAAATGGCCTTTCAGTTTGGTGGCGAGAACAAGTCTTCCGCTCGGGACCAACCTATAATCTATGGAAAGACTGGGCACGATGAACCCAAAGGACCTGCCCTGCTCTTCCACATTGGTCTTGTAGCCCCCGAGCAGCGTGAATGCCATTCCTAGGGTCGGGAAAGCTTCATTATCCGTGTTGGAGTAGCTGTATTCACCTTCCACCCCCAAAAAGCTCTTGTGGTTCTCCTCTCCATTTTCTATATAAAACTGGTTGATGAACCTGTTCTCGGTCTCCTCTACTTCAATGTTTTCATAAGAGATCCCGGTTCTCACTTTAGATCCCAAATGTCCTCTCCATACCAGGGATGGAGCAAACTTAAGTGTTCTCAACCGAACCCTGTTGTAATCCAGGCCCAAAGGTTCTTCATCATCATTGTTGATGGTCTCATTTCCAAACCCGAAAAAGTTAAGGGTGAAATTGGGGCTGGTAAACCGGGCACTCAATTCCAAATTTACATTGTTTAAAATGTGGGCAAACTCTCCATTGTATCCCAAATCATACCCTTTTGTGGCAAAATAATAAGCTGCATTGAAGGTGTGTTGCTGGGTAAAGGGGTTTTTCCTAAACCCATTGAAGGTATAGGTGTCAGTAAGTCCGATCCTGAACCCATCATCGGGGTTGAACCCAATGGCGGGCAGTATTTGGTTGTTACTGGCCTTGACCTTTAAAAAATCAAAGGTGTTGGTGTCGTAATCATCTAAAGGATTGATTTTTCCTCCGTAAGCCTCATCAAACGTATTGTCTTTGGTCTTAAAGTCATAAACAAATAGCTTTTTCGACTTCTCTGAAATCTTGTAGATATCATTGTTCTGGCCACCAACCATGCGTACTTTTATTTTAGAGGTTTCCGTGTCCGCCTCAAAAACATCATCGTCATCCAATCCGTAGAGCCAGATTTCCTTGGTATGGGCCGGGTCATAAATTTTTTGGAAAAACAGATCTGTGATTTCCCCTCCTTTGATACGGTAACCCCTGACCTCAACTCTTCCATCCGGAAGGGAAACTATATTGAAATGGTCGTCCTTGTCCGTTCCCGTGACCACACTGTACTTGTTCAGCACAGAAAAATATTCTTTGGCAGTGTCCACCAACTTTTCCTTCCTTGCCAATAGGATTTCCTTGATCTCAGCAAGGGTGCCGTCCCTTACTTCCTCCGGAAATTCCAAAAAGGCCTCATCGATCACTGCTTCATCAATGTGTTCTTGGATGAACTTGGCCTGATCAACCCATACATTCATCGTTGTTTCGGACAACAGTGCCATATCTAGGGCAAAGGTTCTGGGTGAGGATGTAAAACCTTTTACACTTCGTATCTCTTCGTTGAAACCTTCAAAGATGCGCAATGCGGGAACCGTTCTCGAACCAAAGTTCATGATCAGTCCATCACCCCAACGTGAAAAGACCTGATCTCTATCTCGCGGGATGGGCTTGAATATCTTTTTGCCATCCGCGGTCTCGAACTCGGCCCATCGCCATTGGTCCACGTGCCGATCCCAATCCCCGATAAGGATGTCGAACAATCGTGCCTTTGCATATTCCTTTTGGTCGATTCGGTACTCTTCATCTTCCCGCAGCTTCTCGATCAAGTCGTAGGTACTTTCAATTTTTTTGGTCCTCCCAAAACTTTCAAGGTCGTCATGCTCATCGGAAACATGTTCTTCAATCATGTAAAGACCATCTCCAAACTCAGAATTGAAATCACCCAAAACAGTTTGTTTTGGAACATAGTACAATTTGGGATTGGTATGGTAGAGATCCACTGCTTCGGACAGCTTTCCCATGGTGAACGGAGCATAGGGATGTGCCCCGGTGTAGAGATCCAACAACAGTTTTTCAGTATGGGTATCCTCAAATTGGCCAATGATGTACCGATCTTTGAACGCAATGGCCTGAAGATACCGCTCAGCACTTTTTCTTAGGTCGCGCATTACATACTGTCTTCCTTGTTTATCTTCCAGACGCAGGGAATTGGATTGGTTACCACCACCCTTTCGTACCGCCTTTAATCCTCCAAACAGGGTATCCAATCTCACGGTAGGTGCCTTTACCTTTGTGGCATAGTATTTTCGATAGCGTTTGCCCCAGAGCCATTTGTGGAACCCACTTTTGTCCACTTCTTCCTCTGTATAGACCGATGCTTCCATAAAGGGAGGGAAATCTTCCGATAGCGCTATTTTTTCCAAGGATTTGTCAGGAGGGAGCACTTGGGTGTGGTATAGCAATTCCTCGGAAGTGGCATCGGCACCATAAAAATCGACACTCGACGACCCGTCTTTGTACACTTTGAGAACGACATAACCGTTTCTTCCTGTAGAAAACTTACTACCGTTCAATAAGCGGTTGACCCCGGTTTTGGCCCCGGAACCACTTACGATCTGAGGCTTGCCATATTCTTCAATGTATTGTAGGCCATGTTCGTGCCCTGATGCAAAAATCACCTTGTCCGAATGTTGGGAAAGGGTCAGTATTCTATTTTTTAGGGCATTGTATTTTTTATTGGAGAGATCCTCAACCGTGGCACCCGATGTCTTTCTTAAAAAATTGGCCAGAGTGGCCAAAATGGGCAGAGGAAATTTACCTCCGCTGGGGTTGATCTGTTGCTTGAAAGAAAATTGTCCGCCATGTGGACCGTAGGTGAACATAGGGTGATGAAGGGCCATGATCACTGTTTTGTCCCTGTTTTTTTTGATCTCGCTTTCCAGTTCTTCAAAAAAGCGTTCCCTGTCCTTGATCTCGCACTTGTCGTTCATGGTGGGGTGCTTGTCCCAATCGGTCAGGTACCACTCCGTATCTATGGCAATGACCATGACCTTATCGCTGATCTCGATCTTCTCCATAGGGCAACCATTTTTGGGCAGGAACGCATCCTTATCGCCCAATGCTTCCTTGATGTAGTCCTCTTCCCTTTCCAAGCCTTCCAGCCCATCACTGTACCAATCGTGGTTACCTGGAATAAAAATGGTCCTGCCCTTGAAGGATTTTAGTGTGGCCAATTGGGCATCCAAATAGTGTTTGGCTCGTTCATGCCCTTCGGAATCATCTTTTTGATCCACAAATCCAGCGGGGTATATGTTGTCGCCCAAAAAAATGGCCGTGCTGTTTTCATTGGCTGTTTCCAGCACGGACCTGAACTTTTTCAAGGTGGGGTTAAGGTCGCCCATTGGCGATTTTCCCGCATCCCCGATCAGATAAAAAGTATGCTCCACCTCCTTGTCATCAGTAACATTCCCTACAAAAAACGGTTCGGCATATTTGGTTTCATAAGTGGCACAACCACATACCAAAACAAGCACAAGGAAGAGGAAACAATGTTTATACATATCCGGATGAGGTTGATTCCAAAATTTTGTACTTTGGATTGTTCAAATTGGTTGTTATGTCGGAAATTGTTGAAAAAACTGAACGCTTTGTATCAAGCCTTTTAAATGAGGAACTGGATCCCAAGGTTTTGTACCACAACTTGCGACACACCCAACGCGTTGTCAAAAGTACTAAAGAATTGCTCAATTTTTATGACTTGGGGAACGAGGATAGCGAAAGATTGCTGTTGGCCGCATGGCTTCATGACATAGGCTATGTAAAGGACATGGAAAACCATGAAGAGACCAGCTGCAGGATGGCCACTGCCTTCCTTGATGAAAACGGGTACGATACAACCGCAACAGAACAGGTATGTGCACTGATCATGGCCACGAGAATGGACCACGAACCACAAAATTTGTTGGAAGAGATCATCAAGGATGCCGACACCTCCCATTTTGCACAAAGGAGTTATTGGGAAACCACCGATTTTCTGCGGGATGAGCTCAGGCTTCTCGGTATTGCCGATTATTCCGCCAAGGACTGGAGGGACAAAAACATCCACATGTTCCGAAACTGGCATCATTTTTATACCGACTATGCGAAGGAGAATTGGGAAGAGGGCAAAGAGCGTAACCTGAAACAACTGCTCAAGGAAAAGAAAACGGAAAAAACCATTGCCAAAAAAGAAGCCCTAAAGGCAAAATACAAGGAAGAAAGCCCAGATCGCAGCATACAGACCCTATACCGCGTAACTCTGCGGAACCACCTGAAACTGAGTGATATTGCCGACACTAAGGCCAATATCCTATTGTCGGTGAACGCCATCATCATTTCATTGGTATTGGCCAACCTGCTCACCAAACTGGATAGCCCCTCCAACGCATACCTCATTTATCCCACATTTGTCCTTATCCTGTTCAGTGTGGCCTCCATGATATTGTCCGTTTTGGCCACAAGGCCCAATATTACCAGTGGAAAGTTCACCAAGGAGGATGTGGAACAAAAAAGGGTGAACCTACTCTTCTTTGGCAACTTTCATAAAATGAAACTGGAGGAATATGAATGGGCCCTGCAAGAACTGGTCAAGGACAAGGATTATGTATATTCTTCCCTGACCAAAGACCTTTATTACTTGGGTCTCGTGCTGAACAGAAAGTATAAAATACTTAGGATTACCTACACCATTTTCATGGTGGGGATGATCATTTCCGTACTGGCCTTTTTTATTGCATTTCGATTTTTCGGCCCTGAAAAGATTTCTTTTTGAAAGTCAGGATCTCAACTCCGCCATGAGGTCTTCATAGGTGTAGGTGCGTTCTGATTTTTTGTCCTTTTTGTAGAGTATTTCCGCCCTTATGGCCTTTAGTCCGGTAACTCCCTGAAGTCCCTCCAACTCCACGATTTCAATGTTGTTGGTAAAATATCCCTTGGCCTTCAAAAAACGCAGGTAACGCATGTATTCCCTTTCGTCCTTTCGTTGGGAATAGACTATGGAAAGTTTTCCCTTTTGGGTCAAACGCTCGTTGGTTCCCTTGATATAGGATTTATCTATTCGCTTTTTAATCACTTCATACCTTGCATTGTAGGTTCCGTCCACATCGAAACGCTTTTCGTCCATCCTGAAACGAATGGCCAGGGAGGTACTGTACACCAAAATGAGGGAAGCTACATCCAACTTGACGGGCAACTTGGATTTGAGCGTGTAGTATTTGTTCTCCATCTCGCACATCACCTGGAGCTGCCAGAGCCTTAGATTGCTCAAATAGAGCTTGTCAAAGTCCCGATCCTTGGCAATGGAACTGCCAATGTACATATTGTGTTCCACGCCATCGGTCTTATAGCGTTCAAAATAGTGTGGGAACATGGCCTGGGCCTCTTCCTGTTTCTTGTCCAAAAGGGCGGCCAACTGCATATTGGCCTCCATCACGCTTTCATCATAGTTACGGCGATGGTCGTAATAGGACTCTGTGGTGCCATCTATTTTTTTTCCATATTCGTCAATGAGTGACTTGAGTTCCTTGTCTTCCTTCTTGAAGTGTTCAAAAACAGGATCTACTTCTTCTTTCACAAAATCAAAGACCGCCTGTTCGGTATGGGTGAAAAGGGCTTCTTTTACCTCATCCAGATAACTGTTCACGCGGAACATGAGCTCTTCATATATCGGAAGCCCAAACTTCTTTACCGCCACCTCCAAAATTTCATTGATTTCCGAAAGTTGGATCATAAGATCACGCTGGATGGATAGGTTTCGTTCCTTTGAAGAATCCTTGATATCTATTTGACCGTAGAGCGGATAAACCTCCTTGAAGACGATTTCCCTGAACTCGGGTTGATGTCCAGCCAGTTCGTCGGCCATGAACCGTTTGGCTTCCTCCTGAAACTTCCAATATACTGAAGGATGCACAGTGGTACACTCATGCTGGATTACCGCATCTATCAGGTTCTCTTCTTCCTCAATGGTCCTGAGCACTGCCGATATGATGTAGGGCATCACATCGTCCAACTTGTTGGCATTGACACTGTTCAACTCATTTACCTTACCCGAAACAAGCTCCAGGACACCCAAAAGGTTGCCGTTCACGGATATAGGCGCCAAAATGGCACTTTTTATGCCTTGGTTCATTAGATTTTTATAGGGTTGGGCGCATCCATCCGATTGCTTGAAATATTTTTCCACATTGGAAATGGCAAAGTACTTGCTTTCCTCGAACAGCTTTCCATGGGAATGGTTGCAGAGCATGGCGTCACAGGGCTCCACGTTCTTTCCGTTGAGGATATAACTTTCCATGCCCTTTCCATAAATCCTGAAAAAGTTGTTGGCAGTGGAATCGTAGCCCGCAAAACCAACATTGATGTCTTTGATCTTGAACAAAGACCTAAACGTGTTTTGAAAACTCTCCATAAAGGATTCGTTCTCCCGCTTGCTCCTACCTATCAAGGTGGATTTGATCTCAGAGATGGAGTGTTCGGCCGTTACGTCAAACATGTTGGAGATGATGAAGCCCTTGGCAATAAAACTATTGGGAGGGATTTTCTCTTTCCATAGATCCAAGTTGTGAAAGCTTTCCAAGAGTTCGTCCACATCGTCCTGTGTCAGTTCTTTTGCTTTTTCGGTTGGATGGATCTCCATAAAATCCGCATTGTACAGGATACGGTAACGGTGCATCACACCATTGGCATCCGGAATATCGTAGAACAAGGGACGCTTAAAGTCCAAATTGTACCCATAATGGAATTTGAGGATCACACTGCACCTCATAATGTAGTTGAACTCCTCGGGGATGTTGTGGATTTCCAGTTGAAAATCGTCCCCTGCATCTTTCAATATTTTTTGAAAACGCTCCGAAGAATTGAAAACAAGGTTCTCAAAAGCGGTGGTGGCCGTCTTGATCTCGTTGTGTGTGAGCGCGGGCGGAAAGGTGTCCTCCAAGATTATTTTGATGACATCCTTATGCTTTTCCAACAATGAAAGATCACTGAACCCATCCCTTAGTACAGGATATGGTGCCTGTGCATCCAAAACATATTTGGCGCGCTCGGCCAAGTGTATGTTGGGGCTGTTCAGTTGTTCATCGTAATGCTCCAACAACTTGTTGAAACTTACCAACTGCACCACTGGGCTTTCTATGGGGTGATCCTGCTTCATGCAAGCGTTAGTCGAGGTTTAGCCCCTAAAGTTACAAAAAGAAGAAAAGCATTTGTGTTATAGTCCATCTTTATGGTTTAATGGCCATTTTTGAGGATATTTGGCAAAATTAACTTCATGTCATCCACCACAAGACTGGACCGTGCTTACAAAAATGCCAAGGTCATCCCTTTTGATGACAGTTCCAAGTTTATCTTTTTCAGTGACTGTCATAGGGGAGACAACAGTTTTGCCGATGATTTTGCCAACAATAGGAACATATACTTCCATGCACTGAGCCACTATTATCGGGAAGGTTTTCACTACTGCGAACTTGGCGACGGCGATGAACTGTGGGAGAACCTAAGTTTTGAATCGCTCATCGAGGCCCATAAGAATGTATATCAGTTACTGCGCCAGTTCCATTTGGAAAAAAGGCTCCACATGGTCTGGGGCAACCACGATATGGTCTATCAGGATGAGAACTACGTAAAAAAACACCTTTCCCATTATTTTGAACCCATTGACGGTTCGGACAAGGCACTTTTTCAAGGCATCACCTACCATGAAGCGCTGATCTTAAAGCACCGGGAAACAGGGCAAGAACTGTTCTGTGTCCATGGCCATCAAGCCGACTGGTGGAACTATGTGTGCTGGCGCATTGGCAGGTTCTTGGTGAGAGTGTTGTGGAAACCCCTTCAAGTTGTGGGCATTTCAGACCCTACCAGTCCCGCTAAAAACTATAAGGAACTCATCCGGATAGAGAGACGCATAAAACGATGGATCCTTAAAAAAGGGTTGCTGGTCACCATTGCTGGCCACACCCACAGACCAAGGTTTCCCGAACCCGGGCAGATTCCTTTTTTCAACGATGGCAGTTGTGTGCATCCCCGGAGTATTACAGGGTTGGAGCTTGAAGGGGGCAAAATATCACTGATCAAGTGGCACATTGCCACTAAGGCCGATGGTACGCTCCAGATTGTAAGGGTACTTCTTGAGGGTCCTGAAAAACTTGCGGATTATGTTTCCCTATGAGCCACATTGAGTCCATACTGAGTCAAATCCCCGTACGGCACGACCTTGCTTCCCATACCATGCTCCTCGGAATTGTACAGGGTTTATTTCTCGCATTGGTTATTTTTATCAGGGCCAAGCGAAAATCGGCAATTTTGTTTTTTGGATGGGCCCTGTTGGTCCAGTGCCTTGTTTTTTTGGATGTGTACCTGAGCTACACTGGTCTGATGAAATATGTTATGGTGTTGAACGATTCCACCGAACCCCTAGTACTCCTCATTGCCCCAACGCTCTATTTTTTCCTCTATGCCCTACTAGAAAGAAAACCCATATCACTCAAAAAACATGGATGGCATTTCTTGTTGCCCTTGGGCTATGCCTTTTCCCAGACCAATTATTACCTGAGTCCCCTGGAAGTGAAAATCAATGCCTATTTGGGCGCCTATTACAGAAATCTGGGTTTTTTGGATGTCCCGGAAGGGGTGGACTATTCCTATCACATGATAAAGAACCAGTTCAGGTGGCTGGTCCTGTTCAGTTGTGCGCTCTATTTGATACTCTCTTTCCGCTTGATCTTGAAATCGAGAAAAGGCGGATGGATGTCCGCCAAGAATATCAAATTGGACAAGTACATTTTTTCCAGAAACACCGTGATCATTTTTCTGGTGCTATCGCTCACTCTATTCTTGATCTTTTTGAACTATGATGACGATGGAGGCGACCACTACATAGGAATGGTACATACAATTACCATCTTCATCACGTCATTTTTTATCCTTTCTGAATCCCGATTTTTTGAGCGATCTTGGATTGCCGACAAATATGAGACCCTGACAGCAAACCCCATCAAATTGGAAAACATTGAGGAATTCCTGAACAACACTGCTTACTATTCCCAACAAGATGCTTCCCTGAAGAACCTGGCCGAGAAACTGGATACCAATGCCAACACGGTTTCCAAACTCATCAATTCACAAACAGGGATGAACTTCAACGATTACATCAACCAAAAACGGATCGTACTGGCGCAGCAAAGGCTATTGGATGTTGAATTCAAACAGCTTACTGTGGAAGCCATTGGCGAATCGGTAGGGTTCAAGTCCAAATCCGCTTTTTACAATGCCTTTAAAAAACATACAGGACAATCACCCTCGGCATTTATGAGACAAAAAACCGTATAGTTTCTCCAGAATTGCAATTCAGGACGTTTCCCAGACCAAAAAAATATGCTGTTTCATCGGCACTGCTCACCTTTGGAAAAAATTTAAAAAATGGGAACTACCATTAGACGTTACGATTTGGATTGGCTTCGGGTTATTGTTTTCGGGCTACTTATTTTCTACCATGTTGGAATGTTTTTTGTGCCGTGGGGCTGGCATGTGAAAAACAATGTGATTTACGATTGGCTCCGCTGGCCAATGTTGTTCCTTAACCAATGGCGACTGCCCATACTTTTTGTAATATCCGGCATGGGAACCTATTACGCTTTGGGGAAAAGGAGCATGGGAACATTCATGTGGGAGCGTTTTTTGCGCTTGGGCATTCCATTGGCGGCCGGTATGATCCTGATCGTACCTCCGCAGGTCTATTTTGAACGTTTGGCAGATGGTGCGTTTTCCAGGTCATATTTAAAGTTCTACACAACCGCGGCATTTGAGGGGGTTTACCCCGAAGGCAATGTGAGTTGGCATCACCTTTGGTTTTTGCCCTATCTCTTGGTCTTTTCGTGGGTCTTGGCGCCACTCTTCGTCTATTTGAGAAACCACAAAACACGTTTTGTGGAATGGGTCAAACGTCTGATCCAAAAAACTTGGGGCATTTATCTCTTTGTGGTTCCGCTCTACTTTATGGAATCACTGGTCCAACCCTTCTTTCCTATCACCCACGCCTTGGTGAATGACTGGTTCAACTTTACATTTAGCATAACCCTTTTCTTTTATGGGTTTGTTTTGATTGCCACGGGAGAGGTGTTTTGGGAAACGGTTGCCACAATGAAGCAAAAATCACTTGTTTTAGGCATCATCTGTTTTTCAGGGCAAGTGATCATCTGGTTGTTTTTTGAAGATGGCTACGTTATTCACTTTACGGAGGCATTATTAAAGGTTGTAAATATTTGGTCGTGGATCTTGGTGCTTTTTGCCTATGCCGCAAAATACCTAAACAAGCCAAGCAAAGGACTGGCCTATGCCAATAGGGCCGTTTATCCTTTTTATATCCTGCACCAAACGATAACAGTGGCGATTGCCTACTATTTGATGGATCTGGATTGGGCGTTTCTCCCAAAGGCCATTATTCTGATTGTGGGGACATTTGGCATTAGTTGGTTGATCTACGACCTCATTATTTTGAGGGTGACATGGCTACATCCCTTTTTTGGTTTAAAGAGAAAGAAGGCCAAATCGCTTGCAGGTTAACGATTTAACTTCGATTTATCATCTTCATGGCAAGGTATTTGTTACTTTTATGAGTACCTAATTGTTCCATCTTGCCATGAAAAAGATTATTTTCATCCTAATGGGCATTGTGTTTTCAACAACTCCCTTGTTTGCCCAAGGCGATCTGCCCACTACCCGACCATTAAAGATCGGGGAGAAGAACGACCTCGATATCAAAGCGAGCAATCAGGGCACATCCCTTCGCATGCCTTCGGTACTGGATGAAAACCTCACTTCAAAAAATGAAAAACCCGGAGTTCAAATGCTTCCGGACAAAGAATTGTTGCAAGCGGGCCATGATTTGGTCATCGACCCCAAGGTGGTGGAAAAAAGGGAAAAAGGTTCCAACGAACATTTTGGCGACCAATATTTGGGAGATTTCAAGACAACGGCCAAGTTTGTGGGCATTGTGGCCAGAGACCATGAATACGTGGATGGCGACCGCATCAAAATCTATGTGAACGGTGAAGTTGCCGAATACAATCTATTGCTGTCCGGATCGTTCAAAGGGATCAATCTGGATTTGGTCCAAGGATTCAACCGCATTGAATTTGAGGCCCTGAACCAAGGCTCCTCTGGCCCTAACACAGCCCAAGTGGTGGTCACCGATGACAAGGGCGTGGTCATCCACAACAACCGATGGAACCTTTCCACGGGCTCGAAAGCCAGCTTGATCATTGTAAAAGAGGACGAGTGATCACTCCCCGGGTCTATAGGTTTTTTGGGCCCGTCTCAACACATCTTCCTTATAATATGCGGCATCCTTGAACTGGACATCTGCATAGCGTTGTGCCTGATCGTTAAAATGAGGGGAATCGGGGTCGCCACTTTGTCCTCCGGCCAACATGGTCTTGGCCTTGACTTTATCACCAAATTCCACCACGGCCACAAAACTATTGCCCCGGGTACCATAAATCTTTTTGGTATTATTGTGGTAACGTGCGCCATAAGCAGCCAATGCACCCCATGTTCCACTGGCAAAACCGATGGGAATACTGGGTTTGGCATCATCAAAGGGTTGACGGATATCCCCGTTCAATCTCTGGTAACGGTTTACCTCGCCCCAGGGCATTTTCCAGGTGCCGAAATCATCGGTCAATCGAAGTACCGTTTCTTGAAACAGATCAAGTTTTTCCGAATCCGGAGATCCTGCACCCCAATACTCCACCAACTCCATGGACGAAAGGCCTTCGGGTCTTTCCGCTTTAGAATAGCACAAGGTGCCGTAATAATGCGCCAAGGTCATGGCAATGGATCTCTTTGAGGTAGTAAAATCCCAATCCCGTAAAACTTCAATCGGTTCCTGAAGCTCTGGATATGCCCTGGCATTTTCATTATAAGCTCTGACCAGCCCCGGAATCAATGCTTCAAAAGCGGGCAAATAGGGATCATGGGCCAATTGGATAAGGCTGTCCAACGTATATCCGCTACGTCCGGTCAACAATTGGATGGCATGGACGCCCCTAAAATTTTCCTGGTCCCGCGACATATAGTTTGGATAGTCTTCCCGCTTCGGACTGAACTCCAAGGCAGAAGTGTACGGGGTCGAATTGCAGTTCTGTATCCATCCATTTTTGGGGTTGAGCACCAGAATGTTCTCGTCCACTGTGTGCAGTCCCTGCCAATCGGTTTGAGGGTTGCTGCCATCCACAGGTTCGGAATAATCAAAAATGGTATCCCGCTTTGGGATAAAGTTTCCATGGAAATAGGCGATGTTGCCCTCTGCATCAGCATAGACCGTGTTGTTGGAAGAATTTGTGCGGATATCCATCATTTTTCTGAATCCATCATACCCGTCCTGCTTGGTGCGGATGTAGGATTGTTCCAATGCCTTTACGGGCTCCCACATCATGGCCGAAGCCGTCCATTGCTCTCCAACTTGATGGGTGATGGGCCCGTGATGGGTGCGGTACATGGGAAAGGTCTTTTCTTTCAGGTTTTCCCCGTCCTTATACTTTAAAGTAACGCTGCTGGAGTCAACAGGCCGCAATTCCTCTCCGTATTGATAGAAGAGCTTGCCGTCATTTTTAACAATGGTCTCATTGAACTCGTCCATCACATCGGTATAGGTTGAAGTGTGCATCCAGCCCGTTTTTTCATTGAACCCCTGATATACAAAGAATTGTCCCCAGGTCACTGCTCCGTAGGCATTCAGTCCTTCCTCGCTCACCACATGCACTTCTCCCCTAAAATAAAACGAAGTATGCGGGTTGATGAGCAACATGGCATTCCCCGATTGGGTCAAATCCCCGGAAATCGCAATTCCGTTGGATCCTTGGGGCTCGGCCATTTCGGCTTCCCTTTCGAGTTGAAGTGCTTCCATCTCGGGAAGCTCCATGCCGTTTTCATAAAATTGCTTTATCTTTTGGGTGGATATGCGTTCAATGTCGCCACCAATGGAGCCTTCACTGAAATACATGGGCATCCAAGGCTCAAAACGGGTCAAAAGTTTGGGCTTGACCTCTGGATGGGTGTGCAAATAATAATTGATGCCATCGGCAAAGGCATCACAGAGTTTTTTCAACCATTCGGGACTTTTCTCATAATTGGCCTTGGCCTCTTCTTCCGTCATGAACAATTTTGCCCGTAGATCACTGTATAGCGCTTCTTCTCCTTCAACCTCGGCCAATCTACCCGTGGCCCAAATATAGTTTTGTTCCACACGGTTAAAATCGTCCTCACATTGGGCATACAACAATCCAAAAACGGCATCGGCATCGGTTTTTCCATAAATGTGCGGAACGCCAAAATCATCGCGGATAATAGTAATGTTTTTGGCTTGGGCCTCCCATTTTTCAGCTTCGGTCTGGGTTTTTTCCCCGCAGGATAGGAGCAGGCAAAGAATAATGGCAAGAAATGTCCTCATTTTGTGTTTGGATTGGTTTTCGGTCCATGAAAATACGGGAATTCCCCGTGCTTACCAACTCCCACTGGCCCCACCTCCACCGGAACTGCCTCCGCCACCTGAAAAACCACCGGAACTTCTTCCGGAACTATTAGATCCGAAAGAATGGCTGCCGGATGAGGAAAAGGTCTTGCCCATATAGGCCTTGTCCGATTTGAACCAAGAAAGTTTGAAGTCCTCTTTGCCTTTGATCAAAATCTTGAGCACGGCCAAAAGAACAGTGAGAAGGAAAAAGCCTACAAGTACATAATATGCCCAAGAAACATCCTCCACCAAATATTCAAAATCAAAATTGAAACCATACACCATGCTGAGGAAAAACAAGGGCATCAAAATAAATACCAGCCCAAACACGACCATCAACAAGGCTGAAAACATCATGAACAAGCCCGGAAAAAGACCTAATTTCCCGATGAAGATGCCCCGTAGCATCTCCACCAGACCCGAATATCCCTTGAATAAAGTAAAACATCCCGACCCGATAAAAATGGAAAGGAAAAGGGTAAACAGCACATAGCCCCACCATGGCAATTCTTCCTCGGCCTCAATTTCTTTATTGAATTCTGCCAAGGCTTCCGGATTGTTGAGGAACTCGATGATTTGATCCGTTGCGCCATTTATCCCGGTGAAGTAATCTTCCTCCTTAAAGTTGGGAATCATGGTATTTCGGATGATTCGAGAGGCCACGGCATCCGTGATATAGGATTCCAGTCCGTAGCCCACCTCAATGCGCACTTCCCTATCATTTTTTGAAAAAAGGATAAGAATGCCATTATCCTTCCCCTCTTGTCCCAGCTTGTTCTGGTTGAAAACCCCATCGGCATATTGTTCAATGGTCTCGTAACCCAACTCGTTGATGGTCAGCACCACCACTTGATTGGTGGTCTCGGTCTCAAATTGGGTGAGTTTTGTCCTTAGATCCTGTAATTGCTGGGAGGTGAAAATAGTTGCATTATCGGTGACGATCTGCGTCAACTGCGGGTATTGGTTCTGGCCCAGACAAAGTCCCGAAAACCATAACAAAGCATAGAAAAGTAACGTCCTTCCCATAAAAATGATCAGCAAGAAAGACTAAAGATAGGGTTTTGTTGCGTTCTTGGTCCCTAAGAATTGATGAATGGCCTGTTTGGATCAATCCTCGGCAGGTGCCAACTCCACTTCCAGGCCATCCAGATCCTCGGTAATGTGGATCTGGCAACCCAATCGGCTGTTGTCCTTCACAAAAAAGGCTTCGGCCAGCATAGCGTCCTCGTCATCCGATTTTTCGGGCAACTGATGATCGGAAAGCACATAGCATTGGCATGAGGCGCACATGGCCATTCCACCACAGATTCCGATGGTTCCTTCCGGGGCAAGTTCATAGGAACGCACCACCTCCATCAGGTTCATGTTCATGTCTGTTGGGGCATCCACTTCATGCAAAATGCCTTCCCGATCGGTTATTTTTATTTTAATGTCACTCATAATCTTTCTGGGGAACACCCCTAAAGTCCCCTCGAGGGGACACTTTTATGTAATATTAATCTATTGCCTTTACAACCGCTTTTGGCGCTTCCTTTTTACTGCCATCAAAACCAGTAACGCCGCCGACAGTGGTATATTTCATCACATACTTTTTATCGGGGTGGATACGTTGGTAAGCGCTTTGGCACATCAAGGTGGCTTCGTGGAACCCACAAAGGATGAGTTTCAATTTTCCAGGGTAGGTGTTGACATCCCCAATGGCATAAATTCCGGGGATATTGGTCTGGTAGTCCAACGCATTGTCCACTTTTATGGCATTCTTCTCAATTTCCAGCCCCCAATTGGCAATGGGCCCCAATTTTGGGGACAGCCCGAACAAGGGAATGAAATAATCCACTGGAACATCCATATCCTCCGAAGTATCGGTGTTTCTTACCGTGACGTTCTCCAATTTTCCCTCCCCGTGCAAGGCGACCACTTCAGCGGGAGTAATTAGGTTGATTTTCCCCTCATTTTTGAGTTGTTGCACTTTTTCCACAGAGTCTAAGGCACCTCTGAACTCGTTCCTGCGGTGCACCAAGGTGACCTCTTCGGCCAGATCGGTCAAAAAGATGGACCAGTCCAATGCAGAATCGCCCCCTCCTGCAATCAATACTTTTTTGTTCCGATAGATTTCGGGCTCCTTGATCATGTAGGCCACTCCGTTATCCTCATATTGGGCAAGATTGTCCAACAATGGTTTTCTGGGCTCGAAACTTCCCAAGCCACCTGCAATGGCCACGACCGGAGCGTGGTGTTGGGTCCCTTTGTTGGTAGTGACAACAAAGGTGCCATCTTCCAATTTTTCAATGGTCTCCGCGCGTTCGCCCAAGGTAAAGCCAGGCTGGAAGGGTCTGATCTGCTCCATCAGGTTGTCCACCAGTTCACCGGCCAATACTTCGGGGAAACCGGGAATGTCGTAAATAGGTTTTTTCGGATAGATTTCGGCACATTGTCCGCCAGGTTGGGGCAGGGCATCTATCAAATGGCACTTCAACTGCAATAGGCCTGCTTCAAAAACTGCAAAAAGACCCGTAGGTCCTGCTCCTATGATGAGTATATCGGTCTTGATCATGAACAATGGGTTTTTCGGCATGCAACTTACTGCTTGCCCAAGGAAGGTTTGATGATTTTTGTCAGTTAGCTCACATTGATGACCTCTTCTATTTGGGGAGCGTATTTCTTGATGGTCATTTCCACACCGCTCTTCAAGGTCATCTGGTTGACGCTACAACCGATGCAGTTGCCCTCCAATCTAACTTTTACGGAGTTATCGTTGTCTATCGACACCAATGTGATATCACCTCCATCGCTCTGGAGAAAGGGTCGTATTTCGTCCAGTGCTTTTTCCACATTGCTTTTTATTTCTTCTGATGTCATGCTCATTTCTTTTTAACGGCGGCACAACCGGCCATTGTTGTAATCTTTATTGCCTCTGTGGGCGGTAGGTCGGTATTTCGCCTTACCAATTCCTGCACCACATTTTTGGTCAATTCTTCAAATGCTTCCTCTATGGGTGTAGCGGTTTGTAATGCGGCAGGCCTTCCCACATCTCCTGCTTCCCTGATGCTCTGCACCAAGGGAACCTCGCCCAAAAACGGCACCTCTAGGTCTTCCGCCAAGTTTTTGGCACCATTTTGTCCAAAGATATAGTATTTATTGTCAGGTAGTTCGGCCGGTGTAAAGTAGGCCATGTTTTCCACTATTCCCAAAACCGGGACACTAATGGCTTCCTGCTGAAACATGGCGACCCCTTTGCGGGCATCGGCCAAGGCAATCTCCTGCGGGGTACTCACCACCACGGCTCCGGTCACGGGCAGGGACTGCATAATGCTCAAGTGAATGTCCCCTGTGCCGGGGGGCAGGTCCAACAAAAGGAAATCCAACTCCCCCCAATGCGCATCAAAAATCATTTGGTTGAGTGCCTTTGCCGCCATGGGACCACGCCAGATAACGGCTTGGTTGGGCTGGGTAAAGAATCCTATGGAAAGGAGTTTGACGCCATAATTTTCAACAGGCTTCATCTTGGCCTTGCCATTTACATTGATGGACAATGGTTTTTCCATGGCCACATCGAACATAATGGGCATAGAAGGTCCGTAAATGTCTGTATCCAGCAGCCCTACTTTGAAGCCCATCTTGGCCAAGGTGACCGCCAAATTGGCCGTAATTGTCGATTTTCCAACGCCCCCTTTTCCGGAAGCCACGGCCACAATGTTCTGTATGCCGGGTATCGGGTTCCCTTTGATCTGGTTCACTTTGGGCTTGGCCGGGGCATCAACCTTTAGGTTGATTTTTATTTTGGCCTTTTCATATACCTCGCTGTGGATGATCTTCAAAATTTCTACTTCGGTCTTCTTTTTTGCTTGAAGACTGGGGTTTTTGATGGTCACGTCCACCTCAACCTCATCCCCGAAAACCTGAACATTGGTAACCGCACCACTTTCCACTAAATTTTGGCCTTCGCCGGGTGCCGATATTTTTTCCAATGCCTTGAGGATGTCCGCTTTTTTCAACTTCATTGTCCGAATTTTATATGGAGTCGTTTGTATTGATTCTAAATTACAAAGATACGGCGTTGAGCTCAGATTAAGAAGTTGGGAGGTTGAATTTCAACAAACTGAAACAAAGTCCTTGTTTATTCTGAACATTTTGTCCTCACTTCCACAGAAACACAACAAATCTTGGCTTCGGTTCTGATTTTTTTTGAAAAAAATGTAGCTTAGGAGCAACTATCTCAAACAAACCAGCATGTTGCAAAAGACCAAAATTTCCCTCTCCGTTTTTTTCTCCATATCCATTTTATTGCTATCCTGCTCTTCCAGCAAGCAGGGCTTTACCAAGCGGGATGTCAAAAAATCGGAAAGACTTATCGGCCTCCATTTTGCAAAACAATATCGCGACACGCTATATCCTTATCTCAAAAGAAACCGATCCGGATTTGATTCACTGAGAAAATATCCAGTGGGCAACGATGTGTTTCCGGCAGTTCGGTTTGATCCCACACCCTTTGGTTTTGAAATGCCCGAACAACATGCTGGCAATGATTGGGTTATTCCGGATAATGTTGAAATTCCTGAACCTTATGATCTTTTGGCCTTTTACACCATTCCCCAATTGGCTTCATTGATCAAAAATCAAAAAATCACCTCAACGGAGCTGACCCAGTTTTTCTTGGACCGTTTGAAAAAATATCAGCCCATGTTGCAGTGCAGCATCAGCATTACGGATAGTTTGGCGCTCGCACAGGCCAAACGTGCCGATGAGGAAATCAAAAGCGGCATATATCGGGGCATATTGCACGGCATCCCATATGGCACCAAAGACCTTATGGCTGTTCCGGGCTATCCCACCACATGGGGCGCTGCTCCATACAAGGACCAAGAGATCGATGAAACGGCCACAGTCATCAAAAAGTTGGAAGAGGCAGGGGCCGTATTGGTCGCCAAGCTGGTGTCGGGTGCTTTGGCAAGGGGAGATGTATGGTTCGGGGGCAAGACCAAAAACCCATGGGACACCACCCAAGGTGCCAGTGGTTCTTCGGCGGGTTCGGGTTCGGCTACCTCAGCAGGACTTGTTCCCTTTGCACTGGGAACAGAGACTTTGGGGTCCATCACCTCACCAAGCACCCGAAACGGGGTCACGGGCCTTCGGCCGACATACGGCAGAGTAAGTCGCCATGGAGTGATGAGCTTGAGCTGGTCGATGGACAAAGTGGGACCCTTGGGAAGAAATGCCGAGGATTGTGCCATTGTTTTTGAAGTTATTCAGGGAAAGGATAAAAATGATCTGACCACAGTGGATGTTCCTTTTGGAGTAGATTGGAAAAAGGACATCAAAAGCCTTAGAGTGGCCTATCTGCAAAAAGATATCGAAAAAGACACCACGGAATCTGGAAACAATCTAAGAAATGCCTTGAAGTCGCTAAAAGAAATGGGTATTGAACCCACGGCCGTGGAAATGCCGGAAGCGATACCCTATCGTGGTTTCGACATTATTCTAAGGGCCGAAGCAGGCGCCTTTTTTGACGAACTCGTTCGTTCTGGTGAGGTAGATATTATGGTGGAGCAAGACCAGCGTTCACGGGCGAATTCCCTACGGCAAAGCCGATTTATTCCTGCCGTGGAATACCTACAGGCCAATCGCCAACGACAGGTTTTGATTCAAAAGATGCACGATCTGATGAAGGAATACGATGTTTTGATTTCACCCAGCTTTGGCAACGATCAACTTTTGGCAACCAATCTGACCGGCCACCCCGTGATTGCCATCCCAACCGGATTGGACAAAAAAAACCATCCCACCAGCATGACATTTGTGGGCAATTTGTATGATGAGGCCAGCATATTATTGCTGGCGAAGGCCTTTCAGGAAAAAACGGCCTTTGATGAACTGCAACCTCCGGGGTTTTGATCAGAGTTCTTTGGCGGGGTCCCAAAAATATTTTTGAAAATCGACAATTTGGTTGTCCCTTACTTTAATGCCTTCATTTTCCAATAATTGCTGCATTAAATTGGTGCCTCCAAAATGATGCTTGCCCGTGAGCACACCTACCCTGTTCACCACTCGGTGTGCAGGAACGTCCTTTTCCGAAGAATTGTTCATGGCCCAACCCACCATCCTGGCACTGCGGGCTGCTCCCAGATACTTTGCAATGGCTCCATAAGAAGTCACCCTCCCGTAAGGAATTTTCCTAGCGACTTCATAGACCTTGTCGAAGAAATTTTTTTCTTCCATATCAACGGTAAAAAATCCGGATAAGGGTTATAACCAGCAATAGGAGCATGAGTGCGCTCAAAATATAATTGGAGTTCTTGGAAAAACGGTTGGTCTTGGTTTCCAATTTATCAAAATAAAAGGTGTAGAGGTACAGCACGGAAAATGTACCTGCCCCTGCCGCTACCACAAATGTGGTGATGTCCTGGGCCTCAAATTTAATCCATCCTGCCTCGTTCCACATGGCGTTCAGGCCACTGTAATAGGGAATGGTGAGCAAATTCAGGGCAGCCAACAGCAATCCTTTGTAAAAACTGTTCTTCTTGCTCAGGTTCACTTCTTTGAACTTCTTTTCCTTGTACCGTTTTGCAATAACAAAAAAATAAATGGCAAAAAAGGCGAAAATGGCGATGGCAATCTTCAACAGAATATCGATCACCTCAGGGTTTCGATATAAAAATTTGGAAATGAAAACTGCAATGTAGGCCTGCAACATGATCATGGTGGAGACCCCCAAACTGAAGATGATCCCGTTTACCTTACCCTTTTCCACGCTGGTCTTCGCCGCGTTCATGTTGAGTAGCCCCGGTGGGACCGTGGCCATAAAGGCTGCCGAAAACGTGGCAAAAAAAAGGATGAGAATATGGGTCATTGGTCAGCTGATCCTAACTTAAATTGGATGTATGTAATCGGTTTTCCTTTCTCAAGATACTGATTTTCATAGAAAGTCTGGATTTCCAAAACCTCAGCGGGACTTCCACTGTTTTTATAGACATCGTGGTTGGCGTATAAAATTTCATGTCCCAAACCCTGCAAAAGGCCAAGAGTATAACCGTGCATGAACTCGCTGTCAGTCTTGAGGTTTACAGTACCTCCAGGTTTAAGTATCTTCTTGTATCGTTCCAAAAATACAGGATTTGTCATCCGGTGTTTCGTACGTTTGTATTTGATCTGCGGATCGGGGAAGGTTATCCAGATTTCATCCACTTCGTTTTCACCAAAAAGATGGTCCACCAATTCGATTTGGGAACGGAGAAAGGCCACATTGTCCAATCGTTTTTCCAAAGCGGTCTTTGCCCCACGCCAAAACCTGGCACCTTTTATATCGACACCAATATGGTTTTTGTTCGGATTTCTCTGCGCAAGCCCAATGGTATATTCTCCCTTGCCACAGCCCAGTTCCAATATGATGGGGTTGTTGTTGCCAAAAAAGGATGCCCAGTTGCCCTTATACTTGAATCCTTGCAAAACTTCATCCCTTTTGGGCTGCACCACATTTGGAAACGTCTCGTTTTCCTTGAATCGCTTGAGTTTGTTTTTACTTCCCATCTGAGTCGAAATTGTGCAAAAATTTAATGATTTGGCAAAACTAAGGAAATCCACAAGCAATTTACATTTTGTTTTTTTGCCCATGTTCAATTCCAAACGGATTCTGGTTGCTCCCTTAAACTGGGGGTTGGGGCATGCAACCCGCTGCATTCCCATAATAAAGGCCTTGTTGGACCATGGCCACCAGCCTTTTATCGCATCGGATGGGGTGGCACTGGCTTTATTGAAGAAAGAATTTCCTGAATTACCCGCATTCGAATTGCCTTCTTATAAGATTTCCTACGCGGAAAAGGGCAAAAATTTCAAGATCAAGATGATCTGGGACTCCCCCAAGGTGCTCAAGGCCATGGCCAAGGAAAAGAAGGAAGTGAAACGATTGGTAAAGGAACACCTATTAGATGGCATTATTTCCGATAACAGATTGGGTGCATTTTACAAAAAGGTGCCCTGCGTTTTTATCACCCACCAATTGAATGTGCTGTCAGGAAACACCACATGGATGAGTTCAAAAGCACACCAAAAGATCATCAAAAAATTCGATGCCTGTTGGGTCCCTGACGTGGAGGGCAAGCCCAACCTTACCGGAAAATTGGGCCATCTGAAAAAATCCAAGTTGAACCTTGCCTATCTGGGGCCTTTGAGCCGTTTTGAAAAATTGGACATACCCATCTGTTATAATCTTATGGTCTTGCTGTCCGGCCCAGAACCTCAACGGACATTTCTGGAAAACAAACTGTTGCAGGAACTCCAAGGGTTTGATGGCACTGTTCTTTTTGTATGTGGAAAAATTGAGGAGCAACAGACCATGGAAAAAATCAAAACAGCCAAGGGAAGCATCCTGCTGTACAATTTCATGAAATCCGAAGCGCTTCAAAAGGCTCTGAACCAAAGTGCCAAAGTGCTGTGCCGGTCGGGCTACACCACAGTAATGGACTTGGCCAAATTGGAAAAAAAGGCGTTTTTTATTCCAACGCCAGGGCAGTATGAGCAGGAATATTTGGCCAAACGTCTGGAGAAGCAAAACCTTGTGCCCTATTGTGACCAAGATGCGTTCACATTGAATGAATTATCCAGAATCGATAGTTTTGAGGGGCTATCCCAATTTGATTCGACTTCGGACTATTCGGGTCTTTTCGCGGTCTTTTCCAAAGTAAACGAAAATTCGGAACCCACGCCCACCTCACTCTCCACGTAGATTTTCTCGCCATGGGCCTCAATGATGTGCTTTACGATGGAAAGCCCCAATCCGGACCCCCCCTCGCTGCGGCTTCCGCTCTGGTCCACCCGGTAAAAACGTTCGAATAGGCGTGGAATATGTTGTTTGGGAATACCAGCACCATTGTCCGTAACCCTTACAATGACCTTGTTCTTGATCAAATTTTCCACGCTCACCTCTGTTGTGCCGTTCGGATGGCCATACTTGATGGAGTTGACCAAAAGGTTGCTGATCACTTGTTGGATTTTCTCCCTGTCCCCATTCACATAAATGGGATTGGGGTATTCCATGTCAAAGACAAGGGATATCTGTTTTTGGGCCGCTTTCATCTCCAACAGGTCAAAGGTGTTCTGGATAAGTTCGATGATGTCAAAATCTTCCCGTACCAGTTTGAGTTCCCCAACTTCAAGTTTGGTGATAAGATCAAGGTCCTTGACAATGTAAATCAATCGCTCTACCCCTTTGCTGGCGCGTTGCAGGTATTTCTGGCGGAGCTTTTTATCCTTCATGGCCCCATCCAAAAGGGTCAGGATATAGCCTTGCACCGTGAACAAGGGGGTTTTGAGTTCATGGGACACATTGCCCAGAAAGTCCTTTCTGTACTCTTCCTGGATCCTCAGGGTATCGATCTCTACTTTTTTGCCTTCGGCAAACCTTTCGATCTCTTCGGTAAGGGTCTTCATATCCGTGGTAACAGGTCTAGAGGACAAGGGCGTGGATTCCAGTAGGGAAACATCGTCATATATTTTTTTGATCCTCCTGTAAATGAAACGCTCCACCCTGATCTGGATGACGGCAAAACAAACAATAAAACAAATGAGGGTAAATAAGATGGCATACGGCCAATCCATCTGGCCCTTGTCCAAAAGAAAGGCCACAAAAAATGCAGAAATAAATAGGGTGATCAAGAGGGATGACCTTAAGGCAAACTTATATGATTTCCTTAGTTTAATGGCCATTAAAGAACGAACTTATACCCTACACCCTTAACAGTTTTGAAATGGTGGTCACCGATTTTTTCACGAAGTTTTCTAATGTGTACATCTATTGTGCGGCCGCCGACCACGACCTCGTTGCCCCAAACTTTGTCCAAAATTACCTCTCGCTTGAACACCTTGTTGGGCTTGGAGGTCAATAAGGACAATAATTCAAATTCTTTTCTGGGCAGCACGATCTCTTCCCCCTCGTTGATGATCTTGTACTCTTCCCTATTGATGACAATGTCGCCGACCTTTACGATGTCCTCCACTTCCTTCTTCTCTTCTTTCAGTCTTCTAAGCAGTGCTTTTACCTTGCTCACCAGCACTTTTGGCTTTATGGGCTTGGTGATGTAATCATCTGCACCGGCATCAAACCCGGCCACTTGGGAATAGTCCTCCCCTCGCGCTGTGAGAAAGGTAATGATCGTGTTCTCCAGACCTGGGGTGTTGCGTATCATTTCACATGCCTCGATACCATCCATCTCGGGCATCATCACATCCATAATGATCAGATGGGGTGCTTTTTTCTTGGCTTTGGCCACACCTTCCACTCCATTTTTGGCCGTAAAGACCTCATAGCCTTCGGCGGAAAGGTTATAGCTTACAATTTCCAGAATATCAGGTTCATCGTCAACAAGTAAAATCTTAATATCCTTCGTTTTCATGGGATGGAGTTTCAGTATTAATCGCCCAAATGTAAAGATAATACTATAACGGCATAAATGCTTAACGTTGATTTAATCTGATAACCTTACCGTAACGTTTTTGGAAAGAACACTTAATGTGCAGCTAACACCGCTTTTACAACCTGTGGCGTTATTTGCGCTGTTGAACAAAAGGTCGATAGCCTTACTAATTAAAAAACAACATTATCATGAAAAAATTTCTTTTTTCTTTATTGGCCATTGCTTCATTTGCCGTAAGCTCTTGCAGCAGCGATGACAATGGCACAACCCCAACAGATGATGATCCAGAACCAACGGGCGAGGAAATCACCAAAACAGGTCTCCTTACTGCCGACGAAACCTGGACCGCCGAGAACATATATATCCTCGACGGGAAGGTGGTCGTGGGCGACGGTGTCACCCTGACCATCGAAGCGGGCACCATCATCAAAGGTGAGGAAGGACAGGAAACCCTTGCCTCTGCACTTGTGGTGGACCAAGGTGGCACATTGATCGCTGAGGGTACACCAAGTAGTCCAATTATCTTTACTTCTGTTCTTGATGGTATTGAACCTGGTGAAACAACGGGAACACTTACCACTTCCGATACAGGTCTTTGGGGAGGTGTGATTATTCTGGGCAAGGCCCCCATCTCCGTGAACGGGGACGTGGAAACCGCTCAGATAGAGGGACTTCCTGCCAATGAAGGTTATGGACAGTACGGCGGCACCGATCCAGCCGACAATTCCGGTTCATTGAAATACATCTCCATCCGTCACGGTGGGGTTGCCATCGCAGCCGACAACGAGATCAACGGATTGACACTTGGTGGTGTCGGTTCAGGTACAACTGTTGACCATATCGAAATCGTGGCCAACCAGGATGACGGTATCGAATGGTTCGGGGGATCTGTGAACGTGACCAATGCCTTGGTATGGTCCCAAGGGGACGATGGTTTTGATGCCGACCAAGCTTGGACGGGAACGCTTTCCAACGGAGTTGTTGTTATGTCCACCGAGTCCGGTTCCGCATTGGAACTTGATGGTCCCGAGGGCAGCGCAGCTACCGAGGGCGGTTACACTATGGAGAACATCACCCTTATAGGTGCGGGCACCTCAAGCATGTATGCCGACCTAAGGGATGGATTGATTGCCAACCTGAACAACATATTTGCGTACGATTTTGGAGCTGAGGCCACTGTAAAAATAAACGGTGCCGATTCTGCAACGGAACTTACCAACGACCGTATCACTTTCTCCAACTGGGAAATTGTATTGCCTGAAGGCCTGGTTATGGCAGATATTTTTGCTGGAGACTTCACTCCTGGCGACGAAAGTAAATTCTTGGATAACGCAACTGCAGTGGGAACTGGAAGTGTAGGTGCCAATATCGATGTATTTGGATGGACTTTGGCTGCTTCTGAAAGTGCCATTCCAGCAGAACCGCTAGGAACCACCATCACTAAAACTGGATTCCTAACTGTTGACGAAACTTGGACTGCAGACAACATTTATGTCTTGGATGGAAAGGTTATCGTCGGTGACGGTGTTACCCTGACCATCGAGGCAGGTACCATCATCAAGGGTGAGGAAGGACAGGAAACCCTTGCCTCCGCACTCGTAGTTGACCAAGGTGGTACATTGATCGCCGAAGGAACTGCAGATAGCCCTATCATCTTTACCTCTGTACTTGACGGTATCGAACAAGGACAGACAACTGGCACCTTGACCACTTCCGACACAGGTCTTTGGGGAGGTGTGATCGTCCTTGGAAAAGCTCCCATCTCCGTGAACGGGGACGTGGAAACCGCTCAGATAGAGGGACTTCCCGCTGATGAGGACTACGGACAGTATGGAGGTACCGATCCAGCCGACAACTCCGGATCATTGAAATACATCTCCATCCGTCATGGTGGGGTTGCCATCGCAGCAGATAACGAGATCAACGGACTTACCCTTGGTGGTGTCGGTTCAGGCACAACTGTTGACCATATCGAGATCGTGGCCAACCAGGATGACGGTATTGAATGGTTCGGTGGATCTGTGAACGTGACCAATGCCTTGGTATGGTCCCAAGGGGACGATGGTTTTGATGCTGATCAGGCATGGACAGGGACACTCACCAATGGTGTCGTAGTTATGTCAACAGAGTCAGGTTCCGCACTGGAACTTGATGGCCCAGAGGGAAGTGTAGCTACCGAGGGTGGTTACACCATGGAGAACATCACCCTTATAGGTGCAGGTACGTCCAGCATGTACGCCGACCTTAGGGACGGGCTCATCGCCAACCTGAACAACGTCTTCGCCTATGGTTTTGGAACAGACGCTACTGTGAACATCAACGGTGCCGATTCTGCAACGGAACTTGCCAACGACCGTATCACTTTCTCCAACTGGGAGATCGTGCTACCCGAAGGTGTAGTCGTAGCAGACATTTTCGCTGGTGCCTTTACTCCAGGCGACGAAGCCAAGTTCCTAGATAATCTAACTTCCATAGTAGCTCCGGAAAATGCCACCATTGGTGCCGACATTACGGTTTTTGCATGGACTTTGGCCTCTGGTGAAGGAGCTTTGTAAGCCAACATTACAATAAAAAATACAATGTCCAAAGGCTTGACTTTTAAGCCTTTGGACAATTTTGTTAAAGAACTGAATGCTATTTAAACTTGATATAATGCTGAAAAAATTTCTCTTGGTAGCCGTCCTGACCTTTGTGCATTTCGGCTTTGCCCAAACTGGGACCATAAGAGGCAAACTCATGGATGGTGAATTTAACGAGGTATTGCCTTTTGCCAATATTTTGATAAAGGGGACCACCATAGGAACCACCTCCGATTTTGAAGGAGCCTATTCCCTGGATGTGGAACCGGGCACCTATACCCTTTCCTTTTCCTTTCTTGGCTATACTTCACAAGAAATAACCGATGTGGTGGTGGAAGCAGGCAAGACAGTGGATGTCAATGTATCCCTGCAACCTGCATCAGCGCAGTTGGACGAAGTGGTGCTCACCACGACCGTCAGAAAAAATACGGAAGCCTCTGTATTGAACCTTCAAAAAAATTCCGTGACCCTTATGGACGGACTTTCATTGGAAGCCATAAATACCACTGGGGCCAGCAACATTGCATCGGCCATAAAGCGTGTGCCCGGTGTATCGGTCCAGGAAGGCAAATATGTCTATGTAAGAGGTTTGGGGGACAGATATACCAAATCCATATTGAACGGTATGGACATCCCTGGGCTCGATCCTGACAAGAATACGGTACAGATGGATATTTTTCCCACCAACATTCTTGAGAATGTGATCGTGCTCAAATCTGCTGCGGCCGAACTGCCCGCAGACTTTACGGGTGGCGTGGTCAATATTGTCACTAAAGATTTTCCGTCCCAAAAACAAATGTCTTTTTCTGTTTCCATGGGTTATAACCCCAGCATGCACTTTCAGGACAACTATTTGGGCTATGAAGGCGGAGCAACAGATTTTCTGGGCTTTGATGATGGAACAAGGGAACTTCCCATATCTCCCAACACTGATGTGCCAAGTCCTTCGGATTCACGGAACAACGGCAGCCTTGAGGGCATTACCCGCTCTTTTGAGAAGACCATGGCGACCGAGCAACAAACTTCGAAACCCGATTTCAGTTTGGGTTTCAGCTATGGCAACCAATTCAATGTCGGGGACAATACCTTAGGTTTCATCGCTTCTTTGGATTACAAGAACACCACTACTTTCTACGATGGTTTTGAAAACGGGATCTACCAGAAAAACCCGGAGAGCGACATTTATGAACTACGTTTTGACAGGAGACAACGTGGCGATATAGGTTCCAACAATGTATTGGCATCCGCTTTGACCGGACTTTCATACAAAACTGGAAAATCCAAATACCGATTGAACCTATTGCACATCCAAAACGGGGAGTCCAGGGCAGCCCTTTTTGACCAACGAACAGAAATATCCAATGCCATCGATGTGGTAAAGGACAACTTGGAATACTCGGAGCGTTCGGTTTCCAACGTGCTCCTTTCCGGTAAACATACCTCCGAAGATGCTTCCTTTGTGACGGAATGGAGTCTTTCCCCCACCTTGACCAGCGTTCATGACAAAGATGTGAGACTCACTACCTTCATTGTCAATCCGGATGGTTTCACCATCAGTTCCGATGCCGGTTTTCCCATTCGTTTATGGAGAGAGCTTGACGAGGTCAACGCCGTGGGCAAAATTGATTTTTCAAAAAGCTATGAACTTTTCGGTAACAAATCCATGCTCAAATTTGGCGGTCTTTACAGCTATAAGCAAAGGGATTATAGCATCTACAATTATGATATAGCCTTTTTTAATTTTAGTACCGCCAGTTTGGAGGGTGACCCAAATGCTATTTTGGCCGATGGGAATATCTGGACTTTGGATAACCGTTCTGGATCCTACATAAGGGGGAATTTCCAACCAGCGAACACATTTGATTCAGAGCAGAACACCATGGCATTCTATCTTTCCAATGAGTTCAAGTTTGCGGATAAGTTCAGAGCTATCCTTGGATTGAGGGCGGAACAGTTCACTACCTATTTTACAGGACAGAACAATACAGGGACAGAAGTTTATGACAATGAAAAGACCATAGACGAACTGGATTTTTTCCCGTCGGCCAACTTGATCTATGAATTTAAGGAAGATGTGAACTTCAGGTTATCCTATTCACGGACCACTGCACGGCCAAGTTTCAAAGAGCTTTCCGTGGTGCAGATTCCAGACCTCTTGACCGGGATTCTTTTTCTGGGGAATCTGGACCTAAAACCCACCTATATTGACAATTATGATTTTAGGTTTGAAGTTTTTGGCAACAGCGCACAGATGTTCGCCATCAGCAGTTTTTACAAAAAGTTCACCGACCCAATAGAGATCGTAGCTTATGACATAACGGCACCCAACCAGTTTACTCCACGTAATGCACCTTCTGCCAACGTTTTCGGTGTGGAATTGGAAGCCCGCAAGAATTTTGGGTTCATTTCCGAAGGATTGCAGGATCTTAGTGTGAACCTGAACCTGTCCGTCATTGATTCACAGATCGATATGGCCAGGGGCGAGAACCAAGAATATGAATCCAGGCAGATTTTTGCCAGGGACGGGGAAACGATTGATGACAACCGTCAATTGCAAGGACAGTCCCCATTCTTGATCAATGCCGGGTTGAACTACAACAACAGGGAAACAGGATTGGAGACAGGAATCTTTTACAATGTTCAGGGAAAAACTTTGGAAGTGGTCGGTTTTGGACAAAACCCCGATGTGTTCACACAACCTTTCAACAGTTTGAATTTCAATTTTTCGAAGACATTGGGACAAGAGCAACGTTCCAAAATAACTTTGAAAGTGGACAACATTCTCAGCGATGAACGCGAGAGTCTGTACGAATCCTTTGGTGCAGCCAAACAAAACTTTTCGTTCAGGAATCCAGGTGTGGCCTTCTCATTGGGTTACAGTGTCAATTTTTAAGGTTTTCAGCTTTTATATGGTGATAGCCCCCGAAAAATCGGGGGCTTCTTTTTGCATTTTATCGAAAAGTAATACCCTAATCGTCAAATGGTTCACCAATCGCATTGCATTTTTTATATATTTGTGGCACAGCCTTTGCCGTAAATAAATTTATGAAACACTTTTACCTAGTCATTTTCCTTTTTGTCTGTGCACTTGGATTTTCGCAAGAAAGCGCCAAGTCCAGTGCGGATATTGACGGGTTCAAGCTCTACCCCAACCCAGTTACCCAAGGCAAGGTTTTCATTGAAACAAAGCTGAATTCCCCCAAAAAAATCCTCGTCTTTGACGTTTTGGGCACCCAAGTCATTGAGACCACCCTTTTGGGCAAGGAACTCAATCTTTCCAATTTAGACAAAGGAGTGTATATCCTCAGGGTTTTTGAGAACAACAAAGTGGCCACCAGAAAGCTCATTGTCAAGTAGTTTGGCCCTTTAATACCCATTCTGGGACTTCCTAAACCACAGCTTTTCTTCCTTTACCTACACAATCCCCGCTTTCACAACATTTTATAGCCCTTATTTACCTGTTTCCCTACTTTTACTTTGCACATATACCCCAAATCAGCGCTTATGAAAAAAATCTACTTTGTCTTGCTTATGGCACTACCATTGTTAAGTTACGGTCAAGATCTGGTCAGTGTGAATACTGAGCCGGTCCAAGAACTCCAGGGATTCAAAATGTATCCTAACCCAGCCTATGGAGAGGAAGTTTATATTACCACAGCATCCAACGGCACCAAACTGATAAAAGTATATGACGTTTTTGGTGAGGTTGTCCTCACCGATAGGATAACCACCAACACTTTGGATATATCAAGACTGGTTCCCGGCGTTTATGTACTCCAAGTAACGGAAGATAAGAAGACCATGACCCGCAAACTGGTCGTCAAATAAAAAACACTGTCTTACAAGGTCCCTTTTCGCAAGGGGCTTTTTATTTTTGGGTACTTTTGCAACCCATGGACACCACTATCATTGAACGTATTTTTTCCATTTCCGATCCATCGGAATTTGAGGATTTGGCATTGGAGGTTTTCAGGTTTCAGTACAGCCATAATCCCGTCTATGGATCGTATTGCGACCATTTGGGCAAATCCCCTTCAAAAGTGTCCCAACTTTTTGACATCCCCTTTTTGCCCATCTCGTTTTTTAAGACTCATCGTGTGCTTTCAACAAAGAAAACGCCTGAGACCATTTTTGAGAGCAGTGGCACCACCCAGAGTACGACCAGCAAACATTATGTGCCTCATCTCGACCTTTATGAAGAAAGTTTTTTGAAAGGGTTTACCACTTTTTATGGTCCCATTGAAGAATATTGCATTTTGGCCCTGTTGCCTTCTTATCTGGAGAGGGAAGGGTCATCGCTCATCTATATGGTAAATGAGCTCATCTCACGATCGGGCCATCCGCATAGCGGGTTCTACCTCAACAATTTGGAAGAACTCCACCAAAAACTTAGGGAACTGGAACAGAAAGGGACCAAAACCTTGCTCATCGGGGTTTCCTTTGCCCTCTTGGACCTTGCCGAGCAATACCCCTTATCCCTGAAATATACCACCATCATGGAAACCGGAGGCATGAAAGGCCGTAGAAAGGAACTGATTCGGGAAGAGCTTCACACTGTTTTGAAAAAAGCATTTGACGTTCCCCAAATACATTCCGAATATGGGATGACGGAACTGTTGTCCCAGGCCTATTCCGATGGTGACGGACTGTTCCGTACCCCTCCATGGATGAAAGTACTGGCACGTGACACCGAAGATCCTTTGAGCATGCAGCCCACTGGAAAAACCGGTGGCATCAATGTCATCGATCTTGCGAATGCGTACTCCTGCTCCTTCATCGCCACCCAAGACCTGGGAAAAATATATCCTGATGGCTCTTTTGAAATTTTGGGCCGTTTTGATGATTCCGATATTCGGGGCTGTAATTTGATGGTGCTTTAAGTCTATTCTACCACCAGTACAAAATAATTTTTCTTGCCCCGTTGGAGCAACACAAACTTATTGTTGATCAGGTCTTCTTTGGTAATAAGGTATTCCTCGCCCACTTTTTCCTTGTTCACCGAGATGGAATTTTGTTTCAGCTCCCTTCGGGCTTCCCCGTTTGATCCCAAAAAGTTGGTCTTGGCGGCCAAGGCCCCGATCATGTCCAGCCCAGGCTCAAGTTCACTTTTGGAAATCTGTGCCTGTGGTACCCCTTCAAAGACATCCAAAAAAGTCTTCTCGTTCAATTTTTTCAAATCTTCGGAGGTCGATTTTCCAAAAAGGATGTCACTGGCCTTGATGGCATTTTCCAAATCTTCCTTGGAGTGGACCATGGTGGTGATCTCTTCGGCCAGCTTCTTCTGGAGCATCCTCAAGTGGGGAGCTTCCTTATGGGCCGCTACTAAGTCCTCTATTTCCTTTTGGTCCAAAAAGGTGAATATCTTGATGTATTTTTCGGCATCCTCATCTGAAGTGTTCAACCAATATTGGTAGAATTTGTACGGCGATGTCCTTTCCGCATCCAACCATACGTTTCCTCCTTCGGTCTTTCCAAACTTGGTGCCATCTGCCTTGGTGATCAACGGGCAGGTCAGGGCAAAGCCTTTGCCCCCGCCGATTCTCCTGATCAATTCCGTTCCGGTGGTGATGTTGCCCCATTGGTCGCTACCTCCCATTTGGAGCGTACAATCATAGTTTTGGAACAGGTAGAGAAAATCATATCCCTGCACCAATTGATACGTAAACTCGGTAAAGGACATTCCTTCCTTCGCATCCGAAGAAAGCCGCTTTTTGACAGAGTCCTTGGCCATCATGTAATTGACCGTGATATGCTTTCCCACATCGCGAATGAACCCGAGGAATGAAAAATCCTTCATCCAATCATAATTGTTCACCAAAACGGCTGAATTGGGACCATCGCTTTCAAAATCGAGAAAACGTGCCAATTGCCCCTTAATGGCCTCTTGGTTGTGCCGAAGGGTCTCTTCGTCCAAAAGATTCCGCTCCGCCGATTTTCCCGAAGGATCCCCTATCATCCCCGTGGCACCCCCAACAAGCGCAAAGGGTTTGTGTCCTGCCAATTGAAAATGTTTCAACATCATCACGCTCACCAAATGGCCAATGTGCAGCGAATCAGCCGTAGGATCAATGCCCACATAAGCAGAACGCATTCCTTCCATGAGGTGTTCTTCGGCTCCGGGCATCACATCATGCACCATTCCCCTCCATTGCAATTCTTGAACAAAATTCTTCGCCATGCTTGATTTTTTGGATAGGTGCAAATATAAAATGAACTTGTCACTTCCCTGAACAATTCGGTTACAAATAGGTATTTTTACTCCATGATTTTAGTTACAGGGGGCACAGGCTTGATCGGTTCACACCTACTTTTCCATTTGGCAAAAAATGGGGAGCGGGCAAGGGCCAATTATAGAACACGGGAATCATTGGACAAAGTGGCCAAGGTTTTTGGGTATTATACGGACAGCCCATCTACTTTGATGGACAAAATTGAATGGGTGCAGGCCGATATTACCGACATTGGGCAGATGCAAAAACTTTTTGAAGACATCAAAAAGGTGTACCATTGTGCAGCATTGATCTCCTTTGATCCAAAAGATCAAAAAGCTTTGGAAAAAATCAATGTCGAAGGTACCGCCAACATGGTCAACCTCAGCTTGAAACATGGAGTGGAAAAATTTTGCCACCTAAGCTCCATTGCCGCTATAGGTCCTAGCCTGAAAGACAAAGAGGCAACGGAGGAAAATGAGTGGAACGATGTGAACATTTCCGATTATGGCCTTACCAAACGGGATGCCGAACTGGAGGTTTGGCGTGGTTCGCAAGAAGGTCTTTCCGTGGTGATCTTGAACCCCGGGGTCGTTATCGGTCCAGGGTTCTGGAAATCTGGAAGTGGTTCTTTTTTCTCCTATGCAGCAAAGGGAAAAAAACACTTTATTCCCGGTGGAACGGGCTTTGTTTCTGTCCATGATGTGGTGGAAGCCATGGTACTGACCATGGAGTCAGCTATAAAAAACGAGCAGTTTGTTCTGGTGGCCCAAAATTTGACCTATGGTCAATTTTTCCAAAAAATTGCCTCTGGTCTGGGAGTGGAGCCCCCATCCAAAAAAATATCCTTTTTCATTCTGGAATGGCTATGGCGATTGGATTGGCTGAGGAGCAAACTCTTCGGAAAAAGAAGAAGACTGACAAAAGTCGTGGCAAGGGGGTTGCGCCATCGTGAAATCTACAGCAGTGGGAAATTTAAGAAAACACTTGATTTTAAGTTTGGCGATCTGGACAAAGCGATTCTTTTCTGTTGTTCGAAGTTCAAGGCTCGGGAACAATAGAGTCCTGTGGCGTTTTTGATGGTTTTAAAGAGTCCCTTCTCTTTTCATTGGCCTTGCGGATACTGTCGTTCCTTTTTTCCATTTCTTCTTCCATGGCCTTTTGGCGCTTTTCCAATCTGGACTCCACCTCTGTGTAAATGGATTGATATTCCAAGGGCAGGGAAGCATAATACAGGTCGCTTTCCGCAAACTGCGTGCTGTCTATTTGGTATTTCTCATAGAGAAACTCCATGATATCGATGCCCGCTTCATCCAATTTGTTGCCCACAGTGGTCTTTGTTGCGTTCAATATGGCCAGATCGTGGAGAATGGCGGTCATTTTTTCCTTGGGAATAAGATTCTCCGGCTTTTCCACTACTTTTTCGGCACAGGAAACAACCATCAAAAAAACAAGAAGAGATACAAGATTTTTCATTTCCTATCGATTAAAGGTGAGCCTTTTCGCATTTTTCTCCACAGCAAAAACACCATTGTCATACGCCAGGAGGCCATTCACAAAAGTGCGTGCCACCTTGGAACCAAAAGTAACCCCTTCAAATGGGGACCAGCCACATTTATAAAGAAGATTGGATTTTTTTACCTCGTTCTGTGCATTGCGGTTCACTTGTACCAAATCGGCATAGTAACCTTCCCTCACAAATCCGCGACGGTCAATATCAAAAAGCTTGGCAGGGTTGTGGCACATTTTTTCTGCTATTTTCTCCAAACTGATGACGCCCTCGCTCTCTTTTTGGAGCATTGCCAATAGCGCGTGCTGCACCAAAGGTCCCCCGGAGGGTGCCTGGGCATACGGGTTGTTCTTTTCTTCAAGGGTATGGGGCGCATGGTCGGTGGCCACCACATCAATACGATCGTCCAGCAGTGCATTCCAGAGTTTTTCCCTGTCGGTCTTGGTCTTCACAGCCGGGTTCCATTTAATGAACGTTCCCTTTTCAGCATAGTCCTCATCGGAAAACCACAAATGGTGGATACATACCTCAGCAGTAATTTTCTTTTCCTCCAAAGGAATGGCATTGGTAAACAGGTCGGTCTCAATTCCTGTGGAAAGATGAAAAACATGCAATCTGGCCCCTGTCCTTTTGGCCAGGGCAATGGCTTTGGAGGAGGATAGATAACAAGCCTCGGCACTGCGGATAATGGGGTGCATTTCAATAGGGATATTGTCCCCATAAATTTCTTGGTATTTGGCCATATTTTTCCTGATGGTACCCTCATCCTCACAATGCACCGAGATAACCATTTCCGTGTTACTGAAAATTTTCTCGAGCACCTCTTCATTGTCCACCAACATATTTCCAGTGGACGACCCCAAAAACAATTTTACCCCGGAGCAGGCATTCTTGTCAAGGCGTTTCAGTTCTTCCAAATTATCGTTGGTGCCTCCAAAAAGAAACGAATAGTTGGCAAAAGAGTCTTTGGATGCTATGGCGAATTTCTCTTCCAGCTTTTCTATGGTTGTGGTCTGGGGGTTGGTGTTGGGCTGCTCCATGTAAGTGGTAATGCCACCAGCAATGGCTGCCCTGCTTTCCGTGGCTATGGTCCCCTTGTGGGTAAGGCCCGGTTCCCTAAAGTGCACCTGATCATCGATTACTCCGGGCAACAGGAGGTCACCGTTGAGATCGATGACCTTGGCATTTGCATCGGAAATATCCGCATCGATGCGCCCAATGAAATCCCCTTCCAAAAGTACGTCGGTTTCTAGGATGCGGTTTTCGTTGACCACCTTGGCGTTTTTCAACAGTGTTTTTGACATAATTAAAAGTTCTTTCTAAAAAATATGCTCCTAAATTTCATGGCGATTACCCCAAAAATAGCTTCCCGAATAATGGCAGAGTTCATTTTGGACTTTCCATTGACCCTGTCCGTAAAAATGATGGAGACTTCCTCTATCTTGAATTTTTTAAGGTAGGCCCTGTATTTCATTTCTATCTGGAAGGCGTAGCCTATAAACTTTACATTGTCCAGATTGATGGTTTCCAACACCTTCCGGCGGTAGCAGATGAAACCTGCCGTGGGATCGTGCACCTTCATCCCTGTGATAAACTTTACATAGAACGAAGCCCCATAGGACAACAAGATCCGCGCCAAAGGCCAGTTGACCACATTGACTCCCTTTTTATATCTGGAACCTATCGCAACATCGGCACCGTTCACGCATGCCCTGTGCAAGCGGGAAAGATCTGCAGGGCGGTGTGAAAAATCAGCGTCCATTTCAAAAATATACTCATAGTCCCGCTCCAGTGCCCATTTGAACCCATGGATGTAGGCCGTGCCCAATCCAGACTTTTCCTTGCGCACTTCAAGGAACAATTGCTTGGGGTATTCCTTTTGCAAGTCCCTTACGCACTGTGCCGTTCCGTCCGGTGAATTGTCATCCACCACGAGAACGTGAAAATCCTTTTTCAGATCGAAGACCGTTTTTACAATGGCCTCGATGTTCTCGATTTCATTGAAAGTGGGTATGATCACCAGACCGTCTGCCATTCACATTGGATTAGAATGTCAAAAATACGGTTTTCTGCCTTGCCCGTGCAAGTTGTCGCACCCATAAGACGGACCCTGTTGTGCAATATTTGTACCTTTGCGCCATCTAAAATCTGTTTGATGTCTCAAAAGTTTCCCAGACTTTTTGTTGTATTACTGATCATCCTTTTTGCGCTGAACCTTCTACAGGCCTCCATTACAGAACTTATTTATGACGAGGCCTATTATTGGTACTATGCCCAAAACATGGCGTGGGGCTATTTTGACCACCCGCCCATGGTGGCTTTTATGATCAAATTGAGCAGTTTTCTTTTTGATGGTGAACTGGGCGTAAGATTTATGAGCTGTGTCCTTTCTATGGGCACCTATACTCTTTTGTGGCTGCTCATCGACAATCCGAAGAAAAAGGACTATGTGGTCCATTTTTTCTTGCTCGTGTTTTCCTTCACCTTAATGAACGCCTACGGTTTCTTGACCCTGCCAGACACACCATTGCTGTTCTTCACAGCTTTGTTCCTTTGGCTCTACAAGCGTTTTTTGACAGCACCATCCGCTTGGACCACGGTGCTATTGGGCATTGTGATGGCGGCGCTCATGTACAGTAAGTACCATGCGGTCTTGGTGATCTTGTTTGTCTTTCTCTCAAACGTGAAGCTCATAACAGACAAAAAGGCTTGGGTGGCCGTCATCATTGCGCTTATATGCTACGCCCCACACTTTGTGTGGCTCTACCAGAACGATTTCGTGTCCATAACCTTCCATTTGTACGAACGTCCAAACCAGGCCTATAATTTTGAAGGTTTCACGCTCGGGTATTTCCTGAACCTTCTGGCCATCATCGGTCTGTTATTTTATTGGGTCTATGCTGCTTTCTTCAGGTTCAGGGCCACAGACACATTTTCCAAAGCACTGGTTTATCTGGTGTATGGAGTGCTGATTTTCTTTTTTGTTTCCAGTTTCAACAGAAGGGTGCAGGCACAATGGGCAATCGTGATATCCATTCCACTGGCCATCATCGCTTTTGAGCATCTTTTGGATAATGCCAAGAGCAGAAAATGGATGTACCGCATTGGGATTTCGAGCTTTGTGCTGTTGCTTTATGCCAGGACATGGTTGGTGCATTACCCACTTTTTCCGAAGCTATATGAAACCCATGGCAACAAGCAATGGGTCAACGAACTTCACATGAAGGCCGGGGACGTTCCCATCATTTTTGAAAATTCCTACCGCCGTGCCCCCATGTATGAATTTTATTCCGGCATCCCGGCTATTTCGCTGAACAATTACATGTACCGGAAAAACCAATATTCAATTGATGGTTCGGAAGAGCGAGTGCGCGGCAAAAAGGTACTCTACGTTTCCCAATATCGAAAAAGTGGGGACATCAACTATACGCATTTAGACAGCACACTTTTTTATGGAGTGTTTATGGACAATTTCCAATCGTACCGCAACCTGCAGTGCATTGTGGAAAAACCTGAAACTGGTTTTGTACACCAATTGAAGGTATTCAATCCTTATTCTTTTGAGGTTCCTTTGGAAAATTTGAAGTACACCATTTCCTATTCCAATGAGCACAAGCAAGTGAAGCAGATGCTCCCACTCAAGGTGAAAACCGATCTGCCGGTCCATGCAATGCTAAAGCCCAAGGATACGGCCCACTATACTTTTGAACTTCCCTTGCCCAAAATGGAAAATCCGACGTATTTTAGAATAGGCGTTTCGGAGAACGGCTTGCCGCCGGGCCTCAATGGAAAACCCATCAAAATACACGAATGAACCCGATAGAGAAAGTTGCGCATTCCTTGGATTGGATGACCTTGGTGCTGTTCATCAGCCTGGTAGTGTTGGCCCTGGGAAAGTATCTCTACCATGGTAAATTCCTGACTTTTATTGTGTTGCCGTTCAATGACAAATATGTAGTGCTCCACAATAAGAAGGGACAGCTGTTCAACTGGTTCCACATTCTCTTGACCATGTTCCAGCTCATGAACCTTTCCCTGTTCATTTATCTGTCCCTCAAAACCTTTGGGGTGCTCCCTATGGAAACGACTCCCCAAATGGCATTTTTCTTGATTCTGCTTGGATTGACCCTGTTCCAATTGGTCAAATTGGCGCTCCAAGGCTTTACTGGATTTGTTTTCAACACCCAAGACTTCATCATGGGCCTCGTTTTCAGTAAAACTTCTTATCTCAATTACAGCAGTATCATCATCTTCATGGCTAACGTAATTTTGACCTATGTTGCAACGGGCTCAAAAATGATCATTTATAGCGCTTTTATCTTAATTCTGCTCATAAATGGCATTGGTGCCGTAAAGCTGTTGAAGAACTATCAAAAAGCTATGTTTCCGTATTTTATGTATTTTATTTTGTACCTTTGCGCACTCGAAATTGCGCCCTTGGTGTTAATTGGAAGCTATCTAAAAGGTTGAAAGCTTATGAAAGTAAAAACAATTTTGGTTTCCCAGCCAGAACCCAAAGTCGAAAACTCCCCCTATTCCAGATTGATCGAAAAAGAAAAGGTAAAAGTGGATTTTAGGCCATTCATTCATGTGGAGGGGGTAGAAGCCAAAAATGTTAGGCAGCAGAAGATCGACTTGAACAACTTTACGGCAATCATCTTGACCAGCAGAAATTCTGTGGATCATTTTTTTAGGATTGCCGAGGAAATGCGCTTTAAGGTTCCGGACACCATGAAATATTTTTGCCAGTCGGAGGCGGTTGCCTATTATCTGCAAAAATATGTGGTGTACAGAAAACGCAAGATCTATGTAGGAAAGAGAACGTTCCAGGAATTGATTCCCTTGATCAAAAAGTACAAGGATGAAAAATTCCTGCTCCCATCTTCGGATGCCTTGAAACCCATTGTGCCACAAGCACTGGATGAACTTGGAGTAGATTGGAAACGGGGCATTTTTTACAAAACGGTCATCAGTGACCTGTCGGACCTTAGAAACGTTTATTATGACATACTGGTATTCTTCAGCCCATCCGGTATCGAGTCCCTTTTAAAGAACTTTCCGGATTTTGAACAGAAAAATACGCGTATCGCGGTATTTGGGAACAGCACCGTAAAAGCGGCCACAGATGCAGGGCTCAGGATCGACATCCAAGCGCCCACACCGGAGACACCCTCCATGACCATGGCGCTCCAGAAGTACATTACCAGCGTGAATAAGTAAAAAAATTTATCGGAAAAAAGTAACGCCCCCGTTTGGGGGCGTTTTTTGTTTCTAGAAGGCATACCGTTGGGGTCCGCCTCGCCTAATTTCCTCGCTGGCGTAGGCCTCAAACTTCTTAAAGTTTTCCCTAAAGGCATTGGTCAGTTTAAAGGCCGTTTTGTAGTATGCCTCATCATTGTTCCATGTGGCACGTGGACTGAGCACTTCCGTGGGCACCCCGGGACATTCCCTTGGTTGCGCTACCCCAAAAACGGAATGGATATGGTATTTGTCATAACTATAAAGACCCAGTTCCCCGTTCAGTGCCGCACTGATCATGGCACGGGTATATTTTAGTTTCATCCGGGTACCGACACCATAAGGCCCTCCGGTCCATCCTGTATTGATCAACCATACATCCACCCCGGATTCCTTCATCTTACGGCTCAACATTTCTGCATATTTGGCAGGGTGCAAGGGCATAAATGGTGCCCCAAAACAGGCCGAAAAGGATGGCTGTGGTTCCACCACACCGGCCTCGGTACCTGCAACTTTGGCCGTGTATCCGGAGATAAAGTGGTACGCTGCCTGGGCCGGCGTAAGTTTTGAGATGGGAGGCAGTACCCCAAAAGCATCTGCAGTAAGGAAAAAGATGTTCTTTACATTTTTTCCAATGGAGGGCTCCTGAATGTTTTCGATATGGTCAATAGGATAGCTCACCCTTGTATTTTGGGTAATGGAGGTATCCGAAAAATCCACTACACCATTTTCATCCATCACCACGTTTTCCAATATCGCACCTTTTTTGATGGCCCCATATATTTCCGGTTCATTTTCTTGGGACAGGTCGATTACTTTTGCATAGCACCCCCCCTCAAAATTGAATACGGTATTTGCTGCGGTCCACCCGTGCTCATCGTCCCCGATCAGTTTTCGGTTCGGATCTGTGGAAAGTGTGGTCTTCCCGGTCCCGGAAAGTCCAAAGAAAATGGCAGTATCTCCCGATTCCCCCACATTGGCGGAGCAGTGCATGGGCAATGTATTTTTATAGACCGGTAGGATAAAATTCAGTGCGGAGAAAATCCCCTTTTTGATCTCACCGGTATAACCAGTCCCCCCGATCAAAGCTATCTTTCTGGTAAAGTTGAGGATCGCAAAATTATGTTGGCGTGTTCCGTCCACTTTGGGGTCTGCCTTGAAACCGGGAGCGTTCACCACAGTCCATTCCGGATCAAAATCCTCAAGTTCTGCCTCAGTGGGCCTCAAGAACATATTATAGGCAAACATATTCGACCAAGGATATTCGGCAATGACCCTGATGTTCAGCTTGTAATCCGGGTCTGCACAAGCATACGAATCCCTTACGAACAGCTCCTTTTCGTTCAAGTAGTCAATGACCTTTTCATACAATCGATCAAACTTTTCGCTTTCAAAGGGAATATTGATGTCACCCCACCATACTTTGTCCTCGGTGATGGAGTCTTTCACGATAAATCGATCTTTGGGAGACCTGCCCGTAAACTCCCCTGTGTTCACTGCCAAGGCTCCGGAAGATGCCTCTTTGCCCATGCCCTTTTCCAAGGTAATGTCGTGGAGCTCATCAGGTGAAAGTTGATAATGAAAATTGTCATGCTTGATTCCGTAGGGTTTTAACGAAATCGTTTTCGAAGTTGAAGCAGAATCCTTCATTGTATTGTTTTAATGTTAGTGCAAAGCTAGAAAATATTACTATTTTGACCTGCTATTTGTCTCCATATTTCCAATACTTCAAGACAAAATACCATTAAATCAAAGTTTCTTTTAAACATTACAGATGTTTATTTGTGAGCAAAGCATCAATCAAAACTTCAATCCGTCAATTCAAACATATCATCCATCAATTCAAACATACCATCCGTCAATTTAGCCAATGGTTATTCTGGTGCTATCCCTATATTCTGCACCTAAAACTCTAAATATGAGAACATCAAAAAAAACATTCATCATTTATTTCATTCTTCTGATTGGGTATGGCTGTAATACCACTCCCAATAAAAATGCTGAGTCCAAAATGGATGCTACTAAATCAGAGGATACGCAATCTTCAGAAGAGTTCGAAACAGAATCATATGCAATATGCCTATGGCCAAAGGTTGGTTTACGCGACAATCCAGGCAGAAAAGATGCGAAGTATCTTACCACAATTTATTTTGGGGAAAAAGTAGAATTCCTTGACGAAAAACAAGTTGCCGAAGATGACAAGGAATACATAAAAATCAAGCTATCCGATGGAAATGAAGGCTGGGTATATGAGCATCTATTTGCCATTGGTGGTAAGTTGGGTATTGTGAATAGGCAAAAGGAGTTATATAAAAGACCGGACATCATGACCTATGTGGGAGAAAAGCTAGAACCTATGGACATGGTGGTTATTTTTGATGAAGAGCAAGAAGGTTGGAATGAGGTTGTAAGTTTAAAAAAAGAAAAAAAAGGCTGGGTACAGGAAGAAACGGACATCATCCAAAATGAACTTGATGTAAAGCTGGGGATATTATATTGGCGCGCGATGGAAGAAGAAGGTGACAAGAAATATGAGCTGCTTGAAAACATTATAGAAAATCCCAACTTTAAAAAGTCCAAGCTTATTGAAGAGGTGAGTAAGGCATTGTACGGGAATCCGGGCTCTGACGAAGCATTCTATATTGATGAGTTGGATCAGTTCCAAAATTTACCTTCCAATAAACTGGGTATCATTTCCAAAACAGTCAATGTTATGGACCACCCCACAACCAGCTCCGAAGAGGTCATATTTCAAGTCAAAAAAGGGGACATCTGCGACATCATTGAACAAAGCTCCTCTTTGGAAGAAGTCAACGGAAACACTGATCGCTGGTACAGAATCAATTTCAATGGAAAAGTTGGTTGGGTTTTCGGCCATTATACTTCTAAAAAAAGAAATTAAACCCTTTTCATTCAACCTCTTTAACTCCTTTTTTAGTCAAAACGCAGTATCCCAAAAATCCCCATCCCAAAATCAGGAAAACTCCTCCGATCGGTGTCAAAAAGCCGATACTTTTAAAGTCAAATGATGTCAAACTGTTCAGGGCCAACAGATAAATGGAGAACGAAAACAACACCAAACCCACCAGCACCAAACCAAAAACCTTCTTTTTATAGTTGTTTGCCAAACTCGGCCAGATACCCAAAAAAAGAAGGAACAGGGCGTGGTACATCTGATAACGGACACCGACCTCAAAAGTATCCACAGCATTTTCATCCACAATCTTTTCCAAACCATGTGCCCCAAACGCACCCAAAATGATGGCCAAGGCACCCAAGGCTATTCCAACCAAAACAATTGTTCTGTTCATAACTTTAAAAGGTAATTTTTTTAGAAATATAACATTTTGATACCTTAGTATCCGTCTAAACAAAATTAAGCAAAACCTATGGTCCGAACTATTTTGGTCATTGGAGCTGGAAAGTCCACCTCATACCTTTTGGATTATATCTTAAAAAAATCTTCGGCAGAAAACCTTCATCTGAAAATTGGAGACCTTCACCCCGAGAATGTACCGGAGCAGTTTTCCTTGCATCCCAATTGCTCCGTATTTGCTTTGGACATCTTTAATGACGAAGAACGCAAAAAAGCGGTCTCCGAAGCATCCATAGTGATTTCTATGTTGCCCGCCAGTCTTCACATCAAGGTTGCGGAGGATTGTATCCAGTACAAAAAACATTTGATCACGGCCTCGTATGTGAGCAAAGAACTGGAAGCCCTGGACGGCGAGGCCAAAAAAAACGGGCTTGTCTTCATGAACGAAATTGGTCTGGATCCGGGCATTGATCACATGAGCGCCATGGAGGTCATAGACCGAATACGTGCCAAGGGTGGAAAAATGTTGCTTTTTGAATCCTTCACCGGGGGATTGGTAGCTCCCGAGAGCGATTCCAACCTTTGGAACTATAAGTTTACGTGGAATCCCCGCAACGTTGTCTTGGCAGGACAGGGCGGAGTGGCCAAATTCATTCAGGAGGGTACCTACAAATATATTCCCTACCAAAAACTCTTCAGACGGACGGAGTTCATGAAAATTGAAGGCTACGGAACTTTTGAAGCCTACGCCAACCGTGATTCCTTAAAATATCGGGAAGCCTATGGGCTACAGGATGTGCTCACCCTTTACCGAGGCACCATGCGAAGAGTAGGGTTTTCAAAGGCCTGGCAAATGTTCGTGGTACTGGGCATGACAGATGACAGCTATACCATTGAAAATTCCGAGGGCATGTCCTATCGGGAATTCGTGAACCTGTTCCTACCGTATTCCCCCACCGATTCCGTGGAACTGAAGCTCAGGCATTACCTCAAAATAGACCAAGACGATATCATGTGGGACAAATTGGTGGAACTGAACCTTTTTGACCGATCCAAAAAAATACCGCTCAAAAATGCCTCTCCTGCACAGATTCTACAACATATCTTGGAAGACAGCTGGACCTTAAAAGAACATGAAAAGGATATGATCGTTATGTACCACAAGTTTGGATATGAACTCAAAGGCCAAAAAAAGCAGATAGATGCCAACATGGTGGTCATAGGCGAAAATCGGGCCTATACGGCCATGTCCAAGACCGTGGGGCTGCCCGTGGCCATGGCCACGCTCCAGATCCTGAATGGAAAGATCACGACCCCAGGAGTACAGATTCCCATAAAAAAGGAAATCTATGGTCCAATACTTTCAGAATTGAAATCGTATGGCATTCAGTTCAAAGAATATGAAGTACCCTACCTGGGCTACAACCCAGATTCCGTGGCGAGTTAATTTCTCTGAATATCCATAATCAATCATACAAACAAAAAGTTGTCAGGTCGAGCGCAGTCGAGACCTCATTTTATGATTGAACTTAATGACTTCTCGACTGCGCCTGTCTGCCCACAAAGGCAGGCTCGAAGAGACATTAGATTATGATTGATTGTGAACAATCAGATTTTTTTATGGATTTTGAATATCTTTAGCTTCAATTTCAAATCGTTATCGTGAAAAACAATAACAATTCGGTGAAAATCGATGGTATTGACAAAAAAATCCTAAGGTTTTTGATGGAGGATGCCCGCAAACCCATTCTTGAAATTGCTAGGAACATCGGTATCTCCGGGGCGGCCATCCACCAAAGGTTGCGCAAACTGGAAAGTTCGGGATTGTTGGCCGGTTCCAAGTTTGTCATAAATCCACGGGTCTTGGGCTACACCACCATGGCCTACATTGGCATTTTTTTGGACAAGGCCATGTCCAATCCCAGGGCAGTAAAGGAACTGGAAAAGATTCCAGAGGTACTGGAGTGCCACTACACCACCGGAAACTGGTCGATCCTTATCAAAGTACTGTGCAAGGACAACGAGCATCTTATGCAGGTGCTCAACAAAAAAATCCAACAAATAGAAGGGGTGTCCCGAACCGAAACCTTTATTTCCCTGAACCAACAAATCGATCGACAAATCCAGATCTGATATTTGTATTCAATCTAAATAAACATTACATTTGACCCCATGAATGTAATAGTCCAATCCACATATTACACTTTGTACCAAGATACCAAGGAGCGATGTTTTTTCGTTGACTTTGGTCAAAAACTGGTTCGGATGTCCCTTTGCCAGTTGTTGTCCTTACGGCAAAAGGTATTGTCCATTTCCATTGAGAGCCATTTTGACAGCGATCTCAACAAGCATGGTTTTGAGGTGCTGTTGCTCTGCAACAAAGAGCATCTCTTCATTCTGAACACCTTGGAAATTTTGGACCTAAAAAAATTGGTCGATAACGGTTTTGTTGCCCTGGGACTATCCGCAGCAAATGAGACCGTAAGCGTTTGACGCCTTTTCATCTCCTTATTTTTATTCAGTCTTAAATTGCCTTAAAATTAGGCACTTATCACTGTTATTGCAGTTATTATCCGTAATTTTAAAGAGAAAAGTAATTAAACCACACATATGAAAGATATAGCAAGACAAAGCATGAGCATCAAAGTGGAATCCATGGATATGCTCAATGCCCAGATAAAAATGGAAGCCCATGCTTCTGCCACCTATTTGGCAATGGCATCTTGGTGCGAACAGAACGGTTTTTTCACCAGTGCCAAATTTTTCTTCAAACAATCGGAAGAGGAGCGTGAGCACATGATGAAAATCTTCAACTTTTTGGTGGATACGGGCGGCAGCCCTGTTTCTCCTGAAGTAACGGACATCAACCACGATTATTCATCCATTGTGGATGTGTTCGAAAGCACATTGGAACATGAAGTTGCCGTGACCAAGTCCATCCACAACATCGTGAAAAAGGCTCGTGATCTGGGCGATATCGCCACAGAACGGTTCCTTGACTGGTTTGTGATGGAGCAAATTGAAGAGGAAAATACTGTTAGAGACATATTGGATATGATAGAGATTACCGGCACCGAAGGTGTTGGTCTGCAAATGATCGATAACCAAGTGGCCAAATGGATTGACTGATCAATACATCAACACAATAATGAAAACGGGGCTTTTGAGCCCCGTTTTTATTTTTCACAAAATATTTTTTCCTTCTAGTCCCTGCTTCCGCCAAATACCTGAAGTCCCCAATATAGCAAGGAAGCCAAAGCACCAACGGCAGCAACCAAATAAGTCCTCGCCGCCCATTTGAGCGCATCTTCCGCACCTGCATATTCTTGTTGGCTCACCATATTCTTCTGTTTCAGCCAGACCAAAGCCCTTTTACTGGCATCGTACTCCACAGGCAGCGTCACAAAACTGAACAGGGTGGCAAATCCCATCATGATCAATCCGGCTACGGCGATATAAAAACCTATTCCACCTGTAACACCGGTGGCGGCCATAAGGGCTATGCCTCCGAACACGATCCAAGTGGACATCCCAGAGGTTACGCTCACTACGGGTACCAGTTTGGATCGCATGGTCAGCCATTCATAGGCCTGGGCGTGCTGCACGGCGTGCCCGCATTCGTGGGCGGCCACCGCTGCGGCAGCGGCGTTCCTTTGGCTGTAAACACTTTCGCTCAAGTTGACCGTTTTATTTTTGGGATTATAATGATCCGTCAGCATTCCGGGGGTGGAAATGACCTTCACGTCACGAATGCCGTGGTCGTCCAGCATTTTTTGGGCAATCTCAGCTCCACTCATCCCATTACGAAGATGTACTTGGGAATATTTCTTGAATTTGCTCTTCAATTGGTTGCTCACCAGCCAACTGACCAAGGCAATGGCACCTATCAATATATAATATGTCATCATAGCTTTTCTATTTTAGTATTATAAATATACCACAATAAAGCAAAAACCCCGCCAATATGTGACGGGGTTATCTTATCTGACAAAATGTACATCTCAGGCCATGACAGGCTCCCAATGAAAGGCCTCGGCTATTTCTTTATAGACAATATCACCCTCTACGATGTTCAATCCTTTGGCGAGCGCTTTGTCCAATTTGCAGGCACTGCGCCATCCTCTGTTGGCCAGTTTTAGCACATAGGGCAGCGTAACGTTCGTGAGGGCGACCGTGGAAGTGTAAGGAACTGCCCCCGGCATATTGGCCACGCAGTAATGCACCACATCATCGATGATGTAAATGGGGTCCTCATGTGTGGTCGCCCTAGTGGTTTCCACACATCCTCCTTGATCAACGGCAACATCAACGATCACCGTTCCCGGGCGCATGTCCTTCAGCATATCCCTAGTGATCAGATTTGGGGCCTTGGCGCCCTTCAAGAGCACACCTCCTATAATCAGATCATGGTTCTTTATGTGTCTTCTGATATTGAATTCGTTCGAAAATTCAGTCACCACATGGGGCGGCATAATGTCGTTCACATGGCGGAGGCGTTTCATGTTAATGTCCAGAATGGTCACATGGGCCCCAAGGCCTGCTGCCATTTTAGCAGCCTGAATCCCAACTACACCTGCTCCGAGCACCAAAACGCGCCCCGGTGCCACACCGGGCACACCACCCAAGAGCACTCCGCGTCCTTTTGCGGGTTTTTCCAGGTATTTGGCCCCTTGTTGAATGGCCATCCGTCCGGCAACTTCTGACATGGGGGTAAGTAGGGGAAGGGTCCCGTCCTCATCTTCCACCGTTTCGTAAGCAATACAAATGGATTTGCTCTGAACCATGGCCTTGGTCAATACTTCACTAGATGCAAAATGAAAGTAGGTGAACACGATCTGCCCTTTTTGGATAAGACCATATTCCTCGGCTATGGGCTCCTTGACCTTCACGATCATGTCGCTCATGGCATACACCTGACCGATAGTATCCAAAATAGTGGCCCCGGCCTTTTGGTAATCATGGTTAAAAAAACCACTGCCTTCACCTGCGCCAGACTGCACATACACGGTGTGGTTGTTCTTTACCAATTCAAAAACCCCGGCTGGTGTCATCCCAACCCGGCTTTCGTTGTTCTTGATCTCTTTTGGTACCCCGACTATCATTTTGACATGTTTTGTAGTTAAAGCCCAAAGGTGATACAAAAAACAGAATCAAAGAAACAAAATCGGTAAAAAGTAGGGGTCTTCAGTTAAAAATCATATTTTTTTAACTTTATACCCCATATATTTAAGGGTATAGATGCATTTTTATCATTTAATAAAACATATATCCCTATTTTTTATAGGGCTACTTGTGCTTAATTTTCAAAAACAGCATAATCATCACCAAAATGCCCGTGACACCGTTCGCCAACATGATGGCCAAGCTCTGGTGCACATATCCATAGTACAACCAAAGCATAGTGCCCGTGAAGAAGGCCAAATACATGGTCAACGAAATATCTTTGGTGGATTTGAATTTCCAGGTTTTATACACTTGTGGAACAAAAGCACTGGTAGTAAGTGTGGCCGCTGCTAGGCCGATCATTTCAATGGTATCCATGGTAAGGTAGTTGTTATTCGCCATTTAAAGATAGCAATTAACCTGCCGCCTTTCGATTCGCTCAAGGTGACAGGTTTCAGTAAAATTCAAAGGATGCTTAACCTACAATGTTGACGATCTTGCCCGGTACGACGATCACTTTTTTGGGCGCGCGTCCCTGCAACTGCTCTTGGGTCTTTTCGTGCGCGAGCACAGCGGCTTCGATTTCGTCCTTGTCCATGTCCAACGGCAATTCGAGTTTAAAGCGCATCTTGCCATTAAAGGAAATAGGGTATTCCTTGCTGCTCTCCACCAAGTATTTTTCTTCGAACTTAGGGAAAGGAGCTTCGGCTATGGACTCGGTGTGGCCCAATCGCTCCCAAAGCTCTTCGGCAATGTGCGGCGCATAGGGCGATACCAAAATAGCCAAGGGCTCCAAAATGGCTTTGCTAGTGCATTTTTGTGCCGTGAGTTCGTTCACACAGATCATAAAGGTGGACACGGAAGTGTTGAAGGAGAAGTTCTCGATATCTTCCTCCACTTTTTTGATGGTCTTGTGGAGGGTTTTTAGGTTTTCGGCGGTGGGTTCCGCTTCAGTGGCGCTTCGACTACGCTCAGCGTCCGAATCGAAAAGGGGGGAATAGAGCTTCCATAATTTTTTGAGGAAGGAATGTACTCCGGTGATACCTGCCGTGTTCCAAGGTTTGGATTGCTCCAAGGGTCCGAGGAACATTTCGTACAACCGAAGCGAATCTGCTCCGTATTCCTCACAAATATCATCTGGGCTTACAACATTCAGTTTTGATTTGGACATTTTTTCGACATCACGGTCTACGATGTATTTATCATTGTCTCCATCGAAAAGCTGTCCATTCTCTCCTAAAAAAACAGCGTTTTTATAGACGTCTCCAAACTCTGAATCAGCTTTTAATCCAGATAAATCTAATTCATCTGAAGCATTTACGTATTTAACCGGAACATGAATCGGATTTAAAATAGAAACAAACTCTAAATCTTCAACTATTACTCCGATATTTTGAGAATAAATATCCTTACTAATAAATTCAAACAACCGTCTATAAACACCTATTATCTCTTTCTTTTCATCATCCAAAATATCAAAAAATGCTCCATCCTCATTTACACTCGCCAGTCCTTTTGTAAATCCATTACCCATCACAAATTCCACTTTATGTTGGGTGGATAAATCAGAGTTTAAAATGAAATTGTGTAAGTCTTTAAACTTTTTCTGATAACTATTACTAATATATATAGCCCTAGAAAGTTTCGGCTGTTTAAATTCCTTTTCAGGTGTAGTTTCCCAATGAAATTTTAAATCAACCCTGTACACAAAAGCACTCGTCCCCGTAATCATCCCTTGATTGATCATCTTTTTGGCATACTCTGCTTTGGGCACATAGCCCCTATCGAACATAAAGTGTTGCCAAAAACGGGAATACAAGAGGTGTCCCGTGGCGTGTTCGCTACCTCCTATGTACAGATCCACATCTTGCCAATAGTCAATGGCTTCCTTGGAGAAAATGGCCTCGTTGTTCCGGGGATCCATATACCTATTAAAGTATTGTGAGCTTCCTGCCCAACCCGGCATGGTGTTCAATTCCAAGGCCCCTCCCTGCCTCCCCAAAGGGGAGGACTTCTCAAATTCTTCCTTGGAGACCACTTTTGCATCATCCCCATATTGCAACCAATACCATTTTTTGGCATTGCCCAAGGGCGGTTCACCCGTTTCGGTGGGGAGGTATTTTTCCACTTCGGGCAATTCCAACGGTAAGTGCTTTTTATCAATCATCTGTGGCATCCCGTCCACATAATACACAGGGAAAGGTTCCCCCCAATAACGTTGTCGGCTGAATACCGCATCCCGAAGGCGATAGTTCACCTTGCCCTTGCCCTGACCGATTTTTTCCAATTCGGAAATCGCTTTTTTGGTGGCCTCTTTATAGGAAAGTCCATTCAAAAAATCGGAATTGGCAATAATGGTCGTGGCCTTGTCGGCAAAAGCCTCTTCGGAAATATCCACGCCCTCAAAAATATTGGGGATGTGTATGTTGTAATGTTTCGCAAAATCATAATCGCGTTGGTCCCCACAGGGAACGGCCATCACGGCACCTGTTCCATAGCTGGCCAATACGTAGTCCCCGATCCAGATCGGAATGGGTTCCTTGGTGAACGGATGCTCTGCATACGCGCCCGTGAACACCCCGGAAATGGTCTTTACATCGGCCATACGGTCCCGTTCGGAACGTTTGGCGGTGGCTTCCACATAAGCGTCCACGGCAGCTTTTTGCTCAGGCGTGGTGATTTTGGCCACCAATTCGTGTTCCGGGGCCAAGGTCATAAAACTCACCCCAAAAATAGTGTCGGGACGGGTGGTGAAGACTTCGATTTCAAGTAGGTGTTTATCCCCTCCCTGGCCCTCCCCTGATGGGAGGGAGTTTAAAACATCTTCTATTTTTTTCAGGACAGTCTCTATGTCCACAATAACCTCATCATTGGTGAAACGGATGACTGTAAATCCTTTTTTCTGTTCCAATTCCAATGTCCGTTGGGCATCTTTATCCAACTGATAGTCATGAATTTTCCCATCAACCTCAATGATCAGGTTTTTTTCAAGACATATAAAATCGACAATGTATTTATAAACCGGGTGCTGCCTTCTAAACTTAACATCAAGATTCTTTCTTCTCAATGCTTGCCACAATTTGTCCTCGGCAGGCGTTGGGTTCTTTCGCATTTCTTTGGCTCGCTCCAACAAAATTCCAATCATTGACGAATCACCTGTCAGTCTTGCACTGGCTCCTCCTCCACTGGAGGGGGTCGGGGGGAGGACTGAATTGCCGTCCCCTCCTTGTTCCTCCCCAAAGGGGAGGACATTAAAGGTAACCGACGCCCCCTCAGAACGACCTATCCAATTGGTCTGGGAATCCTTGAGCGGTTGTGGCCAGTCGATGTGGTCCAGACCATCCAACAATCGCTGTGCGTATGCGGTGATGCGCATGCTCCACTGCGTCATTTTTTTGCGTATCACGGGATGTCCCCCACGTTCCGAAACGCCGTTCACAATCTCATCATTGGCCAAAACGGTGCCCAAAGCCGGGCACCAGTTCACTTCGGTATCCGCCAAATAGGTCAATCTGTATTTTAAGAGAATCTCTTGCTTTGTTTTTTCTGAAAAATTGTTCCAATCGGTGGCACTGAAACTTGGCGTGTCATCATCACAGGCAGCCTGTACGTTGGCATTACCCTCTTTTTCAAAAGTGGAAACCAAAGTAGAAATATCCTCAGCCTTGTCCGATTTTTTATTGTACCACGAGTTGAACAGTTGGATAAAGATCCATTGTGTCCATTTGTAATATTTTGGGTCAGAAGTACGCACTTCGCGGTCCCAATCAAAGGAAAAGCCCAGTTGATCGAGCTGTTCCCGGTATCTTTTGATATTGTTCTCGGTAGTTATGGCCGGGTGCTGTCCCGTTTGGATGGCATACTGCTCCGCGGGCAGTCCAAAAGAATCGTATCCCATGGGGTGCAATACATTGAACCCTTTGTGCCTTTTGTAGCGCGAATAGATATCCGTGGCGATGTAACCAAGGGGATGCCCCACATGCAGTCCCGCTCCCGATGGATAAGGAAACATGGACAGTGCATAAAATTTGGGTTTGTCAGAATTGTTGGATGCCTTGAATGTTTTGTTTTTTGCCCAATACTTCTGCCATTTGGCCTCAATCTTTCGGAAATCGTAATTCATGCTGTTCGCTTTCATTTTCGAGTTGCAAAAATAGGTTTAATCCCCTAAATACAATTTACTTTTCTATTTTTACGTATTGATTCCACTATATGAGCCAATATATTGAAAGATATCAGCGAAGAAAACTGATCTCCTCCTATTTTTCCGTGGTACTGAGCATCGGGCTTGTGCTTTTCCTGCTCGGGGCACTGGGACTTTTGGTGCTGAACACCAAGAAGCTGGGCGACCATTTTAAGGAGCAGATCACCATTTCCGTGTTCCTGAAGGACAATGCCAAACCTGTGGAGATTGACCAGTTGCAAAAAAGCCTAGCCCTTGCGGAATACACCAAATCCGCCGAATATATTTCCAAAGAGGATGCCGCAGAGCAGTACAGCGAGGATATTGGCGAGAATTTCGTGGAGTTTTTGGGGTACAATCCCCTTAAAAATTCCATTGATGTGCACTTAAAAGCAGATTTTGTGTCCCCGGAACAGATTACCGAGATTGCCGAAGGGATTGCAGAAAAAACCTATGTGGACGAAGTGAGTTACGATAAACCCTTGATTGAGCTGCTCAATGACAACGCCCGAAAAATAGGGCTATGGATCTTGGTGGCCAGTGCCATTTTCACCATCATAGCCGTATTGCTCATCAACAGTTCCATTCGTTTGTCCATTTATTCCAAGCGATTCATTATCAAGACGATGCAAATGGTCGGAGCGACCAAAAAATTCATCCGGAGACCGTTTATCTGGACAAACATCAAGCTGGGTATGGTCGGGGCGTTAGTGGCACTGGTTTCCTTGGGCATTTTACTGTACTACATCGACAAAAACTTCCCCGAACTCAACCTTTTTGCTGATTATCCCGTGCTCATCCTGCTTTTTGTGGGTGTGTTTGCCTTAGGGGTGATCATATCATGGGCCAGCACCCATTTTGCCACCCAACGCTTCCTCAATTTGAGGACGGACGATCTGTATTATTAGACATAAGATATTAGACCGCTTCGCTGTTAGACACAAGACTCCTTTCTCCCACTGGATTGATTTTGCAATTATTATGGGAAAGTTTTGATTAAATTTGTGCCATGAGCAAGAAAAACAACGATCAAAAACCCAATAAGGAGTTTGTTTTCCAAAGGAAAAATTATCTCTTTCTCTTTATCGGCATTGCTTTCATTGCCTTGGGTTTTATTTTGATGAGCGGCGGCGGGACCGACGACCCCAATGTCTTCAACCCTGAGATCTACAATTTTAGAAGGATCCGTTTGGCCCCCACCTTGGTGTTGATCGGCCTCGGCATCCAAGTATATGCCATTTTGTTGAACCCCAATAAAAATAAGGACTGATTTGGAGTTGATAGATGCGATCATCCTTGGCATAATCCAAGGGTTGACAGAATTCCTGCCCGTGTCTTCCAGCGGTCATTTGGAATTGGGAAAAGCCATATTGGGAGCAAATGCCCTTCCCGAAGAAAGCCTTTTGTTCACGGTCATACTGCACTTTGCCACCGCATTGAGCACCATTGTGGTGTTTCGAAAGGACATTCTCGAAATTTTTAAGGGCCTCTTCCAATTCAAATGGAACGAACAGACCCAATTTTCCCTCAAGATCATCATCTCCATGATCCCCGCGGCATTGGTCGGTCTCTTTTTAAATGATTTCATTGAAGTGTTTTTTGATGGGGCCATTATCATTGTAGGCATCATGCTCATCATCACTGCCATTTTGCTCTATTTGGCGGATATGGCCAAAACCACGGATAAGGGCGTTTCTTTCCGAAGTGCCTTTGTGATCGGTATGGCACAGGCCGTAGCCATCCTGCCCGGTATTTCCCGGAGTGGGGCCACAATTTCCGCAGCCGTGCTATTGGGGGTGGACAAGACCAAATCGGCCCGTTTTTCATTCTTGATGGTAGTTCCGTTGATCTTGGGCAAAGTGGCCAAAGACCTTATGGGGGGCGACATCAATTTTCATGGGGATCAGGCCGTAGCCATGGGTGCAGGGTTCATCGCTGCCTTCATTGCCGGATTGGCCGCCTGCACGTGGATGATCAAGTTGGTACGGCAGAGCAAGCTCACCTATTTTGCCATCTACTGTTTCATCGTTGGACTTATTGCCGTGGCTTGGAGCGTTTGGGGATAGATCAGTACCTTTGTCCAAAACCCAAAGCTTAGCTTTTGAAGACCAAAGAAGATTTTTTGAACGGTGAGATCCTACTGATCGACAAGCCCTTGGAATGGAGCTCGTTTCAGGCCGTAAATGCCTTAAAGTGGGCCATCCGTAAAAAATTCAATCTCAAGAAAATTAAAATTGGCCATGCCGGCACGCTGGATCCACTGGCCACGGGACTGTTGGTCATCTGTACGGGCAAGTTCACCAAAAAGATCCCAGAGCTCCAAGGTCAGGTCAAAGAATATATCGGGACATTCACCGTGGGGGCCACTACACCTTCCTACGACTTGGAAACGGAGGTGGATCAAACTTTTCCCACCGAACACATCACCGAAGCGGCCATAAAAGAGGCGACAAACCAATTTTTGGGGGAAATAGATCAAGTTCCCCCTGTGTTCTCCGCTTTGAAAAAAGATGGGAAGCGCCTCTATGAACTGGCACGGGAAGGAAAAGAAGTGGACATAAAATCCCGAAAAGTGGAAATACTTGAATTTGAAATCACACGAGTCACCCTTCCCGAGGTCGATTTCAGGGTGGTGTGCAGCAAAGGAACCTATATCCGCTCCCTGGCCCACGATTTTGGCAAGGCACTGGGTTCCGGTGCCTATTTATCAGCCCTCAGAAGAACCAAAATAGGGGATTTCAACGTAGATAATGCTAGCACCCCTTTGGTTTTCAAAGAAAATTTGGGGTAAAGACCAAAAGAGGGGTTGTCCAAAAAGTTCGTATAAAATATTTTTGAAAAAATACGGTTATACTAAAACCATGAACCTGAACAGAAGCCAGTTATCCCTTTTGATCACCTTCTTTTCCATGTCCATCGTGATTTTGTTGCTCTTCAACATTCATTTGGGCGGGATGAAAGAGGATGAATATGTCATTGAAATGAGCTTGGCCGATGAAGACATTGAAAAGCTCATCGAAGAGGAAGAAAAAAGATTGGAGGAACTGGCCGCCAACAGCGACCCGATCAAAAGCCACATGGCGCTCAACGAAACCGCAAAACCATCCATAGGAAATCCCGAACCCCTGAAAACCTTGGAAGAACTTATGGAAGAAAGGGCACTCAGCAGTGAAAACGGGGAGTATTCAGGGGACGATAACTTCTCCGATCAATTGAAACAGCTAAGAAAGGAAAGGGATGAGAAGAAGCAAAAATTGGGAGAGCGCGATGCCCAAAAAGAAGAATTCACCAATTATTTAAAGGACAGGCGCACCTCCATCTCCTATTCCCTGGTGGATAGGAACGCCTACTCCCTTCCACCTCCCATATATACCTGCATAGAAGGTGGAAAAGTGGTCATCAATATAAAAGTGGATGCCAATGGCTATGTCACCGAGGCCAGTTTCAACGACAAAAGTTCGGGCACCAGCAATGGCTGTTTGGTGGATAATGCCATCCGTTATGCCCTAAAGGCCCGTTTTAGCCCAGATTCGAAAAGTTCACAGATTGGGACCATTACTTACCTATTCCAGAGCAAGTAGTTCCACTATATCGTTGAGGATATTTTTTCCCTTGTCCTTATTGTACCAAACCTGAAGTTCCTGCTTGAAGGCATCGGTCAGTTTCCCGTTTTCCCGCTTGCAAGCCTCGACCATTTGAGTGGCCATACTGGGTCTAGGCCCCCATTCCCCTACAATTCTGCCCTTCTCTATGTCCAAAATGATCAATTTGGGTATGGAACGGCTGCCCTGGGTCAAAAAGGCATCCATCAGCTCCAAGTTTTCGTCCCTGAGCACAATCTTTAGACTGATTCTTCCACTGCTATTCGCAATTTTGTCCATTATGGGCAAACTTGCGGCGGCATCGCCACACCAACTTTCCGTAAGCACCAAAAAAACCAGTTCTTTATCCAAATTGGATAGTTTTTCCTGTATTTCTTGTGGAATCTTGAAGGTCTTGTCCCATCGGTGCATACGACGTTCGTTCAGTTGGGTGTAATCGATTAGGGCCGCTTTCTGTTCCTTTCCGGTTGTTCCGCCCGTAAGCACCAAATCCTGTACCAATCGACGGTATTGCTCATAATCCATTCCTTTGGAAATGGTTTCTTGGACAAGTGCCAATTTATCTTTCTCCAAAACTTCCATGTCGTTCATTTTCTACAAAATTACATTGGGCCGACGGCCTATTCTGTGACTTTTATCATAGGATTGTCGTCCAATACAGAAAAACTTACACCACCATGGGTCTTGTCTTGCTAAAGTGATTTGGGATTGATGGCCAAACTTTTGAACAGCATGGCCTTGGTATGAAAAAACTTGTTCTCCATTTCGTTTTGTTTCAGGTATGCGTCGATGAGCTTTCCTTCCCGCGAATTGATCAAAAAGAGGGAGCTCTCGCCAAAGCTGAACTTCCGCTCCTCTGCGGACAATAGTGTGGAATAATCCCTCACAATATCTTGGATGAGCTGGTTTTGCTGTATGTAGGAATCCAGTTCGTTGTAAATGGCGATGACCTTGTTCTGTATCTCCACTTGGGCATTGTCGCGCTCAAACTCTGCGTCCCTTAGCTTGAATTTTGCCAACTTAAGATCTCCTCGTTCCTTTCGGAGAAACAAGGGCATTTGAAAGCTCAGCCCCCCTTTATAGTTTTCGGTCACAAAGGAGTTCATCAATTCCGGGGTTTCCGTGATGAAATTGTACTCCACGTTGAGTTTGGGAAGCAACTTATTGGCCTTTAGTCTTTTGTCCACCTCAAGCCCTTCAATTTTATATTCCAGGGACATCAATTTGGGGTGGTTTTCCAAATTGAAACTGTCCAAGGGCACTCCTTCGATTTCCAATGTGGAATCAATCTGTATGTCGGTTGCCAAATCCGGCATCACTTCGGGCTGAAGTTCAACGGGCACATCGTCAATCCAAAGAAAATTGGACAGTTCCAAGGATCTTTTCATCAGTTTCACCTTGGCCTGCTCCAATCCAAGGGCCCTGTTTCGCACGGCTATTTTGGCCTCCACGGTGTCAATCATGGCAATATCCCCTGCCAATGCACTTTCACGAACCCCGTTGAACCTGATTTCTGCATTTTCCAAAAAATCACTGTACACTTTGGCGTCCCTGTAGGCTCTCAACCAATCAAAATAGGCCACGGATGCATTGTAGAGCACTTGGTTCACCTGAAGGTCCTGCTCCGCTTTGGACTGCTCCCTGAAAAACTTGGCCCTTCGCAAGGTGGCCATCCGTTCATTTATCCAAAAACCCTGTGCCAACGCCATGGAAACCCCTGCGCTGTACAAACCATCATCGGGCAACGTTTCATCGGGATTGATATAGACTCCTTGGCTTTGTTGCAAATTGCCTTTAAGCTCTATCCCGAACCATGTCGGGATCTTGAAAGTGGTGTTCAACCGGTCCCAATATTCCGTGCCCTTGAATTCCTTCCGGTCATAGTCCACCTCGACTTTGGGATCAAATCCTCCCCTGGCCTTCATCAGGTTGGCCTGCCCAATTGGAATGTTCAGCTGTGCTTGTTTGGCCACGGGATGGAATTTTTTCACATAGCCCAAGTATTCCTTGAACCCTAGCACTAGTGAATCCTGCTGACCATAAAAATGGGCAGTGGTCAAAAAAGCAAGCACACAAAGAACATATCGTGTTCTATTTTTTCGTGGCATCTGAGCTAGAATTTTGAGGTTGATAATAATTGGGTGGAAATCCATTGAGCTGCCTCCAGATTTCATACCAAATGGGCACATCTTCCAACAAAGCCATGGTACTGGCGCCCGAACCTACCCTTATATCCTCGGGCCATGGCACATCATCCTTGTCGGGTGCCAAAAGTACCCGGTATTTTCCATTGGGGCTTATGAAATTTTCTATGGCCACAATCTCACCCCCGAAGGTCCCGTAGGACACATTGGGCCAACCACTGAAAATGATGGCGGGCCAACCATCAAACTGTATCCTCACTTTTTCACCAATATGAACCAACGGCAGGTCTATGGGATCTACGAAGGTCTCCACGGCCACATCATAATCGGCGGGCATAATCCCAACCAACTGTTCGCCCTCCTTAAAAGTCTCGCCGATTCCCGATTGGATGGCCTTGTTGATATACCCGTCTTGCGGAGCCCTTATGTACAACAAGCTGTTCCTGATCTCGTAATTGGTGTACTCGTTCTCCAGTTTGGTCACTTGTGCCTCCGAATCAAATTGATTGGATTGGGCCGTATATAGATCACTCTGCGCCTTGGAAATTTTGTCGGTGTATTCAGCTTGGACGCGGTTGATCTCCACTTGGGCGTTGATGACTTCGTTTTTACTGGCCAACAATTTGTTCTCCTGACCGATCAGTTTTGCCTGGGTCTCTTGCAGTTTCAATCGTTTTTCTTCCAGATCGGTAACAGCTTTCAATCCCTCCTTCTCCAATTGGACCACCCGATCATATTGCCGTTGGGCTATAGAAATATTGGTCTTTGCGGCTTCTAGGTCGATACTGTCGCTACGTACCTTCAGCTTGGATTGGATGAGCTTGTTCTTGGCCTGCTCCAACTTCAATACCCGCTCATTGGTCAAGGCCTGGATCTGTTGCTCCAATGCCTTTACTTTTTCTTTATATGAAGTGACGGACATGGATTTTGCCCTTATCTGCATTCCGGTACGCTCCACAAGATCTGGATCAAAATACTCGCTCTTTACTTCGGAAATTTGCAGAATGGTATCCCCTTTCTCCACATAATCCCCTTCACGGACATACCATTTTTCAATACGTCCTGGAATGGGGGATTGTATGGTCTGGGGCCTTTGGTCGGGGGTCAGGGTAGTGAGGAACCCCCTACCGGAAATGATCTGGGTCCAGGGCAAGAACAGTATCAGCAGTACCATAATCGAAAATGCTGCCAAAAATCGGTTGAATTGCTTGAAATGCCTTTTGTGAAAAACCTTTTTACCGGCACCATACCCTGTAATGTCCACCTTTTCGTTCAACTTGCTATGTGAGGAAATATTCAGCATTACCCTTGTTTTATGTTGATTAATTGCCCATTTTCCATTGTCACGACCCGACTGCACCTTTTGGCCCATTTGGGGTTTTCACTGACCACGATCAAGGCCCAACCGTTTGCACTGTCCGCCAAGAAATCCATGACCTCTTCCGATTCTTTTTCGCCAAACAGGTCCAAGGGATCTTTCAAGAGCAATAATTTCGGTTTGTTCACTATGCTTCGGGCCAAAACAATTTTCTTGGAGATAAAATCAGGAATCTTTTTTCCTTCTGGATACAGAATGGTTTTGAGCCCCTGTGGCTGCTCTTTCACAAACTGTGTGAGCCCCACCTTTTCCAAGGCCCAGTATATGTCATCGACAGATATTTCCTTGTTCCCAAAAGTGATGTTGTCCTGAATGGTCCCTTCAAAAGGATATTCCTCCGTCAAGGAATGACCTATACGGGATCTGTACTCTCTGAGGTTTATACCTTGCATTGAAACGTTGTTGACATAGATCTTGCCCTCGTTGGGTTCCAAAATACCGGCAATCAAGCGGAGCAAGGTCGATTTTCCCGATCCGTTGGGTCCTTGTATAAGTGTTGTGCTTCCCTGGGAAATGTCAAGTGACACATTATCGATGATCTTTTTGTCCCTTCCCGGTACTTTATATACCACATTCTGCACCTCAATGTCCAACCCATCCCTATTATGGAACGGCACTTCCCCATCGAGAGGCTCAATCTGTTTATCGACCACCTGTCCCAATTTTTCGAGGGAGGTGAGCAGGTCATAAAAGACTTCTAGGCCCATGATCAATTTTTCAACAGAGTTGATCACCAAAAGAATAATGATCTCCGCGGCCACAAATTGTCCAATGTTCATCTCTTGGTCCAACACCAAAAGCCCCCCGATCAATAAAAGCCCTGCGGTAACGAGTACCTTGAACCCGATCATTTGCACAAACTGGAGCACAAGCACCCTAAAGTGGCTTTCCCTGGCATCAAGGTATTTTGCGACCAGGGCATCGTTCTTGTCCATGGCATGGGAAGTCTTTCCCGAAAGTTTGAAACTGATGATGGATCGGGCGATTTCTTGCAGCCAATGGGCCACTTTGTACTTGTTCTTGGATTCTTCCAAACTGGTCTCCAATCCTTTTTGTGCGGTGAACTTGAAAACGAAGTAGATCAACAACACCAACAACAGTCCATAAATAATGAAGAAAGGATGGTATAGCGAGAGCAGCATCAATCCGAAAATGATCTGCAATAGCGCCGATGGAAAATCTACGAGTATCTTGGATAGCGATTTTTGCACCGTTATGGTGTCAAAGAAACGGTTGGCCAGCTCGGGCGGATAATAGTCCCGTAATTCGCTCATCTTTATCTTGGGAAAACGATAGGCAAACTCAAAAGAAGATCGCGTAAAAATTTTCTGCTGGAGGTTTTCAATAATTCGTATCTGCATCAACTGAAGGGCGCCCACAAATGCAACGCCCAAGGTCACCAAGACCACAAGAACGATCCATGAAGTGCTCACCCTGGCCCCTTGGATCAAGTTGATGATGGCCTGGATGCCCAATGGCAGGGAAAGATTGACCAATCCGGCAAAAATGGCATAATAGAAAATTTGAAGAATATCTTTCTTGTCGAGGGCCAGCAGACCCATCAATCGCTGCCAAGCGGTAAGGATGTTTTTAGCCATTATGATGTTTTTAGCGCTTTGAAAACCAAATCCGTGAAAAATTGTGTGGGTGTGATGTTTCCATCGCAATCCGTGAGTGTGGGAAAATGTTCATTTAAAAAATATTGGTAAAGCGACCCTTCCAAAACCGTGCTGGCCAAAGAATTGGGGTAGGGATAGTCTTCATCCACCGCTGTGATCATTTTGCCCAATCGGTCCACCAACCGCATGTAAACGACAAAATATCCATCCTTTTTTTCTTTGCACACCTCTTTGACCAGCAGTGATTTGGAATATTCATCAATGATTATCCTGTTCAACACAATCTCGTTGATGTGGGAAACCGAGGTATCGGCCTGCACATTTTGGGTCAAGATCTCTATGGCCTTTTCCAGCTTTTTACTGCTGTCGGCAATCCCGTTGGTGGCAAAGACCATTTTGTATTCCAACCAGCCCCAGTACCAAGAGGCCAAGTATAGCAACAGTTTGTGCTTGTTCTCAAAATAGCGGTAAATGGAGCTCTCGTTGGACTTGATCCTGGCCCCAAGCTTTTTGAACGTAAACTGTTCAAAACCCATTTCATCGATCATCAAAATGCTATGTTCCACTATCTTTTTGCCCAAATCCGAAGACTCGGGGTCTTTAATGTACAGTTCATCATTGATCCCCATTTTCAGGGACTGCATCAATAATTCCATCCCAACCTTATTTTAAAAATAATTCTCGCAAATATAATAGTATTGCTATTATGATGTGATATTTTAACTTTCGATTAACGAATGGCTTTTTTCCATTATTTTTGTAAAAACTGTAAAGAATGGACATACATCGATGTGGATGGTGCCTTGGGGATTCCTTGTACGAAGCGTACCATGATACGGAGTGGGGCGTTCCCGTGAAGGATGATGATACCCTTTTTGAGTTTTTGACACTGGAAACCTTTCAGGCCGGGCTGAGCTGGATCACCATATTGAGAAAGCGGGAGAATTTTCGCAGGGCCTTTGACGGGTTTGACTATAAAAAGATTGCTGCCTATGATCAAACCAAAATCGATGCGCTTTTGGAAGACCCGGGCATCATCCGCAACAAGTTGAAGGTGAACGCTACCGTTTCCAATGCATTGGCATTTATGGATGTCCAAAAGGAATTTGGTAGTTTCAGCAACTATATCTGGGGGTTTGTGGATGGAAATCCCATAAAAAATGCATGGGACCATTACAAGCATGCCCCTCCCACCACCGAATTGTCGGACGCTATCAGCAAAGACCTTAAAAAAAGAGGGTTCAAGTTTGTGGGCAGTACTGTGGTCTATGCCCACATGCAGGCCACCGGTATTGTGAACGACCACGAAATCCATTGTTTTAGATACCATGAAGTTTAAGATCTGTACTTTATTTTTACTCTGTATGCCCATTTTTGTGCTCTCACAGTACAAACGGGAACAGGAATTCAGGATTGGGCAAAAGGAGTTTCCGGATTCCGCCCATTCCCTTATCGAGGATTATCTGGAAGACGCCAAAAGGATAAGGTTCTACCAAGAAACTGACAGTGCCAAGAACAGCTTTGAGGCCAAGTTCAAAAAAGGTAGGTTGCACTACAGTGTTGAGTTCAGCGAGTCGGGACAACTGGAAGATGTGGAATTTATCATCAAGGAAAATGATGTTCCAGAAGAATCATGGAATGCCATCATGGACCATCTTGGAAAAGACTACCCCAAGTTCCGCTTGAAAAAAATACAGCAACAGTACCCCTTGGCGGACCGAGACCCCAAGCAAACATTGCACGAAGCCTTTCAAAACCTCATACTCCCCTATATTAACTATGAACTGGTATTTTCTGCCAAAAAGGGCAAAAAGTTCCAAACCTATGAGGCCCTGTTCGACTCTGAAGGCGAATTGATCAATATCCGTAAATCTTATCCCCCCAGTTACGACCATGTCCTATATCCATAAATGGCCCTTATTTCTTATTGTTCTCTTTTACATAACCAACACCAAGGCCCAAGACAACCTCACAGGGTATTGGCAACCCCAGATTGCCGTTACCTACGATGTTACAGGGATCTATTCCCACAATTTTTCTGTGGCCAACAGAAATTACATCATCGATGACAGTGAAGTATTGTTGAAAGCAAGACAAATCGACCTAGCGCATTTTTCCAAACTTAACATCAAGGACAACCAAAGTATTGCCCTTGGAGTGCAATATCGTTTCAGGAACAATTTTGACGGCGGGGAAAACGAGTTAAGGCTCACACAACAGTTCAATGTGACCCACAAACCCTTTGCAGTGCGTTTTGGACATCGGTTCCGATCGGAGCAGCGAATCACCCAACCTTTGACCACACACAGGTTCCGATATCGCTTTGCCGTGGATTTCCCACTCATGGGCGAAAAGTTGGATCAAGGGGAGCCTTATTTTGTGGGCGGCTTTGAAAATCTTTTGAGTGTTGCCAAAGGCAATGCCCCAGAATATGATACCCGACTTTCAGCTCAGGTGGGTTGGCAATTGGGCGGCGGATTGAAACTTCAGGCTGGGGTGGAGTACCGGATTGAGGATTATACCGCTGACCAGCCGCAAAATGTGATTTTTTTACTGACCAGTGCGCAATTGTCCCTGTAGGATTTCCATGAAATCGGTTCTGGAAATCAACTCGGCACCGAGGCTTTCCAAATGATCGGTGTGGACTTGGCAATCTATCAGCCTATATCCTTTTTGGACCAGCTCCTCGGCCATTTTTATGAATGCATACTTGGAGGCATTGGGTTTTAGGCTGAACATGCTCTCCCCACAGAACACATGGCCTAGATCCACGCCGTAAAGTCCCCCTACCAAATTATCGCCATCCCAAACCTCGTAGGACTTGGCTATACCTTTTTGGTGTAATTTTTCGTATGCAGTCTTCATCTCCGGGGTTATCCAGGTTCCACTCTGGTCCTTTCGTGCCACCTTGGCGCATTGTTCCATCACTTGGGCAAAGCTTGTGTTCTGGGTGAGCCTAAACTTACCGTCCCGTATCACTTTGCGCATGCTCTTGGAAATTTTCACCTTATCTGGAAAAAGGACCATACGAGGGTCAGGGCTCCACCACAGTATCAGGGCATCGTCATTGAACCAAGGAAAAATCCCGCTTTTGTAGGCCAGCAAGAGTCTTTCCGGTGAGAGATCGCCGCCCACTGCTAGAAGTCCATCCTCATTGGCCAACTCCACCGGGGGAAACTCCAATCGGTCTCCCAAAAAATAAAGCGGAAGTCGGTTTCCATTGTTGTCCACAGTGCAATTTTTTATTTTAAAAATAAGGAATAGGGGACAAAACAAAAAGACCCATCCTTTTTTATAGGTTGGGTCTTTGGAATAAGTTGTTGCTTCCTTAAAAGACAGTGGAACTATGGTTTTCTAAAAAGGAAGATCGTCATGGTCTTCCTCATTGAGGTCATCAGCAGGTTCAAAGGCTTCCATGGGCGGAACGGGGGGAATATTGTCATTACCTGCATCGGCTTGAATGTTTTCAATGCGCCATCCTTGGATGGAGTTAAAATATTTTGTCTCACCCTGTGGGTTCACCCATTCCCTGCCCCTCAGGTTGATGCTTATCTTGACCATTTGCCCTACGCTGTAATTGTTCAGCAAATCGCATTTGTCCTGTACAAATTCCACCAAAATATGCTGGGGATATTGCTCTTCCGTGGTCACCACAACTTCTCTTTTCCTAAAACCATTGTTGCCAAAGGTTTTGGTATCATCGATCATTTTGATTCTTCCCTGAACTTCCATTATGTTAATTTTTGTTGAATTTCAAAAGTACATAAAATGAATCCTATTGAAAACCCGTTATGCTAACTAACTATCAACATGTTTTCCATTTTCCGCTATCTTTAAAACACAATTCAACCAATAATGAACTTTGGCGTTAACAGAAAAGCATCCAACATTACGCTGTTGATTTCGGCGTTCATCATTGTCAGTTTGATTTTGTGGAACACGAACAGCTTTTTTAGAAAATTCAAGGAAGAGGAGCGGTTGAAAATGGAAATCTGGGCCACTGCACAGCTGGAACTGATCCAGTCCCCGGTCGATCAAGAACTGGGCAACCTTACCTTGAAGGTGATGGCCAACAACACCTCCACACCCATGATCTTGGTGAACGAAAAGGGTTCCTACAAAACCCACAACATTCCCGAGGAGAAGGTTGCCGATAGCGTTTATATCCAACAAAAGATAGCACAGTTCAAAAATGAAAACGAACCCATCCAGATTGTTGAGGACGATGAACTGTTGGAAACGCTCTACTATGGAAATTCAGAAGTTTTGAACAAGTTGAAGTATTATCCCTTGGCACTTCTCCTGATCATTTTCCTGTTCGGAACGGTCATTTTCTTTTTCTTCAAGACCAACAAGGCCTCGGAACAGAACAAACTCTGGGCCGGAATGGCCAAGGAGACCGCGCACCAGATCGGTACTCCGCTGACCTCTTTGCTCGGATGGAACGAACTGTTGAAATCGGAGAACATCAACCCAGAAGTGACCAAGGAAATTGCCAAGGATATCGATCGTTTGCAGACCATTACGGAACGTTTTTCCAAAATAGGCTCCATTCCCGACCTTCACGTGCATGATGTGGTCGAAGAAACAAAAAAAGCCTACGAGTACCTCAAAAAACGAAGCTCCAAGTTGGTCCACTTTTCCTTTAGTAGCAATGTGGAGGAGGCTTTGGTACTGCTGAACCCGCCCTTGTACAATTGGAGCATTGAAAACTTGGTGAAGAACGGCATCGATGCCATGAAAGGAAAGGGAAACATTGCCATCCAGATCGAGAAGAAGGGGCAAACGGTGAACATTATGGTTTCCGACACGGGCCATGGCATTGCCAAAAGTGACTTTCAGAACATCTTCAATCCCGGGGTGACTTCCAAAAAAAGGGGGTGGGGATTGGGCCTTTCATTGGTAAAAAGAATTGTGGAAGAATACCATAAAGGAAAAATTAAAGTATTTTCGTCCAGTAAGGAAGGAACAATCATGCAAATTTCTTTAAGAGCAAATGAAAAGTGAACCATGGCAAAGGAAAAAAAACTCGTCATAAAGGAAGCTGACATTACCAATAACTGCCCCGAATGTTATAATCAGGAACTGAAGCTCACCTTTTACCAAAAACACACCTATGGTGCGTTCTATCACAGGACCACCAATGAGGTGACCCATGAGATCAGGTGCAAAAAGTGCAATTCCGTTATCTATCCGGTAAACTGGACCCCTGATATTGAAAGGGTGTTCGACTATTACAACAAACTGGTGTCCCCCGATAGGGCATCGGTGCGCTTTACGATGCTATTCTTCATCATATTGGCCTTAATGCTGTGCTTGGTCGCTACGGCGGTATATTTTTTGGTGCAAGGCACTATTTGAGGTGGGCCCGAATTGCCTCGGCTACGGCTTCAAATTCTTCTTTAGCCAATTTTTCCTTGTGTTGAAAGGTCGCGTTGGCCATGCTTTGCAGTGGAATCAAGTGCACGTGGACATGGGGCACCTCCAGTCCTATCACGGACATGCCCACCCGTTTACAGGGCACTGCCTTTTCAATGGCTTTTCCGACTTTTCTGGAGAAGGCCATAAGTTTCATATAGGACTCTTCATCCAAATCCAAAATTTTGTCCACTTCCTTTTTGGGAACGCAAAGGGTATGTCCCTTGGCATTTGGGTTGATGTCCAAAAAAGCAAAGTGGTCATTGTCCTCGGCAATTATGTAGCAGGGGATGTCGCCGTTGATGATTTTTGTGAAGATGCTGGACATTCTGGGTTGGTTTTAATTGAAAATCCCGTCACAAGACGGGATTAAATATATAAAATTTTAACTGCCGCTACTCTCGGGTTATTTCCAAAATTTCCAATTTCAGTGTTCCATTGGGCACTTTTATCTCTGCTATGTCACCAACAGATTTACCCAATAGGCCTTTTCCTATCGGTGAGGTTACGGAAATTTTCCCTGCTTTCAGGTCCGCTTCACTTTCAGCTACGAGGGTATATTTCATTTGCATGCCATTGCCCTGGTTCTTCAACTTCACGGTGGAGAGCACCAATATTTTTGAATTGTCCAATTGTGATTCATCGATAAGCCGGGCATTGGCCAAAGTCTCTTCCAATTTGGAAATCTTCATTTCCAAGAGACCCTGGGCTTCCTTGGCTGCATCATATTCCGCATTTTCGGACAAGTCTCCTTTGTCCCTGGCCTCTGCGATGGCTTGGGATGCCTTTGGGCGCTCCACATCCTTCAGTTGGTTGAGTTCTTCCCTAAGTTTCTTCAATCCTTCTGCGGTATAATAAGACACTTTGCTCATATCGTCATGTTTTAATGCAAAAGAGCATTGAAGAAAATCAAAAAATTTCCCCAATGACCTTATTCTCTACAAATACAAAAAATCCTCAACGATTCCCATGACCTGCATGGTTTTTGCGAGGATTTAACGCAAATATAGGCAATTTTTGCTCAACTTTGTAGCATCAACGATTTGAAAATCCCACTATGAGACACCTTTGGGTCTTACTGTTAGCACTTGTCCTATTATCCTGTAGTTCAGACAGTACCAATCGAAATCCTTACCTACAAGAAGTGCGGTTCCGGTTTGAGCTGAACCTGAACCTTCCCTTGTACAACAACCTCAACACCATTGGCAATCCTGTGTATGTAGGCAACAATGGAGTGGGTACAAGGGGTGTTTTTGTCATAAAATCCAGTTTGGATACCTTTTATGCCTTTGAGGCCAGTTGTCCCAACCATGCCCCAAACGATTGCTCCACCATGGCCATTGATGGGCAAAACGTGGTGTGCAGTTGCGAAGGATACACCTATAACCTCTTCACGGGACAGCAACTGGATAGGCCCGATGATGGTAAACGGTACTACGACCTGCTTTTTTATAGGGCTACCCAGAGCGGGAATGTAGTGGTCATCTCCAATTAATTTTTAGCATGAAGTACAGAAAACTCGGAAAAACAGGAATAAAAGTCTCTGAAATCTCCTTGGGCACTTGGCAAGTGGGAGGTAAATGGGGCTCTGGATTTAATGATGCGTTAGCCGAACGGATTATAAATGAAGCGATGGATGCCGGTGTAAACTTTATAGATACCGCAGATGTTTACGAAGCCGGGGCCAGTGAGGCTGCTGTAGGCCGAGTAGTAAAATCAAGATCTGAAGAAGTTTTTGTGGCCACAAAATGTGGAAGGCAAATCAACCCGCACGTGAATGAAGGTTATACCGTCGAGGTGTTGCGAAAATATGTGGAAGACAGCTTAAAGAATACTGGGCTGGAATGTTTGGATTTGATTCAACTGCACTGCCCTCCAACAGAAGTGTATTACCGTCCCGAAATTTTTGAATTGTTCGACCGATTAAAGGATGAGGGCAAAATAAAGAACCTTGGTGTTAGTGTAGAAAAAGTAGAAGAAGGCCTTAAAGCCATTGAATATACAAACGTGAATACGGTTCAAATTATATTCAATATGTTTAGGCAACGCCCTTCGGAATTGTTTTTTTAACAGGTACAGAAAAAAGATATTGGTGTAATTGTCCGCGTGCCCTTGGCCAGTGGACTGCTTACGGGAAAGTTTTCCTCGGACACCACCTTTGACAAAGATGACCATAGATTCTTTAACAGGGACGGCGCTGCTTTTGACAAGGGCGAAACCTTTAGCGGTATTCCTTTTGAGATTGGACTACAAGCCGTTGAAGCGCTTAAAAAGGTATTTCCGGGCACAGAAAACCTTGCTCCCATCGCACTTCGTTGGATATTGGATTTTCCCGAGGTCAGTTGCATTATTCCCGGTGCATCCAAGGTTGAACACCTAAAAAGTAATATCAAAGCAGCAGAACTTCACGCTCTAACTGAAAAAGAGAAGGTAGCTGTCAACGACATCTACGAAAAGTACATCAAAAAACACGTGCATCAACTTTGGTAGCATCTTAAATTGTTCCCAGAATTTTTTCCATGACCCAAGCCGTATGCAGACCTGTTTCTCCCGTTGATGGATGTGCTGCATTGCCCAAAAGGTGCTGCTTTATATTTTCCACATGAAACTCCTGAATATGTTCGGGCTGGGCGACCTCCAAAGTTTGATGGCCCGATGTATTCTCAAGTTCCAATGGGGCCTCGTCCAAAACTGAAAAACGAATACTTCCTTCGGAACCCAAGATTTCAACCTTGTCCGTTCGATGGTACGTGCCAAAATTCCAACTTCCAGAACCCGTGATGCCTTTTTCATGCATCCAGTTTGCGGTAACCGCATCAAAAGCGGAATACAGCCCAAGTTGATTGGTTCCAAAACCGTGGGCATCTTCAATATCACCCAATAGAAAGGCAAACAAATCCAGTCCGTGGCTCGCTAGATCATCAAAATAGCCTCCGGGGGCCACTTTGCTGTCCGTTCGCCAATTGTATTTTCCGCTCAGATCCAAATCACTGGGTGGTTTGGTCTTCTGCCAATTAATGTGGCGCACCGTGCCTATCAATCCTTCTTCCAACCACTTTTTTATCTGAAGAAACCTTGGCAGGGAACGGCGATAGTAGGCCACAAAAAGTGGAATGTCCTTTTTTTGAAAGGCTTCATAAATGGCGAGACTGTCGGCATAATTGGGTGCCATAGGCTTTTCTATACAGCATGGCTTTCCAACTGCGGCCACTTTAAGGGCATAAAACTTATGGCTATCAGGTGGTGTGGCAATATAAACAGCATCTACTTCGGAGTTTCGGATGACCTCATCGGCATTGGTGGTCCATTGGGCAATATGGTGCCTCTGGGCATAGTCCTTTGCCTTTTGCGAATCGCGCCGCATCACCATGACCACCTCAAAATCTTGGGTGTTCTGATAGGCCGGGACACTCTTTTTTTCGGCCACACTGCCACAGCCAATGACCCCCCAGCGAAGGGGTCTGTTCTTTGGGAAAAGAAAATGGGATCCTATCATGTCATAAAAGTACAGGATCCCATTCATTGTCTTTTTAAAAAATAATGGTCGCTCCCAACAAAAAGTTGATACCTGCTTGGGGGTAGTATCTTGCTTCCTCGATGGTAGTGATTGTCCCTGGGTTGGAAAAATCATCATCGTAGGTGAAAAAATATCCGTTGGAAACGATATCGGCATCGAAAACATTGTTCACCAAACCGGACAGTACAATACTCTTAAAAAAAGAATTGGCATTGATCACATATTGCACATTGAAATCTGTTTGGGTGTAGCTGTCCAAAGTGGAGTTTTCAGAATCGATGTTGCCCATGTACTGCTTGCCCACAAATTTGGACAATAAGGAAAATTGTAGGTTTTGATTGGGTTGGAAAGCCAAAATATTACCCGCAACGATTTGGGGTGAATAGGCAATCTGTGTGTTTCCCAAATCTTGTAGTTCCCCGTCCCTTTGGAAAAAAAAGTCGAGGTTTCGGTTATCGCTCAGGGCAATATTGGGTCGCAACGCGAATTTTTGTCCCAAGCTGATATTGGCATCCACCTCCAGTCCCAGACGATAACTATCGCCCACATTGGCTCTTAGTGGTGCACCCACATCGTTGAGCTCTCCCGTAAGCACCAATTGGTCACGGTATCGCATGTAGTACAGGTTGGTGTTCAGTTGAAAAGCTGGGGATACATAGCGCCAACCCAATTCAAAATCGTTTAGGCGCTCTGGTTTGGGATTGCCACTCTCGTAATCGTTCCGATTGGGCTCCCTATTGGCCCTAGCGTATGAAAAATAGAAGTTGTTGTTCCGATCCAGATCAAAAGTGATCCCTGCTTTGGGGTTGAAGAAATTAAAGGTATCATCCACCAATCCTGTGTCATTGCCATTGGCCTCATAGGTCACTCCCCGATACTGCACATCTCCAAAAATGGACCATTTGCTGTTTAGTTGAAAATTGGCCTTTGCATACAGATTTAAATCGGTCTTGGTGGAATTGTCGTCATAATATCTGTCCCGAATTTCACTATTGCTGGCAAAGCGGGACCAGATAATTTCCCCAAAGTGGTCCCCTTTGTATTCATTATAACCACCCCCCAAGATCAGCTTAAGATTGTCCTTGTTGTATGTGGCAGAAAACACAGTACCGTAAAAATCATTGTCCAACCATCTTCTGCGGATCAAATCGGTGGTATTTATGCTTTCACCTCCTATTTCGATAGGTTCCAGACCATAATCTGTGAAATCTTCGTCCTCTCGATATTGTTCAAAATAGCCCCGGCCCCGGGTATAGTGCAAAGCTATGTTGGCGCTCCAGAATGGGCTCAAGGTCTCGTTCCAGTGGAGTTGAAAATGATCTTGTTTATAATTGTCCTCCTCTTTGTCATAGAAGCGGGTCTGTCCATTTTCATCGGTGTACATGCCCACCGGATTGAAGGTCCTATTGGTTTCCAATTGTTCGGCAGTGATTCCGTCCCAAGCTTGATAGGTGATTTCATGGCCTCCAAAAAGCAATGCTTTCACCAAGGTGTTGTCGTCCCTGTACACCCCTTGAAGAAAATAGCCGTCCAATTCTGAGGCGGCCCTGTCCACATATCCGTCCGAGGTGATGCGGGACAATCTTCCCGAAAATTCAAAATGATCGTTCAGTATGCCCGTACTGAACTTTACATTGTTCCGCAGTGTATTGAAACTTCCCAAGGATGTTGAGACTTTGGCATAGGCTTCTTCGGAAAAAGCATCGGTGAGCACGTTCAAACTGGCCCCGAATGCACCTGCCCCGTTGGTAGAGGTGCCCACACCCCTTTGCAGCTGTAAACTCTGTGTTGAGGAAGCAAAATCGGGCATGTTCACCCAAAATGTTCCTTGGGATTCCGCATCATTGTAAGGCACCCCATTGATGGTCACGTTCACCCGTGTGGCATCACTACCACGAACGCGGATGCTGGTGTACCCAATACCCGCCCCGGCATCGGAAGTGGTGACCACGGCTGGCAAAAAGTTCATCAAAATAGGGACATCCTGCCCTAGGTTACGAGAAGCCACTTCCTCTTGGTCCAAATTGGAAAAAGTGATGGGAAACTCCTTGGTAGCCCTTATGGCCTGGACCAGAACCTCGTCCAAGACCACCTTTCTTCCTTCCAGGGAATCTGTTGGCTCCTCTTGTGCACTCAGTGAAAATGCAAGGCCGGAAAGGGCAAGTGTTGCGAAGAATTTTTTGATGCGATGTCGATCATTCAGTTTTGATGATCGCATTGGACCGCATTGTAAACCAGCAGTCCCAAGGTCGATTGAATAAAACGTTTTCATTCGTAATAAATGTTACGAATAAAAGGGGTCATTATTCTTTGTTAGTAATTGATTTTTGTTTCTTAAAGAAACATAGAAATTCCAAGATGCGGCTTGCGCATTCCCTTGGCGGCATTACCCGCCCAGGTTCATTGGGTATAATCTCAGCCTTTTTTGTAAAAGCACCCCTTTGAGATGCCGCAAAGGTAAGATGGGAATATTGATTTTCATAAAAAACATCTTGGAAATTTAACTTTTGATAACAACCGTAACCCCCAAATACCTGCGTATATAAAGGTATGCACCCCAAGTCCAAAAAAAGGTTTACGCTCAAGATCATGACCGGCTATGTGGCCCTTGGTCTGTTGGCTGCACTTGCGTCCTATTTCATCCACACTGAATTCAAAAGTTATGCATCTTCCAAAAACCAAGTGGACGAAAATGTCAAACTATTGACGACCAACAGGCTTCTAACCCATCTCTACGAAGCCGAAAATCTTTCCAAATTGGCCTTGCAGACCAAAAAATCCAGTGACCTGAATGCATACTCCAAAAAGGTGGATTCCATCAACAGTATAATTGATTCCCTTAAACCGCTTGTCAGCAACAGCCACAATACCCAAATTTCCCAGTTGGACAGTGTACAACAGTTATTGCAGCAAAAGGTTTTTAACAATGCCGAATTGCGCAAGCTGAAAGTACAGAGTGGGAACGGCGCATCCTTTGACTCTGTTTTGAACGCTTTCCATGAAATGGAAGTGGAGATGGGCAGGATCACCCCTGAGACCTTTGCCCCCAATTTTGACCAATTGCCCGCCTCAATCCAAAGTTCCATTCGGGAATATGTGGCCATCCTCAACAAGAACATCCCCAGCTCCAATGGAAATGTTGATGCAAACAACATTGATTCCATTCTGCAAGTATCCAAATCGATCCTGAACAAGGCCAAATATGAAACTGCCCAAGTGGAGCGGAATATGTTCCAAAAAGAACTGCAGATCTACCGCACAGACCTTGAACTTTCCCAAAAAATGCGCAGTATCATCTCCGGGTTTGAACGGGAAATGGTCCAGAACGCCTATCTGGACAACATCAACCAAAAAAGGGCCCTGAAAAGAAGTACCCGATTGGCCGTTGGAGCCATTGTCCTGGGGTTGCTCATCGTGATCCTCTTCACTTTTTTGATCTCCAAGGATTATTGGAAAGTACAACGGTACCGGGAGCAACTGGAAAGTGAGAAAAAATATTCCGAGTCCCTTTTGAAGAGCCGGGAACAACTCATTTCCACAGTAAGCCATGACCTTAGAACTCCCCTGAACACCATCAGCGGGTATTCCGAACTCATGGAACACAGCGGATTGAGCGGAAAACAATTGAACTACCTAAAAAATGTGAGGTCAGCTTCGGGCTATGTTGAAAATCTGGTGAACGATCTTTTGGACTACTCCAGATTGGAAGCGGGGAAAATGCACCTTGAAAAAGTGCCCTTTGTACTTTCCAACCTCATCCATGAAACTTCGATGCACTTTGAGGACATCAATGCAAAAAAAGAGGTCGAACTTGTGGTAGAGATGGACGAAGTCCTTAAAAGGCCCATTCTGGGTGATCCGTTCAGAATACGCCAAATACTGACCAACCTTATCGGGAATGCCTTTAAGTTTACCCAGCAAGGGCACGTTAAGGTGATAGCTCAATTGGAAGAAAAGAAAAACTCTCCATGGGTAAAAATCGAGGTCGAGGATACGGGCATTGGCATTAGACCGGAAAAACAGGAGCTGATTTTTCAGGAATTTACCCAAGCGGGAAGCAACACTGAAAAACAATACGGTGGCTATGGCCTGGGGCTTACCATTTCCAAAAAACTGACCGAACTGCTCGGGGGCACCTTATCGTTGAAAAGTGAGGAGAACCAAGGCAGCACTTTTACCGTGAGCCTACCCTTGGAGTTCACCGAAATGGCCACCGATCCAGAAAAGAACCTGGAAAAGGATATTTTCAATGGCGCATTGAGCCTTTGCATCATAGATGATGATACCACCTTACTGGAACTTTTGAAGGATATCTGCCAAACCAACCACATTGAGGCACAGACCCACCACGATTTTGACAAACTCGTCAAAATAGGTGACCTGTCTTTTGATATGGTATTGACCGACATCCAAATGCCCCAAAATGATGGCTTTACGGTTTTGGAAAGACTACGTGGGATGGGTTACGAAAAACCAGTAATAGCCATGACGGGGCAAAAGTTCACGGACAAATCCAACTACTTGGAGGCCGGCTTTACCGATGTGCTCCAAAAACCGTTTTCCAATACTTCGTTCTTGAACGTTTTGGCAAGGACAGGCGATTTTTTCCCAAAGAAAGATTCAACCACAACAAAGGTTCCCGACTCTGGGTCCGACCATTTCAACATCAAGAACATTGCCCCTTTTTTGGACAGCCCAAATGCCGTTCAGGATGTATTGGACACTTTTTTGGGGAACACGGCTAAAAATATGGAATCGCTCTCTTTGCACATCACCAATGAAGACTTTTCGGGAATACGTGCCATCTCACATAAAATGTTGCCCATGTTCCGGCAGCTGGAAATCCATCGTGCCGTCCCGATATTGGAAAGATTGGAGCATATTCCTGACGATGTTAAGATCAAAAACATAATGGAAGCCCTTGGGAGACTGGAAACCTCCGTTTCCTTGTTGGAAGATGCCATAAGGGAATACCTGGTCAGACTTCCAATTGGTACTGATTGATCTTGTTGTAGAGGGTCTTTCTGGTTATCTGTAGAAGTTTTGCCGCTTTGCTCTTGTTGAAATTGGTCTTTTTTAAGGCGTTGAGAATCCTTTCCTTTTCATATTCCGATTTGGAAAATACAGGGAAATTGTTTCCGTTGGCACCGTTCAAAACGTCTTCGGAAAGAGAATTGGACTGCATTATTTCCCCCTCTGTAAAAAGAACGCCCCTTTTGATCACATTTTTCATCTCTCTCAGGTTTCCCGGCCAGGGATACTCGACAAGAATTTGCTTGGTCGCTTCGGAAAAGTCCAACACTTCTTTGTGCAGTTCCTTGTTGGCCCTTTCCAAAAAATAGTTTGCAAACAAAAGAATGTCCTCCTTCCTTTCCCGAAGGGAAGGTACTTCAATGGAAAACTCGTTCAAACGGTGGTACAGATCTTCCCTGAAATTGCCATCCTCGACAGCTTCCAGCAAATTTTCGTTGGTCGCAGCGATGATCCGCAGATCCAATTGGATTTCCTTGGTGCTCCCAACCCTTTTTATCTTCCGTTCCTGAATGGCGCGGAGCAATTGCACTTGGTGCTCATAGGACAGATTTCCGACTTCATCCAAAAAAAGAGTGCCTCCATTCGCTGCTTCAAAGTGACCGATTTTATCTTCAATGGCCCCTGTAAAGCTCCCCTTTACATGCCCAAAGAATTCGCTGGCAGCAATTTCCTTGGGAATGGCACCACAGTCCACCGCCACAAAACTTTGGTTTTTCCTTTTGCTGGCATTGTGGATGGCGTTTGCCGTAACCTCCTTTCCAGTACCACTTTCACCGGTGAGCAAAACGGACATATTGGTGGGTGCCACCAATTCCATGTATTGTTGGAGTTTTTTGGATCTTTCACTTTCACCGACCAAAAAATTGTTCTGTTCGGGCTTCGTGCTGTTAGCTTCAGGTTTCTTGGGGGCCTTCTGTTCGGGCAGCGCTGTATTTAAAGCATTATTAATGACTGTTAAGATTTCCTCTGGGGTAAAGGGTTTGGAAATATAATCGAATGCCCCCCTTTTCATGGCACTTACCGCAGTTTTCACTTCGGCATAGCCGGTCATCAAGATTACCTGTGTTGTGGGTGAGTCCCTCTTGACCTGTGGAAGGAAAGTGACCCCACTTCCTTTGGGCAGTCTGACGTCCGACAGGATAACATCAAAAGAGGAAGTGCTCAACCGATCCTCTGCTTCTTTGATGGAATGGCTTGTGGAAACGGCAAAACCGTTCTTTATCAAAAACTTTTGGAGCATTTGACAGAAAGCGGTATCGTCCTCAATTATTAAGATTTTGGGCATATCTCAGTCATCTAATATACGATACCAATGCACCATGGGATGACACAGGGGCCCTAAAATTATCACAAAAAAGAAGGGACCGCAAATGCGGTCCCTTCCTAACCAAACTAACTAACCTAACGTGGTATAGAAAACTATTTTCTACATTTCGATCCAGTTTCCTTCGGCATCGGCATATACGGTCCCAGTGGTCCCATCTTCAAGGGAAAGGTCCAATTTGTACTGGTCTTGGTCGTTTTTATACGCCTTGTCAACCTTGGCAGTGGGGTAATCTTTTGCCACGGCTGAGGACACAGCTTCAGGTAGGTCAGAAACACTGATTTCCTCAAAGTCTTGGGCCACGACCACAATTGTTTCGTCCATTTTCAATTCTGGATTTTCTACATTGGCCATAGCTGTAAGTCCGATAAATGATAGTGCTGTTGCGAAAACTAATTTTTTCATGGTATATGATTTTATGTGTTAAACTTGACTAGCTATATGAAAAACCGGTGCCATTCTTACAAACTACGTCCATTTTGGTCTATCTTGTTGTTTTATAAAGAATTAGAATTTTTCCCATTTGTTCGCAACTGTGTAAAACTGTGTACCCGGTTATCTCTACTGTGTAGTTTTTATACAAGAAAAGCTGCCGAAGCAGCTTTTCAATGAAGCCAAAACCATAATCCCAAGGAAAAAGATCATACATGGGATTGGCGACAATGGACAATACATGGTTAGTGTTTACATAGCATCATCCTGAATTTTCCGCTCATTGTGCTTTCTTCTGTTCTTTAAATAGGAAAGAAGTATGTAAATGGCCATCCCAAGGGAGACCAGATTGAAGAACAGAACTATTTTTAAAAGCATTTCTTTTCATTCTTGTTTTTAAGGCTTTCCAACATCGGGTAAAAGAAAGCCGTACAGAATGCACGGCCCTCTAACCAAATCAACCAACCTAAACCCAGACAACCCGCAAGGATTGTCAATAATATTTGAGACGGAAACAGCCCGCTCAATCAAGGTTGTACACTTGTTTGACACTTTTTTTGGGTCGGGGTCACACAATTGGACAAAAAAATCCGCCTTTTTTCGAAAAGCGGATCTGCTGGGTTCATTATTAAGGTGATCAGGCCTGGTGCGATGGCTTTAAAAGATCATTGACAGTCTTCACGGGATTGAAGGTGACCAAGGGAACTTCAACAAAAATCGTGTTCCAGTGGGCCATGGCACCGTTCCAGAGGCCCGGCAGTTCCAATGCCTTAAGTTCCTTTCCTTCCTTGGTCTTTCCTGTGATAAAGCCCTGCTTGGAATCCACATATTTCAACAGGTCATATTTTTCACCTTTATGGTTTCGGACTCCACAGACCAGATCCACCGGGTTAAAATGGGTCGAGTTATTGAGGATTGCTGCCTGTTCGGGGTCGTCCAGATCTATTTGGGCAGATTCTATGATCTGGAGCGAAACGTTCCCTTTTGGGTCCTTGATCCAAAATGGGCCTCCTCCGGGCTCGCCTTCATTCTTGACCATGCCACATACACGGATGGGCCTGTCAATCTTGTCTTTCAGAACAGATTGTTGCTCCTCCACATCCAACTCGTCATAATTGACCGGCATGCGTACATTGAGGCTTTTTTCCAAAAATTCCCTTATTTCATCGGCCTTGGTTGTGGAAACATCCCCTTCATCCAACTGCTCAGCATATCCAAATGCCCTGTGCTGTACTTTTTTGAGTACACCCGCCAACATTTTTTTGCTGTTGGCCACTTTTTCCAAGTTCTTATCGATTACTACATTGTCGATGTTCTTGATGAAGATGATATCTGCATCCTGGTCGTTCAGGTTCTCGATCAAGGCCCCATGTCCTCCCGGGCGGAACAAAATGGACCCATCCCCATTCTTGAACGGTTTGTTGTCCATGTCCACGGCAATGGTATCCGTTGATGGTTTTTGATTGGAATAAGTAATCTCGAATTCCGTTTCGGTGCGTTCTGAAATCTTGGGTACCACTTTGACTTCTTCTTCCTTGAACATATCGTCGTGTTGTTCGGAGACTGTGAAATGAAGGTGGGCTTTCCCGTCCGTCTGGGCATAAAGGACGGCTTCTTTTAAATGTTCCTCAAAGGGAGTGGCGGTATCGGGGCCATACTTGTGGAAGGGCAACAATCCTTTAGGATAAAATCCATAGTTGAGGCCATCTTCCATCAACATTTCCTTTACAAAGAGATAGGCTTCTTCATCTTTGTTGGAGGCTTTACCCTTAATTCTTTCCATGATCAGCCCATAAAAAGGAAGTTTGGGCATCTGTTCCACAAAGGTTTGGACATCTTTGTCCCCGGTTCGTTCCATATAATCCGACAGGCCTTCCTTGGCAGGGTCAAAAGCGTCCAAAAAGTTGAACATGGCCTTGAACATTCTGGAGGCCGCACCCGAGGCCGGGACAAATTTCAACAAGTCAAGATCATGGCGATGATCCTCAAAATACTGGACAAGTTCTTCCTCTTCCTTTTCGGAAAACCTGAAGATCCCATTGCCAACGACGGCTGCTTTTACCAGCTGGACAAACGGAATGCCTTCTTTGAAAGTTTCAATTTGATCAATTACTTTTTCTTTTGAAATTCCTTTGGAATCCAATTGTTCCAAGTCTTTCGGACTTAATGTAATCATGCTTTGGAGAAGTTTATCAATGTGTTCAATGGCCGTTGAAAGCCGAGTTGCTTTATCACCCTTTAAGATAATAAAATTTCGGTCATATTTCTCCAAAGTCTTCTTGAAATACACATACATGCGCTCGCGCTCATCGGGCTTGTCCCTAAGATCGTCGGCCACCCATGGAGTGTCGATATAGGTCAGTAAATAGAGGTCGTAAGTGTTTTTGAGCGCATATTCTTCCAATAGGGGGTCGCAAGTTCCTGTGTAGTAGGTCTCAGAATAGACCTTGGTCTCCAAAAGATCGGTGTCGCAGATCAAGACCTTGTTGGCAGATTTTGCCAAATCGTTTTCCAATCGCATCTGACCATAAGCGATGGGCAACAGGTCTTTGGGCTCGCAGGTTTTTTGCTCCCTGTCCCATTTTTCCTGAAGGTATTCCCGTGCGTATTCGGGCACCCATTCGGTTTGGTAATGTTGGGCCAACTGTCCGGCCAGTGTGGTTTTTCCTGTGGATTCGGGTCCAAAAAGGACTATTTTGATGAGGTTTGAGGGCTCTTGCCCAAGTTTTTCTTCCATGCTAGATATCCCTGAATGGCCAATATGGTGAAGATGAGGTATTGCAATGAGAACATGCCCCATCCCCTATATGCATACAAAGGTACGGTTATTAAATCCCCTATGATCCAAAGGGTCCAGTTTTCGAGTTTCTTGTTGGCCATGTACCACATCCCCGTAAAAAAAATCCCAGAAGTGAAGATGTCCACATAATTGCTTGTCTTTATCTCTGCGCCAAATCCCCTGTACACCCCATAGGTAACAAGCATAGTGATTATAAAAAGACCAAAGCCCACCCATTTTTCCCTGGTGTTGGTTCTAGTAATGTTTACAACGGGCTGTCTGTTTTCTTTTCGCCTGGCCCAGTTCCACCAACCATAAATGCTCATGATGGAGAAGTAGAAATTCAACATCATATCGCCAAAAAGCCTATCCACAAAAAAGATATAGGTGGTAATGGCCGTAGCCACCAAACCGGTGGGATACACCATAATGTCTTCCCTTTTGGCATAAATCACACTGGCTATACCAAAGAAAAAAGCGGTGGCTTCCAGAATGATGAGGGAGAGTTCCCGATCCTGATAAGGACCGATAAAAAAATCAAAAATGGGGTTCATAACCACTTCTGTCGGATTTTACGATCTTCATGCCCAACACCACATGGTCCAAATTTTCAAAAGATTCCTTGATTTCAGCCTGAAGCAGTTCCATGACCTTGTCATAATCCCCAAATATCTGAGTGCTCAGTGGGTTTTCGAGCACGGTGAGCCCAGATGCACGCAACCTTTTAATAAAATGTATGATTGGGGGTTCAAAATTGTCTTGGAGGGGGGTGAGGGTGAGCTCTACGGATATTTTCATGGGAACATTTTTTCAGGGGCAAAACTACTAAAAAGAAACGGTCAACCGCCCATCATTTTGAGCGCATAGACACAGGTAAAGCCTTCAAACTCCAAAAACTCAATGTCGTATTGGGATTTTTTGCCCTTGTACAGGATCTCTGCCACGGTCCGTGAATCGTCAAACGTGAAATCCATGACATCAATGTGCCTTAAAAAACTCAGTCCCTGTTGCGCATAGATCTTGTAGAGCGATTCCTTGGCGCCCCAAACAATGGTCAGCTTTCTGACCATGGCCTCTGCATTGGCCAGGGTCTTGTACTCCTCGATGGGCGTGAACTTGTGTGCGATCTTTAGTATTTTATCACGTTGCATCTCAATGTCTATACCCACCTCATCAGTCTCACTTACAATGATGCCGGTAAAATTATGGGAGTGGGTAATCGAAATGTAATTGCCGTCTTTCAGATGGGGCTTTCCAAAATCATCATAATAAATGTCACTGTCCTGATAACCGGCCAGGGCCAAAAGGTGCCTTATGCTCAGGAATGCCCTGCGGTGCGCCTCGGACTTCATACCGTCCATCCTGTTTTGACAGTGCGGGGTAAGCGCCACATTCCTAGATAGCTGGGTCTCAGGTTCTGTGACTTTCCAAATATATACTTTGGTTGTGGGTGAAACTGTTATGGTTTTGTAAATGGGCATGACCAGAAGTTAAGCGAATTCGTATCTTTGTCTCACTAATAAAGCGAAGCTACAAAAGTAAATATACACAAAGTATGAGCACAAAGACAATTCCATATGTACCTTACAAAGTGAAGGATATTTCCCTGGCCAGTTGGGGAAGAAAAGAAATTGAGCTTGCCGAGGCCGAAATGCCCGGGCTCATGGCACTTCGTGAGGAATATGGCGAAGAACAGCCCTTGAAAGGCGCCCGGATTGCCGGTTGCCTGCACATGACCATCCAAACAGCGGTCCTCATCGAGACCTTGGTGGCCCTTGGTGCCGAGGTGACCTGGAGCTCCTGCAACATCTTTTCCACCCAGGACCATGCCGCTGCCGCCATTGCCGCTGCAGGGATTCCCGTGTATGCCTGGAAAGGAATGAACGCCCAGGAATTTGATTGGTGCATTGAGCAGACATTGTTCTTTGGAGAGGACAGGAAGCCTTTGAACATGATCTTGGACGATGGTGGTGATCTTACCAACATGGTCTTGGACAAATATCCAGAATTGGCCCCAGGTGTGAGGGGACTTTCCGAGGAGACCACCACAGGCGTGCACCGTTTGTACGAACGAATGAAAAAGGGCACTTTGCCCATGCCCGCCATCAACGTGAACGACTCCGTGACCAAATCCAAGTTCGACAACAAATATGGTTGTCGTGAAAGTGCCGTGGATGCCATCCGCAGGGCAACGGACACCATGTTGGCCGGAAAACGCGTAGTGGTTGCTGGGTATGGCGATGTCGGTAAAGGCACAGCAGCCTCTTTCCGAGGAGCGGGATCTATCGTCACCGTTACCGAAATAGACCCCATCTGTGCCCTACAGGCCTGTATGGACGGCTATGAGGTGAAAAAATTGGAAACCGTGGTCGCCAATGCCGATATTGTGATCACCACGACTGGAAACAAGGACATTATCCGCGAAGAGCACTTTAGGGCCATGAAGGACAAGGCCATTGTCTGCAACATTGGACATTTTGACAATGAGATCGATATGGCTTGGTTGAACGGTGCCTATGGCGATACCAAGGACGAGATAAAACCACAGGTGGACAAATATACCATTGAGGGCAAGGACATCATCATTTTGGCCGAGGGCAGATTGGTCAACTTGGGTTGTGCCACAGGACACCCCAGTTTTGTGATGAGCAACTCGTTCACCAACCAGACCTTGGCACAGATAGAGCTTTGGAACCATAACGACAAGTACGAGAACGAAGTGTACATGCTTCCAAAACACTTGGATGAAAAAGTCGCCAAACTGCATTTGGCCCGTTTGGGCGCCGAGCTTACCGAGCTGAAGGAAGATCAAGCCGAGTATATCGGTGTGACCGTTGATGGCCCTTTCAAACCGGATTATTATAGGTATTAATCTTCTGGAACAAACCATAAAAAAAGGCCCTGATTGGAATCAGGGCCTTTTTATTTTGCAAAATCTACCTAGCCTTTTAGCCAAGCCTTTCGCAATTCCTTTTGGGCTACGGTGGCCTCTGGTTTTTCCGCTAGGGTATTGGCTTTGGTGTATGTGGGCGTGGTAGTGGTATCAATGAGTACCTCCTCATCTCCCCGTAATAACGCTACTTGAATGGCTTTGCCAGGGCTCCATGCATACACCTCTGTTAAAATTTGATTGGCGTTGGCCAAGGTGACTTCTGTTCCGTTAATGGATTTTATAAAATCATTGGGTTTAACCCCATTATCGTTCCAAAAACTGTTATTTGCCACAAGATCATTGAACTTGATCCCTCCCCTCTCTGGGTCGGCGGATAAGATTAGTTCTCCGGCATTCTGGATGTAATTGGTCTCCACTTCAGCTTCTGTGAAATAAAGTCCTACCTTATCCAATATTTGGTCATAATCTATAGGTGTATTTCCAACTACATGGGTGTTTAAAAATTCTCCAACAGCAGGATAGGTCATTGCCGTAATTTCAGCAACAAGGGCATCATCTTCAAAAGGTTTGTCCTTGCCATATTTTACGGACAACTCTCCCAATAACGAACGCAGGCTACGTTGGCCATCACTGTTTTCCCTCATTAAAATATCGAGGCACATACCTATCAACGCTCCTTTCATGTACACGTTTGCATAGTTGTTCTTATACGGTTCCTCCAAGATATTCTCACTCATTTGGGTAAAACTCATGGCATCATCGTAATTAGACCTTGAGGTATTTATCTTTTGCGTTGTTCTAGCGTAGTACTCCGCTGGATCGATCAAACCTTCATAAACTTGAAAATGCTGTGCAAAATATTCGGTGACCCCTTCATAAAGCCATAGGTGTTTGCTGAACGTTGGATTGTTGTAATCAAAATAATGTACATCTTCGGAATGTACTGAAAGCGGAGTGACAATATGAAAGAATTCATGGGCCACTACATCGACCATAGACTCTGCCAACGCTTCTGCTTCCATTTGTTCGGGCAAGACCACCACAGTGGAAGTATGGTGTTCCAAAGCTCCAAAACCTTTTGGGGAATCTGGTTTTTTGGTGTCGGACAAATAAAGTAGGATGTCATATCGGGGTGTACTGTTCAAATCTCCCAGATACCTCTTTTGGGCCTGCATCATCTCCGCCATGGTCTCTTTGATCTCAGCAGCCTTGTGTACTCCATTAGGTGAAAAAACACTCAATACAATCTTGATGTTTCCGACCATGAACTCTTCAACCTCAGTCTCCCCATACATCATGGGATTATCCGTTACCTCAAAATATCGATTGGCAAGAAAAACTGAATTCTTAATGGCACCATCCGCGCTCAATGTGGATTGTATTTCTGTAAGAGGAGAGGTATACTTGAATTTTGCAGGGGATTTTATGTCAATTTGGTAAGCATTCCGCTTTAGGGAATCAAAATAACCCACAAATCCGTGCAGGTTCAGCATCACCTGCTTAGGTTCTATATTGGTCCCTGAAGGCGAAAAGGGAACTTCTTCGCCAATTCCTCCTTTCACTTCCTGATCAAAGGTATCGTTTACGGCATACGTTATTTTATCCAAATTCTTGGCGTTGACAAACATCCAAGTGTTGGTGTCAACCTGAGTGGCCTGAATCGCATTTCCTTGATAATCAATAGCCGAAACATTCTCTATATACTTACCAAAATCAGATACGGAATAAGTTCCTTGGACCACTCTTGGCAATCTGTAAGTAACCGTATCTTGGACAAACCTCCCTGGATCTATGACCACATTTACTTTATCATCTTGAATATTGACCAAATCCAATTGTGCCCTTATAGGATTATCGGAAGCTAAATCATTGACTTGATTTTTGACACCGCAAGAAAAAACTGTTGCAAGCACCAATACATATAATGTTACCTTTTTTATCATGATTTACTGAATGTCTTTTGATATTGCCGACTAATATATGATTAAAATATGTTCAACAACAATAGGACACTGAAATAGTTGAGTTGTTACATATAAAGACATTTTTACTGGGCAAAGACTACTGGTTCTATGATATTCTGAAGGTTTGTGGCAAAAAAAAAGCCATGGAAAGAACCATGGCTTTTTAAGTGGCCCACTGTAATTAATCTGCCAAAAGACCTTGCTCGTAGTAACAGGTCTTGCTTTCTTTCAACAAAGCCAAACCTTCTTCCCTTGTATCCATAGGGTCGATTTTGATCTGCTCTCCGTTGGGCATATAAACAATGTAAAATCCTTCTTCAAAAGAGGAAAGTTTAATGATCTCCCCATTTGGACGGATGGCATTCCACGACTTTTCATCAGGTTTGTACACCAAATCGATTTTCTTACCCTTCTTGGGGCCCTCAACCACGGTCACTTGGATCCTGTTCTGGGTGGCCACCATTTTGAAGGTGTTACCGTCATGTTCCACCATCTGGGTCTCAGACTCCCCGGGCTTCATGGCAATGGGATTGGATCCCGACCAGAACTCGATCACGTTGAAGATCAGAACATCCCCCAAAAAGAACAGACCGTAAACAGGAACAATGTTCAATCCCCAAAAAATAAGGTTGTCCAAAAATTTACTGTCTGTTGCCCCCCGGTTCCAGTCTTTAAGATTATTGAATGCACTGAATGAGCCCAAACAACTGGAAAACAGAATGGAACAGGCCAATAACGAAGAAATTACGACTTTTTTCATGGTTTTAGATTTATAGTTAACGTTCTTAAAACTACAAAAAGATTTCCTTTGAACTCATCGTTTTTTCAACATAAATCCAATCTGTTTTTTTACTCTTCCCAAACTAACCCATCGATTGCGCCCAGATCATTACCTTTACAATCAGACACCTCATTATGAAAAGCAATACGTACACTATCGAAAATGTGGAGACTGTGGATTCGCCTTCCATAGCCCTTTATCTGGAGAACCTCAAATTCAATTTACAAAAGATGATTTCCTTGGCAGAGGGCAATACCGAAAGATTGATGCCCCATATCAAAACCAACAAAATGCCCAAGGTGATGGAGTTGTTATTGGAATCGGGCATTTCCAATTTCAAGGCCTCTACACTTTCCGAAGCGGAAATTGCCGCCGAGGCAGGGGCCAAATCCGTTTTGATCGCCCACCAGTTGGTAGGCCCAAAAGTAGATCGGTTGTTCAATTTGGTCCAACATTTTCCGAACACACAATTTTCAACCTTGATAGACAATGTGGACAGTGCCGAACTTTTGAACCAAAAAGCGCATGCGCTGGGGCTGACCATTACTATTTATATTGACATCAACAACGGAATGAACCGTTCGGGGATTAAGATCGGTCCCGGGCTGGATGAGTTGATCGACTATTTAAAAATATGTGATTTTCTGAATTTTAAAGGACTGCATGCCTATGATGGCCATTTAAGGGACAGCGATTTTTCCGTCCGAAATGAAAAAATCGAATCGGGGTTGAAAGATGTGGAAACCTATTTTAATGCCCTCAAGGAAAACCATCCGCAAGCCGAATTGATCTGTGGGGGGACACCCTCGTTCACTTCACATGTGCTCCATGAAAACAGAATTACCAGTCCGGGCACCTGTGTGCTTTGGGATTGGGGCTATAGTGAAAAATTAACGGAACAGGATTTTAAATATGCCGCACTTTTGGTCACCCGAATCATTTCAAAACCGACAGAGGACATAATCACTGTGGATCTTGGGCACAAATCGGTTGCAGCAGAAAACCCCATTGACAAACGGGTCAAATTTTTGAACCTTGATGGTTATGAACTGCTTTCACAAAGTGAAGAACATGGGGTGATCAAGGTTCAGGACTGGGACAAATGGAAGGTCGGGGACGTACTCTACGGTGTTCCCTACCACATTTGCCCCACCATCAATCTGCATGATGAAGTATCGGTGATCCAAAACGGGAGGAAATTTGATACTTGGGAAATTACGGCCCGAAAGCGGAAGTTGCGGTTTTGATAAAATAAAAAAGCCCCGCAAATGCGAGGCCTTATCATATTTGTATCAGCTTGTGCTTAAGCCTGAAAAGGTTCAATGGAAACATAAGATTTTCCACTGGCTTTTTTCTCAAACTTGACAATACCGTCCACCTTGGCATGCAACGTATGGTCTTTACCTGCATAAACGTTGTCACCAGGATTGTGCTTGGTTCCTCGTTGTCTTACGATAATATTCCCGGCAACTGCTGCCTGACCACCAAAAATCTTAACACCCAAGCGTTTCGATTCTGATTCCCTACCGTTTTTTGAACTACCTACACCTTTCTTGTGAGCCATGATATCTAAATTTTAGTTCTTTTCTTATTTGCTTAACGCTTCGATCAACTCTGCCTTCTTCATGGAAGAGTAGCCGCTAATGTCCTTGGCCTTGGCCATATCTTTCAATTCAGCAACCGTTTTGGAGCTTAGGTCCTCAGCTGCCTTTGGAGCTTCCTTTTTTGGAGCCTCGACTTTTTTCTCTACTGCTTTTGGCGCTTCGGCTGGTTTTTCATCAGCTTTTGCCTTTGCAGGAGCTGCTTTCTTGGCACCTTTGGCCACAATGCTTTCGACCACAATCTCGGTCAAGTATTGTCTGTGACCATTTTTCTTTTGGTAACCCTTACGTCTCTTTTTCTTGAAAACGATTACCTTATCTCCTTTGAGGTGCTTAACGATTTTGGCCTCTACGGCTGCACCTTCTATGACCGGGGCGCCGATGGTTACGTTACCTCCGTCTTCCAAAAGAAGGACTTTGTCAAAAGTGACCTTTTCGCCTTCTTCTTCCTGCAAACGGTGAACGTACACTTTCTGGTCTTTTGCAACTTTGAATTGCTGCCCTGCCATCTCTACAATTGCGTACATAATACGTTGATTAGATTAAAATTACTTCGCTTTATCAAAATTAGCGGGTGCAAATATACTGCTAAATCCTTAATCTACAAGTATTGTTCGCCCATTTGGGTATTATTTTTTGGAGTTGTTGGATGTTTTGAACAATTGCATGAAGGAAAGGGTCAACACCAGGGAGGTGGCAAATCCCATGATGGCAACAGTGAAGAAAACTATTCCTTCAAAATTTTTATAGTCCTTGGACCATACTTTGGACAGCTTGTCCAAAAACGTTGTGTCCAGTTCCGTGGCATATATGGCAAAAAAAATGGTGAACAGCAAGGTGGCTATGAAGCCCGTGGTAATGCCCGAGGTAAACCCAATCCCATAGTTGAAGCCTTTTCCCTGCCGGATCTTGGTGTATTTTATCGTTTCATAGATCCCAAACCCCGTAATAACCCCGTTAAAAAGGCTATAGAACACATTGGTGTGTTTCCCCAATAACGACAGTATCAAAAAATAGGCAATCAATACGGCACTGGTCACAATTCCAAAACGGATAGGGAGAGTCATTTTTTTCATCACTTTGCTTTTTTTGGATGGGACGTTTAAATTACTGAATGTTTGCGAATTATACCACATTTAATTTTGAAAGACTTGACTGAGCACTGCCCTTCTTAGTAATTTTATTTTATATTTAGCGTAACATCGATCGAAAAATCAATACCAACCTCAATAGAAGTTTATCTAACATAAAAATTTAATTCTTTATGAGAAAAAATTTGCTTTCTGCATTCACCATGCTCTTTGCAGGCACCCTTCTTTTTGCACAAGAAGTGGCTTATGAAGAGTATGACCTGGACAATGGGCTCCACGTGATCCTTCACCAGGACAATTCGGCCCCCGTGGTGACCACTGCGGTAATGTACCACGTGGGATCAAAGGATGAAGATCCCCAAAAAACCGGATTCGCCCATTTCTTCGAACATTTACTCTTCGAGGGGACCAAGAACATTGAACGTGGTGAATGGGACAAAATAGTATCTTCCAATGGGGGTAGTGGCAATGCCAACACCTTTTTGGACCGCACCTATTATTATGAGACCTTCCCGTCCAACAGTCTGGAAGTTGGTCTTTGGCTCGAATCCGAAAGGCTGATGCACCCCATTATCGGGCAGGTTGGGGTGGACACCCAAAAAGAGGTGGTACAGGAAGAAAGAAGGTTGCGTGTGGACAATTCACCCTACGGAGCATTTTTTGAGCAGCTTCTTAAAAACCTGTACACCAAGCATCCTTATCGCTGGGGGGTCATAGGATCGTTGGACCATTTGGCCAGTGCCACATTGGACGATTTCAAAAAATTCAACCAGACGTATTACGTGCCCAACAATGGTGTGTTGGTGGTCGCTGGGGATTTTGACACAGAAAAGACCAAAAAAATGATCGCCGATTATTTTGGCCCCATCCCAAAGGGAGCGGAAATACCGAGACCCAATATCAAGGAAGATCCCATCACCAAAACCGTTTTTGCTTCCTACAACGACCCGAACATACAAATTCCAGCCATTTTGTTGGCATACAGAACACCGGGGCAGGGACAACGGGACGCTTACGTGATCGATATGATCTCCACCTATCTGAGCGATGGAGAAAGCTCCAAACTCTATAAAAAATTGGTGGACGAGAAAAAAATGGCCCTACAGATCCTTTCCGTGCCCATCAATGCGGAAGATTATGGTTCCTATATAGTGGGGGGCCTTCCGGTGGGCGACAACTCCATCCAGGACATCAAAAAGGAAATTGACGAGGAAATCCTTAAACTGCAAATGGAGCTCATCTCCGAAAAGGATTACCAAAAACTCCAGAACAAGTTTGAAAACCAGTTTGTCAATGCCAACAGTACCATTCAGGGCATTGCCAACTCATTGGCCGAAAACTATATGCTGAAGGACGATACCAACCTCATCAACACCGAGATTGATATTTATCGCTCCATTACCCGTGAAGAGATCATGGAAGTGGCCAAAAAATACCTAAAGGTGAACCAACGTGTGGAACTTGAGTATTTACCAGAACAAAAAGCAGCCAATTAAGATGAAAAAATATATAGTATTGACCGTGCTGTCCCTTTTTATGACGGCATCTTACGCACAGATAGACAGGAGCAAGCAACCCAAGCGGGGACCTGCCCCTGAAATCAATTTGAAGGAACCCGCCCGCTTCGAACTCAGCAATGGGCTAAAGGTATTGGTGGTGGAAAACCACAAATTGCCCAGGGTACGCATGCAATTGACCATTGACAACCCACCTATCCTGCAAGGGGACAAAGCCGGGGTTTCCGACCTTACCTCAAGCATGCTGGGGAAAGGCTCCAAGAACATCCCCAAGGACGATTTCTACGAAGAAGTGGACTTTTTGGGAGCCAATATCTATGTAGGGGACCAAAGTGCCTTTGCCAGCTGCCTTTCCAAATATTTTCCAAGAATTTTGGAACTTTTGGCCGATGCCGCACTCAATCCAGATTTTACCCAAGAAGAGTTTGAAAAGGAAAAGGAAAAACTCATCACCGGACTAAAATCCCAAGAAAAAGATGTCTCTGCCATTGCAGACAGGGTACAATTGGCCTTAGCCTATGGCAAAAACCATCCGTTTGGGGAAATCACATCGGAAGAAACCGTGAGCAACGTGACCTTGGCAGATGTAGAGCAGCACTACCGGTCTTACTTTGTTCCCGCAAATGCTTATTTGGTAGTAATAGGCGACGTAACGCTCGATCAGGTAAAGGAACTGGTGACCAAACACTTTACGCCATGGTCCAAAGCTGTTCCCCCATCCTTCACCTATACTGACCCCAAGGATGCACAGTACACCCAGATCAACTTTGTGGATGTGCCCAATGCCGTACAGTCCGAAGTGGCCGTACAGAACATTACCCACTTAAAAATGAAGGACGAGGATTATTTGGATGCACTCATGGCCAACAGGATCTTGGGTGGAGGTTCACAGGCCCGATTGTTCAAAAACCTACGTGAGGACAAGGGTTATACCTACGGATCCTATTCCGGCATCAGGGGCAACAAGTATAGCCCCATGCGGTTCAATGCTTATGCCCAGGTAAGGAATGCCGTTACGGACAGTTCCGTGGTCCAGATTTTGCAAGAAATAGACAAGATCACCTCCGAGCCCGTCTCCGAAGAAGAACTGGCCAATGCCAAGGCCAAATATGCAGGCAGCTTTGTCATGGCGCTGGAAAGACCAGAAACCGTAGCCGAATATGCGTTGAACATTGAAACAGAAGACCTCCCCAAGGATTTTTACAAAACCTATCTGGAGCGTATTGATGCCATAACGGTTGAAGATGTCCAAAAAGCGGCCCAAAAACATTTTTCCACCTCCAATGCACGAATCGTTGTTACGGGAAAAGGAAGCGATGTACTGGAAAATCTGGAAAAAGTCACCTTCAAGGGAAAAACAGTTCCCGTCCTTTACTATGACAAATATGCCACCCAAACGGAAAAACCCAACTTTAATGAAGAAGTCCCCGAAGGGGTCACTGCCAATTCCATTTTGGAAAAATACCTAGAGGCCATTGGAGGCAAGAGTAAATTGGAAGGTGTGGAGTCTTATTCCATGGTCGCCGAAGCAGAAATGCAGGGCATGAAATTGGAACTTGAGATGAAGAAAACCACCAAAGACCAATTTATGCAGGACGTAAAAGTGATGGGAAATTCCATGCAAAAGCAAGTTTTGGACGGTGACAAAGGCTACATGGTCGTTCAGGGTCAGCGCAAGGACCTGTCACCGGAAGAGGTTGCAAAAATCAAGGAAGAATCTGCCGCTTTCCCAGAGTTGAACTATTTGGCCGCAGGCGACATCATCTTGGAGGGCATAGAACCCGTTGGCGACAAAAAGGCCTACAAGCTGAAAATCAGTGATAAGAAAACTGCTTTTTATGATGTTGAGTCCGGCCTGAAAATCCAAGAGGTGAGTGTGGAAGAAATTCAGGGCCAACAAATGTCCAGCACTATGGGCTATGGTGATTATCAAGGAGTTTCCGGGATCAAGTTCCCGTTTAAGATCACCCAGAGCATGGGACCACAAAACTTCGAGTTCTTGGTAAAGGAACTCAAGGTGAACGAAGGCGTCGATGCTTCTGATTTCAAATAATGAAGTAACCATTTTACAAAAAAAAGGGCGTTCCGATCGGAACGCCCTTTTTTTTGCTATCAAAGAGCTTAGAAACTATATTGTACAAATGCAGATAAGTTCCTGCCCGGGTCATTTATTGGTACCCTTCCATAATCCGGCTGGTTGACAAAGGAAAAATTCAGGTGGTTGTTGTAGGTCACATCAAAAATATTTGATGCCGCTACGCCCACGGTAACATGCTCAAACGGTTTGGCACCAAAGCTAAGATCCACAATACCATATCCGTCCGTAACCCTTTCCCCAAAAGAAGGTGCAATATCGGTTTGTTTGGAGGTGATTGTGTATGTGGCCCCTGCCCACAGCTTTTGTTTTTCAAAACGAAGGTTAAACCTGGATACCAAAGGAGGTGTCAAGGGAAGCGATTCATCCAAATCGCTGTTCTTTGCATAGACATAGGACACTTCAGTTTTAAAAGTGAAATCATCCAAAAAAACCAATTGGGCAAATGCTTCAAAACCTGTTTTGTAAGCTTTGTCAAGGTTGGAAAATCTTTTCACTTCAGTCGGCTGCACCATGGGCATATACTTTTTGTCCAACGATGGATCGATAAGGGCAACGATATAGTTGTCATAAAAAGAATAATAGACCGAGGCGCCATAATCAAACCCATCGAAAATATAGCCCTCAAAAGTGTTCTTGGCCTTAATGCCCAATTCAAACTGATTGTTCACCTCTGCGTCCAACAAAGGATTGCCTACATATTCATAGGGGTCTTGGCCCACTGCAAAATGGTTGATAAACCTTTCTATCATATTGGCTGAACGCACTCCTCTGCCATAGGCCAGTTCAATCAAAAAATCGGGGGTGGCCATATATTTAATGGAAGCCGTTGCACTGATATTGTTCTCGGTACGGGCATCCAGATCGGGATAAAGTGCCACAAAATCATCGGCAGGGGCATCACTCTTAGACCTTACCAAATCGTACCGCAAGCCCACATTGGCCAAAAACTTGTTGGAAAAAGGATATTTGGCCTCTACAAAAGCACCAAAGTCATTTATTTGGGAGTCTTGCCAAACCTCATCCACAAATTCCATGGGCATGGGCAGTACATCCCCGTTCATGTTCCGTTTCACCAAACGGACCCGGCTTCCGGTGCGCCCAATGGAAATCGCATCCACACCGGTATATAGTTTGAGGTCTTCCATAGGCCGCCATTCCAGCTCAGCTCTTCCGCCCAAAGTGGTCGCATCCACCTCAGAAACTGCCTCTGTACTGGCAAAACTGGGCCTTAGAGAATTAGACATAATGTGATCTACCTTGGAACGGTACAATTTGGCACTGAAAGCCCTCAACGCCCCTGGCAATTCGTCCAGTTTGTAGTCCAGGGAAAGGACATTGCTGTTGTCTTCGTCCGTATCCATGGGGAGGCCGGCATGAAGCACATCCCTTCCAAAAGATTGTCTGAAACCAACCTGAACCCGTTGCTTTTCCCCAAGATTATACCCTACTTGAACCCCGTAATCGGTACTCTTGAACGAAGAGGGAATTTCATTTCCATCACCATCCTCATAATTGCCAAAATCGCGGAGTCCAAAGTTGATGTCCACATCATATTGCTCCGCCACATATTTTACATTGGCATAAGTGGTTATGGCATTTCCGTTGTTCTCGCCACCAAAGTTTGCCTTACCATGGTAGCCCTTTTCCTGTTTTTCAACTTCCTTGGTCACCAAATTGACGATGCCACCAAAAGTGGGGCCATACCTAAAGGTATAGGGGCCCTTGACTACTTCAATACGTTCTATCTCCTCTGGTAGCACATGGGTGGTAATGGGATCCATACGGTTCGGACAGGCGTGCATTACCTTGGTGCCCCCATTGAACTGGATGTTCAATTGTTCATATTGTGACGCCCTAAAAGAAGGGTCGATGGCATAGTTGCCCCTTTTGATCAGGGAAAACCCATTGATGTCCCTGAAAAGGTCAGCCACGTTTTTGGATTGTACTATTTTTTTGGAAGGCTCACTCTTGAAGGAGGAGAAAACCGGATCTGTGATGCTTTTTCCTTCAACAAGGACCTCGTCCAACTGAATTGGAGCTTTTGCAACGGAATCTTGCACGGTAATGACCTGCGCATGGGATATTGCGGTCCCAACGAGCAAAACACACAGTTTTGCCATTGAACTGATATTCATTTTTTTATGTTTAAGATTAAACTTGATTGGCCATTGGTTCATGGCCCTTTTTCAAATTATGATCTTAAACAATCGGAGGTTTATGTGGCTTAAGTGTAAACTGGTAGGAATAGTTGTTGGAATATTGAAAAGAAGTGGGATCGATGCCCAATTCAATTTGCAGATTATAGCTTGGCAACTTCACCAAGAAAACAGTGAGCTGTTCCCATCCTATTATGGGCATGGGCCTTTCGTCCCCATCGGTCTGTGCCTGGAGCATCTTGGCCAACATACATTTACCATCGCAGTTCAGTTCGGGCCTGTCCTTGTTCTCACAAAGTTGTTCTATAAACCCTTCCCTGTTCAGGCTGTAGTACACATACATGGAAGAAAAGCGAAGATTGCCCACCATCACCAAAGCGATGAAGAGCAGGGAAAAAACATATCGACGATAAGAAGGCTTTGTCAATCCCATCAATCTTGCTTTAAGAAATCCAATGGATTACAAAATTAAACATGGCGTCCGGTTCAAAAGGTGACTTTTGTCACTTTTTATTTTTCTGATGGTATTTTGCGAACATCGATGGACAGCCCCGCACAAATGGTTAAATTTGGGTCAAAATCAGCACCATGAAAAAAACGCATTTACTACTTGCCTTCGTTTTTTTACTCTTCAATCTTGCCTGCAAAGAAGAAAAAAAAACACCTGAAGGCCCCACCCAAATGGAACAGGTCATGGCCATCCACGATGAGGTGATGCCCAAAATGGGAAAATTGGGGAAATTGGTCGGGCAGCTCAAAAGCAAAGTGGACACTACCGAAGTGGGCCAGCAATACGAAGCTGCCATGAAAGACCTTCAGGAAGCCAACACTGCCATGATGGATTGGATGCGGGATTTTGGCGCCAGATTTGATTCCGATGAAATCCTCAATGGCAAAGAACTTACCGAAGAGAAACAGCAATGGTTGGACGAGGAGGAAGAAAAGGTGAAAATTCTCAAGGAAAAAATAAACGGGAGCATTGAAAGGGCCGAGGCACTGTTGGCACAGGCCAAGGAAAATTGATCAATTTTTCCACCTCAAGCTTTCCATGATCTTCCGAATGTCGTTCTGCAAATACATGGCCGCCGGAAGAATGGAATCGTAATTGGGCTTGGCGTAAAAATAGAGCGACCCTGTCACAAAATGGTCGGTACTATCGGTCACATAGAACTGGGACTGTGATGCGGCATTCCCGCTCACTTCATAGAACATGCCGTACACTCTGGTATCTTCGTTCACAAAGGGTTGTTCCACAATATTGTCCGCCTTCACCACGTGCTCATAGGATAGTTTTTGTGCATCTATGAGCAAGGTGTCCAAATTTCCGGTCACGGGTTTATAGGTAAGATAAATGGCGCCGTTCATGCCCGGGTAATCCAAGACCAGCGAACAATCCTTGTTCTCTTTGATGTTAGACAAAGTATTACGGTCAAAAGTGTAGGCGCAGTCCAAATCGGCTTCCATGTACTGGCCCATGGGGTAGTCCAACCGCAACATGGCCTTGGGTTTGGGCAACACATCTTCTTTACAACCAACAAAAAAAAGTATCAGGGCCGGAAGCAAGAGAATCCATCGGTTATTTTTCATGTGGCAATATTACTTTTATGCGTTTCAACCTCTTCTTGTCCATACTTTCCACGATGAACTGATATTTTTTGAAGACGACTTTTTCACCCTGTTTTGGGAAGCTCCCTGAAATTTCAAGCACAAAACCGGCTATGGTCTCCGATTCCCCCTTTTTGGATTCAAATTCCTCTTCGTTCTCAATTGCAGCCACCTTGTAGAAATCCTTCAGGGCCGTTTTGCCATCAAAAACATAGGTGTGATCGTCCAATTTGGAAAATACCAGGTCTTCATCATCAAACTCGTCGCTGATGTCCCCAACGATTTCCTCAATGATGTCCTCCAAGGTAACAATGCCCGAAGTGCCTCCGTATTCGTCCACCACAACGGCCAGGTGTATCTTTTTATCCTGAAATTCCAACAACAGATCGTCCAGCTTTTTGTTCTCGGGCACAAAATAGGGCTCCCGGATCAAGGACATCCAATTGAAAGTCTTACGGTCAATGTAAGGCAAAAGGTCTTTCACATAGAGCACCCCGAGCACGTTGTCCATGTTTTCAGAAAAAACGGGGATCCTGGAATAGCCGTTTTTTTTGATTTCCTGTAGCACATCGGGGAACTTCATTTTTTCATTGATGGCAAAAATATCGATTCGGGGCTGCATCACCTGTCTGGTATCGGTATTGCCGAAGTTCACTATCCCTTCCAAGATTTTCTGTTCCTCCTTGGTGGTATCGCCCTCAGAGGCCAGTTCCAGTGCTTGGGAGAGATGGTCCACACTCAAACTGGATTTTTCCTCTCCCAGATTGTCCTCCAAAAAGAGGGTCACCTTTCGCATTGGAGTACTCAACGGTGTAAACAGCAGGTTCAATCCCTTGAGCGGTACTGCCATAAAATGCGAAAACCTCACCCGGTTTCTATTCGCATATATTTTGGGCAATATTTCCCCGAACATCAAGATCAGGACAATGGCCACCACCGCTTTCAACAGAAAACGAAAACTCCCGTCAATGTCGGAGAAAATAGTTTCCCCAATGGAACTGAATAGCAACACTATACCAATGTTGATAATGTTGTTGGTGATCAAAAGGGTGGCAAATAATTTTCTGGGTCTTTCCAACATCTGCGCCACAATCTTCCCGCGGGAGGAATAGTTTTCCTTCAAATCTTCCAAATCGTTCTGGGAAAGCCCGAAAAGAGCCACTTCCGCACCGGAAATCAGGGCCGATCCGGCCAAAAGAAGCAAAAGCACAATTACCTTTATGGTAAAAATGCTACTATAAGTTGTAAAGAAAAACGCCAAACAATGGGGCTCTGGATCCAAATTGTATCGCTTTAAACTTTAATTCTAGAATGGTAGATCGTCTTCCTCTTCGTTGTCATCCATTGGGGTTGTTGGGGGCTGTGGCTTAGAAGCCTCGCTCCTTTCCTGACTTGACGAGGCTTGTGCGTTGGCCATGCCTGCCTGTTCGGCGGACATGCTTTCCTTTTTGGTGGTCAAAAAGGTGAAATCATTCACGTGTACCTCTGTGGTGTACCTCATGTTGCCGTCCTCTCCTTGCCACTGCCTGTTCTTCAACCGTCCCTCAACATAAACCTTGTCTCCCTTGCTAAGGTATTTTTCACAGATTTCAGCAGCTTTGTTCCGCACCACGATATTGTGCCAATCCGTGTTGGTCACTTTTTCCCCGGTCTGTCTGTTGGTGTAGGTCTCATTGGTTGCCAATGGGAATCTGGCTATGCAATTCCCACCTTCAAAATAGTGGATTTTCACTTCGTCTCCCAAATGCCCGATCAGCATTACTTTGTTCAATGTTCCGCTCATAACTCTTTAATTAATCAAAAGTACTAAATTTTAAATGTCTTGATGAAATCGGCGATCAAAACCGGAACGGGAAAGGTGAATGTGTCGCTCCAATGGATTCCATTTTCCAAGGTCTCGGCAGTTTTGGCAATCCAAAATTTGGTGTGTAAATGCTGATGGGACAATTTATGGACTATGGGTTCATTATTATATAATGAAAGATCTTTCACTATGGGAAGGCCGTTTTTGTCCTCGATTTTTTGCATTAGGTCCTGTTCACGGAATTCCTGTTGGGATTCCACCAAGGGAAACTGATAGAGGTTCTGCCATATTCCCTTCCCTTGCCGTTGTTCCATCAAAGTATTGTTCTCCCTGTCCAAAAAAACCAAATAGTTGAAGTGCCTGTTCCTCACTTTGGTCTTGTTCTGCTTTATGGGCAGGGCATCCACCCTGTTTTCTTTTAGGGCCATACAGCTTTCGTTTAGCGGGCAAAGTAAACAATAGGGCTTTTTGGGCGCACATTGTATCGCCCCGAACTCCATGATGCCCTGGTTGTAGTCCCGTATGTTTTCGGCATCCATGACTTCCCTGGCCAATTCCTTGAAATATTTGCTGCCTTCCGTACTGTTTATGGGGAGGTCCACCCCAAAATATCGTGCCAGCACCCGGTACACATTGCCATCAACCACAGGTTCGGGGAGATCAAAACAGAAGGAAGCAATGGCACTGGCGGTATAATCGCCCACCCCTTTCAAAGCTTTCAGTCCCTCATAAGTTTGCGGAAACAAGCCATCAAATTCGGTGTCCACCATTTTTGCAGTGGCATGTAGGTTGCGTGCCCGGGAATAGTACCCAAGGCCCTGCCAGAGTTTCAATACCTGTTCCTCTGGAGCTGATGCCAGGTCGTGGACGGTGGGGAAGGCTTCGACGAACCTCTGGTAATAAGGCATGCCCTGTGCCACACGAGTCTGTTGCAGCATGATTTCGGATAGCCAGATTTTATAAGGGTCACGGGTTTTGCGCCACGGAAGGTCCCGTTTGTGTTCACCGTACCATTTCAAAATTTTATGGGAAAAAGACATGCAAAAAAATACTATGTCCCAAATGTATCAGTTTATATACTTAAAATTAAAGGGTTTAAACGAAAGATTAATTTTAATTTTTATATTTGCAAGCCTAAAAAAAATAGAAAACAATTAGACGAAATGACGAAAGCAGATATTGTAACTAGGATCTCAGAAAAACTAGGTATTGAAAAAGGAGACGTGCAAGCAACAGTGGAATCTTTTATGGAGGAGGTGAAATCGTCCTTGGAAAATGGAGACAATGTATATTTAAGAGGTTTTGGTAGCTTTATCATCAAGACCCGGGCCGAAAAGACAGGTAGGAACATTTCAAAGAACACTACCATCAAAATCCCCGCACACAATATCCCTGCCTTCAAACCCGCAAAAGTTTTTGTGGAAGGCGTAAAGAGCAATGTACAAGTAAAATAATATAAACACACTAAAGGAAGAGCCATATGCCGAGTGGAAAGAAAAGAAAAAGACATAAGGTAGCCACACACAAGCGTAAAAAACGCAGAAGAGCTAACCGACACAAGAAAAAGTAGTTGTCTGCAACTACTTTTTCATTTTACATCCATACGTTCTTTGACATAGAGATTCAAGAAACGAATTTCAGTCGGTCCGAAAAATGACCGATTACACATATTGTTTAATCAATTATCCCAAACCTATTCCATTGGGATAATCTAAAATCGATTCAGGTGAATAGAGAATTAATTGTTAGATCTAGTCCTGAAGCAGTCGATTTTGCCTTACTTAAGGATGGAAAACTTATAGAATTACACAAAGAAGAGGACAACAACAACTTTTCCGTAGGGGATATCTTCCTAGCCAAGATCAGAAAACCCGTTACCGGCCTAAATGCGGCATTTGTCAATGTAGGTTATGAAAAAGATGCGTTCCTGCACTACCATGACCTTGGTCCGCAACTGTCCTCCATGCTAAACTTCATCAAAAAAGCCCGAACAGGCAAATTGAAGGATTACACACTCAAAGATTTTCCATTTGAAAAAGACATTGACAAGAATGGCAGCATCAACGATGTGATCAAGGCCAATCAGTCATTATTGGTACAAATAGTAAAAGAACCCATTTCCACCAAGGGCCCCAGGATCAGCTCCGAGCTGTCCATCGCAGGCCGCTACTTGGTCATGGTCCCATTTTCAGACAGGGTCTCGGTATCGCAAAAGATAGCGAGCAAGGAAGAAAAGGACAGGCTCATCAGACTCGTCAAGAGCATCAAGCCAAAAGGATTTGGAGTCATTATCCGTACCGTTGCAGAAGGCAAAAAAGTTGCAGAACTGGACAAAGATCTTCAGAACTTGCAATCCAAATGGATAGCAATGTGCAAGAAATTGCAGAGAGCCCCCCACCCATCCAAAGTATTGGTGGAACTCAACCGGGCCTCATCCATCCTAAGGGATGTATTCAACGATTCCTTTACCGGAATTTATGTTGATGAAGAAACACTTTACAATCAAATAAAGGATTATGTGCATGAAATTGCACCGGAAAAAGAATCCATTGTAAAGTTATATACCGGTTCTTCTCCCATTTTTGAAAAATTTGGGATAGAGCGCCAGATCAAGACCTCCTTTGGAAAAACAGCTTCCATGAGCCGGGGTGCATACTTGGTCATCGAGCACACTGAAGCACTGCACGTAATAGACGTGAACAGCGGAAACCGCTCCAACAAGGCCAAGAACCAAGAAGACACCGCTTTGGAAGTCAATATGTTGGCCGCGACCGAAATTGCTAGACAATTACGCCTGCGCGACATGGGCGGAATCATTGTGGTGGATTTTATAGATATGACCCGTGGCGATCACAGGAGAAAACTCTTCGATCACCTAAGGAACGAAATGAAGGACGATCGGGCAAAACACAAAATACTGCCCCCCAGCAAGTTTGGACTTGTACAGATTACAAGGCAGCGGGTACGTCCGGAAATGAACATCAAGACCAGTGAGGAAAACCCCAACGGTACCGGTACCGAAGTGGAAGCCCCCATTGTATTGATCCAAAAAATCCAATCAGATCTGGAACGAATCCTGAAAAGTGACCAAAAGAACAATGGTATTGTACTGAACATACATCCATTTATTGCGGCCTACCTCACCAAAGGATTCCCTTCCATCCGTTCCAAATGGTTCAAAACCTATAAAAAATGGATAAAGGTCCAACCTAGGGATGCCTACACCTACCTTGAGTATCATTTTAAGGATAAGGATGGCAAAAAAATAAACCCTCAATAACAAAAAGCGACTCCAGAAACGGGGTCGCTTTTTTGTTTTTAAGGTATTCCATACAAAATACTACTTTTGAAAAATCACCAACTTTTTGAACAGCCATGAAACCCATATACATTTTTCTTTTTGTCCTGCTCATTACCGCTTGCTCCACAAAATCACCAAAGCCCATTTCTGGCTTATTGGAAGACGTACCGTCCATTAACGGAACATCGGCCTATCTGGGTTCTCCCTATGTTACGGCTGGCGATAGGGTTTACATGGTAGGGCACCAAGATGGCAGCTTCCCACCACTGGGCTGGCACATTAAAGGAGAAATGGGCGGTATTTGGAACCACCCCATCAAACTTATGGATGGTTTTGATACGGAACTCACTTTGGAAAACAGCTCACTTTCACTGGACAAAGCAAACAGCTTTGTCAATTTTCCCTTTGCCAACAAGCATTATTTTGAATTTCCAGAAAATGAAATCATCGTGGAACGCCTACAGTTTGTTCCTGATGGGGCACAGGGTGTTTTCGTTCAATTTGTTATAAAAAACACTGGCCAGCGAACCCAAAAAGGAAAATTCCGTTTCACGGGACACACCGATCTGAGACCTACTTGGCTGGGGGAACGCACACAGATGGTGGACGGACAGGACCAAGGCACTTACCAAGATGGGAAATGGATTGTCAAGGACGCAGAAAACCCATGGTTCAACATCTTTGGAGCTGACCAAATGCCGGAAACTTTCCTATCCAATGAAACTGGGATCGGAAAAAACGGACAAACCAATACGTTGATCTATCCCATAGAAATCTACGGAGGTTCGACACAGATATTGAATTTTGCAATGGCCGGTTCTTATACTTCACTTGAAGATGCCCAAAGAAACTACGCTGATATCCACAAAAATTATTTCGGCATGGCCGAGAAGAAGAAACTGCGCTATGAACAACTGGCCCAACAATCCAAACTGACCCTTCCCGACAAGCAACTCCAACAGACTTTTGAGTGGCTCAAATACAATTGCGACTGGCTGGTGCGCACCGTTCCCGAAATAGGCACGGGCATTGGGGCAGGCATTCCCGACTATCCATGGTGGTTCGGGGTGGACAGCGAGTATGCCCTCAAAGGATATATGGCCATAGGACAAGAGGATGTTGTTGAAAAAACGATAAAACTTTTGGACAGTGTTTCCATGGCCATCAATGGCAATGGCAGGATCTTGCATGAAATGTCCACCAATGGAGCTGTTTTCAATGAAGGCAATATCAACGAAACCCCGCAATTTGCTTCTTTGGTCTGGGAAATATATACATGGAACGGGGACAAAGAGTTCCTCAAAAAATACTTCCCCACCGTTCAAAAAGGCCTGAAATGGTTGCTGGATGAAAACGACAGTGACCAAAACCTGTTCCCCGATGGTTTTGGCATGATGGAAATCCATGGTCTGGACAGTGAAATGATCGATGTGGCTTCCTATACCCAACAGGCTTTCGAAGACGCTTCAAGGATGGCCACAGAGCTGGGAAAAACAGCATTGGAAGAACAATATGCGGAACTTGCAGAAAAGTTGGCCAAAAAAATCAATGATGAATTCTGGTCGGAGGAATTTGGATCCTACGCAGATTTTATCGGAACCGATGAGCAGGCCATCCATCTCATCGACGATGCCATCATCCGTGCAGATACGCTCAACAAGCCATGGGCAGTGGAAGAACTGAAAGCCACAAAACAACAAATTTTGGACAATCCTTCTAAAAAACCGAGACCTTTTGTGCTTCACCATAATTGGGTGGTGAACACACCCATGGAAATGGGACTGGCCGACTCGGTGAAAGCAATAACCGCTCTGGACAACGCCAAAAAGTTCACCAACCCCTTTGGCGTGTTCGTAACGGGGATCGATAGGGACGAATCTGCCGGACAGGATTTTGGTTCCTTCAAAGGGAGCAAGGTGTTCTCCTACACAGGTGCCGTCATGACCTTGCCCACCGGAGTCCAGGCCATTTCAGAGAACAATTATGGCCGCCCCGACGAAGCCCTTGACTATCTCAAAAGAATGACCAGAACCTTCAGCTATGCACTCCCGGGCAGCATGTACGAGGTATCCCCCGATTATGGAATGATGGCCCAGGCATGGAACATCTACGCTTTTGCCATTCCCATTGTGAAACAGTTTTTTGGCATAACCCCAATGGCCCATGAAAAAACAGTGATCATTGAACCACAGATGCCCAAGGAGTGGGACAAGGCCTCATTGGAGAATGTAACAGTGGGTGACAATGAAATCTCCATTTGGTATGAAAACAAGAATGGAAAACTTCAAATCAAAGCACAACAATCCAATCCGGGTTGGCAGATAAAGTTGATTTTACCCAAAGATGACTATTCAACTACCGAAGGGAATCCAGAAGTACTATCAGGAGGTAGTTTTCAAACTTTTGTCACTTCGGAAGAAACATTGACCGTGACCAAAACTTGAAAAATGACAGACCCATTTCCCAAAAGAGAATATTTTTCTGTAGCCGATGCCACCAAAAAATTGGAGCATTATTGTGCCTACCAAGAGCGATGTCATTATGAAGTGGCAGAAAAACTTAAGGGGATGAACATGATCCCCGAAGCGATAGACCAAATTGTGGGACACCTCATCCAAGAAAACTACTTGAACGAGGAACGGTTCGCCAAAAGTTTTGCAAGGGGAAAGTTCAATATTAAAAAATGGGGGAAAAATAGAATTGTCAGGGAATTGAAGCTACGCCAGATATCGGTGTTCAACATCAAGAGCGCGCTCAAGGAAATTGACAATGCCCAATATGTACAGACCCTCGATGATCTTGCCAAAAAGAGACTCGCGCAGATCAGGGAGACCAATGTCCAAAAGAAAAAGAAAAAATTGGCAGATTACCTGCTGTACCGCGGTTGGGAAAGCCACTTGGTCTATGAAAAAATTACTGAACTTATTGCGGACAAAACCGTTTAGGTCCACTTTTGCGTCATCACTTTTTCGGTGCGCAGAATGGCTTGCTCATTTTTCCAGTCAATCCACTGTTGGCCTTTCAACTTCCGCATCAGGTTGTCAAAATGGCGCATAAAAAATATGTTGTAAACGGCCTGCCCAAAATTTTTGGGCTTTCTGGCTATGGCTCGCAAACTCATAGAAAAACCAGGTGTAATGTACTTCATGTAGTGCCAATACCCTTCGGGTATATAGAGTATGTTTCCGTGTTCCAATTGGGCAATGTGTCCCTTGGCATGTCGTAAGGCCGGCCATTTTTCAAGGTCGGGGTCATCAAAATCGATATCTTCCCTTGTAATCAAGGAATGTGGGATTTTATACAGGAATTTGGTCTCGGACTGCGCATACAGAATGCACTGTTTTTTTCCTTCAAAATGAAAATGGAAGATGTTGGCCAAATCGATATCGTAATGCATGAAAGTGTACGAATCCTCTCCCCCAAAAAACAACATGGGCAGGCCTTTCATCAATCGTAAACCGAAATCGGGATATTGGAAGTCCTTTTGGAGTTCGGGCACTTCCTTTAAAATGTTCCAAAGAAAAATACGGTACCTTGTTGGGCCACTCTTCAACAGATCCACATAATCCGTCATCCTCATTTTGGCATGGGGCTGGTTGAATCCTTCATCATGCTTGACCGGACGATCATCATACAAAGGTACTTCCTTGTCGCCCGCAATTTTCTTCATGTAGTCGAGACTCCATTTGGAATAAGCTGGCCAATCCTCAATAAACCGCTCGATCACTACAGGCTTTTGGGGCTTGAAATATTTTTGGATAAACTCCTTTCTGGTAAGAGTTGTCTCCCGAGGTATCTGTTCAAGATTCAGCTTCAAGATTTCAAGGAATTAGAAACCGCTAAATTACTAAAACGTTTTGAAATGGTTATGGGAGCTATCCCTTGGAGACCAATTTGCCTTTCTCCTTGGCCGCTTCATTTCTGTCGATCACATGTCCTGGTCTTGACCATTTTGGCTTTTCACCCATGGGCACATATTCGGAATCGTTTGCTTCAACAGTTTGGGGCTGCGGAGCCTTCACAAATGCTTTTTGTGGATTAAGTCCCAGTTGTTTGAACATTTCCATGTCCTCGTTTACATCGGGATTTGGCGTGGTAAGCAACTTATCCCCGGCAAAAATGGAGTTGGCTCCGGCAAAAAAGCACAATGCCTGCCCTTCCCTGCTCATGCCCGTCCTTCCAGCAGATAACCTCACCTGTGTCTGCGGCATAACGATCCGGGTCGTGGCCACCATACGGATCATTTCCCAGATTTCCACCGGCTTCTGATCTTCCATCGGTGTGCCTTCCACTGCGACCAATGCATTGATGGGGACAGATTCCGGCTGTGGGTTCAATGTGGACAGTGCCACCAACATTCCTGCACGGTCTTCCACCGATTCCCCCATCCCGATGATTCCCCCACTGCAAACGGTAACATTCGTTTTTCGAACATTCTCTATGGTCTGGAGACGATCTTCGTACCCTCTTGTGGAGATTACTTCCTTATAATATTCCTCAGAAGTGTCCAAGTTGTGGTTATAGGCATACAATCCTGCTTCGGCCAGTCTTTTGGCTTGGTTTTCGGTGACCATACCCAGGGTGCAGCACACTTCCATGTCCAATTTATTGATGGTACGTACCATTTCCAATACCTGATCAAACTCGGGGCCGTCCTTAACGTTTCGCCATGCAGCACCCATACAGACCCTTGAGCTACCCGAGGCCTTGGCGCGGAGCGCTTGGGCTTTTACCTGCTGAACGGACATCAAGTCGTTCCCTTCAACATTGGTGTGGTACCGTGCTGCCTGTGGGCAATAGCCACAATCTTCGGGACAGCCCCCTGTTTTTATGGAAAGCAAGGTAGATACCTGCACGGTATTGGGGTCGTGATATGCCCTGTGCACAGTGGCCGCTTCATACAGCAGTTCCATTAAGGGCTTGTTATATATATCCAGAATTTCTTCCTTGGTCCAGTTATGTCTTGTACTGTTCATATTTCTTGGGTCTCTGTTTCAAAAGTAAGGCATTCCATCCATAAAATGGAATAGAGGTCTTTTTTTAAGAATCTGGTCTTCTGTTCAGCAATATACTAACGGCATTCCCCCCAAAACCCACAGCATTGACCAACACTTTGTTTATTTGGTTTGACGGGGCTTGGTTCCCAAAAAAGGGAGAGGCAATGTAGTGTTGTTTTTGGAGCATCATCACGGCCATTTCCAAGCTCAACAGTCCCGAAGCACCAAAGGTGTGTCCCACTTTCCATTTGTTGGTGGTCAAAAATGGATGGTCATTGCCAAATACTTTTTTTATGGCATTGTATTCCGATACATCTCCTTTTACGGTCCCAGGAGCGTGCATTACCACGGCATCGACTTCTGATGGGTCCAAACGGCCCAAGGCCATTCTCATGGCATCTTGAAAACATTGGGCATCGGTGCTTATGGAAACGCTGTGTTGCAAGGGTTCGGTGGCATAACCCACCCCTCCCACAAATGCGAAGGCATTTGTTTTGGATCCTTTTTCCAAACAGGCCAATCCTGCGGCCTCTCCCAACACCATGGTATTCTGTGTTTTATGAAGGTCCATGGCTCTGCAGGGGTACTCATCTCTCGACTGCGCTGGAAATGACACCTTGGAATAAACTTTTAAGGCCTGCATTTGGGCAATAGTGAACGGAGTCAAGGGGGCTTCGCTGCCTCCAACCAAAAATTTGTCCGCCATGCCGCTCTGTATCCAGGCTACGGCATTCAAAACCGCATGAAGTGCCGTGGAGCAGGTAATGGAATGTGAGATTTCAGGTCCTTTGGATTTTAAATCGTGGGCCACCCACGATGAAATGTTGCCCAAAGTGGTCGAAGGTGATGATAAGGTAGAAGATTTTCTCGCTGTCAAAAACTCTTGGTGGTATTTTTCAAAAAGAGAGGTTGCACCCCGTGACGAACCGATATTGATGCCAAAATGGGAACCTTCGTCCCAACTGGCCCTTTCTACCGCACTTCTTGCAGCATAGATGGCAAACAATACCGAGTCATCCAAAAACCTGTACTTGGCATCGGATTGTCGCAGATCCTCAATTTCCTTTTTTATTGCTTTGGGCAATTGGGACGCCCAAACCGATTGTTCCCCAATCCTGACATCTTCCAAAAAATGTTCATCGCTCTGGTAGGATTGCCAGATTTCATCAAAGGTTTGTCCCATTGACGAGATGGAGGTAATGGCCGTTATGGAAATGGGTTCTTTCAACATATTCTAACCTTAGACCAATTCAAATGAAGAACGTATGGCACCATAAATCTGTTGCATTTGGTCTTTTGTGGTCACATAAGGGGCCAAAATATAAATGGTGTTCCCCAATGGCCTTAAAAATACACCTTGGTCCATGAAATGGTTGAAGAGCTTGTTGCGTAAATTGCCGTAACGTTCCATTTTCACATCCAAATCCAAGGCATAAATAATGCCCAATTGCCGTGTTTTGGCCACCTTAGGGTGGTTTTTGATCTGCTTGTCAAACTCTTGGTGCCAACCTGTTATGTCCTCTATTTTCTGCTGTATTTCTTGGGTCTGGAGCAGTTCCAGGGCGGCCAAGGCCGCGGTACAGGCCAATGGGTTGGCCGTGTAGGTATGCCCGTGAAAGAGTCCTTTTGCCACATCATCGCTATAAAAAGCCAAGTACACTTCATCCGTGCAAGTGGTGAGGCCCATGGGCACCAGGCCCGCGGTCAATGCTTTGGACAGGCACATGATATCAGGCTTCGTCTGTAAATAATCGGATGCGAAGTACTTTCCTGTTTTGCCAAAGCCCGTCATCACCTCATCGGCAATGGTGAGCACCTTGTGTTTTTGCAGTAATGCCAAAATTTTATCAAGACCATCAGCATCATGCATCTTCATGGCGGCCGCACCTTGAACCAAAGGCTCATAAATAAAGCCAGCAATATTGTTCTGCTTCAAACGCTTTGCCAGTTGATTTAGGATATCACCGATATTATCTTTTGTGGGCACTGGAATCCGTTCCACTTCAATAAAGAAATCCTCAAACGGGCCATTGTACACCGAAAGACCAGAAACGGACATGGCACCAAAGGTGTCCCCATGGAAACCTTCTTCAAAGGCCAACAAAACATTGCGCTTTTCCCCCTTGTTGAAATGGTACTGCAAAGCCATTTTGATCCCAATCTCAGTAGCTGTGGATCCATTGTCCGAAAAAAACAGTTTTTCTTGGTTGTCGGGCAATATTTTAATGAGCTCTTCGGAAAGCCTCACCGCAGGTTCGTGGGTAAACCCGCTAAAAACCACTTGGTCCAGACGTTGCATCTGATCGGCCACCTTTTCCAAAATATAGGGGTTGCAATGTCCGTACATACAGGTGTACCATGACGAGATTCCGTCCACATAAGTCTTTCCTTCCTCATCGATGAGCAATGCCCCCTTGGCGCTGGCAATGGCCAGCATTTCGGGACTGGTCTTGTGCTGGGTCAATGGGTGCCAAAGGTGTTTTTTGTCCCTTTCCGATAATTTTTCCACTACTAAGGAGTCTCTCAAAACATTCAAATTTATCTATATTGCAAAGATGATAATTAATGCCCAAAAAGGGCAATAGGACCGTGCTTAAAAAAATCTGCCATCCCGATTACAAGAACCTTGACTGGAAGACCGTCTTTTTGGTTTTGTTCATAGTCGCCTTCTTCATCCGTTTTCCATTCTTTTTTCGGGACTATATCGATCGGGATGAAAGCACCTTTATCCTTTTGGGTCAATCTTGGGTGGATGGCCATCTGCCCTATACCCAGCTTTGGGACCTTAAACCACCTATCACCTTTCTCTATTTTGCCCTTATCATCAAATTTTTTGGCAAGAGTTTTTTTGCCATTCGGCTGTTCGGCACTCTGATGGTCGCCCTCACTGCACTATTTACATACGGTATGGCCACAAAGCTCACGAGCAAAAAAGTGGCATTTTGGACCGCTATGTTCTGTATCTTTTTCCAGAGTCTGTTCGGCAGCCTGCAAGGGGTTATGTCCGAGCACATCTGTACCTTCTTTTTTGCTGTGGGATTATATCTTTTGTTCTGCAAAGAAAGATGGTACTACTTTTTGGTCTCCGGGTTTCTTTTGGGGCTTTCCATTATGTCCAAGTTAAACATGGCCTATCCTGCTTTCACTCTGGGCATTTATTTTTTGTGGGAAGGGTTCAGGACCAAACAGCCTGGGAGAACCCTTAAAAATTTGATTTTTCTCGGTACCGGGATTATTTTCACTGTGTTGCTTACTGCTTTGCCCTACTATCTGGAGGGAAATATGCCGATTTGGTGGCAATCCATCTTTGAGGCCCCACTTGCCTATTCCGAGGGCAAGTTCCATTCCCCGTTAAGGACTTTGCCCTATGTAGGGATTGTTTCAGGGCTTCTGATTATAGGATTTACCACAAAATTGATAGATCGAAGCTCAAGGTATATCCAAATTTTAACGGTTGTGCTTATTGGGGTTTTATTGTCCTTTGTGCAGGCCGGAAAGGTGAACGGGCATTATCTGATCCAACTCTATCCTTTTATTTTGATTCTTTCGGGGATGGCCGTGGCCAAACTTCCAATTATCAAGAAGAAATATAACCTCTTGGTCATGACACTACTGATCCTGATTCCCATGGAATCCTATTTGGAATATGCCAATATTGTGACCAATAAATTGGAAAAAGGATCTTTTTATAATGGCGAAGGCATTGATGTCCCCAGATACATTACCGATAATAAGCTATCCACGGAAAACATCTTCTTCACCGAATACCACATTGGATATTGGGTTTTGGGGGTAAACCCGCCTACCAAAGCGGCCACACACCCCAGCAACATTACCCGTGAAGAGTTGTTCCTTTATATGGACAACCCAAGAAAAACCGGTATTGAGGAATTAAAGTACATCATGGAAGTTATCCAACCAAAAACTTTGGTGGCCAGAAGCGGCAAAAAAATATTTGATAAAAAATTGGTGGAATACAACACCTATATTGATGCTTATTTGGCCAAACACTATCAACTGAAGACTACGGTGGGAAGAGGCCTTATTTACCAACGATTGGAATAACTCCCCAGTGCTGGATCAGCTCTTCTTGAAAACCGTTAAATAATATATCTGAATTTTTCCCGTTAAAGCTCTGGGTTACCTTGGTTGCCCGCAGCATATTTATCGCCCCATTACTTTTTGCCAAACAGGTTTCCTCTCCAGTTTTTGGGGTTGTCCAATACCAAATCTTATATGCTGCGATGGTCAAAAACCTGCTCACTCTTGTTTGTAAGGGTAAATCTTTTCCTGTGTTATCCCTTCTTTTTTTATTTCTGTATTCCATTTCTCTATTTCTTAACTTGGGAGTTGCCCCTTTTTACAATGAAGAGCCCAGAAGGTCCATAATCGCTATGGAAATGTTGTTCAACAAAAACTTTGTGGTAACCACGCTTTTTAATGACGTGTTTTATGACCATCCTCCTTTGTGGAACATTGTTTTGGCTGGAAGTTACTGGTTATTCGGCACCGACACCGAATTTGCCTTCAGGTTTCCCTCTGCCCTATCACTGCTATTGACCGGGGCCGTGGTCTATTTCATGGGGAAAAAATATGTGGGACATATCTTCGGAATCATTTCGGCTTTTTTGTACCTGATTTCGGCAGACCTCTATTTTTTCTTTTCCAATACCGCTGAGATCGACATCTTTTTCTCTCTTCTGGTCTTATTGAGTGTTTTGTGCATCTTTCATTTCCATGAACAGAAAAGGTTCACGCCGCTCTTTCTGGGCGCCTATTTTTTCTGTTTTTTGGGATTCCTTACCAAAGGGGTGGTGGCCCTTGTTTTTTTGGGCATATCGTTTCTGGTTTTCTTCTTTTTTAAAAAGGAGCTTAAAAAATTGTTCCTGCCCGTTCACTTTGTTTGCGCTTTACTATGCGTGGGAGGTATTGCAATGTTTTTCTACATCTATGCACAGTATGATGATGCCTATGCCTACGTGGAAGGAATGTGGCGCATAACAAGGAACAAATCCTTCTTGGACGAACAAAACAATGCCTTTTTCTCCCACTTTTTATGGTTTCCCCTTAATATGCTCGGGAATCTGTTCCCGGCCACTTTGTTGGTCTTTTTTCTCTTCAAAAAATCTGTGATTGCCAAGATCAAAGAGAATGGGTACCTGATGTTCTTGTTCCTGGTTTTCGTTTCAAACTTTGTTGTTTACTGGATTTCCCCAGGGGCCAAAGCACGTTACACCTATATGTTCTATCCTATGCTCATCAGTATTTTGACCTTTGCCTTTTTGGTTTATGGGAACAAAGAAGGATGGAAAACGAAGCTTTTGTTCAGTGTCTTTTCCCTGATTACATTATTACTGGGGATAGGTTGTCTCATTCTTCCTTTTGTTGACTATTTTGAAGTAATAAAAGGTCTGGATTATATTGCCCTGTTCTTTGGAATCTCTGCACTGTGCCTATTCCTTCTGCAACAAAGCACAAGTGACTTTTGGAGCAGATTGATAATGGGTTTAATGGGCATTGTTATGGTCAAATTGGTGTTTTCACTCACCATTTACCCATTAAAGCAACAGAAAAGCTCCTCGTCCACCTTCAAAGATCACGCTAAAAACATTTTGGACATCACCAAAGATTCGCCCATTTATCTATATTCAAAGACAGGTTCCTTTGGCCACCATAACATTGGAAAGTTTTACACCACTGGGGCCTATTTGGAACTTTTGGGAAATCAATCCCTCAAAAAAACTTCTTCCCATGAAGAGAGCGGTTACTATATTCTCCACAAGGAAGAATTAAAAAATCAAAAGGTCTTATATACCATTGATAACCGCACGAGTTGTCTTGTGCTTATTAAAAATGAAGAAGATCATTACGGAACTTGGTCGCATAATCCTGAACCATCTGTTTATTAAAACAAGGTTCCTCATCAATCCGACCCAAATATTTTGTCTTGGATTTCCTCAAGATGATTTCCTCTGTGGTCGGATGTTCGTCCCCACTGAAAATGATGCCGATTTCCACGTTCTTTTGTTGCAATTTTTCAATGGTCAACAAGGTGTGGTTGATGCTTCCCAGATAATGCCGGGACACCACGATTACTTTGTAATCCGGTTGGATCAGGTCAAAAATGGTATCGGTATCGTTCAAGGGAACCAACAGGCCTCCGGCCCCCTCGACCACCAAATGATTATCGGTTTTTGGGGGCACAATTTTCTCCAGATCAATGACAATTCCGTCAATGGCCGCTGCTGCATGGGGGCTCATGGGGGTTTTCAGGGCATAACTGTTCGGATGGATGACCGTTTTGCTGTTGGAAATAAGGGATTCGACCTTATGGCTGTCAGAGTTTTCGAGATCTCCTGCCTGGACTGGTTTCCAATAATCGGCTTGGAGCGATTCCACAACAATGGCCGAAGCCACTGTTTTTCCAACCTCTGTTGATATTCCTGTGACGAATAGTTTCATCGGGACGGTTTTGTGATGAAATTGCACTGCATGCACTGATATTTTTTTGGCTCAAAAAAGGGAAATAGTTTGTAGAAAATATTTTTTCTGGAATAATAGATTTCCGATTTCGCCTCCTTACAGTTAGGGCAGACCACCGGATGGCCAAAATCGTCCGTGGCATAGTTCCTGACCTCATCATAAATTTCTTTGGCCAGCTCCTTGTCCGTTGAGTACACTTGAAGTTTTACCCCGCCAATGGCAGTACTGATCAAAGGATCGGAGTTTATGGTGGCTTCATCCCTTAGAAAAACAGTGATTCCCTCTGCTTCCAATTTTCCCTTGATGATGAGGGCATCGGCAGGAAACTCAAATGTGCCCAAAGTGTGAAATTCCTGTTCCATTACGCTATCTCGTTTTTCAATAAGGACAAAATTCGTGATATTTCCTCACTTGTGTTATAGGCATGCAAACAAAAACGCAACCGTTCCTGTCCTTCTTTTACGGTTGGGGACAAAATGGGCTTTACGTCAAACCCTTCCTTTTGCAATTCTTTGGCCACGGCCTTCACTTTGGCATTCCCGGGGACCAACATGCATTGTATGGCGGAATGGCTTTGGATGAACCTGTCCGAAAGCTGCAATCGTTCCATTTCATGCTTAAAATGGGCAATGTTACCGTGAAGTTGTTCGGCAATGTGCGCTCCGTTCCCCTTTAAAAAATCGTAGGCAGCCAAAATTGAGGCCACTGCATGGGGTGGAAGTGCCGTGGTATAGATAAAGCTCCTCGCAAAATTGATCAAATAGTCCGTGAGCGGCCTGCTGCCCAAAATAGCGGCACCATGGCATCCCATGGCTTTGCCAAAGGTAATGATCCGGGCAAAAACTTCCGTTTCCAGACCCAGCTCGGATATCAAATCGGTTCCCTTTCCAAAAACGCCCGTTGCATGGGCTTCATCCACCACCAAAAAGCAGTTGTTCTCCTTGCATAGCTTGGCCATTCCCCAGAGGTCGGGGGAATCGCCGTCCATGGAGAAAACGGATTCGGTCACAATATAGATTTCTGTTGAGCCGTCCATATTTCGACTGCGCTCAATATGACGGCTTAAATCCTCAATATCATTATGGGCAAACTTGTAGCTTTTGGCATGTCCCATTTGCATGCCATCCCGAATGCTGGCATGGACCAGTTCATCAAAAAGCACTATGTCGCCCCGTTGTGGGACCGAGGAGAAAAACCCGATGTTGGCATCATATCCGGAATTGAACACCAGAGCTGTATCGGCATGGTGGTGTGCTGCCAAAAATTCCTCCAGTTTTGGGTAAAGTGCATGGTTCCCGGAAAGCAATCTTGATCCCGAGGCGCCATTTTTAAGTTCCATTCCCTCCAAAAACTTGTGGGCCGCTCGGACCAGTTCCCCATTTCGGGCCAAACCCAAATAGTCATTGGATGAAAAATCGACAAGATTGCCCACGGACTGCAAGCTCCTTATGGCATTTTTCTGCAAGCGTTCGGCCAGTTTGGCCTGTAACTTTCCGGGCGTCCTCTCCATACCACAAATGTAGCACTTCCAGTTTTTAAGCCCTATCTTAGTGTTTTACAAATTGTCATTAAAAAATGAAAATAGCCTTTTCCATCCTCTCTTTTTGTTGTTCTTTTTTGCTCGCTGCCCAAACCAACACCTATACCATTTCGTTTGGGAATGCCGTACACCATGAAGCTGTTGTCCAAGCAACGTTTCCTGATTTAAAAATGGACACGGTCTCTTTTCGTATGAGCAGAACATCACCGGGGAGATATGCCCTTCATGAGTTTGCCAAGAACGTTTATGGGTTCAAGGCCAAGGACAGCAAGGGAAATTTATTGAAAGTACACCGGCCCGATCCGTATCAGTGGCAGGTCATAGGACACGATGGTACCATCACCATTGAATACACCTTGTTCGCCAACCGGGGCGATGGCACCTATGCTCAGGTCGATGAGACCCATGCCCACCTGAACATTCCTGCTACCTTTATGTTCTCTGCCGAGCTTGCCGAACGCAAAATCGAGGTGACTTTTGATGTCAGGGAAGACCTCAACTGGAAAGTGGCCACGCAACTTCCTTTGGTTTCGGGAACTACCTACATGGCGCCGAATTTATATTATTTTATGGACAGCCCTACGGAAATAAGCAACTATATGCTCCGATCTTTTGAAGTTGATGGAAAGACTATAAACCTTGCCCTTCACCACAACGGTACCGAAGAGGAAGCCGACACCTATTTTGAGAAAGTGAAAAAAATTGTGCTGGAACAAAAGGAAGTCTATGGCGAACTGCCCGATTTTGATTATGGCTCCTATACCTTTTTGGCCTGTTATATCCCCAATGCCTCCGGTGATGGGATGGAACACCGGAACTCGACCATTTTGACCAGCACAAGAAGTTTGGCAAACGGCGGTATGCAAGGTAACATTGGCACGGTTTCCCATGAGTTTTTCCATGCGTGGAACGTGGAGCGGATACGGCCAAAATCCTTGGAGCCCTTCGATTTTGAGGCGGCCGACATGAGCGGGGAACTGTGGTTTGCAGAAGGGTTTACCAGTTACTATACCAATTTGATCCTGTGCAGGGCCGGTCTGATCACGCCAAAGGAGTATGTGGAAGGTCTGACGGGTACCTTCAACTACGTTTGGAACTCACCCGCCCGACAATTTTTCAATCCCATTGAAATGAGTTATCAGGCCCCTTTTGTGGATGCCGCTACTTCAGTGGATCCCGTAAACCGTGAAAACACCTTCATTTCCTATTATTCTTATGGCAGTGTTTTAGGCTTGGCCCTAGATCTTTCCCTTCGGGAAAAGGGATTGGACCTGGATGGCTTCATGAAATTGGTCTGGGAAAAATATGGTAAACCCGAAACCCCCTATACCATTGAAAACCTGCATGATACTTTGAGCCAATATGCCGGTAAAGCTTTTGGGGACAAATTTTTCAACGACCATATATACAATAGCGAAATGCCCAATTATGCTTCCTTGTTGAAATCCATGGGGGTACTTTTGGAGCAGCCCAAGGACGCACCCTATTTTGGCACCTATGTCTCCATGAATGCCGATGGTCTTGGGGCAAGCCTTTTGAGGAACACCCAGATTGGGAGTCCTGCGTACAAAGCGAATTTGGTCAATGGCGACGTTATCCTGAACATCAATGATGTGCCTTTTTCCGAGGGGCAAAAGTTTGAGGAGTACCTAAAACAGTTCATGATGGGAGAACCCTTAAAAGTAGATTACACAAGGTTTGGGGAGCGCAGGACCACGACCATGATATTGACCTCCAGTCCAGATTATTCGTTCAGGTTGATGGAAGACAAAGGGCAGTCACCATCATCCAAAATGCTGGAAATGCGAAAAAAATGGCTCAAGGTTGAATAGATGATTTCCTATAAACAGGCTTCCATCATGGATGAGTTGAAGCAGATTCTTACGCTTCAACAGGAAAATTTAAGGAAAAACATTTCCCCAGAAGAAATGGAAAAGGAAGGTTTTGTTTCAGTGGAGCATACCTTGGAACAGCTAAAGTCCATGAACGATGCATGTGGACATATCATTGCCGTGGAAAATGACAGGGTGATCGGTTATGCTTTGTGCATGCACCCAAAATTTGCCGATGCCATCGAGATGCTCCGCCCCATGTTCGTCGAAATCGAAAAAATTAGGGGGAACCAGATGGATTACATGGTCATGGGGCAAATCTGTGTGGCCAAAACCCACAGGGGCCAGGGAATCTTCAAAAACCTGTACCTCACCATGAAAGAGAAACTGCCCACGGGATTTGATACCATTGTGACAGAAGTTGACGCCAAGAACATCCGCTCCTTGAACGCCCACAGGGCCGTTGGTTTTGAATTGCTAAAAGTATATCGATCAGGTGACAAAGAATGGCACTTGATTGGTTTGAAATAAAAAAGCCGCTCCATTGGAGCGGCTTTTTGTGAACGAATTCATTTATTTTAATCAGCCAGAACAATGACTCTGTTGTCCTTCATCTCCACTGTTCCACTGCTGATGGTCAAAACAGTTTCACCATTGCTTCCCTTGGAAAATTTATTCTGAAAAGCTTCGTCAATGGTGATGTTTCCTTTCACTTTGACCTTGCCCTCTTGCAACAAGGAGACAATGGGCGCGTGGTTTTCCAACATTTGGAACTCGCCATTTACTCCCGGCACCGTGACCGAGGTCACTTCTCCAGCGAACAATGTGGCTTCGGGTGATACGATTTCTAAGTACATCCTTATGTAGTTATGAATTTAGAGTTTAGAGTTATGAGTAAAGCGTTTTCCTGAACCCATAACTCTAAACTCATAACTTGTTTATGCTTCTGCCAACATTTTCTCTCCGGCCTCAATGGCTTCCTCGATGGTTCCTTTAAGGTTGAAAGCAGATTCTGGAAGGTGGTCCAATTCCCCGTCCATGATCATGTTGAACCCTTTTATGGTGTCTTTAATGTCAACCAATACCCCGGGAATTCCTGTGAACTGTTCCGCCACGTGGAAAGGCTGCGACAAGAAACGTTGAACACGCCTTGCCCTACCTACTGCCAATTTATCTTCTTCGGAAAGTTCTTCCATACCCAAGATGGCAATAATATCCTGAAGCTCTTTATATCGTTGCAACAACTCTTTTACGCGCTGTGCACAGTCGTAATGCTCTTTACCCAAAATCTCAGGAGTCAAAATCCTGGAAGTGGAATCCAATGGATCCACAGCAGGATAAATCCCCAACTCGGCAATTTTACGTGAAAGTACGGTAGTGGCATCCAAGTGGGCAAATGTTGTTGCTGGAGCTGGATCCGTCAAGTCATCCGCAGGTACGTAAACCGCTTGTACTGAAGTAATGGAACCTCTTTTGGTTGAAGTGATCCTTTCTTGCATGGCACCCATTTCTGTGGCCAATGTTGGCTGGTAACCTACCGCAGAAGGCATACGTCCCAAAAGTGCGGACACTTCGGAACCTGCCTGGGTGAAACGGAAAATATTGTCCACGAAGAAAAGAACGTCTTTTCCTTGTCCTTCACCTGATCCATCACGGAAATATTCTGCGATGGTCAACCCGGACAAGGCCACACGCGCACGGGCACCAGGGGGTTCGTTCATCTGTCCGAACACAAAGGTTGCCTTGGACTCCTTCATCACTTTCTTGTCCACTTTGGACAAATCCCATCCTCCTTCTTCCATGGAGTGCAAGAATTCATCACCATATTTTATAATTCCGGACTCCAACATCTCACGAAGCAAATCGTTCCCTTCACGGGTACGCTCACCAACACCAGCAAACACGGACAAACCTCCGTGACCTTTGGCGATGTTGTTGATCAACTCCTGGATCAATACGGTCTTACCTACTCCGGCACCACCGAACAATCCAATTTTACCTCCCTTTGCATAAGGCTCGATAAGGTCTATAACTTTGATTCCTGTGAAAAGCACCTCTGTTGAAGTGGAAAGGTCTTCAAATTTTGGGGCTTCCCTGTGAATGGGAAGTCCATTGTCTCCAGTTTTTGGCAATTCCTCCAAACCATCGATGGCATCTCCGATCACATTGAAAAGTCTTCCGTAAACTGCCTCGCCTATGGGCATTTGGATGGGGTTTCCGGTAGCGACCACCTCAACTCCCCTGCTCAATCCATCAGTGGAGTCCATAGAAATGGTTCTTACGGTATTTTCACCTATGTGTGATTGTACTTCCAATACCAATCTAGAGCCATTGGCTTTGGTGATTTCAAGGGAATCATAAATTTTTGGAATTTCCGTCCCTGATTCAAACTCAACATCAATGACCGGGCCTATAATTTGGGCAACCTTACCTGTAACTTTAGACATTAGTGTGTTTATTTTTAATTGAATACACGGAAAAAAACCGTTTTTTTTCCGGCTGCAAAGATATGCTTTTCCCTTTTTATTAAGAAACTGATTTTCTGTTTTTTTAAAAGAAAAAAGGCCTCGAAAAAATCAAGGCCTTCTTTTCATTTTTATTGCTGTGAATTATGGGTTTATGGCCCATGAAACGTAATAAATGGAACCTACGTTACCGGTACCAATGGCAGAGAAATACTCATCTCCCAAAATATTGGACCCACCCACCTTGAATACGGACTTGATGCTGGGCACCGAATAATTAATCTGGGCGTCCAATACGGTAAAGGCAGGAATGTCGCCATCTGCAAAGGAAGCCTCCCAATAGTAGCTGTCACTCCACCTGTAGTTTACATTGAAACCGAAGTTTTTGAACAATGCCGTGTTTCCAAAAGAGGCTTTTACTTTATGTTTTGGGGTGTTGAAGTTGGTCCTCAGGTCTGGGTATTTCCCTTCATCTATGTCCAACTCAGCAAAGGTATAGTTGACCCCTAGGTCAAAGTTGCCCAATTTGGTGTCCACACCAACAGTTCCCCCATAGGAATTGATATCCGCATCAGAGTTTGTATAGGTTTGATAGACTTGAAAATCCCCATTTTGAAGTGCCAAAAGGGAAAGTCCTCCATCACCAGCTTCTCCATAAAAGGGAACAGCGGTTGTGGTGTTGGCCAAAAAGTCAGCGTAACTATTGTAATACCCACTCAAATCTATGGTAAACCTACCCACCTGCGCCCTGTAGCCAGCCTCAAAGGCAGTAATTTCCTCTGGTTTTACCAATGGCGTGTTCACAGCTTGCGGAGCTCCAGCCTGCAATGAGCTTGTTGAGTATGCATTTTCATAAGCTGCGCGGCCCACAATTTCTACTGTGGCAGGCTGACCTAAATTATCTTGTGCTGCTTGGCTAACATTGAACGTTCTCACGTCCCTATCCAAGTTGGCGGGTGCCGATCCCACCAAAATGGCACGACCTGCATTCAACCCAATGAAGAGATCCTGGGTGGTCGGATTCCTGAAACCTTGTTGGACGGAAACCCTCAAGTTGTGGTTCCGTTTTTCCCCAGCGGTGTAGGCCAAAGAGACCCTTGGCGAAACAAATCCATCAAAGAACTCGTTCTTGTCATATCGGGCAGAACCGGTAAACTTCAACCTATCATCCAAGAATTTCTTTTGAAGCTGCACATAGGCTCCATATTCATTATAGGAAATGGGTCCATCGGTATCCGTGAAAATGGTACCATTGGAGTTCAATACGTATTCCCTGAAAGAGCCGCCCACTTGCAGGTCGGCCCAGTTATCGATCAAATGGGCAAAGTTGTAGTTTCCATTAATGTGACGGAATTTGGTCTTGTCGATAAATTTGGCACCTGTGGTCAAATCCCCATTATTGGTCACTTGGTTGAACGCACTTTCAAATTCAGGTGTACCAGGAATCAATCTTCCCGTATCTGCGGATTGTCTTCCCGCAATATGCGCTTGTTCTGATGCTTGCTCCGGGGTCAGTCCTCCTTGTTGGATTCCTCCCAGATAAGTTGGGATATAGGCAGAAGCGTAATCTGTAAACCATTGTACATCGGACTTCCAAGCCCTATTTATGTTGATGGCCGCAAAACGGGTGTCGTATGCATCCCCTGAATTTTCAGAAACAATATATCCGCGTAGGAAGAAATTTTTGTTCTTGATTTCCAACTTGTGCTGTTGCATGGTAAACCCGCTTACCGCATAGCGGTTGGCCCCTTGATAAATAGTGGTTCCGCGACCAATCCTACTGTTTAGGATGATTTCAAAATCATCGGCAAAGGGACGGTAGTGGAGGGCAAAATCCGATTTTACGCTTTCTGCCCCATAATCGGCCAAATCGGCCTCATCATATCCAGTTCTGGAAATCACTGCTGACCCCACAGTTCCACTGGGCAAACCCGCAGCAGCATCAAAATTTAAAGTTGTGGATACTTCATCCCCATACACATTCAACCCATCATAAGCTGGGTTGGAACGGTCTGCTCCTGGGTTGTCCAGGTCCATTCTGCTATTGGCATGCCAATCCTCACCTGTCAACACCGATAGGTTTGCCTTAACGGCCACCTTGTCGCTAAAGGCATGGGCTGCACGAATACCGAAATCTTTGTAAAAGTTGTTTCCTGCCGCATCCTGTACCGTTACCCCGCCTTTGGCATAGGCACTGATTCCTTGAAAATCGAATGGGTTTTTGCTGGTCATGAACAGGATACCGTTGAAGGCTCCTGCACCATAAAGGGCCGAAGAAGCTCCTGGCAGGATTTCCACACTCTGCACATCCAGTTCGGACATCCCCACCAAGTTACCCAATACGAAATTGAGTCCTGGGGCGGTATTGTCCATCCCATCCACCAGCTGCAAGAACCTGTTGTTGGCAAAGGTGGCAAAACCCCTTGTGTTAATCGACTGGAAAGTCAAACTGTTGGTGTTGATATCAACTCCTTTCAGGTTTTGCAAGCCTCCATAAAAGGATTCTGCGGTGGTGTTCTTTATTTCTTTCAGGCCGAATCTTTCCACGGAAACTGGGGATTCAAAAATTCTTTCAGGCGTCCTTGAAGCCGATATTACAATCTCGTCCAACAGGGTGGAGGCTTCTTTCAGCGTAATGGAAAGAGTCTGGTTATTGGAAGTGACATTGGCCACAAAATCCGAAAAACCGATACTTGTTATCCGAAGTTGGAACGGAGGGGTCTGCGAGGTATTAAAGGTGAAGTTTCCATCAAAGTCGGTCACGGTTCCTTCAGCTTTGCCCACCAAGACCACATTGGCCCCTGGGATGGGCTGGCTGTTTTCATCAACTACTTTTCCCTGTACGGTTGTCTGTGCATTTGAGACAACACCAAACAGCATAAGGAAAATGAACATTAGTCTTCTCATTGGCTATGATTTTGAGTTAAATTTGGTTTATGTATTTGTTAAGCAATGTATATGGAAGATACATTTTTTTTTATTTCGTTTCTACAAATATGGAAAAAATTATGCATGCATAATACTTTTTTGGTAAAAATCAATATTGAAAACTACAATATCAATAAAAAAAGGCACTGTTCCCAGTGCCTTTTTTCTTTATCCCTGTTTTTAGAAGTTATTCCACGGTAACCGATTTCGCCAAGTTTCTAGGCTGGTCCACATTGCATCCCCGCATAACGGCTATGTGGTAAGATAACAACTGCAGTGGTATCGTGGTCAGAAGCGGTGAAAGGCTTTCGGAGGTCTCTGGCACTTCGATCACGTGATCGGCCAACTCCCTTACAGACACATCGCCCTCGGTGACTATGGCTATGATCCTTCCTTTTCTGGATTTTATCTCCTGAATGTTGCTCACCACTTTTTCATAGTGTCCTTTTCTAGTGGCAATGACCACTACGGGCATCTGCTCATCGATCAACGCAATGGGGCCATGCTTCATTTCTGCTGCCGGGTATCCCTCTGCATGGATATAACTGATCTCTTTCAGTTTCAATGCACCCTCCAGAGCTACTGGAAAATTGTAGCCCCTGCCCAAATAAAGGCAATTGGATGAGTCTTTATAAATATCAGAAATTTCCTCCACAATGGGATTGGACAAGAGTGCCTTCTCCACTTTTGTGGGAACGCTTTCGAGTTCTGCCAAATATTCATGGTACTTGGATTGTGACAAGGTGCCTTTTTCATGGGCCAATTTGAGCGCAATGAGTGTGAGGACCGTTATTTGGGTAGTAAATGCTTTTGTAGAGGCCACACCGATTTCAGGTCCTGCATGGGTATAGGCCCCTGCATGGGTCTCCCTGGCTATGGATGAACCTACTACATTGCACACTCCAAAAACAAAGGCTCCTTTTTCCTTGGCCAGCTTTATGGCCGCCAAGGTGTCCGCAGTTTCTCCGGACTGTGAAATGGCAATCAGAACATCCTTTTCGGTGATGACGGGATTTCTGTACCTGAACTCCGAAGCGTACTCAACCTCTACGGGAATACGGGCCAGGTCTTCAAAAATATACTCGGCAACCAACCCAGCATGCCAAGAGGTACCGCAGGCCACTATAATGATTCTGTTGGCATTGAGGAATTTTTCCAGATTTTGATCTATCCCGGCCATTTTGATGATGCCCTTGTCTGCCAACAAGCGACCCCGATAAGTATCCAAAATAGCTCTTGGCTGCTCATATATTTCTTTGAGCATGAAATGGTCATATCCGCCTTTTTCTATTTCCTCAAGATTCAGTTGGAGCTCTAAAATGTTAGGGTAGGCAATGGCATCGTCCTTGATCTTGCGTAGTTTGATTTCCTTTCCGATTCGCACAATGGCCATTTCCTCATCTTCCAAATACACGGCATTGTTGGTATATTCGATAAATGGGGATGCATCAGAGGCAATAAAATATTCTTCTTCGCCAATTCCGATGGCCAACGGGCTTCCAAGCTTGGCCACCACGATCTCATCGGGTTTGTTCCTGTCAAAAACGGCAATGGCATAGGCCCCTACCACTTGGTTGAGCGCAATCTGAACGGCCTTGCCCAATTTCACCCCTTCTTTGTTCTTTACTTCTTCGATCAGGTTGACGAGCACTTCGGTATCGGTGTCCGACTCAAAAGTATATCCCCGTTTGGTAAGCGCTTGTTTGATGGATTCGTAGTTCTCGATGATCCCGTTGTGGATAATGACCAAATCCCCGGAATTGGAAAAATGGGGATGTGAATTGACATCGTTGGGAACTCCGTGCGTGGCCCATCTTGTGTGCCCGAGGCCCAGTTTTCCGGATGTTGAAATGGAGGTCTCTGTTTTTTGTTTCAGGTCTTCCACTTTTCCCTTGGTTTTGGAAAGGTGGGTATTTTCCCCATCATACAGTGCTATTCCAGCACTGTCATATCCACGATATTCGAGTCTTTGCAGACCTTTCATTATAATGGGATAGGCATCCCGATGGCCAATATAGCCTACTATTCCGCACATAAGGTATTTTTTTAGTTAATGTCCACCATTGGGGGTAAAGTGGTCATCAAATTTAAGATCTATTGGGCAAAATCAATACTTCTGCCCTCCTAAAACGATGAACGTCCAAAAATCCTCTTCAAGAGGTAATTGTCAATTCGCCTCCGTATAAAAAATTTCAAGTTTTAACTTCTTTTCCTCTTCCCCTAGTGTCAAATTGCTACCATATAGCACTGTGCCCAAAGGGCTAGCGGCAGACATTACTGGGTAGTTTACCTCCTGCGCCCCATTGTCCATTGCCTTTTGTACGTTTGGAAATCCAATATTGGATGTCAATGTAAGCGCCAATCTCGCATTGGTCGAATCCCTAACGATGATATTGTTGATATGCTCTGTGATTCTTATGGTGTATTTGACTCCTTTTCCACTTACCTTTTCAATCACACCATCGTGGTTGGTGTAGTAGTTCAATGGGTTTGCAGTATTGTTCGGGGTGTTGGTCTCATTGGCCGAGCTGTAGAGTGGAAAACTGGTCTCCGCATTGTACAGGTACAATCTTGGCGGTTCTTCAACTGCCCCCGAACTGTCCAATGTTTCCCTGTCCACATAAAAAACGAGGTTGGCCTCGTTGATGATCCAATTATTGGCCCTAATCTGATCTATGATCTGCGATCCGCCATTTTCAAGCTCATCAAACAATCTAATTTCTGCAAGTGTCCCTCCGCCCTTTACATATATTCTGGATGCGTTCTCCCCATTGTCCAATGAGCTGGCAATATCCGTTGGAAAGGCCTCATTTTCAAAAACGTTCACGGCATTTCCGGAAACTCCGCTTTGGGTTCTTGCCAAAAGGTTCAGTACAAAATCCTTTTCTGCAGTCACTACGGTTTCCTCCTCGGCATCATAATCTTGGTACTCATAGGTAATGGTAATGTTGGCCTCGGTCAAATCCAACAGAAACATGAGTTCTTCCATCCCCGTGCCCGACAAATGGATTCCCCTGAAGAAATTCCTGAAATTGGATAGGTTCAACAGCTCTGGCTTTCCTTCCATGTCCAAAATATTCGTCTGGAAAAAATCGTTGTCCAAAGGAATACGGATTCCGGGGGGCAATCTGGTTTCCACTTGGGTAGATTCGTCCACATCTTCGGTATCCGGGTCATCTTCCTTGAAAAACAATGTATCCTCATTGTTGATGGTGACCTCCTCATTGGCAATCAATTCCCCGATGAAGCTCGAAAAATCATGATTGGAATAATATTCTTGGGCTTCCTGAAAACCGGAATTGGGATCTAAATCCCTGAGAAAATAATTGGATCGGGAAACACTCAGGTTAAAGGTTTTGCTCCTGTCCCCATAAATACTGTCCAAGTCATACCGTTTGGGAAAAGTATTGGCCACAAAGTCATCCCCCGTTCCATCTTCATTGGGATCGAATGGGTTGGAGCCGATCACCCTTTCCTGGTTATCAGTGACACCATCCCCGTCCCAATCGGAATTGGGATCGTTCACATCGTCACCTTCCTCAAACTCATCGTCCACCCCATCACCGTCACTATCGCCCGAAGGGGGCAATTGGAAAGGGATGTACAGATAGACTTCCTTTACAGTTTCATTTTCTTTCACGGTTGATGCACTGTCATCGGTATCGGCATTGTCCTCAGTGGCCTGCGACAGATCGCCAAAAGTTGGGTTCCCTGCGGGCAGCGTAACCTGCGAAATGATGCTGGCCGTCCTTTTTCCATAAATGGGGTCGGTATATGTCCCCAATTGGTAGATTGGCAACCTGTTCGTCTGAACGGCGGTTATTCCCTTGTTATAGGCAAACACATCATATTCGACCTTATCCGTGGTAAAGGGTTCTCCCCCAATGACACCCTCTCCTATGGTGTCCAGTTCGTCTTCACAAGAAGCTATAAGTAGGAACAAAGTTCCAACAGCGGTCGAAACTTTAGCGATTCTGGAAAATCTCATGCAAATTATTTTAAAACCTCCGTTTTATAGAAATTCGTGTATGCCTCCTCTGCTTCCTGAAGCGAAACATAGGGCAGTACAGGCTTGGAAAGATTGGCAATATGGTTCTTCAGGTCATCTGACATCTCTTCCGAGGCTAAAATAACCGCATCGGAATAATCTACTGCAACCTTTAACAAATTATTATAGTCGGGATGGGCCAGGGAAGAAATTTCCTTTTTATCGATGCCGTCAAAAGCAATCTTGTTGATCATTTCACTGTCCAGTTCCCCTTCATAACCCTTGCCATATACCGAGGTGACTATTTTGCTGTCGGCGAACAATGGCTCGTCGGCATAGTATTTTCTTAAGTAAAGTGGCAACAATGAGGCCATCCATCCGTGCACATGGATGATATCGGGTGACCAGTTCAGTTTTTTGACGGTCTCCACCACCCCTTTTGCAAAGAAAATGGCGCGTTCGTCATTATCCGGAAAAAGATTTCCGCTGGAATCTTTGAAGGTAGCCTTTCTCTTGAAATATTCATCGTTGTCTATGAAGTACACCTGGATACGCTCCCGTGGAATCGATGCCACTTTGATGATCAGGGGCATGTCCATGTCGTTTATGACCAGGTTCATCCCTGATAAACGTATCACTTCGTGCAATTGATGCCTTCTTTCGTTGATATTTCCATATCTTGGCATGAAGATGCGTATCTGCCCCCCATTGCTGTTCACCATTCTAGGTGCTTCGTACGACATTAAGGAAACTGGATTCTCTGGGAGGTATGGGACTAATTCAGAAGATACAAACAATATCTTTTTACCATTCATAAACACTTTCTTTTGTTTATCTGAAAAACGTAGCTGCAAAAGTACAAAAATTATGCTGATTACCAGTATTTATAGTATTTTTGCACGCTTTCAAACCTTGACATGCACGTATTTGACCATAAAAAGGAGCTTGTTTCCTTCTTGGATAAAGAGCGAGAAAAAAACCGTACCATCGGGCTTGTGCCCACTATGGGCGCCCTACACACAGGGCATATCTCCTTGGTAAAAAAAGCGCTTTTGGAAAATGACCTGGTCGTGGTGAGCATCTTCGTGAACCCCACCCAATTTGACAAAAAGGACGATCTGGATAAATATCCCAGAAGTTTTGAAAGCGATATCGACCTCTTAAAATCCGTTTCCGACAAAATTGTGGTCTTTGCGCCCACGGTGGATGAAATCTACGGCCAAAATGTACAATCCCAATCGTACAAGTTTGACGGGTTGGACAAAGTGATGGAAGGGGAATTCAGGGCCGGGCATTTTGACGGGGTCGGCACCATTGTGGAACTTTTGCTCAGGACCGTAGCCCCCGACAGAGCCTATTTTGGCGAGAAGGATTTTCAACAGTTGCAGATCATTCGGAAAATGGCCCAGCTCAAAAAACTGCCCTACACCATCATAGGCTGCCCTATAGAACGGGAGCCCAACGGATTGGCCATGAGCTCGCGTAATGAAAGGCTTTCCAAAACGACTAGAAAGGAAGCGGGCTTTATCCACGAAACCCTTCAGGCTGCCAAATCCAAATTTGGCACGGAAAGTGCTAACAGCATCAAGGATTGGGTAAAATCTGAATTTGGGAAAAATCCTATGTTCAACCTGGAGTATTTTGAAATAACCGATGAGGACACCCTAACCCCCATATTGAAAAAACAGGATGGCCAAAAATATAGGGCGTTTGTTGCCGTTTATGCCGATAATGTCCGCCTAATTGATAATCTAAGATTGAATTGATAATTTTGCACCATGCAAATAGAAGTTGTAAAATCCAAGATCCACAGGGTCAAAGTGACCGGGGCAGACCTTAATTATATAGGTAGCATCACCATTGACGAAGACCTCATGGACGCGGCCAACATCATCAGGGGCGAGAAAGTGCAGATCGTCAACAACAACAACGGTGAACGTTTGGAAACCTATGCCATTCCAGGACCAAGGGGCTCTGGTGAACTGACACTCAACGGTGCCGCTGCCCGCAAAGTGGCCGTGGGCGACGTGCTCATCCTGATCACTTATGCGTGGATGGACATTGAAGAAGCCAAGACCTTTAATCCGTCATTGGTCTTTCCGAACGAAGCCACCAACCTACTCAACTAGTTTTGGGCAATTCCCTTAAAAAATTCCTCAAAATATTTGTCCCCATAGCTTTTGGGCTCTTTCTGGTCTGGTATTCCTATAGCTCAACCACACCTGAAGAACGCAAACAGATCATCCATTATATTTCCAATGCCAGCCCGTTTTGGGTCGCCCTATCCGTGGTTTTGGGCATACTGAGCCATGTGTCAAGGGCAATCAGATGGAACTATCTTTTGGCACCCATGGGCTATAGGCCAAAACTCATCAACAATATCTTGATCGTCCTCATCTCCTACTTTGCCAATTTGGGCATACCCCGTTCCGGAGAAATACTACGGGCCACTGCATTGGCCACTTATGAAAAGGTTCCCTTTGAAAAAGGTTTCGGCACCATTGTTACCGAAAGGGTCATCGACCTGTTGATGCTCTTGTTCATCATCACGATTACCCTAGTGTTGCAGACCGACATTATTTTGGCATTTTTGGAAGAAAAGGGCATCAACATAGTCGGCGCCATTGGTATTTTATTGGTTGGCATAGTTGGGCTTTTTCTGGCAACCTACATCATCCGAAGGTCCAGATCTCCCTTTTTCCTTAAGGTCAAGACATTTTTGAATGGCCTTAAAGACGGTGTGCTGAGCGTCTTCAAAATGAAGAACAAATGGGCGTTCATTTTCCATACCCTCTTTATTTGGGCCGCCTATGTGGGCATGTTCTGGGTGATAAAGCATACCGTGGCCGAGACCACATCACTCACCCTGGGCCAACTTCTGGTCCCATTTGTGGCAGGCAGCTTTGCCATATCCACCACCAACGGCGGAATTGGCCTGTACCCCATAGCCGTGAGTGCGGCCCTCGGCATTTATGGCATCAGCTCCGTTTCCGGGGATGCATTTGGGTGGATCATGTGGATAGCACAGACCCTCATGGTGGTCGTCTTTGGTACAATATCCTTCATTGTATTGCCGTTATTGAATAGAAATCGGTAAGCCCCAGCCGTCCAAAACTTAACCAATGAACAAAAAACTACAATTCCTATTGTTGGGCTTGGTATGCTTCAACCTTGGCGCCCAGGTCAAAAAAGAAATCTTTGAATCCTTCAAGCTACAGGAAAGAAGGAACGTCTCCTATTATTTTCCCGAAGACTATTCCGAAGAAAAAAAGTACCCTTTGTTGGTCGTTCTGGATGCGGAATATCTGTTCGACCTTGTCGTGGCAAACGTTAAGTTCCAAAGTCGTTTGGATCGTATGCCTGAAGCCATTGTCGTGGGTGTGGGACAAAGCGAGAACGACATCAGGCTGGAAGATTGTGCGTTTGAGGAAGTGTCGGGACTGCCCAGCGACAAAGGAAAGCTTTTTTATGAGTTTTTGGGCATGGAGCTTATCCCCTATTTGGAGACCAGCTACAACATTGCCCCTTTCAAAATGTTCGTGGGGTATGATATCACTGCCAATTTTGGAAATTATTACCTGTTCAAAGATCGTTCGCTTTTCAATTCCTATGTGAGCATATCGCCCACTTTGGCCACAGAAATGGAGAACCGGGTGCCCGAACGGCTATCGGCAATGGAACAGGTAATCTTCTATAACCTGATTGTGGAAAAAGAACCTTCGGACGATAGGCAACGTATCCTTCAGATGAACCACAGCATCAATTCCATCACCAAGGAAAACCTGCACTACTTTTTTGACGAATACGAAAATGCCGACCATGTTTCCATTGTGGCTTATGGTTTGGGCAAAGCATTTGACAATGTCTTCAAAATGTTCAGGCCCATCAGCCCCACCGAATACAAATCGGAAATATTGACATCGGAAGAACCCGTTTTCAACTATCTGGAAAATCGTTACAGCACCATGGAAAAACTATTCGGTTTCCGAAAATCTGTGGAACTCAACGATATTATGGCCATTTATGCCGCTTGCCTTAAAAAAGAGGATTACGAATCCCTAAAGCCCCTATCTGATCTCTGTAAAAAGGAATTTCCAGATACCATGATGGGTTTTTATTTTGAAGGTGAGTACTATGAGTTTATCGGAGAGCCCAAAAAAGCGTTCAAAACCTTTGAAAAAGCGTTCCAAATGCAGGAAATCGACTTTTTGACCAAGGACATGGCCCTTGAAAAAATAGATGCCCTCAAGGCCGACTTTGGGTACTGATCATTCATTTCTTTTTGTGGACTTTCCTATCTTAGCCAAATCCAGAAAATAGGTAATGGCCAAGACCAAAACAGCTTTTTTTTGCCAAAACTGCGGCACCCAATTTCCCAAATGGGTAGGCCAATGTTCCTCCTGCAAGGAATGGAACACCGTTGTGGAAGAGGTGGTCCAGAAAGAAGAAAAAAGAAGTTGGAAAACTGACACGACCTCGGTCAAACAGGCCAGCAAACCTCTTCGCGTTTCTGAAATCACCCATGAGAAAGAGCTTCGACTGGATACGTTGGATCAAGAGTTCAACCGCGTTCTGGGTGGGGGGTTGGTCCCTGGCTCCCTGACTTTGTTGGGAGGCGAACCGGGCATTGGAAAAAGTACCCTCTTGCTTCAGATTGCACTAAAACTGCCCTATAAAACATTATATGTTTCGGGAGAAGAGAGCCAACGGCAGATCAAGATGCGAGCGGATCGGATTCTGCCCAACAGTGACAATTGCTATATCCTCACCGAGACCAAGACCCAGAACATCTTTCAGCAGATAGCTGCTTTGGAACCCGATCTCGTGGTCATCGATTCCATCCAGACCCTTCACACCGATTATATCGAATCCGCTGCCGGAAGCATTTCACAGATCCGTGAATGTGCCGCAGAGCTCATCAAATTTGCCAAGGAAAGTCATACTCCCGTGATTTTGGTGGGACACATCACCAAAGATGGGACCATAGCCGGCCCCAAAATTTTGGAGCACATGGTGGATACGGTACTTCAGTTTGAAGGTGACCGTAATTATGTGTACCGAATTCTTCGTTCCTTAAAAAATCGATTTGGGTCCACGGCCGAATTGGGCATTTACGAAATGCAGGGCAGTGGGCTCCGCGAAGTGAACAATCCATCCGAAGTATTGATCTCCAAAAATGAGGATGATCTCAGCGGCACTGCCATAGCCGCCACGGTGGAAGGCATGCGACCACTGTTGATCGAGATCCAGGCGCTGGTGAGTACGGCTGTTTATGGGACACCACAGCGTTCCGCAACCGGGTTCAATGCCAAACGATTGAACATGCTCTTGGCCGTTCTTGAAAAACGGGCAGGATTTAAATTGGCTGCCAAGGATGTCTTTTTGAACATCACCGGGGGCATTTCGGTGGACGATCCCGCCATCGACCTTGCCGTTATGGCCGCCATTTTGTCCAGCAACGCCGACATATCCATTGAAAAAGGCATCTGTTTTGCTGCGGAAGTGGGCCTTGCCGGAGAAATCCGTCCTGTACAGCGGGTGGACCAACGCATTCTGGAAGCCGAAAAATTGGGCTTTTCCACCATTTTTGTCTCCAAAAACAATAAAATCGGCCTGAAAAATACAGGCATTCAAATCCGCAAGGTTTCCAAAATCGAGGATGTGTTGGGTGTCTTGTTCGGTTGAGTGATATAGACACAAATTTCACGAATGGTCACGAATACTTTTGCTCTTGAACTTGAAACTTGTTCACTGTTCATAGAAAAACCTCATTCATTCTGAAGAACACAAAATGATTGAATAAACTAGTTGTTTCACCATACATTTTATGGCGCTGGGTTGGGAATAGCATTATGGATGGCCTCGATTCCTTCCAACACCTCATCCGAAAGGTCCACATCGATACTCTCAATGTTTTCCTTGAGCTGCTCCATGCTGGTCGCCCCAATAATGTTGCTCGTTAGAAAGGGTCGCGTATTTACAAAGGCCAACGACATCTGCGCCAAGCTCAACCCATATTCTTGGGCCAGTAGGGCATATTTCTCTGTGGCTTGGGTGGCTGTTTCCCCACTGTACCTGTTGTAATTGGGGAAAAGGGAAACCCTGGCCTTTCTTGGGGGGATTTCGGTCAAATATTTTCCGCTGAGCACTCCAAATGCCATGGGCGAATAGGCCAACAGCCCTATTTTTTCACGGGTCGATATTTCGGAAAGCCCTACCTCGAACAAACGGTTCAAAAGGTTATAGGGATTTTGGATGGTCAACATGCGCGGAAGGGTCCGGTGCACTTTGCTCTCCTCCAAAAACCGCATGGTTCCCCAAGGGGTTTCGTTGGAAAGCCCCACGTGTCTGATCTTCCCTTCGGCAATCAGGTCGCGAAGGGTCTCCAACACTTGGTGGATATTATCTTCCCAACCATCAATGGCGTGGGCATTGAACCCCCGTTGTCCAAAATAATTGGTGTTCCGTTCGGGCCAGTGCAGTTGGTACAGGTCGATATAATCCGTCTGGAGCCGTTGCAAACTTCCCTCCACTGCACTCATGATGGATTCCTTACTGAACCCGGTATTCCTGATGTGCGTAGCGGCATGTCCTTTTCCCGCGATTTTGGACCCCAATACCACCTTGTCCCTGTTCCCGGTCTTTTTGAACCAGTTTCCGATAAATTCCTCGGTCACCGCATAAAGTTCCTTCTTTGCGGGAATGGGATACAGTTCCGCAGTATCAAAAAAATTCACGCCTTGGTCCAAGGCATAATCCATCTGTTCATGGGCCTCTTCCTCGCTGTTCTGCCTGCCCCAGGTCATGGTGCCGAGGCATATTTTGCTTATTCGGATGTCGGTATGTGGGATTCTGGTATATTTCATCATATCAAATTAGGACGGTCAAAGGTAACTAAACCAAAATATTGACCTTTAAGCCAAGGTTATCTTTCCACTTCCAACAGAATGGGACAATGGTCGCTGTGCACGGCCTCGGACAAGATCACCGAACGTTTCAACCTATTTTCCAAGGGCTCTGCCACCATGCCATAGTCCAAACGCCAACCCTTGTTGTTGGCCCTAGCATTGGCCCTGTAGCTCCACCAAGTATAATTGTCGGGCTCTTTGTTGAAATGCCGGAAACTGTCAATGAACCCACTGTTGATAAAACTGCCGATCCATTCCCGCTCCACGGGCAAAAAGCCGGAAACATTCTTGTTCCGAACGGGATCGTGGATGTCGATGGCCTCGTGACAGATGTTGTAGTCTCCGCACACAATCAGGTTGGGACGCTCTTTCCGAAGTTCATCGGCATATTTTTGAAAATCGGCCATGTACATCAGTTTATGGTCCAACCGAGCCAGATTGGTCCCCGATGGCAAGTACATGCTCATGATGGACAAATCTCCAAAGTCGACACGCAGGTTGCGCCCCTCAAAGTCCATATAATCGATTCCCGTACCATATTCCACATGGTCCGGGCGTTCCTTACAAAGTAAGGCCACTCCGCTATACCCCTTCTTTTGGGCACTGAACCAATAGTGGTGTGGGTATCCCGCTTCTTCAAAGACAGCAGTGTCCACTTGGTCCACCATGGCCTTGGTTTCCTGTAGGCAGACCACATCCGGATCTACCGCCTGCAGCCATTCCACAAAACCTTTGTTGAGTGCGGCCCTGATGCCGTTCACATTGTAGGAGACAATCTTCATCTTTCAAATTTTTCCTAAAAATAGCTATTGTAGGCTTCTTCTTAAAATTGAATTTAACAATGGTCCTGTTTCAAAATCAGATTGCTGTTCCTTTTGTCGTAATTTTAAGTCCAAAGACTACCCAATGACGGCACTTGTTCTCATCGATATCCAACTTGGCCTGCAGGAAATGGCCTTTTATGGCACAGAGCGCAACAATCCCATGGCCGAGGAGAATTGCCGGGAAATCTTGTTGGCCTTTCGAGAAAAACAATGGCCGGTGTTCCATGTGAAGCACGATTCCACCAATCCGGATTCTCCTCTGCATCCTTCCAAAAAGGGGAATGCGATACATCCGTTGGTGCAACCCATTGAGGGGGAGCCCATTTTTGCCAAAAATGTGAACAGTGCCTTTATAGGCACCGACCTTGAGGCCCAACTCAGGGCCATGGGCATTTCCGAACTTGTCATCGTTGGGCTTACCGTGGAACATTGTGTCTCCACTTCCGTGCGTATGGCGGCCAATATGGGTTTTGCCGTTGTTTTGGTATCGGATGCCACCGCGGCCTTTGACAAAGTGGGCGTGAACGGACAAGTGTATGGGGCCGACCTCATCCATCACACCGAACTGGCCAACCTGAAGGATGAATTTGCCCAGATCATGGATACGGAGACGTTCTTGAAGAGTCTGTAAAATTGATTACCTTCTGCTTTTTATCCATTTTAGAAAAACACATCAAATGAAAACTTGGATTGCGCTGTTAAGAGGCATCAATGTTGGTGGGAAACATAGTGTCCCTATGAAGGAACTGAAACAATTGATGGAATCCAACGGGTTTTCCAATGTCAGGACCTACATCCAAAGTGGGAATGTGGTTTTTGAAAGCGCACAAAGGCCCACACAGGAAATTGGGGAACTCATAGCACAGCAGTTTGGGTTTGTGCCCTACATTTTTGTGCTGGATAGGGACGAACTCATGGGAGCCGTGACCAACTGTCCCTATGAAAGCGACCAAGGGAAGACCATCCATTATTTTTTTCTGGACAAGGAACCCGAGATTTTTGATGAAGCGCTGTTGGATTCCTTAAAAGCTGACAGCGAGCGGTATATCCTAATCGAAAAGGTATTTTACCTCTACGCGCCAGAAGGCATCGGCCGTTCCAAATTGGTGGAAAAAATGGGTAAGGCTTTGCCAGGCGTGACCATGACGGCCAGAAACCTGAACACGATCAACAAGTTGGTGGAGATGGTGGGGGAAGGTTGATTTTAAAATTCTTTCGGTCAACCATTTAAAAAAATTTAAGTTGTTTTGAAATCTCATTTAATATTTAGATATTTATCTAAATAACTAATGGAATGAATTCCCTCTTCAAGGCCCTGAACGATGAAACGCGACGACAGATCGTGGAACTGCTCAAGGAAAGGGACATGAACGCAGGGGAAATTGCAGAAAGGTTCAATATTTCCAAGCCCAGCATTTCGCACCACTTGGACATTTTGCGCCAGGCCAACTTGGTGACCAGCGAAAAAAAGGGACAGTTTGTGGAATACTCCCTCAACACCACCATCTTGGAAGATTTGCTCAATTGGATACTAACTTTAAAGAAATGACCTTGAAACTAACCAAAGAACTGCCCTTGATCGGCATTGTGTTGCTCCCCTTTCTGTACCTGGCCTATATATGGAACCAACTGCCCGAACAGGTGCCCTTGCACTACAACATCAAGGGAGAAGTGGACCGCTACGGGGACAAATCGGAACTCATCATGATCCCCATCATGCTGCCCTTGCTCATCTACGTGATCTTCTTAGTGGTACCCTACATCGACCCAAAAAAGCAATTGCACAAAATGGGCAACAAATACTACACCTTAAAACTGTTGTTGACCGTTTTCATGTCCATACTGGCACTCATCGTCCTCTACACGGCCAAGAACCAATCGTGGTCCAATCCCAACTACATCCTGCTGATGATGGGTGTGCTTTTCATCATTTTGGGAAATTATTTTAAGACCATAAAGGCCAATTATTTTATCGGTATCCGAACTCCGTGGACATTGGAGAACGAGTCCGTTTGGAAGGAAACCCATAAAATGGCAGGCAAACTGTGGTTCGTTGGAGGTATTTTGGTGGTACTTTTCAGTTTGATCTTAGATCAAAAAACCAACTTTATCGTGTTCATATCCATTACCGGAATTCTGGCACTGGTTCCTATTCTACATTCTTATATCCTATATAGAAAAGAAAAATAGGCCATCAAGAAAAACATCCGTGGGCTTGCATTAAAGGGAATAATCACCTTGGATTCATTTCATCCCTCCTGTTGTTAAACCAAAAAAGAGGCTGTCTAAAAAGCTGTTTGTCTGTCAGTTCGATCGCAGTCGAGAACTTAAAATGTATTGATAATCAATGGGTTTCGACTGCGCTCAACCTGACAAAGCCTAAATTTTTCCGCTTTTTAGACAGTCTCTTTTACATTTTCAACTGAAACAGGTTAGTTTAGATGCTATCGATGGCCTTTTTGGCGGCCTCTTTGGCATCTTCACCCATTTCCTTTGCCTTGTCCAGGGTTTCTTCGCCGGCCTTTTCAAGACTGTCCAAGGCTTTCTCGCCCATTTCCTTGACATCTTCTCCTGCTTCTTTTGCAGCATCAACAGCATCGTCAGCGGCCTCTTTCAGGTCTTCACCGGCCTCTTCCATAGCATCTCCGGCTTCTTCAGTAGCTTCTTTTGCCTTGTCGCCCGCCTCCTTGCAAGAGGTCATTACGGACATGGAAAGGGACAGGGCAATCAGTGCGATAAATACTTTTTTCATTTCAAAAATGGATTAGTGTTAATAGAAAATCAATATAACAAAATTTATCCGAAATAACCATTTTCACCATATCATATTTACATTAAGGAGATTAAGTAAATTCTAACACATCCGAGGTAGGTCATAATTCCATCTAAATTTATAATTTTGCAAACTTGAATTCTAGAAGAAGTAGCAGTATATGAAGTTTGCGGAATATAAGGGATTGGACCTGCCCAAGGTATCGGAAGAAGTTCTGGACTTTTGGAAGGAAAAACAGATTTTTGAAAAGAGTGTTTCCACCAGGGAGGGCAAGGAGAGCTATGTTTTCTATGAAGGACCACCCTCTGCAAACGGAATGCCCGGGATCCACCACGTGATGGCTCGTACCATCAAGGATATCTTTCCGCGATACAAGACCATGAAGGGCTTTCAGGTGAAGCGCAAAGCCGGATGGGACACCCATGGACTGCCCATAGAGATAGGTGTGGAGAAAGAGCTCGGAATCACCAAAGAGGACATCGGCAAAAAAATATCGGTAGAGGAATACAATGCCGCTTGCAAGAAAGCGGTGATGCGCTACACAGACGTTTGGAACGAAATGACCGAAAAGATTGGGTATTGGGTGGATATGGACGACCCCTACATCACTTACAAGCCCAAGTACATGGAATCCGTCTGGTGGTTGCTAAAGCAAATTTATGACAAAGGACTGCTCTATAAAGGGTACACCATACAGCCCTATTCGCCAAAGGCGGGCACAGGATTGAGCTCACACGAGCTGAACCAACCCGGCACCTATCAGGATGTGACGGACACCACGGTTACGGCGCAGTTCAAGGCAAAAAAGGAATCGCTTCCTGATTATCTCAAAGATGTGGAAGGTGACATCTATTTCTTGGCGTGGACGACCACCCCTTGGACGCTTCCATCGAACACGGCATTGACTGTTGGGCCCAAGATTGAATATGTGTTGGTGAAAACTTTCAACCAATACACTTTTGAACCAATTAATGTGGTTGTGGCCAAAAACTTGGTCAGCTATAATTTTTCGGGAAAGTTTGTCAAGGTCGATACCGCCAAAGAATTGTCCAATTTTAAGGAAGGGGACAAAAAAATCCCATATTGGGTGGGCCAGAGCTGTTTTGGAAAAGACTTGGTCGGGATCCGTTACGAGCAGTTGATAGACTATGTGCAGCCCTACCAAAACCCAGAAAATGCCTTCCGTGTGATTGCAGGCGACTTTGTGACCACCGAAGACGGCACTGGAATCGTGCACACAGCCCCAACCTTTGGTGCTGATGATGCCCTGGTGGCCAAACAGGCCGATCCAGAGGTTCCTCCCATGCTGGTTTTGGATGAAAACAACAACCCGGTTCCGCTGGTGGACCTTCAAGGTAAATTCAGGCCGGAACTAAGGGAGTTTGGCGGTAAATATGTGAAGAACGAATATTACGAAGAAGGTAAAGCACCTGAAAAATCGGTCGATGTTGAGATTGCCATCAAACTAAAAGAAGAGAACAAGGCCTTCAAGGTCGAAAAATATGTCCACAGCTATCCCAATTGCTGGCGCACGGACAAACCCATTCTGTACTACCCGTTAAACTCATGGTTCATCAAGGTAACCGATGTGAAGGACCGTATGTTCGAACTGAACCAGACCATCAATTGGAAACCCAAGGCCACCGGAGAGGGACGCTTTGGCAACTGGCTCGCCAATGCCAACGACTGGAACCTTTCCCGATCACGATATTGGGGCATTCCACTGCCCATTTGGCGCACCGAGGACGGCAAAGAGGAGCTGATCATAGGTTCCGTGGAAGAACTAAAGGCTGAAATGGCCAAGGCAGTTGAAGCTGGGGTGCTGGAAAAAGATGTGTTTGCCGATTTTGTGGTGGGCGATATGAGCGAGGAAAATTACGATAAGATTGACTTGCACAAAAACATCGTGGACGGCATTACCCTGGTTTCGCCCTCTGGACAACCCATGAAAAGGGAAGCAGACCTTATCGATGTGTGGTTCGATAGCGGCTCCATGCCCTATGCCCAATGGCACTATCCGTTCGAGAACAAGGGATTGATAGATGACGGCATTGCATTCCCCGCGAACTTTATTGCCGAAGGAGTGGATCAGACCCGAGGGTGGTTCTATACCCTCCATGCCATAGCCACCATGGTTTTTGACAGTATTGCCTATAGAAATGTGGTCTCCAACGGATTGGTTTTGGACAAGGAAGGCAAAAAAATGTCCAAAAGATTGGGCAATGCGGTCGATCCCTTTCAGGTTTTGCCGGAACATGGCCCGGATGCCACACGTTGGTACATGATCTCCAATGCCAACCCATGGGACAACCTTAAATTTGATATTGACGGAATCGTGGAGGTAAAGCGCAAGTTCTTTGGAACGCTCTACAACACCTATTCGTTCATGGCACTCTATGCCAATATTGATGAATTTGATTATTCCGAAGCCGATATTCCACTGAAGGATAGACCGGAGATAGATCAGTGGATCTTGTCCGAGCTGCACACCTTGATCAAAAGTGTGGACGAAGCTTATGCTGATTACGAAGCCACCAAGGCAGCAAGAATGATTTCCGAGTATGTTCAGGAGAACCTGAGCAATTGGTATGTGCGTTTGAGCAGAAGGCGTTTCTGGAAGGGGGATTATCAGCAGGACAAAATCTCTGCGTACCAGACCCTTTACACCTGTTTGGCCACTGTGGCCAAGTTGTCCGCCCCCATCGCACCCTTCTTCATGGACAGGCTCTACAAAGATTTGGACGCCACCACCCAAAAAGAAGGCTTTGAAAGTGTTCATTTGGCCGAGTTTCCCGTCTTTGATGCCAACATGGTGAACGAAAAATTGGAGCGTAAGATGCAATTGGCACAAAAAATATCCTCTTTGGTACTTTCCATTCGCCAAAAGGAAAAGATAAAAGTGAGGCAACCGCTCCAAAAGATCATAATCCCTGTTCTTGATGAGCAGCAAAAAGCAGATATCAAAGCCGTGTCCGACTTGATACGGTCCGAGGTCAATGTCAAGGAAATAGAACTGCTGGATGATGCTTCGGGCATCTTGGTAAAACAGATAAAGCCCAATTTTAAGGTTTTGGGACCCCGATTTGGCAAGGACATGAAGGCGATTGCCGCAGCAGTGGGCCGATTGGGGCAAGAAGACATCCAAAAAATAGAACGGGAGGGAGAATTAATGCTCCAATTGGAAAATAAAACCGTTACTTTACAGTTAACCGATGTAGAGGTCAGCTCACAGGATATCGAGGGATGGCTGGTAGCATCTTCCGGTGCGCTCACTGTGGCTTTGGACGTCACCATAGACGAGAGCCTGAGAAAAGAGGGCATCGCAAGGGAGTTGGTGAACAGGATCCAGAACATCCGAAAGGAATCTGGTTTTGAAGTTACGGACAAGATCGATATCAAAATACTGAAGGACGGCTTTGTGGAAAATGCCATTTCCAGCAATGAGGAATACATCAAAACGGAAACCTTGACCGCAGAGCTCAATTTGGAGGAGAAATTAGAGGAAGGCATTGCAGTGGCCTTCGATGAAGTGAATACAAAATTGTTTATCCAAAAGCATTAGACCATGGCAGAAGAATTAAAAGTAAGATACTCCGACAAGGATCTGGAGGAGTTCAGGGCCTTGATCGAGGAAAAAATGGAAAAGGCCAAAAGTCATTTGGAACTTTTGAAGAGTTCCTATATGAACGATGGCAACAACGGTACGGACGATACCTCACCCACTTTCAAGGCATTTGAGGAAGGCTCGGAGACCATGAGCAAGGAAGCCAACACCCAGTTGGCCATCCGCCAGGAAAAATTTATCCGGGACCTGAAGAGTGCCCTTTTGAGGATCGAGAACAAGACGTATGGCATTTGCCGCGTTACCGGGAAACTCATCAACAAGGAGCGTTTGAAACTCGTTCCCCATGCCACTTTGAGCATAGAGGCCAAGAACATGCAGAAATGATAAGAACGCCCAACGGCGTTTGGCTATGAGGTTTTTGTTCCTTCTGTTCGGCTGTTTTGCCCTTGCCCAGTTGCACGGTCAAAAATTGGTGAGAAAAGCCTTTGTCGGACCAAGGACGGAGACTATTCAAATTGACTCCCGGTTCTGCTACAGAATCGATTTGGAGACGGCCAAGTCCGATGAGGTTCGTGTATCGGCCAGCATGGAAGGGGAATATGCCAAGGATTTGTTGGTAACCATCACCGAAAACGGAACGACAACCCAGATAGGGGCTGATTTTCAACCCATTTTTACCGACCCCAACGACAAGTTGAGCGCCCACAAAGTGGTATCCATTGCATTGCAGGTCACTGTGCCGCAATACAAAAGGGTTGTTCTTTTTGGCACGAACAGCAATGTATATGCCACAGGGAACTACGAAGACCTGAGCATTACCCTTTCGGATGGGATGTGCAGGCTGGACAATGTTTCGGAAACCGTTGAGGTGACCACACAAAAGGGCGATATTTGGCTCACCACTCCGAATGGCGACATTAAGGCCGAGAGTGCTTATGGCCATATTATAAAGGAAAGCATCCCTTTTGGCGACAATCAATTTACACTGAAGACGGTGGAAGGGAACATCCATCTCATGAAAACAAAATAATATCCATATTTTTGCAACCGTTTTGCCCACTGACCAAGGGTCATGAAACCTTGGGCTTGCCCAAAAGTAGTTTATTGTAAAAATGAGTTTGAAAAAATCCCTTTTGATTATTGTTTTGATCCTGCTTGTTGACCAGATGAGCAAGATCTATATCAAAACCAGCTTTATCTTGGGCGAATCCCATGACGTTTTCAATTGGTTCAAGATATTTTTCATTGAGAACGAAGGAGCGGCCTGGGGAACAAAATTGAGCGATATTTTGCCCATTTCAGATGCTGCCGGAAAATTGGCCCTGACCATCTTTAGGATCTTTGCTGTGTTTGGTATTGGATATTGGCTTTGGGACATCATCAGGAAACAATCCCCCAAAACCTTGATTTTGGCGGTATCCTTGATTTTTGCCGGAGCGGTCGGCAATATCATCGATTCGGTATTTTATGGGATCATCTTTGACCACAGCAATGGGCAGGTGGCTACATTGTTCGCTGAGCAACCTTATGGCAGTTTGTTCCACGGCAAAGTGGTGGATATGCTCTATTTTCCATTGATAGACACCACATGGCCCGATTGGGTCCCTTCCCTGGGAGGCAAACAGTTCCGTTTTTTTGAGCCGGTATTCAACATTGCGGATACCGCGATCAGCACTGGGGTAGGTATTTTGATCGTTTTCAACAAAAAGGCGTTTCCCAAGCAAGAGGAACAAAAGGAAGAAGTTGTTGATCAGAATGTGTAGATCTGTTCCGGGGTAATGCAGTAATCCAGCTTCATATCGTTTTCGTGCACATCGGATATGGTCTCTTCCTCGGCCCCAAAAAAGGAAAGCCCTATTTTTAAGGTCTCCTTTTTGCACTTGTCCAAAAAAACATCATAGAATCCTTTTCCATAACCCACGCGGTTTCCTTTCGTGTCAAAAGCCAGAAGTGGTATGAAGACCACATCTATTTTTTCCTCTGGGATCAAAATGCCATCCACAGGCTCGGGAATGTCCCATTTGTTTTTTTTGAAGACCGTGCTGTCGGTCAGTAAATAGTTGTCCATGGAATTTTCACCGCTCACCTTGGGAACGACCACATGCTTGTCCTTTCCCTGCAACAAAGTGATCAAGGGGAGGGTATCCACCTCGTTTTTTTCTTCAATGCTCAAAAAGATATGGTAATAAAAAAAATCCCAGATAGGGATTTGGAGTACATGATTGGCTAAAATCAAACTTAAATCCGAGGCTTTCGATTGACTGATCTCTGCTCTCAGATTTTTGTATTTTATTCTTAGTTCATGTTTCAACATCCAGGTGTTGAAGATTTTGGGGTTGATTTTGGGTGCAATGGCTTTACTCTCCCTTGCTTGTTGCAACGGCAAAGAAAATCTTGAAGAACAACATCAAGATCAAGTACATTCCCAAAACGATCACATAGTTTTCCATAGGATTGTATTTATACCGTTAAATGTAGGTAAAACAATTCTAAAATCCACCACGAAATGCACATTTTATCGGTGAAATGCATCAATTTTTACAACAGTTTAACATTTTTGGGCTTTGACTTGTGCGTTTGCCATAGTTTTATTAAGGAAAAACCATGGTTTTGTTCCCGGTCTATCAAAAAGCACGCATGACTGCGTTTTTTTGATTGTTGCTTTTATGGATCCAAATCGGGCGAATATCAACGGAAAACAGCAAACGATCAAGTTTAACAGAAAACACTGTAATTAAAATATAACTTTGTTATAAAGTCAAAAAGGGTCATTTTCAGAAAACCGTATGTCCAACCCACCTGCCATCAATGTACAGATAAGTGCGCTGCCCGATAATCCGGGGGTGTACCAATTTTATGATTCGGAAGGAAAGATCCTTTATGTGGGCAAGGCCAAAAACCTCAAAAAAAGGGTATCCTCCTATTTCAACAAAAAACAGGAGTATGGCAAGACCCGTGTGTTGGTGAAGAAAATCCACTCCATAAAACATATTGTGGTGCCCACTGAATCGGATGCTTTGCTTTTGGAGAACAATTTGATCAAAAAATTGTTGCCCCGCTACAATGTATTGCTCAAGGACGATAAGTCCTACCCTTGGATATGCATCAAGAATGAACGCTTCCCAAGAATCTTTCCCACCCGAAAGCTCATCAAGGACGGTTCCGAATATTATGGACCCTATACCAGTATGAAGACCGTTCGGACGCTTTTGGATCTTGTGAAGAGCCTGTATCCTCTGCGCACCTGTAATTATGATCTTTCGGAAGAAAAAATATCGGCAGGAAAGTACAAAGTGTGCCTGGAATACCATCTGGGCAATTGTTTGGGGCCATGTGAAGGCCTTCAAGGGGAAAAGGAATACCATGACCAGATTGAGGACATTCGGCAGATCATCAAAGGAAACCTGAAAAGTTCCTTGCAATCCTTCAAGGAACAAATGAAAGATTTTGCGGAAAAAATGGAGTTTGAAAAGGCACAGCGGGTAAAGGACAAGATCGACATTCTGGAGAACTATCAGGCCAAATCGACGGTGGTCAACCCCAAGATCAACAATGTGGATGTGTTTTCCATCATTTCCGATGAGACCCATGCCTATGTCAATTTTTTGCAATTGTCCCACGGTTCCATTGTGCGGTCGCATACGTTGGAAATCAAAAAGAAGTTGGATGAAACCGATGAGGACCTTTTACAGCTGGCCATTACAGAGCTAAGGCAGCGGTTCAACTCGCACTCCAGGGAAATTTATTTGCCCTTTCCGGTGACGGTGGATGAGAACATCAAGGTCACTTTGCCCAAATTGGGGGACAAACGAAGGATCTTGGAACTCTCTGAACGCAACGCCCGTTTTTATAGGCAGGACAAGTTGAAGCAGATTAAGATCACCGACCCGGACAGGCACACCAAAAGGATCATGGCCCAAATGAAGGCAGATCTGCGCCTTTCCGAAGAGCCTAGGCACATTGAATGTTTTGACAACTCCAATATCCAAGGGAGCAATCCCGTGGCCGCATGTGTGGTGTTCAAGGACGGGAGACCATCCAAGAAGGATTACAGACACTTCAACATAAAGACAGTGGAAGGCCCGGATGATTTTGCCAGCATGGAAGAGGTGGTCTTTAGGAGGTACAAAAGGCTGCTCAATGAAGAAGAGCCCTTGCCTCAACTTATTGTGATCGACGGTGGAAAAGGCCAGTTGTCATCAGCCTTGAAAAGCTTGGACATTTTGGGCTTGCGGGGGAAAATTGCCATTATTGGGATAGCCAAGCGTTTGGAAGAGATCTACTTTCCGGAAGATCCGGTCCCCCTCTATCTGGACAAGAGATCCGAAAGCTTGAAGATCATACAGCAATTGCGGAACGAGGCCCATAGGTTCGGGATAACCCATCACAGGAACAAAAGGAGCAAAGGGGCCATCAACACGGAGCTTGAAAACATAAATGGAATTGGTGAAAAGACAGCGGAGCAGCTATTGAAGCATTTCAAATCCGTCAAACGGATAAAGGAGGCTTCCATGGAAAGCCTCGCGGAATCCATTGGTATGGCCAAAGCAAAGAAAATTTACAAATCCTTTCATTAGCAAAACATGTACAGCAAACATAAGATCATCACACTATTGTCCATCCTTTTGAGTGCTTTTGGAATGGCTCAGGAAACCAACAGTGGCCCACCCCCAAAAGTGGGATTGGTGCTCAGTGGTGGCGGAGCAAAGGGATTGGCCCACATTGGTGCACTCAAGGTCATCGAAGAAGCGGGCGTAAAGGTCGATTATATTGGAGGTACCAGCATGGGGGCCATAGTCGGGGCTCTTTACGCATCGGGCTATTCGGCCCAAGAGCTAGACTCCATATTCAGGGTCACTGACTTCGCAAGCCTTATACAAGACAATGTGCCAAGGGGAGCCAAGACCTTCTATGAAAAGGAAAATTCCGAACGCTACGCGCTCACCCTTCCCTTTACCAACTTCAAGGTGACCTTTCCGCAGGCCATTTCTGGCGGACAGAACATTTACAATGAACTGGTACGCTTGCTGTTCCATGTCAAGGATATTCAAGATTTTAAAAAGTTGCCCATCCCATTTTTGTGCATGGCCACCAATGTGGAGACCGGGGAACAGGTATTGTTGGACCAAGGGTTTCTTCCAGAGGCCATTGTGGCCAGTGGCACATTTCCCTCTTTGTTCGAACCTTCTGAAATTGATGGTGACATTTTGATAGATGGGGGGGTCGTGAACAACTATCCCATAGACAGGGTCAAGGCCATGGGTGCGGATATCATCATTGGGGTGGATGTGCAACACGACCTGGCCACCCGGGAATCCCTTTCATCGGCCACGGAGATTTTGTTGCAGATCAACAATTACCGAACGGTGAACGACATGAAGAAAAAATCGGAGGAAACGGATATTTACATCAGGCCGGCCATTGATGAGTTCTCCGTGATCGATTTTGGGCGCAGCAAGGAAATCGTGGAGAGTGGTGAAGCAGCGGCAAAGGAAAAAATAACAGAACTCAGGGCAATTGCTAGTGTCCAAAAGCATACCCCAAAACGTAGAAAAAGAATCCAGTTGATGGACAGCTTGACCATCAATAGGATGATCATACAGGGAAACGATCGGTACACCAGAGGATACATCAAAGGAAAACTGAGGTTCAGCCTGGCCGAAAAAATTGCCTTCGACGAATTGAAACAGGGCATCAACAACCTTTCAGCCACAGGAAACTTCAAGGCAATAAGGTATGAGTTGGCATCCAATGGCCTGGGTACCGATCTGATTTTGAAGTTGAAGGAGAACCCGACCAAAATGTTCATCAAAATGTCGGCCCACTATGATGACCTGTACAAGAGTTCGGCCCTCATCAACCTTACCAAAAAGAATTTCCTGATGAAGGACGATGTGGCCTCTTTTGATTTTATCCTGGGCGATCACATACGTTACAATATGCAATACTATCTGGACAAAGGATATTATTGGAGCTTTGGTGTCAACTCCAAATTTACCGACTTCAATTCTGAGATTGATTATTCGCTGATCCAAGGTAATTTTGATGTGCCATCTGACCCAAATATCCGTAGGGTCAATCTCGATGTCACCGATTTGACCAACCAGATCTATCTACAGACCGTATTGCGCGAAGAATTTGCATTCAGGGTGGGTGCCGAGCACAAACTCCTAAAATATAGCACCCGGACACTCAACCAATTGGGTGAAGGTCTGGAGGTGGCCTCGACCTCTGAAAGGACCTATTTTGAAAACTCCAATTACTTCAGTGCCTTCGGAAAAATCACTTTGGATACCTATGACGACAAATATTTTCCCACCAAGGGCCTCCTTTTTGACAGTGATTTTCACCTGTACCTGTTTTCATCGGATTTCAATGACAATTTTAGGGAATTTTCAGTGGGCAAAGGCCGATTGGGCACCGTTGTCCCTTTGTTCCATAACTTGAGCTTAAATATAGAAGCAGAGGGCGGGGTAAAACTGGGCACCTCCGGGGTAACCTCTTTTGACTTCGTGCTGGGCGGTTTCGGCAACGACTTTGTGAACAATTTTGTGCCCTTTTTCGGTTATGATTTTTTAAGTCTTCCAGGGAACAGTTTTGTCAAAGGCTACGGAAGATTGGACTACAGGGTGGCCCCAAAGAACCATATCCTTTTTTCGGCAAATTTTGCCAATGTGGCCGATGATCTTTTTAGGACTGGCGACTGGTTTTCAGAGCCCAACTTTTTGGGTTATGGATTGGGATATGGCTTTGAATCGTTCCTTGGCCCCATCCAAATTTACTATTCTTGGTCCCCAGAGATAAAAAATGACAGTATTTTCTTTAGTGTTGGCTTTTGGTTCTGATACCAAGTGTTTGCCAAACACCCCTGTTTTCTTAATAATTTGCCAAAAAAATGGGCTTGGGCCATCAAAAAAGCAGAAGTATAGTTAAAGTCCGTTAAAAACTCTTTTTCCTACAAAACCTTGATCTATATTTGCATCAGATAAGGGGTGGTTCCCTTATGACTTTAAGTATTGGTTTTTCATAATTTAAAGTTTGGTTGGTTATTTAGGAAAAGCCCAGTTTCAAGACTGGGCTTTTTTTGTACATACTATTTTGGAACAAGTTTTGTTTAAGTATATGTAAAGCAAACAGCCCCAACACCAATTTTGTTATTTTTATATCAAGTAAAATATATGAAAAAGATACTTCTTCTACTTTTCCTAGTGATGGCCATCCCTATGGCGGGACAAAAGTTCCAGCCCGCTTTTAAGTCCGGGGAGTGGCTCAAGTTCAGGATCCACTACGGAATTTTGAATGCTAGCTACGCCACCATGCACCTTACTTCAAAGACTTTGGACAGTATTCCTGTGTACCATGTGGTGGGCAATGGAAAAACAACGGGATTCGCGAGTATCTTCTTTAAGGTGGACGACACTTATGAAAGCTATTTTGGAAGAAGGAACGGACGGCCCTACAAGTTCATCAGAAAAATCGACGAGGGCGGCTATACCAAGGACATAGAGATCAATTTTGACTATGATAAGAAAAAGGCCGTGCTGACGGACCACAAGAATGGGACCGAAATGGACATTCCCGTGCACAACCAGATCCAAGACCTGATTTCTGCTTCCTATTTTTTGAGAAACAATTATAACCTTGAAGAGTTCGAAGAGGGACAATCCATAAACCTGGACATGCTCTTTGATGATGATGGGGTGTTCCAGTTCAAATTGAAATATTTGGGAAAAGAAGTACTCAGAACCAAGTTTGGGAAAGTGGAATGTCTTAAATTTAGGCCCTATGTTCAATCGGGGCGGGTTTTTAAGGAAAAGGAAAGCCTAACCCTTTGGGTATCGAACGATCTGAACAAAATCCCGATCCGCATCAAGGCAGATTTGGCCGTTGGGTCGCTGAAAGCCGATCTGGAAGCGTACAATGGATTGAGGAACCAGTTTAAAATCATAATGAATTAGTTAGTACGGCATTAATGGAAAATGGTGCAAAAATCCAGTCACAGATCAACAAACTAGAAGAAAAGTACAAAAACTCGGGGCAAGACCTGAGTTCCTATCTGGACGGGCTCCTCTACCAAAGATATCTCACCTATTGGGACTACATCCATTTGGACACCCTTTTGAGCATCCAAGTGCCGCGCACCCATTTTCCGGATGAAGAGATCTTCATCATGTACCACCAGATCACCGAACTCTATTTCAAGCTCATCATCCATGAACAAAAACAGATTGTCGAGGACAAGTCCCAAGATGTTCCCTTTTTTATTGAAAAAGTAAACAGGATCAACAACTATTTCAAGGCACTTATTTCCTCCTTCAGCATCATGATCAAGGGAATGGAGCGCGAACAGTTCCTTCGCTATCGAATGGCCCTGCTTCCCGCAAGCGGTTTCCAATCGGCCCAATACAGGATGATCGAGATCTATGCGACCCCGTTGGAAAATTTGGTGCACCATACCGAAAGACATTCTTTTTCATCACAAGACAGCATTGAGGAGCTCTTTGAGCATATCTATTGGAAAAAAGGGGCGACCGATCTGGCAACCGGTGAAAAAACCTTGACCCTGAAACAGTTTGAGGCGAGATATACCCCTAGGCTGTTGAGGATAGCCACCCAAGTGAAAAACAGTACCATTTATCACAAATACCTCCAGCTCCCCGATGCATCCAAGGACAATGAAGCGCTGAAAAAAGCGTTAAGGGAATTGGACCTGAACGCCAATGTGAACTGGCCGTTGATGCACATGGGATCTGCATACAGGTATTTGACCAAGGACAACAAGGACGTACAGGCTACTGGGGGAACAAATTGGAAAGAGTTTTTGCCCCCAAGTTTTCAAAAAATAATATTTTTCCCAACTTTGTATTCAGAAGAAGAACTGGACACATGGGGAAAACAATGGGTGGATCATATTTTTAACCCGGCAAACAAGGATTACAAGGAATTAGGATAACGATGCAAAAATTTATTGGGGCAATATTGACACTTATGGTATTGGTGTCGTGCAAACAGACCAAGGAACCGGTCGATGAAGTGGCTATAGTGGAAACAATCGAGAAACCACCTGTTTTGCACTATGGCTTCAATCTGGACGAATTCAATGTGGTACGAGATACCATAAAACGGGGCGACAGCTTTGGGGAGCTTATGCTAAAGAACAAAGTGGACTACCCCAAAATTGCAGCCATTTCCGAAAACTATCGGGACACTTTCGATGTGCGGAAGATCAAAGTGGGCAAACCCTATCTCATCCTCAAATCGAAGGATACATCCGAAGTGGCCAAAGTGTTCATCTACCAAGAAGACAAGATCAACTATACCGTGGTGGACCTCAGGGACAGTGCAGTGGCCTACAAGAGCAAAAGAAAGGTAAAACTTATGGAAAGGGAAGTGGGCGGTGTCATTGACAACAGTCTTTCCGAAACCATGGACAATTTGGGTGTGGATTATAGCGTCACTATCGGTCTTTCCGAAATCTATGCCTGGACCATAGACTTTTTCAAACTGGAAAAGGGCGACAAGTTCAAGGTCATTTTTGATGAACGATATATAAACGACAGTATTTATGCAGGTCGAGGCCGCATCAAGGCCGCCTATTTTGAGCACAAGGGAAGACCCATCTATGCCTTTCCTTACGTAACGGATTCCGTGAAGAACATTTTGGACTACTTCGATCAAGATGCCAACAATCTGCGGAGTACATTCCTCAGGGCACCCATCAAGTTTGGTTATCGCCTGTCGTCCAGATACAACCTGAAGCGCAGGATTGCCTATTATGGCTACAAGGTAAGGCCACACAAGGGCACCGACTATGCCGCACCCATTGGCACACCCATTGTGGCTACCGCAGACGGCACCGTCACCGAATCCACCCGAAGGGGAGGCAATGGAAAATATGTGAAGATCAAGCACAACGGCACCTATAGCACCCAGTACCTTCACATGAAGGCCCAGAACGTGAAAAAGGGCGATTTTGTGCGCCAAGGAGATGTTATTGGTTGGATTGGAATGACAGGGAACACAGGCGGACCGCACGTATGTTATCGCTTTTGGAAGCACGGACGGCAAGTGGACCCCTTGAAAGAAGAGCTTCCCGCCGCGGAACCCATTGTGGATTCCCTACGGATGCAATATATAGCTCACATTGAGCCTTTAAAGACGCAGTTGGACTGCATCGAGTTCACGGAACCTGCCCCCGAGCTTGAAGAAACCTTAATAACTTATAACCAGTAATGGCATTACCCAAAAATGACCCCACTGTCACCAAAGCTTGGAAAAAACTTTTAGCACATTACCAAAAAAATAAGGACGTACACTTAAAGGACCTATTTGCCACGGATACTGATCGCGGCAAAAAATTCACATTCCAGTGGAACGATTTTTTGGTGGACTATTCAAAGAATAGGATCACTGAAGAAACACTTTCCCTCCTTTTTGAACTCGCCGAAGAAGCAGGCTTAAAAGAAGCCATCAATAGCTATTTTGAAGGAGACCTCATCAACCAAACTGAGGGCAGGGCCGTGCTGCACACTGCTCTTAGGGCAAAAAAGGAAGATAGGGTATTGTTGGATGGGCAGAACATCGTGGACGAGGTTTTTGAGGTCAGGGAAAAGATCAAAGCCTTTTCAGAAGAGGTCATATCAGGAAAAAGAAAGGGTTTTAGCGGCAAACCCTTTACGGATGTGGTCAATATTGGCATCGGCGGTTCCGACTTGGGTCCGGTGATGGTCACCGAAGCCCTAAAATTCTATAAAAACCACCTTAAGGTACATTTTGTGAGCAATGTGGACGGCGACCACGTCCATGAATCCTTGAAGGAATTGGACCCAGAGACCACACTCTTTATCATCGTTTCCAAATCGTTTACCACACAGGAAACGTTGAGCAATGCCCTCACCATCAAAAAATGGTTTTTGCAAAACGCTTCGGAGAAAGATGTAGCCGACCATTTCGTGGCCGTCTCCACCAACTTGAAAAAAATCAAGGAATTTGGCATAGCCGATGACAATGTTTTCCCCATGTGGGACTGGGTCGGTGGTCGATTTTCACTTTGGAGTGCCGTTGGGATTTCCATTGCCTTATCCATAGGATATAAAAACTTTGAAGAACTTTTGAGCGGTGCCCACGAAATGGACCTTCATTTCAGGGAAACCCCATTCCAGGAAAACATTCCAATTGTTTTGGCACTGATCAGCGTTTGGTACAATAACTTTTTTGGTGCCGAAACGGAGGCCATCATTCCCTATACACAATACCTGCATCGCTTTTCGGCCTATCTGCAACAGGGTATCATGGAAAGCAACGGCAAGAGCATGGACCGGAACGGGAACAGGGTTTCCCACCAGACCGGGACCATTATTTGGGGAGAGCCGGGAACCAATTCACAACATGCGTTCTTCCAGCTGATCCACCAAGGAACAAAGCTCATCCCAGCGGATTTTATCGGTTTCAAGGAATCGTTGCATGGCGATGTGTCCCATCACAACAAACTTATGGCCAACTTTTTTGCACAGACCGAGGCCCTGATGAACGGAAAAACCCGGAACGAGGTGCAGACCGAACTTGAGGCACAAAACCTGACCGAGACAAAATTGCAAAACTTATTGCCTTTCAAGGTATTCGAGGGCAACAAGCCCACCAATACCCTCTTGATCCAAAAGCTCACCCCAAAAAGCCTGGGAGCACTCATTGCCCTTTATGAACACAAAATTTTCGTGCAGGGCATTGTATGGAACATCTTCAGCTATGATCAGTGGGGCGTGGAATTGGGAAAACAACTTGCCGATACCATTCTCACCGAAATTGAAAATTCAGAAATTGGCAAGCACGACAGCTCCACACTACAACTTCTGCAATTTTTTAAGGAGTAGGCTGCGGGGTTCCTATTTGTGGATAAAAACGCCAAACAATTGTTTGTCAGCCAACATTGTTTGTTAATTTTGTGTTAACCAAAACGTTCTTTTTTAACTTTGGCTTAATCGCAGTGTGTCAAAAATGGATCACATTTGCAGGGCTAATTAAACACTTAAACACTGAATTAAATGAAAAGAATCTACTTGGCTTTTGCGGCAGTTTTGATGTCCGCAATGGCGTTTGCACAAGGAACTCTTACTGGGACGGTCACAGACGGTGAGCTGGGCGGACCGCTTCCAGGAGCTACTGTAATGGTCAAGGGGACCAACACAGGCACATCAACTGATTTTGATGGAAACTTTACTTTGGAAGTCAACCAAAGTTCCGGCACACTTTTGATTTCCTATATTGGATTTGTCACCAAGAGTGTTCCCTTTAGCACAACAGGAAGTGTAGGCACCATTGCCCTACAGCCAGATGCCGAGGAATTGGAAGGTGTTGTTTTGGTAGGTACAGGTATTATTGACCTTGCTGCCGACAGAAAGACACCAATAGCGGTTTCTTCCATCCCTGTTAAAATTATACAAGAGAAAATAGGGACCCAAGATGTTACCATGACCTTGGTAAATACGCCATCTGTTTATGTTTCAGGACAATCAGGAGGGTTTGGTGACACGAACATGCGGGTTCGGGGTTTTGAGCAGGACAATACTGCTTTCCTATTGAACGGTCAGCCCATCAATGGTATGGAAGATGGTTTGATGTACTGGTCAAACTGGTCCGGTCTTAACGATATTGCAACAGGGGTACAGATCCAAAGGGGCCTTGGTTCTTCCAAATTGGCCATTTCCTCTGTGGGAGGTACCGTAAACTTTGTGACCAAAGCCACTGAAATGAACGAAGGGGGTTTTGGTTACGCTACTGTTGCCAACAACAACTACATCAAAACAACAGCTGGATACAATACTGGTATTTCCGATAAAGGTTGGGGTATGAGTGTTATGCTTTCCCACTGGCAGGGAGATGGTTATAACGAAGGGAATTTTGGAGAGGGGCAGACTTATTTTATTTCTGTGGGATACAGGCCCAATGATAACCACGGATTCAACTTTTTGGTTACAGGAGCTCCACAGTTCCACGATCAAAACTTCACAAAACCAATTTCCGACTATCTGGAGTACGGCTTACGTTACAACAATAACTGGGGAACTTACAATGGTCAATATATGACCGAAAGAAGGAACTTCTACCACAAGCCTGTGGCCAACTTGAACTGGGACTGGAACATTGATTCAACAACCAACCTTTCCACCGTACTTTATGCCTCTTGGGGAAATGGTGGTGGAACAGGAAATTTGGGTAATCGCATCAGAACAGATGAGGGCCGAATTGATTATGATGCCATTTATGCCCAAAATGCAGCGGTACCCAATGGTGATGCGGTAAGTTTTGGTGATGACCCTGCATATATCACAAGGGCATCCATGAACTTGCACAATTGGTACGGTTTGATTTCAAACCTTGAAAAACAACTGGGCGACAACTTAACTTGGAATGTCGGTTTTGATTTAAGGACATATTATGGCAAACATTTCCGGGTAGTTTCTGATTTCCATGGCCTGAACTCATGGACCGAAAACATCCGTCTAAGAGATCAGAACAACAACCATGAGCCTTATGGCACCTTTGGCACCTATAAATTTGTGACGGCGACAGAAACCTTTGAACCATCTGGTTGGAAGGCTGCATTCGAGTCATACCCAGAAGATCAGAAGATAGCTTACAGCAATGATGAGCGTATTTCTTATGGAGGATTATTCACACAATTGGAATATGCGACCGATACCTTCTCTGCCTTCTTTCAGGGATCACTGTCCAACCAATACCACCAGAGGTTTGACTTCTATCAATATGCAGACCAAGCATTGATCAACGGTACTTCATCACAATGGACAGGCGAGCCTTTGCCAGCAAACATTACACCTGGCACAGATTCTGAAAAAGTGAATAATTTTGGGTACAATGCCAAGGGTGGTGTAAGTTATAACCCGACAGAACAGCATAGTTTTTATGCCAATGCAGGTTTCTATAATCGTCAACCCTATCATGATAATATCTATCTGAACTTCACCAATCAGGTGAACCCATTGACCGAAAATGAGAAAATTTTAGGATTGGAAGCCGGTTACGGTTTCTCAAGCTCCATTTTCTCGGCAAACGTTAACCTGTACAGAACCTCATGGAAAGATCGGGTGGTCACAAGTTCAAACATTGTTGACGATGTTGTTACCTATACTTCCAATTTTGGAACAGAGCAGTTGCACTCGGGAGTGGAAGTTGACTTTAAAGTAAGACCTGCCCAAGGGCTTTCCATCAATGGTTTTGCTTCAGTGGGCGATTGGATCTATAAAGGAGAAGCTGTAACTCAAGTTACCGATGAGGATCGAAACGTAATCAGCACAGAAAATGTTGATTATGACGGTGGAAAAGTTGGTGGTGCCGCCCAGCTTTCAGGTGGTTTAGGCGTTGCATATAGAATAAACAGTATGTTCTCCATTGATTCGGATTGGAGATACTATGATAATCTATACGCTGATGTAGGTGCCATTAAAGAAAATTTGGAATTGCCCTCATTCAGCTTGTTGGATGCCGGTATAACTTTCACTATGCCTTTGGGAATCGATAAATCAAAAGCTTTGAAAATCAGAGCCAACATGAACAACGTTCTTGATAAAGAATATATTTCCGAACTTACCACAGCTAATTTTGTGGAGCCTGGAGATGAAACCTATAAAGGTATCAATGTGTCCAACCAAGGATATTTTGGCTGGGGCAGAACTTGGAACGTTACCTTGCGCTACGATTTTTGATAATTTGTCAAAGCCAACAATAAATTAAAGACCCTGCCCATCGGCAGGGTTTTTTTATACATAAATTCCGTACTTTTAAACCTCAAACTATACCACATGGAAATTATACAAAACCTACACTCCTATATGGCCTATATTGTCTTGGCCGTACTCGTTATCGCAGTTGTAAACGCCCTCATGGGCTGGTTGGGCAAAAAAGACTTTACCATGCACAAGGATTTGCGCATCAGTCTCTTTGCGTTGATCCTGAGCCACATCCAACTGTTGGTGGGCCTGCTGCTGTATTTTGTTTCCGCCAATGGCCTAAAGGCCATCCAAACCTTGGGTATGGGCGGACTGAATGCCCCTGCACGACTCTTGGCCGTGGAGCATCCGTTTATCAACATAGTTGCCCTAGCTTTGATCACCATTGGGTGGTCCAAACATAAGAAATTTATGGAAAGCAACAAGAAGTTCAAGACCATTTCCATTTTTTACGGATTTGGTTTGTTGCTGATTCTCAGCCGCATTCCTTGGAGCCAGTGGTTCGCTTAATTATCATTCCAGCGAACCTGCCTGTCGGCAGACAGGGGCGGGAATCTCAGTTAACCTCCTTCACCAAAAAGATATAGGCAGGGAAATGGTCGCTATAACCCCCCGTATAACTTCCCCCGGAATGCGTACGTAGTGGATACCCCTTGAATTTTCCTTTGCTGGTTTTCAAAAAGGATGGGGAATAGATGCCCGCTTTCCAAAAGGAAAGCTCTTCCTTGCTCTCGTTCACAAGGTTTGGGGTCATGAAAAATTGGTCAAAAAGACTCCACTTGTCCCGATAGGCCAAAGACCCCACTCCTTTTCGGAACATTTTTTCCATGGGATTGTAAAGACTTAAGCTGTCCAGTTGTTGCACCTCGCCCTTGGTCCTCAATATGGATTTCAAGCTGTCATCGATAGGGTCGTCGTTCAGGTCGCCCATGGCAATGATCTTGGCATCTGGGTCCAGTTCTTGTATGGAATCGATGATGCGCTTGTTCAAAAGGGCCGCTTTGATCCTGTTGGGTTGACTTTTAGAGGCCCCGCCCCTTCGGGAAGGCCAGTGGTTCACAATAAAATGCACCACTTCCTGATCCATCGTGCCCCCTACGACCAACTGGTCACGGGTATAGATCCTTTCGCCCAGATCATTGAACAAAAGCAGTCTGTGACTTTTAAAGGAAGAAGGGATATAGGAAGCCTTTTTGTAGAGCAAGGCCACATCGATGCCCCGCATATCCGGGGAATCAAAATGCACGATGCCATAATCCTTGTCCCGAAGCGATGGATGGGCTATCAAATCTTCCAGAACCCTTTTATTTTCCAATTCACATAGGCCAATGATATCCGGAGAAGTCTTGGAAACGTCCTGGCCGATCTGGGAAAGCACCCGGGTCATGTTCCCGATCTTTTTTTGGTACAGTTCAGGCGTCCAATGATAACGGCCTTCCGGCGTATGGTCGTCATCAAAGGTCAGCGTGTCGTTTTGTGTATCAAAAAGGTTTTCAAGGTTATAGAACGCAATGGTTCGTATAGTGTATGTTTTGGACTTTTGTCCATGGAGTGAGGTCGATATTAATACAAGTAGGCATATTAATGATCGCATTATGTTTTGATTTTTTGTCTAAAATAAGTAAGATTGTTTGCTTTTTATACCTCGTAAAGCAATTACAACCTCTTTTTTTGATAACCTACTTATACGCTATGAGAACAGCTATACTCATGGCCGTGCTCTGTTGTTCCATGACCCAATATGGACAGCAACGTACTGTCATTACAGGACATCTAAAGGAAAAGGGGACAGATTTGCCCGTACAGAACGCCTCTCTTTCATTGGGTGAAACCTCAAATGAATTTACTTCAGATCAGAACGGTCATTTCAAGATTGATGTGGAGCAAACAGGGGAGTATATCCTACGGATCTATGCCCAGGATTTTGTGGAGAAACGGTTTTCCCTCTATTTGGAAGGAAACCCTATTGATTTGGGCATCCTTTATCTCGAAAGGGACATTGTCCAGGAAAAAACGGACAACCTGATTACCTTGACAGATGGCGAATTGTTGGATGATGAGGAAACCATCTCGGGCGCTTTGGGGCTTCTGCAATCCACAAGGGATGTTTTTCTGAACCGTGCCGCCTTTGATTTTGGTCAGGCCTTTTTTAAGGTCCGGGGCTACGATTCGCAGAATGGCAACGTCCTCATCAATGGCATCCCGATGAACAAGTTTTTTGATGGAAGGCCCCAGTGGAACAACTGGGGCGGACTCAACGATGTGCTTCGAAACCAAGAATATACCAATGCACTGTCCCTCAATTCCTATACTTTCGGGGGCATTTTGGGCAATACCCATATCAATACCCGGCCTTCAGGGATGAGACCTGGAGTCCGTCTGTCCAGTTCTGCTTCCAACCGTACCTATCGAGGCAGGCTGATGGGCACCTATAACTCTGGGTTGCAAGAAAATGGACTGGCCTATACCGTCTCAGCCTCACGCAGATGGGCCAAGGAAGGGTATGTGGACGGTACCCTCTATGATGCCTACTCCTTTTTCGGGGCCTTGGAATACCAATTCAATCCGCACAACAGCATCACGTTCACCTCTATTTTGGCGAGGAACAGACGGGGACGCTCCGCAGCACTCACCGAAGAGGTTTTTGAACTGGTGGGGAATCAGTACAATCCCTATTGGGGAGAGCAGGATGGGAAAATCCGAAATTCAAGGGAACGCGACCTCTTCGAACCCCTTTTTCTAGTGAATTATGCCTTACAACAGGAAAAATTGCAATGGAACACCGGAATCGCCTATCAATTTGGCACCCACGCAAGGAGCCGATTGGGCTATTTTAATGCCCCAAACCCAGACCCTACTTACTACCGTTATCTGCCCAGCTATCATATCAACAGTTCCATTGGGGCCGATTTTGTCAATGCAAATTTGGCAAAGGAAGCATTTTTGACAGACCCGCAAACGGTCTGGCAGCAACTGTATATCGCCAATGGTGAAAATGATGGAAAGGCGGCCTATATCCTTTATGATGATGTGTCGGATGATAAAATGATTACAGCATCCAGCAACTTGAATTATAGCCCCACTGACCGTTTGCAATTCAGTTTTGGAGGAAATTTCAAGTCCACGGTATCGGAGAACTATGCACAGATCAAAGATTTGTTGGGAGCAGACTTTTATGAGGACATGGATGCCTTTTCCCAAACCTTGAACGATGTGGATGGAAGTCTCCAAAAAATGGAGGGAGATAGGTCCAATTACCACTATCAAATGGATGCCTCTCAACTGGAGACCTTTGCGCAAGGATCATACACCAGCAATAAATTGACGGGTTTTGCCTCAGTTTCCTATGCCAGTTTGAATGCACAGCGAAACGGGCTGTTCAAAAATGAACGGTTTTTGGAAAACTCCTTTGGCCTTGGCGAGAAAGTAACATTTTCAAGTTTGGGGCTCAAGGGCGGTGTCAGCTATTTCCTGACGGGAAGACATTGGTTCACGGCTAATGGAGCAAAAATGGAAAGGCCACCGACTTTGCAGAACAGTTTCATCAACCCTAGGGAGAACAACGAAGTGGTCCGGGAACTTCAAAAGGAGACCATCACCACCGTAGATCTCAACTATTTTGTCCGATTGCCCCAATTGACAGGACGGATAAGTGCCTTCTACACCCGGTTCCAGAACACGACGGACATCAATTTCTTCTTTGTGGATTCAGGTCTCGGTTCCGATTTCGTGCAAGAGGTCATTACCGATTTAGACAAACTGCACAAAGGGATTGAATTCGGGTTGGAATACGAACCTTCTTCCAACGTAAAACTGACCGCTGTGGGCAATGTGGGACATTATGTATATGCCAGTGACCCCAACGTGCAGATCAATTTTGACACCGCCGGACCTGAGGAAGACCTGATCGACCCCGAAGGCACTATAGATCTTGGCATTGCTTCGTTGAAAGGATTAAAATTGGCACAAGGACCACAGACCGCCTTTGCTCTTGGGGTGGAATACCGTTCGCCAAAATATTGGTGGGCCGGGGCCACGGCCAATTATCTTACCAATAATTATGTCAGCATTTCGACCATTACCAGAACCCCCAGTTTTTTGTTGGATCCGGAAACCGGGGAGCCATTTCCGGAAGCCACTCCTGAAAATTTGGAAAAATTGTTGAAGCAAAGGAACATGGACGATATCTACCTCCTCAATCTGGTGGGCGGGAAATCGTGGATCGTGGGCAAAAAGTACATCAGTGCCTTCGCAAGTGTGGGCAACCTCTTTGATTCCATATTCAGGACAGGCGGATATGAACAGAGCCGGAACGGGAATTTTGGACAGTGGCAGCAGGACAACCAGAGCGGATTGCCATCCTTTGGCCCCAAATATTGGTACAGCTACGGAAGAACCTATTTTTTGAACTTGGCGATCAGCTTTTAATCCATTGATCATGAAAAATATATTGCTTAGAACGATAATGGCTTTTGCTGCAATCTCCTTCGTATGTTGTGTGGATTCTACCGATTTTGGACCACCGAAGGAAAATTGCAACCCCGACCTGAAGGCCAACATCAGCTTTGCTGGGTTGGACTCGCTGTTGGGCGATGGAGCAGTTCAGATACATCAAGACCTAGTTGTGGAAGGATATGTGGTTTCTTCGGACAGGGCAGGGAATTTTTTCGGGGAAATGTATTTACAGGACACCCCAACAAATCCTTCCCGCGGAGTAATGTTGCAAATTGATCTAAGGGATTCCCATCTATTTTTTCCAGCAAACGCCAAGGTTTTGGTCAAGTTGAAAGGGCTTTACATTGGAAAAAGCGGCGAAACTATCAAGTTGGGAAGTGCGTTTACCTCTTTTGGCAACGTATCCGTAGGCAGGTTGCCCAGCCTCAAGGTCATGGAACACGTTTTTCGTTCATGCGAAGCAGAAGATGTGGAACCCATCCTTACCACCATTTCAGAAGTGGATAGTGTGCCCGTAAATACCTTGGTGCGGTTGGAAGGATTGGAGGTTGTGGACAGGGAACTCGGGGAAACCTATGCGATTTCAGCAGAGGAAACCGAAAGGCACCTTCAGGATTGTGAGGAAAATGAGTTGGTTTTGCTCAATAGTGGATACGCCGATTTCCAAGCCGAATTGCTTCCCGAAGGAAATGGAACCGTCACAGGGGTGTTGGTGATGGACGGCAAAACACCGCAATTGATCATACGGGATTTGGATGATATAACTTTGACAGATGAACGTTGCCCCGAGATCATCACCGAATTTACATCTACCCAAATTTTCATTTCAGAACTCGCCGATCCTGATAATAATGCAGGCGCACGTTTTGTGGAACTCTACAATTCGGCCCCGGAGCCTTTGGATCTGAACCTGTGGACACTTCGACGGTACACCAATGAGAACACGGAAATCAGCTCCACCATCGATTTGTCTGGTTTGATCATTGATGCCCATAGTACGCTCGTGATTTCCCCAAATGCCACGGAATTTGAACTGGTCTATGGCTTTCCTCCAGATCTTGGCGTTTCCACGAACAGCCCTGCGGACTCCAACGGGGACGACAATCTGGAATTGGTGGACCCTTTTGGTACCGTAATCGATGTGTTTGGGATAATCGGTGAAGACGGTTCTGGTACCGACCACGAGTTTGAGGATGGCCGTGCCGTACGGAACGGCAACATTACCGAAGGAAATGCAGTCTATTCCTTCTCGGAATGGAACATTTTTAACGATACCGGGGACGCAGGCACCACAAAACAGCCCCAAAACGCCCCACAGGATTTTACACCAGGGGTAAGGGATTGACTTACACCTAGCACAGAATTTTCCATCCGTCAATTGAAAATGCACATCCACCAAACCAAAAGGGTCATCCGTCAATTGGCCACCGATCCACAGGTTGTATTTCATTACCTTATTCAGGTTACAGCAGCATACCCCAAGAACACTTAAGATCTTTTTATTATGAAACAAAGAAAAATGTTTTGGGCTATGGCAAGAACAGCAATTGTGGCCTGTGTTATCATCTCTTGTGAAAAGGAGGAACCGCAAATCAATCATTCCCCTCCTCCATTGGCAATGGAAGAATCCGACACATTAAGACAGATCAAACTAGGCAAAAAGTTGGAGAATCCCTATTCGGTGGTTAATATGAGGAGGGCTTGGGATAGCCTGAAAGTAAAATCTAAAGTCTCAAAAGATGGAGAAATTGAAACCACACATCTTTATTTAAGGTTTATCCCCAAAACGGAAGATGAACTTGCAATTCTTAAAGCAGATTCAACATTGGTGTTATATGACATTCCTTTGGATTATGAAATAGCTGAATCAGGGGATTTTTATCACGACCCTGAAATCCCAGAAGAACAGCCAACGTATCAATACGCTTCTGTTCTGTTGGGCCACACCCTTCCAAAAGATATAGAATATGAACTTTTGGAAGAACTATTCGTGCCAGATGAAGACTTTGATACGATAGCTTCCTCAGAATCTAAATTTGCATCCAAGGAAGTGATCTATAAGTTGGTGGATGAATCTTTACGTTTGACAGGTAATTTGGGCACCGACGAAATCGAAAACCCTATGGCGGCAAAGAGTAAGTGGAGACCAGCAGGTGTTGTTAGGGTTTTTGACCATGTGTTAAATTCATATGTGGGGGTGTCTGGTGTCAAGGTCAAGGCGAGAAGATGGTTCACTACATATAGGGGTTTTACAGATAGCAACGGCAAGTATTCATGTGATGGGAGATTTAGAAGAGACGCCAATTATAGTATCAAATGGGACAGGTATGAATTTAGTATAAGGTCGGGCACCTATGGCCAGGCCGTACTGAACGGACCCAAAAGACGGGGGGATTGGAATGTTGATCTCGGGAGTTCTTCGAGCAAGGTGGTGAACAATAGCCAGCAATATTATGCCCTTATCCACCAAGGTGCTATGGATTACTATTATGGCGGAAGGTTTGGGCTGACATCTCCCCCACGAAACAGTGTTTTAAAAAGACAGTTGAAAATTGCGGCCCAACGAAAAAATGACAGATCTTCCTATGTGAAGGCCCGAAGAATTTGGTTTGGAAACGATATTTCCTTGATGGAATGGGGTTCTGGATCTGATGAGGTTTATGGGGAAATAGTCCACGAACTTGCCCATGCAGCCCATAGAGAGGTGGACAAAAATGCTTACAATGCTGTGGTCTGGGATGCTTGGTCCGGTCCCTGTACATCCTTGAGTGGTTGCTCTAACCCTGGACCAACGGGCAAAAACCGTCGGAGATTGTTGGAGACCTGGGCATCGGCCGTGGAAGTTACCTTTGTGTTGCACAGATATAGAACCCTTTTCAATAGGACAAACTATAATTATGAGGACGAAAATCTACAACTTCAAACAACCTTGGACAAACCTTACTATACCTCTGCAGGATATGATATGATCGATGATGTCAACCAAAGGAACAAATATGGTTCGGATTATCCTATTGACAGGGTTCGGGGATATAGCATAAAACAATTGGAAGGAGCCTTGGTGGGGGCCAAGTCCTGGAACCAGTGGAGGGACAATATCAAGAACAGATACAACAATACAACCGAAAATTACTTGGATGAACTGTTTAACAATTGGAAGGATTAAATTATGAAAACCATGAAAAATTTATGTTTACTAGTGGTCCTGTCACTTTTGGCGTGCGGGGAAAATTTAGGAAAGGGGGATGTCTATTACTATTCCATGGAAAACAAAAGTGGCAGATCCATTGTGATCAAAAGCTACAGATCTGATTTTCCAGATGTAACGCCCGAAATCACCGGTTTGGCCATCGATAGTAAACTGGAGAAGGTATTTAAGGACGGATTGCCACCTAGCGAATATAACTTCAAGGTTTTTCTGGCTGGGAGTAGGTTGTATGACTCACTGGTAATCATTTATGCCAATGAGAGAATGACAATCTTCAAAGCGGGATGCAACCAAAACCAAAGAAATCCAATCGATGTATGTGTGTATGGGGATTTGACCGAGGATTTTGTATTTACTGAAGAGGATTTCAACAATGCCATGGAGTGTGGTGGCCCGTGCGATTGATACAGCTTGGCCCAGCCCCTTTAGGGGCTGGGCTTTCAATAACACCTTAATAAAACATCATGAAAAATAGAATTGTTTCCACCATTGCGGTATTGTTCTTGGGCCTAGTTCATATCTACGCACAAAGCTTTTCCCCAAAACAGCAACAGCGGCTTGATTATTTGGGGCTCGATTACAACCACCTTATCCAACAAAGTGAGGTCAATGAACAGCAATTACGGAAAATCCTGGATATGGACCGTAAACGAAAGAACAATCTTATCATGGGCACTGGATTTGCTGGTCTGGGGCTATTGTTTTTAGCTACTGGAGTTTCAATCCTAGGACAAAATTCTGATTGTAACGACAGACGGTTGTGTGAAAACCCAGGTCAAGTAATTGTTGGAGGAGGATTAATAGGGTTGGGAACAACGGAAGTTGGGATATCCTTGCCATTGTTCATTTCTTCCCTAAAACGAAAGAAACTGAGAAACAATATGATCAAGGAACTGCAAACAGAGTACCCCGAAATACCACAATAGCATTGAAAAGAAAGCCCACAGTTTTGCCTGTGGGCTTTACTATTTATGCTTATAGGGGGCTAAAAAGCCTTATACCCAAATTTCTGTCCGCCTACCGAGGCATCTGCCATCAAGCCGGCCTTGGGCAGGGCAAAAACGGCCACGCCATCCTTATATTTGGCATTGAAGGCCACCCCGGATTTCAGGGCCACTGCAGAGGTTTCTGCGGAAAATTGGAACTCACCGCCTTTGAAGCGGTCCAATTCCTCATCGGTCTCAAAAAAGATGACCTCGATGATGGCCTGTCCTCCGGCCTGTAGTCCCACGTTCAATTTTTTAAGGTCGGCCATGCCCACGGCAGTACCGTCTTCATAAACGACCCCGTTCCCAGAGGCCCCGCCAATAATGAACCCTCCCTTACCTACATTTGGAAAAAGGGCATAACCTGCGGAATCCTCAAAGAAATCTTCCAGCCCAGGTTGGGCGTTCAAAAGGGCCTGCTTCGCCTTTTGTGCATCGTCCATTATTTTTTGATCCTTTTTACTCTGGGCCATGACACCAATGCTAAATAGCAGCGTCAAAGCCAGTGCAATTGATTTCGCAATTTTCATGGCATTTTGTTTTAGTGCTTTCACCAAAGGTAAAAAACGAACCCCTTCCGAAATGGAAAGGGTTTGCCAATTAATGTTAATGAAATTATATTGTTTTGCCGCCTATTCGGGAAAATCGGCATGGGCCATGACTTCCTCCATCTGCAATACGTGGCGTTCGGTATGGGCAGCAGTGAATATAATGAGTTGCAATGCATCCACTGTGCCAAAGGGCAGGTCACTGTTGAAGCGGTTCCTTAGGTCATCCTCAGTGGTTTTTACATAATCCATGAGTTCGCCGCGCTTCTTCAAAAAAGCTTGTACTGTTTCCTCATGGGAACCGAATTTGCCGCTGGGCTCAAAAGCTTCGGAGGTTTTCACTTTGTTGCTCCTATCCGTTACCACAGGCATGATCTGTTCATCTTTGAACACCAGGGAATCCTTTAGGGCCGGATTGGGGCCATCGGCCACGGACTTGTGCACCAGATCTCCAAAGGTGGTTTCCAAAATGGCAAGGTGTTCCACACCCTCGGCAATGGACCAGGAGCCATCGCCCGGTTTAAAGTTCAACTGTTCATCAGTAAGGCCGTCCAGAACGTCCAACATGTGGTCTCGGGTCTCGGCCAGATGTTGGTTGACCATTTGGCGCTCTTCCTCTGTAAGCTTTCCTGTATCTGCGCTAAAGCTGAAGAGAGCCAACGTCAACATGGGTAGAAACATTTTTTTCATTTGTACTGTGTTTTAGGTTGTTGTGATTGTGTTTTAGGGTCGCACGGTATGATCCACTATAAATATAAAGTAAATATATACCTCTTAGAGGGTCAATTGCGCCAAATTAGGGGTGCATCCAAGCAAAATGGAAAAATCTATGGAACCGCCCATTAAAATAGGTTTAATCTATGATTTTATAATATTTTAATATGAATTGTCTATGTTGAAGAGGTGCAATTTTGTAAATTTAGGCTGGCGAAAAATCTAATTAAAAATAACATACGATCATGAGCAAAGAATTGGCTAATGGGGCAGACGAGAGCAATTGCCCTTTTTTAAATGGTGAGACAACCCAAGTTGCCGGTGGAGGGACCTCCATCCGCGATTGGTGGCCCAATCAACTTAAATTGGAGCTTTTGAACCAGCATTCGGAAAAATCAAATCCGCTAGGAGAGAAATTCAATTACGCAGAAGAGTTCAAAAAACTGGATTACGGAGCACTCAAAAAAGACCTTTTGGATGTCATGACCGATTCCAAAGATTGGTGGCCTGCCGATTTTGGCAGCTATGCTGGCTTGTTTATCCGTATGGCCTGGCACAGTGCAGGAACCTATCGCTCCGGTGACGGACGTGGTGGGGGCGGACGTGGTCAACAACGCTTTGCTCCTCTCAACTCGTGGCCCGACAACGTGAGCTTGGACAAGGCCCGCCGTCTGTTGTGGCCCATCAAACAAAAATACGGACAGAAAATATCTTGGGCCGACCTTATGATATTGGCCGGAAACGTAGCCTTGGAATCCACCGGGTTCCGCACTTTTGGTTTTGCGGGCGGCCGTGAAGACGTTTGGGAACCCGACCAAGATGTGTATTGGGGCAATGAGACCGAATGGCTGGCCTTGAGCGACGCGCCCAATAGCCGATATTCGCACAATAAGGAAGAACGCGATCTGGAAAATCCATTGGCCGCTGTCCAGATGGGGTTGATCTATGTAAACCCCGAAGGACCGGATGGCAAACCCGACCCTGTGGCCGCCGCCCACGACATTCGCGAAACATTTAAGCGCATGGCCATGGACGACGAAGAAACTGTAGCCTTGATTGCGGGAGGGCACACCATCGGAAAAACGCACGGAAACGGTAAGGCCGAATTGGTGGGAGCCGACCCCGAATCAGAAGATCTGGCATTGCAAGGTTTGGGATGGGTCAATAAAAATGGTTCAGGAAAAGGTTCTGACGCTTTTACCTCAGGATTGGAAGTGACCTGGACCTCGACCCCGGTGCGTTGGAGCAACGATTTCTTCAAATTCTTGTTCCAATATGAATGGGAATTGACCAAAAGTCCTGCTGGAGCACACCAATGGGTGGCCAAGAATGCAGAGGCCATCATTCCCGATCCGTTTGGAGGGCCCAACAGAAAGCCGACCATGTTGACCACCGACCTTTCATTGCGTTTTGATCCCGCTTACGAAAAGATTTCACGTAAATTCTTGAACGACCCTCAGGCCTTTGCCGAAGCTTACGCCCGTGCTTGGTTTAAGTTGACACACCGTGATATGGGACCACGTTCCCGCTATCTTGGCCCCGAGGTGCCCAAAGAAGAGCTCATCTGGCAAGACCCCATTCCCGCGGTAGATTATACTTTGGTGGATGCTTCCGATATCAAAACACTGAAAGCAAAAATATTGGATTCCGGTATTTCTGTTTCTGATTTGGTCTATACCGCATGGTCGTCCGCAGCCACTTTCCGTGGTGGTGACAAGCGTGGCGGTGCCAATGGTGCCCGTATCAACTTGGAGCCCATGAAAGGTTGGGAAGTGAACAAGGGCACCGATAAGACCATAAAAGCTCTTGAAGGCATTAGAAATGAATTCAACAGCAAGGCCAGCGGAGGAAAGAAAATCTCCTTGGCCGATATGATTGTTCTGGCAGGTAGCGCTGCCGTTGAAAAAGCCGCCAAAGATGCCGGTGTTTCCACTGAAGTGCCTTTTGCACCAGGCCGTAACGATGCCCGTCAAGACCAAACCGATGTAGAGGCCATCAACTATTTGAACACGCCCTACGACGGTTTCCGCAACTATGTAAAGAAAGAGGTAAAAGTCCCCGCTGAGCACTTGTTGGTGGACAAAGCACAATTGTTGACCCTTACCGCACCCGAAATGACCGCTCTAGTAGGTGGTTTGCGTGTGCTGGGAGCCACCTTTGGAGATTCAAAACACGGCGTCTTCACTGACAAAGTGGGAGTGTTGAGCAACGATTTCTTTGTAAACTTGCTCGATATGGACACCGAATGGAAGGCCGTCAACGATGAAAAATCGCTCTACGAAGGCCGCGACCGGAAGACCGGTGATCTAAAATGGACCGGCACCCGAGTGGATTTGGTGTTTGGTTCCAACTCCATCTTGCGCGCGCTGGCCGAGGTGTATGCTTCTGAAGACGGCAAGGCGAAATTTGTAAACGATTTTATCACCGCTTGGACCAAGGTGATGAACTTGGACCGCTTTGACCTGGACTGAAACATTGTCCAACCCAGATAATAATCGAAAAAGAAAATAAAAGGAAAAGACTGCCATGGCCATCTGGAGTTATGGCAGTTTTTTTAAATTTAATCATCGACATGAACAATATAGAGGAATTCTTCAACCACATACGAAATGGCAATGCGGACGTGATAAAGTCCCTGTTGGACAATAATCCCAAATTGTTGGAAATGCAAGATCAAAGGGGATCTACACCACTATTGTTGGCCGCATATTATGGCAACGAAAACTTGGTGGATCTCTTGTTGGAAAAAGGAGCGAAGGTAGATGCCAAGGATGCTTCGGGCAATACGGCACTGATGGGGGTCTGTTTCAAGGGATATGTTCCCATTGCGGAACAACTGATCAAGGCCGGGGCCAATGTAAACCAAAGAAACACCATGGGTGCTACCTCACTGATCTATGCCATAACCTTTAACCGAATAGATATGGCCGAACTTCTTTTGGCACATGGGGCCGATACACTGGTGAAGGATGCCAAGGGAAAAACCGCAATGGACCACGCAAAGGAACAGGGAATAAAGCCCTTGGTGGAACTTTTGGAACGAAGCCATGAACTCAAGACTTAAAATAGCACTCATCCAATCTGAACTGCATTGGGAGGATCCGGACAGCAATAGAAAAATGTTCGGAAAGAAAATCGATTCCATTCCCAATGATGTGGATTTGGTCGTGCTGCCGGAAATGTTCACGACAGGCTTCACCATGAAGCCGGACCAAATCCATTTTTCCGAAGGAAAGATGACACTGGAATGGATGCAAAGATTGGCCCAACAGAAAAATATGGCCTTGACGGGAAGCATCATCTTTCAGGAAGATGGAAATTACTTCAACCGATTGTTTTTTGTGCGTCCAAATGGCGAGATAAATGTGTATGACAAGAAACATACCTTCACACTGGCAGGGGAGAATAAGGTATATGAAGCAGGGAAAAGCAAACTGATGGTGGAGTATAAAGGCTTTAAAATATGCCCCTTGATCTGTTACGACCTTCGCTTTCCGGTCTGGGCCAGAAATGTGGAAGATTATGACGCCCTGATTTATGTGGCCAATTGGCCCAAACCCAGAATACAAGCATGGGACACGCTTCTCAGGGCCCGGGCCATAGAGAACATGGCCTATTGCATCGGAGTGAACCGAATAGGTCTGGATGGACTAAACCATGAATATTCGGGACATTCTGCAGTTTATGATGTTTTGGGAGACCAAATGGCCTACTCGGAGGAAGCGGAAATTCTTTATGCCACATTGGACAAAGAGCATATCGAATCCAACCGAAAAAAATTACGCTTTCTGGAGGACAGGGACGAATTTAGTTTGAAAGGATAAAATTTTCCTCCTTTTCCCAATTTGCCCTTATTTCAATCAAACCGGGATAGTAACCGATCCTTTCGGGCTGAATCTTGTTGAGATAGCTTCCCGTGTCCCATTTCCCGTTTCCGTTTTCATCAAAAATGACCCGGAGCACATAATTGGCCGGTTCCAAACTGTTGAATTCAAACATTTGGGGGTCCGTTGCGATGATTTCGCGCTTCAATTCCCCTTTTTCGTTGGTCAATTGCACAATCACGGGATATGTCACACTTCCTCCGAGGGTCACCCTGAGATTTCCATAATCGGCAAGACTCCCTGTTGAAAAACTGTATTCCAAGCTATCGTTCTGCATCCCAAAAAAATCGGTTATGGCGCCGGGCAAAAGGGAGAAACGATATTTATAGGTGGGCTCCACCTCAAAATCAAAGTCTATCTTGTTCTCCAAGGTGTCCAGTGCAAGGGTATAAGTGGCAGGTATGGAATCATTGACCACCAAGTCAACCTTGCTAGAATCGATTTTGGTGATCGGGGTGTTGGCCAAGATGCTGAACGTGTCCCCAAAGTTGAACTTACCACTCGCATTGGTTGAAATTTTCAGGGAATCCATGGGCAATTTTCGGGTCTTTACCGTAAAAGTGTCGATCATCTCCATCTTATCATTGGTCACGGTGAAGATGATGGAATCCAAATCGGTTGGGGTCAACCAGAAGTTCAGGGTGTCCTTGCCCCTTTCTTTCATTATGGTGGTCCTTACGGAATCGGGCAACACTGTCAATGGTGCTATTTTCATGTTGCTGTAATCGCCTTGGTATCCAAAAATAATCTTGTTTTTCGCCACATAGCTGGGTACTGAAGCGGCATAATCAGGGATTTCCTTGAACAGGTTCAACAAATAGGTAGAATCCGTGGGAATGCTGATCGTGTCCTCGATAAATCCGATCTTGTCCTGCTTTTGATCGAACATATTGTTCTTGTTCACATCTTTCAGTGCAATCAGTGCATAGTCGCCTGCCCTCAGGTTTTTGAGCTCAAATAGTGGAAGGCTGTCCCCGGTATTCGAAATATATAGTGGGGGACTTTTATAGATGGTGGAATCGGTAAAGGTGCTGTCCATTTCGTAGAGCATCACACTGATAAACTCCTCCGCCTTGCGGGCATAAGCATCTTTGACCGCTCCCGATACCGAAAGGGAATCAATATAATCCCCTGTGGAGAAAACGTATGTCAAGAAACTGTTGGGGTTTCCCTCGTTGTTGTCCACAATGCTCTGCCCAAAGTTGATGGTGTAGGTAGTGTTTTCCCGAAGAGTGTCTTTGATGACCAGTTCAATATACCTGCTGGGAATGCCTTGTGGCATGATCTCTGCTGGATTTTTGAAAGGGGGCGAGACCACTAATTGGTTCTGCACGTCTTCCAGTTTGATGAGTTCATCGAAATAGAGTCTGATCTTTTTTTCCTTGAAATTGATGCTGAAGTTTTCGGGTTCGGTGCGCACCAGTTTCGGGGGCACAATATCCTTGGGCCCACCGCTCGGAGAACCTCTTTTGGCACATTGCCAAAGGGCCAGAACGATAAAGGCGAAAAAAAGGAAACCCAACATTTTTTTTAAGTACACCATGCCTTAAACCAATGTGGGACAAAGAAACAACTAATTTGAAAACTGGGGCAAGGGATTCACAAATTTTAACCCTGCCGAACCACGGCCATACTCAATAGGGAGACCTCCACATCTTTCAATTGCAAAAGCGCCCTGGTGCAGGATTCCATCGTTGAACCCGTTGTGATCACATCGTCCACCAAAAGAACATGTTTAAAGTCGGTTTTGCAATTTGGGTTCAACTGAAAAGCTGCCTTCGAGCTTTCCCAACGCAAAAAACGGTCTTTTTTGGTCTGGGATTTTATGTTGATGCTTTTCAGGAGCACATCGTCCCTGTACTCGGCGTTTAGGTGCCCGGCAATTTTTTGGGCAAAAAGGGCCACTTGGTTATATCCCCGCTTTTTTTGTTTTTTAGGATGGAGGGGCACGGGAACGACCACATCTATCTTGCCAACGCCGGCGTCTTTTATTAGGCGGGAGCCACACCAATCCCCCAAAAAACTACCGATCTGTTCTTGATTTTTGTATTTTAACCAATGAATCAAGTTTTTGACCAATCCATTTTTTTGGAAAAAAATGAACGAAGCAGCCTTTTTTATCGGGATTCTGCCGTAAAATATGTCATCTACCTCGTTTTCTTCCAGAAAGTTATGATCGGTGAGTGGCACATCATGCCGACAAACGGCACACAAAGTGCATTCTCCCCTATTTAATTGGGTATTACATCCAAAACATACCCTTGGCAATAGGATGTTGTTAATCTCGTTTATTATCTTAGCCAACCTTTTTGGTGTCAAATCTTATATGCTTTAGAGTAGTCTGTTAACCCATGAACCCCCAAGATAACAATTTCAACTACAAGATTATCTTTGCCGCACTTATTGCGGTCATCGTGGGCATCCTGATAGCCTTTTACTATAGCTATGCGCAATCCAAAAACCAAATGTCCTTTTTGGAGCAGGAAAAATCCCTTTTGGTGAAGGACCTTACCCTGATGAAAGCCGAAGTGGACCGACTATCGGGACTCAACGAGGTCAATGATATAGAGCTGCAGACCTCCAGGTTCAGGGTGCAGCAATTGTTGGACTCCGTGGGCCGTTTGAACTTTAGCATCACCAAACTAAAGGAAACCCGAAAAGAACTGAGAAAACTGGAATTGCGTTTTGATAGCTTGAAGCTCAAGAACAATTTTTTGCGGTATAACAACAGTCTCCTGGCCAGCAAATACGAAGAGACACGCAAACAGTTGGAAGAACTTAGGGGCAGGGCCAGTAATATGGAAAGAACAGAGTCCCTGCTTCGTGAGACCAACCAAGAGTTGGCCCGCGAACTCAAGATCAAGAGTTATCTGAAGCTCCAGGATGCAGAGGGAAGTGGATTCAGGTTAAGGGCCGGAAGGCCCATCAAGACGAACAAGGCCTCTACTATTGAAAAATTGAGGGGGTGTGTCACCATTTTAAGCGATTCCGATGAAAAAGGCGACATCAAAGTGCTGTACCTCCAATTTTTGGATCCCAACATGGCCGTTATCGAGGACAATGCCAATACCATTTCCGTGAGTGGAAACACCTACAGCAAAAAAGTGGAGATTGTCTATACCGGAAAGGAAATCAGCATTTGCGATGCCATTACCGTTCCCGAGGGATCATTGGCAGAGGGAATCTACACCCTAAATGTATTCGAGGATGAAAGATTGCTCGCTTCCGCTGAATTTCAGTTGAAATAAGATACTTCTTTTTGGGTAAAATTCTATTTTTGCCCAATGGCAAATCAGGAAGACATTTTTAAGAAGGTAATCTCCCATGCGAAGGAATACGGGTATGTGTTTCAATCCAGTGAGATCTATGACGGGTTAAGTGCTGTTTATGACTACGGACAGAATGGCGCCGAGCTAAAGAAAAATATACGCGAATATTGGTGGAAGGCCATGGTGCAGCTCAATGAGAACATTGTGGGCATCGATGCCGCCATTTTTATGCATCCCACCACTTGGAAAGCCTCCGGGCACGTGGATGCCTTCAACGATCCCTTGATCGACAACAAGGATTCCAAAAAAAGATACCGTGCCGATGTGTTGATCGAGGACCATGTCGCCAAGATCGAAGCAAAGATTGAAAAGGAAGTGGCCAAGGCCGCCAAACGCTTTGGCGACAGTTTTGACAAGGAGCAGTTCCTCACAACCAACCAACGTGTGATGGATTATCAGGCCCAGGCCGACACCATCCTGAAACGTATGGCAAGATCCTTAGAGAAAGAAGATTTGGCCGATGTAAAAGCGTTAATCGAGGAATTGGAGATTGTTTGTCCGATTTCGGGATCTAAAAACTGGACGGACGTAAAGCAGTTCAATCTCATGTTCGGGACCAAATTGGGTGCCTCCGCCGACAGTGCCATGGATCTGTACCTTAGACCAGAGACCGCACAAGGTATTTTTGTCAACTTTCTGAACGTACAAAAGAGCGGAAGGATGAAAATTCCCTTTGGGATTGCCCAGACGGGAAAAGCCTTCCGTAATGAAATCGTGGCCCGCCAGTTCATCTTCCGCATGCGGGAGTTTGAGCAGATGGAAATGCAGTTCTTCATCAAACCGGGGACCCAGATGGAGTGGTACGAGGCTTGGAAGGAAAAACGGATGAAGTGGCACCTTTCCTTGGGTATGGGGGCCAACAACTATCGTTTCCATGACCATGAAAAATTGGCCCACTACGCCGATGCTGCTGCCGATATCGAATTCAAGTTCCCATTCGGGTTCAAGGAGTTGGAAGGTATCCATTCCCGAACCGATTTTGATTTGGCCAACCATGAAAAATATTCCGGTAAAAAATTACAATATTTCGACCCAGAGGAAAACAAGAGCTACGTACCCTATGTGTTGGAAACTTCCATCGGGCTGGACCGCATGTTCCTAGCCGTCTTCTCCAACTCATTGCAAGAAGAGGAACTGGAAAATGGTACAACCCGTACCGTTTTAAAGATTCCTGCTGTATTGGCACCCAACAAAGTGGCTGTACTGCCCTTGTTGAAACGGGATGGACTACCCGAAGTGGCCCAAAAATTGGTCGATGAGCTGAAATGGGACTTCAATGTGGATTATGACGAAAAGGATGCCGTAGGGCGGCGTTACCGTCGTCAAGATGCTGCTGGAACACCTTTCTGCGTGACTGTTGACCATCAAACCTTGGAAGACGATACGGTCACCATCCGACACCGGGACACCATGGATCAAAAACGGGTGAAATTGTCCGAGGTGAAAGACATCATCTCCAAAGAGGTGGACATGCGGTACTGGCTACAGAAAATCTAGTTTCAAACCCTTTGCGCCGGACAGGGCTGTCGAGTATTTGCTCCCGTCCGAAGTGTTTGAATTGTTCCCGGGACGGTAGCCCTTGCCCCTGTCCCGGACAAATGCTTTTTGTTTTTTGCATTTTTCCGCCTTAGCTTAGGGCAAGCAACCCCTGTGCCTTTGAAAACCGTTCTCATCATCACCCATATTGCCGTGTCCCTTTGGGCCATCGGGGCCATCATTTACCATGGCAGGCGTCCTTCGCGTTCCATTGCCTGGGTGATCTTCATCATTGTACTGCCCCTCATCGGAGCTTTGCTCTACTATCTTTTTGGGATGAACCGCAGAAAGTTCAAGTTCTTCAACAACAAAGAGTTTGAAAGACGTAGGCACTATTCATATGATCTTAGGACGAAAAAGGACAATCGCGTACCCAGTTTCGGGACCGATACCCGAAAGCAGCGGTTGAGCCGGCTGGTGGGTGCCTGTTCCGATACCCGGCCCACTTCGGGAAACAAGATCACGGTGCTGCAAGATGGCGGGGAGACCTTCAACACGCTGTTCAAAGCCATGGAGGAAGCCAAAAAATCCATCCATGTGCAATACTACATTCTTGAACGGGGCAACCTTCTGGACAAAATGCTGGACCTGTTCAAAAGCAAGATAGCGGAAGGGGTGGAGATCAGAATCATTTACGATTCTTTTGGCAGTTATCGGTTGAGGGGGCGGCCCAAGAAAAAGTTCAGGGACATTGGGGTAAAGATCCATCCCATAATGCCCATTCGCCTAAAAAACCTGCTTTTTTCGCTTAATTTTAGAAACCATCGAAAGATTTTGGTCATTGACAATACACTTGCCTTCACCGGCGGAGTGAACGTTTCCGATAAATACATCAAACGGGAAGATGGCCTCGGAAAATGGAAGGATACCCATTTGAAGCTCGAAGGCCCCATTGTGAACGACATACATCTTGTTTTCCTGAAAGATTATTTTTTTGCAAGCAAAGAGGAAGATTTTAATGTGGAAAGCCATATTTCCGAACAACCAACCGTGGGCACTGTGGATGCCCAAGTGGTGGCCGGGGGACCGGATTCCACCCATCCCACCATCATGTACCAGTACATTGGCATGATGAACCAGGCCGAGAGTTCCATCTGTATCGCAAACCCCTATTTTTTGCCCGGTGAAGCGTTTCTCCAGACCTTGAAGATCGTGGCACTGGAAGGCGTGGAGATATCCCTGTTGCTTCCCAAAAAATCAGACTCCATAGCGGCCAAGTTTGCCATGTTCTCCCAATTTGAAGAATTGCTCAACGTTGGTGTGAAAATCTATCTACGGGACGATTTTTCACATAGCAAGACCTTGATCGTTGATGATGACCTGGTCTCCATCGGATCTGGGAACTTTGATGTTCGCAGTTTTGAGCTCAACTACGAGGCCAATGTCCTGATCTACGACAAAGAGATCAACACAGAAATGAAACGGGAGTTTCTGGATATCTGCAAAAAGTCCGATTTGCTCACTTTGGAAGGATTCAGGAACCGATCCAAATGGCAAAAGTTTCTGGAAGGACTTTTTAAGTTCTTTAAGCCCCTGCTATGATCAAAACCGCTTCCACAAACCATCGGTTTTGCTTTTTGGATGTGCTGGGGTCGGACAACTTCTTAATGTTTTCATAAATATGGAAATCAAATGGTTCCATAGCTAGAAAGTATGGAACTAACCCTTATATTTAAGCGACACAGCATAATTTTAAAGAAAAATGACCCAAGAGTTACTAGCAAAGGCAGAAGAGTTTGAAAGCAGACCCATGAGCCACATGTCCACCAGCGACAGAGTAGAGGCTTCTAGGGAAGCAAAGCGATTGATCCTATCCATCAACGAAATCTATAAAAAGACCAAGGATTCCAAACTAATGGACATCATGAAAAGTCTGACCGAAAAGAAACGCAAAATAGAAAAGCGTCTCAAAGGAACCCCACTGGTTTAGTAAGATAAAGAAATAGGAAGGGAAGGAAATTTTGCCCAGTGGGTCAAAACAACCTTCCCTTTTCATTTCCTTGTAAAAAAATCAACTTGCTGATTTTCAGTATGCAGGTGTTTTTAGAATGACATTTAGGCCATCAACGTCCCCATTCTTCCATCCACAACGTATTTCATGCCATTTATATCCTTTTTCCTGCAAGGAGTATAAATCAAGATTGCCGACCCAAGGTTTTCATTAATTTCGATGTAGTGGAATACAAATACACATTCAAACATGAACACTGTTGAAGTAAAATTGGGGTATATCTTCTGGTATTTCGTAATCGCGATTTCGGTGGTTTCCCTGATAAGCAATCTGTACCATTACATTTTTTAAGCTATACTGGACACCATCATTAATCAGAATTTTTTTAGTTAATAATGTCTCTCTACAAAAGGTACCTGTCCAGGTGCCTTTTTTTATTCATTGGGTTGCCATATCGAGTTCATTTTCTTTATGGCCTCCAACTGGATTTCTGAAGTTTCGCTCCTGTTTTCGACCACCAAGGTATTGTAGGGCACTGTGGGGAAAACTTGTTCGGTCATCACCAAAAGGCCCCCATCCAGAAAAATTTCAATAGAAGACCAATCTACTAAAATTTTCATTTCGTATGGGTCTTCACCCAAAAGTGCAATCGGCATAAAGTGTTCCTTGTTGCCAAATTCCTTTTGAAAACCGACCTTACCCGATTTTCTTCTATCCAAAATGAAACTTTCGTTTTCACCATCCATCTTCAGCTCCAACACTTCGTCCAGATCATTTTTGAAAAGCAATCTGAAATCCTTGGAAGCTGTTTTCAGCATTAACTGGGATTGGTTCAGTCCTTCAATTTTTAAAGTGCCCGAGCTAGCTGCGGCTACCTCCATCTCTTTTGCCAATTCAGATTTGGCCAAGGCATCGACCTGTTCCAATGGGTAATTGGCAAGAACATATTCGTTTTGTGCTTTCCTGAGGGATAATTTTCTGGGTACTGTCATCGCACTGCGCCATTTGTCGGTAGGGGTGTCCCTGGCATAGTCCCAATTGCTCATCCAACCAATGAAAATCCGTTCCCCGTTCGGGGTATTGTTATAGGTGACCCCTGCATAATTATCCGTCCCATAATCCAACCATTTCGGTTCATTTTGTTCCGAAACAAATCGCTCCCCATCAAAATCCCCGATAAAATATTGGGTGCCACTGCCCCCATTTGGCGCTCCGGGATTAATGCTGATGATCAACACCCATTTCTCTTCATCCGATCCCTCCACCTGTAACGGAAACAGGTCCGGGCACTCCCAGACGCCGCCATGGGCACCCTGCAACTTCCCAAAATCCCCTGTATGCTCCCAATCCTTCAAATTCTTGGATCTATAGAATTTGGCGTGGTCGCCCGCAACCAATGCCATGATCCAATTTTGGGTGTCCTCGTGCCAAAAAACCTTGGGATCTCTAAAATCCCTTATACCCTCGTTGCCAATAACGGGGTTGCCCGCATACTTTTCCCAAGTAGCTCCATTGTCCAGACTATAGGCTATGCCCTGTGTCTGAAAATCATTCCTGCCCGCTTTTTCGCCCTCCATCAAATGGTATGTGAAGATGGCCACCAAAGGTATTTTTCCGTTTTTGCCAAAACCTGAAGTATTGTCCTTGTCCACCACGGCACTGCCCGAAAAAATAAGCCCGTGCTCGTCCGGATACAAGGCAATGGGCCTATGCTCCCAATGCACCATGTCCTTGCTGGTCGCATGCCCCCAATGCATGGGCCCCCAAACGATGTCATCTGGGTAATATTGATAGAAAAGATGGTAGATGCCATCATGGTAAACCAGTCCGTTGGGGTCGTTCATCCATTTTTCCTGTGGCGAAAAATGATACTGTGACCGATAAGGTTCTGAATATTGCAACTGGTTCTCTGGCTCCGCCATTGGTTCTTTATGGGTCTGTTTGCACGCAAAAAACAGCGCGATACCTATACAATATATGATTCCTTTTTGCATTTTGGCAGTCTTGGTTGATTACTCAAGATAACCATTCCATTCGATTGAATGTGATCTTTACCTTAAAAAACAGCGATTAAAATGAAAAATAGAACCTGCTGCTTTTAATGTTCAAAAGTAAAAACTGCCTATCTTTAGACAACGTAAAAACAGCCCCCTCTTAAAAACAACATAAGTTGACCAACTGCCTACTTTTGATACTCACCCGAAATCCCGAACTCGGCAAGTGCAAGACCCGACTGGCTGCCAAAGTGGGCAACGGGACAGCGTTGGAAATCTATAAGTTTCTGTTGGAGCGCACCGTTTCGTTCACCCAACACCTAAAGGCGGAAAAGTGGGTGTATTACTCGGAAGCGATTTGGGAAAACGATGTCTGGGACAAGGACCGTTACCAGAAAAAATTGCAGATAGGCACGGATTTGGGCGAACGGATGTTGAACGCCTTCAAGGAAGGGTTTCGGGCCGGTTTTGAAAAAATTATCGTTATCGGCAGTGACATGTACCATCTGGAGCAGAAAGACCTCGAAGTGGCCTTCTCCAAAATGGATGACCATGATTATGTAGTGGGCCCTGCCGAGGATGGGGGATACTATCTTTTGGGCATGAAATCCTTGAACAAAACCTTGTTCCGCAATAAAGCATGGGGAACTGACACTGTTCTATCCGACACACTAAAGGACATGGAGGGCGAACGTATTGCCCTGCTGCCCGAAAAAAATGATGTGGACCACTACGAGGACATTAAGGATATTGAGGCATTTCAGCCTTTCTTAAAACATATAAAAAATGACCCAAGCACAACTTGACGAATCTGTTGACCATTTAAAGAGAAAAGGATTTGAGACCCCTGAAATAGGTATTGTACTGGGAACCGGCCTTGGGCAATTGGCAGATGGCATAGAAGACCCCATTGTGGCACATTACAACCATATTCCCCATTTTCCATTGGCCACGGTCGAATTCCATTCCGGAAAACTGATTTATGGCACCATTGCCGGAAAAAAGGTGGTGGTGATGCAGGGACGTTTCCATCTGTACGAAGGGTATGACTTTGTGGACATCACCTACCCCATTCGGGTGATGCGCCAATTGGGCATCCAAAAATTGTTCGTGTCCAATGCTGCGGGGGCCATCAACCTCAACTTCAAAAAAGGGGACATCATGCTCATCGAGGACCACATCAACCTTCAGGGCGGATCTCCTTTGGCCTTTAAGAACGTATCGGAATTTGGTGATCGGTTTGTGGACATGAGCGAACCTTATGATCGGGACATGCGCATGAAAATCGAGGCCATTGCCCAAAAAGAGGGCATTTCCATCAAAAAAGGGGTTTATGTATCCGTTGTAGGGCCCCAATTGGAGACCAAGGCCGAATACCGTATGCTGAAAATGATGGGAGCGGACGCTGTGGGAATGAGCACAGTGCCCGAAGTAATTGTCGCCAACCATTTACGACTACCCATCGTAGCGGTATCCGTTTTGACCGATGAGTGCGATCCGGACAACCTACAACCTGTCAATGTTGCCGAAATCATTGCCGTTGCCGAAAAAACAGAGCCCAAAATGGTAAAATTGTTCACCGAACTAATCAAACAACTATGAGTTACCTCGATGCCACACAAGACCTCTACAAAGAGGCCGCCCTGACCCCAAATGTCGGACTTTGCTGCACTACTACACCCGTTTGGCAATTTCCCGGTCTGTCCATTCCCAAAATCATGCAAGAAATGAATTATGGCTGTGGAAGCACCGTTTCCGCACAAGATCTGATCAACGACCCCAAAATCCTCTACGTAGGTGTGGGCGGAGGTATGGAACTGCTCCAATTCTCCTATTTTTCAAGACAGAAGGGAGGGGTCACCGGAGTGGATTCCGTGGACGAAATGCTGGAAGCTTCCCGAAAGAATTTCAAGATTGCCGAACGGGAAAACGAATGGTTCAAAAGTGAGTATGTGAACCTGGTGAAGGGAGATGCACTCAATCTGCCCATTGAAGACGAAAGCATTGATGTGGCCGCACAAAACTGTCTCTTCAACATCTTCAAGATGGAAGACCTCAAGAAGGCCGTTGCCGAAATGTACCGCGTGTTGAAACCCCACGGCCGATTGGTGATGAGCGATCCCATTTGCGAGCAACCCATGGGCGAGAAACTCAGAAATGATGATAGATTGAGGGCACAGTGCCTCAGCGGGAGCATTCCTTTAAAGGATTATGTAAAAGTCTTGACCGATGCCGGTTTTGGCACCATAGAAATCAGGGGGAGAAGATCGTACCGGGTGCTGTCGCCCAACCATTATCCCACGAATGACCTCATTTATATTGAATCCATCGAGATTGCAGCCATAAAAGACCCCATGCCCGAGGACGGCCCTTGTGTTTTTACTGGAAAAACCGCCATCTATTATGGCAACGAAGAGTATTTTGATGATGGAAAAGGTCATGTGCTGCTCCAAAACCAGCCGTTGGCCGTATGTGACAAAACAGCTTCGGCACTGGCAAAGGCATCAAACGAAATCCATGTGAGCGAAAGTACTTGGCACTATAACGGTGGGGGCTGCTGCTAGATACTTTTATTTTGAAGAGGCCGTCCCTGAGGACTCATAATCCAGCAAAATCCCTTCGGATATCCATTTGGCCAAAGCCTGTCGGTTGTCCGGGTCCAAGATTCGGCGTTGGTCCTTTTTGCTCCGGATATTTCCTATTTCAATATAGGCCATGGCAGGGAGTGTGTTTTTCACCATGTACAGACTGCTACGCTCCATGAACGTGCCGTTGTACAATCTGTTGGGTTGAAACTTTCTGTACTTCCTCAAAAAAGTCTGGTGAATACTTTCTGCCAGTTTTTTGCCATTTGTGCTTTTTTCGTGATGGTAGAAAAACACATCTATGTTGGTCCCCTCTCCCCGACTGTCCACATGGGTGACCAATAAACGCTGATATTTGCCCGAATTCTTGAGGTAAAGATCATTCACGGCTTCGGAACGCTGTTTCAAACGTTCCAATTGATCCAAGGGAATGGTCTTCGAGAACACCGTTTCATCCGTATCCAATTCAAGGATCCTGTCATCCCTGATCCCATCATTTTCATCTTGCACGATCATGTGCACTTCCGCCCCGTGCGATAATAGTTCCCTCGCCAACCGAAGCGTTACATCATAGGCGTATTCATCTTCCGAGATCCATTTGCCATGATACTTTTCCACTGCGCCCGGATCGGGACCACCGTGCCCTGAAATCAAATAATAGACCGTATTGTCCAAACGGGTACTTACCTTATCCACTCTTTTGAAGTCGTCCCCAAAAATTTGATGGGTGATTTCTTCCCTTTCCATTTCTTCAACCTTTGTTGTTTCCAGGGTATCCGGCAAAAAATAGGACTTCCCCATGAGCAAGGATTCATCTTCGCCCAATTGATCGGCATTCAATGACACAAATTGGTTATAAAATTTTGTTGGACTGATACCGTGTCTTCGGAGAAGTGAATAAATGCCTTCCCCCTCCTCGGCAACAACCGCAGTGGATTCCTCTTGGGCCATGACCGACCCATGAAACAATACGCAATGGTATAGAGCAAAAAAGGTGGTAAAGCGAAAAAAACTCATTTATTTCTCAAATTCCAGATCAACATAATCGTTCATGATGCCATCACTGATCAAGCTGGCAAAGCGTTTTTTGTCGGGGCGCACGGCAATTTTTTCCTTTGATGTATCGGAAACTTTTTCCAGGGTGAGCAAACTTATGGCCGGAAGAATATTCTTGGCCAAATAAAGACTGTTTCTGTCCTCAAAAATCATGTCAACACTTTTGTACGATCTATTGGAGATGCTGTTCCGTTTGAAGACATTTTGGATGTTTTCCGCAAATCGTTGTCCCTGTTCACTTTTATAATGGTAAACGGCCACGTCCATATTCTCCCTGCCCGATACCCCATCGGCCCTTATGATCAGCACGCGTTGGTATTTTCCGCTGTTCTGCAGATAGCGTTTGTTGATGGCATCAATGTAGCTTCCCATTTTCTGGTTCTCTGTCAAGACCACATCGCCCGTATTTTGGGAAACCTCATCCCCCATGAGATAGACCTTGGCCCCATGCACGAGCAGATCTGCGGCCAAACTTTCGGCCACATCTTTTACAAAACCATTTTCCGAGCCGTTCGAATTTTCGGTGATGATGTAATATACCGCATCTTTCAGTTTATCGCTCTTGAGCGACATTTGGGCCAGTTCCCTGTCAAAAATGGGCTCCTCGACCCCTTCATCGGTACTGACGACCACCCCTGTCTTTTTGAGGGCATCCTCGGCCTGTGGGATTTTGTATTCCACCCCCACTTGCAAAAAACTTCCATCCTTTATGTTCCCCGAATTGAGCTTTACAAACTCTTCATAATGTTTGGCAGGGTCCAATCCCTGTTTTCTCAAAAGGGAAAAAATACCGTCGCCCTGTGCTGCGGTTACTGTGTAATATGGGGTTTCTTGGGCGAAAATTGCAAAACAGGCACACACCCAAAACAAAAGGGAAAGTATTGGTTTCATTATTGTATTTTATAGGGAGGGTGCGGTACAAATATCGTGAAAATATCATCAACAATAGCGTCTGCCCGCATGAAATTTCACTACATTTTTTCAAAGTCCTGAAAGACTTGATTTTTGGATCTGGGCAAACTGTTTCTTGATCACGGACTCGGCAGGTTTGTTCTGGGGGGTAAACCTGTTGTCGGCCAGGCCCCCGGCCCTGTCGTGGTGGATGAACCACTTCCAGACAAAGCCCCCGGCAAACCATTTCTCGTCCCAAAATTCATCAAAAAGGACCTGCGTGGCGTCGGCCTGGGCCTGGAGGTTGACTTTTTCCTCGTTCCTGTCCACCAGCCAGGGTTTTTTGCCCGTGTAGTCCATGCTCCTGTACCCAAACTCGGTGAAGAGTATGGGTCTGTCCATTTGTTCGGCAAGGGCCATCATCTTCGTTTTCCAAGGCTGCCATCCTTTCCGCAAGGTTTCGGTGGTGGGGTTTCGCCTTTCGCAGAGGGGGAAATAAGCGTTCACCCCGATATAGTCCAACTCACCCCAAAAAGGAGTGTTGGCATATTCGTCCCAATTGGCCGCATAGGTCAATTTCCCCTTGTACACCTCCCTGACCTTCCCCACGAGGTCGGTCCAGAATGCGGGACGGTTTTTCACAAAAGTGGCCAATTCGGTGCCAATGCAATAGATATCAACATGGGTCTCCTCGGCAAGATCGGCATAGTGCAAAATGAACCGGGCGTAGGAGTCTTCCAATGCTTTCCAATCGGCTTCGGACTGCATGGCCATATTTCCCGTGAACTCTCCCCTACTGATCCAGATTTGGGGTTTCAGCATCACCTTTACCCCATTTTTGTGGAGCATTTCGATGTACTGCTTGGCGCCTTTTCGGGTTTCTCCATACCATTGGCGGTCCGAATCAAAAACAAGGGTTGGCGAATGGGGATCCTGCATAAAGCCGAAGGGCATGATGGCCGCATGGTTGGCATGGATGTCCAAAACGGGATCCACATGGGATTGGGCTACCTCTTCCCGAGACGCCACAAAACTAACCCCGTTGATCTTTTCGGGTTTATGCCCCGTACAGGAGAGCAGTACCAGACCGCATATCAAAACCAGTTTTTTCATGTTGGGCTATCAAGTGCCTCTAAAATAGTACTTTTAAGGGAAAGTTTTGATAATGGTTCAATGGGTGGGAGTTTTGGATGGTTTGTGTATTGATTTTGTCTGTAGATTTTCCCAAAAAAAACCTGATTCTCTGAAATGGACTTTAGAACGTAATCACTTACACCATAGTTATTTGTATTAATTCACTTTTTGTAAGTAAACATCATACCCAAGGGAGACCTTTTTAAATTTTGTCTTTCTGTTTCGGCTTCTTTTATTTTTTCTACCGATTTTGGTAAATCCTTAATTTTAGGTGCATCCATCATTTGATTTAGGGCAAACGTTGAAAGACCATATAAAGGTGTTCCCAAGCAAGCGGATGCAATTTCAACTGAACCCATTGCAAGCCAAGAACCAAAATCCTTTCCTGCAATTTTCCACTTTTTGTTAATTAACTTTTTTATGTTCTCTTGATGTTGATTAAAAGCAAGATTCAAGTTGTTAAATACTTTGTGTGATGTACTAGTAAAATCAAGTTCATTTGCCATTACTAATTCGTCAATCCCTTTTGATAAAATTTCTCGAATTTCATTGATAGCTCCAGCTTTTCTTAGTTCTATTAGGCCACTTGGCGGGATTTTTCCAATCCATTGAAGTTTCGTATTGTCCAGGCCATTTAAACCTTTTACAATATGCATTCTTGTATAATCTTTGTCAGGAAAGGTTCTTTCAGAGTCGTATTCTAGTTTCCATTTGAAATATTGCCAAGAAGTTGGTGCATCAATGAGTGGAAACCCTCCAACTTTAGTCGCTTTAGCAAGTAACTCATTACAGACACTCATTCTTCCATAGCCCATCATCGAAACTATTATTCCAGGATTGTTGGTTCGCATTGCTCTCATTGATTCGCCTTCAGTTTGATTCTTTAACTGTATTTCAAGAGGTTCCTTAAATTCAGTATCAAATAGAACACGTTTTGGGTCTTTTATTTCCTTAAATACTTTTTCTACCGTATCTAAATCTTCTCCAAATTCAAGAAGTTCCTCAAGACTATTAAACTCTCGTCCAAAAACCTTTTTTGCATGATACAAAGCATCTTTTTCTCCAAGCTTTTTAATTTCCTCGAATGCAAATTCATCCATCATTTCTTTGTCTGGAAGAATTGCCACGATTGGGGTTTCAAAATCTGCAAGTACAAGTTCTTTATATTGTAATATGTTTAAAGCGTGTTTTAATAAGTAGTAAACTCTTTGATTCTTATCCCAGACTTTGAACATATGCCTTGACCTGATAAAAGGACAAGGAAGAATTATTGTATCTGTATAGATTCCACATTTTGAAGCAATATTTTCATTATTTGCAGGAAATAAATCTCCTCCAAAAACTGCTTTTATTGAATCATTGTCATCTTCTAAATGTATGTAGCCTGATTCAGCTGTCAGTTCCCAAAATTCTTCAAGGTCTTTAAGTAAAGATTCAATCGGTTCGTTCAGATAATCTATGTCGCCCTTACCATACGCAACTACTTGAGCAAGTTGATGCGGAGTTGCATTTCCTTCTGTCATTATTTGATAGAATTGATTAAAGTTACCTTCAATTCGATTGAAATATTTTTCTTGAATTTGACGCAAAGAAATGGCACTTTTCATCTTTTCTCGATGGTCCATATGTTCCGCCATAAGTGCCATAGAGCGTATAAAACCATCAATGGTATCTAAGTCTGGTTCTCCATTCTCATCAAACCTAGCCCTTTGTAAACTTGCCTCAACTTTATCTTTTAAATGTTCTGCAATATGAATTTTACCCTCTTTGAGCTTATCTCTAAGAATCAGAACTCTCCTCTTGACTCTTTCTTCGTATTCTTTTTCTTCTTTAGACTTCATTAATTATTTAAGTCACGTTAAAAATACCATTGCTTTCCAAATGAATAATATAGACCAATACTGAAACATAATCAGTATAATAAGGTGAAGTTAATGATAATCAGAACACTATGTCCAATAAATTATACTCTCGATACCCGCCTTTGCCCGCAGGCAGGCAATTTTTCTAAAGAAAAATCACTCGAACCAGCATTTTCCAACCATAGGAACGTTCATCATAAATTAAATCCTTTCTAAATTGGGGGTCGGGGTTAAGTTCCTATCTTTAGGTACGACACAAGACCCATAATCCTTCTTTCATGGAGCACATTGTCATCATTGGAAATGGAATAGCGGGAGTGACCGCGGCCCGGCACATCCGAAAGCTTTCCAACAAAAAAATCACCATCGTTTCCGCCGAGACGGATTATTTTTTCTCCCGAACCGCCCTGATGTATGTGTACATGGGCCACATGAAGTTTGAGCATACCCAACCCTACGAAAACGCATTTTGGAGAAAAAACAACATCAACCTTGTTCGTGCGAAGGCCGAAACCATTGATACCCAAAACAAAAAGATCCATGTGAAGGGTCGTCCCACTAAATTTTACAACAAAAACATCCATATCCCTCCGGTGGATGGCGAATGGATTTCCTACGACAAGCTCGTCATTGCCACGGGATCCAAACCCAACAAGTTTGGCTGGCCGGGCCAAGATTTGGAGGGTGTCCAAGGATTGTATTCCAAACAGGACCTTGACCTTTTGGAACAAAATGCCCCGAACAATGACCGTTGCAAAAGGGCGGTGATCGTAGGTGGTGGGCTCATCGGCATCGAGCTGGCCGAAATGCTTCGGACACGTGACATTCCCGTCACTTTTTTGGTGCGGGAAAGTAGCTTTTGGAACGGTGTTTTGCCCAACGGAGATTCCCAAATGATCAATGAGCATATTCGGGAGCACCACATCGACCTCAGGTTGAATGCCTCCTTGAAGGAAATTGTTTCCGATGGGAACGGAAAGGTCAAATCGGTGATCTTGGAAGAAACCGAGGAGGAAATCCCTTGCAATTTGGTGGGATTGACGGCGGGAGTGACGCCAAATATCGATTTTTTGAAAGGTTCCGGCATCGAACTAGGCCGAGGCGTGAAGGTGACCCGCTTTTTGGAGACCAATATAAAGGATGTGTACGCCATTGGCGATTGCGCGGAACAGCAGGAGGCCATTGGCCACCGGAAGCCAGTCGAAGCCGTTTGGTACACGGGCAGAATGATGGGCGAAACAATCGCGCAGACCCTTTGTGGCAACCGAATGGAATACCACCCGGGCCATTGGTTCAATTCGGCCAAGTTTCTGGACATTGAGTACCAAACCTATGGTTGGGTGTTCCCCGAACGGAAGAAAAAGGACTCGGAAATCCATTTTCACTGGCGACATCCGAAGGAAAAAATCTGCATCACCGTGGCTTTCAAGAAGGATTCCGAAACCTTTTTGGGCATCAATACCTTTGGTATCCGCATGCGACATGAGGTTCTGGACCGTTGGCTCACCGAAAAAAGGAACATGGACCATGTGATGGCCCATTTGGTGGATGCCAACTTCGACCCAGAATTCTACAAAGGATTTGAATCTGAAATCGTTTCAAAATACAATGCCGATTTTGGAAAATCCATCACCCTAAAAAAGAAAAGTCTCATCAGAATATTTCAATAGGAAACAACACACCATGAACAGTCAAACACACAACCCAAGCATGGCCCTGACCGGGGAACCTCCAAAAAGTTTGAGCATCAACCAAAAAATGGCCACTCTTTTGGGACTTATGGGACTTGGAATCCTGCTATTGGCCGTTTTCAATATCAATTTTCCCAACAAAACATTGTGGTTGACCATCTCACTTTCCGCCATCAGCATCGGGACTCTTTGGTTTTCGTGGGATGCCTATTCCCAAAAATTGCCGGGCATCAAAAATGACGGTGTGTGGTTCAAATCCATTTCCAGTCGGGGTTTTTGGGCGTGGGTCGTTGGGTTGGCACTCACGGGTTTTTACATCGTGCTTTATTTTTACCCTGAATACCTCGGATTGGTGGGCGGCGGGGAAAATCGGGGCGTCATTGGGCTTTTTGACCCTTTGAGCGAATTGCTGAGCGGAAATCCCGCCAGTCAGTGGTTTGTCTATGGCACTTTATATACCGTTGCTATTTTGATCTTTGGGGCAAAGTTCCTTTGGAAATATCGTCATAGCCCTTATCAACGATTGCGCACCTTGAGCGTGATGTTTTTTCAAACGGCCTTTGCCTTCATCATCCCCGAGTTGATGGCGAGGTTGAACGGCCACAAGATCCTGGACGGGGGAAGCCTGCCCTACTACGACCTTAAAAATGTCTGGCCCCTCAACTATTATAATTTTGAAAGTTACCGCATCAAAGGGTTTTTAAGTTCGGGGGATATTGGCCTTGCCCTGCTCATCTTTGGCATTCTGTCCATTTTTGTAATCACCCCGATATTGACCTACAAATATGGAAAACGATGGTACTGCTCCTGGGTCTGTGGCTGTGGTGCACTTGCGGAAACCGCCGGGGATTCCTTTAGGCAACTCAGTGATAAATCCACTTTTGCTTGGAAAGTGGAACGTTGGGTGGTGCACAGCGTTGTGGTTTTTGTCACTTTGATGACCACGGCGGTCGTCTATTCCTATTTGGGCACGGACACCAGCAAATATTGGCTCACCAAGAGCACCTTTTTGATCGGTGTGGCCGTGTTGCTCACCCTCGTTTTCGGTTGGGCAATGATTTTTAGAAGGGACCAGCTCCAAAAAGATGCCCAATATGGGGCCATCGGGTATTTTGTGATCATCATGGCCTTGATCGGGTTCCATTTTTTCAGTGGCGAGGGACAGGTGTTCCTTTTCAAGTCCGAGACCCTCCGAAAATCCTATTCCTTTTTGATCGGCAGTATTTTCTCCGGTGTCATCGGCACAGGGTTCTACCCCATTTTCGGGAGCCGGGTCTGGTGCAGGTTCGGATGTCCCATGGCGGCCATTTTGGGCTTCCAGCAACGGTTGTTCTCCCGATTCAGGATCACCACCAATGGCGGTCAGTGCATTTCCTGCGGCAACTGTTCCACCTATTGCGAAATGGGCATCGATGTGCGTGCCTATGCCCAAAAGGGCGAGAACATTATCCGTGCCAGTTGTGTGGGTTGCGGTATCTGCTCTGCCGTCTGTCCGCGGGGCGTGCTCAAACTGGAAAATGGCCCTTTGAAGGGACGGATTGACAGCAACCAAGTGCTTTTGGGGAACGATGTGGATCTCATGGCCTTGGTGAACCAAAAATAACGGACAACACATTTCCTTTACCTTCATTTTATGTGGATGGTCCAAAAAGATCCATGGAAAAGTTTAGTTTTGGCTACTTCAAGCAAAAACTAGCTCTTCAGTGGCGGACATCAAAGTCATTATTCCTGCAATCAACGAAGGAGATTCCATCGGAAAAGTGGTCTCAGAACTGCCCAAACACGTTTCAGAAATTATTGTGGTGGACAATGGTTCCAAGGACGATACCATGGCAAATGCACGGAAAGCAGGGGCCACCGTCATCACCGAAAACCGCAAGGGATATGGCTCTGCCTGCCTTAAAGGATTAAATTATATTTCCGAACAATCCAAAACACCCGACATCATCGTATTTATCGACGGAGATTATTCCGATTATCCTGAAGAGTTGGATAAGGTGGTCGCCCCGATCTTGGAAAATGATGTGGATTTTGTGGTCGGTGCACGAAAAAAATCGCTTCGTGAACCCGGTTCGATGACCCCGCAACAGGTTTTTGGCAACCAACTGGCCACGTTTTTGATGAAATTGTTCTTCAGGTCAAGATTTACGGATTTAGGGCCATTTAGGGCAATTAAATATGAAAAGCTCAAAGAATTGGACATGCAGGACACCACTTATGGGTGGACTGTTGAAATGCAGCTAAAAATATTGAGAAAAAAAATGACATATACCGAAGTACCAGTGCGTTACAAACAAAGAATCGGGGTGTCAAAAGTATCAGGTACGGTAAAAGGTACTATATTTGCAGGCATAAAAATTTTGGGTTGGATCTTTAAATACAGTTTAAAATAAAATGGGATTAACAATCGCTTACATCATCATCGCTATTTATAGTACAGCCTTGATCCTGATTTTCTTCTACAGTCTTGCCCAATTGAATCTTTTGGTGAACTATTTGGGTTACAAAAGAAGAAACGAGGAAGCACCAAAATTCAACCTGTTGGATCCCAAGGAGATTCCCTTTGTCACCATCCAGCTACCCATCTACAACGAAGAGTATGTGATGGAGCGTTTGCTCGACAACATTGCTAAAATAGAATACCCCAAAAGCAAATTGGAGATCCAAGTGCTGGACGATTCCACCGACGACTCTGTCATCGAGACAGCAAAGCGAGTGGAAGAGCTTCAGAAAACGGGGCTCGACATACAACATATCCGTAGGGAGAACAGAAAAGGATACAAGGCCGGGGCACTCAAAGAAGGACTGGCCATTGCCAAAGGGGAATTCATTGCCATATTCGATGCCGACTTCCTTCCCGAAAGCGATTGGTTGAAAAAGACCGTACCCTATTTCAAGGACAGTGAGATCGGTGTGGTGCAGACCCGATGGGGGCACATCAACCGCGACTACTCCACCTTGACCCGAATCCAAGCCTTTGCATTGGACGCCCACTTTACGTTGGAACAGGTGGGAAGAAACTCCAAAGGACACTTCATCAACTTTAACGGCACCGCCGGAATCTGGAGAAAAGAATGTATCATAGATGCAGGCAATTGGGAAGGTGACACCCTTACCGAAGACCTCGATTTGAGCTACCGCGCACAGTTGAAAAACTGGAAATTCAAGTATTTGGAAGATGTGGAGACCCCCGCTGAGCTTCCTGTTGTGATCAGTGCCGCCCGATCCCAACAATTCCGTTGGAACAAAGGAGGAGCCGAAAATTTTAGAAAAACGGTTTGGAGCGTCATCAAGGCGAAGAACATTCCGTTCAAGACCAAGTTCCATGGCGTGATGCACCTGTTGAACAGCTCCATGTTCCTTTGTGTGTTCATCGTGGCCCTGTTGAGCATTCCCATGCTCTACATCAAGAATACCTACGGGTATTTGGGATGGATTTTCGAAGTGACCAGCTTCTTTATCGTAAGTACCATCATTCTTTTTATTTGCTACTGGTTCACCTATAAAAGTATCCAAGGCAGTAGTTTTGACAATTTTGTGGACTATATCAAACTCTTTTTTACCTTTTTCTCCGTGGCATTGGGCTTTTCGCTGCACAATACAGTAGCCGTTTTGGAAGGACACTTGGGCAAACGGAGTGAGTTTGTGCGCACCCCAAAGTTCAACATCAATAACCTAACCGATTCTTGGAAGGGCAACAAATATTTGACGAAGAAACTTTCGCCCAACATGATCTTGGAATTTGCCCTGATGGTCTATTTCCTCTTCGGAATGTACAGTGCGGTTCCCTTGAACGACTACGGATTGTTCCCTTTCCACTTGATGTTGTTCCTAGGCTTCGGATTTGTGTTCTTTAAATCCTTGACATCCAAGGCCTAAAAACCATGCAATCTTACTGGCGGCTGCACAAATATCCGATACTTTTTGCTGTCGGTTCCGTGTTGTTCTACGCCAGTTTTGCCTATGACCTTGTCCGAACTGACTTCGTAAAGCTCTTCATGCTATGTGCAGCATTGTTTTTTCTTTGCTACAAAATCATGCAGTTTGAAAAATGGAACTTCAATTTCCTGTTGGTCATCGGTATTTTGTTCCGATTGGTGTTCCTCGTGGCCGAACCCAATCTCTCCCAGGACTATTTTCGTTTTATATGGGATGGGGAACTCATCAAAAATGGCATCAACCCCTATCTGCACACCCCCGACCAACTCATGGAGCAGGGCAATGTGCCCATAGCCAATGCGGACGAGCTCTATGCTGGCATGAGCGAACTCAATGCAAAGCATTATAGCAACTACCCTCCGGTCAACCAATTGTTCTTTGCACTGGCTACGCTATTGGGAGGTGGGAGCATCCTCGGTTCCATCATCGTAATGCGGCTGAGCATTATCCTCGCAGACCTTGGCATACTCTACTTTGGCAGAAAACTGCTGCAAAACCTCAACTTGGCCAACCACATGGCCTTTTGGTACTTTTTGAACCCCTTGGTGATCATAGAACTGACAGGGAACCTACATTTTGAAGGCATCATGCTGTTCTTTTTTGTGTGGTCGCTCTACCTCATCTCCAAAAACCAAATGCTCTGGGCCGCACCCATATATGCCGTTTCCATCATGGTGAAACTGGTACCCCTTTTGCTCCTGCCCATGTTCCTCAAATATCTGGGAATCAAAAAAAGTATGGTTTTCTATAGTTTGGTAAGTGTTTGCTGCGCACTCATTCTGTACCCCTTTTATTCCTCTTTTTTCATTGACCATTATTCGGAGACCGTCGGGCTCTGGTTTTCCAATTTTGAGTTCAATGCAAGTGTGTACAATGTGGTCAAAAAAATCGCTATTGAACATTACGAGGCGAAACCGTGGGAACTCATCGAAACCTACGGTTCCATGATCATCAAAGCAATGATAGCCATCGTTTTGTTGATTGCCCTTCTCCGGAAAAACCAGAAATTGCAAACGGTCATCACCTCGATGATGCTGGCCTTGGCGTGCTACTATTTTCTATCCAGCACGGTCCATCCCTGGTATGTGGTGTTCCTGTTGGGAATCGCCATCTTCACGGAATATAAATTTGTTTTGGTCTGGTCGTTTGCGGTCATCCTGAGCTATTATGCCTACACCAATCCCGATTACAAAGAAAATCTTTGGTTATTGGCCATTGAATACATTTTGGTGATCGGCTTCTTTCTTTATGAAATGATGGCCAATGGGCCAAAAAAGTTATATTTCTTCAAAAAATGACCCTCAACCACGGGTCTATTCGGATTAATTTGTACTTTTGATTCATAATGAAAGGACAAGAGTACATATCGTTTACACTGAGCGTTCCCGCGCCCATCAGTCCATTTTCTCCCCGTCGCCGCCCGTAAGGGTGCAAAACTATTTATGGAAATAGGTGAGTCCATTTCCGCAAAAACCAACAACTTTTTTTAATAATTTTTATCAGTCTATACGCTTGCAATGGAAATTGTAATTGCCAACGAATCACATTTTAAATACGCACAGATCATCTGTGACACCATCGCGGAATCGGCCAAGGTCCGAGGGACCGGTATTGCCAAACGCACCCCCGAATACATCATGAAACGGTTGCAGAACGGGAATGCCATCATCGCCTTGGACGATGATAAATTTGCTGGGTTCTGTTATATCGAGGTCTGGGGCAACAAGGATTTTGTCGCCAACTCCGGATTGATCGTACACCCCGACTACAGAAACCAAGGACTGGCCAAACAGATCAAGAAGGCCGTTTTTGATCTGTCCCGGAAAAAATTCCCCGATGCCAAGATCTTTGGGATCACCACAGGTTTGGCCGTCATGAAAATGAACTACGAGCTGGGGTACAAACCCGTTACCTTTTCCGAGCTTACGGACGATCCCGAATTCTGGAAGGGCTGTCAGACCTGCAAGAACTTTGACATCCTGACCCGGACGGAACAGAAAATGTGTCTCTGCACCGGAATGCTGTACGACCCCAACGCCAAAAAAGCGGAAGAACCCAAAAAACTGAACAGCAAGGCATTCCAAAGACTGAAGCAGATCAAGGAAACCCTTTTTCTTAAAAAGAAACAAAAGTAAATGTCAGTTCGAGCGCAGTCGAGAACAACACCACACTTCGACTCCGCTCCAAGTGACACATAAATTGAACAAAAAAGACATGAAAAAATTAGTATTGGCCTATAGCGGCGGATTGGACACTTCCTATTGTGCAAAATACCTATCCCAGGACGAAGGTTTTGAGGTCCATGCCGTAAGTGTGAACACTGGCGGGTTCAGCAAAACAGAAATCGAAGAAATTGAAAAAAAGGCATTGGCCTTGGGAGCTGCTTCCTATACCTCCATCAATGCCATTGACACTTTTTATGATAAGGTGGTAAAATATCTCATCTTCGGAAACGTGTTGAGGAACAACACCTACCCCCTTTCCGTGAGTGCCGAACGGATTGTTCAGGCCATCGAGATCGTGAACCATGCCAAGAAAGTGGGGGCCAAATATATTGCCCATGGCAGTACTGGTGCCGGAAACGACCAAGTACGGTTCGATATGATCTTCCAGATATTGGCACCGGACATCGAGATCATCACCCCTATACGCGACAAGAAACTGGCCAGGGAAGTGGAAATCGAGTACCTACAGAAAAACGGGATCGATTATTCCTGGGAAAAGGCCAAATATTCCATCAACAGGGGGCTTTGGGGCACCTCGGTCGGTGGCTCGGAAACCCTGACCTCCCATCTGTCCCTACCGGAAAATGCATTTCCGAGCCAATTGGAAAAAGAACTTCCCAAAGAGCTGAAACTCACTTTTAGCAAAGGAGAATTGGTGGCCATTGATGGGGAAAAGGACACTCCGGTGGCCAACATTGAAAAACTTGCAGAAATCGCTTCCAAATATGCCATCGGAAGGGACATCCACGTGGGTGATACCATCATCGGAATCAAGGGAAGGGTCGGTTTTGAAGCCGCTGCACCATTGATCATCATCAAAGCGCACCACTTGTTGGAAAAACATACCTTGAGCAAATGGCAACAGTTCCAAAAGGAACAATTGGGCAACTTCTACGGAATGTTGCTCCACGAGGGCAACTATTTGGACGAGGTGATGCGGAACATCGAAGCCTTTTTGGTAGATACCCAAAAACACGTTTCCGGGGATGTGTACCTAACGCTCCACCCATACCGATTTGAACTGAACGGCATCTCGTCCAAGCACGACCTCATGAACGCTTCCTTTGGAAGTTATGGGGAAATGAACAAAGGATGGACGGCGGATGATGCCAAAGGGTTTATCAAGATCCTGTCCAATTCGGGCAAAATTGCCAACCACGTAAACCAAAAGCATGATTAAAGTAGGAATCATAGGGGGTTCTGGATATACGGGCGGGGAACTGATCCGAATATTGCTCAACCACCCCAATGGTAAAATCGATTTTGTTTATAGCACCACAAGGGCCGGAAAGCCCATCGCTTCGGCACACCAAGATCTTTTGGGGCTGACCGACCTTACATTTTCCGGAGAGATCAATCCAGAAGTGGATGTGGTTTTTCTTTGTTTGGGGCATGGCAACTCTACCTCTTTCCTAAAGGAAAATCCATTTTCAGTCAGCACCAAGATCATCGACCTCAGCAATGATTTCAGGTTACAAGCCGATTCCATATTTAATGGAAAGCGTTTCATTTATGGGCTTCCCGAATTGAACAGATCGGGCATTCAATCTGCCGAAGCCATTGCCAACCCCGGATGTTTTGCCACCGCAATCCAACTGGCTCTGTTGCCCTTGGCAAAAGTTGGTCTATTGAAAAATGAAGTGCACATCAATGCCGTGACAGGCAGCACCGGAGCTGGTGTAGGGCTGTCCGACACTTCACATTTCAGTTGGAGGAACAACAACGTTTCATGGTACAAACCCTTTACCCACCAACATTTGGGGGAAATTGGGGAAAGTCTTTCATCTTTTGGAGGGTCTTTGGGCAAATTGCGGCTTTTGCCCAATCGGGGCAATTTCACCAGGGGAATACTGGTTACAGCTTACACCGAATTTGAAGGTTCACTGGAAGATGCAAAGCATTTGTTCAAGGATTTTTATGCAGATGCCGTTTTCACCCATTTGTCCGAAGACGAGATCCATTTGAAACAAGTGGTGAACAGCAACCAGTGCCACATCCATTTGCACAAGCACGATGACCTCTTATTGGTGACCTCTGCCATTGACAATTTGTTGAAGGGAGCCTCTGGACAGGCAGTACAGAACATGAACCTGATGTTCGGTTTTCCCGAGACCGAAGGCCTGTTGTTAAAAGCGGGAGTTTTTTGAAATATGTGTCACCCTGAGCGCAGTCGAAGGGTCTCTAGTTTAATGTAAGATAGATTCTTGCGTGTACAATAATCAATAATGAGAAAAAAATGAAAATAGCCATCATAGGAGCAGGGAATTTGGGCTTGGCCATTGCCAAAGGGATTTTACACACCAACGGGGCCACCACCATGTACCTTACCAAAAGGAACACCAAGGGCATCAAGGATTTTGAGAAGTACGGAAACGTTACGGTCACGTCGGACAATCTGGAGGCCATAAAAAATTCCGACATCCTCATTTTTGCCGTCCAACCAGGTCATTTTACCACCATTTTGGAGCAGAGTAAAGATCTTTTGACCGAAAAGCACGTCATCATCAGTACGATTACAGGGTTTCGCATTCCAAGGATAGAGGAAATCATCGGTGCGGACAAATTCATCATCCGTAGTATGCCCAACACGGCCATTTCCGTGGGTAAATCCATGACCTGTATCTGCAGTAACGAGATGGGAAAAAAACGTATCGATCTCGCCAAGGCCATTTTCAACCGTATGGGACACACCATGGAAATTCCCGAAGAACAGATGCAGGCCGCCACGGTCATCTGTGCCAGTGGGATTGCCTTTTGGATGCGCCTCATCCGCGCCACCACCCAAGGAGCCATACAATTGGGGTTCGATGCCAAGGAGGCCCAGGAACTCGCCATGCACACCTGTAACGGGGCCGCGAGCCTGCTGATAGAATCCGGTAGCCATCCCGAAGAGGAAATCGATAGGGTGACCACCCCAAGGGGCTGCACCATTGAAGGACTGAACGAAATGGAACACCAAGGGCTCAGCTCTTCCCTGATCAGGGGCATTGTGGCCTCCTATGAAAAAATCAGCCAAATCAGAAAAGGATAAAAATGTCAGGTCGAGCGTCCCGAAAGTTTTCGGGAAGACCCATATCAATATAAAAAAGAAGCTCTCACCATGATCGAGATGACAAACAAAAAGACCATGAAACTATTCGACGTTTACCCCCTATATGACGTGACCCCGGTATCGGCAAAGGGCATTGAAGTCTGGGACGACAAAGGACAAAAATACCTGGATTTCTATGGTGGCCATGCCGTGATCTCCATCGGGCATACCCATCCCCATTACGTAAAACGGATCGAGGACCAATTGGAAAAAATTGCCTTTTACAGCAATTCCGTGCAAAATCCGGTTCAAGAAGCATTGGCCGAAAAACTGGGAAAAGCATCAGGTTGCGAAAATTATACCCTATTCATGTGCAATTCCGGGGCGGAGGCCAATGAAAATGCCTTGAAAATGGCTTCGTTCCACACCGGAAAAGCAAAGGTCATTGCCTTTAGGAACAGTTTCCACGGGAGAACATCCGCTGCCGTTGCCACAACGGACAACCCAAAGATCAATGCCCCCATCAACCTGCAACAAGAAGTGACCTTTCTGCCCTTGAACGATTTTGATGCGTTTGAAAAAGCCATTTCATCGGAAGGATATTGCGCGGTGATCTTGGAAGCGATCCAAGGCGTGGGCGGTCTTGACGAACCCACCACCGAGTTCTACCAATTCATCTCCGAAAAATGCAAGGAGAATGGTGTGGTCCTCATAGCGGACGAGGTACAGTCCGGTTATGGGCGAAGTGGAAAATTCTTTGCCTTCCAGCACCATGGCATCCAGCCCGATATCATTTCCATCGCCAAAGGTATGGGGAATGGCTTTCCAGTCGGCGGTATTTTGATTCATGAATCTTTTGAAGCTTCCTATGGTCTTTTGGGCACCACCTTTGGTGGAAACCATTTGGCCTGTGCCGCCAGTTTGGCCGTTTTAGAGGTTTTGGAAGATGAAAATTTAGTGGACAACGCCGCAGCACTTGGCCTCTATTTCAGAACAAAGGCGGCAGCCGTTCCCGAAATCATCAGAGTAAAGGGCCGGGGACTCATGATCGGACTGGAGTTTGATTTTGAAGTGGCCGACCTGCGCAAAAAACTGATCTATGACCATTATATGTTCACCGGGAGTGCCAACAACAAAAAACTGCTACGGTTTTTGCCCGCCCTCAACATCACCAAAGAACACATCGATCTATTTTTTGAAGCCCTCCAAAAAGCATTGAAATGAAACATTATTTGTCCATAAACGATATTGATTCCCTCCCCGATTGGGTGGAAGAAGCGATCAACCTCAAAAAAGACCCTTATCAGTTTGAAGGTTTGGGCAAACGTAAAACCTTGTGCCTGCTGTTTTTCAACAACAGCCTTCGGACCCGTTTGAGCACACAAAAAGCGGCCATGAACCTCGGTATGGAGGTCATGGTCATGAATTTTGGCAGCGAAGGTTGGGCCCTGGAATACGGAGACGGGACCATTATGGACAAAGGCACTTCGGAACACATCAAGGAAGCCGCACAAGTGGTTTCCCAATATTGTGACATTGTGGCCATCAGGGCTTTTGCTGGTTTGGAGAACAAGAAAAAGGACGAAGCGGAGGAGGTGATCAACGGATTTGCCAAATATGCCTCCATCCCCGTGGTGAACATGGAAAGTTCCGTGGGACATCCGCTCCAAGCGTTGGCAGATGCCATCACCTTGGCCGAGAACAAGACCAAGGACCGACCCAAGGTCGTGTTGTCCTGGGCACCACACCCAAAGGCATTGCCCCATGCTGTGGCCAATTCGTTTGTGGAGATGATGAAACGCCAAGATGCGGAATTTGTGATCACGCACCCCGAAGGATATGAACTGAACCCGGAGATTACCCAAGGGTGCCGGATAGAACATGATCAGGACAAAGCCTTGGAAAATGCAGATTTTGTGTATGTGAAGAACTGGAGCAGCTACAACGATTATGGAAAAATAGTGAGCAAGGACCCCAACTGGACCATGACGGAGCAAAAATTGGGGAAGGCCAAATTCATGCACTGCTTGCCCGTACGCCGAAATGTGGTCGTGGAGGATGCCGTGTTGGACGGGACACAATCCTTGGTGGCCCAACAAGCCAAAAACCGGATCTATTCGGCACAAATCGTCCTGAAAAAGATATTGGAAAATCTATGAATTGATTATTATTGACCAACCTGACCAAACCTTTGAATGTGGACAACACCTGCCCTTATAGGCAGTAAAATGAAATAAACAAATGAAACAAAAGCTATCCGTAGTAAAAATTGGGGGCAATCTCATTGAAGATCCCAATGGATTTGAGCATGTTATGGGGCTGTTTTCCAAAATGGAAGGAAACAAGATCTTAGTGCACGGTGGTGGAAAAAAAGCCACGGAAATAGGTGAAAAATTGGGTATTGAAACCAAAATGGTCAACGGGAGGAGAATCACCGATGCCGAGACCTTGGACATTGCCGTAATGGTCTATGGAGGGTTGATGAGCAAGAGAATCGTGGCACAGCTCCAAGCACTGGGTACCGATGCCATTGGAATGAGCGGTGCGGACGCCAACGCCATCAGGGCTCACAAACGGCCCGTTCTAAAAGTGGATTTTGGTTTGGTGGGCGATGTGAACACAGTGAACACTTACGCAATATTCAAATTGTTGCAAGCCGGGTTCACCCCTATTTTTTGTGCCCTCACACACGACGGCAACGGACAGTTGCTGAACACCAATGCGGATACCATCGCGGCGGAACTGGCCATTGCCATGTCCGACCAGTTTGAGACCACCCTGTACTACTGTTTTGAAAAGAAAGGAGTCCTTCAGGATGTGGAAGATGAAAACTCCGTAATCCACCATATCGATTCCAAAGGGTACGATGAGCTTTTGGCGTATGGTATCATTTCCGACGGCATGCTTCCCAAAATGCACAATTGCTTTTATGCCCTTCGGAACCATGTTTCCAAAGTATGCGTGGGAAATAGCAGCATGTTGGAAGCCGGAAACCCTGAATACACAACGCTTACTTTATGAAATTGACCCAAGAAATATTGACCGAAAAGGCCATAGCACTATTGAAGGAACTCATTTCCATTCCTTCCTTTTCGGGGGAAGAGGACAAAACTGGGGATGCCATTGAAGCCTTCTTACAGGGCTTTGGCATAAAAACGGAGCGTCAATACCACAACATCTATGCTTTCAACAAATATTTTGATGAAAGTAAACCCACCCTATTGCTCAACTCGCACCACGATACCGTAAGGCCGAACAGCGCCTATACCAAAGATCCTTTCCATCCGCATGTTGAAGATGGTAAGTTGTATGGTTTGGGAAGCAACGATGCGGGTGGATGTCTGGTTTCCCTGCTCGCCACCTTTGTCCATTTTTATGAAAAGGAAGGATTGAGCCACAACATCATCATGGCCGCCACTGCGGAGGAAGAGGATGCCGGGGAAAAGAGTATCCGCGCCCTGCTCCCCATTCTTCCACAGATTGATGTCGCCATTGTGGGCGAGCCTACCCTTATGGATCTCGCCATTGCCGAAAAAGGTCTCGTTGTTTTTGATGCCGTTGTGGAAGGCACCCCTTCGCATGCCGCACATCCCAATGACAATAACGCTATTTACAACACTATCGAAGTCTTGAAATGGTTCAAGGGCTATACCTTTGAAAAAGTTTCCGATGCCTTGGGCGAAGTAAAACTTACCGTGACCCAGATCAATGGCGGAAAACAGCACAATGTGGTGCCCGCACAAGTGGATCTGGTCGTGGATGTCCGGGTGAACGACTGTTATACCAACCAAGAAATTGCAGACATGCTGCAACGGGAAGCACCCTGTAAAATGACACCTCGATCATTACGGTTGAATTCATCCTGCATTGATCCCAACCATGATTTGGTAAAAAGTGGTCTGGCCTTGGGAAGGAAAACATACGGTTCCCCTACCTTGTCCGATCAGGCGGCATTGACGTGCCAATCGGTAAAATTGGGCCCTGGCGACAGTACCCGTTCCCACTCCGCCAATGAATTTATTTTTGTGGATGAGATTGAGGAAGGAATCGCTATATATATTAAAATTTTAGAAGGCTTTCTAAAAAAATAAAACACAAGTACAAGCTTCAAACACAAAAAAATTGTGCTTGAACTTGACAATTGAACTTGAATTATTCACTATGAAACTCTGGGACAAAGGTTTTAGCACCGATAAAAAAATAGACCATTTTACCGTGGGCAACGACCGCGAACTAGATCTGGTACTCGCCAAATACGATGTGATTGCCTCCACTGCACACGCCAAAATGCTGGGCAAGGTGGGTTTGATCACCGAAGATGAAGCCAAGGATTTGGTAAAGGCGTTGGGTGAAATCGGCAAGGACATCGAAAAAGGGAAATTCACCATTGAAAACGATTTTGAGGACATGCATTCCAAAATCGAATTCATCCTGACCGAAAAATTGGGCGATACCGGGAAAAAAATCCATTCGGCCCGGTCTCGGAACGACCAGGTTTTGGTGGCCATGCAGTTGTATCTGAAAGAAGAACTTTCCGAAATCAGGGAGCAGGTGAAATCCTTGTTCGACCTGTTGATGGATTTGGCCGAAAAACATCAAAAAGTGTTGTTGCCCGGTTACACCCACCTTCAGATTGCGATGCCCTCCTCTTTTGGACTGTGGTTTTCAGCCTATGCCGAAAGCTTGATCGACGATCTGTACTTTGTACAGGCCGCCCATAAAATTGCCGACCAGAATCCTTTGGGAAGTGCCGCTGGCTACGGAAGCTCCTTCCCCATTGATAGAAGTTATACCACAACCGAAATGGGCTTCGATACCCTTAAATATAATGTAGTGGCTGCCCAAATGGGCCGCGGGAAAGTGGAAAAAGCTGCTGCTTTTGGCATTTCCAGCGTGGCCGCTACCCTATCCAAAATGGCGATGGATATTTGCCTGTACATGAGCCAGAACTTTGATTTTATTTCGTTCCCGAACGAGCTGACTACGGGTAGCAGTATTATGCCCCACAAGAAGAATCCCGATGTATTTGAGTTGATACGCGCGAAGTGCAACAGGATCCAAGCCGTGCCCAACCAACTCATTTTGATCATGAACAACCTGCCCAGCGGTTACCACCGAGACCTTCAATTGGTGAAGGAAGTAATCGTTCCCGCTTTACAAGATATGCACGCTTGTCTGGAGATGATGGCCTTCAGCCTGAAAGAAATCAAAGTGAACAAAAATATCTTGGACGACCCCAAGTACGATTATCTCTTTAGTGTGGATACCCTGAACGAGCTCGTAAAAAGTGGCATGCCGTTCCGCGATGCCTACAAGACCATGGGGCAGGCCATAGAAAATGGCAATTTTAAACCCAAACGGGACATTAAGCATACCCACGAGGGCAGTTTGGGAAATCTGTGTTTGGAAGAAATCCGTAAGAAAATGGAAAGTGCACTCCTTTCTTAGGAGACAGCCCTTTTTCTATGTTGTAGCCAAATCCGTCAATTCAAAATGGGCATCCATCAATCCAAATGGTGCATCCGTCAATTTGGCCCAATTACGTTCATTAATTTTTCATACTTTGGGCATCAATCGCTAAAGTCAATGAGACGATTTTAGCCCAAAAAAAACATAACAATGGGCAATAAACAGGAATATTCAGCAAAAGATATTTTAGATCAACTTGATGCATGTGCAGAGGATTATACATTTCCCATGCTGGACAATGGATATATTTATCCCATCACATCAAAATTGACTGCCTATCGGGACAAGGAAAGATGGACCTTGGTCATCGAGGTGGTTGGATTCAACTATCAGGCCGGCGGACATGATGGAATTCAAAATTGTCTGCATATTTTCGGGAACTGTATCGACACGGAACCCGGAACCGATGATGATAATTTTTTGAACATGACCGAAGATGGTTCGGATTATCCAACTTTTGATGAAGAAAATGATGAGACATTGAATCCCAAAGCTAAAACAATGCTTTTGCGGGATAAGGAAATTACTATCAACCATAGCCGAGAATTTTATCTCAATAAGGGAATCGAACTGGAAGATGAAGATTCCATTTTAATTTGGGAATTTTTAAGGGGCCTGCTACCAGAATACGATAGTGATCTCTTGGCAACAGAAGAGGAAATCCGAGAACGAATCCCAACCGATTTATCAAAAATCATGGAATTGAACGAATGGCACCATCCTGATTGTGCAAATTCTGAGCTTCCAAGTGAAAATGAAACTTTTATACAGATAGCCAAAGTCTTGGAAACTGGAAAAACAGAATTTTACAACCCTTCAAAAAAGCCCAATAACCATTGGAGAAATTGGCCTGAGGCTGGAACAGCATAAAGTACCGTCTAAAAAGCTGGTTATCTGTCAGTTCGTGCGAAGTCGAGAATTTAAAATGTGTCGATAATCAATTGGTTTCGACTGCGCTCAACCTGACAAAGCCAAAATTTTGCCACTTTTTAGACTGCCTCTAGTCAGTACAAAAATGAGCATTTTTTTATGCTTTCTTATTGTTTACGATTTTATAGATCTAAATGCTTTACAGAACAAAATGGAGTGGATGCATGGGAAATTCTGCAAGCGGTATGATCCCTACAAAAAAAATAGTGCTTCGGTGCAAATCTAGCCCAAGGATGAGTTCATAGTGGATTGGAACAGGTCTGTTTCCCCATCATTTTAGGTATGGGTCTTTTGAACCCAAGCTCAATGCAAAATAGTTTCCAAACCAAGAAAAAAACATAGCTATATCCCTCAATCAAAACTACCATCCATATATCTGGGTTGTCGGTATCGGTCAAAATTTCCACAACCGTTCCGGTGTTTTAGAATACATATCCCAACCCCAAAACAAGGTTGGTGCCCGGAGCTGCAATTCCGGATGAATATGTCCTATATCGTTGGTTGGTCATGTTCTCCAAGGCCATTGTTGCTTTCAAAGCGTTGGAAATTTGGTACTGCGATCTAAAGTTCAATGTGTACCATGACGGGGAATAGGGATTTCCATTTTGGTCCTGCGCATACATGTAAGCTTTGCTTTGTTCCGAGAGGGCCAGATCACCGTTGCTGATTTCCCCATTATAATTCAAGAACACATCTGCCTTGAACTTTTGGTTCTGCCAGATCAAATGGGCGTCCCCAAAGGTGGGGGCTGCATGTCTGGCCGGACTTTCCTCCCCTTCATCGTCCTCTTCCACACCTTCTGTGAGGGTCAAATTGGATACAAAGGACCAATGTTCATCGAAGAAAACCTCCAGACCAAACTCAAAACCGTACACATAGGCTTTGGCGGCATTTTGAATGGCCTGTACATTGCTCATTTCACCATTGTATTCAATCTCATTCTGTCCATTGAAGGAAAATTCCCTTCGCACCAAAGCATCTACCAAATAGGTATAATACGCAGCTCCTTTGAGCACTGCGACATCCCCGAAGTTTTTCTTGATGCCCAGCTCCCCGTTGTAGGCATATTCAGGTTCTAGGTCGGGGTTGGGCACCACTACGGAACCTGGCTCCGAATCAAAGATTTTTCCAATATCGTCAATGTTTGGTGCCCTGAAACCTGTGGAACCGTTTAGGGTCACCTGCAGGTCCGTCCTGGGAAACCAACTGAACCCCAAACTTCCTGTAAGTGCCCCTGTTATGATGTCCGCTTCATCAAAAGGGAAAGGATAAAAGGTTTTTTCAAACTGGGCGTCCACCCAAACCTGACTGTACCGGATTCCTGACAGGATATTGAAATTGGGGTTCAATTTATATTCCCCGTTCATATATCCGGCCAGGGTCTGCCATGTGGCCCCGTCAGGATAACGGGAAGCTGTTCGGGCCACTTCGTTGGTCCCAATATTTCTTTGGCTCCCTTCAGAATGTACTTTGTTAAAAACATACTCGGCCCCGTAGTACAGGTTGAGCGGGCCTATTTTTTTGTTCTCGAAATCCAGGTTAACGGAAATGGCGTCCACTTTTTCCTTTGTGGAATAACGTTCCAAATCCCCAAACCCCCTATCGTGCCTACTCTCTTCAAAAAACTGATAGGCTGTGGTAAGCTTCACTCCATCATAGAATTTGTTCCTTCCTTTTTTGGTGACCTGGAAATTGCCCATGAACCATTTTTGGGGACCATAATACCACTCAGCGGAACGTAGGCCCTGTCCGTCTCCAGTAGGACGTATCAGTCTATCGTATCTAGGAAAATCAGAGGTTTCGGAATAGTACAGTCCCAAGTCATAGTCCCAGGTATTGTTCGGCTTGTACGAAAACTTTTGGAGTAAATTCAATTGATCATATCCAGAAGAGACCTGTTTTCTTGGGTCGTTGTTCGTCACCAAAATATCTGTGTCGTTTTGCCGAATGGCATAGTTGTTCCGCAAATAGGAGTCCGGGCCATGCTTTCCCATCTTCAGGTCATCAAAATTATTATACGTGAAACTGGTGTACGAAGCCCACTTTTGATGTCCAAAATTAAAATCCACATGCGCCGTGTTCTCAAGGTTAGCTGTAGCGAACCTATAATTGATGTTGCCCGAAAAAGTTAGACCGTCCGTATGGGAGAACCGGGGGCTGTGGGTGTAAAAATTCATGACCCCGCCAATGGCATCACTGCCGTAAATTACAGAGCCCGGGCCAAAAGTAATTTCGGTCTTTCCAATGGTGAAGGGGTCGATGGATATTACATTTTGAAGGTTTCCACCCCTAAAAATGGCATTGTTCATTCGTACACCGTCCACGGACAGCAAAAGCCTGTTGGTGGCAAACCCCCGTATCATGGGGCTGCCCCCGCCCAACTGACTTTTCTGCACAAACACCTTTCCGCTGTTCTGCAAAAGATCGGCCGATGTCTGCGGTGAAGTAAAATAAATACTTCGTGCACCCAAGGTCTCTATTTTTTGGGGTATCAACTTTTTTTGTTGTTCCCATTTGGATACGGACATGACCACTTCTTGAAGCTCTTCCGTCCTAACGAACAAATATACCCGATTGCCCTTCTTCGCAACCTGTGATTTGGTGGTTGTATAGGTTTCATAGCCAATGTGCTTGAACGTAATTTTTTCGTGCATGGAAAAAATACCCAGATCGCTCCTCCCTTTGCCATCGGTAAGGGTGGTTTTGGATTGATCTTTATTGAATATGGCAACATTGTCCACAGGAATACCGGTATTGGCATCCAAAACGATTATCTCTTGGGCATAAAACGTAAGGGAATAAAATAAAAATATAAGGGCGGTGATTGGTTTTAGGTTGCACATTTTAATGGAAGACTGTATTTAATACGGCGAGCGACTTCGGTTCCCTGAATCCGTGCACATGAAGCCGGAAATACAGAATGACCGTTTTTAAGAGTTCCCGCCTATTGGACTTAGTTAGTTGAACCGCCTGTAAAGCATCAAAATCCATGCCTAAAAACTTCTTAAAATTTATCAGGTTTTCATTCTGTATCAATGGGTTGAGAGAGGGTGATGTACAAAACTCACCTTCCTGAAGATCAAAAAAAGGGGCATCTTGCCGTGCTGTGTCCGGGTAGAAGCCCAAATATTTGGTGAGGTTCAACAAAAAGAGGATATGGAAATTGGGTGAAAGTGGATGACCGTCCAACCATTGCAGGGCTTGTTCCAAATAATCGAAGAGCTCTTGGTCCTGTTCCTGTTCATGGATACTGCTTCCCAACATTTCGGCCAAAAAAAGCACCACGCTGTTCTTTAGAATGTCATTGTGGAGCGTCCGGTATGGCGAGGCAACCTTAACTTCCCGGATGCTTTCCAGTGTACCCTTGTTCCTGTGGTTGGCCACGATTTCCAACTGCATCAGCGGGAGGAAGTAGGCCGGTTTCACTTTTCCTTTTTTGGATGATAGGACACCCTTCAGCAAATAAGACTTGAGCCCGTCAGATTCAGTGAGGGCCCTTACAATGAGGCTGGTGTCCCCATATTTCAATGAGGAAAGGACAATTGCTTTGGTGGTTATTTGCATGTACCCAAAAAAGAAGCAGTTACCAAAAGTGTAAAAATAAGCACTCCTTTCGGTAACTGCCAATCAAAAACCTTTTATGGTCAAGCAGGTTAAATGACCCCTTGGGCCAACATAGCATCGGCAACCTTTACGAAACCGGCAATATTGGCTCCTTTTACATAGTTGCAATATCCATTGTCCTCTTTTCCATATTCAATGCACGCATCATGGATGTCCGCCATGATCCCTTTCAATCGCTTGTCCACCTCTTCCCTGGTCCAGCTTATTCTGAGCGAGTTCTGTGACATTTCCAATCCCGAAGTGGCCACGCCTCCTGCATTGGATGCCTTTCCTGGAGCGAACAAGATCTTGGCATCATGGAAAGCGTGTATGGCTTCCGGTGTGGAAGGCATGTTTGCACCTTCGGCCACGGCAATACAGCCATTTTTGATCAAGGTTTTGGCATCATCACCATTGAGTTCGTTCTGGGTGGCACAGGGTAGGGCAATGTCGCACGGAACCTTCCATGGGGTTTCCCCTTTGTGGAATGTTGCGGAAGGGTATTTATCAAGATAATCCGAAATCCTTCCCCTTCGATTGTTCTTCAAGTCCATAACAAAAGACAATTTTTCCTTGTCTATGCCGTCCTTATCGTAGATATATCCACCCGAATCTGAAAGTGTCAATACCTTTCCACCCAAGTGGAGTACTTTTTCTGCAGCATATTGGGCGACATTTCCGGACCCTGATATCACTACTTTTTTACCCTCAAAAGACTCGCCTTTGGTCTTCAGCATACTATCGGCAAAGTAAACGGTACCATAGCCCGTTGCTTCGGGACGAATCAAAGAACCTCCCCAAGAAAGTCCCTTTCCGGTAAGTACACCGGTGAACTCGTTACGTATTTTTTTATACATCCCGAACAGGAAACCGATTTCACGGGCACCGACCCCAATATCGCCCGCAGGCACGTCGGTGTTTGGACCAATATGGCGGCAAAGCTCGGTCATGAACGCATGGCAAAAACGCATCACCTCATCGTCCGACTTGCCCTTTGGGTCAAAATCGGAACCTCCCTTGCCCCCGCCCATGGGCAAGGTGGTCAAACTATTTTTGAAAACCTGTTCGAATGCCAAGAACTTCAATACGCTGGCGTTCACGGTTGGGTGAAACCGGAGGCCTCCTTTGTAGGGACCTATGGCCGAGTTCATCTGAATGCGGTATCCGCGGTTCACATGGATCTCGCCTTCATCGTCAACCCATGCCACCCGGAAAGATATCAACCGCTCCGGTTCTACCATTCTCAATAGGATATTTTTTCCATTATAGATGTCGTTTTTGGCGATGTAGGGAATCACCGTCTCCGCCACCTCCTGTACCGCCTGAATGAATTCCGGTTCATGGCCGTTCCTGGCCTTGACCTCATCCATAAATGCTTTGATTTTTGCTTCCATAAAACGGATTAAGATTAATTGCCCATCGCCTAGGCTCAGGGCTTATTTTTATTGAATTGTGAATTTGAAGGCAAAATTATACTATTTCAATATTTCAAATGTGTATTTTTTATAAATTTTTCAAAGCCCTTACCCAATGGCTTGGTCCAAATCGGCAATCAGGTCTTCCACATCCTCAATGCCCACACTCAGCCGAATTAGGGCATCGACCACACCGCTTTTTTCCCTTTCTTCCCTGGGAATGCTGGCATGGGTCATACTGGCAGGATGTCCCGCCAAACTTTCCACTCCTCCCAAGGATTCGGCAAGGGTAAACAGCTTGAGTTTTTCCACGATTTTTATGGCATCATCATAATTTCCGCCCTTGGGCACAAAGGATATCATTCCCCCAAAACCCTTCATCTGCGCCTTGGCCACCTTGTGGTTGGGATGTGTCTCAAAACCGGGCCAATAAACCTTTTCAATCTTCGGATGGGCCATTAGATATTTCGCAATGGCCACCCCGTTTTCGCAATGCCGTTGCATCCGCACATGCAGTGTCTTGATTCCGCGGAGAGTCAGGAAACTGTCCATGGGACCACAGACGGCACCGCTGGCATTTTGAATAAAGTACAACCGATCGGCAAGTTGCTCGTCCTTGACCACCAGAGCACCGGCAACAACATCACTGTGTCCCCCCAAATATTTGGTGGCGGAATGCATCACGATATCAGCTCCCAAATCCAACGGTTGTTGTAGATAGGGTGTGGCAAAGGTATTATCGACCGCCAACAGCAGTCCATGTTTTTTGGTGAGCTTGGCCACCGCTTTGATGTCAATAATGTTCATCATGGGATTGGTTGGTGTTTCCACCCAAACCATTTTTGTGTTGTTGTTGATGCAAGACTCTATTGCTTCCACATGGCTCATATCCACAAAGTGGAAATGAATCCCATATTTTTCGAACACTTTTTTGAAAAGTCGGTAACTGCCCCCGTACAGATCGCTGGTGGAAATAACCTCATCGCCGGGTTCCAAGAGTTTCACCACGGCATCGATGGCGGCAAGGCCACTTGCGAATGCCAACCCATAACTTCCATTTTCTATACTGGCCAAAGCATTTTCCAATGCGGTCCTCGTTGGGTTGGCGCTTCTGGAGTATTCATATCCTTTATGTCCCCCCGGCGTGTTTTGGGCATAGGTGGAAGTTTGGTAAATTGGAGGCATCACGGCTCCATAGGCCTTATCGGGGTGCTGTCCTCCATGGATTGTCTTGCTATTGAACCTCAAGTCTTTTTTGTCCATTTTATTCCTATCTACTTACAAATGTATCGTTATCTTTCAGAGTAATCAATGAAGTCTTATTTTTGAAGACCCTAAAACCTCTTCTTATGAAAAAGATACTATTGCCCATGCTATTCTTATGGTTGGCCATCGGTTGCCAAAGTGAAACCAAACTGACATTTGAGCCGCTGGAACTTCAGGGAGAGGAATGTGGGGAGTGCCCCAATATTGAAATCAATGTGCCCAATGCGCTGGATGAATCGCCCGTTGCCATGGCCATAAACCGGGCGTTAAAGGAAGAGGTCATCAGCATCCTTTCTTTTAGTGAAGGTCAAGATATTGACAATGTGGACAAGGCCATCGCTTCTTTTAGCAACAGTTATAAAGAGTTAAAGTCCAAATTCCCCGATGAAGTGGGGTGGGAGGCGGAAATCAATGGTGAGGTGGTTTATGAGGATGCCAACATTGTGACCGTAATGGTCAATTCTTACTCGTTTACGGGAGGGGCCCATGGCTATGCCTCAACTTCGTTTTTGAATTTTGACAAAAGAAGGGGGGCAGAACTTGAGAATCGAGAGCTGTTTGACGACATGGAAGGTTTTGAAACGTTTGCCGAGGCCAAATTCCGTATCCAGGAAGAAATTCCGGAGGGAGAAAACATCAATGCCACAGGCTTTATGTTCGAGGGGGACACGTTCCATCTATCCCAGAACATAGGCTACACCAAGGAGGGCATCCAACTCATCTACAACCAATATGAGGTGGCCTCCTATGCAGACGGCCCCATTGTGCTGACCTTGCCCTACGAAGAGGTCAATGTGTATTTAAAAAGGAAAGTGAAGTTGTGATTCCAGATGTATTTTAATCGGGCTTCATATTGATCCGTTGTAGCAAGAACCTTATTTTAGGTAATAACGAAGACCGGCCCCCAATAAGAGAGTGGAATCGTTAAGGTCACTGTTAAAATGATAAAACCCATTGATGGGCACGATCAATGAAAAGGCGTCTGAAATGAAGAAGTCCATTTCAAAGGAAGCATAGCCCCCATATATGAAACCGCTCTCGGCCTCTATGGCATCAAAGGGGAAAAAGGTATCGCCATTATTGATATACTTGTATCCCAAGGAAGGACCCCCACCAAAAAAGAAAGAGATACCGCGCTTAGGAGAAGTCAAAACTGTAGTGAAATACCCTAGGTTCAAAAAATAATCCTCATACGGAAATTCTACCCCTGAATTGGGGGTTTCCTTGGAAAAAGTTGCCGCCAAAGATACCTGAAAATAATCCGTGGCATTGTGGTAATAGTTCGAGTTGAGCTGAATGCCATAGCCATCTGTTTTGTAGGTGGGCACCGCTCCAATGGACAAGTAACTTCTTTGGGAAAAGCCCTGCTCGCATACCAAGGCAAACAGCAAGCAAAAGAGCCCCCAGCATAAGTGGAAGTTTTTCATATTGATCAAGATTTGGGTCTTACAATAAATCAACAGCAAATATAACTGATTTTCAGTCTGTTTTGCTTTTCATCGATTTATCTGGGTTTGGGAAGGAAAATTGGGCCTGGACCATCGTCCGGCCTTATAGTTTTGGGATGGAAAAATAGCTTTTCAACGGTCGATGTCCAAGGCTTTTTTCAATGCTCCGATGGCGCCCAAATGCAATCCTTCGTGGAACACATTAAACGCAATGGCATCTTCCGCACTGGTCAAGGCTATTTTGGGTGTGGTCATGTATTCCTTGAATGTTTTGAATTTTCCGTGTTCGTAGTCCAACTGGATGAGCTTGACCGTGCTGAACAGGTAGGCCGAAACCTTCTCCATTTCCCTATCGGAAGGCGTTCCCTCAGGGAAAGTTCCTTTTCGATATTTGTCTATCAGTTCCTTTTCAATGGTGAAGTCCAAACCGCTCAAACCGTAAAGGAGAAGTTGTGGTGTGACCACTACATGAGCAATGTTCCACCAAATATTGTTGTTGAACCCGTCCGGCACCCTGAACAGGTCGTCTTTTGGGGTCTGTTGCAGATAATCATGAAGTATCTTTCTGTTTTTCAGTGTAATATCAAATAATTTTTCCATAGTTCTGTTTTGAAAGACTGGGATAATAATGGTAAAACTAGGGTTAAAAATCCGAAATGGGTCTATCAAAAATGCATAAAATCATCATCATTCAAAAAATGAAACATCTCCCCAAAAAGCTGTTGAATTTGCGGTTTCTTACCATGAATTGATGGAAATTTGCCTTCCTTTGTGGACTCAGCAGCATTTATCATGAAAAAAATATACCATTTGGGCACTTGCTCCACGTGCCAACGTATCATCAAGGAATTGGAGCCATTGGACGGGGTACAATTACAGGAAATCAAATCGGAACCCATCACGCCCGGGCAATTGGAGGAAATGGCAGCACTTTCGGGCAATTATGAATCGCTTTTCAGCAAAAGGGCCATGCTTTTTCGCCAAAGGGGCCTTCACGAAAAAAATCTATCTGAAAACGATTATAAAAAATTGATCTTGGAACACTATACCTTTTTAAAAAGGCCCGTGATCCTTGTTGATGGACAAATCTTTGTCGGAAACTCCAAAAAAGTGGTCCAGGCCGCAAAAGAGGCCTTGCATCCATGAGCAAAAGGACCCTGGCCATTTTGGCCGCCATTGGTGCCACCACCATCTATGGCATCAACCATACCGTTGCCAAAGGCGTCATGCCCACCTATGTGAAGCCCTTTGGGTTCATCATGTTGCGGGTGACGGGTGCCGCCCTTCTTTTTTGGATCATTTCGTTTTTTGGCCCCAAGGAAAAAATCGAGAAAAGGGATTGGTCGCGGATTTTGGTGTGTTCCATTTTGGGCATGGTCATCAACATGCTTTCCTTTTTCAAGGGGCTGCAACTTTCCACACCGATCAACAGTGCGGTGCTGGTGACGATTACCCCGATCATTGTAGTGATCCTCTCCGCCTTCTTTTTGAGCGAACGGATAACCCTCAATAAAAGTCTTGGCGTTCTTTTGGGGTTTGCGGGTGCCATTGGCCTCATCCTTTTTGGGGCAGAAGTCCGGCAAGATGCCCCCAACATTCCCCTCGGCAATTTTTTGTTCGTGGTGAACGCCACTTCGTATGGCGCCTATCTTATTGTGGTCAAAAAACTCATTGAAAAGTACCATCCCTTTACCTTGATGAAATGGCTTTTTACCATTGCCGTTATCATCAATCTTCCCATCACCTTGCCCGAGGTCATGGAAATAGAATGGTCCACCATGCCTTTATGGGCCTACGGGTCGGTGGCCTTTGTGGTCATCGGCACCACTTTTTTGACCTATCTGTTCAATGTGTTTGCCCTAACCGAGCTCAAGGCGTCCACTATTGGTGCGTTTATGTACATGCAGCCCTTGGTGGGCATTCTCTTTGCGCTTTTTTCGGGCAAGGACCATCTTACCTTGGTCAAGGTCTTGGCCACTGCCTTTGTACTTGTGGGGGTGTATCTGGCCAGTAAACGGGCCAAAGTCTCCTCGTAGCATTCTTTATCCATTCATTGAAAACCTTCATCCGTCAATTGAAACGGGGCATCCGTCAATTGGGGTGTGTTTTGTGTTTCCTTTATTCTATCTTGAGAAAAATCTCAAATTACCTAAGCCGGCCCTAACTCAATTGAAAATGAAATATTCGACCATCCATTTTATGCTATGCTTGGAAAAAATGTTATGTGGTTTTCAGAATTGAAAAATAAAAATTATACCCTAAATGTGGGCAGGGTTTCCAATTTTCCAAATGTCAAATTGCCAAGCAACAATCTTGAGGAAAGTGACTACGTTCCTATGGAAAAAACGACCCAATACCAGATCTCATTCCGTGAAAATGGAAAAATAGTTGAAATACGCCCCAATTTTGTTCGTGGAAAAAAACGTAGTGCCGAAGGGTTTTTGGTTTACGAACTTAACGAAGGATTATTCGCCGGTGGCCGTCTAATAATTTGGAAAAGTGATAAGGCTTATGAAGCAGAATATACAGTATATGGTACTGGGATACCTGTCATAAAGAGTGAACGGGGCAAATTGGAACAAACAGTTAAAACAGAAGGTTCGTGCCAGAACGAGTAAGCACTAAATCGTGTAGGTTGTTGGTAGGGTTTAAAACTCACACCAACAATAGGAACCAAATAAAGATATGCACAGCACGTTCGGCATGTGTTTTTTTAAATTGAATTAGCCTTTAAGGCATGAACAAAAACATATCAAATATATGAACAAAAAACTAATCACATTAACTGGATTTCTGGTCCTATTGCTTTCTTGCAAACAAAAAGAAAATAGAAAAGATGATATTCTCGAAGAGAAACTGACCTTGGAATCAAAAATTGAGGTTGAAACAGTAAAATTCGACCATAATTTAATTGAGCAACTTTACAATAACCTCAAATCCGATTTTGAAATCCATTTTGGATTGAGTCACTTGAGCGATGTCTTAAACGATATCAGTATTTCAGAATTAAAAAACGGAAAAGAGTTTGAGAAAGAAATGTTATTTGAAAATTTTGAGTGTGACTGTTATGATAGGATAAAAATTTCATATTCCGATACCAGATTCATCCTGTGGATTGATGAAGAATTTTACGAAAAAGACTTGGATTGGTGCCCTGAAAGCAGTTATTCATATTCATTTAAAATTGAAGACAAAAAAATAACCGATCTGAAATTGGATTTTATGGCTGGATAGATATGTTTATCAACCAAAAAACCCGTTAGCTCGTACTTGCACTGATCTGGACGAAGTGTCTGCTCGTGCCGCACATAAAAAGACATACTATTAACTGAACATGGACACAGGCATAATGCGCTAGTGTTAAGGCCAAACCTACTCCAAATCCTTCGGAACCTGCACAAACTTTCGGGTGTCGGCCTTGGTCAACGTCTTGAAATCCTTGGATTGTTCCATGGCCTCGAAGGCTTCCAAAAATTCAGTGGGGAGACCGGTCAATTTCCGTTCCTTCAGATCAATCCAAGCGCCCATCATCTCACAACGCGCAAAATTCTTGCCCTTGATGTCATAAAAGTTGTGTCTGAATTCAAAGAACATCCCATCCTCGCTCATCCCTACAAATTCCAAGGAAACTTTCACCGGTCTGCCCGGAAAGGCTTCCTTAAAATAATAGACGTGTTCATAGAATACCACAGGACCGATATTGTGGATGGCCATGCTCACTTGGTTGAACCCCAACTGCCCCAAATAGGCCATACGGGTGTGGCTCATAAAATTGATGTAGGCCGAGTTGGCCATGTGCCTGTTGGCGTCCAGATCGCTCCAACGAATCTCAAATTCCTTAAAAAACATAGTGGGTTATTTTGTTATGCGTGCATAATAATTGTAAAAATACCATAGTTTTGAAAACTGATTCCCATGCAGTAGCGGAATTAATCCTATTTTTAAACATAGTTTAACACCGATCCCATGAGCCAAAAAGCCGAATTCATCAAACACCTTTCTTTACCTGTAATCGCCGCCCCAATGTTCTTGATATCCGGTCCGAAGTTGGTCGTGGAGTGCTGCAAGAATGGCATCGTTGGAACCTTCCCCGCATTGAACCAACGTACCAGCGAAGGTTTTGAGGAATGGCTCATCCAGATAAAGTCGGAACTGGAACAATTTGAAAAGGAAACGGGGAAGAAAGCCGCGCCCTTCGGTGTGAACCTCATTGTGCACCCCACCAATCCCCGATTGGAGGCCGATGTAAAGCTCTGCATGAAACACAAGGTTCCCTTGGTGATCACCTCATTGGGCGCCGTGAGCCAAGTGGTAAATGCCATCCACAGTTATGGTGGGCTGGTCTTCCACGACATCATCAAAAAAAGACATGCGGAAAAAGCGGCCGAGGCAGGGGTGGACGGACTCATCTTGGTATCGGCAGGGGCCGGGGGCCATGCTGGGAACATCAACCCCATGAGTTTGGTAACAGAGGTCAAAAAATTCTTTGACAAAACCATCATTCTTTCCGGTTGCATCAGTACGGGAAGGGATGTTGCTGCGGCCATGCAGATGGGCGCCGATCTGGCCTATATGGGCACCCGTTTCATCAACACGGAGGAAAGCCAGGCCACCGATGAGTACCGCAACATGATCGTGGAGGCCGGGGCCAGTGATGTGGTCTATACGGCTGCCATTTCCGGGGTACATGCCAATTTTTTGGCGGCGAGCCTAAAAGCGGCCGGAATTTCGGAAGAAGATTTGAAAAAGGACACGAAAATAGACTTTGGAAAAGAACTCGACACCGAGGCCAAGGCTTGGAAAACGATATGGTCCGCAGGACAAGGCGTCACCGCCATTGACAATGTGCTGCCCGTTTCATCGCTTGTGGCCAACCTGAAGAGCGAGTTCAGGAAGGCCATAGAGGAACAAGCAAAGTTATTGCAGGTTTTCCCAAAGGATTGATCCATTGAAAATCCCTTTCAAATGTCTTTGATCACATCAAACTATACCCCTCCACTGTTTTTTCGAAACAGTCATTTGGCCACTATCTATTCGGGGATCATCCGGTCGGTGAACGGGGTGGTCCAAAAAAGGGAGCGGCTTACCCTTTCGGACGGTGATTTCCTGGATCTGGACTGGAGTACATCCGCAGTGCCATACCAAAAACTTGTCATCTTGCTGCATGGACTGGAGGGCGATGCCCAACGCCCCTACATTACCGGAAGCGCCAAGATCCTCAACCAAAATGGGTTCGATACCTGTGCAGTCAACTACAGGGGATGCAGTGGTGAGCCCAACAAACTGTACCGTTCCTATCATTCTGGGGCCACGGAAGACCTCATCGAGATCATTGATCATATCCTTGAAACAAGGGACTATCCCAAAATCTATCTGAAAGGCTTCAGTCTGGGGGGTAATTTATTGCTGAAATATTTGGGTGAAGGAAATGCGGTTCCGAAGGAAATAAAAGGTGCCGTCGCCGTTTCGGTGCCCTGCAACCTTCATGATTCCTGCAAGCAACTCCTCAGTTCCAAGAACATTCTCTATGCCCAACGTTTCAAAAAAAACCTGTTGGACAAACTGAGACAGAAGCAACATCTGTTCCCAAACCTTATTTCGAATCAAGACATCAAAAGCATCAAGACCTTAAAGGATTTTGATGATGTCTATACCAGCCGTGCCCATCATTTTAAAGATGCATTGGACTACTATGAAAAATGCAGTTCGTTACAGTTCCTGCCCAACATTTCCGTTCCCTCCCTCATCATCAATGCCAAGGACGACACCTTTTTGGGCGATGGATGCTACCCTGTGGAGGAAACGGAACAAAACCCACACCTTCACCTTGAAATTCCAAGATATGGCGGGCATGTAGGGTTCTGGGGCAGGAACAATATCACCTACACGGAAAAAAGAGCTTTGCATTTTTTTGAATCCCTCTAAAAGAAAACGTTGTAGTGGAATCCTTTGGCTTGTAAAACAAAAAACAACTAAACCATTTGTGCCTAATTGCCTATCTTAGTAGCTCTATTTACACAGACAAACTTCAATAGCACGTAAACAATGAAAAAAGTATTCCTGTTCTTGGCCTTGGGTGCCTTTATGGCAAGTTGTGGCGGAAAGAAAGAAGAGAAGAAGGACGGTTTTGAGGTAAGCCGGGCCAAAACCGAAGAGAAAAAGGCAGAAGCCAGTGAGGGCGTACCCGTTGATTTGGACAATAAAGGGATAGGCCCCATCAAAAACTTGGATTTCCCCGATGAAATCGATCAAGAAATGGCCAATCGTGGCAAGGCCAAGTTCGAAGCCATTTGTGTGGCCTGCCACATGGTGGACCAGCGCATGATCGGGCCTGCCATGAAGGGTGTGTATGAAAGGAGAAGCCCGGAATGGGTCATGAACATGATCCTGAACCCTGACGGAATGCTCAAGGAAGATCCCATTGCCAAGGCATTATTGAAAGAGTACAACAATGCCATAATGCTGAACCAGAACCTGACCGAAGAAGAGGCCAGGGATGTAGCTGAATATCTTAGAACGCTTTAGCGAGCGAGCCAAAATTCTTTGAAATGCTGTTGTTTTTTGAGTAAAGCAACAGCATTTTATTTTCTTAAAATATATGACCCATGAAAAAAATACTGTTTTCCATTCTAAGTTGTTTATCACTCCATGCGGTTGATGCCCAAGAGCTTCAAGGAGCTTGGGAAAGCACACAGACCAATGACCAAGGTGAAGAGGTGCACCACGTGACCATCATTGCAGGGGATTTTATCGCTGAGGCCTTTTATGAAAAGGCAACAGGAAAGTTTGTCGGCACCAAGGGCGGGAGCTATAAAGTTGACGGGGAGCATTTCACGTATTCATTCGAGTTTGCATCATTGGAACCCGAACTGGTGGGAACCCAAAAAAGTGTCCCCTATAAATTTGATGATGGCAAACTTCACTTGGGCGATATGGTGTGGACTAAAATTGATGATGGCACCCCGGGCGATCTTTTCGGGGCATGGTTGATCTCTGGCAGGGAACGTGATGGCGAAATTGTGATGCGCGACACCTCCGGTCCGCGGAAGACCATGAAGATATTGTCGGGAACACGTTTTCAATGGATAGCCTACAACACGGAGACCAAAGAATTTATGGGTACCGGTGGCGGAACTTACACCACACTGGATGGTAAGTACACCGAAAATATCGGTTTCTTTTCCCGTGACGATTCCCGGGTCGGTGCGAGTTTACAATTTGATTATGAGCTAAAAGATGGGAATTGGCACCACTCCGGGCTGAGCAGTAAAGGACAGCCCATCTATGAGGTGTGGGTCAAAAGAATACAGTAAAAGAAAAAGACCCTCTGATTCATTTCGTTGCATACAGGATGGCTATTTGAACGCTATTTTTTAGTATTTTACTACAGCATTAACCATTAATTCCTGAAGCATGAAACCTTCTATTGTCCTAATTTTGTTTGCGTTTGCCTTGGCCGGTTCCTGTGGGAGCTCCGAATCAAACGCAAATGCGCTGTACGGCCCAACGTGGGAACTGGAATATATTTCCGGTCCCCGAATTGCCTTTGAAGGGCTCTTCCCCAACAAAAAACCACAGATTTCCTTCGATAAAGAATCTGGAAAAGTTTCCGGAACGGATAGCTGCAATGGCTATTCCGCTGATTTTGAACTGGAGGGAAGCTCCATTTCCTTTGGCGAACCCGGGCCCACCACCATGATGTTCTGCGGTGGCAGCGAGCGCCAATTCCTGGAAATGATGAAGAAAATTAACGGTTTTTCCTTTGATGATGGTAAACTCAATCTCTTAATGGGCGAAGTTCCCATGATGCGCTTCAAAAAAACCTCGCCATGAAAAAATCAATCGTACTGATCGGGGCGTTATTGCTTCTTTCCAACTGTGTTGAGAAGAAAAAGCAAGAAGAAACACAAGCGGATCCCATCGAGAAAACAAAGGACTCCACCGAAGCGGAAAAGAGCAAGGTTTTGGCAGAGGAACGTTTTGAAAATTATTTTAAGGCTGTTGGCACGGAACCTTTTTGGGGGCTGAAAATATTTGGGGATAGAATTGAACTGAACATGATGGAAGACACCCTTGTTGTCCCCCATGCTGATCCCATCAGGGTGCAGGACGCCAATATTAAAATGTACAGGGTTCAGACCGAAGGCACTACAATGGATGTGATCATCGCCCAAAAGGAATGCACCAATGCCATGTCGGGCGAAGTATCTCCCTATACCGTAACCATTTCATACAAAAGGACAGGTGATGAAGCAACACGTGCACTGGAAGGCTGCGGGACCTACATTACGGACTACAGACTCAACGATATATGGGTGTTGGAGGAAATGAAGGGCAAAAAAGTAACCAAAGAGGATTTTAACGGAAGTGACGTCCCTTATTTGGAGATCTATACCGACAAAAACCGTTTTTCGGGTTTTTCTGGGTGCAACAGAATAACCGGCGGTCTGTTCTACGAAAAGGACCTGCTCCGTTTTGGCCAAGTGGCATCCACCCAAATGGCCTGTCCCAAAATGGATATGGAAAGAGAATTTCTAAATGCATTGCAAAGCAGCACCCAATACACGGTGGAAAACAATAGGCTTTACCTTTCCAACGGGAGTGAAGAAAATCTTCTGATACTCAAAAAAATAGACTGATCATGAAAAAATTGGTGTTTATCTGCTTTGCATTGTCGGTTATGATCGGTTGCAAGACCAAGGAGAAACAAGAAGAGAATAATGTCCAAACCGATTCCCGGATAGAGGCCGTTGAAGAAAAAACACCCTCAGTAGAACTGGGGTGCTATATCTATGATGCCAATGGAAACCTCATCATATTGGAAATTACCGACATCAATGATTCCGTTCTTGGGAACTTGAGTTATGCCCTAAAGGAAAAAGACGCCAATACCGGAACCTTTGCCGGCATATTGAAGGACAGTGTGCTTCTTGGCAGTTACACCTTCATGTCCGAAGGTACCGAAAGTACCCGTGAGGTGGCCTTTTTGGTGAAAGGCAACCAATTGATCGAAGGTTTTGGCGCACTGGACGAGACGGGGACCGCCTTTAAAGATAAAAATGCCCTTAGTTTCAGTTCATCCATGCCGTTGTCCAAAACGGATTGTGAACCGTAGGGCGAACTGGGTTATTCTTGAATAATTTGCTGGAAGAAGGGTCAAAAACATCGATTATACCCCGATTTGGGGGTATATGGATGTAAAATATAGCTATATAAACAAGTTGTGCAACAATAATTAAATGACAAAAAAAGAGGCTTTTTTGATGGATTTGATTTTAGATGAATTCCTTAAAAAGGAAAATAAGACTAATTACGGCCTAATCGATTTGAATAAGGTTATTGCAAACAACGAGCAGTTGAAAAATTTTAAAAGAGAAGAGGTCAATGATCTTTTATATTTGGCCAGACTAAAACAAAAGGATATTCCAACTTTATTTCAAGGCTCAACTTTGTTGTCTGTTAATGAAAGGTCTATTTCTGACTTTTTACGTAATGGGGGGTTTAAATCTATTTGGAAAAAAGAGAGAAATAAGACCATTCTTAAATGGACTACATTTTTAATAACCGTGTTAACCTTTATATTTGTAGTAATCCAAGTATTTCTCCAAATAAATGTTTCAGAAACTTCAAAAAAAGAGCCATTGAAATTGAAACAGAAATCAAAGCAATTGGACGAGAAACGAAAACAACTTTTATCGGACTCTCTAGATACTCGTTCTTATAAACCCAATCAACAAACCACTTCACAATCAGACTCTTTAGAATAAAAAATACTGTTGCCAACATTACCTCCAATTCATTGCACCCCGCTTCCACTTAACTAAATCCCCTACTTTTAATAAAAGTGAACAATCAAAGGGATGACTACGCTGGTCTTGGTTCCACTTTGCTCCTCTTTTTGCCAAAAATTACCCGTGGTGGCTTTCAAATGGTTATTTTTAACTTATAAACCATCGATATGTACCCAAAAATCATTTTCCTTTTCTTTTTGATCAGTGGCTTTGCGGGCACAGCGCAATCCACATCAGGAGATACCGCGGCAAAAAAATCTGACGAAGTGGTGTACAATGCCGAAAAAGCAGCAAAGTATGGTGCGGACGACTACGGCATGAAAAAATACATCTTTGCCTTTCTGAAACGTGGACCGAACCGCACGTTGGACAAGGAAGAAGCGGCCAAATTGCAAACCGCCCATCTTGAAAACATTACCAGAATGGCCAAGGAAGGCAAATTGGTGCTGGCGGGACCCTTTTTTGGAAATGATGACCTTCGCGGTATCTACATTTTTAATGTGGAAACCTTGGAAGAGGCCAAGGAGCTTACCGAAACCGACCCCGCCATCAAGGCAGGCAGCCTAGTGATGGAACTCAAGGAGTGGTACGGTTCCGCAGCACTCATGGAAATGAACGAAATTGCCCCTACACTGGCCAAAAAATCAATCATGGATTGACCCTTTTGCAATATGAAAAAAACAGTGTCCTCGAAATTCATTGGCCTTCTTTTAATTATGACCGCTATGTACAACGCAAATGCGCAAGACAAGGAATTGCCCTACCATCAAATTCCAGATCATCCCGAAGAGTATAGCCCCGGAAATATGGTGGCCCGGATGATAGATGGTCTTGGGTTTCGATTTTATTGGGCCACGGAAGGACTGACCGAAAAAGACCTGGCTTACAAACCTTCTGAGGACGGAAGATCTATTTTGGAAACCATAGCGCATATCAATACCATGTCCAACAATATTCTGCTGGCCCCGGATGCCCTGCCTTTTGAAAAGTCCAAATATCCTACCCCTACTTCGTTTGACGAGTTACGGGCCAGCACCCTTCAAAATTTGAAAGCGGCCAGTGGTAAGGTGCTGGGAAAAAGTGCCGAGGACCTGGAAAAATTCAAAGTGATTTTCAAAAGAGGGGAGCAGCAATCCGAGTTCCCTTATTGGAATATGATCAACGGCATGATCTCCGATTGCATCTACCACACCGGACAGATCACCTTGATGCGAAGGGCCAGTGGCAACCCACAAAACCCCAACGTGAACCCGTTTTTGGGTCAGACCAAGGATTAATATTGTAGTGCCTGAGCCAAGGTTTTCTTCAAAAAAACCGCCCCGAACATTGCTGCCCAGGGCGGTCCTTAACTAAATAACCAACCAAAAAAACTTGTTTGTACAGTCGAACTTTAAGGTTCTTCCTTACATATTTCGTTGACGGGTGACGTTCATTTGTGGTTTGGCCATTTTTGAACGTTTTTTGCCCGTTGCATCATTCGATTTCAAATATTGCATGTACCCTCTTCCTGTGAATTCATACACCGTTCCGCTGGGCACGTGGTACAGTTCCACAGTGCTGTCATTGATAACGTAGAGTTCAAAATAATCATTGCCCAAGAAGTCATAATCCAGTGTTAAAGTTTTCAGGGAAGCATCATTGGCCACATCATACACTTCGTAATCCCCTTGATAATCCCACTGGATGTTCGGTAATGGAGTCCCCCGTTCATCGATTGAAGACCTAAAATACCCTCCCGCATCGGGAAGGAACTGAAGGTAATTTTCATCATCAAACTCATTTAAGGCACCAAATTCGCTGGTATAGGTCTTTTCCCAAACCTGATATTCCTGTAAGAAGTAGTGAATGTTGTCATAGAACACCATATCGTAGTCAAAGTTGTTTCTCTGGTAGCCCTCCAAAATGTATGAGGTATCCGAACGTGGGTCGTAGATTTCCAAAGTATTGTTGTCCAGAGCGAATACTTCCAGTAACCAAAGACCGTCCACATCGTGGTCTATTTCCACTTGTCCGCTATAGGTGGAGTAGGCGCCCACATCAATGCCCAATCCGTTGCCCGTTTTGCCGATTCCCACCAAATTGTTGTTGGCATATATAATTCCCCGATCAAAGGAGATGGTAAATGCTCGCTGTAAAAACGGTACTTCGCCATTCCCTTTTGTGGCATTGATATCCACATACCAAAGGTCATAGGATTCCAGGACCAAGGCCGTATTGATCGGCGATTCCTCAATGAAGCCATCATCCACAATAACCTCGGTGTAGCAAGAACTGGCCAAAAGACCAATGAGCAAAATTCCAAAGAGTAGTTTTCCTTTTTTCATAATTGAGGTTTTAACGTATTGAATATTCAATTCCAATCTTTATGCCAAGTTTTCTAATTGCTTGACAATCAAAACATAATGAACAACCAATTTTATTATTCGGTTTTACGGCGTAATTTCGCTGCATGGAAGAAAAATTGAGGTTTGGAGTTTTTGGCGGAGGAAGTTGGGGGACGGCCATTGTGAAAATGTTATCGGAGAACCTGGATCGTGTTGGATGGTACATGCGCAGCGATTCGGCCATACGCCACATCAAAAAGGAGGGCCATAACCCCAACTATCTGAGCTCTGTTGAGTTTGAGGTCGGTCAGCTTCACCTTAGCCATGACATCAATGAAATGGTAGGGGCTTCGGATGTATTGATATTTGCCATTCCCTCTGCTTTTTTGGAGACCGAACTGCAAAAAATCACGGTTTCGCTGAAAGACAAGATCATTTTTTCGGCCATAAAGGGCATTGTCCCCGAAAGTGGATTGATCGTCGGGGAGCATTTTCATGAGAAATATGGCATCCCTTTTGAAAATATCGGGGTGATCACAGGGCCCTGCCATGCGGAAGAGGTGGCCTTGGAGCGACTTTCCTACCTTACCATTGCCTGTGCCGATGCCGAGAAAGCGAAAATGGTGGCCAAACATCTGAAAAGCGACTACATCCGCACCAAGATTTCGGACGACATCATCGGGACAGAATATGCCGCCATGTTGAAAAACATCTATGCCATCGCTGCCGGGATTGCCCACGGTCTCGGCTACGGGGACAATTTCCAAAGCGTATTGATGAGCAATGCCATCCGCGAGATGAAACGATTCATAGACCGGGTGTACAAAATGAAGCGCAACATCAACGCTTCCGCCTATTTGGGTGATCTTTTGGTGACCGGCTACTCCACCTTTAGTCGAAACCGGATGTTCGGCAATATGATCGGCAAGGGCTACACGGTAAAAAGTGCCATGATGGAAATGAACATGGTGGCCGAGGGCTACTACGCCACCCAAAGTGCCCACCTGTTAATGGAGAAATTGGAGAAAAAATCCAAAACGCCCATCATCAATGCAGTCTATCAAGTACTCTACAAAAACAAGAGCCCGAAAAAGGTCTTTGAAAAACTCACGGAGAAATTGGATTAACCACAACTGTCAGGTTAAGTAGTGGCTAGTACAAATAATTACAATCTTATAATTTCTTTCCGTATCTTTTTCTCCTCAGTTCGTTAAAATCTTCATTTGATATTAGGATTCCATTTTTAGGGACGTCCAGTAAGTTTTGGTTTTCTTCAACATTGAGGTCTATTCCATTTGCTCTGATGCTTATACTCCCAAAGTTTGCTTCCAAGACCAAACCCGGTAAGCCGTCTACTCCCTTGGGGCCATAAGGGAAGGGTATATCGGGACAGAACCATGCTTTGATCAGGAAATCTTCTGTCTTATTTGTGAAATTATTCTTTTCCGTAAAAGAGGCTGTAGCTTTGAAGGTTTTGAAATTGCCTATCATTTTTGATTCATTGGAAATCGTCCAATCATATTTCTCGTTGGGTCGCTTTACATTGAATATTTCCCCCATGGTTCTTATTCTTTCTATTTTGGTTTGTTCATTTCTATTTGTGAACCACTCATTTCCTGCCATTATTCGAGCGACTTTGTATGGCAAATCATTTTCTTTTCCCAGAATTGGTTTAACAAAATACCTGCTTCTTTCTGAATTGAAAAATAATTCTCCCTTTATCTCAGAAAGTGCAAGTACAACAGCCTTTTTCTCTGTTTCGTATTGTCCTTCACCGTCCTCGTCCTTTTCTTTTTGTTGGTAAATGATGGAATACTCAATATGGCCATTTCCCACCCTTGTCTGCCCCAAGGGTGGATCGATAGCCAAAAAAAATACTAGAAAATATAGGTTTATGATCATTGCCTATTAGTGCTACTAAAAATTGAAAGGTTTACTCCCAATTTTCACAATCCACATAAGTGTCTTCATAGATTAATTCCATGTCAGCACCGGTCAGATCGAACTCGTCCTGCAGTAGTTTAGTTGGTTAATCAGCAAAATCTGGTTTTATTTGTTCCGCAATAGTGGCCCCCATGCTTTTTCCATTAAATCATTATAGTCCTTTTCACTTATCATATTCTTGAATGTTGGCCACTTATTAATTCTTTTTTCGCCAAAATTTATTTTAGAACATTTGTACGTTAACAATGGTTCCTTTAATTCTAAAATCAAGCCCGGCAACTGCCCAAAATAATCTTTGGGACCTAATTGAAGTGGTATTTCTGGCGCATACCATGCGATAATCTCTTGCTCTTTTCCATTTACCACTCTTAAAAAAATTGCCTTGTGACAAATAAAATCGCCAATTTTCTTTTTTTCATGTTGCAACACCCATTCATTTTCTTTTCTTTCTTTTAGGACATTGATTTCTTTCCCATCGAATTCGGTTGTCCATATTTGACGATTTTTTTCCAATTCCGTATAGTAAACCCCATTGCTAACAAATAATCTGACCATATCATCAAATTTATTGTCAATGTCATTGGAAAGTGCTTGGGGCACTCGAAAAATAGCTCGAAAATCATCGAACTCTAATTGTGGATTGAATTTTTTAATATGGTAGGCCGTATTCCTCATTAAATCATCCGAGGGTCTTGATTCGGTGCTGGATTCCATACGTTTGACATATTCATCCATATCGACACTATAGGTTATCACACCATTGGTATAGGTTTGGGCTATTCCGAAAATGTAGGATATTAAAAAAGCAGCCAAAAAAAATTGCTTAATCATCTCTTATTTATTTAAGGGTGACTCTTTAATCTTTGGGCTGCCCAGAAAGCAGCCCATAAATGATTAAGTAACTCTATTTTATTGGTTATAATAATCACAAAGGTCCTTTGCATAGGAATAAGCTATTCCCGCTTCACCAAAGCTGCCCGTCTCATCATAAACTCTCCACATATAATCTACTGCTACATCATGACAAGTTAACCCAAACAATTCCATGTCAAGGGTTTCGGAATTTTGCTTGACCTCTTTTGCGTTTGCAATTCCTATTGAAAATGCAAAGGTGGCCAGGAAAAAGATTGATTTTCTCATTTTTCTAAAATTTTGGTTATAAATCTGCTTCCCTTACGGTCGATTTTGCGCAAAAAAATGTAAGATTGGTCTCAAGCTATGTAAAATTTATCTTTCAAAATTGATTAAATTGATGGATGCCCCTTTTGGGTTGATGTATGGTGGTTTTGAATTTATGGATGACTATTTTGGATTGATTGAAAGAAAAGACTTGTTAAATAACACCCTGTTTCACTTTTGTGGCCAAATCCAATCTGTTCCGGACTCAATTGTTGATGGAGAAATTGGAGAAAAAATCCAAAACGCCCATCATCAATGCGGTGTACCAGGTTCTCTACAAAAACAAGAGCCCGAAAAAGGTCTTTGAAAAACTGACGGAGAAGTTGGATTGATCGGAAAAATCAGTGTCTATAAATAAAAGCTTGATACTCTCTATCCTTTGAAAGGATAATTTAAACCCTATCTATTGCCGGCTTTTATTTTTTGAATGGCTTTGTTAACCTTTACCTCGAACGAATCCTTGGATATAAAGTTCCCCTTGGTAGGCCATTTAATGTTCTGTTCCTTATTTAACTCAATAAGGGAAGCCTTGTACCTCAATAAAGGTTCTTCCAGTTCCAATATCAATCCTGGGAGTTGGCCAATATAGTCCTTGGGGCCCAAAGACCTTGAGATTTCTGGAGTGTACCATGCTTTTGTTGCTCTTTGCTTCCCGTTCGATTCTTGGATAAGCACGGCCTTAAGGCAAAGAAATTCTCCTATTTGTTTGGTTTCTTTGGAAAGTTGCCAATTTTGGGTTTTGAATCCACTCTTCACGTTATAAACCAGTCCATCCAATTCAGTTTCCCATACAATTGCACCATTCCTTGACGATGAGTAGTATTTGCCATTACTTATCAATGATTTGACATAAGTATCCAAATGCTCATTGCCCTCTCCAACTGTAAGGGTCTCAGACACTCCAAACTCTGAATAATCCCTATTGAACCGTATTATTGATTCAAAATTTTTGATATAATTTGCTGCCATGGCCAAAATATCACCGGAAAATCCCTGTCTGTCCTGAAGTTCCATCTTCTCAAAATAGTGGTCCATATCCACTCTATAGACAATTTTGCCTTGAGTGGCCTGGGCAGCAATTTGGGACACAATCAAAAAAAGGCCGAATATAATGAGTGCTTTTTTCATTTTATTAGGTTTTGTTTCTCCGCAGAAATTAAATCCTGCGGAGAAATAAAGAAGCTAGTTAATTATAAGCATCGCAAAGAATCTTTGCATAAGAATATGACGCTAGCCATTGGTTCGAATCACCTGTTTCAAATACCATCCGATTGGCATAATCAACGGCCACATCGAAGCATGTTAACTTTAACTCTTCCATGTCAAGGGTTTCGGCACCTTGGTTGGTTCCTTTTGCATTGGCAATCCCTATGGAAAAAACAAATGCAGCGAGAAAAAGGATTGATTTTTTCATTTTTTAAAAAATTTTAGTAGGTTAAAACTCATCTTCCCTTACCGTCGATTAATATTGACATATAAGATTGAGCTGAAGCTATGTAAAATTTATCGTTCAAAACCCATTAGATTGATGGATGCCCCTTTTGGGTTGATGGATGGTAGTTTTGAATTGACGGATGACTATTTTGGATTGATTGAAAGAAAAAACTTGTTAAATAACACCCTGTTTCACTTTTGTGGCCAAATCCAATCTGTTTGGGACTCAATTGTTGATGGAGAAATTGGAGAAAAATCCAAGACGCCCATCATCAATGCGGTCTATCAAGTGCTTTACAAAAACAAAAGCCCTAAAAAGGTCTTTGAAAAACTGATGGAGAAGTTGGATTGATTAAAAGGCATTATTTTTTATCAATAATATTACTGTTCTCTTTTTGGCTTATTTCAAATATATCTTCTACCACCTCTTCTGAGGTGAAAAAAACCCTGTGTTGATTCCTTTTATTTTATCCCTATACTCTTTTTCGGTAAAAATCTTCCCCCCCAATGGTTTAATCTCAATGACTTCATTCTGCATAATTTCAACTTCCACCGCTTGAAAAGTAAAATGAGTGTCTTTAAGCTCTAAAATAAGACCTGGAAGATTATTATAGTCTTTAGGACCAAATTGACCGGGTAACTGGGGACAATACCATGCAACAATTTCGAAATTAAACGTTCCTACTGAATTTTCAACTGTTTTGTTCTTTACCGCTTTGAACGTTTTATATTTTCCGATGAATTTAGATTCGTTGGTCAATTTCCAATCTGTGGAATTAATGGGGGATTTAATCAGAATTTTTTCTCCGTAAATATCTGTTTGTCTATAAACAACATTTTCTTTTAAATCGGTATAGTATCTGCCGGTAGCAACAATATTTTCTGCCCAAGATTTTCCTAATGGTGAAACGTCATTTTCCAATGTAGAAGCTATTTCAAAAACCGATTTGTTTTCTGTAAATGACAAGATGAAAGCAACATCTTTTCCTTGTTTATAAAGCTTGTCAAAAAAATCATCTCTGTTTTCAGTAAAATCAGATTCATTTTCGGTAAACCCATACGTTACTCTTCCAGACCTGGGTTGGGGTTGGGCACTTACACTTAAAATAATCATTGTGAATAAAGCCGAAGAAAAAAGATATTGTATCATGACCTAACATACTTTATCCTTTTAAAGGAACTAAAATTATTTTTCATGAGCACTGCTGGTCATAGCTTATAAGAAATTTTAAACATCACAATCCTCGGCATAATGGCAGTGGATCGATCACTGATCAAAAAATCGGAAAAGGAGTTCTGTCTTTTAAACCTCACATCAAAAAGGTTGGTCGCCGAGACCTCAAATCCCCAGGGACTGTCTTCTTTTTGGTAGAACAGCGAGGCATTTGCCACATCAAAAATATTGCGCAGGTTTTGTCCTTTATTGATGAACTCGATTCGTTCAAAATCTGTTTTTAGATGAAAATCGTTTAAAAACACATAATCCAGGTTTGTAAAAAAGGTTGAGTTGGCAAAGGTGTTTTTATTCGTTGCGGTGGTATAGACCGAAGGGCTTTTCGTGTAGCCGAGCTCCACATTGGGCCATGCATCGAAAAGTGTCTCCACCTTGCCCGTGGCCGAAATGGATCTGGAGAGGTTTTTGGAAACATTGTCGTTCACCAATTGAAAAAACTCATTATAACTCCCCCTGCTTTCAAGACTAAGCTTTACCTTGTTGATTCTTTTCCCAAATCTAAAATTGGCATTTACGGAATTTTCAGGCTGGTTGAACAGGGTATAGGTCACAAACTGGTTGATGCCTTCCAAGACCGTAGCGTTTTTGATACTTTGTGTTCGTTTGCTATAGGTCAATCCTGCATTCAGGTTTAAACCCCGGAACAAACTGAACTTGTAATAATTCAGGGAATACGAATGGGTTCTGCCATTTTGCAAATCGGGCATGCCCAACCGCACCGAGTTGAAACCACCCAACATAAAACTGCCCCCCAGCTGTTCAATACTGGGGAATTGCAGTTGCTGTTTGTACTGAAACCGAAGTTTTTCACTACTGTTAAACTCGGCTTCGGCATTGAACGCGGGCAGCAATACCTGTGTGCTGTTGGTGACCGAAAGTTCCTCTTGATCATTGTCCCAAGTATAATTGTGGTAAAACAGCCCCGATTTAACGGTAAAAATACCTGTCAAAAATTTATATTCCAGACCTATGAACGCATCATTGAACCTGTAATCAATATGGTTTCCAAAGCCATTGTCGGAAAAGTCGTTTATGGTGCCATCGGAAAGTTGCTGTATTTCGCCACTGGTGAAATCATCGAAACGGAAATTGGTGCCAAAGGTGGTGTAAATATGGTTGAAGTTATTGAGCACCCAGTAATCCTTGATGACCAGATCAAACGAGGTCGTCCGTGCCTCTTTTCGCTGAAAAACTTGATAGGCATTGTCCTCTTCCAAAGGAATCAGGCCCGGTAGAAATGCCTGATCCGTTTCCCATGTATTGTTGGGTTTGTTTTGTTGAAATGCTACGGAAGCCTCCAGACTCAAGGTCTGTGCCCTAGAAAATTGTTTGCTGTATTCCACATTTTGTTTGAGTTCCAACGCTGACACGTCTTGCAGGGTATTGAAGAAGGTGTTTTGGTTCTCGCTTTGTGTCAAAATGTTCCCCTGCCCTTTATTTTCCGTAAGCTTTACAAATGAGTTGAGGGTAACGTTTTCTTCGCGGTTGGGCTCATGCTCCACAGTTGCCTTTCCTATCAAAAAGAAGTTGTCGTAATCGTTCTCTTCCGTTCTGTTTTCATTGAGGACCCCGTCGGAGTTGTTATAACTATTCAGGGTGTTGGTTGCTGTCTGTGTGCTGCTGCCATTGGCAAGCACATAACTATTGACATCCGTTTTTGGGGAGACCGATTGTCTTAGATTGAACGCACCAAAGCGATTGGTGTTCGCCCTAAAATCCGTATTGTTCAAGAATTGGGAGAAATCGTCCCTGCTCAGTGCAAAGTAGCCACCGATATCGCCGATGAGCTTGCCAAATCCACCGTTGAACTCCAAATAATCAGAAAAGGTGAAACTTTTGATACCGACATTGTTCAAGTCCCCTATGAAGTTGACATTGGTCTTGGGGCTGTAGTAGAACAGATTGGGATGCACTAAATAGCGGTCCTTTACTCCGCCTCCCGCTTCCATGTCGCCAAAGGCGAATTTCTTTTTGTCTTCTTTTAGTTTGATGTTGAGTGCCAGCTCATCGGAATCCTGTAGCCCTTTGAGAAACCCTATCTTGTTGTAGTTGTCCAATACTTGAACCTGATCCACGGCATCGGCCGGGATGTTGTTCACCGCTAGCTTGCTGTTGCCGGTAAAAAAGGTCTTGTCCTCCACAAGTACCTTGGTCACTTTTTTGCCCTGTGCGGTTACGTTGCCCTCCCTGTCCACCTCTATGCCCGGTAGTTTTTTGAGCACTTCGCGAAGTTTGCGCTCCTCTCCCGTGACAAAGGCATCGGTTTGATAGGTTATGGTGTCCTCTTTGACCTCGATGGGGATTTTGTATTCCAGCACCACCTCATCGAGCTCATTGTTCCTGGGCAGCATTATCAAGTTTTTGGTCTCATCTTGGGTGGCGGTATGTTCAAAGGAAAGTCTTTGGTAACCGAGATAGCTTACCTCGATGGTGTAGGCAATATCTTTTTCCAATCGTAGGATATACTCCCCCTTTTCGTTGCTGATGGCAAAGCGGGTGCTTTCATCGAGGTTTTTGGGGAAGGCAAGGATGTTGGCATTGACCAAGGGGGTGGCTTGGGTGGTGTCCTTAACTGTTCCGCGCAAGACAATGTTTTGCCCAAACAGGTTCGTGAACCCTAAAAAAAGAATACAAATCAATACAAAAAACCTATTCAAACAAAATCCATATTATTCTTAAACAACTCTTTTACCAGCCTTTGTCCATATTTTCCTTGACCTTGTCCCCTTCCTTTTTATATTCTTCCTCGGTCATGGTCTTTACATTTTTGGGCCATTGGATGACAACTTCTTTCTTGGGGTTGAGTTCCACAAGATTGGCCGTGTAGGTGGCAATGGGCAATTTAAGCTCCAAAATAAGGCCGGGAAGATTGCCTACATAGTCCACTGGACCAAAAGAAAAAGGGATTTCAGGGGCATACCAAGCTATAGTGTCTTCGTTCAATCCAGTGTTGGATTTGTCAAGAACAGCCTTATAGCACAAGAACTTTCCAATTTGTTTCTTTTCGTTTGTCAATTTCCAGTCCAGTTTCTTTATCTTGGATTTCACATTGTACTCCTTTCCACCATAGGAAGTCCGTAGGAGCTTTGTGCCCTCGGTCAAATCTGTGTAATATACACCCTTGGAAGTAAGTGATTTCACGTGATTGTCCAATATGTCAATATCAGAAATGCTTAGCCCTTTTTGATGTTGAAAAATACTTCGTTCTTTATTAAAGTCAAGTTCCAACCGGATATTTTTGGCAGCATCGGCGGTCATCCTTAACATCTGCTTCAGTTGAGGTGAGGCCTTTCCATCTTTTATGCCCCTCTCATAAAAATCCTCCATGTTTACGTCATACCAAATTCTTCCACTTGCGGTCTGTGCAGATATGCCTTGAAAGCTTAACAGGATAAAATTGATGTATATAAAAATGTATGTTTTCATTGTTTTTGGTAGAAAGTATGCCTGAAGGATATCAGGCATACTCATAATTGATACTAATAGTACTAAATCATTTCATTGCTGCTTCACATAGTGCATAAGCAACCTCAAATGCCCTACCTGCCTCGAAACCATCTTTGGTATCTTCGTAGACAAAATCAGCATAATCAAATGCCAAGTCTTCACAGTCAACGGCAGCTTCCATAGTTGCTGCGTTCAAACTGCCAGAGGTAAACCCAATGGCAAAAACAGTACTCATTAAAAAAATAACTTTTTTCATTTTCTAAAAATTTAATAGGTTAAGAAATCAGTTTTTCTTACTTCAAGATTTGCGCAAAAATGTAAGATTGGTGACAAGCTATATAAAATTTATCCTTCAATACCCGTTAAATTGACGGATGCCCCTTTTGGGTTGACGGATGGTGGTTTTGGATTGACGGATGACAAAATACATCTAAAAATGAGTCAAAGGTTCTGGCCCCACCACAGGCATGAAACAGAAAAAATTAAGACTAAGACCTATCTCAACCACCTTGATTTTTTATTGCACCTATCTCTTCATCCAATTTTTCAAAATACTCTTTATGGGTCATCTTATTTATATATTTTGGAGTCTTTATTTTTTCTTTTTGACCCAGTTTTATATCAGATGCCTTATAGGTTATTTCCCCCACGTTCAATTCCAAAATAAGGCCCGGCAAACCATCAAAGCCCAATGGGCCAAAACTAAATGGTAGTTCATCGGTAAACCATGCGGTAACCTCAATATCTCTTTTTCCTTCTTTTCTGATCGTTGTAGCTTTGTAACAAGTAAAATTGCCAATAGTTTTTTTAGCACCCTTAACATCCCATAATAAATCTTGGTCATAAGTCAGACACATTGGTTCCCCAGAACTATCTGTGACTACAAACTTTGTACTGTTTTTTCTATCAACATACCAAGTTTCATGGCCATCGCAAGCAATTATTGCCAAATTGTATATGTATGGGGACACGTCATTGTTGGTCAATTGCTTTTTTATCTGAAATAAGGCCACATCTTTGTTGGCCAACAGCTCAAACTCAAAACCTTCAATTAACAGATTCATGCCTTGAACAATATTCTTGGCATCCACACTTTCAATTTTTTGATGGTCCCTTAACGAGCTTGTATCATATTTCACCATTATCTCCGAAATAGCGACATTCTGCCCCGTAGCTGCAAAACAAATAAGACTTATAATGGCACAAATAATTTCTTTCATATCAGAATATATTAATTGGGGAACTTTGTGTAAAAAGCTCCCCAATATCCGGTTTTACAATCTGCCTTCGATGCAGCCTACATAAGCAGCTCTGAACAGTTCTGAATCATCCCCAGCTATCCGTGTTGCAATACTTACACAAGATTCTTGTTCCCTGATCAATTCATTTACGGACTTTTTGTTTTTAATATTGGCATTTAGCCCAGAAATCAGTGAAAGAGTAAAAAGAACTCCAAAAAATAAACTTTTCATGTTTTTAATTTTGATTCAACTTTGATGTTTCTCTTACCATCAATTTTGCGCAAAAATGTAAGATTGTCGTCAAGCTATGTAAAATTTATCCTTCAACACCCGTTAAATTGATGGATGCCCCTTTTGGGTTGACGGATGGTGGTTTTGGATTGACCGATGACTATTTCGGATTGATTGAAAGAAAAAACTTATAAAGTATGCCCTGTTTCACTTTTGTGGGCAAATCCATTCTGTTCGGGATGCAATTGTTGACGGAGAAATTGGATTAACCCCTCTCCAACGAAAAATCGGAATGTTCCTTTAATTGCGCGTCCAGTTCTTTGGAGAAGGCCTCCATTTCTTCCTCGGAATAGTTGTACACTTTCTGGAATTCCCCAAAAACAGCTTCCCTGTATTTTCGAACGCTGTCAATATCAAAATACAGCCTACCCGTTCTTCTGATGAAAAAATCCAAAGGGGTCAGTGCCATCTCTCTCGCTATGGCAAACTGTGCTTCGGCGCAGATCATGCGCTCCCATGGGTCCCCGTTCTGTATTTCGGCATAGCGTTCCAAAATTTCCTCGGTCTGCTTACCATAAGTGGTCACCAGATACCATGCGTCATATTCCGTAAAACCACTGTCATGCAGGCGATCAAAAGTTGTGGCAATGTATTTTTTAACTTGCTTGAACTTTTTAAAATCGCTCCCACAAAGTGGAATTTTGTCCGTGGTGCAGGGTTTCAAGGTGATGTTATGGTCCTCCTCCATCTGCTTCGCAATGCGGTTCACGGCACGCTCCGCCATTTTTCGGTAACCTGTGAGCTTGCCCCCGGCCATGCTGACCAGTCCCGTGTCCGAAGTAAAGATTTCATCCTTTCGGGAAAGTTCCGATGCCGATTTTCCCTCCTCGTGGATCAACGGTCGCAATCCTGCCCAGGATGACACGATGTCGTCCAACTCCAAATTGATGTCCGGAAACATATTGTTGACCGCCGAGATCAAATAGATGGCATCGGCAATATCGGTGGTGACATGGTCCTTGTCCGAATTGAAGTTGGTATCGGTGGTGCCAACGTAGGTTACTTTGCCACGTGGAATGGCAAACATCATCCTACCATCGGGAATATCAAAATATACGGATTGCTTCACCGGCAATTTTTCCTTCGGAAAGACCAAATGCACCCCTTTGGTCAAATGCAGGCGTTTGCCCTTTTTGGATTGGTTTACACTACGAAGTTCATCCACCCAAGGTCCTGCGGCGTTGATGACATACTTGGAAGTGATGTCCAACTCATCCCCCAAAACCTCATCCCTTACCTTTACCCCGGCCACCTGTTCGTCTTTGTACAAAAAATCGGTGACCTTGGCGTAGTTCAGTGCCTTTGCCCCAAACTGAAGGCTCGTCTTAATGTTTTCCAGGGTCAGTCGGGCATCATCGGTACGGTATTCGGCATAGTAACCTGCCCCGTTCAATATTTTTTTTGGCAAAAGGGGCTCCAGTTTCAGGGCCTCCTTTTTTTCCAGCATCTGCCTTTTGTCCTCCCCTTCCACTTGGGCAAGAATGTCATATACTTTCAGTCCGATGGAGGTCAACCACTTACCGTATGAACCCCCCTCGATCAAGGGAAGCAACATTTTTTCAGGAATCACCAAATGGGGCGCCAGTTTGTGCACAATGGCCCTTTCGGAACCCACTTCCTTGACCAACCAAAAATCGAACTGCTTCAAATATCTCAGACCGCCATGGATGAGTTTGGTGGACTTGCTACTAGTACCGGACGCGAAGTCCCCTTTTTCGAGTAAAAGAACCTTCATCCCTCGGGAAGATGCATCCAAAGCGATTCCCGCCCCGGTGATGCCCCCACCGATCACCACAAGATCATAGCTTTCCTTGGCAATCTGCTGAAGATTCTTTTTTCGGTTTACATTAGAAAAAGTATTGGGCTCTTCCATGAGGTATTATTTGTTGAATTCATATTCCCGTTCCACCCTGCAGACCCTTACCTTGTACCAGGCATACCATTTTTTGATGCCGTTCCGTTGGGCCACACGATGGTCCATGTTGGATTTCCAATTGGCGATGGCTTCCAAACTTTCCCAATAGCTCACAGTGATGCCCAGCCCGTCCCTGGCACTTTCAATGCCGATAAAACCGGGCTGTTGTCTGGCCAATTCCTCCATTTCGTCCGCCATTTGGGCATAGCCATCGTCCCCTTCGGTCCTCAGACTGGTAAAGATTACGGAATAATAGGGTTTTTGAAGCTCCATATAGTTAGGTGATGTATTCCTTTTCCAAAAAATATTGGACCAGCGCTTCCTTCATCAAAACGGTCTGCTCCCCTGCCTTTAAGGGCGGCAATTGCTCCTTTACTTTGTAATGCGGCCAGCCTTCATCATCAAAAAAATCAAAATCGTAATAGCCATAGGGTTCAAGGAGCCTACAGATGGCGATGTGCATCAAGTTCAATTTTTCGTCCTTTTTGAACTTTCGATGATAATTGCCCAGTTCCTGGACACCCACCAAATAGATGATGCCGTCCAATTCCAAGGGATCCCCATCGGAGAACTGTTTGGACAACTTCTCCACCAAAAATTCCCATCGCTCCTTTAATGTTTCATCTCTGGACATCTGCTCAAAATAAGAATTCCAAAGGTACAAATCAATATGCTATATTTGTTACTATCAGGTTATGGGCTTTTTGGATATCATTATTGGAATTCTGTTGGTATGGGGTCTTTTCAAAGGCCTCAAAAATGGCCTTTTTGTGGAAGTGGCCTCCCTGGTCGCACTCATTGCGGGAATATATGGTGCCATTCACTTTTCGCATATTACCGGACAGTACCTCGCCGAACGTTTCGATTGGAGCGAACAACATCTCAAACTTGCGGCATTTCTCATTACCTTTTTTGCCATCATCATCTTAGTGAACCTTGCAGGCAAATTCTTGACCAAGATTGCGGATTTTGCCATGCTGGGACTTTTGAACAAAATTGCCGGCGGGATCTTCGGAGCGTTGAAAGTTGCTGTTATTTTGGGCGCTTTGCTCATCTTCTTCGAAAGGTTTGCCGCCCCTCTGGTAAATGAAGAGACTACCCAAGAGTCCATCTTCTACGAACCCATCAAGGAAATCGGTGCCCTCGTGTTTTCCTTGGTATTGGAAGATGAAAAAAGGCAACCTGAAAATCCTATCGAACCAAATCAGGGGATTATCTAAACGGTCGCTTTTTTCCGATAAAAGGCCTCCTCTTTCCTGTCCAAATCGCACATTGCACCGCTTTTATGCCGTTCAACGTAAGAATGTGCCTTCTGTGGAAAATTTATGGCAGAGGTCAAGCCCTCCACTAGATTAGCAACGAGAACACTGGAGAGCTTGGAACACTCTCCGAAATACACCCCCGGAATGAAAAGATTATTTGCCACCTTGATGGTCATGGTCCTGTCATTTGCAATGGTCAACTGTAGCACGGCCACAACGCAGGAAGAAGAGCAGGGATACACCGAAGCCCAACTTGAAAACGAAAAGGTCACTGTGGACCCTGTTGCCATGGAAGATAAGATTGTGGACTTGGTGAACCAACACAGAAATTCCATTGGCCTCAATCCACTGGAGGACAATCCTGCATCCTACAAATATGCCGAGGAACACAACAATTACATGATAGCCAAAAACGAGTTGAGCCACGACAATTTTGAAATCAGGGCGTCAAAAATAGCCGAGGAATCCCATGCCGTCAGCGTTTCGGAAAATGTGGCCAGATACTACGTGTCCGCCGAACAGACCATTGATGCCTGGCTCAATAGTGCCTCCCACAAAAAAGCCATGGAGGGCGATTATACCCACACCTCCTTGAGCATTCAATTGGATAAGGCGGGAAGACCTTATTTTACCCAGATTTTCATCAAGGTGGAATGACCGAGACCATGTATGAATACTGAAAAGACCTATGATTAAGTGACATGTCTTTTTTTATTCAACTCCTATGTTGCCACGAAGGTTTTTTTTACCTTTCGTAAAATCTTTGATTATGGCGATACAGGCACCCTTTAACTTGAACAAATGGGTAGAAGAAAACCGTGAAACCCTTAAGCCACCTGTGGGTAACCGAAACCTTTACAAAGAATCTGGCGATTACATTGTTATGATTGTTGCAGGGCCCAATGCCCGAAAGGATTATCACTATAACGAAACCGAAGAACTGTTCTACCAATTGGAGGGCAACATTGAGGTTCATGTTCAGGAAGATGGCAAAAAAAGGACCATGAAACTGGGTCCTGGCGATATGTACCTCCACCCTGCCAAAGTACCCCATTCCCCGGTACGCCATGAAGGGTCCATCGGACTTGTGGTGGAACGAAAAAGAACCGATCTGGATGCCGAGGACGGCCTGCTTTGGTTCTGCGACAATTGCAACCACAAACTATACGAAGCCTATTTTAAGTTGAATGACATAGAAAAGGATTTTTTGGGTCATTTTAAGCACTTTTACGGTTCGGAAGAACTACGAACTTGCGATAAATGTGGAACCGTTATGCCGGTTGATGAACGTTTTGTTGCCCAGGAAGAATGATACTCCTTCTCGCCAAGATCATTATAATTATTGTGGCATCGCTACACATCTATTTTCTGTGGCTTGAAATGTTTGCTTGGACGACCAAGGCAAAAAAAGTCTTCCGAAAATTTCCGGAGGAACTGTTCGAACCCACCAAGACCTTGGCCGCCAATCAAGGCCTGTACAATGGCTTCCTGGCCGTTGGGCTTCTATGGTCATTGATCATCCATGATGCGCTATGGCAGATATATGTTGCACTTTTCTTTTTGGGCTGCGTAGCAGTGGCCGGCATTTATGGAGCTTTGACGGCCTCTAAGAAAATATTTGTGGTGCAGGCAGTTCCTGCCTTATTGGGAATAGTATTCCTGCTGCTCCATTTCTTGGGAAATTGAGCGCTGTCTCTTCCGGATTATTCGTATTTTCGTGAAAATATAACAATACATCTTTAAAAAGTTATAAATGTCAAAAATAGCAACTGCTTTTGGAATAGAAGAAGCCCTAAAAGAGCTTGGCCTGAACGAAATAAATAACGGTACTTCCACCGGTAAAGATTGGTTTTCCAATGGAGATATCATAGAATCATACTCCCCTGTGGATGGTGCCCTGATCGGAAAGGTGAAGGCCACCACCAAGGAGGATTACGAAAAAGCGATCTCCAAGGCGCAAAACGGGTTTAAAGTATGGAGAACAATACCAGCACCCCAACGTGGTGAAGTGATACGCAAGTTTAATGATGAACTTCGAAGGTTAAAAGCGCCTTTGGGCAAATTGGTCTCCTATGAAATGGGCAAAAGCTACCAAGAAGGTTTGGGCGAGGTCCAGGAAATGATCGATATCTGTGACTTTGCCGTGGGCTTGTCGCGCCAACTTTATGGGCTTACCATGCACAGTGAACGACCCGGCCACAGAATGTACGAACAATATCATCCGCTAGGTGTGGTGGGCATCATATCCGCTTTCAATTTCCCCGTGGCCGTTTGGTCCTGGAACACCGCTTTGGCCTGGGTCTGTGGTGATGCCTGCATTTGGAAGGGTTCTGAAAAAACGCCCATGACCTCAGTTGCCTGCCAAAACATTGCTGCCCGTGTATTCACAGAAAATGGTGTTCCTGAAGGCATATCCTGTTTGATCACGGGCGACTACAAAGTAGGTGAATTCATGACCAAAGACGAACGTATCCCTCTGATTTCGGCCACAGGCTCCACCCGAATGGGCAAAATTGTTGCCAAAACAGTGGGAGAACGCCTTGGAAAGACCTTATTGGAACTTGGTGGCAACAATGCCATTATCGTGACTCCCGATGCCAATATTAAAAACACCGTCATCGGCGCCGTTTTTGGTGCCGTGGGCACCTGTGGACAACGTTGCACCTCCACTCGAAGGTTGATTGTCCACGAAGATGTTTACGATAAAGTGAAAAATGCCATTGTGGATGCCTACAAACAAATCCGCATCGGAAATCCCTTGGATGAAAACAACCACGTTGGACCATTGATAGACAAGGATGCGGTAAAAAATTACTTGAATGCCCTCGAAAAAGTCAAGGAAGAAGGCGGAAAAGTCCTAGTTGAGGGCGGTGTATTGGAAGGGGAAGGCTATGAAAGCGGTTGCTATGTAAAACCGGCCATCGCAGAAGCAGAGAACCACTTCGAAATTGTCCAGCACGAAACCTTTGGTCCCGTCCTGTACATTTTGAAATACAGTGGCGATCTTCAGAATGCCCTGGATATGCAGAACGGTGTAAGGCAAGGCCTATCATCGGCCATAATGACCAATAATTTGCGTGAAGCGGAGCGTTTCCTATCCGTGGAAGGTTCTGATTGCGGTATTGCCAACGTCAACATTGGGACTTCGGGCGCCGAAATCGGGGGTGCATTTGGTGGAGAAAAAGAAACCGGGGGTGGGCGCGAAAGTGGCTCGGACGCATGGAAGATCTATATGCGGAGACAGACCAATACCATCAATTACACCACAGAACTTCCACTTGCCCAAGGCATCAAGTTTGATCTATAAGCATAAAAAAAGCCGCCCATTCAGGATGAACACTGGATGGGCAGTCTTTAAACCAACTTAACTAACTCAAACTTAACTTAAAAACCCTATTCCAATGCCGGAACTTTGTCGGGAGAAACAGGGTTGTCTTACCTAATAATTCAACCGCAATTTCTTACTATTTTGATTAATTTCTCGGAGGTATCTTACAACTGGTCGGAAAAAATGTATGGTTGGCTCTTTTTGGGGAGTTTTCTGTTTTGAAGTCATGTCCAAAAACATTGATTTTTCTCATAATCTCCTCAAATTCCATAGATTAAACCCAAAATTTTAAGATTTTTTTAGTATTTTGGTTAGGCTATTCCACAACTGCCAACCCGCTCAAAAATGGACCTCGAAACTTCAAATTTTTGGTACTGGATTCTATTGGCCATCACAGGGGTGATCGCTGGAATCCTTGGATATCTTTTCGGAAAACTGAACACGGGAACGAATCAGGATATTTTGGACCAGATCGATGTGCTGGAAATTGAAAACGCCAAATTGAAAGCTGATCTGGATACCTGCAAAAAAAGACTCTCGTCCACTAAGCCCCCCAAAGAAAACAATGCCGCCCCCTCTGCCAACCCTGCCCCATCGTTCCTTCCTGATGAGGCCAAGGCTGCCTTGGGAAGAAAGGTAAAGGAAAATGACTTAAAGATTGTGGAGGGCATCGGCCCTAAAATCGAGGAGCTCTTCCATAATTTCAACATCAAAACATGGAAGGCCCTTTCCGAAACATCTGCGGATACCTGTCAAGAAGTCCTGAACTCCGGAGGCAAAAGATATCGGCTCCACGACCCAGCTTCCTGGCCCATGCAGGCCAAAATGGCCCACGAAGGCCATTGGAAACAATTGGCGGAATGGCAAGAAAAGCACAGGGCCGGCAAATATTGACCAAGACCGACCAGTCTTTCTACATCATGCCATTGGCTTCAACCCATTTAAAGGTATGCTGTTCTTGGGAAAATTTCATCCGTTCGGATATTCGCTGTAATCTATCGGGAAGTTTCATTAGATAATCCCTGGCCTTTTCGGCTTGGTCGGACAGTCCTCTCAAATGTCCAATTTCCCAATAATCGTTCAGCTTTTTCAAAATATCAACATAATCCTGGGCCGTATAGACCCCCAATCGCTGGGCACAACTTGAAAACTGTTCAAATGCTTCACCAATGGTCCCTCCCGATTCCCTTAAAAAGTGGGCGGGCATTACTATTTTCTTCTTCATCATGTCGGCGAAGGCCAGAACCATACCGTCGGGGTCTTGTCCCAAAATGGTCTTCACAAATTCACGATAGGCCAAATGGTGCCTCATTTCATCCCCGGCAATTATGGTGCACATTTTTGCCAAAAGACCATTGCCTTTCTTTCTGGCCATCTTCCCTACCCTTTTGTGTGAAATGTTGGTCGCCAGTTCCTGAAAGGTGGTATAAACGAAGTTTTTATAAGGGTCCCTGTCCGTGCCAATATCGAACCCATCTGAAATCAAATGCTGTGTAGTGATTTCCACCTCGCGCATGTTCACCCGCCCAGAAAGGTAAAGGTATTTGTTGAGCACATCCCCGTGCCTGTTCTCTTCAGCTGTCCAGGCCCTTACCCATTTGCTCCATCCATTATCCTTCCCGTTGTGCTGGTCTATGCCCTCAACGTCCATCAACCAAGACTCATATGTGGGCAGGGCTTCTTCGGTAATGGTGTCCGCAACTAGGGTCACCCAAAAATCATAGCCCAGTTCCTTGGCCTCTCCGCGGATCTGCTCTACTTCTTCAAAAAAATTGTCGCTTTGAGAATCCGGTAAAAAATCAGTGGGTTGCCAAATTTTTTCTATGGGCACAAGAAATTCATCCATGAAGCCCTCAACCTTGGGCTCAATGGCCTGCATCACCTCCAATCGTACATTTTTAATCGACATATAGCTGTTTTTTACAAAGATCTCGATTAAAATTTTATTTCAAATGGAATAATGCTAATTTCTTCCCTTTTCCCCTGGATAAAAAGTATGGACGGGGTCGCTTTGCCAAAATTCCTTGGTTTCCACATCCATCATGGTGATTCCGCCCATAAAAGCGGCTCCGGTATCCACGTTCCAAACATTGGCGGCCTTTTGTGGTGGGACTACTTTTTCTTTGGAAATAGGGGTATGCCCAATGAAGATTTCTTCATAGTGGGTCAATCTTTTGGGAAACCTTGGATCAGTAGGATTCAGATCGGGACCGATGGCCATGGCCAATTCCCATAGGGTCCTGTCCCAATAGAAGTATTGTTCAAAGTATTCAAAATCCACTCCCTTGAGGTTGGTATAGCCCGCATGTAGGTACAGCCGATTGTCCTTGGACAAATGATAATTGTCGAGTCCAGCATAAAAATCCAAGTGGAGTTCCCATTTATCCCGGTTTGCACCCAAATAGGAATCCCTTGTGGCCACACCCCCGTGAGCGAGCCATTGGGGGTTTTCCTTTTGAGTGATGAGCCAATTCCTGCAAAGCTCATCATGGTTGCCCCTAATGAACGTACAGTTGTAGTTACTCTTAAATTCAATCAAAAAGTCGATGGTTTCCACAGCCGTACTCCATCCGTCCACATAATCCCCCAAAAAAATAATATGGTCTTCCGGGGAAACATGGGCTTTGTCCATCAACTGTTCCAATGCCCTGACCCCAGAATGGATGTCACCCACAACCAATGTCCGCATAGCCAAATTTTTCGCAATAATACCCACAAATGTACAGGACTGCAACGAATTGGTGTAAAGTATGCATTAAGCACGGTCTTTCCACAAAAAAGAGGTGTTTGGTTTTGGTCGAGGTGATTTTTTCTGTGTACCTTAGAAATTTCAAGAAAGATGAAAAAAATATTCTGTGTTGGGGAACTATTGATAGATTTCGTGGCCGAAAAGCAAGGAAGCGACCTGTCCAAAGCCACGGAGTTTACCAAAAAAGCGGGCGGAGCTCCTGCAAACGTGGCCTGCGCCATAGCCAAATTGGGCGGCAAGGGCATTTTTTTGGGCTGTGTTGGGAACGATCCGTTCGGAACATTTCTTTTGGACGTGCTCAAGACGGAGGGAGTGGATATTTCCTTGGCGCAAGTGTCGGATACTTTTACCACGCTCGCCTTTGTATCGCTTGCCGAAGATGGGGAACGTGATTTTGTGTTTTGCCGTGGCGCCGACAGGGAGTTGGTGTATGACCCTTCCCTCCGAAAGATATTGCAAGGAAACATCCTCCACTTGGGTGCCGCCACTGCACTTTTGGGCGGTTCCTTGGAAAAGGCTTATGGCAAGTACCTGTTCGATGCGCTCACCAAGGAAATGTTCATCAGTTTTGACCCCAATTTTAGAACAGATCTTTGGAAAGATGATGAGGAAACTTTCATCAAAAAATGTACCCCTTTCATTGAAAAATCGCATTTGTGCAAATTCAGTTTGGAAGAGGCCCAACTTTTATCTGGCAAAACCGATGTGAACAAGGCCTGTGATCACTTCCACGAAGTAGGCACCAAGATCATAACCGTCACCTTGGGCAAGGAGGGGACCCTTTTGAGTGTGGCCGGGACCAAAAAGATCATTCCAAGTATTGATGTCGCCCCTGTTGACACCACTGGTGCCGGGGATGCCTTTATTGGGTGCCTATTGTACCAAATTTCGGATTTGGGCAATTTTGACCCTATTTTTGAAGACTTCCAACTTCTCGAAAACATGGTGTCCAAGGCCAATAGGGCCGGGGCTTTGACCACCACTAACTATGGCGCCATTGCAGCACTTCCCACCAAAGGACAAATTGGTCTCTGAACCACCTCAATTGTACCTCACTTTCCGTAAAATGCGCTGGGATTCTTTCAGGGATTGGTACATATTGTTGTCATAAGCCTTCAGAATCGGTCTGGCCCGGTCCATCTGCTCCTTCGCCTCTTCAAAACCATTCAAATAGCAGATGAGATAGGTAGCCGGAAGATGGGTGAGGTCTTTTTGTTCCGATTCGGTCAACGGAATTTTGTTCTCCAGTTTTTTCAGAAGGGCATTGTTGGCATTGTACACATGGTAGAGGGCTTTTTTTTCGTATTGTGGAGGTTCAAAGACCAATTTGCTGTTGATGGTATATTTCCCATTTTCAGAAAAAGTGATCACCATTTCCTCCAAGGGATAATACCGCTGTTGTGACCCCAATCCCAGTTGTACGTACTCCAAGGTGGCAAATGAATCATCGTCATAGCTGATGGTGATCTCATCCAAAGCGGAATAAAAAAGTTTGACCTGCTCATTGATGAGCTCAATGTCCACCCGGGAATAATAGGTCTTGTTCTTTATTTTCTTTTTGATGCCCGCCCAGCAGACCACAAACTGTTCCTTAAAAACTTTGTAATCACTGGTAAGGTCAGGGTGCCGGGTGTTCATGAAGTTGATCACGGCATCGAGGGTGAGCTCAATATTGTTCCTGGCGTGTTGCTCTATGGTGGCCACCTTTTCAGAGTTGATGTCCTTCAATTCGACCCCGAAGGCTTTGGGCAGGCTGATGCTACCCTCCCTGAAAAAGACCGAGCCGCCGTAATATTTCCAAATATTTTTCCGTAGCGAGCAGACCTTCCCGTTGGAGCGAATGGTGACCAGACCTACCACCTTTCCTTCGGGCAAATGTGGAAAGGGAATGTTTTCGTACGAAATGATGGGCGGATTGTCCAAATAGGCATTGACGAGATTCTGGATCTTGCTGTCATCAAAGAAATCGACGCCCACAATTTCGTTGTCGGCATCCTCCACACCTATCACAATAAAGGAATTGTTGTTGGGGTTGCTATTGGCCAGGGCACAGACATGCTTCAGGAACTTGGCCTTTCCTTCTTTTTCACCTATGGATATAAATCGTTTTTTGTCATAAAAACTGTTCTCATCGTTATGCGCTAAAAGATTTTTGACCAGTAGGCGTTTGTTGATCATGGCGTAAGGATTCGGGGTGCAGGTTTCGGGATGCGGGATGCGGGGTGCAGGACATACTTTCTAATCATATTTCGCTCCTTTTCTTTCAGATTTCTTCAGGTATGCCATAAATGCCCCTATTTTTTTACCCTCTATAATTGTCTTTGAAAAAACATGGTCAAACTCTTCATTCGAGATATGTTTCCTGTCCAAACAACGGTACAACTGTGATCTAAGTTCTCCGCTGGATGCTTTTGCAATACTCAAAAACTGAATAAACTCCCGATTTCCGTTTCTTTCAAACCCTTCAGCAATATTGTCCATTATTGAACCCGAAGAGGCATTCATTTGGTTCTTGAGGCTGTAATCCTTCCCCAAAGAGGTATTTTCTATAAAATACCAGATATCGTTGCAAATCTCCCTTGCCAATTTCCATATTTCCAAATCCTCAAAATTGTTCATTTTTTTCTCTTTTAAACCTTCAACCCAACCCATCAGCTATTTTTATTCACAATCGTACCGCTTGCCTGTGCTGTGGGAAACACTGTCAAATCGGCAATGTTGATATGATCGGGACGAGTGACCATAAAAAGGATAATATCCGCAATGTCCTCGGGTTTTAAGGGTTGATAGCCTTGGTACACTTTTGCTGCGCGTTCGGCATCCCCTTTGAACCGTACATCGCTGAACTCGGTCTGCACCAATCCCGGGTTTACGGCCCCCACGCGGATACCATGTGCATTGAGGTCCAATCGCATGCCCTGATTGATCGCGTCCACTGCATGTTTGCTGGCACAATAGACATTTCCACCGGGATAGACCTCTTTCCCTGCTATGGAACCGATATTGATGATATGCCCTGATTTTCGCTTCACCATCTGTGGCAATATGGCTTTGGACATATACAAAAGGCCTTTTACGTTGATGTCCAACATGGCGTCCCAATCATCAAGGTTTCCTTTGTCAATGGGGTCCAGGCCATGGGCATTTCCAGCATTGTTGATTAAAATATCGATTTGCGAAAAGGATTCCGGCAAACTTTGAATGGCCCCGAAAACAGCATTCCTGTCCCTCACATCAAAGCTAAGGGTATGGATGTCCACATCCCTGCCCAGTTCCTTTCTCAGTTGGTCCAATCTATCTTGTCTCCTTCCACAAAGGATCATATTGAACCTTTGCTTTGCAAAAAGTTCCGCTGTTGCTTTTCCTATTCCGCTGGTGGCCCCAGTGATCAATGCTGTTTTTCTCATTTTATGCTTTTTATGGAGCATCATGGCCTTGGCTTGCCACTAAAAGGGCAAACCAATCCTCAAGCTCCAATTCCATTTTTGCCGCCTGTGCCGACAGTTCAATTCTTTTCTTGTTCGTTGTCCCGATGACCGGGCGGATCTTGGCCGGATGCTTCAATATCCAAGCCAAGAGCAACTGGCTTTCATCAGCCGCATATTTTTCCATCAGTGGTTTCATGGCCCTTCGTATCCGTTTGGTCTTTTTGCCTTTTTTCCGGAACAGACTGCCCAAAGGGCTCCACGCCATGGCCATTTGTTTATCGGCAAAGGCATAGCCAAAATCGGCCTCGGTGGAATAGCTGCCATAGATGTCGGCATGGTCAAAGGTTGTGAGCCCACATTCGATGCAATGGTGCATCAAATCAATCGTTTCATTCTTTGAAAGATCTCTCCCCCAACTTCCCCAGGTCATGGTTCCGGATACGATCCTGGAAAATTTATCTGTCTTTTGCATATTGGGATGAATGTATAAAAATTAACCCTTAAATCCTTCATAAAACTAGGGGTTTACCTTTTATTTTAACCATTAATTAACAGGTGGATTTTAAATTAATTTTCATTTTGCACACCCTAGCAAAATCACTTAGGGTAATACCAAACCATAAAAGTTATACATGGAAGAAAACACTACTATCGATATTAGTGCTGTGAATGAGAAAATAGCCCAAGAGAGTGCTTTTATCGATCTTCTAAAGATTGAGATGAACAAAGCCATTGTGGGCCAGAACCACATGGTGGAACGCTTGCTCATCGGCCTTTTGGGAAAGGGGCATATCCTGCTCGAAGGAGTTCCGGGGCTGGCAAAGACTTTGGCCATCAACACCTTGGCAAAAGCTGTAAAAGGAAGTTTCAGCCGGATACAGTTTACTCCCGACCTCTTGCCCGCTGATGTGGTCGGAACGCTTATCTACAACATCAAAGAAAACGATTTTTCCATCAAAAAAGGGCCAATTTTTGCCAATTTCGTGCTGGCGGACGAGATCAACCGCGCTCCCGCTAAGGTGCAATCCGCCCTTTTGGAAGCCATGCAGGAAAAACAGGTGACCATTGGGGACGAAACCTTCAAATTGGATCCTCCCTTCTTGGTCATGGCCACCCAGAACCCTGTGGAACAAGAAGGTACCTACCCGCTTCCCGAAGCACAAGTGGATCGTTTCATGCTGAAAACCGTGATCGATTATCCCAAGCTCAACGAAGAGCAACTCATTATAAGGCAAAACCTGAAAGGTGCCACTGAGGAGGTAAAGCCAGTGGTTTCCCTCAAACAGATCTTGAGCGCACAGGATGCAGTGCGTGACGTTTATATGGATGAAAAAATAGAAAAATACATCCTGGATCTGATCTTCGCCACCAGGTATCCTGAAAAATATAACTTGGGAGACCTCAAACCACTGATCAGTTTTGGTGCATCCCCAAGGGGAAGTATAAATTTGGCCAATGCTTCCAAGTGCTACGCATTCATCAAAAGAAGGGGATATGTGGTGCCAGAGGATGTAAGGGCCGTAGTGCACGATGTACTGCGACATAGGATAGGAATCACCTATGAGGCCGAAGCGGAGAACATCACTTCCGAAGAAATCATCAACAAGATCGTAAACGAGGTAGAAGTACCGTAACGGTTCAATGTTTCTCGGTCAAAGTAGCAATACTTTTTAACCAACCCGAAAACCTATTTCTTGAACCCAATGGATACAAAGGAACTACTAAAAAAAGTACGTAAAATTGAAATCAAGACCCGGCGTCTTTCCGACCATATTTTCGGTGGGGAATACCACTCTACGTTCAAGGGCCGGGGTATGACGTTCAGTGAGGTCCGCCAGTATCAATTTGGGGATGATGTAAGGAGCATCGATTGGAACGTGACCGCCAGGTACAACGAACCTTTTGTCAAGGTTTTTGAGGAAGAGCGGGAGCTCACCATGATGCTGATGGTGGATGTAAGTGGTTCGGAGCTTTTCGGCACCGCAAACCAGTTCAAGAAAGAGGTCATCACCGAAATTTCGGCCACCCTTGCCTTTTCCGCCCTGCAAAACAATGACAAGGTGGGACTGATCTTGTTCTCCGATCAGGTTGAGCTCTACATCCCGCCAAAAAAGGGAAAGAGCCACGTGCTGCGAATCATTCGCGAATTGCTGGAGTTTACGCCAAAAAGCAGCGAGACCAACATTGCAGAGGCACTTAAGTTCCTCACCAATGTGATGAAGAAAAAAGCCATTGTGTTCGTACTCTCTGATTTTATTGCGGACGACTACGACAATACGCTCCGCATTGTGGGCAACAAACACGATGTTACAGGTATCAGGATCTTTGATGAAAGGGAAGAAACCATCCCCAATCTGGGCATGGTGCAAATGCAGGATGCGGAGACCGGAGCCTTGCAACTGGTCAACACACAATCCAAAAAAGTGAGGTATGCCTACGGTGAATTCCATAAGAAAAAAGTGGCCCATTTTATGGATTCGTTCACCAAATCCGGCTGTGGTGTCATCAATTGCAGGGTTGATGAAAGTTACGTGAAAAAATTATTGGGATATTTTAAACGAAGGGGATAATGCAAGTTGAAAATTCAAAATTGAAAATTCAAAATGTCCCAACGCCATTGGTGTTGATGGCACTGCTATGCCTTTTTCTTTTGCCCAATAGGGGCTTTTCCCAAACGGAACCCAAAATTTCCACGGAGGTGGACACGCTATCCATCAAAATCGGGGAACAGATCCATTACACCATCACCGTTGAAACGGATTCCCTCGATGTGGTCCACTTCCCCGAAGGACAGACCTTTTCCCCTTTGGAGACCGTTGAGGCCATTATGTCCGACACCATCAAGAACAAGGACAGGGTAACCCTGCAACGGATCTATGCCCTTACCCAGTTTGACAGCGGCTCTTATACCGTTCCCCCGCAGCTCATTACCATCAATGAACAACAATTTTTCACGGATTCGTTCCGTATCAAAGTGGCCGATGTGGCCGTGGATACCACCAAGCAAAAGATGTACGACATCAAACCCTTGATCGAGGTGGAAAGAAATACTGCCGATATGTGGATGACAGCCCTTTGGATTCTTTTGGTCCTAGTGGTCGTGGGCGGATTGGTCTATTGGTTCTTTTTGAGGAAAAAACCGCTGACCGAGGCTGAAAAAGAGGCGCTGCTCCCACCCTACGACCGTGCACTGCTGGAACTGAAAAAACTGGAAAATTCCAAATACCTCATCCAAGATCAATACAAGGAGTACTATTCCGAGCTCACCGATATTGTCCGTCTATATCTGGAAGATGAAGTGCACGTGTCGGCCATGGAGAGCACCACCGGGCAATTGATCACCAAACTGGAAATGCTCCGCGACGCTGGTGAACTGAAACTGGACGATGAAACCCTCCAGCAATTCAAAAAGATTCTGGAAACCGCCGACCTGGTAAAGTTTGCCAAATCAAAACCGGCAACAACAGTAGCTGAACAGGACAGGAAGCTGGTGGAGCAGATTGTAGTGAAAACCCACGAAGCCCTGCCGGAACCCACCGAAGAAGAGCTTCTGTTAAATGAGGAATACCTGGAGGAGCTTGCCAAGAAAAAGCAACGAAAACGAATCTATTGGGCCGCCGCCATATTTGCGGGCATCCTGGTTCTTGGAGGTGGTCTTTCAATACTTCATTTTGGTTTCAAACAGGTGAAGGACACTGTTTTTGGCTACCCTACTAAAGAGCTTTTGGAGAACGAATGGGTTTCCAGCTCCTACGGTTTTCCCCCCATCGAACTGGAAACACCGGATGTATTGGTCAGGCAGGAAGTAACGCTTCCCAAAGAGACCGAGGAATTGATCAAAGAGTTGCAGGCATTCTCTTACGGCAGCTATGTGGGCATTTTTTCCGTGAGCGCCAGTTCCATTACCTATAAAGAGCAGAACGACCCCAACTTTGAGGTTGTCATCGGTTCCGTTTTGTCCAATTTTGAAAAATTGGGATTGAGGAACATCATCACCAAACAAGAGGAATTTGAGACCAAATCCGGCGTAAAAGGAATGAAAACCTTTGGAACAGGAACTTTTGACAATCCCGACACAGGCAATACCAAAAGGGCGAAGTACAACATTCTTTCCTTTGGGGGCAAAGGGTTTATCCAACAGGTGGTCATCACTTGGGAAGATGGCGATGATTATGCAGAACAGATCGTAGATCGGATACTGAACAGTTTGGACGTAAAAACACAGGCATAGATGTTTGAAAATATAGAATTTGCAAACCCCGAGTTTTTTTGGCTGCTCCTTCTGCTGCCACTGGCTTTGCTATGGTATTTTTTCAAACGAAAAAAAGAGACCGCATCCCTACGTATCTCAAGCATCAAAGGGTTTACCACCAGTAGTTGGGCGGCAAAGGCAAGACCCATGCTCTTCATTTTGCGGCTTTTGGCCTTGGCATCGATTGTGACCGCATTGGCCCGTCCCCAGACCGAGGATATTTCCACCAGGACCAAGACCACAAAGGGCATCGACATCGTTATGGCCATTGATGTATCGTCCAGTATGTTGGCCCGTGACCTCAAACCCAACCGCCTTGTTGCACTAAAAGAAGTAGCGGCAGATTTTATAGAGCAGCGCCCCAATGACCGTATTGGTTTGGTGGGCTATGCCGGGGAGAGCTACACCAAGACCCCGATCACCAGCGATAAGGCCATTGTCCTGAACGCGCTCAACGAAATCACCTACGGGGAACTGGAAGATGGTACCGCCATAGGGATGGGACTTGCCACCGCTGTGAACCGCTTAAAGGAAAGCAAGGCGATCAGCAAGGTTATTATTTTGCTTACAGATGGCGTGAACAACTCCGGGTTCATTGAACCCAAAACAGCCGCTGACCTTGCCGTGGAATTTGGCATAAAGACCTACACCATCGGTCTGGGAACAAACGGAAATGCGCTGACGCCCATTGCCTACAACAGGGATGGTTCTTTCAGGTATGGCATGCGGCAGGTGGAAATAGATGAAAACTTACTAAAAGAAATCGCCCAGGTCACAGGAGGAAAATACTTCCGTGCCACGGACAATGAATCCTTGGAAGAGATATATGACGAGATCAACAAGTTGGAAAAAACAGAAATTGAGGAGTTCAAGTATTACAAGTATGAAGAGAAGTTCAGGCCGTTGATATTTTTGGCAGGGGCTTTATTGTTGCTGGAATGGGCACTGCGCAATTCCATCTTTAAAAGTTTTATTTAGGATATGATCCAGTTTGACGAGAAAATATATTTCTATCTGTTGGCCATAACTCCCATTATGGTCCTGGCCTTCCTCATGCTACAAATCTGGAAGAAAAAGACCCAACGTCGTTTTGCAGACTCCAAACTATTGAAACGCTTGGCCCCGGACAGGTCCAACTTCAAATCCACCCTAAAATTGATTTTCTTTTTGTTGGGACTGTCCTTTCTTATCCTTGGACTCGTAAACCCAAAGATCGGCACCAAACTGGAAACCGTAAAACGGGAAGGGGTGGACATTGTTTTTGCCCTTGATGTTTCCAAAAGTATGCTGGCAGAGGACATTGCCCCCAACCGATTGGAAAAGGCCAAACGCATCGTATCGGAAATCATAAACCAATTGGCCAGTGACCGTATCGGCATCATCGCCTATGCAGGACAGGCCTATCCACAGCTCCCCATCACCACGGATTATGGTGCGGCAAAAATGTTCCTTCAGAGCATGAACACCGATATGCTCTCCTCTCAGGGAACCGCTATTGATGCCGCCATCAACCTGGCCAGCACTTACTATGACGATTCCCAGCAGACCAACAGGGTCCTTTTTATCGTTTCCGACGGTGAGGACCATTCCGAAAGTTCCACCACGGCCGCTGTGGAAAATGCCACCCAAAACGGCATACGCATTTTTACCATCGGTGTGGGAAAGGCCAAAGGCGCTCCCATTCCCATCAAAAGGAATGGTATTGTGGAAAGCCTGAAAAAAGACAATGAGGGCGAAGTGGTCATTACCAGATTGAACGAAACCATCCTGTCCGAGATTGCCGATAGGGGAAATGGCAAATATATTGATGGTTCCAATACGGAAGAAGCCGTGGAATATATCAAGGAAGAGCTGAACAGAATGGACAAGACCGAATTCGAGGCCAAGCAATTTGCGGAATACAAAGACCAATTCCAATGGTTCCTCGCTGCTGGTTTTTTATTTTTATTTTTGGACATCTTCCTCCTTGACAGAAAAACACAATGGTTGAAAAAACTGAATCTTTTTAATGAGCATGATGATGAATAAGACAAGATTGGTGTTTGGACTGTTGCTTTGTTTTGGTTACATCCAAGCACAGGAAGAAACAACGGAAAAGGAAATCAAAGAGGCCGAAAAAGCACTCCAAGCTTCCACAAACATTACTTGGGAAGCAAACAATGAACTCACGGCCAACGACTTTGTCTCCTCGGAGGCAAAATATAGAAAGGCCATCTCCAAAAGCAAAGAGAACGTGGCCGCCCCCTTCAATCTGGGGAACGCATACTACAATAGGGAAAGTTATGGGGAAGCCTTTGGCCGATACAAGCAGGCCGGTGAGGCTGCCGATGAGAAGCCCGAAAAGCACAAAGCCTTCCACAACATGGGCAACGTGTTCATGAAAAACAAAGAATACGAAAAGGCTGTCGAGGCATACAAGGAAGCGCTCCGAAGCAACCCCAATGATGACGAGACCCGTTATAACCTTGCCCTCGCCAAAAAAATGCTAGAAAAACAACAGGACGAGCAAAAGAACGACCAGAACAAGGACAACGAGGATAAGCAGGACGAGAAAGATCAAAACCAAGATCAGAACAAGGACCAAGACAACGAGGGAGGAGAAAACGACAAACAGGACGAAGGAAAACAGGACGAGGACAAAAACAAGGATAAGGGTGACCAGGGCGAAAATGGAGAGGACAAACCCAAGGAAAACCAAGAAGGGGATGGGGACAAGAAAAAGGAACAGGAGAAAAAGCCCAATGAAGGAGACCAGCCCAATGACCAAAAACAACAGCCACGACCCAACCAACTCTCCAAACAACAGATCCAGAACCTACTAGAGGCCATGGAAAACGAAGAGAAAAAGGTGCAGGAGAAAATGGAGGCCAGAAAGGTCCGGGGCAAAAAAATCAAAAACGAAAAGGATTGGTGATGAACGCGTTGAGGTCCAAATTTATATTTTTTTTGGGAGCAGTCCTTTTTTGGGGACTCTTCGCCCATGCCCAAGATGATGGAGTGACCTTCGACATGAACCTCAGCAAGGAAAAATTGGGCATCAACGAGCGCCTGCGGGTAGATTTTACCATGAACAAGGACGGCGATAACTTCACACCGCCCCCATTTGAAAATTTCAAGGTGGTCATGGGGCCCTCCCAGTCCATCAGCTCTTCTTGGATAAACGGAAAGCGGAGCTTTTCCAAAACATACACCTATATCTTGGTGCCGACCGCAAGAGGCAAGTTCACTATTGGGCAGGCCACCATCGATATTGATGGGCAAACCTACAAAACATTGCCCAAGGAAGTGGAGGTTACAGCTGCCGTGGACAAACCCAACGACCAAAAAACAGTGGACGATGTTGCCGATGAGAGCCTGCATTTGGTGGCAGAAGTTTCCAAAGGAAATCCTTACTTAAATGAAGCTGTCACTGTCGTTTACAAACTATACGTCAGTCCAGATATAAGCGTTACCAATTACCGGCCACTGGACAATCCCAAATACAACAACTTTTGGAGCCAAGACATCCCCGTGACCAAACATACGGCCCAAAATGGTACGTATGAAGGAAAACCCTATCGATTTGTGGTACTTAAAAGAGTGGTGCTTTATCCACAAAAAGCAGGGAAATTGGAGATAGAGCCCCTTTCCCTGGAAATATTTGTGGATGTGCCCACCAACCGCCGTGATTTCTTCGGGGGCAGGATCTATACCCAAACCAGCAAAACGGTCTCGGCAGGAAGAAGGACCCTAAACGTAAAACCGCTGCCCGAAGTTGGAAAACCTGCCAATTTTGGGGGCGCTGTGGGCAATTTTGATTTCTCGGTGACCACCAGCAAGAAACAATTGAACGCTTCGGAGTCGCTCCAAGCCACCGTGGAAGTGTCCGGGAAAGGAAACCTTAAGCTCTTCCAGCTGCCCGAGCCTGAGCTTCCCAGTTCTTTGGAAGTCTATGACCCCGAATACGAGGAGAACATCCAGACCTACAGCACCGGGATGGAGGGCAAGGTGGCCAATAATTATACCATTGTACCGTCTTTTAGGGGCAAATACCCCATTCCCAGTATTTCTTTTAGCTACTTCGACCCCAGTTTGGAGAAGTATGTCACCCTGAACTCGGAAGAAATCAACATTGAGGTATTGGAAGGCCCAACGGCATCTTCCGGAGAGGGCGTTGCCTCTTCTGCAAACAAACAGTTTGTGGTGCCTACGGGCAAGCAGTTCCATTTTATAAAACTTGACCCCAAACTGGAGCCTGTAGGAATAAAGTGTTTTTTGGGATCCAAGGCGTTCTACCTTTGGCTTTTGCTTCCTTTGCTGCTGATTCCGATTGCCATCTTTTTCTTTAAGAAAAGAGAGGCCATTGCCAGTGATGTGGTCGGCAACAAAATCAAGCAGGCCAATAGGTTGGCCAAAAAATACCTGTCCACGGCCAAAAAGGAACTGGGCAACAAAGAAGCATTCTATGTGGCCCTCGAAAAAGGGTTGCACAATTATTTGAAGGCCAAGTTGAAGATAGAGACCTCTGAGTTCAGCAAGGAAAAAATAACCGCCATTTTAACGGACAAAGGGGTGGCCACAGAAGATATCGAAGGATTCATCAGCCTGTTGAAAAGTTGTGAAATGGCCCGTTACAGCCCCTTTTCCAATGTTCAGATGCAGAACGATTATGATAAGGCCAGTGAGGTAATTTCTAAATTGGACAAGCAGTTATGAGTATTAAAAAGATTTTTTTTCTGATATGCCTGTTTTCATTGTCCTTTGGATTCGCCCAGAACGAGGCCCTGTTTTCCGAAGCAACGGAGTTTTACAACAAGGGCGAATACACCAAGGCCATAGAAAACTATGAACAGATCTTACAGAGTGGGCAACATTCGGCGACATTGTATTTCAATTTGGGGAATTGCCATTACAAACTGAACTCCATTGGGCCGAGCATCTATTATTATGAAAAAGCATTATTGCTGTCGCCAAACGATAGTGAAATACGGAACAATCTGGGCTATGCCCAAAACATGAGGCTGGATGCCATAGAGGAGATCCCAAAAACGGAGATCGTCCAAATCTATGACCGAGCCATCAACCTGTTCACGTGCAACCAATGGGCCTACCTCGCCGTGGTCTTGGTAGTGCTCTTTGTTGTGGCCTATCTGGCCTATTTCTTCCTGCGGCTCGCCAACCAAAAACGAATTGCCTTTATTGCCGGTATTTTCTCCTTGAGCCTTGGGGTATTGAGCATTTTGATGTCCTATCTCCAACATGAACAGTACAAAAAGGACAATCCTGCTATTGTTTTCAGCAAAGAGGTCAAGGTTTCTTCCGAACCCAATGGGAACAGTGAAGTTGTGTTTACCCTTCATGAAGGCACCAAGGTGAACGTGGTCGATGAGCTTAACGGTTGGCAAAAAATAAAGATTGCCGATGGGCAGACCGGGTGGCTTTTGGGCGAAAACATTAAAATAATCAAGGATTTTTAGGCATTATTTAACAGAAAATCCACCCATTGCCCTTATTTTTGCGAAAAAAGCACAGTGCTGAGACTATTGGCCTTTCCTTTTGTATCGCTGATGTTGGTGACCATATTGATGGCCTCACCCTATGCACCCTTATTGGGCAGGGAGTACTGTGCCGCAATTATTCTTGGGGCCTCTGAAGAGGAAAACAATAGCAACGAAACAACGAACAGCAAGAACCTTGAAAACAAGTTTTTTTTGCTCCGTTATTTTTTCCCGCAGGGACCTTCTTTCCAACAAAAACAAAACCCCAACGCTTTAGGGTATGTATTCCGGGCTTTGGATTGCACCATTGAGATTCTTGACCCACCTCCCAAGGAATTGGTTTAATCCCTGAAAAAACAATTTTAACCAATTTCTAACTGTCTTCAATTTCAAAAAATGAACATTTGAAGGCATAACTATTTTATAATTATGTTCAAATATCTCAAAAATGACTTGCCAGCCAGCGTTGTGGTCTTTTTTGTGGCATTGCCCCTGTGTTTGGGCATTGCCTTGGCCAGTGGCGCCCCTCTTTTTTCCGGGCTGATAGCTGGAATTGTGGGAGGTATCGTTGTAGGTGCTTTGAGTGGCTCCGAACTTGGGGTCAGTGGCCCTGCTGCCGGACTTGCCGCCATTGTGCTGACTGCCATAGGGAGCTTGGGGGGTTTTGAAAACTTTCTCGTAGCCGTTGTCCTTGGCGGTATCATACAAATCCTGTTCGGTGTCCTGAAAGGGGGCATCATCGCATACTATTTCCCATCATCCGTGATCAAGGGTATGCTAACAGGTATAGGAATCATCATCATATTAAAACAGATCCCCCACTTTTTTGGCTATGATGCCAACCCGGAGGGCGACCAGGCGTTCTTTCAGGTGGATGGTGAAAACACCTTCAGTGAAATCTTGGTGGCGTTTAACAACATTAGTCCCGGTGCAACTGCGATTGCAGTTGTGGCCCTGGCCATCCTTATCTTGTGGGACAGGGTACTGACCAAAAAATCCAAAATCTTCCAGTTGATACAAGGCCCATTGGTGGCCGTTGTGCTCGGAATCCTATACTATGCGTTCACCCAGGGCAATTCCACTTGGGGCATTTCAGGGGACCACCTTGTGCAGGTTCCTGTATTGGAAAGCTTTGCCAATTTTGGCAATCTGATCCAATTTCCCAATTTTTCCGTTATTGGGAATACCGAAATCTGGATCACCGCCTTTACCATAGCCTTGGTGGCTAGCTTGGAAACCCTGCTCTGCGTTGAGGCCACGGACAAGCTGGACCCTTATAAAAGAACCACGCCCGCCAACAGGGAGCTTTTTGCCCAAGGCGTTGGAAACACAGTTTCCGGTTTGGTCGGGGGATTGCCCATTACCCAGGTCATTGTTCGCAGTTCTGCCAATATACAATCTGGCGGAAGGACCAAGTTATCAGCCATTATCCATGGATTTCTGTTGTTGATATCGGTAATGTTGATCCCCACACTTCTCAACATGATTCCATTATCAGTATTGGCCGCCGTTCTTTTCGTTGTTGGGTTTAAATTGGCCAAGCCCAGCTTGTTCAAAACCATGTACCAGATGGGATGGAAACAGTTTGTCCCCTTTATAGTAACCGTAGTGGGACTTGTTTTTACAGACCTTCTGATAGGCATCGCTCTTGGACTGGCAGTCGGTATTGTGGTCATTCTCATCAAAAGTTATCAAAATTCGCACTTTCTTCATATTGAAGATATGGGCAATGGGCAAAACCAGATAAAAATGACCCTTGCCGAAGAAGTGACCTTTATCAACAAAGGGGCCATCTTGAAGGAATTGGACCGACTTCCCGAAAATTCCTATCTGGAATTGGATGTCAGAAAAACGAGGTATCTTGACAATGACATTGTTGAGATATTGGAAGATTTCTCGGAAAAGGCCAAGAGCAAGAACATCAACATAAAGCTCATTTCTGAAAGAGGGGTGGTCGAAAACCCCGAGAGTTACATCAAGTTTTTTAATTTAAGACCGAAAAAAACGGCATAACCATATTTTTTATGAAAGCACACACCAAAGAAACACAGGCTACCATGACACCCGAAAAGGCCCTCCAATTTTTGAAGGAGGGCAACGAGCGTTTTCAAGGAAACCTGAAAGCAAACCGAAACCTTTTGCAACAGGTCAATGAAACAAAGGATGGTCAGTTCCCTTTTGCCACCATCCTTAGCTGCATTGATTCAAGGGTATCCGCAGAATTGGTATTTGACCAAGGCCTTGGGGACATTTTCAGCATAAGGATCGCGGGTAATTTTGTGAACGAGGATATTCTCGGGAGCATGGAATTTGCCTGCAAGTTGGCAGGGACAAAATTGATAGTGGTATTGGGGCACACCAGTTGTGGTGCCGTAAAAGGAGCCTGCGACCATGCCCGCCTTGGCAACCTGACCAAATTGATAAACAAGATCGAGCCCGCGGTCGAGGCTATAAAAGAACCCAAGGACGTGTCGTTGAGAAACTCCAAAAACTTGGACTTTGTGGATGCCGTGGCCGTTAAGAACGTGGAAATGACCTTGGACAACATCAAGGAGCAAAGCCCTATCTTAAAAGAGATGGAGGACAATGGGGAAATAGCCATTGTGGGAGCAATGTACGATATATCGGATGGGAAAGTGACCTTCCTATAAGTTACAGCGATACAGGTAAAATTGGCCGATGGTTTATGATATCCATCGGCCTTTTTTTATTGCAGAATCATTATCTTATGGCGCTAACAACCGAAAGCTATGTTCAAACACCTAAGAGGAGATTTATTTGGAGGAATTACCGCGGGCATCGTTGCCCTGCCATTGGCGCTTGCCTTTGGGGTAAGTTCTGGATTGGGTCCCAGTGCCGGGCTGTACGGGGCCATTTTTATCGGTTTCTTTGCGGCCTTGTTCGGAGGCACCAACACCCAGATTTCAGGTCCTACTGCGCCTATGACCGCAGTGAGCATGGTTATGATCTCGGGCATTTTGGCCATGAACAATGGGGACATTGAAAAAGCCCTTCCGGCCATTTTGACCGTGTTTTTGCTTGCAGGTCTTATGCAAGTCGTTCTCGGACTGATCGGTTTGGGAAAATACATCAAATATATCCCCTATCCAGTGGTATCCGGGTTCATGACGGCCATCGGTATCATCATACTGGTCACCCAGATTCTTCCTGCTGTCGGTTATTACCCCAAGGAAGACATGGACTATGTGAACAGTTTCAAGCCCAAGGCCGAAGAAAATATATTGGGAAGGATCCTTGAAGAAGAAACTCAAGAGGGTATTTTGGTCCTTGAGGACTTTGAAGAGACCATAAGAAGGGCCGAAAAGATTACACCTGCCGACATGGACAAAGAGGCCAAGGCTTTGGCAGGAGAAGAATCCTCCGGTGTCATTGGCACTTTCAGGGTATTGCCAAAGGCAATCCAAAATATTGACTGGTTGGAACTGATCCTTGCTCTGGCAACCATTCTCATTGTTTATGGCTTTAAACGCATCACAACAACAATTCCAAGCACCTTGGTGGCCCTCATTCTCGTTTCTGGGGCAGCCTATGGTCTTGGTTTGGACTATCGCCCCATTGAACAGATTCCGAGCGGACTGCCCATTCCGCGTCTTGAAATTTTCACCCAGTTCAGCCTGGCTTCCATTGTTCCCTACATATTCACCGCATTGACCCTTGCCCTGCTGGGCGCCATCGATTCCCTGCTCACCTCTGTGGTCGCGGACAATATGACCCAAACCAAACACAAACCCAACAAGGAGCTGGTGGGACAGGGTATTGGAAACAGTGTTGCCGCTCTTTTTGGTGGAATTCCCGGTGCAGGAGCAACCATTAGAACCGTGGTGAACATCAACTCTGGAGGCAAAACAAGGCTTTCCGGCATGGTGGCAGGGTTGCTCTTGCTGGTCATCCTCTTGGCCCTTGGACCCGTGGCCTCACAAATTCCCGCAGCGGTGTTGGCAGGCATCTTGGTCACTGTGGGCATCGGTGTGATGGACTATAAAGGTCTAAAAGCCATTCCCAATATGCCCAAGGACATAAAGCTGGGACCGATAAAATTAAGTTCTGAGGTCATCGTGATGTTTGTTGTCATGATCCTGTCCGCCGTTTGGAATCTGGTCTATGCCGTTGGAATAGGCCTGATCATGGCCTCATTGATGTTCATGAAAAAAATCGGGGACATTACTGCCCAACGGTCCGGCGTGACCTCTTTGAAAGATGAAACATGGCCGGATGAAAAGGAAGTGCCCAAAAAATTGATGGAAGAAGTTTTCATCAAACACATCAATGGCCCTCTTTTCTTTGGCTCAACCAGCGAGTTCCAACAATTGGCCGACCAAATTCCAAAGAATGCATCCATTGTGATCATCAGAATGGGGCGAATGCCCTACATGGACCAATCAGGTCTTTATGCAATAGAAGAAGTACTACATGCCTTGAAAAGAAAAAACATCACCGTTTTACTGGTCAGGGTTTTGGAACAGCCAAAATACATGCTGGAAAAAATAGATCTTATCCCAGGATTGGTCCCTAGTGAACACGTTTTTGAGAACTTCAAATCGTGCATGAACTGGTTGGGAACACAGAAAGAAAGCCTTGAAGCGTAGGGGGGCACCCAGATTGCGTTATTTTGGAAAGGAATATATTTGATTTTTCAATCAGGTCCATATTCAGACGCAATTTGCTAAATTTGTCCGCCAATAGCGTAAAAAACATGATCGAGACCATAAAGGAACACTTGGCCGAGGTAGAAAAGTTCGCCTCATCCTCAAAAGATGAAATAGAGGCTTTCCGAATCAAATATTTGGGAAAAAAAGGGCTTTTGAACACTTTCTTTGCCGAATTCAAAAATGTGCCCAATGGGGAAAAGAAAGAATTTGGGCAGGTCATCAATCAGTTGAAAAATGCGGCTACCGAAAAAGTCAATGCACTCAAAGATGCCCTTGAAAGCCAAGTTGATAGCATAGGTAAATTTGGGGATTTAACCCGACCTGGAGAACCCATCGAAATCGGGGCGAGGCATCCCATTTCCATTGTGAAAAACCAGATCATCGATATTTTTTCACGTATCGGCTTCAATGTTTCGGAAGGCCCCGAAATTGAGGACGATTGGCACAATTTTACCGCACTGAACCTACCGGAATACCATCCGGCTCGCGATATGCAGGATACTTTTTTCATCCAGACCGACCCGGATATTCTTTTGCGCACACACACCTCGTCCGTGCAAGTACGGTACATGGAAAGCCACAAACCGCCCATCCGCACCATTTCTCCGGGAAGGGTATATAGGAACGAGGCCATTTCTGCTCGTTCCCACTGCTTTTTCCATCAAGTGGAGGGCCTTTATGTGGACAAGAACGTATCCTTTGCCGACCTGAAACAGACCCTTCAATACTTTACTTCGGAGATGTTCGGAAAATCCAAGATCAGGTTGCGCCCATCCTACTTTCCGTTCACCGAGCCCAGTGCCGAAGTGGATGTATATTGGGGATTGGAGACGGAAACCGATTACCGAATGACCAAGGGTACAGGTTGGCTGGAAATCATGGGTTGCGGTATGGTAGACCCCAATGTGCTCAGAAATTGTGGTATTGACCCCGAAGTATATTCCGGTTTTGCCTTTGGCATGGGCATTGACCGAATAGCGCTTCTCCTGCATCAAATCTCTGACATTAGATTGTTGAGCGAAAACGACGTTCGTTTTTTGGAGCAGTTCAAAAGTGCCCTGTAACACTCTTGTTTGCTTCCCGTTACATCACCTTAAAAACTTTTTAACACAACTTTAAGTTCGCTTGGTTTTGTTTGTTCCGAACCAATATTAATTTTGCGGCCTGAAATTACCGTTTTATGGCCAAGACAAAAGATGAATTGATAGAAATCCTCGGGCTGCACCTCGAAGGGGAACACAATCTACCCCCTTTGGCCGCCCGTATCTATGCCATTTTGATCATGACCAATGAGGATGGGTTGACCTTTGAGGACTGCTTGGAAAAACGTGGGGCAAGCAAAAGCTCCACATCCACATCATTGAACTTATTGCTGAATATGGGATTGGTAACCTATTTTACCAAACCAGGGGACAGAAGAAGGTATTTTACCCTGGCCAAGAAAAAAACATTCTTCCTCAACAAATTGCAGGAAAACCTGAAACGCCTGGAAAAAGAGAAAAAAATCATCACCATGGTCATGGATTACCACAAGGCCCACAGCCCTAAAAAACTAGAGGAGGGCAAGGCCAGGACAAGTGTTTATCTGGACTATGTGAACAACAACGAAGAACTTTTAAAAAAATCCATCAATAAACTTGAATCCATATTGGATTGAACCTGTTTGGAATGCCCAACTATTTAAACCTTAACATCTTTAGTGCGTACATGAAAACAATCAGAATATCCTTAGTGTTTGCGGGAATTTTAGCCTTGATGTCCTGTGGTGGCAAAACCCAGCAACAAGCGACTGCTCCACCAACCCCTTCACTAAAAGTAACCGCTCTGGAAAAGCAGGACATCACCATATACAACACCTACTCCACCTCCATGGAAGGAATACAGAATGTTGAGATTTGGCCCAAGGTTTCCGGCTTTGTCCAAAACATTTATGTGGAAGAAGGCCAAAAAGTAAAAAGGGGACAATTGCTTTTCAAATTGGAGACCCAAACCCTTTCCCAAGATGCGAAAGCAGCGAAAGCAGCCGTCAATGTGGCACAAGTGGAAGTGGACAAGCTGATTCCTTTGGTGGAAAAAAACATTATCAGCAACGTTCAGCTTGAAACCGCCAAGGCCCGATTGGAACAGGCCAAGAGCAATTACAACAGCATTACTGCAAATATCGGCTATTCCAATATTGTGAGCCCCGTAAACGGCTATATTGGCGGAATCCCCTACAAAGTTGGGGCACTTGTGAGCAGCAATATGGGCCAGCCCTTAACGGTGGTTTCCGACATTAGCGGCATCAGGGCCTATTTCTCCATGAACGAAAAAGAACTGCTCCAAATGAAGACTCAAATGGCTTCAGGGGAAAGCGGGATTTCCACAAATTCGGCCCCAGAAGTGGAATTGGTTATGGTGAACGGGAAAACTTATCCCCAAAAAGGCAAAATTGCGATGGTGAACAACATCATCAACCCCACAACGGGAAGTGTTACCCTCAGAGCAGACTTTGACAATCCCGATCTGTTGTTGAGTTCGGGAAGCACCGGAAAAATTAAAGTGCCCTCCACATTTCAGGATGTTTGGGTGATTCCACAATTTGCTACTGTTGACCTACAGGGAACCAAAATGGTCTTTGTGCTCAATGGGGACACTGTGAGTTCAAAACCCATTGACATCATTGCACAGACCGATACCCATTTTGTCGTATCCGAAGGTATTGACGAAGGAACGACCATTGTCACCGAAGGTGTATCCAAATTGAGGGATGGTGATACCATCAGCCCCATAAACTAACTGTACCATCAACCTTATTAGAACAAACAATCCATGTTCCAAAAATTTATAGATCGTCCTGTACTGTCCACAGTAATATCCGTCATTATTTTGATCTTGGGTGTTCTGGGGCTAAGCGTTCTCCCCGTAGAGCAATATCCCGAAATAGCACCGCCCACTGTTCAGGTATCAGCCAACTATACGGGTGCAAGTGCTGAAACCGTGCTAAAAAGTGTGGTCATTCCCCTTGAAGAGCAGATCAATGGAGTTGAGGGCATGACCTACATGACCTCTTCGGCCAGTAACGACGGAGCGGCCAATATCAGTGTGTACTTTGAATTGGGTGTTGACCCCGACATTGCCGCCGTAAACGTTCAGAACAGGGTTGCCCGGGCAAACAGTCTGCTGCCCCGAGAAGTGATACAGACCGGTGTGAACACCCAAAAGGCACAGAACAGTGCCCTGCTCTTTTTCTCCATTTTCTCCAAAAACGAGAACTATGATGCCACTTTTGTGGAAAACTACGCCAAGATCAACTTGGTGCCCAAGCTCCAGCGGATAAAAGGTGTTGGTAACGTTAATGTGTTCGGTGCCAAGGATTATTCCATGCGGATCTGGATCTCTCCCGACAAAATGGCCGCCTACAATTTGGTGCCCGCCGATATCCAAGCGGCCCTGACCGAACAGAACCGGGAAGCGGCCACGGGCAAAATTGGGGAGAATGCAGACGGTATCTTTGAATATGTAATGAAATACAAAGGTCGTCTTTCTGAAGTCGATGAGTACAAGAACATCATCTTAAAAACCACTGAAGATGGCGGTTTTCTCCGATTAAAGGATGTTGCAGAAGTGGAATTGGGTGCGTTCAGCTATGTGAGAAAAAACTCGGGAATGGGCCATCCGGGCGTTGCCGTTGGGGTGTACCAGACCTCGGGGTCCAATGCCAAAGAAATCATTGATCAGGTTGAGCAAGTGTTGGAAGAGAGCAAGGCAGAGTTCCCAAAAGGTTTTGATTATGTGATTCCCTTCAATTCCAAGGATTTCTTGGATGCCTCCATCGACCATGTGGTCAAGACATTGATAGAGGCGTTTATTTTGGTGTTCATAGTGGTTTTCCTGTTCCTTCAGGATTTCAGGTCAACCTTGATTCCGGCCATTGCCGTGCCCGTTGCCATTGTGGGAACCTTTTTCTTCCTTCAGTTGTTCGGCTATTCGATCAACATGCTTACCCTTTTTGCCATGATCTTGGCCATCGGGATCGTGGTGGATGATGCCATTGTGGTGGTGGAAGCGGTCCATGCCAAGCTGGAAGAAGGGGCGACCTCTGCAAAATCCGCCTCCAAAAAGGCCATGGGCGAAATTTCCGGGGCCATTATCTCCATCACCTTAGTAATGTCCGCTGTATTTATCCCGGTATCCTTCATCCAAGGATCCTCCGGGGTGTTTTACCAACAATTCGGTATCACATTGGCCGTGGCCATACTTATCTCGGCGATAAATGCCCTTACCCTTAGTCCGGCTTTGGCAGCATTGTTCCTAAAACCACATGACCCAGAAAAAGGGCACAAGTCCAATTTCATGGTACGCTTTTTCAAAGCTTTCAACATTGGGTTCACTGCGGTTACGAACAAATACACCAACACTGTGGGTCGGATGGTCAAAAGAAAATGGTCAACTGTTTTCTTATTGTTGGCATTTACGGGATTGGCCATTTATCTGTTCAAGACCACGCCATCAGGGTTTGTTCCTGATGAAGACCGGGGCATCATTTTTGCCAACGTGAGCATGCCTCCGGGAACCACCATTGAAAAAACGGAAGAGACCATCATGAAGCTCGACTCCATCTATGAGTCCATGGATGTGATCGAGGCACGGTTGAGTGTGGCAGGCTTTAGTTTGCTAAGCCGTGTCAGTGCAGGTTCGTATGCCTTCTCCATTATGAAATTGAAGCACTGGGATGAAAGAAAGGCAGACTCCCTGTCCGTAGAGGCCACTTTGCAACGCTTAAACGGCATGTCTTCACAATTCAAGGATGCAAAAATCATCTATTTTACCCCGCCGAGCATACAGGGTTTTGGAACCAGTTCCGGTTTTGAGGTACAGTTGCAGAGCAAGAGTGGAGAGGATTGGCTCGCCATCAATGATGTGAAAAACCAATTTTTGGGAGCGCTCAATGCAAGACCTGAAATACAGTATGCCATTTCCCAATTCGACCCCGGTTTCCCCCAATATGAACTGGACATCGATGTGGAAAAAATCAAAATGGCAGGCTTTTCCGTGACCGATGTCTTCAATGCCCTCCAAGGCTACTATGGTGGTATCTATGCCACGGATTTCAATAAATTCGGAAAGCAGTACCGTGTGATGATCCAGGCCAAACCAGAAGATCGTGCCAATGAAAATTCATTGAACCACATCTTTGTGAGAAATGCCAATGGCGAATCCGTGGCGGTGAGCCAGTTTGTGAATCTCAAGAAAATTTATGGCCCAGAAGTGGTGGAACGGTTCAACTTGTTGAGCTCGGTGAAGATTACCGGGGTGCCCAATGCAGGCTATAGTACCGGTGATGCCATCAATGCCATCGAGGAAGTCGCTGCCCAAGTGCTGCCTACTTCCTACACATACGACTACTCGGGGCTTACCCGGGAGGAGACCAATGCGGGGTCCCAGACCATCCTGATCTTTATTTTGAGTTTGGTTTTCGTGTATTTCTTGCTTAGTGCGCAGTACGAAAGTTACATCCTGCCCCTTTCCATTTTGCTCTCGTTGCCCGTGGGAATTGCCGGTGCCATATTGTTCATCAACTTGGCGGGGCTGCAGAACAATATCTATTTCCAGATAGCACTGATCATGCTGATTGGGCTGTTGGCGAAGAACGCCATTTTGATCGTGGAGTTTGCCCTGCAGCGCAGAAGGGCAGGACTGTCCCTGTTCGATTCCGCTGCCGATGGTGCACGGGCAAGGTTACGACCTATTTTGATGACCTCATTTGCCTTCATCTTTGGACTGTTGCCCTTGGCACTGTCTTCGGGTATCGGGGCCATCGGGAACCAATCCATAGGATTGAGTGCCGTGGGGGGAATGCTCATTGGCACCATTTTGGGTGTCTTTGTCGTGCCGGTGCTCTTCGTTGTTTTCCAGGCACTTCAGGAACGAATTTCAGGCAAACCCAAGGAAATAAATGCATAACCACAACTTGTCACAGATGAAAATAAAATCCACATATAAACTGTTTCTTTTGCTTTCAGCTCCTTTGCTCTTGCAGTCCTGTTTTGTGGCCAAGAATTACTCCCGGCCCGAATTGAAGACAGAAAGTTTGTACAGAACGGACAATCTGCCGCAAGACAGCATCTCCATGGCCAGTGTGTCATGGAAGGAACTCTTCAATGATGAGCAATTGAAGTCCTACATAGACCAAGGGCTGGAAAACAACCTCGATATTCGAATTGCCCTTCAAAATGTGGTGGCAGCCGAGGCCTATTTGAAACAGGGAAAGGCAGGTTACTATCCCACCTTTTCCGGAACGAGTAGTTTCACCCGGACGAAGAACTCACGAAACAGTCAATTCGGCAGCTTCTTTACCCGCCCCTTGGAACAATTTGAGCTTTCCGGATCCCTTTCTTGGGAAGCCGATATATGGGGAAAGATCAGGAGCAATAAAAGGGCCTTGGGTGCATCCTATCTGCAAAGTGTTTCGGCACACCAAGCAGTGAAGACCAATTTGGTGGCCACCATAGCCAGCACTTATTATCAATTGATGGCTCTGGACAAGCAAAAGAAAATAGCCGAGCAGACCCTTGCGGCCAGAAAAAGCAGTTTGGAAACCACTTTGGCCTTGAAGGAAGCCGGACAGGTCACCGAAGTGGCCGTGAAACAGACCGAGGCCCAGGTGCATACCACGGAAATCATTCTCATCGACCTTGAAAACAACATAAAACTGTTGGAAAATGTGTTCTGCATCCTATTGGGCGAACCGCCCCACAAGGTTGAACGGGGGAGCTTGGACAACCAGACCATAGGAACTGAACTCAAAACAGGCGTCCCATATCAATTGCTGTCCAATCGTCCTGATGTGATGCAGGCAGAATACGGCCTCATCAATGCCTTTGAACTCACCAATGTGGCCAAGAGCAGCCTTTATCCATCATTGAGGCTTTCTGCCAATGGTGGGTTCCAAAGCTTGGAATTTGACAATTGGCTGGATGCCAGCTCCCTGTTTTCGCAATTGGTGGGCTCATTGACACAGCCGATCTTCAACGGAAGAAGGTTGCGTACCCAAATGGAAGTGGCCAAAGCCCAACAGGAACAGGCCTTGCTATCCTATAAGAAAACCTTGCTCACTGCAGGCAGGGAAGTCAGTGATGCGCTTTATACCTATAGTGCAGAGACCGAAAAATTGGAGGCACGCTCCAAAGAGCTTGAGGCATATTCGACCGCAGAGGACTATTCTGAGGAATTGCTGAACAATGGTCTGGCCAATTATCTGGAAGTGCTCACCGCTAGGCAAAATGCCCTGAATTCAGAACTTAACTACGTGGATTCCCAATACAGACAATTGAATGCCATGGTGGAGCTTTATAGGGCCCTTGGTGGAGGGTGGAAATAAATAGTTGTGCCATGGACTGTAGAAAACAATTGTTGGAATATGCCATTGAAAACTTCACCAAATTTGGGAGCAAGCGTTTTTCCATGGACGAGCTGGCCCAAAGCTTGGGCATCTCCAAAAAGACCATTTATAAACATTTCGGCAGCAAGGAAGAACTTGTGACCGAAAGTCTTCAGTTCTTTCTGGGGAAGATAAGGAGCAATGTGGACAACTATATACTTGAAAATCCAAATGAGGACCAACCGCTGTCTACTATCATTTTCATTTACAAACAAGGGTTGATGGTTTTACAGGAAATCAATCCTTCCTTTCTTTATGGATTGGACAAATATTACCCCAAGGCCTCCGAACTGTATTCCGATTTCAAAAAGGACATTGTTTGGAACATTGTATGCCCATTGTTGAAAAAAGCGCAAAAAATAGGGCAGGTCCGGGCAGATGTCAAAGTGGAGCTGGTCTGTATGCTCTTCCTCTCCAGGATGGAGGATACGGTCTATTCCAAAAGCAATTTGTTTGACGAATATAGCATCCAGGAATTGTTGGAACACATCATCATCAACAATCTGAGGGGCATCCTGTCCTTGGATTACCTTAAAACCTGCCCTTTGGAAAAATAGGCTCCTGACCCTGTCTTTAGGTTTCCTTGCCCCTTAGAACAATCTGGAAGGCCGCATTGGCAATCAACCCAATGCTGAGCCAATAGCTGCTTAAAATTATAGCGCTGGAATAGTTGAAATCAGCTTTGAACTTGGCAATCGCGATCATGGTATCGGAAAACATAAAGAGCAGTACGGCCACGGCTATCCACAAAAATGCCCTGCTCCTTTCCCTTAGGAAAAGTCCAATGCCCTGCCAAGCCATAAAACAGATGACCGCCACATAAACTGCCACAGGCACCATAAACCCGCTCAGGCCCGGTTTCAACCAAAAGAAAAGCGAGATGCCAACACCGTAAAGGAGCAAAAAGGAAACCCAATGCCAATAAAATCCCTTTAGCTTGATAAATGTGGCCGCAAAAAGAATGTGCCCAATAAGAAATGTCGCCAGTCCATAAACAAAATAGGACTCGAACAGCAACAACACATCTCCTACCAAACAGAAAAACAAGGCTGCAATGATTCCATTTTTGAATTGACGAAAATCGTTGGTGGGAAGAAAAAAGAGATGGGACACGATCAAAATGGTGGTCAACGGTTTCAGAAAGACATAGATGGCCCTATTGCCCTCCAACTCAACATACATGGCCAAACAGGCCGATGCCAAAATCATGAGATTGAGGACAAGTTGTCTTTTTGAAAGCGCTCTTACCATGATGAAAAGGGGTTTTTGCTCAACTGGGAATTGTAATATTTTTTTTGTCCTGTAACCTCTTCACCGAGCCACTCGGGTTTTTCAAACCGTTCATCTTCGTGATTGAGTTCCACTTCGGCCACCACGAGCCCTTTGTTCTCGCCCAAAAACTCATCCACTTCAAAAATGTGCTTGCCTGATGGTACCTCATACCGGGTTTTTTCAAGAATCCCACTTTCACAGAGATCGATAAGGTTCGTGGCTTCATTGACTGATATCTCTATTTCCCACTCAAACCGTGTGGTGCCCGAATCATTGGAGGCCCCTTTTACCGTCAAAAAACCCTTTTCCCCCATGATCCTGACCCGCACAGTACGGCTTGGATCCGTGTTCAAAAAACCCTGTGCTATTCGGGTTTGGGACGTGGCTGCCTGCTTGTATGCATCGGAGGCAACCAAAAATTTTCGCTCTATTTCCAAATGTTCCATCAAACTAAATATACCCTAAATTTGGGTATGGACTTCGATTTTCCCTTACGAAAAATCATTCATGTGGACATGGACGCCTTTTATGCCTCGGTGGAGCAGCTTGACAATCCTGAGCTGAAGGGAAAGCCCATAGCTGTTGGGGGAGGCTCTCCGAGGGGAGTGGTCTCTGCCGCCAGTTATGAGGCGAGAAAGTACGGGGTGCGAAGTGCCATGTCCGGGTACATTGCCCAACGGAACTGTCCCGACCTTATTTTTGTGAAGCCCCGTTTTGAACGCTACAAGGAAGTTTCCAAACAGATCCGTCGTATTTTTTTTGAATATACAGACCTTGTGGAACCGCTTTCCTTGGACGAGGCCTATCTTGATGTCACCGAGAACAAGGTGGGCAATCCATCCGCGACCCTCATCGCCAAGGAAATCAGGCAAAAAATATGGGATAGAATCGGTTTGACGGCTTCTGCCGGAATCTCAATCAACAAGTTCATTGCCAAGGTGGCCAGTGATTATAACAAGCCCAATGGCCAAAAGACCGTGAACCCCGAGGAGGTCATCCAGTTTTTGGAGGAGCTGGACATCAGAAAGTTCTACGGCGTGGGAAAGGTGACTGCTGAAAAAATGTACAAACTGGGCATTTTTACCGGAAAGGACCTCAAGGAAAAATCCTTGGAGTTCTTGGACGGGCATTTTGGCAAAAGCGGGAAGTTCTACTACAATGTGGTGCGGGGCATTCACCATAGTGCTGTGAAACCACACCGTATTCCTAAATCGGTTGGAGCCGAACGCACTTTTTTTGAAAACTTGAGCAGTGAGGTGTTCATGTTGGAAAAGCTGGAACACATTGCCCAAGAATTGGAAAAAAGGCTGCAAAAATCCAAAATAGCGGGAAAAACGGTCACCTTGAAGATAAAATACAGTGATTTTACCCTTCAGACACGCAGCAAGACCCTGCCCTATTTTATTGCCAGCAAGGATTTAATCTTGGAGACCGCCAAAGAGCTTTTATACCAGTCTGCTTTGGAAAACTCGGTTCGATTATTGGGCATTTCATTGGCCAACCTTAATACGGAAAGAAAAAAGGAGGAACCCAAAAGGGAGTCAGTGCTCATCCAGCTCAAGTTTGATTTTTAAAAACAAGAAAGCTGTCCAAGAATCCCATATTGTCAGGTTGAGCGCAGTCGAAACCCATTGATTGCTAAAACCACTTTAGGTTCTCGACTGCGATCGAACTGACAGAGTCAAAATTTCAGAGCTTCTGGACAGCCTCCAATCTTTAATTTTTAATATCCGATTCCATGGGTTGTACCGCAGGTTTTTTTGGATTGCCATCGGCATCGATCTCTATGATGTTGTCAAAACCGAGCTCGTCCAATTTAGTGATGATCTCGGCTCTATCGCCCACCATGAACCAATTGATCTTTTCTGGTTTCACAACTTGGTTGCTCACTTTTTTGATGTCCTCCACAGAAAGGTTCCTTACATTTTGATCATACTTTTGGTAATAATCATCGGGCAGGTTATATCGGACCAAATCTCTTACCGAGCTGTTGACGGAGCTGTTGGTCTCCCATTGGCCCGGTAGTTTCAACACTTGGTTGGTCTTCACCTTTTCAAGCTCTTCCTTGGTGGCGGGCCTAGTTGAGGTAAATTCAGCGATTTCCTTTCTGATCTCGGTTACGGATTCCGCCGTCTTATCGGTTTGTACCGGTGCATACACGATGAACGGACGCTCTTCTTTGGAACCGATCACAAAACCGCCTGCACCATAAGACCAGTGCTTGTCCTCCCTTAAGTTCATATTGATACGGGAAGTAAAGTCTCCTCCAAGAATATTGACCATTTGTTCCAAAGCTATCTCGGAGACGTTGCCGTACTTTTCGGTCAAATGTCCTGCCAAGATAACGGATTGCTGTGATTCCGGTCTGTTCATAAGGTAAAGAGTGTTCTTTGTATTGGTTTTGGGCTCGTTGAAGGTAATCTTTGGCACATCGCCCTTTTTCCATTTGCCCAATGTTTTTTCCAGTTTTGCCTTCAATTCATCCATTCCTACATCCCCAGTAACAATCAATGTGGAGTTGTTGGGCTTGAACCATGTGTTGTAAAAATTTACCACATCCTCCCTGGTGAGTTTTGAAACGGTGTCCTCATAGCCCGTTCCTGTGTAGGGGGTACTGTACGGATGGCCTTCTCCATAAAGGTACTTGTTCATCACCCGCAGCGCCATGGTGATTGGTTGCGACTTTTCTTGTTTAATGTCATTGATCTGTTCGTTCTTGAGGCGTTCAAATTCTTTTTCCGGAAACACGGGATTGAGCAACACATCCAAGAAGAGGTCCAGACTGGCATCCAAACTGGGCTTCAGTGTGGACATGTACACGTTGGACTCATCCTGGCTGGAAAAGGTGCTCAACGATGCGCCAAGCAGTTGAAGTTGTTCGTTGATTTCCAAGGCATCCTTGTCCTTAGTGCCCTCATCCATCAAGTTCATGGCCAATTTTGCTGTACCTGGGCTGGACAGATGGTCGGTTTTGTAGCCTGCATCCGCGACTAAATTGATTACAATTGTAGGCACACCTTCGCGCTGGGCCAATACCACATTGAGGCCATTGGAAAGTTGGGTACGTTGCAGTTCTGGGAATTTTGAGCTTTTTTGGGGGCCCAGTTCGGGCAGCTTGCTCCTGTCCACAGAAGATTCCACAATATCGTAATCGGGAAAGGGGTTGCACACTAAAATGTGTTTTCCCTTGGTGAGCCATTTTGAGGCGGTTTTCCTTAAATCTTCTGCAGTGGCCTCTTCAACATATTTCAACTGTGTTTTGAAGTAAGATGGATCTCCATGGTAGGTTTGGTTGGAGGCCAAGATGTCAGATACACCTCCAAATCCTCCTATCCGTTCCAAACCTTTGATGAAACTGGAAAAGTAACTCGCCTTTGCCCTTTTGAGTTCTTCTTCGGTAGGTCCTTCTTCAATGAATTTACTGATTTCGGCCTCAAGTTCCCTCTCCAATTTGTCAGGGTCCTCTCCTTCCTTGACATTCAACCATGTGATAAATTCACTGGCAATCTCGCTGGACGATTGGAACGAAACAGCGGCACTTGCCGATTGGTCCTGGTAAATGAATTTTTGGTACAATCTTGAATTTTTTCCACTGGTAAGTATCGAGGATATCAGATCAAAATGAAGGTCTTCCCTAGATCCGAACTCCGGGCTGTTCCACGCAAAAAGTACTCTGGTCTCCGGAACTCGGTCCTCATAAACTTGTCGGGAGTCGAACTCCTTGTTGGGAATGTTCACTTCTTGGCGTTCCACAGTGGGCCCCGAGGGAATGTCCCCAAAATACTTGATCACTTTTTGATGGACTTCTTCGGCATCAATGTCACCAGCAATGGCCAAGACCGCATTGGCCGCCCCATAGTAGGATTTGAACCATTCCTGCACATCTTCCAAAGAAGCGGCGTTCAAGTCTTCCATTTCCCCGATCACAGTCCAAGAATATGGATGTCCTTTGGGGTACATGGCCTTGGTCAAATAATCCCACTGCATTCCGTAGGGTTGGTTTTCTCCCTGCCTTTTCTCATTTTGGACCACTCCGCGTTGCTCGTCCAATTTGGCCTGATCGATAGCGCCCAACAAATGCCCCATCCGGTCCGATTCCAAGAAAAGCACCTGATCCAAGGCAGATACCGGAACGTTCTGAAAATAGTTGGTCCGGTCCGTGTTTGTGGTACCGTTCAGGTCGGTTCCTCCGATGCTTTCCAAAGCTTGGAAATAATCGGTATTGTAATTTTCACTTCCGTTGAACATCAAATGTTCAAATAAGTGTGCAAAACCGCTCTTGCCCGGTTTTTCGTTTTTGGAACCCACATGGTACCACACATTTACGGCAACGATGGGGGCTTTGTGATCCTCGTGAACCAAAAGCGTGAGCCCGTTTTTCAGCGTATATTTTTTGTAAGGGATGTCGATGTCATCTGCTTTGAACTGAAAATCTTGTCCGTAATGGACAGATGAGAACAGAAATCCCATAATCAAGGATAGAAGTAGTTTTTTCATTGTAGTGTTTTTAGATTATTTGATTGATAAATTGAACATCACAATATAGGAAATAGTTTACAATCAACACGATTTTAATGAGTTAGCCTTCAGAATTTGTTGTGTTGGGTAAAATCTTGAAAGACTGCATATTTTGGTATTTTGGTTTATTCTTTTTATAAATTTGTGAATATGCAGCGTCCTGAATTGCACCAACATATCATTACCACTGCGGGCAACCTGTTCTATGTTCAGGGGTACAATTCAACGGGAATCAACGAGATCATAGACAAGTGTTCCATTGCCAAAGCCACGCTGTACAGCCATTTCAAATCCAAGGAAGACATCTGCGTGGCCTATCTTGAACACCGCCATGGTGCCTTCATGGATTCGTTAAAAGGGTATGTCACCCGAAGAAAGGCAGGAAAAAACCAACTGTTGGCCATTTTTGATCTGTTGCAGGACATGTACCGGGACGAGAATTTTCAGGGCTGTTGGGGTTTAAAGACCTTGGGGGAACTGTCCCCAGAGCAAAAAAAGATCCTTGGGGTCATCCAAAAACAGAAAAAAGAACTGTTGCTCTATTTGGGCGAAGTTGTAGGCGGGAACATCCCCAACCTTTCCAAGGCCGAAACGGAGAAAATATCGGGTGGGCTCTATTTGTTGTATGAAAGTGCCATCACTGAAAGCCATCTGTTCAAGAACGACTGGCCCATCTACATGGCCAAGAGCATTGCTCCTTCATTGTTCACTTCTTTGGAAGAATAGAAATTCAACTTTTTTTGAACGAAAAAGGCATGCCCAAAAGCATGCCCCTCTTCGATTTTTTCAGCCAATCCTTAGCGGCCTCTCCGCTAAAAATTGCAATGTTCTATCTCGGTCACCCGAAGGGTGTTCACCATTCCTTTTTCCTTAATGGGCATGGCCGCCAAGCTTACCAACATGTCCCCAACGTCCAAAAATCCCTTTTTGCAGGCTATCTGGTTCACATCTTCAATGGTCTGGTCAGTGGACACAAACTTGTCATAATAAAAAGCCTTTACTCCCCATAACAGGTTCAACTGGGTCAAGATCCTTCTGTTGGATGTAAACACCAAAATATGGGCGGCAGGCCTCCATGCCGAAATTTGGAATGCCGTATATCCACTATTGGTCAGCGTGGAAATGGCCTTGGCCTCAATTTCGTTGGCCATTAACGCAGCGTGGTAGCATACGGATTTTGTTATAAACCTTTTGGTCCTGATGTGGGGCGGTGTTTGTGGTACCTTGATCAAACTGGAGCCTTCGACACTGGTCAGAATACTGGCCATTTTCTCAATGACCTGAACAGGATAGTTTCCTACCGATGTCTCTCCGGACAACATTACGGCATCGGCCCCATCCATGACCGAGTTGGCCACATCGTTTACCTCGGCACGGGTAGGCGTAAGGCTGGTGATCATGGTTTCCATCATTTGGGTCGCGATGATGACGGGAATACGTCCTTTTTTGGCCCTGAGCACAAGTTTTTTCTGAATCAGTGGCACTTCTTGGGCAGGAACTTCCACACCCAAATCCCCCCTGGCCACCATAAGCCCATCGCAATGTGTGACAATTTGGTCAATGTTTTCCACCGCTTCCGGCTTCTCTATCTTGGCTATAATGGGAATTTTATGCTCTGAGTGCTTCTTGATCAGTTCCTGAAGGTCTATCAGATCTTGACCGTGTCTTACAAAGGAGAGAGCCATCCAGTCCACCTGGTGCTCAATGGCAAATATGGCATCCTTGATATCCTTTTTGGTCAATGCAGGCAAGGATATAGCTGTGTTGGGCAGGTTTACCCCTTTTTTGGATTTTAGGGGACCTCCCTGTATCACGGTTGCTTTTACCTCGTTTTCGCCATTGGTTTCCTTTACTTCAAAAATAAGTTTTCCATCGTCCAAAAGAACGCGTTCCCCCGGTTTCACATCCTTGGGGAAGTTCTGGTAGTTCATATAGACCCTTTGGGCAGTTCCCTCGAAGGGTTCGCCGGTTGCAAATACCACCTCGTCGCCCGGGGCAACAACGGCTTCCCCTCCCATAACCCCTACTCTTAGCTTGGGTCCTTGGAGGTCTGCCAAGATCGATGTGTTCACTTCCAACTCCTCGTTCAGTTCCCTTATCATTTTGATCCGCTCAGCTACATCATCATAGGATGCATGGGAAAAGTTTATCCTAAAAACATCCACACCTGCCTCGATCATCGCCTTGAGTGTTTCCTTTTTACTGGTGGCAGGGCCCAAGGTTGCTACAATTTTAGTCTTCTTTCTAGTTGGCATTGTTAAAAGATTAAGTTTCTTTTTGATTTTAATGTCTGTGTTTCCAAAGGGTATGCCGTTATGACTTTGTCCATCGCTTTGATGGCCCTCAGCTTTTTCTCAAGTGTTGATTCGTCTGCAGCTTCCACTTTCAGGAAATAATCGATTTCTTTCCGCTCCTTTACCAAATGGTCGGTCCTTGCAGAAACATTGTTCTCGAAAAGTCCCCCAGAAGGTATGACTTCTTCGACCACACATTTGTTCGAAACCAGCGTCCAGTAGATGTCATTGATCGCATCGTCCCAGTCAAAAACGGAAAATGACAGGTTTTCACCAAGATGAAGGTCGTTCTTCATCCGTTTCAAATACAATCCACAATTGGAATTTATGGCATAGGTCATTGCATAATCTTCCAAATCGCTGTGGATGGCGATGAGTTTAAAACTATCGTCATACCAGTCTGCCGATATCCTGTGTGTTGTTGTCATGCCCTTAACACGAACTGTAAATATACTCTTAATCCAATTGAATGCCTAGTCAATGCAATACAATACACTTGTAAAACCAAACGAAAACGATTGAGTTTACCTTTTTTTAATACTATTGGTTTTCCATTTTGTTCTGCAGGGCAAAATAGGCTCTTTTGGAGGCCTTTTCCTCGGCTTTCTTTTTTGATGTTGCCCTTGCCTTTGCCAAGATTCGGCCACCAATGGTAAGTTTTACGGCAAAATGTTTGAGTTCATCATTGCCCGTATCCTCATAAACATTGTAGCTAAAAGGCACCTTCTGTTTTTGGCACCATTCGATCACCAAGCTCTTGTAGCTGATCACTTTGCCTTCTAATTGTTCAATGTCCACATAAGGCTCTATGACTCTTTCATTAATGAACTTTTCACAATAAGCGTAGCCCCTGTCCAAGTAAATGGCCCCGATAAGGGCTTCAAATACATTCCCGTGGATGTTCTCTCCAAAATGGGTCTTTGGTATCCTGCTCTCCACAAAGCGTAAAAGTCCTAGGTCCTTGCCGAGTTCGTTCAAATGTTTCCTGCTGACCACCTTTGAGCGCATTTTGGTAAGATAGCCCTCATCCCCTTCGGGGACTTCATTGTAGAGATGTTTTGAAATGATGGTCCCCAACATGGAATCTCCCAAAAATTCCAGCCGTTCATAGTTCATGGGGTTGCCATGTGTGTCCTTTTTGTTCACCGATCGGTGCAGGAAAGCTCTTTTATAGATCTCCAAGTTCTTGGGTTTGAAGCCAAGGATCTTTTTCATTCCCAAAAAAAAATCCCCATCCGAGCTGGGATGGGAATTGAATATTTTGGAGGTGAGTTTCATGTTACAAAACTACCCCAATTTTTTGAATAAAATACACGCATTGTGTCCGCCAAAGCCAAAAGTGTTGCTCATGGCCACGTTCACCTCCCTCTTCTGTGCCTTGTTCAAAGTCAGATTGAGCGAGGGGTCTATCTGTTCGTCCACCACACTGTGGTTGATGGTGGGCGGCACCATTCCGTGTTCCATGGCCAATATGGAGGCTATGGCCTCAATGGCTCCGGCCGCTCCGAGCAAATGCCCGGTCATGGACTTGGTGGAGTTGATGTTGATGTTGGGTGCGTGATCTCCGAAAACCTTGGAAATGGCCTTGAGTTCGGCCACGTCGCCCAAAGGTGTGGATGTTCCGTGGGTGTTGATGGCATCGACATCCTCGGGATTCAGTCCTGCGTTTTGGAGGCAGTTTTCCATCACTTTTACAACGCCTATCCCTTCGGGATGTGGTGCGGTCATGTGGTAGGCATCACTGGAAAGACCTCCGCCCAGCACTTCGGCATAGATTTTTGCACCTCTCGCCTTGGCATGTTCATATTCTTCAAGGATCAAAGCACCTGCTCCCTCTCCCAAAACAAATCCGTCTCGGGTGGCATCAAAGGGTCTGGAGGCGGTTTCTGGACTATCATTCCGTGTGGAAAGGGCATGCATGGCATTGAACCCGCCCATACCTGCCATGGTAACGGCAGCTTCACTTCCTCCGGTCACAATGACATCGCAATGGCCCAAACGAATATAATTGAGCGCATCGATCATGGCGTTGGCCGCCGATGCACAGGCCGAAACCGTAGTATAGTTAGGGCCCATGAACCCATGCTTGATGGAAATGTTTCCCGGAGCAATGTCCGCTATCATTTTTGGGATGAAGAAAGGGTTGAAACGCGGTGTGCCATCTCCTTCGGCAAAGCCGATTACTTCGTTCTGAAAAGTTTCCAGTCCGCCAATACCTGCTCCCCAAACAACACCGACCCTAAATTTGTCCACATTGTTGAGGTCAATCCCTGAATCCGCGATGGCCTCATCTGAAGAGACTAGGGCATACTGGGCAAATCTGTCCAGCTTTCTGGCTTCCTTGCGATCAAAATAATCTTCGGGGTTGTACCCTTTCAGCTCGCAGGCAAATTTTGTCTTGAACTTCTCGGTATCGAAATATGTGATGGGTGCAGAACCACTCTTTCCGGTTCGTAGTCCTTCCCAATAAGCCTCTATATTGTTGCCAATTGGGGTCAATGCCCCCATTCCGGTTACCACAACTCGCTTTAACTGCATTGAACTATTTTTTACCCTTTAGACCTAAATTATAAAAAAAATTATCCATGCGATAATCACCACATGGATAATTTAAAATCTTTAGCGATATATCATAAAATTACTTAGCTTCTTCTATATAGCTAATGGCCTGACCAACAGTGGCGATGTTTTCGGCTTGGTCATCTGGTATTTGGATATCAAATTCTTTCTCAAACTCCATGATAAGTTCAACAGTGTCCAAGGAATCCGCCCCTAAATCGTTGGTAAAGCTAGCTTCAGCTACAACCTCATTCTCATCTACACCCAGTTTATCAACGATGATAGCCTTTACTCTTGATGCAATGTCTGACATAATTATTGTGGTTTTAAAAATTTAATCGTTGGCAAAAATATAAAACTTTGGATTAAATACACTATTTGTCGATAAATTGTGTCCAAATTAAACATCTTAAGGCTCAGTACATTACTTTAGCCGCCTGAAGTTAATCCAAAATCACGTCAATTCCTAGCACATGAAACGAATTGTTATCTTGGCTTCGGGCAGTGGCTCAAACGCAGAGAACCTTATCACATATTTTAAGGAAAACCCAGAGATCCAAGTGGCTGCAGTACTTACGAACAAGAGCTCCGCTAAGGTACTGGAGCGGTGCGATAGACTCCAGGTCCCTGCGTTCTATTTCAACAAAAGCGCATTCAGTTCCTCGGATGCCGTGGTTGGGTTGCTCAAGGGAATGAATACGGACCTCATCGTGCTTGCCGGGTTCCTTTGGAAGATTCCCCAAAACTTGATCGATGCCTTCCCCAACAAAATCATCAACATCCATCCCGCACTCTTGCCCAAATATGGCGGTAAGGGCATGTACGGGGAAAAAGTTCACCAGTCGGTCAAGGAAAATGGTGAGACCGAAACAGGCATCACCATACATTATGTAAACGAGCATTATGATGAGGGGGGCATCATCTTTCAGGCAAAAACTGCCGTGGAACCCTCAGATGATGCCAATGGTATTGCAGAGAAAGTACACCAATTGGAATATGAGCATTTCCCAAAGGTGATCGAAAAACTCCTGTCTTAATGGCGAAAAAAAAGAAATTTTATGTGGTCTGGAAGGGCAAGCATACTGGTATCTTTCAATCTTGGGACGATTGCAAGTCGCAGATAGAAGGGTACAAGGGCGCCCAATACAAATCGTTTCCAACCTTCGCCGAGGCCAAAAAGGCCTATAATGGCAACTACTCGGATTACAAGGGCACTACAAAAGGCAAATCGGAACTTTCACAACAAGAGCTACTGAAAATAGGAGAGCCCAATTACAATTCCATCGCCGTGGATGCAGCTTCCAGTGGCAATCCCGGCAAAATGGAGTACCGTGGCGTGGACACCAAGACCAAAAGGGTGCTGTTCCACCAAGGCCCCTTTGAGGAGGGAACCAGCAATGTGGGCGAATTTCTGGCCCTCGTACATGGATTGGCCTTTTTAAAAAAGCAAAAGAGCGACAGAATCCTCTATTCCGATTCCAGGATCGCCATTGGTTGGGTCCGAAAGGGCAAATGTGGCACCAAACTGAAGAAATCAGCCAAAAACAGTCCGCTATTTGAACTTATCGACCGCGCAGAGGCCTGGTTGAAAAAAAACAGATATACCACACCGATCGTGAAATGGGAAACCAAGGCCTGGGGCGAAATCCCTGCAGATTTTGGCAGAAAATGATCGTGTTGGGAACCATTTTCCCAAATATCAACAATTGGATCCACATAGTACCAAATGGCCCAGTTAAACCGTATATTTGCACCAAAATTTGATGAATGGGCAAATTGCTGATTGTTGGAAGCGTCGCCTTTGATGCCATTGAGACACCTTTCGGGAAAACCGGCAAAATTTTGGGGGGAGCTGCACCTTTTATAGGCTTGGCCGCCTCCCAGTTCAAAGTAAAATCCGCAATAGTATCCGTGGTTGGAGACGATTTCCCACAATCTTATCTGGACCTGCTGAAAAATCGGAATATTGATATTTCCAGCATTGAAGTGGTAAAAGGGGGCAAGACCTTTTATTGGAAAGGCAAGTACCACAACGATCTAAACTCCAGGGACACCTTGGTGACCGAACTGAACACCCTTGGTGATTTCGACCCCGTTGTTCCCAAAGGTTTCAAGGATGCGGATGTGGTCATGTTGGGAAATCTTCATCCCAATACACAAATGAGTGTAATCAATCAGATGGAAGAACGACCAAAGCTTATCGTTTTGGACACCATGAACTTTTGGATGGACAATACTTGGGACGAACTCATGGAGGTTATCCAAAGAGTGGATGTGATCACCATAAATGATGAGGAGGCCAGACAAATGACTAAGGAATATTCGTTGGTAAAGGCTGCGGCAAAAATACATGAGATGGGACCCCGATACGTGGTCATCAAAAAAGGGGAGCACGGAGCGCTATTGTTCCACAGAAACAACATTTTCTTTGCCCCTGCTCTTCCTTTGGAAGAGGTTTTTGATCCCACAGGTGCCGGGGACACTTTTGCCGGTGGATTTTCAGGCTACTTGACCCAGGCCGGGAACATTTCGTTCGAGAGCATGAAAAATGCCATTATACAAGGGTCCAACCTAGCCTCTTTTTGTGTGGAACGTTTTGGCACCGAACGGATGGTGGATTTGAAAAAACATGAAGTGGAAGCCCGCTTGATGCAGTTTAAGGAATTGACACAGTTCAATATTGAATTAACATAAATACCCGCCCTGAAATTTTCGGGGCTTTTTTATTCGGTTTGTTATGAGTGATGCCATTAAGCACGAATGCGGAATATCACTGATCCGTTTGCTTAAACCCCTGGAATACTACAAGGAAAAGTACGGTACGGCTTTTTATGGAGTGAACAAAATGTACCTGATGATGGAGAAGCAGCACAACCGCGGGCAGGACGGAGCCGGTTTTGCAAGCATAAAACTGGACGTGGCCCCCGGGGAACGCTATATGAGCAGGGTGCGGTCTGCGGACCAACAGCCCATTCAGGATATTTTTGCCCAGATCAACGCACGTATCAATAATACCCTCGCAGAAAACCCCGGTCACGAAGACGATGTGGCCTGGCAGAAAAAGAACATCCCCTATATCGGGGAACTACTGATGGGCCATGTGCGGTATGGCACCTTTGGAAAGAACAGTATCGAGAACGTGCACCCTTTCCTGAGACAGAACAACTGGATGCACCGAAACCTCATTGTGGCAGGGAACTTTAACCTCACCAATGTTGACGAGCTCTTTGGGAACCTCGTGGAACTGGGGCAACACCCCAAGGAAATGGCCGATACGGTGACCGTTATGGAAAAAATAGGTCACTTTTTGGATGATGCCGTGGCCAAACTCTACAAACAGATCAAAAAAGAGGGGTACAACAAAAGAGAGGCCTCCCCGCTGATCGCCGAACGCCTCAATGTGGCCAAAATCCTGAAAAAAGCCTCAAAAAATTGGGATGGAGGCTATACCATGGGCGGACTGTTGGGGCATGGCGACGGATTTGTTTTCCGAGATCCTGCTGGGATACGGCCAGCCTATTATTATAAGGATGATGAAGTGGTCGTTGTCGCTTCGGAAAGGCCGGTGATCCAAACCGTTTTCAACATCAAGTATGAAGATGTCAAGGAACTGGATCCCGGGCATGCCGTGATCATCAAGAAAAATGGCTCTGTTTCCATCAAGGAAATATTGGAACCTACGGAACGCAAAGCCTGTTCTTTTGAACGCATCTATTTTTCAAGGGGCAGTGACAAGGAAATCTATCAGGAAAGAAAAAAATTGGGAAAATTGGTTTTTCCCCAAATCCTTAAATCCATTGACGACGATCTGGACAACACGGTCTTTTCCTATATCCCCAATACAGCCGAAACTTCCTTTTTTGGGATGGTGAAAGAGGCACAGAACCATCTCAACAAGAAAAAAGAGGAACAGATATTGGCACTGGGGGCCAACATTACCCGGGAAGACCTGCACAAAATTTTGGCCGTGAGGCCCCGTATAGAAAAAGTGGCGATAAAGGATGCCAAGCTACGGACTTTCATAACGCAGGACAGCAGCCGGGACGATCTGGTGACCCACGTTTATGACATATCTTATGGGTCTGTGAAGGAGAACGACAATCTTGTCATCATCGATGATAGTATTGTAAGGGGGACCACATTGAAAAGAAGTATACTGAAGATATTGGATAGGCTCTCACCCAAAAAGATCATCGTGGTGTCCTCCGCGCCGCAGATCAGATATCCCGATTGCTACGGAATAGATATGGCAAAGTTGGAAGATTTCGTAGCCTTTAAGGCGGCCCAGGCTTTGCACGAAGACCATGGCACTACGCACAAGATCAAGGAAATCTATGAAAAGTGCCTTGCCCAACGGAAATCCAAGGACAAGGATGTGGTGAATTATGTAAAGGAATTTTATGCCCCCTTCACAGCGGAGCAGATTTCCAAAAAGATTGCCGAAATCTTGAGTCCAGAAGGCATAAAAGCGGAAGTGGAAATTATTTACCAAACCGTGGAAAGCCTTCACAAGGCCTGTCCAAAAAACCTTGGGGATTGGTATTTTACCGGCGATTACCCTACCCCTGGTGGCAACCGTGTGGTAAACCGGGCCTTCATCAACTTTTTTGAAGGCAAGAACGAAAGGGCCTATTGATCATGTTGTTCCATTGGGCCATATAAGAGAGTGCATTTCATCGATGAAACGAGTAGATTAGCGGGTTTTTATACGATGGGCAGGACACAATCCTACTTTAGTATTGCCATAGCATAAGTAGGTTAAGTTCATGGTAAGATTTGGGGCAAAAAAGGTGGATTTACTTCCACCTTTTTTATTTTCTGCACTTCCCCTTTTTAAAATCATCCATATTTCTTGACAAATATCAATTCGATGGCCCAATTGAACACTTCAACGCATTTAAAAGAGTTTCATCCAAAAATTTATCGGCCCGGCTGCCCCTTGGCGTACATTTGGAGGACCATAGCATAAGTAGGTTAAGTTCATGGTAAGATTTGGGGAAAGAAGGCGGAGCATGCTCCGCCTTCTTTATGTTTGACTACCAAGGATTTATCCGTTTTATCGATGAACTGCACATTTTCTTTTTCGCGGAAAATTCAAAAATTTATCCAAAAGCCTTTGTTATTTTACACAATACCAGTATTTTAGTGCCGCCATAGCATAAGTAGGTTAAGTTTATGGTAAGATTTGGGACGAAAAGGGTGGGGGCTTCCCCGCCCTTTTCTATTTATCAATGTTTTAGAAACAAAAAACCCGTGCACAAGTGCACGGGTTTTGTTTTATGGGATTTTTTTGCTGCTACTTGGCAGCCTTGTAGTTTTCTGCAACCTTGCCCCAATCGATCACATTGAAGAATGCCGAAATGTAATCGGGTCTTCTGTTTTGATAGTTCAGATAATAGGCATGTTCCCAAACATCCAATCCTAAAATGGGTTGTCCCCCACAGCCTACATTGGGCATAATGGGATTATCTTGGTTGGGAGTGGAACAAATTTCCACTTTTCCTCCTTTGTGCACGCACAACCAAGCCCATCCCGATCCAAATTGGGAAGCGGCTGCGGCCGCGAACTTTTCCTTGAAAGCCTCAAAAGAACCAAAAGCGGCATCGATGGCAGCGGCCAAGTCTCCACTAGGGGTGCCTCCTCCATTTGGTGACATGATTTCCCAGAAAAGGGAATGGTTGTAAAACCCACCGCCATTGTTTCTGACAGCAGCGTTGGACATATCCAAATTGGAAAGGATATCCTCTATTTCCTTGCCATCCAATTCGGTTCCCTTGATCGCATCGTTCAATTTGGTGGTGTAGCCATTGTGGTGCTTGGTATGGTGGATCTCCATGGTCCTAGCATCTATATGTGGTTCCAATGCATCGTAAGCATAAGGTAATTTTGGTAATTCAAAAGCCATAATTATTGTGTTTTTGTGTTATTACTAAATTCACGTAAAAATACGGGTTTTAACAAATATATTCCGCTAAAACCATGTTAAGTTAAGGCTTGGAATCCGTAATTTGCGACAAAAATCTCCTTGCAGGCATCCAATTTCAAAATATACAGTGCATCAGCGGGATCGGGCAAGACCTATGCCCTGGCCAGGGAATACATAAAATTACTGCTGTCCAACGACTCCCCTTCCAAGTTTAGGCAGATTTTGGCCCTTACTTTTACCAACAAGGCGGTTGAGGAAATGAAGACCCGAATATTGGACAACCTCTACGATTTTGGCCTGGACGAGTTGCCCAAAAAACAGGAGCCCCTTTTCAACGAGCTCTGCCGAGATCTTTCCCTTAGCGAAAACGAGTTGAGACAGCGTGCACGATCTGTACTAAAAAGAATTCTGCACAACTATTCGTTTTTTGAGGTCTCCACCATTGACAAGTTCAACCACAAGATCATCAAGACCTTCGCCCGGGACCTTCGTCTTTCGCAAAATTTTGAAGTGGAGCTGGATACCGCCCTGCTTTTGGAAGAGGCCGTGGGAAGATTGCTCGAGCGCGCCGGAAGCGAAAAGGAAGTCACCGAAGTGCTCATTGACTTCTCCCTCCAAAAAGTGGACGACGACAAAAGCTGGAACATTGCCTATGACCTGACAGAAATAGGGAAACTGCTCTTTGAGGAAAACCACGCCATGTACATAGACCCGCTGCGCTCCAAATCCATTGCGGATTTTCAAGAAGTGCAAAAACGAATCATTGAGCAGCTTGGTGTCATTGAGGCAAAAGTGAGGGAATCTGCCGAACGTGTTCTAATAGAAATTGAAAACCACGGCTTTGACCTTGCCGATTTTCCCAGACAGACACTGCCCAACCATTTTAAAAGAATAATCGATGGGGAATTCAACCCAACAAAGATCTATACCAGTAAAACCATGGAGCCCAATCTTGTGGATGGTAAATTGCTCAAAGCCACAGATAAAAGGGATGTCTCTGGTCTGGCCGTTTTCATTTTGGAACACTATCTGGCTATCAAACGACTTATCTATCGGCACAGCTTTCTCAAAAACAGCTATGGCAACATCGTGCCCATGACGGTGCTGAACGAGATAGCCAAGGAGATCAAGAACATTGAACTGGAAAGGGACATCATTCCCATCTCTGCAATGAACGCCATCCTGTCCAGAGAAATCAAGGACCAGCCCGTACCCTTCATTTATGAACGTATGGGAGAAAAATACCGCCACTACTTCATTGACGAGTTTCAGGACACCTCCAAAATGCAGTGGGAGAATCTGGTCCCTTTGATCGGCAATGCCCTTGAGAGCGAAGACGAAAAGCAGGAGCGCGGCTCCCTCTTTTTGGTGGGCGATGTGAAGCAGGCCATTTATCGGTGGCGCGGTGGCCGGGCCGAACAGTTGCTCGACCTTTTGAACGGAAAGTCCAGCCCTTTTGTGGTGGCCCCCAGTATCCATTCGCTGGATACCAACTGGAGAAGTTATGATCAAATTGTGGAGTTCAACAACTCCTTCTTCACCACAGTGGCCCCTGTTCTGGAAAGAGAAACATACCGAGACCTCTTTTTGGCGAATTCACACCAAAAAACAAACAACAGGCCCGGTGGATTGGTCCAACTGTCTTTTCTGGAAAAGGACTTGGATGACAAAGATGAGGTGTACTGTGAACGTGTGCTGGACACCATCCATCAGATAAGGTTGGAGGGTTACCCCTTTTCAGACATCTGTGTGCTGGTACGCGAAAACAAAAAGGGGATGCTCCTCGCCAACTCCTTGGCACAGCAAAACATTCCTGTCATTTCTTCGGATGCCCTATTGCTCAAAAACAATGAGAGCGTCACTTTCCTGATTTCCATCCTCCGGATATTTGAAAACCAACAGGACAGGGAAGCTGCATACCATATATTAATGTATCTGTCCAAGGGAATTATGGACAGGCACCGGTTTATTTCCAAAAACCTGGACAGAGTGGATGTTTTTCTTTCCCAGAAATATGGCTTCGACATGGACCGATTGAAGGGGGAATCTGTTTACACCATTTTGGAGAATGCCATTGTCCATTTTGGCCTTTTCAATGGTTCCGTTGCCTACATTTCATTTTTGATGGATGAGGTTTTGGATATGGAAAAAAGGGAAGGCCCCAGCGTGTACGCCTTCCTGAATCATTGGGAAATAAAAAAAGAATCGCTCACCATTGCCGCCCCCGATGATTTGGATGCCATAAAGATCATGACCATACACAAGGCCAAAGGGTTGGAGTTCCCTTTTGTGATCTTTCCCTTTGCCAATGCACAACTGAACAAGTTGGGCAAAAAATCTTGGGTGAAAGCATCGAAGGATGAGGAAGAACTGGGCTTGGACGAATTGCTAATCAATACCAGAAAGGATATGCTCGAATACAGTGACGGGGCCGCTGCCATATATAGGGATGAAGAGCAAAAATCGATTTTGGATGCCATAAACGTGCTTTACGTAGCCCTCACCCGTGCCGAAAAAGGACTCTACATTTTTACTGAAAAAGGCAAAGAGGTGGACGGCACCGATACCCTAAACTCATATTCAGAGCTTTTTCAATGGCACCTTCAGGAGCAGGGCGTTTCCAAAAATGAGGAAGGTTTGTACACCTTTGGGTCTTTTCCAAAGAACACGGGCTCGCCATCCAAATCCATCATGGAAACCCGTCATATTCCCTACTTGACAAGGCCCACGGACAATCAGAGCTTTACCATTTCCACCACTTCCGGCCGCTTATGGGACGACGAACGGTTGGAGGCCATCGAAATCGGCAACCTGATCCATTTTGCGCTGAGCCGCATAAAAACGGCCGAAGACATTTCCCCTGTTGTCAAAGACCTACAATTTTCCGGACATTTCTCCAAGGATTTGGCAGGCACCATTGAGCAAAAACTTATGGATGTGGTGACCCATCCCAATCTGAACATTTATTTTTCCGAAGGGGCGGAAATATGGAACGAGCAGGACATCCTCACGGTCAATGGTCCTTCGCTCCGCCCGGACAGGATAGTAATTTCGGGCAATGAAGCCACCATCATCGATTACAAGACCGGAAAACCATCCCCTTCGCACAAGGAACAGATCATGCAGTACGCCGATGCCCTAAAAGAAATGGAATTTGAGATCAAACATTCCATTATTGTTTATATTGATCAAAAAATTGAACCTATTTTTATTTAAACTGAAATTACATGTACGGAAAAATGAAGGAACACTTGGCCAATGAGCTGGAAGCCATAAAAGAAGCCGGCCTATTTAAAAAGGAACGCATCATCACTTCACCCCAAGGGGCCGTGATAAAGATTTCGACCGGGCAGGAAGTCATCAATTTTTGTGCGAACAACTATTTGGGGCTCTCCTCCCATCCCGATGTGATCCAGGCCGCAAAAGATGCGATGGACACGCATGGTTTCGGAATGTCTTCCGTAAGGTTCATCTGTGGCACACAGGATATCCATAAAGAACTGGAAAAAAAGATAGCCGATTTCTATGGTACGGAAGACACCATATTATATGCGGCGGCTTTTGATGCCAATGGTGGTGTGTTTGAGCCACTATTGACCGCAGAGGACGCAATCATTTCCGATTCACTGAACCATGCTTCCATCATTGACGGTGTAAGGTTGTGCAAGGCCAAACGCTACAGGTATGCCAACAATGACATGGCCGATCTGGAGGAACAATTGAAACAAAGCGTGAAGGACGGTGCCCGTTTCAAGATCATTGTGACCGATGGTGTCTTCTCCATGGATGGGCTTTTGGCACCGCTGGACAAAATCTGTGATCTTGCCGACAAGTACGATGCCCTGGTGATGATAGATGAGTGCCATGCTGCAGGCTTCATTGGAGAAACAGGTCGTGGAACCTTGGAAGAAAAAGGGGTGATGGGCCGTATCGACATCATTACCGGAACCTTGGGCAAGGCCTTGGGAGGTGCCATGGGCGGCTACACCACGGGAAAAAAGGAAATCATTGAGATACTTCGCCAGCGCTCCAGGCCCTATTTGTTCTCCAATTCATTGGCGCCTGCCATTGTGGGAGCGTCGATAAAGGTCTTTGAGATGTTGGACAAGGACACTACGCTGAGGGACAAGCTGCAAAGCAACACCGAATATTTTAAACAAGGAATGAAGGATGCCGGTTTCGATATCATTGATGGGGATTCCGCCATCGTGCCAGTGATGCTGTACGATGCGAAACTTTCCCAAAGTATGGCCGATATGCTTTTGGAAGAGGGAATCTATGTCATCGGGTTCTTCTATCCGGTCGTCCCAAAAGGAAAGGCGAGGATACGGGTACAACTGTCCGCCGCCCATGAAAAGCACCATTTGGACCATGCAATAAATGCATTCATCAAAGTAGGAAAATCGTTAAAAATCGTTTAAATGCTGCAAAACTTCTATGTAATGCGTTAAAAAAAAAGAAAAATTGATTTTGTTAATAGTTTTTAACAACTTACATTTGCAGCTGATAAACACTTAAACTTAAAATTTTGAGCATGAAACATCTTAGCAAATTATTGGTTGTTGCCCTCGTATTCGTTGGGTTTAACAACATACAAGCGCAAGACGAGAATAATCCATGGCAAGTAAGCATTGGAGTTAATGCAATAGATGCTTATCCTACCAATGATGAGAACAATCCGTTTTCCAGTACCACACTGTTCGATGAGTACTTCAACGTGTCAGACCACTGGAATATCTTGCCTTCCGTTTCCTATGTAGGTGTATCCAAATACGTTGGGGATGGATTTTCTGTAGGAGCAAGAGGTTCCTTGAACAGGATCGAAAAATTGGGCGATACTTCTGTTGACGACCTTTCACACTACGCTATAGATGGTACCATCAAATATAACTTCCTGAAGAACACAACCCTTGATCCATTCATTGAGATCGGTGGTGGTTATACTTGGGTCGATGAAATTGGAGCTGGTACTGCCAACGGAGGTGTTGGTTTGAACATCTGGTTCTCTGAAAACATTGGTTTGACCCTTCAAACACAGTACAAGCATGCTTTCGAAGATTACTTGGTGAAGCATTTCCAACATTTGGCTGGTCTTAGCATCAAGTTTGGTGGTACTGACACCGATGGTGACGGTATCTACGACAAAGACGATGCTTGTCCAGAAGTAGCTGGCTTGGAAGCTTTCAACGGATGTCCTGATTCTGATGGTGATGGTATCGAAGACAGCAAGGATAGCTGCCCCAACGAAGCTGGATCCAAAGAAATGAACGGATGTCCTGACTCTGACGGTGACGGTGTTGCCGATAAGGATGATGCTTGTCCTAACGAAGCCGGTCTTCCTGCTCTAGGTGGATGTCCTGATGCTGATGGTGACGGTGTTGCCGATAAGGATGACGAGTGTCCTAACGAAGCTGGTCCTTCCGCCAACAACGGATGCCCTTGGCCAGATGCTGACGGTGACGGTGTTCTTGACAAAGATGATCAGTGTCCAGACGTTGCCGGTACTGTTGCCAACAACGGTTGCCCAGAAGTAACTGAAGAAGTTCAAAAGCAATTGAACGACTACGCAAGGACTATCTTGTTCGATACTGGTAAATCTTCCATCAAAGCTGAATCTACTTCTGTAATGGTTGACATCATCCAAATCTTGAACGAGTATCCTAACGCCAAGTTTACTGTTGAAGGTCACACTGATAGCGTTGGTAGCGAGAGCTTGAACCAAAAACTTTCTGAAGAAAGAGCCAACTCAGTAAGGAACTTCTTGATCGATAAAGGAATCTCTGCAAACAGATTGACTGCTATTGGTTATGGTGAGGCCAAGCCTATCGCCACCAATAACACAAGAGCTGGTAGAACCCAAAACAGACGAGTTGAAATCAACTTGGTAAAATAATAGGAAAACAAACGTTTTCTTTTCAAAAAGACCCTGCAAAATGCAGGGTCTTTTTTTATTTTTAAAATATGCATAATTCATTTCTCGAACATGTTCTGGACGACTTGGAAAAAAGGCAATTGGACATTGCTTCATGCACTTTTGTGCTGCCCAGCAAACGGTCGGGAACCTTCTTGAAGCAACACATTTCCAAAAAGTTGGACAAGAATATGTTCAGTCCGGAAATACTGTCCATCCAAGAATTTATCGAAAAGCTATCGGGATTAAGACAGAGCAGTAACGTCGATTCGCTGTTGTCCCTTTATTCAGTCTATAAAAAATCCAACTTAAAAGAGCACGAGGACTTCTCCTCTTTTATAAAATGGGGCCAGACCCTACTCCATGATTTCAATGAGATCGACGGATACCTCATCCCTGCCAAGGATATTCTCAATTACCTGTCCGCCATAAAGGAGCTCAACCACTGGTCGCTCAAGAAAGAAAAAACAGCACTCATTGAGAATTACCTCCAGCTTTGGGGGAATCTCGAAAACATTTATGAAGAGTTCACCTCTATGCTCTTGGCGCAAAAAAGCGGTCACCAAGGGCTCATCCATAGAGTGGCTGTCCAAAACTTATCGGAAAATGGACTGCCGGAAAATTCCAAGACCGTCATTTTTATCGGTTTCAATGCCTTGAACAATGCCGAATCGTTCATTGTACAACATTACTTGGAACATGGGAACGCACATATTTATTGGGACATTGACAACTATTTTCTAAATGACCCTATACACGATGCAGGCCTATTTATCAGAAGCTATCTGAGGGAATGGCCCTATTATAAGAAACAACCCAAGATTACGGCCCAAAATATCTATCTGTCCCCCAAAAAAATATCCATTACCGGTGTTCCCAAAAATGTGTCACAGACCAAATATGCGGGCCAATTATTGCAGGAACTGGCCTCGGATCCTACTACATCCATAAAGAATTCTGCCCTTGTCCTTGCAGACGAAACCCTGCTCCAACCTATGCTCAGGGCAATACCCGAATCCGTTGGGGAAGTGAACATTACCATGGGCCATCCTCTGGACAAAACGGTACTTTATTCTTTTTTTCTTTCTTATTTGGAGCTTTGTCTAAATGCTTCGGAAAGGGGCTGGTTCTACAAAAATGTGCTGGAGTTCATTTCCAATCCTTATACTTTGGTCATCTCCACCGCCGAACCAAATGATTTTGCCAACACACTGGCCAAGGATATCAAGGAGCGTAATTGGCTCTACGTTTCACCCGAAATGCTTTCGAAATACAATGGGTCCTATGGTCTTTTGGATCGGTTGTTCATCAAGAAATCCATCACAGCACAAGAATGGACGGAAATTTGTCTTTCGCTCATCCAACACTTGAAACTGATATTTCAATCCCAGAAAAATGCCCTTGAACTGGAATATCTGTACCGTTTCCATACCCTTTTCAACCAATTGGGGCAATATATGGAGAAAGTGGACTTTATCGCAGAACTGAAATCCATCAAGAACCTGTTCCGGCAGCTTGCATCCATTGAAACGCTGGACTTCATTGGAGAACCCTTATCAGGTCTTCAGATTATGGGAATGTTGGAAAGCAGAAACCTCGATTTTGAAACCGTCATCATCACATCCGTGAACGAAGGAATCCTTCCCTCGGGAAAATCCAATAATTCCTTCATCCCTTTTGATGTGAAACGAGACTATGGCCTACCTACCTATAAAGAAAAAGATGCCATTTATACCTATCACTTTTATAGACTCATTCAGCGGGCCAAGAATGTCCATATCATCTATAACACAGAGCCAGATGTACTGGAAGGTGGCGAAAAGAGCAGGCTCATCAGCCAATTGCTGACAGATGCCAACATTAGGCCATACATTACACACTCCATTGCCACACCCCAGATAAAAATCGACCCAAGACCTATCTTGGAAATCCAAAAGGATCAGGTGCTGGTCAACGACATAAAAAAATTTGCAGGCAATGGGTTTTCGCCCACCTCCTTGACCAATTATATTAAAAACCCCATAGATTTCTACACCAGGAACATACTAAAGATCAATGATGTTGAAGAAGTTGAGGAAAACATCGCCGCCAATACGTTCGGCACCATTGTACATGACAGTTTGGAGCAACTCTACGCTCCCTTGATCGGTTCCATATTGACCAAAGAGAACCTCTCGCCCCTAAAATCGCAGATATCGGCAGTGGTTGCCCAACATTTCCAAATAAATCTTTCAGGGGCAGATATTTCAAAAGGAAAGTTTTTATTGGTGTATAACGTCATCATCAAGTATCTGCAGAATTTCATCCAGATGGAATTGGAACTATTGGACCGACATGAAATCAAAATAGTCGCCCTTGAAGAAAAATATGAGACCGAATTGTACATTCCCGGTTTGGACTTCCCCATAAAGCTCAAAGGCACCCTGGACCGTGTGGATGTCTTTGATGGAACCCTACGGATCATTGACTATAAAACCGGACGCGTCGAGCCGAAAAACGTGAAGCTCACGGATTGGGAGGAACTTGTGACCAATTATGACAAGAGCAAGGCCTTCCAACTGCTCTGCTATGCGGTTCTGTACCATAAAACACATGGAATCACCTCTCTAAAAGCTGGTATTTATTCCTTAAAAAACCTGAGCAACGGACTGTTTTCGTTTACCAAGGACAAAAATGACCTGATCAATGAGGATGTCCTTTCCTCGTTTGAAAGCCAATTGAAACAGCTTATCACCGAAATCTGCAATCCAAATGTACCCCTGACCGAAAAAACGGATTGATCATTTCAGATCGGGACGTGTGGGGCGCACCTCTATCTTGCTGGGCAGGGTACGAGGATGCATCAACAACAGATCGACGACCAATTTACCAATATCCTCGGGCTGGATTTTCCATGCATCCTTTTCCGATGGTTGATGATCGTTGAAATGACTGGCAACCGAACCTGGCATAATCGTGGTGACCTTGATGTTGTACTTACGTAAATCCAACATGGCCGCTTGTGTAAAACCGACAACCCCAAACTTGGTGGCATTGTAACCCGCCCCATTTGCAAAAAAATTGGTGCCGGCCAAGCTGGCCAAGGTCATGTAGTAACCCTCAGATTTCTTCAAGGGTTCCACGGAAGCCTTTAAGGTATGAAACACTCCGTTCAAGTTGGTATCTATCATCTGGTGCCATTCTGTATCCGACATTTCATCTATCGGCGCAAAATGACCTATACCTGCATTGGCCATCACCACATCCAATTGTCCCCATTTGTCCAGAATAGCTTTCACCGCCTTTTTCTCGTCCTCCAATTTGGATACATCAGAGACTATCCCCAAGACGTTTTCGCTGTTGTCCAAGGCTTTCATGGCTTCGTCAACACTGTTTTGGCTCCTTCCACTTATGGCCACCTTCATGCCCTTTTCCAATAGGCTTTGCGCAATGCCATATCCAATTCCTTTTGTCCCTCCGGTGATGTAGGCTACTTTTCTTTCTAAGCTCATTTTGATTTTATTTTGTAGTAAAGTTCACAAATGCAAAGGGCAATTACAAAAAATTGATATTAAAAGCATGGTAAAGTTTGTGAAGAAAAACCAATATGTCCGTTTCTACGAAAAAGCACTACATTTATGATTGTTCGTATAATCAAGAATAGGATGGTAAGAATAGGATGGGTGGTAGTATTCGCTTTGGTATCGCTTCGGATGCCTGCACAGAGCGGGAACGAGGTCGTACAGTTCAGCAGTGCGTTGAACCGATTCCTGAATGTCCGTGATTTTTGTATTTCCGAAAGTGGGTACGAAGCCTATTTTACCATTCAGAGCCCGTTTCAGGAAATTTCGCAAATTGCCCGTATCACAAAAAAGAACAATGAGTGGACAGCTCCCGAACTATTGTCCTTTTCCGATGCATACAAGGATCTGGAACCTTTCTTGTCCAGTGATGGAAAGCGATTGTACTTTGTTTCCGACAGACCTCTGGACAATTCTACCCAAGAGAAAAAAGATTTTGACATTTGGTATGTGGAACGAAATGGCCCAAAAGATGAATGGTCAAAACCAAAGAACCTGGGGGCTCCCGTCAACTCAACCCTTGACGAGTTTTATCCAACCCTCAGTGAGAACAACAATCTGTACTTCACCTTGGAATCCCCCAATGGGTTAGGGAAGGATGATATTTATTTCTCACGATGGGAAAATGGCACCTATTCCAGCCCTGTTTTATTGGATGAAAACATCAACAGCTCTGGATATGAATTCAATGCATTTATTTCGAAAAAAGAAGATTATCTCCTGTTTTCCAAATACAATGAGGAAGGTGGCCTTGGAAGTGGTGATCTTTATATCTCCAGAAAAGATGCCCATGGCAACTGGGGAAAAGCAGAAAACATTGGTGCACCCATCAACACCAAATACATGGAATACTGCCCGTTTTATGATGAGAAAAACCAGATTTTGTACTTCACCAGCAGAAGGAACGACATGGCACCCAGAACTTTTGGCTCTGTTTCAGAGTTCCAGGAATACATTTACGGGAGCAACAATGGCCTGAGCAAGATTTACATGAAGTCATTTATAATCAAGTAATTGGATTAACCCCGATTACGAAAGTGCGTAAAAGGCACAAAAAAACACCTCGTTTGAGGTGCTTATCGTTTTGGTGGAGAATACAGGGTTCGAACAGGAGGCCTTTCCGAAAGTTTTTGGAACGCTCTAGCCAATTTACATTATAAAAATTCGAACAATGTTGTTCCACATTTGACAAACAGCCATAAAAAAGCACCCCGTTTGAGGTGCTTGTCGTTTTGGTGGAGAATACCGGATTCGAACCGGTGGCCTCTTGCATGCCATGCAAGCGCTCTAGCCAACTGAGCTAATCCCCCAAAAGTGTGCGCAAAGGAAACACTTTTTCCAAAAGTATCAAAATTTATGGCCCTTCCTTAGTCTTTTTTAACGCTCAGCACCAATACCGGGATCGGTACATAAAACTCAGATTTGAGAATGGTGTTCTTTTCCCATAGTTTTTTGAAAAACCCTCTTTTTCTTCGGAACACACAAAGTACATCGGGATGCTCTTTCTGAAAATGCTCCATGACACCCAAATAGGTCGTAGCATTCTCGGTGATGGTCAGTTGCTTGCTCAGGTCCATAAGCGCTGTGTTCACCTTCAGATCGTCCTCGGAATACCCAGGTCTTTTCACCAAAAGCAAACTGACTTCGGATTTGAACTTGTTCTTTATGGTGATCAAAGGGTTCAAAATACTGTTCCGCTTCAAAATTCCAGAACCAAAGGCCGTCAATATTTTCTTCACGGGCTTGAATACGGTCCCTTTTGGCACGATCAAGGTGGGAATATCGGTCTGTTTTATGATTCTTCCCGATGTGTTGCCCAAATAAAGCTCCTCCTGTATATCATTGCTCTTGGGGGAAATGATGATCAAATCGATGCCCAATTCCTTATTGATGCTGTTCAGCCCATCAATGATATCACCATTGTACGTGGCAATTTTGATTTCCGTGCTTTTGGTGTCCACCTTATCTATCACCTCTTTCAATTGCTCCTTACTGCTCTTGGCCACCTTCTCCTCCACATTGGCCAAGCTGCCCACCGCTGTAGTGACCGAAAAAACATCCATCACAAAAACCTTGGCGCCAAAATGGGCCGCAAAGTCTATGGCATATTGCAATGTTTGTGGAGAATCTGGTGAAGTTCCAATGGGTACAAGGATGTTGTTCATAATTGGGTGATTGTGATTAAACCTTAAATTTACAATTTAATTGAAATCAATCAATGATTAGACCCGCAAAGATATTTGAAATAAAGGATATCCTGGCCATTACCCAAGCTTGTGCGCAAAAAATGCAGGAAAACGGAATTTTTCAATGGAACGAGCATTACCCTTCGGAGGCTGCCTTCAAAAAAGATGTGGAGCGGGAAGAGCTTTATGCGGTAGAGGAAAACGGAAAAATTTTGGGCGCTATCGTCATTTCAACCTTTATGGATGAAGAATATGTGCCCATTAAATGGCTGACCCCAAACGGGAAAAGCACTTATATACACCGCCTCTGTGTCCATCCCGAACAACAAGGCAAGGGCCTTGCCCAGCAACTGATGGATTACGCAGAAGGCTATTCGAGGGACAACGGATTTCTCTCGGTACGCTTGGATACCTTTTCCCAGAACCAAAGAAACCAACGCTTTTATGAACAAAGGGGGTATCAAAAACTGGGGGACATCTTCTTTCCCAAACAAAGTGAACATCCTTTTCATTGTTATGAATTAGTGCTGTAACTTGCGCCCGTTTTGCGCACACAGGTAACTTTTAAAAGCATAAGCAGACTCGCTGTGCCCGCAACCATTTCGGGTATTGCGGAGCCCCTACTGTCCATAACGGATACGGCCATCGTGGGCAATATCCCGGTGGATGGACTTGAATCCTTGGCCGCTGCCGGGATAGTGGGGTCTTTCCTGTCCATGCTCATTTGGGTGCTGGGGCAGACCCGAAGCTCCATTTCCGCCATTGTTTCACAATATTTGGGAGCAGGAAAACTGGAAGAGGTCAAGCATTTGCCGGCCCAGGCCATCTTTTTCAACATTTTGTTGAGCATTGTGGTGCTGTTGTCCACCGTTTTTCTTGTTGAGGAAATTTTCAGGCTGTTCAACGCTTCGGGCAAAATCTTGGAATATTGCATTTCCTATTATTCCATACGGGTCTGGGGATTTCCGCTCACGCTGTTCACCTTCGCCATTTTTGGCATTTTTCGAGGCTTGCAGAACACTTTTTACCCCATGTTGATCGCCATAACAGGGGCTGCCCTCAACATATTGCTGGACTTTGCCCTGGTCTATGGCATTGATGGATTTGTTCCCGCGCTCTACTTGGAAGGTGCGGCATGGGCCAGTTTGATCTCCCAGGTCATCATGGCCATTATGGCCCTTGTCTTTTTGCTGAAAAAGACCGAAATCAGCATGAAACTGGTTTTTCCGCTCCATAAGGAAATGATGCGTGCGGTGTCCATGAGCCTCAACCTGTTTGTCCGGACCCTTGCGCTGAACGCCGCTTTGATGCTTGCCGTCCGTGAGGCAACGGCCTTGGGCGACCAGTTCATTGGGGCCCACACCATTGCCATCAACCTTTGGCTGTTCGCTGCATTTTTTATTGATGGTTTTGCCGCCGCAGGAAACAGTATGGGCGGCAAACTTTTGGGAGCTGGCGACTATGATGGACTTTGGAAACTGGCCAAAAAAATAATGCAGTACGGGATGCTCGTAAGTTTGATGCTGATGGTAGTCGGATTCATTTTTTACAGGCCCATTGGACAAATTTTCTCCAACGAGGCCATGGTACTGCAAACTTTTTACGGCATCTTTTATATTGTTATCCTCGGATTGCCCATGAATACCCTGGCTTTTGTGTTTGATGGGCTGTTCAAAGGCATGGGAGAGATGAAATATTTAAGGAATGTACTGCTCGCTGCTACATTTTTAGGTTTCATACCCAGCCTCTACCTCGGCATTTATTTGGGCTGGGGCATTCATGCGATCTGGTTGGCCTTTGTGGTTTGGATGTTGGTGCGCGGCCTGGCACTCGTGTGGAAATTTAGGCGAAAGTTCCGGCCCTTGGTCCAAAACCCTTAATTTAGTGCTCAAACACATCTGATAATCGACTTCAATGACAACGGACAGAACCAACGGAAGTTTATACACCAAAATAGCAAACGGGATAGCCACAGTTGAGTTCGGTCACCCTGCCAGTAATTCCTTTGTTTCTGAATTGTTGGACCGTTTGGCCAAGGAATTTGACAAATTGGCCATTAACAGCGAGGTGTCCGTTATTGTGCTGAAATCCGAAGGCGACCGTACCTTTTGTGCCGGTGCTTCCTTTGATGAACTCGTAGCCATTTCCAATTTGGAGGAAGGAAAGTTGTTCTTCAGTGGTTTTGCAAGCGTGATCAACGCCATGCGAAAATGTCCCAAGCCCATCATCGGGCGGGTACAGGGCAAAACTGTTGGTGGTGGGGTCGGTTTGGCCTCGGCCTGCGATTATGTCCATGCCACCGTGGAAGCCGCCATCAAGCTTTCAGAAATCTCCATCGGTATCGGGCCTTTTGTAATCGCTCCGGCCGTGGAGCGAAAAATGGGAAAAGCAGCTTTGGCCGAACTCTCCCTCTATCCCACGGAGTGGAAAAATGCCTATTGGGCCAAGGAAAAAGGGCTGTATGCCAAGGTCTATGACTCCATCCCGGAAATGGACAAGGAGTTGGACATCCACCTTCAAAAATTGGCCACCTACAACCCAGAAGCCCTGGCAGAAATGAAAAAAGTGCTTTGGGAAGGAACCGAACACTGGGGCCAACTGCTTTTAGAGCGTGCCGAAGCATCCGGGAAAATGGCCTTGTCCCCAAATACCAAACAAGCATTGGAAAAGTTTAAAAAGTAAAAAAAGACATTATGAGCAATTTTATGTTCCCCATTTTGGCCCTGTTCGTTGTTGTGGTCTATGTGGTCAACAGAATAAGAAGCAATCGACGTTTTAAAAGATAAATGAACAACATCTCCCTTCCAGAAGGCAAAAAAGTCTATTTCGCCAGCGATAACCACCTAGGGGCACCCACCCGAAAGGACAGCCTACCACGGGAAAAAAAGTTTGTGGCCTGGCTGGATTCCATCAAGCACGATGCCCATGCCATTTTCTTGATGGGCGACCTTTTTGACTTTTGGTTTGAATACAGGACTGTGGTGCCCAAAGGATTTACCCGTACTTTAGGCAAATTGGCGGAGCTTTCGGATATGGGCATCCAGATCACTTATTTTGTGGGCAACCATGATCTTTGGATGAACGGCTATTTTGAGGAAGAACTCAACATTTCGGTGTACCACAAGCCGCAACAGTTTTTGATCAACGGTACCTCATTTTTCATCGGGCATGGTGATGGATTGGGTCCACACGACAAAGGTTTCAAGCGGATGAAAAAGGTATTCACCAATCCTGTGGCCAAATGGTTCTTTAAATGGTTGCATCCTGATTGGGGCGTTCGTTTGGGACAACACCTGTCCGTGAACAACAAGATCATTTCCGGGGAGGCCGACGCCAAATTCTTGGGAGAGGACAAGGAATGGCTCATCCTATATGCCAAACGAAAGTTGGAACAGCAACATTACGACCATTTTATCTTCGGACACCGACACCTTCCGTTGGAGGTCCAGCTCAATGAAACATCCACCTATACCAACCTAGGAGATTGGATTTCCTATTTTACCTATGCCGTTTTTGATGGAAAGAAATTGAGCTTGGAGAAACTGGAGAATTAATCCTTTTCATGCTCGTCAATATCATTTTGTAGGTCCAACTTCCTAAACGTAGGTGAAGCAATGGCTGTGGCACCTACGGTGAGGAGAGTCATGCAGCCACCAAAGACCACAGCGGTCACGGTACCCATCAATTTGGCGGCCAAGCCACTTTCAAAAGCACCCAACTCATTGGATGAGCCCACGAACATGGAATTTACCGAGGCCACCCTACCCCGCATGTTATCTGGAGTTTTCAACTGCAAAATGGTTTGGCGAATGATCATGGAGACGCCATCCACGGCGCCACTCAAAAACAAAGCGATAACGGAGAGCCAGAACAATTCGGAAAGTCCAAAAACAATAATGCAGATCCCAAAAGCAAATACGGCCATCAATAATTTCTTGCCTGCTTTTCGGTGGAGGGGAAACCTAGTGGATGCCAACATTGTCAAAGAGGCACCAACAGCCGGTGCCGCCCTCAAAATCCCAAATCCTCCGGAACCCACGTGCAGAATATCTTGGGCATAGACCGGCAACAGGGCCACTGCACCCCCAAAAAGCACCGCGACCATATCCAAAGTAAGTGCCCCAAAAATGGCCTTGTTGCCAAAAACAAATTTGAGCCCGTCCCTTAGACTTTGAAAAACGGGTTCGCCAATTTTTGGGTTCAAAATGGGTTTTTTGGGTATTTGAAAAAGGAATATCAGGGCCATCAACGAAAAGCCAAAAATGACGCACATACTCCAGTGCACTCCGATCCAACTGATGGAAAATCCCGCCAAGGCAGGCCCCAAAACCGATGCCAACTGCCAGGTGGAGCTGCTCCATGTGGCCGCGTTCGGATAAATCTTCTTGGGAACGATCAAGGCAATCAATGAAAATATGGTAGGTCCCAAAAACGACCGTACAAACCCGCCCAAAAACACCAGCGCATAAATGGAATACAGTATGGTTTTGGGTTCCCATTCACCTTCAAGACTGGGCCAGCTCAACAAAAACAACCCTAAACTTATTACCGAAAAGCCTGCAATACAGATGACCAAAAGATTTCGCTTTTCCCTTTGGTCCACAATGTGGCCTGCAAAAAGTGCCATGCCCACAGCAGGGATTACTTCCATCAACCCAATAATTCCCAAGGACAGGGGGTCTTTGGTCAACGAATAGACCTGCCACTCAATCACGATGAATTGCATGGACCATGCGAATACCATGGCAAAACGGACCAATAAAAAAATGTTGAATTCCTTATAGCGAAGCGCAGCGTAGGGGTCCATAAATAGCTAGCGAATGTCTCTTAGTTTCAGTTGAAGGCTCACCGTTCCGTTCCATTCATTTTCATCCAGCGAAAATACGGCATCGAAAGGTTTCATCCGCTTGACCACTTCAATTTTATTTCCCAAATTGAATCCGATGGCCCCAATGGGGTTGGAACCCGGTTGATACACGCTACATTTCAAGTGTTTTTCGCCTTCGCCCACCCCCTTGGCATATCCAGAATCCTTGAGTCCCTCTGCCATAAAAACAGGGGTCATGTTACCAGGGCCAAATGGAGCAAATTGTTTGAGAATGCGCATCAACTTTGGGGTGATTTGGTCCAATGTGATCTGGGCATCGATAGAAATTTTTGGCTGCAAGAGGTCTGGGTCGATGGTTTCTTTCACCACTTTCTCAAATTGCCGTTTGAAGGTTTCGAACTGTTCTTCCAAGAGTGTCAAACCTGCTGCGTACATGTGCCCTCCAAATTGTTCCAGACAATCGGAACAGCCTTCCAAGGCATTGTAGATGTCAAATCCCTTTACCGATCGGGCCGAAGCGGCCAATTTGTCCCCACTTTTGGTAAAGACCAAGGTGGGCCTGTAATACGTTTCGGTAAGCCTCGAGGCCACGATGCCTATGACGCCTTTGTGCCAATTTTTGTTATAGACCACCGACGTGAACCGACTTTCCTCCCCATTTTCTTGAATCTGAAGCAAAGCTTCTTCCGTGATTTCTTGATCCAGCCCTCTTCGCTCCGTATTGAAGGATTCAATTTCAGAGGCAAACTGCTGTGCTTGCGCAAAGTTGGTTTCGGTAAGTAGCTCAACAGCGTGCTGTCCGTGTTTCATCCTCCCCGCGGCATTGATCCGTGGAGCTATGATGAAAACCACATCGGTGATGGTGAGTTCCTGCTTTTTGGTTTGTTCAATAAGAGCCTTTATCCCTATTCTTGGCGCTTCGTTGATGACGCCCAATCCATAATGGGCCAACACCCTGTTTTCACCCGTGATCGGAACAATGTCCGCCGCAATGGCGGTCGCCACCAAATCCAAATAAGGGAGCAGATCTTCGATGGTCCTACCTTGTTTTGAGGCCAAGGCCTGGATCAATTTAAACCCAACCCCACAACCGCAGAGTTCCTTGTACGGATAGGCACAATCTTCTTGTTTGGGGTCCAGAATGGCCACTGCTTCGGGTAAAACTTCTCCCGGCCTGTGGTGGTCACAAACAATTACATCGATACCTTTTTCCTTGGCATATTTTACCTTTTCAACAGCCTTTATGCCACAGTCCAGGGCAATGATCAAGGACACATCGTTGTCCTCGGCAAAATCAATTCCCTGAAAGGAAATGCCATAGCCTTCGGAATAACGGTCGGGAATATAGGTGGCCACGTTGGGATAGGTTTCCAAAAGAAACGAGGACATCAAGGCCACAGCGGTGGTGCCATCCACATCATAATCGCCATAGACCAAAATATTTTCCCCATTGGCCATCGCCTGTTCAATCCGCGCCACGGCCTTTTCCATGTCCTTCATCAAAAAAGGGTCGTGCAAGTGGTCCAACTCTGGCCGGAAGAATGCCTTGGCTTCGTCGTAATTGGAAATCCCCCTTTGCAATAGCAACTGGGCAATCAACTTTTCAACATTGAGTTCCGCGGAAAGTCTGTCGGTATCCTCTTGGGTAGGTTTTGGTTTTAGGGTCCAGCGCATAATCTTGGTTTTAGGTGTCGTCAGTTCGAGTGTTTCGAGCTTGTCTCGAAATGTATCGAGAACCGACTATGGAAACTTCTTTTTGGCAAGATTGGGCAACGCATCATACAGACCGTTTATGAGGGTTTTCTTTTTGAATAGCAAATTCATTATGTGTAAACTTAGCATAAAAAATCAATTCCATACGTCTTCCTGAAAAGTCCAACCAGTTGAATTCTTGTCTCTAATGTGCCAGTTCTTTTCTCAAGATTAGGTTTTACACTTTGTAATATGTTCCATCAGACCACTTTAGAATATGGGCATAAATAATTTCACTCGTTTGATACTTCTCGATACAATTCTGATTTTATCAGAATCACTCGAAGTGACGAATCATTTATGATGATACAGCACTTTAATCTCCAATTCGGCGAACCTTCGGAACATTTCCATGACCCCACAATATTTCTCCACGGAAAGGTCCACTGCCTTTTTTAGCTTGTCCTCATTCAGATTGGAGCCGGTAAAGTGGTATTCCACCACGACGGAATCGTAGTATTTGGGGTGTTCCTCGGTCAAATTGGCAATGGTATCTATCTTGAAGTCCTCCACCTCAAGTTTCATTTTTTTGATGAGAGAGGCCACGTCCAGTCCGGAACAACCGGCCAAAGCGGAAAGCATCAATGCCTTGGGCCGCAATCCGGCACCCGAGCCGCCGTCGTCAGGTCCTGCATCGATTCGTACGGTATGTCCGGAGGGGTTGTTGCTTTCAAAGGCCATTTCGCCCAGCCATTTGGTAGTGATATGATTTGTCATGACATCATTTTTTTGTTTCTTGTATAGTTCAAAAATACGATTTAAATAGCTCTTTTGTCCACCCAAGTCCGTTACGATATGCAAAGGCTTTCCAATACCTTTTCCTTCAAATCTGGTAAAACCTTCTCTTCAAACCAAGGGTTGTTGCTCAGCCAAAATCGGTTCCTCGGAGAAGGATGGGGGAGTGCGAAGTAATCGGGCAAAAATTCCCTGTAATTCTTCACTGTTTCGGTTAGGTTGCCTTTCATGTCATCTCTCAAATAATGCTTTTGGGCATATTGCCCGATCAGAATGACCAGTTTTAGGTTGGGCATTTGTTCCATGAGCGGTGCATGCCATTGTGGGGCGCACTCGGGCCTTGGGGGCAGATCTCCAGATTTACCTTTTCCCGGATAGCAAAAGCCCATCGGTGCAATGGCGAACAAGCGTTCGTCATAAAACTGTTCGTCCGAAACACCCAGCCAATTTCTGAGCTGTTTGCCACTGGGATCATCCCAAGGAATCCCCGTTTGGTGGACCTTGGTGCCCGGAGCTTGTCCAATGATGATAATCTTGGATTCTGGATGGGCCGCCACGATGGGCCTTGGCCCCAGAGGCAAATGTTCCTTGCAATGGGTGCAGCTTCGGATTTGGGAAAGTAATTGTTCCATGGTTCTTTTTAGGTCGAAAAACAGGGAGGCAACTAACAGGATTATTTCTTCCCACCCACGATGACCACAAATTCCCCCTTGGGGGATTTTTGGTTGAAATGCTCCAAAACTTCGGAAAGGGTGCCGCGAATGGTCTCTTCATACAACTTTGTTAATTCACGCGATACCGAAACTGGTCTATCCGCACCAAAATAGTCCACAAACTGCCCCAAGGTTTTGAGCAATTTGTGAGGGGATTCATAAAAAACCATGGTGCGGCTTTCTTCGGCAAGCTCTTGCAACCGGGTCTGGCGGCCTTTCTTGAGGGGAAGGAATCCTTCGAACACAAAACGATCGTTGGGCAGACCACTGTTCACCAAAGCCGGTACAAAAGCGGTGGCACCTGGCAGGCATTCCACCTCAATATCATTTTCTACACACGCGCGGGTAAGCAAAAATCCAGGATCTGAAATCGCCGGGGTACCCGCATCCGAAATGAGTGCATAAACGGCCTCTCCTTTTAGTTTTTGCACAAGTGCCTCCACTTGTTTGTGCTCATTGTGCATGTGGTGGCTTTGTAAGGGGGTTGCAATGTCAAAATGTTTGAGGAGTTTGCCACTGGTTCTCGTGTCCTCGGCCAAAATCACATCGACCTCTTTCAACACCTTGATGGCACGAAGCGTCATGTCTTCAAGATTTCCAATAGGTGTCGGAACCAGATATAGTTTTCCCATACACCAAAGTTACGGTCTTCCGGTCAAAATGGAATTGGAAAAAATGGGATTTAAACGAACCTTCTTTGGATCAACGAGATAAAACGGGTCTCATATTCCTCCTTGCCCTCCCAATTGTCGTACTCAGGCTTTACCATATTGTTGATGAAGGCAATGGAGCGCTCTTCGGTGTCAATGGTGTTGAGTTGGGACAGAACCCTGGTATAATCATCTATATTGTTGTTGAACAGATGCTTTACAAAGGCCAGTTTATCGTTCAATCCTATCTGAAAATCTTTCGCGAGCCTATCGTTCAACGATTTAGGGGCACTACCTTGCTCTGGTTTATGAAAATCTTTGGATGGATCTAGGTTTTCCTTGTCGTTTTTCATAAAATCGGGCTTCGCCACAAATTCTGCAAATATTTGGTCCAAAGCCGTTTCGGAGGGCATCTCGGAGACAATATCCTTGATGGTGTCCATTCCCGGGGTCATGATGTCCTCCTCATGCGGATTGCTCTCCGGCACCGAAGTGTTTCCGCTCAACACAGCATTGGCCACTTTTTCAAAACGTGAGGCTATCACATTTTTGGACACGTCCACTTCAACATCGTTCAACTTCTCGTCTATAAACTTGAGTACGGCCAGTTTTTCATAAATTTTTCTGGCTTTGTCATAAAGCACTGCAAGATCTGTATCTTCCCTTGCCGTGATTATTTCCGTGGACAGTTTTATCAATTCTTCCCTCAATTTCCCGATCATAGCTGTATTTCTTTGTTATAAAAATAAGGCCAATTTGTTAATTCCCCTGCTTACAAAAGGTTAAATTTCCACCTAAGAACAGGGGTGCATTTTTTTAGTAGCTTTGTGCTTGGTCCCAATATAACGGGAAAACACAAAATTTCGTTCAAAAATACGGTATGTTTCTCGAAAATACGGTCAACCCTAAAGAACAGTTTGGATGGATAGAGGTCATCTGCGGTTCCATGTTTTCGGGAAAGACCGAAGAACTTATCCGTAGGCTGAAACGGGCACAGTTTGCCAAACAAAAGGTGGAGATTTTCAAGCCCATTGTGGACAATCGTTACCATGAAGAAATGGTGGTCTCGCACGATGCCAATGAGATTAGGTCCACGCCCGTGCCCGCAGCGGCCAACATCCGTATCTTGGCCGATGGTTGTGATGTGGTGGGCATTGATGAGGCGCAATTCTTTGACGATGAAATTGTTACGGTTTGCAACGACCTCGCCAACCGCGGTGTGCGTGTAGTGGTCGCTGGATTGGACATGGACTTTAAGGGCAACCCCTTTGGCCCCATGCCCGCCTTGATGGCCACTGCGGAATACGTGACCAAGGTACACGCCGTGTGCACCCGTACCGGCAATCTCGCCAATTACAGTTTTAGGAAATCCAGCAATGACAAATTGGTGCTTTTGGGCGAAACTGAGGAATACGAACCGCTGAGCAGGGCCGCTTTCTACAGGGCCATGTTGCGGGAAAAAATAAGCCAATTGGACGTGGAGGCAGAGGAAGTGGACCCCAAAAAGAAAAACTCCCATGGATAAGGTAGGTGAAACCACCTTGTTTCTAGATCTGAACGCTCTGGAACACAATTATGGCTACCTGCGGTCCAGAATACATCCCGGCACCAAATTTTTGGGGGTGGTCAAGGCATTTGCCTATGGAAGTGACATGGTCGCCATTGCTAAAAAACTGGAGTTTCTTCGGGCCGATTATCTTGCCGTGGCCTATGTGAGCGAGGGCGTCCTCCTCCGCAATGCGGGAATAAAAGCCCCTGTTCTAGTCCTACATCCCTTGCCGTCCAATTTTGATGAAATGATAGACCGTTGCTTGGAACCCAGTCTGTATTCCAGAAACATCTTGAACCAATTTTTAGAAGCGGCCCGGGCAAAAAAACAAGTGGCATATCCCGTCCACATCAAATTCAATACAGGGTTGAACCGTTTGGGTTTTTCTGAAGCGGATGTTGATTTTATCACAACGCAAGCAAAACATAATGAAGGCATCAAAATAGTATCGGCATTTTCACATTTGGCCGCCTCGGAAGATGCCAAAGAGCGTGATTTCAGCTTACATCAAATCAATTCTTTCAAAAAACTGAGTGAGGGGCTGGCCCAAAAACTGGGATATGCCCCCATGCGGCACATGCTGAACACCTCGGGCATCATCAACTATCCGGAAGCCCAATTTGAAATGGTGCGGAGCGGAATCGGCCTCTTCGGTTATGGGAATGAAGCTCAAATCGATGCCGAATTAAGACCTGTTGCGACCTTAAAAACCATCATCTCCCAAATCCATGAAATAGGCATTGGTGAAACCGTGGGGTACAATCGGGCTTTCCGATCGGAGGACACAAAAAGGACGGCAACTTTACCCATTGGACACGCCGATGGCATCGGAAGACCTTATGGTAAGGAAAAAGCCTATGTGTTGGTGAATGGGAAAGACGCTCCCATCATTGGCAATGTCTGTATGGATATGATCATGGTCAATGTTACGGGAATCGATTGCAAGGAGGGTGATGAAGTCATTGTTTTTGGGGCTGAACGATCGGCTGAAAGCTTTGCTTCCTCTGCCAATACCATTTCTTATGAAATCCTCACGGCGATTTCACAACGGGTAAAAAGAGTGGTAATCGACAACTGATTTTTCCTTTTTTTGACGGAACACAGCCCTTTTTTACTTAATTTGTTTCCGATTAACCAATAACTATACTATAACATGGGATTTATAAAAGAGTTTAAGGACTTCGCCATGAAAGGAAACCTAGTGGACATTGCCGTAGGTTTTGTCATGGGTGCCGCTTTCAACAAAGTGGTTTCCTCGTTTACGGGAGGAATTGTTTCCCCTTTGGTGGGGCTGTTGTTCCAATCAGATTTCAATGACCTGAAGTACACGATCAAGGAAGGCACCGTGAACGATGCCGGAGAGGTCGTGGGGGAAATAACGGTGCTCTATGGTGAATTCCTCACCAATGTCATTGACTTTTTGATCGTTGCTTTCGTCATGTTCATAATTGTTAAAGGGGTGAACAAAATGAAGAAGAAAGAGGAACCCGCACCAGAAGCTCCAAAAGGGCCAACCCAAGAAGAGTTGTTGGCAGAGATTCGGGATCTGTTGAAGAAACAATAATCGTTGTGCCGAGATCAGGCACTGCCGCTACACCACAATAACCAATTAAAACCATCAATCTGTTTTCGCTGACAGGTTGATGGTTGTTTTATTTATAACATTTTGTTATTTTTTAATTATTGGCGGTGAAAATGCTTGTATAACTCCCTGACTGGAGTACCTTTGCCCCAAGAAATTATTTTAAAGATGAAAGTAGCAGTAGTTGGAGCCACCGGAATGGTCGGCGAGGTCATGTTGAAGGTATTGGAAGAACGTAACTTCCCCATCACCGAATTGTTGTTGGTCGCTTCGGAGCGATCCGTGGGCAAAAAGCTCAACTATAGGAACGAAGAACACACCATAATTGGCCTGGCCGATGCCGTGGCCGCACAACCTGATATAGCCATTTTTTCCGCTGGGGGCGACACTTCATTGGAATGGGCGCCAAAATTTGCAGAGGTCGGTACCACCGTCATCGACAATTCATCTGCTTGGCGCATGGACCCGACCAAAAAATTGGTGGTTCCTGAAATCAATGCAGACACTTTGACCCCCGAGGACAAGATCATAGCCAACCCCAACTGCTCCACCATCCAATTGGTAATGGCACTGAACCCCTTGCACAAAAAATACCAAATGAGGAGGGTGATCGTTTCCACCTATCAATCCGTTTCGGGCACTGGTGTGAAGGCCGTACAGCAAATGGAGAACGAAGCTGCCGGCATTGAGGGTGAAATGGCCTATCCATACCCCATCAACCGTAACGCATTGCCCCATTGTGATGTGTTCTTGGACAATGGCTACACCAAGGAAGAGATGAAATTGGCCCGTGAGCCACAAAAAATATTGGACGACCGCACGTTTTCCGTTACCGCGACCGCCGTTCGCATCCCAACCGCAGGCGGACACTCAGAATCCGTGAACGTGGAGTTCCACAACGATTTTGACCTTGCGGAGGTACGCAAACTCCTCAGTGAGACTCCTGGTGTCGTGGTGCAGGACAATCCCCAAACCAACACCTACCCCATGCCGATGTTCGCCAATGGCAAGGATGAGGTGTTCGTGGGACGCATCCGAAGGGACGAGACCCAGCGCAATACCCTGAATATGTGGATCGTGGCGGACAACCTACGAAAAGGGGCGGCGACCAATGCGGTGCAGATTGCGGAGTATTTGGTGGAAAACCAACTGGTCAAAAATTTTTCGCTTAGTCAATAGCACGGCCCATCACAGGGAGTGGCGTTGTTATAGTTTTTCTCATCAATAGTGTAGGTATAGGTGTCCCCTTCTCTTTGATAGGAACTAAAATCAAATAAGCTATTCCCTGCAGGCTCGTTGTAGAATAGTTTATGAGTTTCAATACGTTCATTGTCAAAAATCAACTCTATGGAATCTGCTTGAAAAATTCCGTGAATCTGCACTATCGTATTTGTATCTCCATCTCTAAATATCTCTCCTGGACCCGTTTTGGAAATAGTCTTTCGCTCACTTGGGAGACCATTTCTAAAAAATCGCATGTCCACACGGTTATCCAGGCCATTGTTTATGACCAAATTGACCGTTTCCTCCATTTCCCTGGGCC
>JBLWSV010000004.1:0-127130 GCA_048270465.1 Allomuricauda sp.
ATAGCTGACTCTTGTGATATTATTGGATTAATTGACAAACAACAAAGGATAAACAAGATTTTGTTCATTTAACTATTAATTTAAGGATTAGGATCGCAGGTATTCAGTTTCTTTGAACTTTATTTAAATGTAGGAAATTTCCATTGACCAAAAATTGAGTTTTCGGTGAAAGGTGGGAATAGAAGTCAATCTGCCTTGAGAAACAGAACTTTATTGTAGGTGTAATTAAAGGTCTAAAAGGTAAACCAATTAAGTGTACCAAAAAAGTAAACTTTATACGATCAGTGAACTAGTATTGGGTAAAAGTTCAATAAAACGGTGCCTAAAAAACCTGGTCTTGAATCAGAAATCGATATAATGGCGAACGCAACGCAGTGGAGTGCTGCAAGCCCCAAATCTTGCCAAACTAACCTTACTGAGCGAGGCAATTTTATCCAATAATCCAGTATACTCTTCTCATCATTCGAAGTGATCCAATGGTATGTTGGCCTCAATTTTATATCGTTCCAATCCTCATCCCGTTATTTTAAGCTTTAGATTGCTTTTCCATAGGTGCGATTTTGTTTTTTAGTGAAATTGCGTCAACTTTTTCGTCAAAAATTTCCACTGTTTACAGGGCCTGCCAAAGGGTTTACTGTAGATTTCGGAAAAGTCTACTGTAGCTCCAATTTTTGAACAGTATTTCAAATACTGTTCAATTAACTGGTTTTCAACTTGTTGAAGACCCGAAAACAACCGTGATGGCGCAATTTGCGCATCACCCTCTTGCTATTCGATTTTTCACGCGAGCGTGAAAACCCAAATACCTTTCTTTGGTGTGCTAAGCCATCAATAAATTCAGTGGTTTTTTTAAATAGAAGTTATTGATTAAACATATCTTACCGAACACCACAAAAGTCAACCTCAAACGTTGAAGTAAGGACTTGGGACAAAACATACGAAGTGCATTTATGAATGGCTTTTCAGAAATACAAATCAAAAGTCAAGATTTCCAAACTTTCCCATATTCTCATTTGAATCTGAAAACTTCGAATCCAGAATCGTTTCTAGACCACTCATATCTTCACTTATTTTCTTATCCAATACTCTTGCATAAACTTGGGTAGTGGCCAATTTTGTATGACCTAAAATTTTGGAAACAGTTTCTATAGGAACCCCATTACTCAAAGTAATGGTGGTGGCGAAAGTATGTCTGGCCACATGAAAGGTTACATTTTTTGTGATGTCACATGCATCCGCGATTTCCTTTAAATAACTGTTTAATTTTTGATTGGAAATCCTGGGGAACAATTTCTCAGATTCCCGTTTAGGATGATATTGATATCGTTTAATAATAGATAATGCTGGACCTACCAATGGAAGCTTAAAACTATTCTTCGTTTTCATCCTTTTTGTGCTTATCCAATATTTTCCATCAATGCCAAGTACAAGGTTATCTTCGCTAAGACCCATTATATCACAATAGGAAATACCTGTATAGCAACTAAAAACAAACAAGTCTTTTACTATACGTAACCGTTCAATCCCTGTGTGATATTCTTGAATTTTCTGAAGTTCAGGTAAGTTCAAAAACTCCCTTTCCTTTCTTTCCATTCTAATTTTAAACTTTTGAAATGGGTCTTTATCTATCCATTCATTATCAACGGCTATTCTAATCATTTTTCGTAGACGTTGAATATGCTTCATTGCACCATTGTTTGAAAGGTTAGCGTGATGATTTATGGGATGTAGTTTGCGTAAATATGTTTCAAATCCAACTATAAATTGGTGATTAAGTTGTGATAGTCTGTGGTCATCACATTTATATTGTTGTTTGATATACTTCAACAGGTACTTCTGACATGTCTTGTAATGACTAAGAGTAGCCTTGCAAAGACTATGTGCATTGTGTATGTTGTGATACTCAAACAAACTCTTTAAAGTAACTTCACTCACATCTTCTCCAAAATAGTGCGCTTTGACCATCTGTGGAGTGATATGGGACGTTCTAGACCGAAGTTCACGATAGCATTGAAAAAGTTCTGTTTCAACTTCCATCAGATAAGTATTGATTTCCTGAGCTTCTTTTGTTCGCCCCAGAACCTTCGACCCCTTACTGTCCCAGATCTCTTTTGGGATAGTATACTTTAAACTCATGTTTGCCCTTTGCGAATCAACGGTGATTCGGGCATAAATCTTTGCGTTGCCGTCATTTCTTCGGGAAGTACTTATCCAGAAACTGATTGAAAATGTTGTCCGGGTTCTCATAGGTTTTGTGTTAAATTGAACGATAATTACCTACGAAAGTCAAATACTAAGTGATTGTAATATAGTTAATTACATGCATATTCGGTTAACACTTTGAAGAAAAAAATTTACTAACCGAATTACAAACCAAAACATACCATTTCAAACCAATTCAAATGGGGCTCCTAAAAAATTAAAACCCTGCAAATCAATAAGATATGCAAGGTTTTGTTTTTATTTGAACTCTTAAAGTGATCGCGGAAGGATTCGAACCTTCGACCGTCTGCTTAGAAGGCAGATGCTCTATCCAGCTGAGCTACGCGACCCGACTTTGCGGGTGCAAAGATACTAATGTCAGCCGTTGTAAAAAATATTTTTTTTAATTCCTGCCTTTTTTGCTACATATCCTGCTTACACAGCATTTTTTGGTTCAATCAAAACCAATCTCCTTGAGGGCTTTGTGGCTTATTTTTATAACCTCCAGGGGTTCTTTGTCCCAAGTCATATCCTGCTCCACAAAATATTTGACCATGCCCGAGGTTTTCTTTTCTTTCAATATCCTAGTAAAATCGATGTTTCCCTCACCGACAGGTGCAAACTTTCCTTCATCGTCCATATCCTTCACGTGCCAAGATTTGAACCTTCCCGGATATTTTTCAAAATAGGAAACCGGATCGGCCCCAGCCTTGGTCACCCAAAAAAGATCCATCTGGAAGTTGACGTACTTGGGGTCGGTGTTCTCCAATAGATAATCAATTGGGACAACCCCCTCTTCGTTCTCCATGAATTCAAAATCGTGGTTATGGTACAGCAGTTCCAAACCGGCAGCTTCACATTTTTTGCCCAATCGGGTGAGGATGTCCGCCAGTTCCGCCACCGTTCCCTTCATGCCCATGGTCTTGCTGTCCGAATCAAAAGTGAACATACCCATGGGCGGCACGGGAATGGTAAAATACTTGAACCCGGCTGTCTTTACGGCGGCAATCTGCTCGTCCACATTGTCAAAATCCACGGTTCCTTGGTGTGCGCTCACAGGCTTCAATCCCATGTTTTCCAGGTGGGATTTAAAATCTTCCGGGGCCATACCATAAAATTTACCATCTTGATATCCCGCTGCCTCTATATAGGCATATCCTGCCGTCTTTACCTTGTCCAAAGTTGCTTTGGGATCATTCCCCATATCTTCCCTAACAGTGTACAGTGCCAATCCTCCAAAATTATCTTGGGCGTGCATTGACCATGTCAAAGTCACCAATGCAAGAATTAGCTTCACTCTTTTTCCTCTCTTCAATAAAAGTTGGTGCATCATTATTATGTCAGTTAAGTTTTCAAATTTGCCCCAAGATACCGATTTCCTGAAATATGATAGGCTAGCTATTCAAACAAAAAATCCGTTGGAAAGACATCACAACGGATTGATTGTATTTGGATTGGAATTGTAAATTTTTAAATCTCCTTCATCTTCAGGGTAAGCTGGACTTGGATCTCATCGTCCACCTTGATCATTCCCAGAACCTTTCGGGGCGGTTCGAGCCCAAAATCGCTCAAGCGAAGTGCCAAGGTGCCGTTCACACAAATATCACCTGCCTGTTCACAGTGAAGCATGGTTTCGTATTTTCTGGCAACCCCTGCTATGTTGATTTCCATGCCCACAACAATTTCCTTACCATCGGAGCGTGGGGGATCCACATGGAGCAGTCGAAGCTCGACTTGGGGGTGGTGTTCCGTTTTCAACAATTCCCTGAAATCCTTGTTAATGGCCTTTCCACCACAATCAAAACAATCGTTCGCCAGTTTCAACTTGGCATTTTTGAAAAGGATCTGCTCCACCTTCTCATTGTAAACCATCCGAATGGGCATCTCCATTCCCTGGACATTGTACCTACAAGTGAATTCATTTACGTTGGTAGTTCCAGCAATGACCACTTCGCTTTCGGGTGCCACCCAGACACGGGTCTCCCTTTCCGGGTCGGAAAATATCGCTCCGTAAAGCAAAAAAACCATACTGAGCAAACTCTTAACGGTATGGGGTACAGATGGTAACATATTTTTAAATATACTGATTTTTATCACTTCAATCAAGGTCCGGAACCAAAAGTCCCGAACCTTATGAACTAAAACCCTAAATTGCTCTAGAAGCTGATCACAGCTTCCAAAAGAACTCCTTTAAACTGTCCTTCATTGAAGATGCTGCTCGGTGCAAAACCATCATATTGTTGGTTCACATACTCTATTTTGGCCAAAATGTTCTTGGTCAAAAAGACGCCTCCTCCCAATTGGAACCGGTCTATGGTAACATCATCACCTGATGGATCTTCGGAATCCACGGTATTGTACCTTGCTCCCAAATAGAAGTTTTCACTTTTGCCAAATCTGTAGATCACCTCCCCAGCCAATTGGGTAGCTGCCCTGTTGTCTGTTTCGGCATCGGTTTTTCCTGTGGCGTGTTCAAAAGTTCCGAAGAACTCCCATCCTTTGTATTTGACGAACGGGTTAATCATAAAAGCTGTGATTTCATTGTTCATGCCGGGATTGTAACGTCCTGAGCGGAAATTCCCTGATGCGGAAGCCTCTGTGTTTTCCATGACGAAATAGTATCTTGAGCCGCTTCGGTCCGCACTATATAGATAAACTGTGCGGGATTTTCCTGTACTGTACATGGAACCTGTGATGCGCAATCTAAGATCATCGTTCAATTGTCCATCATAGCCCAACTTGGCCAAGATAGAAGCCCCTGTAGTACCGGGATTGTTGACGGCTTGGTTCAACTTGCCATTGGAAAGTCCGAACATACCGATGAAACCATTTTTCCTAAAATAAACCTCACCTCCCACCTCTGTGGTAAAGGCATCCATGATCAGGTTGCCCACAAATGGGTTGTGCATGGCCTGTGCGTTGTCGGTCCTTCTAAAGTGGGCATCACCATAGTTGTTCTCCATATGTCCCACTTTAATGGTGAGGTATTTCATGGCTTCTTCCAAAAATCCTGGGCTAATGAAATCAAGATTGTCCACTTGGAAATACCCACCTTTCACATAGGGTTCTGGATGGTGTCTGGATGAAAGATAAGTTCTTAAGTGCATGCGTACACCTTTGGCCAATGCCACATCAAGATCCAGGTTGGCGGTTGCCAAGTTAAAGTTGTCCCCAATCTCAATAAGCTCCACGGCACCTGAGTTCTCATGGTCCACTGCTTGAAACTGTAGTGTGGAAGATCCCCCTACCCTTACCTTGACCCCGTCAAAGGTGAGCACAGTATCTTTGGGACTTTCAAAAACATTGACACCGTTCTTGTCCGGTTGCCTAAAGTTGTCCAGATTGCGGTTTTGGGCATATCCAAACAGCCCTACCATTAATGTTGTGGCCAGTAGCCCGTGTTTTACAAATTTTTTCATTGTTAAGGTTTTTTTGTTGAGTATTTGCTTTTTTATTGTTTCCAAACTGTATTGAATTGAACCTCTATGGCATCACCCGTCTTAATGGTTCCCAAAAGGGCCTTAGGTGGTTCTATGCCAAAATCGGTCATTTTTAAAGGCTTTTTCCCTACCAATACCACTTTATCTCCGTTCACGGTAAGGTTAAAATCCAATTCCACCTCATTGGTTTTGCCCGCTATGGTCAGATTGCCTGCGGTAACGACCTTATACCGATTGGATGCCGATAAAATGGGTGAAATCTCTTTGATCCTGTTCAACTTGAACACGATCTGCTTGTGCTTGTCCGTATCCAATGCCTTGTAGGTGTTCTTGTCCATGGCGTCTTTGCCGCTTTTAAGGCTCTCTGCCTCCACAATAAATGTCAGGGCCCCGATTTTGGGAAGCTCCCCGGAGCTGTCCAATGTCAAGGTTCCAGATCTTTGTTCCGCCACTTCTTCCCAATCGTGCAAGGTTGAAGTTCCGGTGACCAAAACTTCCCCTTCGGAACCGGACAGCTTAAAATTCTGTGCGCTCAGGGATATTGGAAGCAGGCCCATTGCCATTCCCAAAATGATGGCCATAAATGAACGTTGTCGCTTTTTAAAATAAATTTCCATAGTTTCTTGGTTTTTGATAGGACAAAGGTCATACACAACGAATTGTTAAAAGATGATATATGTCAGTTTTTTCCTAAAACACTGGTTATAAACCTAAAAAACTGTTATTTGTCATGCAAAAAAGCTTTATCGAACATTCACGAATGCCAAACCTATGGGGGAAAAAATCATGTGCAGTTTGGAAAAGTCGGGTCTGGAAAACTTACTGAAAACACTTTCTCCTTAACTTTGAACTTTTAAAAATATCCCCAAGCAGGGAAAAAATGTTTCGATAAAACCTTAAACCCAACCGATATGCACTTACCCATGTTACAGGACTTTCTGATCTTGCTAGGACTATCAATGGTAGTGGTATTTGTTCTGCAACGCCTGAAACTGCCCTCGATCTTGGGTTTTTTGGTCACAGGGATTCTGATCGGTCCACATGGTTTTGGTCTTTTAAATGAATCGGAACAGATAGAGGCCATTTCGGAAATTGGGGTCATCCTGTTGTTGTTTGTCATAGGCATGGAACTTTCCATCAAACAATTGGTCTCCATAAAAAATACGGTCTTCATTGGCGGTACGCTGCAAGTTGGACTGACCGTGATTGTCTCCGGCCTCATCTATTATTTGTTGGGCAATACTTGGAACGAGGCCCTGTTCGTGGGTTTTCTTTTTTCTTTGTCCAGTACCGCAATTGTGCTGAAAGTATTGCAAGACCGCAATGAAATGTCAGCCCCCCACGGGCGCAATGCGCTGGCCATACTCATTTTCCAGGACATCATTGTGGTCCCCATGATGCTTTTTACCCCCATTATTGCTGGACAAGCCGGGAACGTGACCAACAGTGTGCTGATATTGTTGCTCAAAACGGTCATAGTTGTGGCCATAACCATCATCAGCGCCCGGTATCTGGTCCCAAAACTCATGTTCCTTGTGGCTAAGACCAAGAGCAAGGAACTTTTTCTGATCACTACGATCACCATTTGCTTCGCCGTGGCCTTCCTGACCTCCGAGGCCGGACTATCTTTGGCCTTGGGAGCCTTTTTGGCAGGGCTCATCATCTCGGAATCTGAATACAGCCATCAGGCCACCAGTATCATATTGCCCTTCAGGGAGCTTTTTACCAGTTTCTTCTTTATTTCGGTGGGCATGTTGTTGGATCTTACTTTCTTTAGCAAGAATGTAGGGATCATTTTGCTCATTGTGTTGGGGGTGTTTTTGATCAAGTCCCTTATCGCTGCCCTGTCCATAGCGGTGCTGAAATATCCGCCCAGAACATTTTTGTTGACGGGGCTAGCCCTTTTTCAAGTGGGTGAGTTTGCCTTCATCCTTTCCAAAGTGGGAATACAATATGGGCTTTTGGATGCGGAAACCAACCAATATTTCTTGGCCGTATCCATCATTTCCATGTTTTTGACCCCGTTTGTCATCATTTTTTCTGAAAATATTGCTTTTGGCGTGATGAAACTGAAACCCATCAAAGCCATGGACAAAATGCTCGTGGCTTCCGAAGGTTCCGATAAAACTGATGACGGCCTAAAAAACCATTTGGTCATCATCGGGTATGGCATCAATGGGAGCAACCTTGCAAAGGCCGCCGAATTTAGCAGCATACCCTACGTGGTGGTGGAACTCAACGCCGATGTGGTGAAACGGGAAAAACAGAACAATGTACCCATCCATTTTGGTGACGCCACCCAGGACCACATCTTAGATCTGGTCAATATTTCGCAAGCGCGTGTGGTGGTCATTGCCATATCCGACCCCATTGCCACCAAGGCCATTATCAAAAATATCAGAGACATCAGCCGTTCCATTCACATCATTGTCAGGACAAGATATGTGAAGGAAATCAACGAATTGATCGCCATGGGTGCGGACGATGTAATCCCAGAAGAATTTGAAACTTCCATCGAAATCTTTTCAAGGACTTTGCACAATTTCCTGGTTCCAGAAGACGATATAGAACATTTGGTGAACACGGCCCGTTTGGACAACTATGATCTGTTCCAAAACAAAAAAGGCACTCCCAGAACGTTCAGGCCCACCGAATTCCCCGATTTCAACATTTCCTGTGTGAGGGTGAACACCGACGACAGGAACATTGTGGGCAAGGAACTCAAGGACCTGAACCTTAGGAATGCCTATGGCATCAACATTTTGGGCATTTCCAGAAAAAATGAACTGCACAGCGCCATAAAGCCCTCGGACAAAATCTTTCAGGACGATCTTCTTTTTGTGAGCGGCGATCAAACGGGTGTTGACCAGTTCAGAAAAATAATAGACTGACCAGTCTGACCAACGCTTAGCCTGACTAAGGCACCAAGGTGTAGGTAAAGGTGATCTCTGTGGATTTCACCAACCCACTAACATCTGTTACATTAAATGTGTCTGAAAAAGAGAATTGGTTCTCGTTAACGGAAAATTCTATATTGGTGCTCTGTAGGCTACAGCCACTAACCAAGTTCAAATTTGCCGAAGCCAGTCGCCAGGTTCCATCAAAAGTCCCTTTGTTCTGACAATCCTCGGCATTTTGTCCCTGTGCGTACTCATAAGTCCGATCCGAGTTGAATGTATAACTTGCATCCTTGTCGCAATCCGAATATTGCGTAAAAAAGTCAGTACTGGGGTTGTCCTCCCCGTCATCGGTAAGGTCTATTTCCTCATCAGCGGTAATGGCTGAAAGTACCCATGTTCCGACCATTTTTTCCTCTTCAGTGGCCAATTCCCCAGTAAAATCCTCGGGGCAATCAACGTCATTATCAGAATTACACGAGGACAGGACCCCCATCATAAAAACCAAAATACCGATTGCAAAAGTGTTTCTTTTCATAAACATTTTAAATTTTGAAAGTTTATTGAATGATGGGCAAAACACAATATGGTTGCATCACTTTCCCAAACTTTTTTACATTCGGTGCGGTCCATTGTTGACAATGTCCGGTAAAATTTCAATCTTAAAGCCTTGTGCCCGAACTGTCTTGATAATGTTCCTGGCAATCTCTTTTCGATCCATTGCCCCTACCCTCAGTATGTTGTCACAGTCCTCTAGATCGAAATTCAGTTCCAGGCCCGGGAATCGATCTTGCAATATGCCCAGGACCCGATCGGCTTTTTTGTTGGATGCAATATTTGTTTTGAAAACCTCCACCATAATCAGCAATTTTTGGTTCTGGAGCTATCCAAACCAAGGATATCACTCAACATAGGACTTGAAATTGTTGAGAATGGTCTGCCACCCCTCTTTTTGCATTTCCAAAGGGTTTTGGTCCTCAGCATCAAAAACCGTGGTGACCAAAGTATGGTTTCCACGATCTTCAAATGTGGTGGTCGCCTGTCTGCCATCCGTCATGGTGTAGGAAATCTTTTTGAGCGGAACAACTTCATCATATACCGCCTCAAAATCGAAGCCAAAACTTCCATCCTTGGCTTCCATTCGGGCCATATACCTACCTCCTACTTTTAAATCGTTTTCGGCCTTGGGACAGCACCAGTCATCCGCAGCAAAGTTCCATTGGGTAATGTGTTCCGGATCGGTCCAGCATTCCCAGATCCTTTCTGCACCCTGCTGTATTGTTGCTTGTATGGTTATCCTTTGGGTTTCCATTTTATACATATTGTTAATTGTAGTTCACCATCCATTTGACCCCGAACTTGTCGGTGAAACTGCCAAAATAGTCGCCCCAAAACTGATCTTCCATAGGCATTTCCACCTCACCGCCCTTGGACAGTCCGTCGAAAATACGGTCAGCTTCTTCCCTGCTTTCGGGATGTAGGGAAATATACACGTTGTTCCCTTGGTTCAAGGTATGTCCCATGGAAGGAACAATATCCGATGCCATCAGCACAATATCCTTTCCAATCGGGAGACTGATGTGCATGACACGGTTTTTCTCATCTGCATTGAGGTTTTCCATACCCGGTGCGGTATCCATCTTCATGTTGGCAGTAAACTCTCCGCCAAAAACCGATCTATAAAAAAGGAATGCTTCTTCTGCATTGCCGTCAAAGTTTAAATAAGGATTTACTTTCATTGTGTTTGTATTTAAAAGATTTCTATTTGAATTTTTTATTGGAATATAGGTCTGTATTTATGCCTGTTCTCATAGATGATCCATCCCAAAATCAAGGCCAAGACAAATGCAATGACAAAACCACTGGTTTCTACAACGGTGTTGACCAAAAGGATGCCCACCATGACGGGCAAAATGACCAATGCCCCCAATGCCCGTGTTTTGGGTACAATGATGAGTATGCCCCCTAGAAGTTCTGCAATCGCAATCAAGGGCAATAGCCATGAAATTTCCATCATCGCCTGAAAATCGTTCATCAAGGCTTCGGGCATGTCTTCGGGGGGTGGCATGTAGTTCAAAAATTTGTTGAGGCCCGCATTGATGAACATCAGTCCGAAGAGCAAAGCCAAGACGAAAAGAATTTTGTTTTTCATGATTGTTTATTTTATGGGTTTATGTTGTTTTTATGATTATAAAATTAGGGGAAGCATTCTAAAAAAAATGGTGTGAAACCGATAAGTTTAGGGGGCATCTCCGCCAAAACCCTATTGATTGTATGCCGCTTCCAGTTTGGCGATGTCCAGTTTCTTCATCTGCCACAGGGCCTTCATCATGTTCAACAATCGATCGGGAGCACCGTGGTCGATCTTTTTAGAAATGATGTCCGGAACAATCTGCCAAGAGACCCCAAACCTGTCCTTCAGCCAACCGCACTGGGATTCCCTGCCCCCATCCTTGATGAACCCATCCCAAAAATGATCCAGCTCTGCCTGATCCTTGCAGTTTACATAAAATGATATGGCCTCATTAAAGGGCATCTCTGTTTCGGTACCGTTGTCCATGACCATAAAAGTCTGGCCCTCCAACTTGAACTGGGCATGTTTCACCATACCTTCGGGACCAGGTTCGCCAGGTTTGTAACGGGAAATTCCATCCAAGGAGGTTTTTCCAAAAAGATCCATGTACAGGTTCACGGCCTGTTCGGCACTGCCCCGTTGGTCGCCCGAAAACATCAACAAAGGAGTTATCCGTTGGCCCACTTCGGCCAGTTTGCCTTTCATGATCTGCCAAGAGAGCCCGAAACGGTCGGTGACCCAGCCATAGCGCTCGCTCCACGGATAGGTGTCCAATGGCATCAATGTCTCCCCGCCTTCGCTCAGTTGTTCCCAAATCGAATCGATTTCCTCCACGGTCTCAAAAATGGCAAAAAATGAAATGGAAGGGTTGAAGCGGAACTGCGGCCCGGCATCAAAGGCATGGAAGGTTGTACCGTCCAACGAAAAAGATCCATTCTGGACAGTGTGGGTCGGAAATGGGCTTCCCTCTGGCCACTTGTTCAGAAAATTGATCTTGGAATTGGGAAAAATGGATGTGTAAAAATCCATGGCCTCTTCGGCGCGGTCGTCAAACCAAAGAAATGGAACGATCTTTTGGGTATTCTTTATTGTTTTCATGATGTGTGGGTTTTATGCAATTTTGCTTTCATTGTTCTTACAGTGGAGCAACCATTCGTTGCCATATTTGTCCACCAAGGTTCCAAAAAGATCTCCCCAGTGGGTTTTGCCCAAGGGATGTGCACTCATCCCCCCATTTTTGAGTTTTTCATAATATTCCTCTATCTGTTCCTCATCGGACACCTCCAAGAAAATGGAAACGGAATTTCCCCTCACCAGTTCCTTGTCCAGCATATCGGTTCCCATCAACAGGATATTATTTTTTTTGAGGGAAGCCTGCACTACGTATTTTTTGAGGCTCTTGGGAAATCTTTCTGTTTTTGGGGTATCCTCCAAGGTCTGAAATGTCAGTTTGCCCCCAAGACATTCTTGGTAGAATTCCATCGCTTCCCTGCAATTTCCATTAAATGTAAGATATGCAATGATCTGATCCATTCGTTCACTGATTTTCAACATAACAAAGATGAAAATGATAAAAAGAAACCTTCGGGTGTATAAACGACTGTTTCACGGGTTGATTCCGCCAAAGGTTTTCACTACTTTTGAAGCATGAAGACCATACACATATTGATTCCAAAAACTGCTGTTGGCTCTGGGGTCACGGCAGCCCGATATCTGTTCACAACGGCCAATCAATTTTTGCAGGCCGCTGGTAAGGAACCGCTGTTCAAAGTACTGATGGTGGGTTCCGACCGTGAGATACGGATACAGGACGGGGTGTATTCGATAACCACCGATGTACTTTTGGAAGACTCCGGACCAGCCGATTTGGTCATCATCCCCCCCATTTTTGGTGACATGGAAACAGCTTTGGCTCTGAACGAAGATGCGATTCCCTGGATCATAAAACAGCGGGATAAGGGTGCCGAAGTGGCCTCATTGTGTATTGGGGCTTTTCTTTTGGCTTCTACAGGGACGCTCAATGGCAAGAAATGTTCCACCCATTGGGCTTTTTACAGTGAGTTCCAAGAAATGTTCCCCGAGGTGGAAGTGGTGGATGGAGGGGTCATCACCGAAGAGAATGGCATCTATTCCAGCGGTGGCGCCAATTCGATATGGAACCTCTTGCTCTATCTTTTGGAAAAATATACGGACAGGGACATGGCCATATTGGCTTCCAAATATTTTGCCATTGATATTGACAGGAACAGCCAAGCGGCCTTCATGATGTTCACTGGGCAAAAGGACCACAATGACGAACAGGTGAAGAAAGTCCAAGAATATATTGAAAGTAACTATAACGAAAAAATGACCGTGGACGAACTGGCCGAGATGGCCGCTGTGAGCCGAAGAAGTTTTGAACGACGGTTCAAACAAGCAACGAACAACACCGTGGTGGAATATATGCAACGGGTGAAAATAGAGGCCGCAAAGCGGAGTTTTGAATCCACCCGAAAAAACATCACCGAGGTCATGTTCGATGTGGGCTATACCGATTCCAAGGCCTTCCGGAACGTTTTCAAGAAAATAACCGGGCTTACACCCATCGAATACCGGAACAAATACAACAAAGATGTGACCACGGCTGCCTGATCTGGACCATTATCATTGGAAAAGTTTGGGCTCCAGCCATAACCAACCCATGCAAAGGAGAAATGGGACGAAAAACCATAGCGGGGATATGGGAACATGCTCCCTCGATGTTGCGGATTTGACTTTTCCAAAACCTTCATGCTGCCCAAATTCCCTGATGTTGGCTTCCAGTACATTTTTTTGGGTCACGGCCTTTCGTTCATTCGTATCAAACACATAATAGGCAAAACGGGAGAGGGAATCCGAAGAAAGCTGAAAATGATTCCATCCTGCTCGACGGGGGTGTCTGGTTCCGTTCCACAACATGGATACTGAAAAATCCTGAAGCAACGGGATATCTGTTCCTTGATCGGTTTCCACTATAGGGTTTTCCAAAGCGGTATGAACCTGGAAATCAAATGGTTGGTCAGGTCTGGGAATTTTGGTCAATGCCTGCCACTGTGTTTCCACTTTTTGATCACGCACCACCCCATTCAACAGATGTGTCCAAAGTTTGGCATACAGCTCTTGGTTTCCATCCAATATCACATGATAAGTATCTTGGAGCACGGAGGTTGCCATCTTCCCTTTTTCCATAGGGATATAGGCGGCAATTTCCACAGAATCCAGTATGATGGGCTGTACTGGAAACCTATCTTGAAAGACGTATGGGTATTTTTTCAGGATTTGCTTGGTTTCACCAAAGGTGATCTCCGTTCCACCATCTGTCTGAAATCGAAAGGGTGACTGTCCCTGGGAAAGTTTGAAAAACGTGGTATTGGGTTGGATGAACAATCCTGTTCCCTGTTCCCGTATCGTTTCTTCCAAAGCCGTTCTGGCAGATGACCCCAAAGCAAGGTACGAATCCACATCCATAACAATCAAGTCAAAACCTTCCAACGCCTTTGGCGTCATTTGGTATATGGGAGACGCCTCTCGATTAAAATATTCAAACTTGAACCTATTTGTGGACAATTGGGTCCGTGCCAGCACACTATGGCCATTCTCTACCAAAAAGTTTTTGAGGTACTTGGTCTCAAATGTTGGAAAATAATTGACCATCAATATGTTAAGAGGCTTCCAGTCCACAATTTTTACGGGCAGGGGTTCTTTGCCCACAAAAGCACCCTCTGAATCCTTCTCCTCCAACGAATAGATAAACTGGCCACTTGCCTTGGGCTTGACCCGCAATTCCGTATATTGTTCTGGGCCATCTCCCAACAATACGGAATCCAATCCATTTCCTCCTGGGTCGTTCAAAATAAGCCAACGTCCTGTTTTGGGATGGTTATATCTTGTCTTGACCAAAAGTTCATCCCCCAACAAAAGCTCATGTTCATACGATATGTCCACCAGACCTTCGGGTGTTTTACCGCCCAAAAAATTCACGGATTTGTCCTTCAATTGCCACATATCAAAGGGCTGCACCCCATGGCCCAACACAAAAAGGGAATCGGTGGTCTCCAAAAGAGCCAAGGTTTTTCCCGGGACATAGCTCTCTATTTTTATGCGTTTGAAAATTGTCTTTAAACTGTCCAATTGTTCAGGTATATGCCCTTCCGTCAGTAGGATGCCCCTTCCAAAAAGTGTTTCTTTTTGATGGACGGGCCGCAAAGCCATTACCAGCAATGAAGCTATCCCGATACAGGAAACCACCAACTTGATCCAAAACCTTCGTTCTTTCCGCTGTGGCCATTCTTTCCAAATGAATATGCCCCAAAGCAGCAGACTGCCCACGAAAAATGGCCAGAAAAACTTCCAGTTCAAAAAGATTGTCCCATCAATCATCACTGCTTAATTCTTTTAGGTACAACCTATTGATTTCGTCATCCAAACTGGTTTTCTTTCCTGGGTTCCCTTCCACTTCAGTGATCACGGACAGAAGGCTTTTCTGGACTTCCCTGAATTTTTCGGGTGTCCTTTCTCCGGCCTTATCAAGATCACGCAGACCTCGCAATACCTTTAGGTATTTTAAGGGCTCATCCACCACTTTTTTGGCCAGTTCGTTGCCTGCCTCCTGAAAAAGGGCCCTGTCCGTTTCCTTGAATGTCGTTTTGCCCAGACTTAAAAGTTCCAATCGGGATATGGTCTTTCTTGTGGATGCAAAGGACAGTTCATATTCAAATTGCTCCTTTTTGTCATAGTTGTCCACAGCTTCCAAATCCCCTGTCAACCGTTTTTCTTCCTTTATGGGAGGTGGGTCAAACCCGATGCGGTGTACATAGATACGGGCACTGTTCTTGATTTCCTGTATGAGCTCGAGTGCCTTGTATTGATAGGGCAATGAGTTTTGGGGTTCATATAGCCTCAAATACAGTTCTGCATCCCACATAATGTCCAAAGCCTCTCTCAGTTTGGCTTTCAACGATTTTTCAAAAAGGGTGGATTCCTCGGGATCACCATGATTGTGAAGGTACTCGTGCAAGGGGTCTTCCTTTTCTTCCCCATTTTCTTCATGTTCGTGCTCGGGGACCAAGTTGTGCTCATTCTCACTGTCATGCTTATGGCTGTAGTCTTCCAAAAGATCTTTCTCTCCTTCTTCATGGTCGTGATCGTGATCGTGCTCGCCTTCCTCACTGGAAACGGCACCGGGAGCAGCTTGCATTTCGGTTTCATCGCCCATGAACTGTCCATATTTTAATCGAAGTGATTTTTGGTCAAATCCCAGTTCGTTGCTTTTGAACTTGAACTGGTACTCGGACAAATTGGGACGATCTTTGATGAGCTTTTCCGTGTCGATGATCAATTGACGCTGGCTCCTAAAATAATCGGGCATCAGGTCCACACCCAAAGTACCTTCCACGGCAAAACCATCGGTGACAGTGTCCCGAATGACCGCAAAATAAGTTTCACTTCGAGAAATTTGGGGATTTGGGACTTTGTTGTCCAAGGCTTCCACATAAAAATAGAGTTCGTCCCCAGGATCCATGCCCAGTTTGTCCAAATCCAACTGTTTCCGTAAGTCCAATTTTTTGCTCCCTTTTGAAAAAATACCGTCAAAACGGATGGTTTCTTCCCTAAATTTCACCGATTCGCCAGAGCCTTTGCTTACCGTGGCCACAATGTAAACATCTTCCAAACCAAAATCGTCGGTCATCTTGGCATCAAGAAGGATTTGCTTTGCTTTATCATACTCAAAATAACTGTATTGGTCGAGTCCATCCACTTCAACCAAAGGAGGGCTGTCCTTCACGGCTTCCATCGAATATAGATCGGTGGTATGGGCGTTGCCTTCGGAGTCCTTAAAACTGAAACTGTAAAACCCTGAGGCTTCCACTTTTTGCTGCATCCCAAAGCTTCCGCTTATTCCGGATAGTTCGAAAATTTCACCCATCCGCTCCATACGCACCGAGGCCACTTCACCCTCAAACCTGAGGTTCCATGTCACTGTGGAACCCTCTACGGCCGAGATGTTTGGGTTTGTGGTTTTCAAAGTCGGTTGTTTGGTGTAATTGGGATAGTCCACCATGATGGAGGTCTCCACCAATTCCGGAATTTGACCACTGGTGTTCAATGTGTCCAAAGGTGTAAACTGAATCTGGCTTTCCACTGATGGCCGCTGCACATCATTATCATATTTCTCAAGCCCAAAATGGACGGCAATGCCGATCAAGGCAAGTCCAAACATCACCGAAACGGCAGTCTTGAGCTTATGGGGCGGGTCCAATTTGCCCAAAATGGGCTGTAACTGGACATATACTTTGTATCGCTGTAACTTGGACAAACTGCTAAGTTCCTCATCTGGCACAGCCAAAAGTCCACTGCTGAAAGCGGCTTCGGGCACATGGGCATCAATATAGGCCACGGCACTTTCCATTTTCAAATCCCATGGTCGATACATGAACAATGCTACCGTCAAAACTGCGGCAAATACAATGAGGGCCACCAAAATGTTCCATGACAGCAAATAGGCCAGTATACCAAAACCCACAGCATAAAGCGCACATTCCAAATACATGAATTGCTGCCACTTTTTCCTGAACTGTACCAACTGCCCCTCACCCATCGTCATTGTTTTTTAAAGTATGAAACCAAGCGCTCCAAAAGCATCAATATAGCAATGCCCAAAAACATCCAATGGGACATATCCTGAAACGTGGCCCGTTCCCTTTTCGATATGGGTTCCACATAATTCGGCATGAGTTCGTCCCCATCCATTTGTCGGAAATCTGATTCCGCAATCAAATCTTCCAAATCGGCATCCACATCCAACAGTCCGAGTAATTGCTCCGCAAAATGTTCCTCGACTGTATTTTGGGTGGTCAATTTTTCGGTCAGGTAGTAAAGTCCGTTTTGTTCGCCAGGTGCGATCAACTGCTCTGCCATCGAATTTTCGCGGAACACCAATCGTTTTCCAGATAAAGCATCCGGAGGATCGGTGCGCAACCAAATGTTCAGGTCGGGCTGTGAATTTTCAGGTTGGTCATTGTCCGCAAAGACTTTTATTTCGATATCCCGGCCTAGGTAGCTGGACAAGGCCGTCAACGCGGCTTCGATATATTTTTTTTCCGCCTCAAACCTTGTTTCGGAAAATATATGTACCGTGATGGGCCTAACTTCGGTAAAACCTACGGTTATTGTTTCATTGCCTATGTCCAGCCGAAGGCTGTCCGCATTTTCGGTCAGGGAAAAACCACTAGACAATCTTTCTCTTTTGAAATAAGTGTTCTGTCCGTTCCCCGCCATGGAGAGCAATTCGGTGTCTTGACCATTTCGAAAGGCCATCAACGGTTTACTTTCCAAATTTTGGGGTTCCATCGCCACCCAATGGATTTTTTTATGGGTCGTGGGTCTCATGGATCTGAATCCTTGCAGATAAGCATGGGCAAAGATGACAATGCTATCCGAAGGCAGGGAATCCATCTTTTGGACGAGTTGCCAATAGTTGGGTGTTTCCCTTTCCACTTCTTCCATATCCACTCCCCATTCCGGGAACCCACTTTTCAAGAGCAGCACCGCCGAAGTATCGTCCAAACTGTCCAAAACCTTGGTCAAGGTCGGGTCATCGGCAAGGGAAGGTTCCACAAAATAAGTGACCTGATCTTTATTTTTATAAGTTCGCCATTGCGGGCCCGCCATGAGCAACACCACTAGCCCAACAATCAGCATACGGAGCAAAAGCAACAGCCATTCGTTCATCTGAATGCTGCTCGATTGCCTTGAATTGGATTCATCCAATAGTTGGATGCTGCCAATTTTGATGGTCTTTGCCTCCTTTTTGCTCCACAAATGAATGGCCAAGGGAACCAAAAGTCCCCAAAGTGCCCATAAGTATGAAGGATTTGCAAAAACCATTCTAATTCAATCTTGATCGTTCTTTCAAAAATAATTGCAGGGCATTGCCCAAGTGCGCATCCATGCGGAAGAGATGGTAATGCACGCCTTTGGAGAGCAATTGCTCCTTGGTTTGGGCCATTTTGGCATCCAACGCCTTCAAATAAGCATCTTTGGCCTTGTCCACATCCACTTTTACCTTGGCCCCAGTCTCGAGATCTTCAAAGGTGACCGATTTTTTATACTCAAAATCCAGTTCGTTTCCTGCCATAAGCTGAAGCACCACGACCTCATTGTTGGAGGTTTTCAGTTCCTTGGCAAAATCGGAGAGTTCCGAAATGTCCTCATACATATCCGTCAAAAAGAATACCAACTCCCTTGTTCCCCTACTGTGTATTTTTTTGGTGGCGACGGATAGTTTTGGCCATTTTCCCTTAGTGGATATGTTGAGCAGTTCCAGAAGCAATCGGTTATAATGTTTTTGGTCCGCCTTTGGATAAATCTCTACGAATTCATCTTCATTCAGTGCAAAGAGTCCCACGGAATCGCCCTGTTTCTGTGCCATTTGGGACAGACAGGCCACAATGACACGGGCAAATTCCATTTTGGAGAGGCCGTTTTCGGTATGCTCCATGGAGGCACTGGCATCCACAATGAACTTCACCACAACCTGGCTTTCCACTTCCGATTGTCGGATGTAGTACCTTCCTGAACGTGCCAACATTTTCCAATCGAGCAACCGAAGGTCGTCCCCGGGTTCGTAGGCACGGTATTGGCTGAACTCCATTCCGGGACCCACGCTCCTACTCCTGTGCAGACCGGACAGGTAGCCTTCCACCACAATACGCGATATCAGGGAAAGCCCTGACACGGTATTGATGATTTCCGGTTTTAACAGATCATGGTAGTCCCTAGTGGCCATTATTTTTCCTTCAATTTGATGGCACCCAATATATGACGGGTCACTGCATCCGAAGTGATTCCTTCGGCCTCGGCCCTAAAATTGACCAATACCCTGTGGCGCAATACGGGAACGGCGACCGATTTCAAATCTTCAAGGGAAACGGCCAAACGTCCTTCCAGCAACGCATGGGCCTTGGCGGTCAAGATCATGGCCTGACCTGCACGGGGACCGGCACCCCAATCCACCCAATCCTTGACATAGTCAATCGATGTGGTGTCCGGTCGTGTGGCACGGATTACATCGCTCACATATTGGACCAATCCATCGCTGATGGAGACTTCCCTGACCAATTGTTGCAATCGGATGATGTCTTCCCCGGAAATCACCTTGTTCAATTTAACCTTGGAGGTACCCGTGGTCGCTTTTAAAATTGCGGTCTCCTCCTCTGCCGTTGGATAACCAATCTTTATGTACAACAAGAACCTGTCCTGCTGGGCTTCGGGCAACACAAAGGTCCCTGATTGCTCTATAGGGTTTTGTGTGGCCAAAATGAAAAAAGGCCTGTCCAACGAATAGGTCTTATCTCCATAGGTCACCTCAAATTCCTGCATGGCCTCCAAAAGGGCGGCCTGCGTTTTTGGAGGCGTCCTGTTGATCTCATCCGCCAGAATGATATTGGAAAAAATAGGCCCTTTGTTGAACTTGAAGAATTTTTTGCCAGTGGTGTGGTCTTCCTCCAAAATCTCGGTTCCGATAATGTCCGAAGGCATCAGGTCGGGGGTGAACTGAATCCGTTTGAACCTTAGGTCGATGGCATTGGCCAAGGTGCGGATCATCAAGGTCTTGGCCAGTCCCGGCACGCCTTCCAAAAGGGCATGTCCGCCAGCAAGAAAGGTGATGAGCAATTGTGACACCGTTTCTTCTTGACCGATGATCACTTTCCCAATTTCTTTTTTCAATGCTTTCAGCTTGTCCGAAAGCAACTCGACTTCACTGGCTATTTGTTGTAGTTCTTTGTCCAAATTTGTAGTGTTATGAAGTTAGGGCATAAAGGACAATGTTCACCCCAAAACGGGTATTGTCAATTTTATACCATCGTTTGTTTCTAAAATCGTAGTCCCATTCGCAACCATAATCCTTGTTGCTGTAGAGTACCCCTATTCTTCCGTTGATGATGATGGCCTTGAGATAGTCGTGCACCAGGTCGTCGCCCCATCCGTTCAGTTCCTGCGAGGTGGTCGGGGGACCGTTTTCAAATTCAAAGAAAATGGAATAGATCTCGTGGTCATTTGGTATTTTTTGAAGCTCCCCGGGCCCGAATATTTCTTCCATTTGGCGCTCAAAGGATTTGGCGAACAGCCCATCGATGTCGTGGTTGCAATCATCGGCGAAGACAAAGCCACCATTGCGGACATATTTTTCAAAATTTTCCCTTTCCTTTTTGGTGAACTGCACCAATTTGTGCCCTGAGATATAGCAGAAGGGACTTTTGAAGATATCGTCGCTGGCCAGGGTAATGATCTTTTCCTGGGTATCCACTTTCAAGGTGGTATATTCGACCAAGGAATTCAGCAGATTGGAAGGCATGCGCTGATCCACGTCCCAATCGCCGGATTCATACTGTAAACGGGTAAAAAAGAATTCATTTTGCAATGCCATAAGGTACTGTAGGCTACATCATCATCATTTCCAAAACAAAAACTGGTGGTCATGGACGTCCATCAACCACCAGTTTATATTGATTTTATGGTTTACACAGCATCTGAAAGACTGGTGAACGTAAAGTCACGAATTTTCATGTATGGAATGAGGTTTCCATCAACACGCACCTGTTTCCCAAGGGACTCCAAGTTGTTCAGCATGATGATGGGACTCTCATTGAACCTGAAATTCTTGACCGGAAACTTGATCTGTCCGTTTTCGATATAGAATGTCCCATCCCTGGTCAGACCTGTATAGAGAAGGGTTTGGGGATCTACACTTCGTATGTACCAAAAACGGGTTACGAGTATTCCTTTTTTGGTTCCCTTGATCATGTCTTCGAGGCTTTCATCCCCCCCCGCCATGATGGCATTGCTGGGAAACGGAACTGGGTCCACTCCTTGCTGTCCGGCCCAATATCGGTCATAGGCCAAATTCTTGACCACTCCATTTTCCACCCACATGGTTTTTTTCAGGGGCATTCCCTCCCCGTTCCACGTGGATGTGGGTACATCGGGGTGCAATGGATCGGACCAAATGGTGACACGCTCATCCACAATCTTCTGTCCGAGTTTGTTCCCTCCTCCTTGAGCAGACATGAAACTACGTCCTTCATCCGCAGAACGGGCATTGAATGAACTGAACATATTCTGCAACAAATCGGACGCTGCGGCCGGCTCCAAAATGACCGTATATTTTCCCGGTTCTATGGCCTGTGCCCCTTTGGACATGACGGCCTTGTCGATAGCTATTTTGGATGCTTCGGAGGCATCGAACTTGGAGATGTCGTTGTAATCCCTGGTGACCCACCCTGATCCGGTACCATCGTTGGTTCGCATGGTAACGGTGAAATCCACGTTGGTGGATTGGTTGTAGGCGAACAGGCCATTGGAATTGATCATGGCAGAGAAACCAGCGGAGTCATCCAAAAATCCTGCTGCAGTAACATCTTTTTCCGATGCTGGCACGATACTCTTACTGGCCACTTCCGCCCTATACTCGGGGGTTATATTGGCCGTAGCGTCCTTATATGTGGTGGATTCATCATAGGTCTGTGGGCCCAATGGGTCCATAAACTCCGGGTTTTCCGGTGATAGTTGAGCGAGTTCTTCTGCCCTTCTTACTACTTTTTCAAGGGAGGCATCATCAAACTCGTCGATGGTGGCGGTCCCCACTTTTTTGCCAAAACTGGACTGTACCACCAAACTCTGTGTTGAACTGTACCCAGAGGTGGATACCGTATTTCTGGCATACCTGATGTTTCCGCTGTTCCTTCCACTCAGGTTGATCTCGCAGGCGTCTGCTTTGGAAAAGCTCAATGCCTTTTCCAAAATCTTTCGTGCTTCTTCTTTTGTATATATAGCCATTGTATTGTTTTTTGAAAAATGAACCTTAAATGGTCCTACCTGTATTGATTACATTGATTCCATTGAACCTTGTGGTGGAGCTTCCGTGGGAAACTGCACTGACCTGTGAGGGCTGCCCCTTTCCATCGAAAAAGGAACCGAACAATCTGTAGTCGTCCTTATCACAGATCTTGGCACAGGAGTTCCAGAATTCCTGGGTATTGGACTGGTAGGCTACGTCTTCCAACATACCCACTATTTCACCGTTCTTGATTTCATAGAACATGGTACCTCCAAATTGGAAGTTATAGCGTTGTTGATCGATGGAGTATGATCCACGGCCAAGGATATAGATTCCTTTTTCCACATCCTTTATCATATCCTGCAAGGAATACTTTTCTGTTCCGGGTTCCAAGGAAACGTTCGGCATGCGTTGGAACTGCACATCTTCCCAGCTCTGGGCATAGCAGCAGCCATGCGATTCGTTCTGGTCGATCATGTGCACCTGATCCCTAATGGCCTGATAGTTGACCAAGGTCCCGTTTCTGATCAAATCCCATTTTTTGGTCTTCACACCTTCGTCATCATAGCCCACTGCACCCAAAGATCCTACTTGGGTCTTATCCGCTACAATGTTGACAATATCGCTTCCATAGTTGAAGTTTTTGGATTCCCATTTGTCCAAAGTGGCAAAACTGGTTCCTGCATAGTTGGCCTCATAGCCAAGTACCCGGTCCAGTTCCAATGGGTGACCTACGGATTCGTGGATGGTGAGTCCCAAATGGTTAGGTTCCAATACCAAATCATATTTACCGGCTTCTACGGATTTTGCAGTCAATTTTTGTTTGGCCTGCTTGGCAGCCATAGTAGCATCTTCCACGATGTCGTAGCTGTTTCGATATAGTTTGATGCCCTCCGGACCTGAAAGCTTTTCGGATTCCAGTCCGTCCATATACTCATAGCCCATTCCCATTGGTGCACTCATGGCCTGACGGGTCCTGAATTTTCCGGCTTGACGATCTATCGCGGTCACGTTGAATGTTGGCCAGATCCTGTGCACATCCTGGTCAATGTACGATCCATCTGTGGATGCAAAATATTTTTGCTCATTGACCATAAAGAGGGCCGAATTGACAAAACTGGCACCATTTTCCAAGGCAGCGGCATTGGCATTGAGCAACAAATCCACTTTTTCTGAAATAGGGACTTCCTTAAAATCCTTTTTGATCGGCGTTTTCCAAGAAACTTCTCCATGTGATTGTACAGGAGCAAGAACTACGGGCTCTTTTTGGATCTTTGAGTTGGCCTTGGCAATGGCGACGGCCTGCTCGGTTGCTTTTTTGATTCCGTCCTCGGTCACATCATTCGTGGAGGAAAAACCCCAAGTCCCGTTGGCGATGACCCTGATACCTATCCCGAATGATTCGGTATTGACAACATTTTGAACTTTATCCTCCCTAGTAAATACGTACTGGTTCAAGTATCTTCCTATTCTGGCATCAGCATAGCTGGCCCCCAAGGATTTGGCCGTGTTCAAAGCCACATCTGCCATTTTCTTTTTGAGTACTGCGTCCATGCCCGGCTCTAAGAGTGCCTCTGCGGGAATGTCATTCCCCAACAGTAGGGAAGGCATCAAAATTGCCCCGGTACCCATGCCTGCGTACTGTACAAAACTTCTTCTTTTCATTATGTTATGGTTATCTGATTTTATTTCTTTGATATTTGGGCAGTTTGGAACCAAACATGGCCTTGCATCAAAATTCTAGGATTCCTAAAATTAACCAGTGTGCCCTTAGCACTATGTTAATATTAACTTAAAATCCTTTTTACGGTTTTCAGGGCCAATATATTGGCTCCACCCCAACTTCTTTGTATCATTTTGACAAGATTTGTTACATTTTGTTGTTGTTTTTTTAGAAAACCCACTTCAAAATAAGCCCGGTAACCCTTGTCCCAAGTCTTTTCAAAAATTTGATATACCAAACTATGTTGTCGTTTATCTTTGTTGGGCAAACCCATTAAGGATAGATGCTCATACCCATTCTCATAGCGGTTTATGTGGTCATTGCCCTGGCCATGGTGATAAGCCTGTTACTGCACGGAATAAGGCCCAGTAAGACCTTGGCTTGGCTCCTTGCCATTTTCACTATACCTGTTGGCGGTGTACTGCTCTACATTTTGTTCGGAAGAAACAGAAGAAAGAACAAAATGTTTTCCATGATGGCCAATTTCAGGGTGAGAAATGAAACCCTCCATCAAAGCTGTTTCCCGGAAATTTCACACAACAAAAGAAAAATGACCAAGCTCATCCACAGGACCGCCAAATGTCCAGTTACCTGCGAAAATGAGCTCACCCTGTTGAAGGATGGAAAAAATACTTTTGAAAGCATTTTCAATGCCCTTGAAGCAGCCAAGGAACACATCCATCTTCAGTATTACATTTTTGAAGATGGGGTCTTGGCGGAAAAGCTGCTGGAAATATTTGAACGGAAAGTCAATGAAAATGTGACCATTAGGCTTTTGTATGATGGTATCGGCAGTTATTCCCTGAGCAAAAAATACCTTAAAAAATTGCACTCCATCGGAGTGGAGACCGCCCAGTTCCTACCGTTTAGGTTCGGCCGTTTCCTGTCTTCCCTCAACTACAGAAACCACCGAAAGATCATTGTGGTGGACAATACAATTGGCTTTACCGGAGGCATCAACATATCGGACAAATATCTAAAGGGGGACCCATCCTTGGGAAAGTGGCACGACACCCACTTGAAAATTGAAGGGGAGGCGGTCGATTTTTTGAACGAGGTCTTTGTGACTGATTGGTATCTGGCCAGCGGCAAAAAAGTGGAAATGTCCAATTTCAATATCCGTAAAAAGCTTGGAAACAATACTCCCTTACAAATAGTCCCCAGTGGGCCGGATGACGATTTTGATGTGATGGAACAGGCCTATTTTTCCCTCATCAACAGTGCCGAAAACTATCTGTACATCATCAATCCCTACATTATACCCAACCATGCCATTTTGCAAGGTCTTATGACCGCTGCGCTAAGTGGTGTGGATGTTCGCCTTCTGATGTCTTCCAGCACGGACATCAAATTGGTGGATTGGTGTGTCCGTTCCTATTTTGACCCATACCTCAAAGCGGGAATCAAGATTTATCTCTATTCTGATGCTTTTTTGCACAGCAAGGTAATGCTCTGTGATAATGAGATCGTGAGCATTGGCACCGCCAACCTGGACAATAGGAGCCTGCAGCAAAACTATGAGGCACAGGCTTTTGTGTACGATGTCGATCTCTGTGTACGCATGAAGGCGGATTTTCTGAAGGATTGCTCCAGGTCTAAACTACTGGAAGATTATGAGGCCCACAGCAAACGTCCCTGGATTCATAAGCTCATCGAAGGAACGGCAAAGTTGATGAGTCCATTGCTATGAGACATAGGTTTCATAACCCAACTCATTTTTGCATGTTTTCCCTTCTTCCCAGCAATCAAGATTGTAAATGGTGGTCTCGGCAATCCTAATCAGGGCTTCCCTTGTGGCAAAGGCCTGGTGCGGGGTCAAGAGCACATTGGGCAGGGAGATCAATTCCTTGAGCCTCTCGTCCTCAATCCCTTTCTTTCCATGGTCCTTGAAGAAAATGCCCCTTTCCCCTTCATAGACATCGGTTGCATATCCGCCAATCTTCCCTTTTTTCAAATTGTCGATGATATCTTCGGTCTTCACTATGGCGCCTCTGGCAGTATTGACCACAATGACATCCTTCTTCATAATTTTGAACAAGGAATTCCTGAAAAGGTGGTGGGTTTCGTAGGTAAGTGGCGCATTGATGCTGATGATATCCGCCTTTTTGCACATTTCTTCCAAAGGAAGATATTCCAGGTCATAATGGTTCACAAGGTATGGGTTCTTGGTCAGATCTGTGGCCAGCACCTTGCAACCAAAGGCATGGAATATCCGCACCAAAATGGATCCTATTTTACCGGTTCCAAAAATGCCGATGGTTTTGCCGTTCAGGTCAAACCCTACCAAGTTGTCCAAAAGAAAATTCGACTGGTTCACTTGCGCATGGGCCTGCACCAGTTTGCGATTGAGCCCCAACAATAGTGCCACCGCATGTTCGGCTATGGCATTGGGGGAAAATTCGGGGGCATAGGCAACTTTGAGCCCTATCCGCTTGGCGGACTTGATGCTGACGTTGTTGTAGCCAGTGGATCTCAACGTGATATATTTGACCCCGAGATCTTTTAGGGTTTCCAGAACGACCAGAGAAGCGTCATCGTTTGAAAAAATGGAAATGGCATCGCACCCAGCGGCCAAAACGGCCGTGTTGGCATCGAGGGCATCCGGCACAAACTTCAACTTGTGCTTGCCATCATTGGCTTTCTTGAGATTATCGATCTCAAAATCCTTGGTGCTGTAAACCAATACTTTCATGTTTTCTTGTTTTAGGTTTGGTTTGATATCGTGATTGGAAAAGGTTTCATAGCCAACTCATGATCATCATAAAATCACACTGTCAATCCATCGGTTTTTTACGCTTCAGAACAGTGCCCGCATAATTGTACACCTCGCTTTTGAGGTTGAGATAACCCTCCAAATACTGCCTTATGTCGGTTTCCATTTTTTCATGCCTGTCGCGAAAATCCTTGTCGCAATCATCGGTAGTGCATTCCACAATGCCCCCCAAATACTTTTCGTGCTTTACTATGGATTTCTGCAGCTGCTCCTTTGCTTTTTTGGCCGTTTCAAACCCTTGTTTGAAATGTTCCAATTTCTCAAAAAGGTTTGGGGTCCTGGGCTCAAAAACATAGGAATTTAAAAGCTTTTCAATAAAGGCCATCTCGTCACCTATGAACCTCAGATGGGATTTCCAATCTTGCAGCTTGTTGTGCAGTTCCCCGATTTTGTTTCCCTTGACCATGCCCAATTTCCTTGATTGTTTTGTGATTTTCAATGTACTTCATAAACAATTGCCATGAAATGATCACGGTCATTTCAGTGGACCATCGGCCCGTTCAATTCACTGGTAGCGATCATCATATCCAAAGGACCGCTTCACCATTGCCTTGATCTGGTTTTTGGTCATACTGTCCGCCTTTTCCTTGGCCACGATCTTCGCCGCCAATTCCGGATGGTCTTCTTCCAACATGCCGACCAGTTGCTCAGGGGCTTCGGCCGGACCGAAAATTGCCAATTCATCGGCATCCTGCACAGTTTGGACTATTTTTTCAAAATACTTCTTCAACTGGTGTTTTTCCCTCTCCAAATATTTGCTGTCATGGACCACTTGCTGTGGACCCCAGCGTGTTTTGGACCGGGAACCACCTTTGGGATTAAAAAATTCCAACTCCGAGGGTATGGAAAAAAAGCGCTCCCTCCCGTCCTGCAACTCAACACATAAGGCTTCCTGCTTGTCCAACCAAATTCCCACTTGTTTCATATTCTCGTTTTTTCAATTATGGTTCAATTCCAAAATGGGCACTTTGGGATCGTACCCGATCTCTTTCACCAAAGGATTGGCAAGAATGGTCCATAGGAACATGTGCTTTCTGTTCAAAAAGGCGACCATGTCCCCGCCCGTGCCTTCGATGAATATTTCGATGCCCTTTCCAATCTTGACAGCAGGCAAAAAGTGCATTTCGTAATCTGTTCCGTTCAAAATATCCCTCAACAATCTTTTGTTGGTTTCCTGCTCTTCGGATAGCTTACCGTCCTTTTCCTTGTCCATGTGCACAATATGGATTTTGGAACCGTGCATTTTGGCAATCTCAATAAGATCGCTCATTTCCTTTTTATGGTAACTGGCCCTGAAATCTGTCGGGAACACGATCTCCTTTGGTGGCACAAAATCATAATCGTTTGGCACGGCAATTACAGGGCAACGCTTGATGCTTTCCATCACGTTCACCGTATTGGTGCCAAAAATCTTTGCCTTGGACCCCGTAATACCCTTGGTTCCCATGACAATGGTGTCAATGTCATTTTTTTTGACAACACTCCCTATGGCTTCCACAATACTGTTGAAGGTGCAGATGGGATGGAACCTGTGCTTGTGGTTTTGGGGCTGTACTTCCAACAACTTCATCAGGTGCTCCATTCCTTCCTCGGATTCCTTTTTGGCGGCCTCGTACAATGGCTCCCCCTCTTCGGGTACCCTCATACTCTCCAAGGTGTAACCTGAAACTTGATAGGCATTCAACAAGTAAAAATCGCACTGCACGTTTTTATACAGTCCTTGTGCATATTTGATGGCGTTGAACGCATTCTTTGAATAATCTGTGGGCAACAAAACTCTTTTGTCCATGATGGTGTGATTTTTATCAAAACTACCCTTTATCCAACTTCCATGTTATGATTTTGGTCAGCTTGCCCCGTTTGGCAGAATCAAAAAGGGCACGGTCAGTTTGGTGTTGAGTTCCTTGATGATTCCCTTACCTATGAATTCCAGAAAAAAATGGTGCGGATAATAGACCATGCTCAGCATATCCACGTTCCAAAGGTCCACAAACTCCAAAATGGTGCGCACCTTGTCCTTGAACACGGGCAGGATCACCTCTTTGGAACTGTTCTTGGATATCGCATCCAAGAAATCGGCCTTGTGCTTGGGCATGGTTTTGGTCGTTTTGCCTTCGTCAATGCTCATGGGCACCAAGGCACAATCCATCATTTTGGCAAAAAACTGCATGGTCCCTATATTTTTCTTGGATATAGGGTTGGCATAATTGGAAACAAAGGCCAATTTCCCCACCTTTTTAAAGTCGATTTCCAAAGGAACAACAAGAATGGGACAGGTGGTTATTTCCCGAATCAATTGCATGGCATTGTTCCCCAATAATATTTGCTTGGCCTCCTCTTTGGCCTTATTGCCCGTGACCGTTAAATCAATTTTATGGTCAGAGGCATATTTGGCAATTCCCTCGGCCATGTCGGAACACAATGTCTCTTTTTCAAAAACATGCTTCGAGTTGGTGCCTACATCCCTGATCAATCGGTGGACCAACGCATCCAAACCTTGGCTGGATTCCACTTTTGCGGTTTCCAGATCGGCCTTTCCCAAATCTCCACAAACGTGGACTACATGGAACTTGCATTCCTGATCTTTGAACAAGAGGGCCGCATAGTAGAGAGCGTTGTAAGCATTGTTTGAAAAGTCGGTGGGTGCTAAAATATGTAACATGGCTCAAGTTTTGGGGTTGTATGGAAGCACCAAGAAGGGCACTTTGCTGTGCAGACCGATATTCTTGATCATGGGTTCCACAAAAAGACGTTCGAAGAACGTATGTTTGTTCTTGACCATGGCCAGCATGCTGATGGGCGTTTTTTCCTGAAAAACATTGATGGCCTGGATCAGTTCCTGATCGGGCAGGTCATGGCTTTCATGATTGTGTTCGAGCATCATGCCTTCCAGTTTGGCCTTGTTGTTTTCCTGTTCGGTGGTCATTCCATTTGGTGATGATATGTGCATGATGTGGATCTTGGCATGCCAAAGCTTGGAGATCCACAATAAAAAATCCAGATTGGCCTGCCCGTATTCAACCTCAAAATCTGTTGGGAACAAAAGCTGTCTTGGTGGCTCAAAATCAAAATCGGAAGGTATGGCCAAAACCGGTGCCGTGGATTTTTTCATGACATGCACCGTGTTAGATCCAAAAAGGATTTCCTTGGCCCCCGTGGCTCCCTGGGTTCCCATAATAACCAAGTCCATGTTCTCCTTTTGGACAATATCCTCGATTTCATCGGCCAATGTGTTGAAAGATGAGTGGGCCACGAAATCATGCTTGGGGTTATCAAACTTTTCGTGTATCCGCTTGATAAGTTTTTCCAGCGAGGCCTCGGCCATATATTTATGGTCATCCGGAAGTCCCATTTGCCCGGGGCTGCCCAAGGCATAATCTATTCTGTAAATGGGTGGCGTGTACGCATGGACCAAATAGAACACACAGGTCACCTTTTCACAAAGGCGGAGTGCATATTCGATTGCATGGAAGGCGTTTTCTGAAAAATCGGTGGGCAATACTATCTTCATCATGGGTTTTGGTTTTTATGTGCCTGCCCGCATGGAGCCTCACTCGTGAATGACATAGAACGGGACCTTGGTGTGGAAACTGATCTTCTCCACCAACGAATCAAAAAGAATTTGTTGGATGAAGTTCAGGTTCTTGGCCACCATGACCATCATTTCAATGTCGCGACTCTCCACAAAGCATTGTATGGCAGATTTTACACTTTTATTGGTTATGGAATGAAAACTGTACCTGCCCGGAAAGGTTTCCTCCATGAAATCCAAAAGAAACTCCTTGTTCTCCCGCTGTTCCGTATTCAGTTCGACCCCGTCATATACAGCGTTCATTATCCTAAAATTTCCTTGTCCCAACTGCATTATCTCGGTCATCGATTTCAACATGGGGTGGGAAAAAAATATGTTGAAATCCGTGGGGAAAGCAATTTCCCTGGGCTTGACAAATTCCACATCCTTGGGGATTACCAAGGTGTTGCACTGCACTTTTATGATGACATCCCCTGCATTGCTCCCGACCACTTTTTCCTTGAGTCCGGATGCCCCTTTGGTCCCCATGACGATCAGGTCTATTTGCTGCTCTTCCACATGCTTTTTAATCGCCGGCACAAAAAAACCATATTCGTGGAGTGCGTAAAAGAAATGGCCGGCACTGATGCTGTGCCTTCTACTATCATCCAAAAGATCCAGCAATTGCAGCTTGGTGTTTTCAGTATGGTCTTCGGTTGTGGGTGTTTCGGAATCTGTTTTGATGTCCAGGTACGATCCCACATAGATCAAATAGAAATTGCATTCAACTGAACTGAACAACATTTCGGCATACTTCAAAGCGTTTTTGGAGTTTTCCGAAAAATCCGTGGGGAACAAAATATTCTTCATTTGCCATAATAATGATGGGGGCAAGTTTGTCATTCCACAGATCATACGGAATGATAAATATCATCTCCCGTCTTTATGGCAAAAAATCGGTCAGTTTATGAGCTCAAGGGCTTTTTTGTCCAGCACCGTAATGTTCCTGTTCTCGATGGCGATCAAACCTTCGTTCTTGAAGTCGGACAATGTTCTGATGAGGCTTTCCGTAGCGATTCCGGCCACACCTGCCAAGTCGCTCCGGGTCACCCTCAAAGGGGTTTCCTTACCCCTGTTCATGGTCTTGGAGTACATCAAGAGGGTCTGGGCGGTTTTTTTTCTCACGGAACTGTATGCCATTTGGAGCAATTGTTTCTTGATATGGACCAAATTTCCCGAAATCACGTCCATCAATTCCAATGAAACGCTCTTGTTCTCTTCCAAAATGATCTTTAACCGTTCTTTTGAAATACCGGCCAGTTCCACATCTTCTATGGCAACTGCATAGTCTTGATGGGGGAGATTCTCCGTCAGCGATGTGAACCCAAGAAAATCATCGGCACAATATATGGATGTGATGAGTTCTTTTCCCTCTTCGTCAAGTCCGCAGCACTTGACCACCCCATCCAAGATGAGGTAAACCATGTTGGAATGGTCACCAATGGCATATACGGTCTCATCTTTTTTGTGGGTGAATGTTTGTCCGTGATCGTCAAAAAAGTTCTTGAGTTCGTTCAAGGACCTGATATCGGTTTCCTTTTTGATGATCGGTGTATGCCCCATAAGTACAGTTTCAAACTGCTTGGCCCTTTCCAATCGTGTCCGGATTGCCGTCAATAGCTCCTCTTCCTCAAAAGGTTTGGTGAGATAATCGTCCGCTCCAAGGTCCATGCCCCTTCTGATTTCGTGCCGTTCCGTCTTGGCAGATACAAAAATAAAGGGAATGTGCCTTGTACTTTCGTCGGAAGAAAGCTGCTCCAGTACTTCATAGCCGTCCATTTCCGGCATCATAATGTCGCAGAGTACAATGTCCGGAAGTTCTTTCCGTGCCATTTCCACTGCGATTTTACCATTGGAGGCGGAAAAAACACTGAAACCGGAAAGCTCCAAAAGTTCCTCCACATTTTCGCGCAATGAGGTATCGTCCTCAGCCAGTAATACCTTTGTCATCTTTATTAGTATTTGTTGGTATGTGCAACCTAAATGTAGAACCTTCCCCAAGTTTGCTTTCAAAAGTGAGGTTGGCCCCAAGATTATTTATATGCTGCTGAACTATGTTCAGCCCTATTCCTGTTCCTTGTACGGTCAAGACGTTGCTGGCCCTGAAATATCTGTCAAAAATAAAGGGTTGGTCCTCGGGCGGGATTCCTTGACCTTTGTCCACAATATCAATATAAAGCCAGTCGCCCCCATTTGAGACACACAGCTCTATCTCGGTATGTTCGGGCGAATACTTGATGGCATTGTGCACCAAATTGGAAAGTGCCAGGGCCATGATCTTCTCGTCAAAATCCACGTTGATCCCATCTATGTTCTCCGGATATTTTATACGCTGTCCTTCCTTCAAAAGGGTATTGGCATCATAGACCACCTCATTCACCAACTTGCTCAACGGAAAGGTTGTCATGTTATAGTTTACCTTGCCGGAATCCAAGCGTTCAATGGACAAAAAGTCCGTGAGGATGTTGTCCAAATATTTGACCTTGGATTTAATGGTCCCAATGTGCTTGTCCCGTTTGTCCTGCTGTTCCGTTTCAGTGTATTTGGACAATAGGGAGGTTGAGGTCAAAATACTGGCGAGGGGTGTCTTGAACTCGTGCGAGACCAGGGAGAGAAACTTTGTCTTCAGCTCATTGAGCTTTTTTTCGGCCTTGAGTGCTTCCCTTAGCTGCTCTGTACGCTCCTCCACTTTGTTCTCCAGCTGCTGGGTATAGTTTCTCCTTTCCGTGATGTCCAACACAATGGCCACACAAACCTGCTGTTTTAAGATGGATGACAATTGCAGGTGCACCTCGACTGGGTATATGGAGCCATCATTTCGCTTGTGTACCGTTTCAAAGATCACTTTCTCCCTCTTGCCCTGGATCAGGGGGGACACCAATCGCTGAAATACTTCCCTGGTCAGTTCGGGCTTGATGTCCAGTACCGACATTCGGTTCAGTTCCGCAAGGCTATACCCCAAATTGCGCTGTGCCCCACGGTTCACATTGATGAATATGAAGGATTCCGAGTCGAACACATAGATTTCGTTCAGGGATTCCTCAAAGATCTGGTACCAATAGTCGATGGTCTGTTCAGCTTTTTTGCGCTCGGTAACGTCCACGATCAAGGCCATTACATACCTCTTCTGTTTCAGCTTGAATGGGTTGAGGCTTATTTCCAAAGGAAATTCGTCCCCATCCTTTCGCAACCCCAACAAATCCAGACCTGGACCCATGGGTCTGGCCTTTCCCGTCTTCACAAACTTTTCCACGTCACCATGGTGGCCCTTTCTTACCCTTTTGGGGATCAAAACCTCCAAGGGCTTTCCGTTCAATTCACCCTTGGTATAACCGAACAATTGGTTGGCCTTCGCATTGCTTGCCGCAATGAGCTGTTGATCGTTCACAATAAGGATTCCCTCGGAGACCACCTCCGATAACATCTCCAAAACAACACTTTCTTCAAATAGTTCCACGGTGACAACTAAAATACTGATTTTGGTCATGGATTAAAACAGTATCCATGACTATATTTACCAACTAAAGAACAAAATTTAAGAAAATGCTGGATTCCAAGAAAAAGCAGGGAAACGAATTTTACCAAAATCTGGGAAAATTATTTTATGCGGTGGCCATGTCAGACCATAGTGTGCACATGAAAGAGCTGGAAAAACTGAACGAGGTCGTCAGTGACCATTGGTTGGATGTGGACGATATAGAGGATGAATTTGGAACAGACTCCGCCCATCAGATCACTACTGTTTTTGACTGGTTGTTGGAATATGAAAAAGATGGGGAAGAAATCTATGAGGAGTTTGAAGAATTCTATACCGACCATAAAAAGCTCTTCACGCCTAAAGTGAAGGCTTTGGCCATGTCAACCTCACGGGCCATTGCAACTGCTTTTGCCGGAAGCAATAAGGCCGAGCTGGTCATGTTGGGCCGTCTTGAGCTGTTGTTCAACACCTAAGTTGACAAAAATCACAATAGGTTCTTCGGTTATTTGAACCTTTCCAGTTTTCTTCGCAATGAGGCCACTTCTTGTTGAAGGTCCTCCACTTGTCCCAAAAGATGGTGTATTGCCTGTAAGCCCTCGGGGTTGATATCCAGTTCGTGGTGCAGACGTACCATTTTCTCCAGAAGTGGGAGTTCATCTGTGGGAAGAAGGGCTTCTTCCTGTACATAATCCACTCGAACGAGTTCAAATTCGTACATGGAATGCACAAAGGACTCCTGTATGCCATGTCGTTCACAAAAGGTTTTGACAGATATAAACTTTTCTCTTTCCATGTTTTATTCCAGATTGGTCTTTTCCAGTGCCTCAAAAAGTGATCGTTGCTCCTGGGTCAATTTTTTGGGGATTTTTACGGAGTAGGTCAAAATCAGATCCCCGAACTGCCCCTCTTTTTTGTATCTGGGAAATCCTTTCCCCTTGAGTTTGACCTTCGTCCCGTTATCCGTGCCTGGGGCAACCTTCAATTTAACCTTCCCAGCAAGGGTATCCACAATGATCTCACCCCCCAATACAGCTTTTACAAGTGGAATCTGCACGGTTTTGAACAAATCTGCCCCGTCCCGTTTAAAATCAGTATTGTTGCTGATGGAAAACGTTATGTACAAATCACCCGAAGGCCCGCCTTCGATTCCCGGTCCCCCATGCCCCTTTATCTTGATGGTCTGCCCGTCCTCCACACCGGCAGGTATGGAAAGACGTATGTTCTTCCCGTTCACGGTCAGGGTCTGTTTTTGGGCGGTATAGACATCCATCAGCGATAATCGAAGCTGTGCGTTATAGTCCTGCCCACGAAAACGGACTTTTTGCCTCCGCGAACCAAATCCCGAAGCACCCCCGAACATGGATTCGAAAAAATCGGAAAAATCCTCCGCAGACCCTCCACTTCCTGAATAAGTGTAGCCCGAATAGCCGCCCTGTCCACTTTGTGCCCGAGAACGTTTGGCCTTCTCAAACTCCTCAGCGTGCTGCCAATCTTTCCCATATTCATCATACTTCTTCCTCTTCTCGGGGTCGGACAGTACTTCGTTGGCCTCGTTGATCTTTTTAAAGTTCAGCTCGGCCTCCCGGTCGTTGGGATTAAGATCGGGGTGGTACTTTCTGGCCAGCTTTCTATATTGCTTTTTGATCTCCTCCGTGGACGCATCCTTGCCCACTCCCAAAACCTTATAATAATCTATAAATTCCATTGATAAATGCTATGATCCACAATTTGATGCCCTGCCCCATTCCATCGGATTTGGCCATTCAAATTAAGGAAAAGTTCGATAAGGCACACAATGATGTTTGTCAGTATGAATCTGGATTCATATCCATACCTTACCCTTCCAAACTTTCTGGTTATTTTTATGAAGGTTGACAAAAAGTTCATTTAGAAACTAAAAACGAAATTTGATGATAATCCACCAATTTGATCAGCGGAACTCGCTATTGAACACCTTTATTTCAGAAATGCGCGATGTGGACATCCAAAAGGATTCCATGCGTTTCCGAAGGAACATAGAGCGCGTTGGGGAAGTATTGGCCTATGAGGTCAGCAAAACACTGGATTATGCCGAAGCCGAGGTAACCACTCCCTTGGGCACCAAAAACTCCTTTCTCTGTTCGGACCGTTTGGTCATCTGCTCCGTGCTTAGGGCTGGGCTGCCGCTCCACCACGGTATCCTGAATTATTTTGATGCCGCTGAAAACGCATTCATTTCGGCATACAGGCACCATCCCAACAATGATGATGATTTTGAGGTGATCGTGAAATACTTTGCCTCACCTTCATTGGACGGCAAGGTGCTGATCCTGACCGACCCCATGCTCGCCACGGGCAGGACCTTGGAAAATGTGCTGAATGTCCTTAAAAACAGTGGAACCCCAAAACAGATCCATATCCTTTCCGTGATCGGTTCGCAGGCAGGGGTGGCAAGAGTGGAAAAGGTTTTCCCTCGCGATACCCAACTCTGGATCGCCGCTGTGGACGAAAAGCTTTCGAGCAAAGGATATATTTTGCCCGGTTTGGGTGATGCGGGCGATCTTTGCTACGGGGTGAAGCTATGATCCTTCACTAAAGTAAAATTTCAACCACTTCGTGCAGTTCGGGTATGTGGCAGTTCCATCCAAACTTTTCATGGATTTTTTCCTTGTAAACCGCCATGGCTTCTTTTTCCCCATGGACCAAAAAGATCTTTTCCGGGACATTTTTGATGGAACCCATCCACGACAACAGTTCCGTTTGGTCTGCGTGGGCCGATAGGCTTTCCAAATGCACCACCTTGGCGTTAATCGGCACGTATTTGCCGAAAATCTTCAATTCCCTTTCCCCTTCCAACAGTTTTCTTCCTCTGGTCTCCTCGGCCTGAAAGCCCACAAGCAGTATGGTCGTGGATTTTTTCTCCGCCAACTGTTTAATGTAAGTCAATACCCTGCCACCGGTGACCATTCCGCTTCCTGCAATAACGATTTTAGGCCTTGGGTCATCTATGGTCTCCCAGGTTTCACGGTACGAGCTTACCAAGGTGATGTGGTTGCACATATTGTGGTATTCGTGCATGCTGAGCTTGTGCCAATCGGGATAGTTCTCAAATACTCCAAGTACGTTGGTGCCCATGGGACTGTCAACAAAAATGGGGATGTTAGGGATTTTATTTTTATGATAAAGCTGCCAAAGCACATACATAAGGGATTGGAGCCGCTCCACTGCAAAGGACGGAATGATCAAAGTGCCTTTTTTCCTCAAAGTTTGGTCCACAAGATCCTGTAAAATTCCCTCTACGTCCTCATCAGGGTGGTTTCTGTCACCATAAGTGCTCTCCACAAAAAGGTAATCGGCCCATTGGGGCTGTTTTGGAGGATTGAGCAGATGATCTTCCTGCCTCCCCACATCCCCGGAAAAGACCAGAATCTTCCCATAAAGATCTATTTCGATAAAGGTAGATCCGATAATGTGCCCGTTGTATTTAAAGCAAGCCCTGCAATTTGGAGAAAGCCCGATCTCCTCACCTTCTTCTATGCTTTTGAAAAATTTCAAGGTATGGGCAACATCCTCTTCGGTATAGAGCGGAAGTGCGGGGTCATGTTTGCTATACCCCTCCTCATTGGCCCTTTCCGCTTCTTCCTCATGTATTTTGGCACTATCCTCCAAAATGATCTTTGCGATTTCCAAAGAAGGAGCCGTTCCGAGAATATCTCCGCTGAATCCCTGTTTTACCAAAAGGGGAAGGTATCCACAGTGGTCCAAATGGCCATGTGTCAACAAGACTACATCTATCTGTGAGGCATCCACGGGCAGGGACCGCCAATTTTGCTCACGAAGCTCCTTTGTTCCTTGGAACACACCACAGTCCACCAGAATCTTAATCTCTTCGGTTTGCAGATAGAACTTGGAACCTGTCACCGTTCCCGAGCCTCCCAAAAAATGAACTTGAAGTTTTTTCATATTTTGACTAGACATTGCACAGTGATTCCATTTCCTTCAATATTCTGGCCTTTCTACCGTTGGAAACGCCCAAATGGTCCAGAAAGAAACTGTCTTTGACCAATTGTCTGCACAACACCACATCCCTGCTCAACAGAAATTGTTTTTCCCTTCCCGACAACAAAGTGGATACGGTTATGGGGTACAGGCCCAACCGGTCTATCCTATCTTTCAGTCCGTCTTCCTTCGGATGGTCCCAACTCAAAAGATACAGCCCCACACATTTTCCATATTGAAGGGCATCCACGGTGAAGCGCGTGTTTGTGGCCACCCAGCCCAGAGTGGTTTCGTATGTCCTGTCCTTTCTGGTTTCCAGGATTTCCTTGACATCATTGTACCTCGAGTTCATGTACAACGGTATTTTTACATTGCAGTTGAGGCCATCTTCCCCGTGAAATTTGCATTCAATGATGTTGAGTGTGCCATTTTTGGTGGCCATCACATCAATTTCATGGGAAACGCACCTACCCTGAACTTGCTCGCCCACTTTGGTGGCATAGCCCGAGTAGTGCAAAATGCCGCTCACGAAACGTTCAAAGGGGAAACCAGTGGGACCAAGTTCGTAGATGGCCTTTTTCAGTTTGTACTTTGATGCGTACAACGACTTTTTCTTTTTCAACAAGGCAAAGGCCCTGTTGTGTATTTCCCTTGTGGAAATTCCTGGATAGAGCTCTTCCTGCACATGATGGACGATCTCATCGATCAAGGCTTCGTTTGCACCACTGTGCCTTAGGGAACGCTGCAACTTCTCGATGGAAAACCTTGCTTTCTCACCTGATGATTTGGTAATGTCTGGATTCTGTTTGGCCATGACACTAAATTAAACATCATTTTAGGATAGTGCGTTGTTTAGCCCATTAATATTTTTTGGGCATATAGTCAGGTTATCTGTACTTTTAATGCCATGAAAGTCTTTGCGACCATTCTGACCATTGCCACATTGTTCCTATCCTCCGTCCCTTGCTGTCAGGAAGAAGGTGCCTGTGCCAATTCCGAACCTGTTGAACATTGTGGGGAACGCCATGGGGAAAAGGCTCCATCCGATAGTGAATCCCCCTGCTCCCCTTTTTATGTATGTGGGAGATGCCCGGGATTTACCGTAAATTATGACCATATCGATTTTTTTACTTTGGACATAGCACAGGAATTGCCACCACTACCCTACTTGGAGTCCCTTTCAATGGAGGTACATTCGGTCCTGTTCAAGCCACCGCGCATGATTTGAAGTTTTCAATCCATCCTTAACTTTTAAGGACTAAATCAATCAAGTCCGGAACTTCCCGGTAAACTTCAAAAATAGTATCCATGAAAATCAACATATTATGGATGTTTTTCCTCTTGGGAACTGCATCCGTTCTTTCACAGAACAGTTTCAAGGGCAAAATAAAGGATTCCCTGACCCAAGAACCCATCGTAGGGGCCACTGTGGCAATCCCCTCCCTAAAAAAAGGAACCATTTCCAATGAACTTGGAGAAATAACCCTTTCGGATATCCCCGATGGAACATTCAAATTTCGTATTAGCTACATCGGATATGGGACTGTGGAACGTGCCTTCACCTTTCCCTTGGATGAAACATTACAGGGGCAAACTTTTTTTATGGTCCCACAGACCGTGGAAATGGAGGAGATCACCTTGGTTTCCACCCGAAGTAGCAGGACCATTGAAGATATTCCTACAAGGGTCGAGGTCATCGCAGGGGAAGAACTGTCCGAGAAGGGAAACATGAAACCCGGCGACATTCGGATGCTACTCAATGAAAGTACGGGTATCCGAACGCAACAAACCTCGGCCACCAGTTACAATTCCAGTATTCGCATTCAAGGGCTTGATGGAAAATACACCCAACTATTACGTGATGGGTTTCCACTCTACTCTGGCTTTGCCGGTGGACTGAGCCTAATGCAGATAGCTCCCCTCGATTTAAAACAAGTGGAAGTTATCAAAGGTTCCAGTTCCACTTTATATGGGGGCGGTGCCATTGCCGGGTTGGTTAACTTGATTTCCAAAACTCCCGAGGAAGAACCGGAACTTAGTTTTATGGCCAACGGAACCTCTGCCCTGGGACTTGATCTAAGTGGTTTTTATTCCCAAAAATTTGATAAGGTGGGAACAACTGTATTCGCGTCCTACAATCTAGGGAGTCCCTACGATCCAGCAGACATTGGATTTACAGCCATACCAGAGTTCGACCGATTCACACTGAACCCCAAGCTATTTTGGTATGCCGGGGAACGTACCGAGATGATGTTGGGGCTCAATGCCGTACTTGAAGATCGATTGGGGGGAAACATGGATTATGTTAAAGGGGAAACTGTGGACAATCCCTATTTTGAAGCCAATGAAACAGAACGCATTTCTACCCAGTTTGGAATAAAACACGGTTTTGGAGACCGATCCCAATTGGAGTTCAAGAATAGTTTCAGCTTTTTTGACCGCAACATCCAAATCCCCGATTACACTTTTTCGGGATACCAAAGATCTTCGTTCAGCGAACTGAACTATTCCCCTTCATCGGATGTCATGGAGTGGGTATTTGGGATGAATCTGTGGACCGAATATTTTGATCATGCACAGGAAAACGATATCAGTGCTTTGGACTACTCTTATCAAATTTTTGGGGTGTTCGCACAGAATATGTGGACTATGGATGAAACATTGTCACTGGAAACAGGACTGAGGGCCGATTTTCATTCCGACCATGGCGCCATGGTCCTGCCCCGCCTGTCCGTTCTTTATGAGCCCAACAGTGCATTGACCTTCCGTTTGGGTGGCGGACTGGGCTATAAGACTCCTACTGTTTTCACCGAAGAAGCGGAACGGTTGCAGTTCAGGAGCGTTCTCCCCATCAACGCAGCGAATGTTGATTTGGAACGTTCCATCGGGGGCAATTTCGACATCAATTACAAATGGGTGCCCCTGCCCGGGATGACCATGTCCATCAACACCCTATTTTTCTATACCAAGATAAGCGACCCGCTTATGTTGGAGTTGAACGAAGGCGGCAGTTATGAATTTCAACAACCGGGAGGTTATATCGATACCCGTGGAGCAGAGATCAACCTAAAGATCAAATATGGTGATTTCAAATTGTTCACCGGATATACCCATGCCAATGTCAAACAACATGTAGGGGGCACTACCACTGATTTTCCGTTGGTGGCCAAACATCGGTTGAACAACGTGCTCATGTTTGAAAAGGAAGAAAACCTCTGGGTGGGACTGGAAGCCTACTACTACAGCCCACAAGAATTGGGTTCGGGAGGCACCGGACAATCGTATTGGATTTTGGGGCTGATGAGTGAAAAAAAACTCGGTGAAAAATTTTCCGTGTTCCTGAACTTTGAAAATTTCCTTGATGCGCGTCAGACGCGGTTCGGGCCTATTTATACCGGAAATATTGGCAACCCACAGTTTTTGGATATTTATGCCCCAGTTGACGGTTTTGTCATCAACGGTGGGTTCAAGGTACGATTATAAAGGCCAATCCAGATCAACTCCCATACACTTACATGCTGTGGAGGAAATAATTTGTATTTTCATATGAATGTTAAAATGTTCCCCTTGCATCAACTTAATTAAAGCTTCGGCCCAATGTTAAGCAAGGAATCATATATCATTCTTTTTACTACCTATGTTTTTGAACCGTAAACCATTAAATATCAATCTATGAAATTCTTGTCAAATAGTACTGTCATAGTTTTTTCATTGCTGCTGCTGAGCTGTGGCGGCAAAGAGGAAAAAAAGAAAGAAGGCTTCAATGTGGAACGAACCAAGACCGCCAAACAAAAAATTGAGACCCCGGTCGCCAATGAAGTGAAGGCTTCGGAACGCATCGATCTTACCAACAAAGGTGTTGGCCCCATCACATCTGTGACCCTTGATGCAACTGTCAACCAAGAACTGGCCACCAAAGGGGAGGAAGTGTACAACAAAATGTGTCTCGCATGCCATAGAATAGGAAAGAAGTTCATCGGCCCGGCTCCCAATGGCATTTTGGAAAGACGTACACCGGAATGGGTAATGAACATGATACTTAACCCTGAAAAAATGGTTAAAGAAGACCCCTTGGCCAAGGATCTTTTGGTAGAGTTCAACGGTTCGCCCATGGCCAACCAAGGACTCAATGAAGAAGAGGCCAGGGCCATTTTGGAATATTTCAGGACGCTGGAATAAGGCACCAAACCAAAATGCATTCAATCAAATATTGACCGATGATGAATCTACCCAGACCAAGGAAGGGAAAATTAATTAGGATAATTTTGTCCGAATTAAAAATTTAAAGTTACCTTTGTAACTGAATAATAATTTTTGATGTTCTCAAAAGCTTGTGAATACGGAATTCGTGCCGCAGTGTATATCGCCCTTCAGTCCGTGGAAGGCAAAAGGGTGAGCTTGAAGGAAATTGCAGAGGAAATCAATTCACCCATTGCATTTACCGCCAAGATTTTACAGCAACTTTCCAAAAATAGTATCGTGGATTCCGTGAAAGGTGCCGCAGGTGGTTTTGAAATTGAAAAAGAGAACATTGACAAGGTAAAATTGAGTGCCATTGTCCACGCCATAGATGGCGACAAAATTTTCGTGGGTTGCGGTTTGGGATTAAAGGAATGCAATGCCGATAAACCCTGTCCCGTCCACGACAAGTTCATCGACATACGCAACGACTTGAGAAACATGCTGGAACGTACCAGTTTGTATGAAATGACCACAGGATTGGAGGCCGGATTGACCTATTTGAGACGATAAAAAAATTTAACCTTAATTCGGACAAAATTGTCCGATAAAATAAAACGACACCATGGAACAAACAATGGAAAAAACAGTGGGCCAGATAGTGGCAGAAGATTATCGGACCGCACAAGTATTCAAAAACCACAAAATAGATTTTTGCTGCAAAGGAAACCGCAGTATCCAAGAAGTGGCCGAAAAAAACAACTTGGATGCAGAGGTACTTTTGAAGGAACTGGAGGAGGTTCAACAACAAAGCCAGGGGGAGTACACGAATTTTGAATCCTGGTCACTGGACCTACTTGCCGATTATATCGAAAAGAAACACCATCGCTATGTAGAGGAGCGTATCCCGGTACTGAAACAGTATCTGGACAAGCTATGCAAAGTACATGGGCAGAGGCACCCAGAGCTTTTGGAGATTTCCGCCCACTTTTATGCATCTGCCGGGGAGCTGGCCATGCACATGAAAAAAGAGGAACTCGTCCTGTTTCCTTGGATCCGTAAAATGATAAACGGCAAACTTCGGGACCAATCCGTTGAAGTACCTCATTTTGGCACCGTGAAAAACCCGATCCAAATGATGATGCAGGAACATGACAACGAAGGGGAAAGATTCAGAACAATTGCCTCACTGAGCAATGATTACACCCCGCCTGCCGATGCCTGCAACACCTATCGGGTGGCATTTTCGCTCCTCAACGAATTTGAGGAAGACCTGCACACGCACATCCATCTGGAAAACAACATCCTGTTCCCAAAAGCGGAGTTGTTGGAAAAAGAAATTATCGGTTCCTAATGAATGTTCAAGACCCCATGAAATTTCATAACTGAAAAAAACTGAAAAAATGAAAGATACAACATTGACGATGCCCCATACAGCACAAAAAGAAAAAAAGAACCGGACCGTAAAACTCTACCATAGCCTGCTGGAAGAATATAAAAAAGGGCAATCCGGCTATGCAACTATTGGTATCATAGGCCAGAGTTGCATTGGTTCCGCAGCAGCAATGCTGCTCTTGATGAGCGATATGGCCACTTTCTTGAAAATGTCACTGCTCTTTTTGGTCACGATTCTATGTATGGCCTTTAACGGTGCCGTGTTGGCCCAACTAAGGCCTAAATTTGCTTTTAATATTTTGATTATAAGCGTTCTATTTAGTTGTTCCATTATTTTCGCCCTTATCGTTTAGGCCTTGGCAATCGATAGGGAACGGACAATCAGGGTTGGGCACATGCTTTGACAAAGGCATCCCTTCTCCGCGTGGAAACCTCGATCTTGGTACCATCAGAAAGAATGGCATACCCATTTTTGTGGTAGGAGGCCACAAAACCAAGATTGATCAAATGTGAATTGTGTGTTCTAAAAAATTGATGTCCGTCCAGCAGCTGCTCAAAATGTTTCAAGGTCTTTGAGGCAGTGTATTTTTTCCCATCCGAGGTAAAGATATGGGTATAGTTCACATCGGCCTGGCACCTGACAATATCGGTCACCGAGAGAAAAATATACCCCTCTTTGTGGGGCACCGAAATCCTTTTTGGACTGCTCTCCTTGGAAAGATTGGACAACAGCACATTGATTCGTTCATGCAATTGGGCCTGTTCCGTTTTGTCCAGTGCTTTCTGGAATGCAAATTCAAAGTCTTCCCGGTCCACAGGTTTCAACAGGTAAGCGATGGCCGAAAATTTGAAGGCCTCGATGGCATACTTTTCATAGGCCGTGGTGAATATCAGGCTAAAATCACGATACGACACAGAGGAGAGGAAATCAAAACCGGTTCTGTCATGGAGCTGCACATCCAAAAAAACAACATCGGGGCGTAGGGTGTCCACCCCTTTTATTCCTTCTTCCACAGTACTGTAACTGACGATTTCCACATGGTCCGAATGCGGTTCGAGCAAGTGCATCAAACGGTCTATGCAGTGCTGTTCGTCATCGATTATGGCTACGGTCATCTTATTCTCTGTCTGTTTAAAAAATGGTCTCCAAAGGTAGGCTCACCTCCACACGGGTGCCCTTATCACGTCCTTTGTCCATAATGTTCAATTTGCCTTGGGTGTTCTTCTCTGCGTTCAGAATTTCCAACCTACTTTCGGTAATGGCCACCCCAAACGATTTTTTTGTTGCCATAGCACCATCTTCCGTCTGCCTACCCTGCCCATCATCATCCACCGTGCACAAAAGCATGTTTCCTTGTTTAACAATGCCAATGGAAATGTGTCCCCTATCGGCTTTTTGGGCAAACCCATGCCAAATGCTGTTCTCGATGAATGGTTGCAATAGCATGGGAGGTACCGCTATATTTTCCGTATCCAGGCCCTCCTCCACTTTGATTTGATAAGAAAACTTGCCCGGTTGCCTTTTGCTCTCGACCTGAAGGTAAAGCTCCAGAAATTTCAAATCTTCGGCCAACGGGATTTCCTTGACCTCGGAATTTTCAAGCACCATCCGCATCAATTTGGCAAATTGGGTGAGGTATTCCATGGCCGTACCATTGTCATTTTTCAAGATATAATCGCCAATCGAATTAAGGGAATTGAAGATGAAATGAGGATTCATCTGTGCCCGGAGTGCCTTGAGCTCGGTATCGGAGACCAGTGCCCTAAACTCCGCTTCCCTTTTCTGCTCAAGATCATCCCTTCGGCGTTTGTACAACATAAAACCAAAGACCGAGGCCAGAAGCAGGCCTCCACCGCCCAAAAGGGTCGCCCTTTTGATGGTGGTCTGTCGTTCAATCTCTGCCTTCGCAACGGTCCGTTCCTTTTCAAAATCAAACTCCAATTGTTTTCGGTTGATCTCCACCCTCCTGTTCTGCCCGTTGAGACTGTCCTTCAACGTGGAAAATTTTTTGTAGGCCCCCAAAGCTTCTGAAAAATTGCCCTTCGCCGCATAAACATCTGCCAAGGTTCCCCATGCCGATTTTTGCAAAAACAGGTTTCCCTGTGCATCGCTCAGTTCCAACGACAGCTTTGCATATTTTTCGGCCATTTCATAGTCGTTGTTGCCCAAATAGGCCATGGAAGCATTGGCATAGGCCGTGGGCCGCACAAATTCGATTCCATATTGCTCAATCAGCGCAATACTTTTCTCTGCGGAGACCAATGCGGAATCCACCTGACCATCCTGCCCGTAGATCAAGGAAAGATTGCTGTACAGATTGGCCTTGTAGGTAGGGTTGTCCTTTACCTGTTCCATGTCAAGGGCCTTGTTGTAATAATAGATTGCGGAGTCCAATTGGTTGATTGAACCATAAATATTGGCCATGTTGGCCGTGGCGGTCAGCTCAAGGTTCTTGTCGTGTTTCAACACCTGTTTGAAAAAGTCCAGTGCCTTCCCATATTCTTCCTGCTCGTAGTAGAGGGTGCCTATTCCACCGTAGATGCTCCAGCCATACGGCTTCAGCCTTTTGTCCTTCTCCATCAAGGCAAGGGCCTTATGATAGAATTCCTGGGCCTTATATGGATTGGAAAAGGAATATTGATGGATGAGGGCCAAGCGTTCATAGGCGAGCATGGTTCCCCTACCATACCCCATTTTCGTTGAAATTTCAAGGGTTTTTTCAGCAAAGTCCAACAATGTGGTATCCGAAGGATTTGCGAAAAGGGCCTGTTTGGTATAGTGGTTTCTCAGGTCGATGGTGGCTGTGTCAGTTAACGATCGATTCTCCATCAATCGGGAAAGGGAATCCAACTCCTTTTGGAACTGTTGGGCAGATATGGGCAGAACAAAGGCAACAAAGGCGAGCAAGCACAATATGCGTTTTACAAAAGCATCCATTTAGGTATAGTCAAGGAATGATGAAAGTACACATTTTAGCAAAAAATAAACGCTCCCCTGCACAAAATAAAAATACACGGCCACAGGATCATTATGGGTTTTGTGGGTGTGGCGGTTCCCCTAGTTTTGGAATATAAAGAACCAAACCTCACAACATGGACAAGGAAACCGTCATCCACTTTTTCACACGCTCCGAAAAATCACTTTTGGGCGTTTGCAGCACCATCGCACAGAAATTCAAATTGCCCCCGGTCGGGGTCAGGGTGGCCCTGATCGTGTTGACCCTGATTTTTATCCCTTTAGGGATCATCGTCTATTTGGGGTCCTATCTCGCTTTCAACCAAAAGAAAGGCAGAATGGTGACCTTCGGGCTGCTCGGGGCCTTGTTGGGCATTCCGTTGAGTTATTACTTCCAGTCGGACATGGTCCAAAACTATGGAAGCCTTTATGGGAACACTGGGATGTTCAGCTACCTAAAAAATTTCACGACCATAGTGGATGAATACGACAAATATGTGGGCAATGGCTGGGACATTGTCTTCAATGTGCTGGTGAGCATCGTTGTCTTTGCCTTGGTAGGCGGGGCCATCGGATACTTTATGGACAAAAACAAATAACCCAACTAAAACACAACCTTATGAAATCTAGACCATTCCTTTTGATAACCGTATCGCTTGCATTCCTTATGTTTTCCTGTGGAAGTTCCATGGAAAGTGATGCCAAGAAATTTGCCGAACTACAATGCGAGACCATGCAAGATGCCCTTAAAGGTGGGCTTGGCGCCATTGACACCTCCAGGGAGGAACTGATGGACGAATTGGAAGCCAAGTACCGGAAATCGAACGAGCTCACAAAATTCAAACAACTGGTGGATAAAGAGTACAAAGAAAACTGCAAACTGAATACCCGCTAAAACATCCAACCCTATAATGGGTTCTGGGCAAATATTATCCAATGAAAAATCCATACAAGTATCTTTCCATCTTTCTGATTGCAAGTTTGTTCCTTTTCAGTTGTTCAAAAAGTGACAACGGGACTGACGAAACTGACAGTGATTACTATTTCCGTTTCAAAGTTGATGGAAACCAGGTTGATTATGTTTTCAAACCGGATACCCAAATCAATCTCACGGGAATCATCGACCATGACGAGCAATCTGGCGTGCATGCAGTGAACATTGGGGGGATAGACACTATTTTTGAAACGGGACTGACCAATAGGTTCGCGATTTTCATCGGGGATTCGGAGAACATTGTGGCAGGAACATCCTACACCAACATCCAAGGCCAGGGCGACAGAACACCGGATTCAGTTTTTAACATGAGCTACTTTGATGACCAAGGGAACATTTATATCGCCGTGTTGAACACCACAGCCACACAACTTTATGATTTGGCGACCGTGAAATTCACGGAAATCACAAACTCCCATATAAGCGGATCGTTCGCTGGCACTTTAAAATGGTACGATGTCAGTGGCGGAACTGTGGAATTGGTGGATTCGGTCATCATTTCCGAAGGAATATTCAAAGTGCCACGCTACTGAGTATTCCTCTCAACGCAAGCTGTAAACCTAAACTTCTAGGGTTACATTGACCAAACTATAACTGTGTCCAGCATTTGACCCAAAGAAAAAACTCCTTGGGTCGTGTTTGTTTTTGGTTTTTCGTAGTATTTTCATCCCAACTATAAAAAGAATATCATGAAACGAACACTGCTATGCCTATTGGTCTTCCAATTGGTGGGATGTACGGAACTCCAACAGGTGGTCAACCAACTACCCCAGGGAACCACAGGAATCGGAAATGCCGAAATAGCCCAGGGGCTACGCGAGGCCCTCAACATGGGCATTGAGAAACAGGTGAACAAACTGGCCAACGAAAATGGTTTTTTCAGGAACGAACTGGTAAAGATCCTACTCCCCGAAGAGCTTCAAAAAGTGGACAAGACCCTTAGGGATGTAGGTTTGGGAAGCTTGGCCGATGAGGGGCTCAAAATCATCAACCGTGCGGCCGAGGATGCCGTTGGTGAGGCCACCCCTATTTTTGTGGATGCCGTGAAGGGAATCACTTTCAACGATGCCAAACAGATATTGTTAGGGGCCGATAACGCTGCTACACAATACTTGGAGCGGTCAACGAAAACCCAATTGTATGGGAAATTCAATCCAATCATCAAAAATTCGTTCCAAAAAGTAGGGGCCGACAAAATCTGGAGCAATATCATCACGAAGTACAACAACCTGCCGCTCACCAATGACGTAAACCCTGACCTGACCGACTATACTACCAATGAGGCCTTGGAGGGCGTATATACCATGATCGCTTTGGAGGAAAAGGAAATCAGGACAAAAGTATCGTCCAGAACAACAGATTTGTTAAAAAGAGTGTTTTCCCTTCAAGATTAATCACAATTTTTTCACAATAACGCAATAAGTGAAAAATAAGCCCGTTATAAATTCAATAAAGAGAACAAGTATAACATATTCCTAAAGTCAAATTAACCTCTTGCTGAAGGTTAAACAGGAATTTTGCAACGAGTTAGTTATCTGAGTTAGCATTTTTTTGAGTTAGTTAGTTTAAAAAACCGGTGGGCCACACCGGTTTTTTTTGTTCATTGCTTTTTGTAAAGGCCATCAAAGGCAATGGACACCACTTTTTCCCCTTGCAGCACTTCCCATAACTGCCGAACGGTACCATCGCTGTTTTGGGTCCAAGTAATCCGGTTACGATAGTTCTTCCCATCATCTTTGGTAAATTCATCGGATACCAATATCATTTGATCATTCCTCCTATCTCCTTTCAATTTTAAATGAGCACCGGAATTGTCCACCCATAATTGCTCCCATTGCTGGGTATCCTTATTGTAAAAGTTCAGGCTTGTGCCCGTGTACCCTGCATTGGCACTGGCCCAATTTTCCCTGATCACACAGCCGCCTTCCCCCTTACTGATGATACTCGTGCCCGCAGGCTTGCCATCAGTGGAATTCACTACCTCCCATTCCCCTATCCAAAAGTCAAATGCCCGCTGCTCTTCTGAACAGCAGTTGCAGGCATCCCTTTCCTGGGCATTTGACACCGTGAAGACCATAAATGCTAAAAATACCATTCTTTTCATACGCTATCGGTTTTTGTAGCCATCCATACTTATATTAAAGGTACGTTAATTTAAATCCAAAGAAATGTGAGAAAATGTACTCATGGAGGTCGGTTTCGTTAAATTTTAGATAAAATACCTGATTTCTAGACATATATCATCTGAAGGCATCATCCACAAGTCCGTTTTGGACGTATCTTTAGCATAACAAATCTTGGGAACAATGGACAATCAATATTGCAAAGTAGGGGCAGTTACCCCAATCACCAGCGGAAACCAGGCAATCTATGTTCTGGAAGTAATGTACAACAACTTTGTTGAAAAGGCGGCCAACGTGTCACAGGCCGACATGCATCTTGGCGAATTTTTCAAAAGAAAGGCGCAGAGCATCAAAAAAACCTTGGAAAGTCTGGGTTGAGTTCTAAGGCAATTTTGCCAACTCCAACTCCATTTCCCTTTGGATTTCCTTTGCTTTTTCCGCAGCGACTTGCGCAAAATCCTGCCCATTCGAGGCATACAAAATGCCGCGCGAAGAATTGACCAAGAGTCCTATATCCTTGGTGATGCCGTATTTACAGACTTCCTGCAAACTTCCTCCTTGGGCTCCAACTCCGGGAACCAATAAAAAGCTTTCAGGTACTATTTCCCTAATTTCTTTCAAGAAAGATGCCTTGGTCGCCCCGACCACATACATCAACCTTTCCGAACCCTTATAGGTTTTTGAAGTGGCCAAAACTTCTTTGTACAGTTCCCTATCCCCTACTTTTTGGGTCTGGAAATCAAACGCTCCTTGGTTGGAAGTCAAAGCCAACAAAATGGTGTGTCTGTCCTCAAACTCCAAAAAAGGCTCCACGGAATCCCTGCCCATGTAGGGCGCAATGGTGATGGAATCAAAATCCATCGTATCGAAAAAGGCCTTTGCGTAGCGCGTGGAAGTATTCCCGATATCACCCCGTTTTGCATCGGCTATGGTGAATATTTCCGGATGGTTGCCGTTCAAGTATTCCATGGTTCGTTCCAAGGATTTCCATCCCTTCAACCCATAGGCCTCGTAGAAGGCAATGTTTGGCTTGTAGGCCACGCAGTAGGGATGTGTGGCATCGATGATGGCCTTGTTGAAAGCAAAAATGGGGTCTTCGTCGTCCAGTAAATGGGCTGGAATCTTGTCCAAATCTGTGTCCAGGCCTACGCAGAGAAACGATTTTTTCTGACGGATCTGGGAAATTAGATGTTCTGTCTTCATTTCAAAAGGTTCTCGACTGTGCTCGAACTGACATACAAGACCAGTCAATAAAAAGTTTAAAAAATCTCTGAAGCCTCTTTTAATTTTTCGGTGTTTTCCACCAACATCAGCTCATCTATTATTTTTTGGATATCCCCGTTCATGATGTTCTGCAGGTCATAAAGCGTAAGTCCGATCCTGTGATCGGTGACCCTTCCTTGTGGATAATTGTACGTCCGGATCTTCGCCGAACGGTCCCCACTGCTCACTTGTGAGTTTCGTTTGGCGGCATCCTCGGCCTGTCTTTTGGCCAGTTCCATATCATATAACCTCGAACGGAGTACCTTAAAGGCTTTGTCCTTGTTCTTGTGTTGGGATTTTTCGTCCTGGCACTGGGCCACGATACCTGTGGGAAGGTGGGTCAAACGTACCGCGGAATAGGTAGTGTTCACCGATTGTCCTCCAGGTCCTGACGAACAGAAATAATCGATGCGGACCTCTTTTGGGTCTATCTGCACATCAAATTCCTCCGCTTCGGGAATCACCATCACGGTTGCCGCACTCGTATGCACCCTACCTTGGGTCTCGGTCTGGGGCACACGCTGTACCCTGTGCACCCCGGCCTCAAATTTCAAGGTACCGTACACATCCTCTCCTGTCACTTCAAAATGGATTTCCTTATAGCCGCCACTGGTCCCTTCGTTCAGGTCGATGACGTTGGTCTTCCAGCCTTTGGATTCACAGTATTTGGTGTACATACGGAACAAGTCCCCGGCAAAGATACTGGCCTCATCGCCCCCGGTCCCGGCCCTGATCTCCATCACCACATCCTTGGCATCTTCGGGATCCTTCGGAATCAATAAAAACTTGATCTCCTCTTCCAGCTTGGGCAGGGCGCTTTTGGCCTCTTCGAGCTGCATCTTGGCCATTTCCACCATTTCGGGATCACTGCCATCGGAAATGATCTCCTCGGCCTCGTTGATGTTATTGGTCAGGGTTATATACTCATCGCGTTTTTCCGCGAGCACTTTCAGGTCCTTATATTCCTTGTTCAATTTGATGTACCGCTGCTGGTCCGAAATGACATCGGGCTGGATGATCAGGTCGGAAACCTCATCAAAACGCTGCTTTACTATATTGAGTTTGTCAAGCATAGATCAATCTTCCTTAGGGATGCGAATTTACGATTTTTTAGTTGGATTCTTTTCCAACAAAATGAGGTCAGTTCCCCACAAAAGTAGTCCCGAGGGTAACGATAAAAGCGTTGAGGCCATCACTCCTGTCGTATTGGCTAAACCGAAGGTCGATGGTCTTCAGGCCAAAACTGAACACTTTGGCCGTAGTGAAAATATCCTTGTACTGTACCCCCATTCCATATTGATGGGCATCATAATCGGATAGATCATAGTCCGAAGTATAGTAGGTGTCGGTAGAAAGGGCCCTTTCTTTGGGATAAAAATAATCGGCCGCGGTCTGGGTGTAATAGCGGTACGTGGGATACAGGGTGAATTTGTCCGTCACTTTAAAGGGCACCTCCAAACTGGCTGTGTGTGAGGTAATCCCCCAATCGTCCCAATAGAAGCGATAATAGGAACGCAGCACTACCAAATCATTCAGATAATAGTTCAATCGCCCTCCGAAGGGTATTTTGAACCTGCTATCGGGCAATTGTTCCACGTTGTCCGCCAACTGGAAATCATCGATAAAAAAATCTTCAAAATCCGCAAAATAGACCCGCTGGAAGGGCGTGCTCAACAATCCGTTCTGGGAAACGAGGTCCATGAACAGGGCGCCTTGCAATTTTTTTCCCATAATCTGTGAAAAACTCAACGAAAGCGAATAGGAGTTTCTGTTTTCCTTTTCAAATTCTGAAAAAATGGGGTTGTAGATCCCATTTCCCGTCACATGGTCATCAAAAAAACCTTCCCGTAACTCGATTGGGTATTGCGGGTTCCATTTGTCCAAAAATACCCGGCCACTCAGGGTCAGCTCGGTGTTCTTTTCATTGAACAAGCGGGTATAGCTCCCTCCAAAACCAATGGAAAAATAATCGTATTCCGATGAAAAATAGGCATTGGCGCTCCAGATGGAATTCCGGTCATCGGAACTATGCTGGTAGCTAGGGTTGATATAGGCCAACAGATCTTTCCTGGATTCTCCGGAGGAGGCATCGAATGGGGAGACACTGGGTCCGCCATCCAATGGGTTCACATTGCTGGAAGAAGCAGAAGTGTAGGCCGACAGACCCACATCCACCGTTAAGATATCATCCGCGTTCATGGGCATGCGAAGCACAATACTGGAAGTGGCATCGGTCAACTCTTCGGTACCCTCTCCCCCGGTCACCGCGGCATTTTGCCCATCCTGCTTATAATAGCTGAACAACAGATCGACCTCGCTGGCTTCCAAAACCCGTTTTTGGTAGGACATATCGGTCTGCTGGGACCATGCCATGGAAACGGCAAGTAAGAGCATGATTGAACAAAGCATTCCCTTTTGGTCCATGGTCGTTAGGTTGATGGGAATTATCATACTGTTTGCGGTATTATTTTAGTTACAGCCACAACCGCCCCCTGTTTTGCCTCCATTGGCCCCTGCAGATGCTTCCCTATAGATGTGGAAATTGGTCTCAAAGCGTTCACTGCTTCGTGCTCCCAATTGCATTTCGGCATCGTTCAGATAGACTTTGTCATATTCACGTACCGCAACGCATGAACTGGAAAAAATCAAAAGCAAAAAGAAAAAAAATGTTCTTCCCATATACTAAATTTACGGATTTGTATCGAACATGATACCTGAACTCTTGTGGATTTTATTGTCTGAGTCCACCACCACGGCTTCCACCCCATCAATTTGGTTGATCATGTGCAGCCCCACATCCTTGCCCATAATGAAAACAGCGGTGGCCAGGGCATCGCATAGCTCTGCTTGCTTTGCAAAAATGGACACACTATTGATCCCCGTGGTGGGGTAACCTGTTCTGGGGTCGATGATGTGTGAATATTTTTTACCCTTGTACGTGATGAACTTTTCATAATTGCCGGATGTGGCCACCGAAGATTCAATAACTGGCAACCAACTGAAGACCTTGTCCTTGCTCAAGGGATTGGCAATGCCTACCAACCATTTCTCTCCGGTCACCTTGGTCCCCCAAGTGGTCAGGTCTCCGGATGCGTTGATGATACCTCCTTTCACGTCCTTTGACACCAAGAGTTCCTTCGCCCTGTCCGCTGCATACCCTTTTCCAATGGCTCCGAATGCGATTTTCATACCCGGTTCGGGCAAAAAGACGGTTTTGGTATCTGGGTCCAGTACAATTTTTTCATAACCTACCTTCGCCAATTCTTTTTTGATCTGCTCCTCGGTAGGAATCGAATCCATGCTTCCATCAAATTTCCAGATATTGTCCATGGAAGCATAAGTAATGTCGAAGGCCCCATCCGTGATCTCGGAAATCTTTATGGCCCGTTCGATCAACCCAAAAAGTTCGGGACTCACTTTTACAGGAGCGATACCTGCATTTTTGTTGATGAGCGAAGTTTCGGAATTTTCATCCCAGGAGGAAATGATCTTTTCAATGCGCTGGATTTCGGACACCGCTTCGTCTATGTTGATATAGCCTATGTCCTCATTGGGTGCCACCACAGTGATCTCGAACCGTGTCCCCATTAGTTTCAGGGTCTTTTTCACAGTCACATTTTCTTGCCTGAACTGCCCATGGGACAGCAGAAAAGATAAGCTGCACAAAAGGACTACGACCGCTTTCATTTTATAAACTTGTTCAAAACAGATATGTATTTTTCCGGTGTTTGTCGGGGGGTGAACCCTGTTTTTCCCAAAACCGTTTCCTTCTTGTCCAATACTACGACAAGGGGGAAATATCCTTTTGGATTGTATTTTTCGGCCAGCGTTTTGTTCACATCCGATTTATCTTCGGGAAGTTGATTCTGCTTCTTTCTGGGAAAATCGGCATTGTACAGCACATAGTTTTCCGAAGCGTAAGCCCTGAATTCCTCTGAGTCCAATATGCTTTTTTTCAAACGGATGCAGGGAGCACACCAGTCGGAGCCCGAAAACACCAAAACAATGGGTTTGTTCTCTGAATTGGCCTTTTTCAAGGCATCATCGAAGCTTTCTTGCCAATCCTGTGCATGAAGGGCACCGAGGCACACAAAAAACAATAAGGTCAAGAATCGTTTCATAAGATTGGGGGCTACCAATTACTCAAACACTCGCAGAATGGATCCATCAAGTTCGGTATTGAACACTTTAAGGGCACGGGCAGGCTTACTGTCCACTTGGTTCAATGGGGTTCCGTCCTGTGAAAAACGGGAGCCGTGCACATCGCAATAAAAAATACCTCCATCCTGGTTCACAAACCTTACCTGATCATAAGATTCATGGCTACACACCTGGCTGGCCGCCACATATTCTCCCTGCAGATTTCTGGCCACAACGACCAGACTCTTCAAAATAAATCCTCCGTTTGTCGCTAGTGCTTGGGCTTCTTGGGAAGTAAGGTCCACCGTAAAATCAACGCCCGTGGGCACTTCTTCAAGATTTCCATCAATTTCGTCCTTGGAACATCCTTGCAGACAGGGAAAAGTAAGGGCAAATGCAGCACCTGCGCCCAAACTTCTCAGAAATTGCTTTCTTTCCATAGCTTGAGGTTTATACTAAAGAACGCTAAACTAAGACGAATCGTATGCTAATACTGAAACTTGCCGTAATCGCTCTGGATGGTCAATTTTTTGGTTTCTGAGGATTCCACCCTACCTATGATTTGGGCATCCACATCAAAACTTTTGGAAATTTTGATAATATCGTTGGCAATCTGCTCATTTACATAAAGTTCCATTCGGTGTCCACAATTGAAAACTTGGTACATTTCCTTCCAATCGGTACCGGATTGCTCTTGGATGAGCTTGAACAGCGGTGGTACGGGGAACATATTGTCCTTGATGATGTGGAGATTCTCCACAAAATGGAGGATCTTGGTCTGCGCTCCCCCACTGCAGTGCACCATCCCATGGATTTCCTTTGATGAATATTTTTCCAGTATTTTTTTGATGATGGGCGCATAGGTCCTTGTGGGAGACAGCACCAATTTTCCCGCATCCAAGGGTGAGCCCGGAACGGCGTCCGTCAATTGGGTCTGACCGGAATATACCAACTCTTCAGGAACGGAAGCATCATAGCTTTCGGGATATTTTTGGGCCAAATATTTTCCAAATACGTCATGTCTGGCAGAGGTAAGCCCGTTGCTGCCCATTCCGCCATTGTATTCGGTCTCGTAGGTCGCTTTTCCGTAGGAAGCCAATCCCACGATGACATCTCCCACAGCAATATTGGCATTATCGATCACTTCACTCCTCTTCATACGGGCGGTAACGGTGGAATCCACAATGATGGTCCGCACCAAATCGCCCACATCGGCTGTTTCCCCACCTGTGGAATGGATGGTGATCCCATGCTTTTTCAGATCGGAGATCAATTCCTCAGTCCCATTGATGATGGCCGAAATGACTTCACCAGGGATTAAATTTTTGTTTCTTCCGATGGTCGAGGACAGCATGATATTGTCGGTAGCCCCCACACAAATCAGGTCGTCCACGTTCATGATCAGGGCATCTTGGGCGATTCCTTTCCAAACGGACAGATCGCCCGTCTCCTTCCAGTACATATAGGCCAAGGAGGATTTGGTCCCGGCACCATCGGCATGCATCACAAGGCAATGGTCTTCACTACCAGTTAAATAATCTGGGACGATTTTGCAAAAAGCCTTGGGAAAAAGTCCTTTATCTATGTTCTTGATGGCACTGTGCACATCTTCCTTGGAGGCGGAAACCCCTCTTTGGGCATATCTTTTACTGGTGTCGGAGGACATATTATCGGTTTGGGCAAAAATAACGGAAAGCCGTCAATTAATCGACAGCTCTCCATAGGTTTTCATGTTTTGAAGCTATTTCTATTTGGCAAACAGCAACTCCCTATACTTGGTGAAGGGCCAAAGATCGTCCGCAATCAATTTTTCCAATTTATCGGACTGTTCCCTGATCTTCTCAAAGTAAGGCTTCACATTGTTGCAATAAGCTTGGGCCTTTTTATTGCTCATGGCCATTCCGTTGGCACGCTTTCTGGCATCGGTCATCTCATCGGTCAGTTTTTTAATCTGTGCAATGTGTTCACCAATTTGTTCCAAAATATTCAACTGGCTTTCAGCCACTTTTTTGTGCGCTGCACCGTACACTTCTTTCAAACCGCCCACATTCTCCAACAAAATGTTCTGATATCGGATAGCGGCCGGAATAATATGGCTATAGACCATTTCCCCCAATACCCTTCCTTCGATTTGGATATGAAAAATGTAGGCTCCCAACTCCACTTCTTGGTGGGCCTTGAGTTCCACTTCGCTCATCACGCCCATTTCCTTGAAAAGTTCCAGACTTTCCTTGGATGTGATCACCTGTAATGCTTCGGGTGTGTTCTTATTATTGCTGAGCTTGCGTCTTCTGGCCTCTTCCTGCCATTCCATTCCGTAGCCATCCCCCTCAAAACGGATTCGCTTTGATGTTTTGATATATTCCCTAAGCACATTGAAAACGGCCTCATCTTTTTTCAGACCTTTTTTGTCGATCAGTACATCCACCTCCTTTTTAAAATCGGTGAGTTGCTTGGCCACAATGGTGTTGAGAACGGTCATGGGTTTGGCGCAATTCGTCTTTGAGCCCACGCCCCTCATCTCAAATTTGTTTCCGGTAAACGCAAAGGGTGATGTCCTGTTTCTGTCCGTATTGTCCAGCAGAATTTCCGGGATCTTGCCCACCACATTCAATTTGAGTTCCGTTTTCTCCTCGGGGGACAGTTTTCCTTTGGAAACCCCCTCCAGTTCGTCCAAAACACTGCTCAATTGCTTTCCAATGAAAATGGAGAGAATGGACGGAGGAGCTTCGTTGGCCCCCAACCTATGGTCGTTGCTGGCTGAAGCAATGGAGGACCGCAAAAGTTCCTCATAGGTATCGACCGCTTTTATGGTATTCACAAAAAAGGTCAAAAACTGAAGGTTCTTCATGGGTGTACTCCCTGGACTGAGCAGGTTCACACCTGTGTCGGTGGCGAGTGACCAGTTATTGTGCTTGCCCGAACCATTGATCCCCGCAAAGGGCTTTTCATGGAACAATACTGAAAAATGGTGTTTGTCGGCTATTTCTTCCATCACGTCCATCAACAAGAGGTTGTGGTCCACGGAAAGATTGGCTTCTTCAAAGACGGGTGCCAACTCAAACTGATTGGGTGCGACTTCATTGTGCCGCGTTTTGACCGGGATGCCCAGTTTGGTACACTCCTTTTCCAAATCGCTCATGAAGCTCAGCACTCTAGAAGGTATGACGCCAAAGTAATGATCATCCAACTGTTGGCCTTTTGCGGAAAAATTACCCACCAAGGTCCTTCCAGTCAAAGAAAGGTCCACGCGGGATTTTGCCAGTGATTTATCTACCAAAAAATATTCCTGTTCCCAGCCCAGGGTTGCATATACCTTTCTCACATTTTTGTCAAAATACTGGGCAACACCTGTGGCGGCTTGGTCAACCGCATGAAGTGCACGTAACAGCGGTGCCTTGTTATCCAATGCTTCGCCAGTGTAGGCCACAAAAATGGTGGGGATGCAGAGGGTAGTTTTATATATGAAAGCTGGGGAAGTAGGGTCCCAAGCGGTATATCCCCGTGCCTCGAAAGTGTTCCTTATGCCACCACTGGGAAAACTGGACGCATCGGGTTCTTGCTGTACCAATTGGGCCCCTCCGAACTTTTCCATGGCCCTACCATCAGGAAGTATGTCAAAAAAAGCATCGTGCTTTTCGGCAGTGGCTCCGGTCAAGGGTTGGAACCAATGGGTGTAGTGCGTAGCACCCATGCTCAGGGCCCATGCCTTCATCCCTTCGGCCACCTGGTCGGCAATTTTACGATCTATCTTATTACCCTGAAAAATGGCAGATTTTACATTTTCAAAAGCTTCCCTTGTCAGGAATTGGAGCATTTTGTCCTCATTGAAAACATTCTTACCAAACAGCTCGGAACGCTTTCCGGTCTCATTGATGTTCGTTTGTTCCCTGTTACGGCTTTCGGCCAAGGCTTGAAATCTTACTTTAGACATCTCATTTGTATTTGAAGGGCAAATTTACGATTAACAATTTAATAATATTATCACTAAAAAATACTTTTTTTTCATCTCACCCTGCCAAAAAAAGGGGTATTGTAAATTATAACGATTAATTTGTGATTTTACCCCCACAAAACATTGATTATTGAATGAAAAAACTATTTTTGTTGCCATTATTTGAGAACGATTAACTACCATAATTATGAGCAAATCTAAATTAGAGTATATCTGGTTGGACGGTTACTTTCCGACTGCCAACATGAGAAGTAAGACCAAAATCGAGGAGAATTTTAGTGGTAAACTGGAAGATTGCCCCATTTGGTCATTTGATGGAAGTTCAACAAACCAAGCCGAAGGTGGCTCTTCCGACTGTTTGTTGAAGCCTGTTTCCATTTTTCCCGATCCCGCAAGAAAAAATGGTTACTTGGTCATGGCCGAGGTACTGAGTCCTGATGGGACACCGCACCCTACCAACTCTAGGTCCACCATTGACGATGAAAATGATGATTTTTGGTTTGGTTTTGAGCAGGAATATTTTATCATGGACACCCACACCCAGTTGCCTCTCGGGTTTCCAATGGGTGGATATCCAGGTCCACAGGGATTGTACTATTGCTCGGTAGGCGGAAGGAACACCCATGGCAGGGAATTGGTGGAGCGCCATGCCGATCTTTGCCTTGAAGCCGGTATCAATTTTGAAGGGATCAACCAAGAAGTTGCCTGTGGACAGTGGGAATTCCAAATTTTTGCCAAAGGAGGCAAAAAGGCAGGAGACCAAGTCTGGATTGCCCGCTATTTATTGGACCGATTGACCGAGGAATATGGCTACTACATTGAATACCACCCAAAACCCATCAAAGGGGATTGGAACGGTTCGGGAATGCACGCGAACTTCTCCAACACTCTATTGAGAACTTGTGGTTCCAAGGAGGTATATGAAAAAGTTTGCGAGGCTTTTAGGCCCGTTACCGCTGAACACATTGAAGTTTATGGTGAGTTCAACGATGAGCGATTGACCGGAAAGCACGAAACCGCATCCATCAAGGATTTTAGCTATGGTGTTTCCGATAGGGGCGCCTCTATCAGGATTCCGATCTTGACCGTTGAGAAAGGATGGAAGGGATGGTTGGAAGATAGAAGGCCAGCATCCAATGCCGATCCATACAAGGTTGCTGCCAGGATAATCAAAACGGTGAAATCTGTTGAAGCGTGACCGATACCGTATAAATTAGTTGTTGATTATATATGAAAACCGTCCTAATTTTGGGGCGGTTTTTAATTTATGGTCATATAAACAAACGCTGTGTAAAACGCCAAAAGGACCAATCCGTCGCGCCATCCCAATCTAAGCCCCTTTGGGAAGAACACCAAGGGCAATATCAAGAAAGAAATCCCGAGCATCCAGAAAATATCATTGTGGAGCAATCCCTGATCCACCACCACAATCGGGGTGACCATGGCAGTGATTCCGAGCACTCCCAATAGATTGAAGATGTTGGATCCTATCAAGTTACCCAAGGAAATGGCTTTCTCCTTTTTCAACACGGCAATGACGGAAGCGGCCAATTCGGGAACACTGGTCCCTACCGAGACCACCGTAATTCCAACAATGCGATCGCTAACACCAAAGGCAGAGGCTAATCCCACAGCGCCATCGATCAAAAGCTCAGAACCGCCCCAAAGTGCCGTGCCGCCAATTCCCAAGAAAAGTACGGTTTTGTAAAGTGGTAAGGGAACATCGTCCTCTGGCAACTCATCCACAACAGCAGTTTGTTGGAACCTGAGGAGATAGACCAAGAAGAGAAATAGAAAGGAAACCAAAATGATTCCCTCATATTGCTGCAAAACCCCATCAAAATAAACAAAACCACAAAACAATAGCGAAGCTACCATCATGACCGGCCAATCGGTGGAATTGAAACTCTTGCGCACATCTATGCTTCCCAATATGATGGTCACCGCCAGTACAAGGCCAAGGTTTGCAATGTTAGATCCCACCACGTTGGCCAAGGCCAGATCAGGAAAACCGTCCAATGCCGCCTTCACGCTCACAATAAGCTCTGGAGCTGAGGTAGCGAATGAGACCACTGTCATCCCAATGACAATTTTAGGTATGGCCAACCTTAGCGAAAGGGCCACGGCCGATTTCAACAACCAACTTCCCCCGGCGATAAGAAGTGTAAGCCCCATTACAACTAAGAGTAGGTTTTCCAATGCATACCATTTTGCGTAAAAATAAAGGAAGATCCGATCAACCAAAAGTGCTATTGGAAAAATAAAAAACTAAAAAAATAGTTAATAAACTATAAAAGTAGTTGTTTAACTAATTTGTTAGTATTAAGTTTGAACCATCAAGTTGAACAATATGCAAAAACTGACCAACAAGGAAGAGGAAGTGATGAAAATCCTGTGGAAGCTGAAAAAGGCTTTCGTAAAGGAGATTCTTGAGGAAATCGAAGGTGAAAAACCTCATTACAACACCCTATCCACCATAGTGCGAAACCTTCAGGAAAAAGGATATGTGGATCATGAGGCCTTTGGGAACACCCATCGCTACTTTCCCATCGTAAGCAAGGAGCAATACCGAAAAAAGTATGTGAATGCAGCTATTGTGGACTACTATGATGATTCCTTTAAAAGTTTGGTCTCCCATTTTGCTGCTGAGGAGAAGATATCGGTGGAAGAACTCAAGGAAATTATCAACCTCATTGAAAAGAAGAAATAATGGAAGCTTTTTTATCTTATTTCATGCAATCTGCACTGATATTGGGAGGGTTCTTGGCCGTGTACCACCTATTTCTCAAGAGGGACACTTTATTTATGGAAAACAGATGGTTTCTGCTTTCGGGGCTTGTCCTTTCCCTACTTTTTCCCTTGATCAAGATTGAAAAGGTGGTTGTGGCCACCAAACCTGTCCTAATCCATACTGAAACAAACACAACAGGCGCCGGAATCGACCATGTGGGGACATCGTTTGGTCCGGAAAATTTGTTCTGGTTGCTTTATTTGAGTGTTTGCGGCATATTGATGGTCAAGTTCTTTCTTAGATTGGCCGCGCTCAAAAAATTGAAGGAAACCGCAAAAACATGGAAAGAGCACCCCTATCTGCATGTGGAGACAGAAAAACGGATTTCTCCCTTTTCATTCTTCCATTACATTTATTACAACCCGAACCTTTTTGCAGCGAACGAACTCGACACCATACTGGCCCACGAAAAAGTACATGCCAGACAATACCATTCTGTGGATATTCTATTGTTGGAAATCTTGAAAGTAGTGTTCTGGTTCAATCCCGTCTTGTGGCTCTACAAGCCTGCCATCAAACAGAACTTGGAATTTTTGGCCGATCAATATGCCATTGCCGGAGAGAAAAACAAAAAATCCTACCAATACCTGATGCTCAAGCAAGTCGCGGAAAACCAAAATTTCAGATTCACAAATTCATTCTATAATTCATTAATCAAAAAACGAATAGTCATGTTAAACCAAAATCAATCCAAAAAAACCAGTGTGTTGAAAACTTTGTTCGTGCTACCCTTGTTGGGTCTTTTTCTGGTCAGTTTCAGTATGGAGGAGGTATATCGCTACAACGGCACGGAAACCATTGAAAGCATCATGGACGATAAGTCCGTGGAGCTTACCATTAACAAGGACACCTCAAATGATGAGCTGGACAGGATAAAGAAAGACCTGTCCAAGGATGGTATCGATTTCAGTTACACCACAGTAAGAAACGACAACAAGGAAATCATTGAAATCACCTTGAGCCTAAGTGGCAAAAACTCCAAAGGGGAAAAATTCAGCGGCAATTACAGCTCCAATTCCGATGGTCCCATCAATGATCTGATGATATTCTATAACGATGAGGCCAATCTGGTTTCTTTCGGCAACGTTAGGCACCATAAAGTCCGCATCCATAAAATGGATGACGAGGCGATATGGAGCACTTCGGATGAAAAAGAAATCACCGTAAAAAAGGTTGATGGAAAAAAGAAAATTATCATTAATGGTAAAGAAATTGATGAGGACGAGCTGCACTCCATGGATATCAAGCTTGATAACGAGGGTGGAGAAGAAAGCGTTTTTATTGTTAAACGTAATGGAACCGACAAAAATGTAAAAATTAAAAAGTTGGGGAGCGAAAAAGATATGTTACAAGTGATGAAAATTATTGACTCTGAAGAAGAGGTAGATATAAGGGAAAGTGCAAATGTGATGTTAATCAAGGATTCTGATGATGATGAGGATATTGAAGTGATCGGCGGGGACTCCAGCTTCTTTTTTATCGATAACGATGGTGGCAACGAACCATTATACTATATCGATGGGAAAAAAGCTTCCCCCAAAGATGTAAAGGAGCTCTCCCCTGCCAATATTGAAAGCATAACTGTGCTGAAGGGTGAAAAGGCCTTGGACAAATATGGCAAAAAAGCCAAGGACGGCGTGGTGGAAATCTTCACAAAGAAGGGCAAACAATAAACTTAATAGCATTGAGGAAAAATAAGGGACCGTCTCAATAAAGAGGTGGTTCCTTTTTTTGCGGACAAATGAAATGACCAAAAATTGGCCTTTTTGGAACGAAACGTCCCTTGGTTTTCAAAAACTGGCCATAAACATCCCTACAAATATTTCATTTTAATATGTGAAATTCGGATATACATTTCATTTTGTAATTTAAAGCAAGACAGGTTTAAAAAATTCAAGCAGTACCTCATTCAAAAGACTACAATCTTGTATGCAATTGTATAAATTCCACTCTAAAAGTTTGGCTGCATGAATCTTATGATTTTATATTCGAAACCACAATCGGTCAATAAAAGTTTTTTAACCTAAAAAATCAATCAAACAATGATCACAATAGTCAAGTTCTTCATCATGCTGCTCATTCAACTTATCACCATTATTTTCATGTAACCCTTCACTTTTCCATGCTTCAATAAAGATATCCAAATCCCCACTATGGGGTTTTAAGACTTCTCAAAAAAGCCATGGTCCAGCATCGCTTGGACTTTATCCTTCCTGCGATTCAATAGTCCACATACCTCATTTTTCCACTTTCAAAAACAGCACAGGTCAAGTTGTTATATATTTATTATGCATGCATAATAAATTTTAGTATATTTGAGAACACCAAACCTCTTCTATGAAAGATTTGACCATTGATTATGCCTTGAGGGCCACATGGCAGGCGGTTACCAAAATGTACAATGAAGAAGCCAAAAACTACGGTCTCACCATGGCCATAGGGTTCACACTCTTGAGCATAGACCCAAAAGGCGGGACTCCCAGCACCGCATTGGGACCCAAAATGGGCATGGAGTCCACAAGTTTGTCCCGAATCCTTAAAAATCTGGAAGAAAGAGGTTATATACAACGAAAGCCGAACCCCAAAGATGGAAGGGGGGTACTTATCCACCTGACCCCTTTGGGGCTGGAAAAACGAAAAGAATCCAAAGATGTGGTCCTTCGTTTCAATGAAGCGACCAAGGAACACGTATCCGAGCAAGATCTTGCTGGGTTTTTCAGGACCGTGGAAACCATCAACAAACTCATATCAGACAAGAAGGTATATATAAAAACGACTACTAATTAATCTACAAACACGCACATGAAAAGGCATATAAACAAAGTTGCCGTAATAGGTTCCGGTATCATGGGAAGTGGCATTGCCTGTCATTTTGCCAATATTGGGGTGGAGGTACTGCTGCTGGACATTGTTCCGCGCGAACCCAACGAAAAGGAAAAGGCCATAGGACTTACACTTAAAGACAAGGTAGTGAGAAACCGTTTGGTGAACGATTCGTTGGCCGCAGCGCTAAAATCGAAACCCTCCCCCATCTACCATCAAAAGTTTGCGGATCGGATCACTACGGGAAATCTGGAAGACGACATTTCCAAAGTATCCGAAGCCGATTGGATCATTGAAGTGGTGGTGGAACGGCTTGATATCAAGAAACAAGTGTTGGGGAACCTCGAAAAATACCGAACCCCAGGAACACTCATCACTTCGAACACCTCTGGCATTCCCATCAAGTTTATGAGCGAAGGAAGAAGCGAGGATTTTAAAGAACATTTCTGCGGGACACATTTCTTCAATCCCCCGCGGTATCTGAAACTTTTCGAAATCATCCCTGGACCTGAAACTTCCCCAGAAATTTTGGAATTCTTGAACGGTTATGGCGAGCAATTTTTGGGCAAAACCTCCGTCATTGCGAAAGACACCCCTGCGTTTATAGGTAACCGAATCGGTATTTTCAGCATCCAGAGCCTTTTTCATGCTGTAAAAGATCTTGGAATGACCGTGGAAGAAGTGGACAAACTCACCGGGCCGGTGATCGGGCGGCCAAAATCGGCAACGTTCCGTACTGTTGATGTGGTAGGTCTGGATACCCTTGTGCACGTGGCCAATGGCATTAGTGAAAATTGCAAGGACGATGAACGGCACGAGGTCTTCCAATTGCCCGATTTCATCAAAACCATGGTGGACAATAAGTGGTTGGGAAGCAAGTCTGGGCAAGGTTTTTACAAAAAAGTGACCGGAGATGATGGAAAGAGTGAAATCCTCACCCTGGATCTCGACACCATGGACTATCGGTCCAAAAAGAGTGCTAAATTTGCCACATTGGAGCTCACCAAGACCATCGACAAGGTAATCGACAGGTTCCCAATATTAGTGGATGGCAAGGACAAAGCAGGTGAATTCTTCAGGAAAAGTTTCGGGGCACTCTTCGCCTATGTCACCCACCGCATTCCTGAAATCACCGATGAGCTTTATAAAATAGACGATGCCATGAAAGCAGGCTTTGGGTGGGAACACGGTCCTTTCCAAATATGGGATGCCGTTGGACTCGACAAAGGCTTGGAACTCATCAAAGCTGAAGGTCTGGAAGCGGCTCCTTGGGTCGCCGAGATGAAAAAAGCAGGGATAGCATCTTTCTATGCCGTGAAGGATGGCGCAACCTATTTTTATGACATTCCCACAAAGGCCATGGAAAAAGTTCCTGGTCAGGATGCGTTCATCATATTGGACAACATCAGAAAATCCAATGAAGTGTTCAAAAACAGTGGGGTGGTCATCGAAGATTTGGGAGATGGTATCCTAAACTGTGAATTCCAATCCAAGATGAACACCATTGGTGGCGATGTGCTGGCAGGCCTGAACAAAGCGATAGACCTAGCTGAAAAAGATTTTCAAGGATTGGTGGTGGGCAACCAAGCTGCCAATTTCTCAGTGGGTGCCAACATCGGGATGATTTTCATGATGGCCGTGGAGCAAGAATATGACGAACTGAACATGGCCATCAAGTATTTTCAGGATACCATGATGCGGATGCGATATTCCTCCATCCCCACGATTTCGGCACCACACGGAATGTGCCTTGGAGGCGGATGCGAGCTTTCCATGCATGCCGATAAAGTAGTGGCCGCCGCCGAAACCTACATTGGATTGGTAGAATTTGGAGTAGGGGTCATTCCCGGTGGGGGCGGTTCCAAGGAAATGGCCCTTCGGGCATCCGATACCTTCAAAAAGAACGATGTGGAGTTGAATGTGCTCCAGGAATACTTCCTTACCATCGGAATGGCCAAGGTATCAACATCAGCCTATGAAGCCTTCGACCTGGGTATCCTACAAAAGGGAAAAGACGTAGTGGTGGTCAATAAAGATCGTCAAATTGCAACTGCGAAAGCCTATGCCAAGCTCATGGCCGAAGCTGGATACACCAAACCCATCAAACGCAAGGATGTGAAGGTGCTGGGGAAACAGGCGCTGGGTATGTTCTTGGTAGGAACGGATTCCATGGAAGCTGGACATTACATTTCGGAGCACGATAAAAAAATCGCCGATAAGTTGGCCTACGTAATGGCCGGTGGTGACCTTTCTGAAGCCACTTTGGTCTCAGAGCAATACCTTTTGGACCTGGAAAGAGAAGCCTTTCTATCACTTTGTACCGAAAGGAAGACTCTGGAACGTATCCAGCACATGTTGAAAACCGGGAAACCGCTTAGGAATTAGAAGCCCCTCCCTTAACCCTCTCCAATGGAGAGGGAAAGTGAAAACTGAAAATACATACTGTAAACAAAAAGCCCTATTGACCCCTCATAGGGAAAAGTCCTCCCCCTCTGGGGGAGTTAGAGGGGGCCAATATGAAAACAGCATACATAGTAAAAGCATACAGAACAGCAGTGGGCAAGGCCCCAAAAGGACTGTTCAGGTTCAAGAGGCCGGATGAACTGGCCGCCGAAACCATCGAACACATGATGAAAGAACTTCCACAACTCGATAAAAAACGTATTGATGACGTTATTGTCGGAAACGCCATGCCCGAAGCCGAGCAGGGCCTGAACATGGCAAGGCTCATTTCGTTGATGGGACTGGACATCGATGACGTACCCGGAGTGACCGTCAACCGTTACTGCGCATCAGGACTGGAAACCATTGGGATTGCCACGGCAAAAATCCAATCAGGTATGGCCGATTGCATCATAGCCGGGGGTGCCGAAAGCATGAGCTATATCCCCATGGGAGGTTATAAACCAACCCCAGACTATGCCACCGCAAAAGAAGGGCACGAAGATTATTACTGGGGAATGGGCCTTACCGCAGAGGCCGTCGCCAAACAGTTCAAGGTTTCCCGCGAAGACCAGGACGTTTTTGCCTATAACTCCCACATGAAGGCCTTGAAAGCGCAAGAAGAAAACCGTTTCCAGGACCAAATTGTACCTATTGAGGTCGAACACACTTTTTTGAACGAAGCAGGGAAAAAGGAGACCAAGACCTATACCGTAAATAAAGATGAAGGACCACGGAAAGATACAAACATACCTACACTGAACAAATTAAAACCCGTTTTTGCCGCAGATGGCAGTGTGACTGCTGGAAATTCTTCCCAAATGAGTGATGGAGCGGCGTTCGTGTTGGTAATGAGCGAAGAAATGGTCAAGGAACTTAATCTGGAACCCATTGCGCGATTGGTCAATTATGCCGCAGCAGGTGTAGAGCCAAGGATCATGGGAATTGGTCCGGTGAAAGCCATTCCAAAAGCATTAAAACAGGCTGGAATGAAGCAAAGTGACATTGAGCTTATCGAATTGAACGAAGCCTTTGCCTCGCAGTCATTGGCCGTTATCCGCGAATTGGAACTCAATCCAGAAATTGTGAATGTGAACGGAGGTGCCATCGCTTTGGGGCATCCACTGGGGTGCACTGGGGCCAAACTATCCGTCCAACTTTTTGATGAAATGCGAAAGCGCAATATGAAAGGTAAGTACGGCATGGTGACCATGTGTGTGGGTACCGGACAAGGTGCGGCGGGGATATTTGAGTTTTTGAACTAAACTTCAGAAAATAGATTAGAGAATAAAGAAAAAAGACTTGTCAAAATGGCAAAAAGGCATAACTATAAGAACTTGAAAATACGGCAACTCGGCCTTGAAATCGCCAATAATATTTCAAATGTTCTGATAAAATTTCCAAAGCATGAAAGATATGACCTATGCTCCCAGTTGAGCAGATGTTCGATTTCTATCCCTAGCAATATTGCCGAAGGTTCAGCTAGAACAGACAAGTCATTCAAGATTTTCATTGATTATTCGCTTGGTTCTTCATTTGAATTGGGCACCCAGCTTTTGGTAGCGAACCATAGAAATTATATTGATGGTAAAACTTTGAAACATCTGGAAAATAAAATAGAAGAGTGGCAAAGAATGACCATGGGTTTTCAAAACAACCTTAATTAGAAATCTATTGTCTCTATTCTATTTTCTTTTCTCCAAAACAATAAAAACATGAGCACAGAAACAACAAACAAAGACATACTGAGAGGTGGTCAATTTTTGGTCAAGGAGACCAAATGCGAGGACATTTTCACCCTTGAGGACCTCAACGAAGAGCAGAAAATGATGCGCGAAAGCACCAAGGAATTTGTAGATCGCGAACTTTGGGCACATTGGGAGCGCTTTGAGAAAAAAGATTACGCCTACACCGAGGAATGTATGCGCAAAGCAGGTGAACTGGGTCTGCTCAGCGTGGCCGTTCCCGAAGCCTATGGTGGCATGGGAATGGGATTTGTATCCACCATGCTGGTCTGTGATTATATTTCCGGGGCAACAGGTTCGTTCAGTACCGCATTCGGAGCCCATACGGGAATCGGCACCTTGCCCATCACCCTGTACGGCACCGAGGAACAAAAACAAAAATATGTTCCCAAATTAGCCTCGGGTGAATGGTTTGGCGCCTATTGTTTGACTGAACCCGGTGCTGGTTCCGATGCCAATTCCGGGAAGACCAAGGCAGTGCTTTCCGAAGATGGCAAACATTACAAGATCACTGGACAAAAAATGTGGATCTCCAATGCCGGTTTCTGTAATTTGTTCATCGTCTTTGCCCGAATCGAAGACGACAAGTACATTACAGGATTCATTGTGGAAAATGACCCAGAAAACGGTATCACCTTGGGTGATGAAGAAAAAAAGTTGGGCATACACTCCTCCTCTACCCGCCAAGTGTTCTTCAATGAGACCAAAGTGCCTGTAGAAAATATGCTGTCCGAAAGGGGAAATGGTTTCAAAATTGCCATGAACGCTCTCAACGTAGGTAGGATCAAATTGGCAGCGGCCTGTTTGGAGGCACAAAGGCGTGTCCTGAATGAGGCTACCAAATATGCCAATGAACGTATCCAGTTCAAGACCCCTATCATGAATTTTGGTGCCATAAAAGCAAAAATCGCCGACATGGCCACCAATGCTTATGTGGACGAAGCCGCCTGCTATCGTGCGGCGAAGAACATAGAAGACAGAATTGCCATTCGAGAGTCGGAAGGTAACTCACACCAAGAAGCAGAGCTTAAGGGTGTTGAAGAATACGCCATTGAATGCTCCATTTTGAAAGTAGCTGTTTCCGAGCATGTGCAGCACACCACCGATGAGGGCATCCAAATCTTCGGCGGAATGGGCTTCAGTGCTGATACCCCCATGGAATCCGCTTGGAGAGATGCCCGTATTTCAAGAATTTATGAAGGAACCAACGAAATCAATAGAATGCTGGCCGTGGGCATGCTGGTCAAAAAAGCCATGAAAGGCCACGTGGACCTTTTGGGTCCGGCCACAGCCGTTGGCGAGGAACTGATGGGCATTCCATCGTTTGATACGCCCGACTTTTCCGAATTGTTTTCCGAGGAGAAGGACATGCTGGCCCGCTTGAAAAAAGTATTCTTGATGGTAGCTGGAAGTGCCGTCCAAAAATTCGGCCCCGATCTGGAAGAACACCAAATGCTATTGATGTCGGCAGCTGATATACTCATTCAGGTCTATTTGGCAGAATCGGCTATCCTTCGTACCGAGAAGAACGCCAAACGTTTTGGTGAAGAGGCACAAGCTGCCCAGATAGCCATGTCCAAACTCTATTTGTACAGGGCTGTGGACATCATCAACCAAAAAGGAAAAGAAGCCATTGTTTCATTTGCCGAAGGAGATGAACAGCGTATGATGTTGATGGGGTTGAAACGTTTTACCAAATATGTGAACCAACCCAATGTGGTGGCACTCCGCACCCAAATTGCGGATAAGGTGGCCGCGGATAATGGGTACACCTTTGACTAATTGAAAGTTGCCATAACAAAGCAAATTTTGATGGACGCCCCTTTTAGGGGCGTTTTTTTCTATGGATTGTCCAAAAAGTTAATTGTCTGTCAGTTCGAGCGCAGTCGAGAACCAAAACATCTCGAAAATCAATAAGGTTTCGACTTTAGTTTATCCTGAACGTAGCCGAAGGGCTCAACCTGAGAAAGCCAAAGTTTCAATACTTTTTGGATGTCCTCTTTTTCATCCCAAGGATTCCAAGATCCGCTGCTCCCCTTCTTTTTTGGAAAAATTTATGGCGCATTCTATCAATGCCAAATGGGAATAGGCCTGGGGAAAGTTGCCCAACAACCGCTTGGTCTTGAAATCGATGTCCTCACTGAACAGTCCCAAATGGTTGCTATAACTGAGCAAGCGTTCAAAATGTTCCAATGCCTTCTCCTCCTCTCCAATTTTGAACAAACTGTTGATAAACCAAAACGTACAAATAGTGAAGGATGATGAGGGCAATCCAAAATCATCCTCATTTTTATAACGATACAATAGTCCATCATTGCTCAGCTCCTCCTCAATAGCCTTGACTGTGCTCACATACCTTGGGTCCCTGGCATGGATAAAACCGTATGATTCCATCAAAAGTACCGATGCATCCAAATGCCGTGAGCCATAGGACTGTACAAAAGCATTGATGTCACTGTTCCAAGCATTTTGGTGTATATCCTCTTTGATTTCCTGTTCCATAGCCGTCCATTTTTCAATTTTTCGGGTCTTGCTAAACATTTTGGCCACCTTTATGGCCCTGTCCAATGCTACCCAGCACAGCACTTTGGAAAAAGTGAAATGCCTATCCTCACCTCGGAACTCCCAAATACCCTTGTCAGGTTCTCTCCAGTGTTTGCCAACAATCCAGACAATACCCTTTGTGATACTCCAAAGCTCTTCCCCGTTTTCTATGTCATTGCTGAACTTCATCAATTGCTCATAGATCACATCCATCAAAATGCCATAGATGTCGTTCTGTTTCTGCTTATAGGCCGCATTCCCGATACGAACGGGCTTTGAACCCTTGTAACCGGCCAAATGGTCCAGGGTCTTTTCCGTAAGCTTCTTTTCTTTGTTGATGCCGTACATGATCTGGAGCTTCTCATCTTTGTCGGGCATCAAGTCTATGATAAATTGCAGATATCGCTTCGCGGAATTCATGTGTCCCAGTTCGGAGACCACTTTGATGACCATGGACGCATCCCTGATCCAACAAAAACGATAATCCCAGTTGCGCACCTCCCCAATGGTCTCCGGCAATGATGTGGTTGCAGCCGCAAGGACCGCCCCTGTCTTGTCGTATGTCAGCATTTTTAGAGTGATGGCACTTCGGGTGATCTCTTTGTTGAATTTCTTGTAAGTGGGTGCCTTGTGAACCCAATCCAACCAATATACCTTGGTGCGTTCCAGTTCCAAGGCCATTTTTCCGATGGTGGGCTTCAATATTTTTTCATTGTAGCAAATCAAGAAATACGCATCTTCTTCCAAGACCAGCTCTTTTTGGTCCATGACCCTCTCCTTTTCAAAGGAGGTGTACAGGAAAAGCGTGTCGTATTTTTGTTGTCGGGTGAGGCTGGCCACAAAATCTTCTTTAATGTAATGCGTTGTCTCACCCATGGCGTACTCCAGTTTGGGGTCGTAGGTGACCTTGATCCTGGGTTTCCCGGAAATATGCTTGACATACCTGATGATTTCAGGTGGTGCATGGTATTTGCCATTCCGTTTGAGGTATCTGGGCATGAAGTCCAGCAGTTCAAATGCATTTTCACCGTCGGTAAAATGCGTAACCAAAATGGCAGTGTCACTATGGTATTTTTGGTCTATCCTGTAAGTGCCCAAAGCCTCTATCCCAAAACTTCCCCCTATTTCCTCATCCAGTAGTTTTGCAAAGACCGAGGTAGAGTCAAACTCAGGAAGGCAGCACCAATCCAATGATCCTGTTTTGGAAATCAAGGCCGCACTCCTGCAATTACCAATAATTCCATAATTTAAGTTATCCATACGTCAAATATTCTGAAAAGGTTTAGCCTGAATTGTTTTTGCGGTCGAATTTCCCGAAATTTAAAGAAACTAAAAATTAAAACCCTTCTAAAACCTTCCTTTTATGGGCAAAACTATCATAATCTCAAATCGACTCCCTGTTCAATTGCAAATCAGCAACGGAAACATCAATGCCATACCCAGTGTGGGAGGTTTGGCCACGGGCATGAAATCCGTGCACAGTGGGGGCGAAAGCCTTTGGATAGGTTGGTCCGGACTTATGGATGAAGACACTCCCCTGGAACTTGAGGACAAAATAGATGAAGCCCTTGCAGAAAATGGCTGTGCCAAGGTCAAGCTCAACGCCAAGGAAATAGATGGTTTTTACTATGGATTTAGCAACAGGACGATTTGGCCCCTTTTCCACTATTTTTTGGAATATTCCGAGTTTGAACTGGACTTCTGGGAAACCTACAAGTCGGTAAACCAAAAATTTGCGGACGCCATCATCGAAAAGTCCGATGAGGACGACACCATTTGGGTGCACGATTACCAACTCATGCTCGTGCCACAAATGGTACGGGAAAAACGTCCGGAAACTTCCATAGGGTTCTTTTTGCACATCCCCTTCCCTTCCTATGAAATTTTCAGGACCTTGCCCTGGCGGGAAGAAATCTTGGAAGGGCTGTTGGGTTCTGACCTTATCGGGTTCCACACCTATGATTATGAAAGGCATTTTTTAAGCTCTGTGCGAAGATTGTTGGGATTGGAAGTAAGTTTCAATGAAATATTTATGGACAACCGAGCCATAAAGGTGGACTCTTTTCCCATGGGGATCGACTACAAAAAATTCCATGAAGCGGCCAACGCCCACGGGCAGAAAAGCAACAAAGAAAGAAGCGACCTTCAGCTGCGCTTGGACAACCATAAAGCGTCCGCACCGGACACCAAGCTCATCCTATCCATAGACCGATTGGACTACAGCAAGGGAATAGCCAAACGCCTCAATGCCTTTGAATATTTTTTGAAAAAATATCCCGAATATCAAGAAAAGGTGCGTTTGATCATTCTTGCGGTACCCTCAAGATCCAATGTGCCCCAATACCAATTGCTCAAAAAAGAGATAGATGAACTGGTCGGCAGGATAAATGGTGAACTCTCCACGGTCAATTGGACCCCAATCTGGTATTTCTACCGATCATTGCCCTTTGACAATCTCATCGACCTCTATACATCGAGTGATATTGCGTGGCTGACCCCCCTTCGGGACGGAATGAACCTTGTGGCCAAGGAATACATAGCCACCCGAACGGACAAGACAGGGGTACTGATATTGAGTGAAATGGCTGGTTCGGCATACGAAATGAACGAAGCGCTACAAATAAACCCCAACAATTTTGAAGAGCAGGCCGATGCTCTGAAACACGCCATCAATATGCCCAAGGAAGAGCAAATGGACCGCAACACATTCCTCCAAAAACGATTGGAACGCTACAACGTGGAGGTCTGGGCCAATGAATTCATGAACGCTTTGAACGAGAAACGAGATCTGGGCCGTGCCTTTGTTTCCCAAAAAATGTCCAAGGAAATCCTTTCGAGTATCGTCAAAAAATATACCAAGGCCAAAAAAAGACTATTGTTCTTGGACTATGACGGCACCTTGGCCGGATTTCACAAAGATCCCCAAAAAGCTTCCCCGGACGAAGAACTTTACGATTTGCTGGACCAATTGCAGGAACAGGAAAATACCACGTTGTTCCTGATCAGTGGAAGAGACAAACAGACCTTTGGGAGATGGTTCCAATCCAAAAAGTACAACATGATCGTGGAACATGGGGTCTGGATTTCCAAAAATGGGGAGGATTTCAGGATGCTGGAGCAGGTAAAAGGCGACTGGATGGGTAAAATACGGCCCGTTCTGGAGTCATTTGTGGACAGGACCCCAGGGTCCTTCATCGAGGAGAAAAATTATTCCCTTGCTTGGCACTATCGGAACACCGACCCCGATTTTGGCGAAAAAAGGGCCACGGAATTGAACACGGTGCTGAGAAGTCTCATCGGTAATGACGATATTAGCGTGCTCAACGGCAACAAAGTGATGGAGGTGAAGAGCAGCAATGTGAACAAGGGAAGAGCCTCTGTGCGGATGCTGGGCGAGGACAACTACGACTTTGTCTTTGCCATTGGCGATGACTGGACCGATGAATTTATGTTCCAAGAGCTTCCAGATTCGGCCATTACGGTGAAAGTGGGGCTGAAAAAGACCCAAGCGAAGTATCATGTTGAGAACACCAAAAAGGTAAGGGAACTTTTAAAACGATTTGTACAACAATGATCCACAGATTTTTCATTCTTGCCTGCATCTTGGCCAGTTCATTGGCCAGTGCCCAGGCAAATACCGAGGTATATCTTTTTGATATCACCTTGAAGAATGGGAGTCCACTGTTATCCAACCCAAAGAACATTTCCAACAATGAGGGATATGACAACCAGCCTTCCTTTTGGGACGATGATACCGTCCTGTTTTCTTCCACAAGGGCAGACCAGACCGATGTACTGAAGTTCAATATTAACCAAGGTAGCACCTCATCGTGGTTGACCAATACCCCCACGGGAAGTGAATATTCTCCTTTGAAAGTCCCAGGGAAAAATGCCATATCTGCCATCCGTTTGGATTTGGACAGACTTCAAAGACTTTATGAATATGATCTTAAAACTGGGGAATCCATCCCAATTTCCAATTTGAAGATAGGATACCATGTCTGGTTCAATGAGCATATACTTGTTGCCACAGTGCTTGTGGAAAACCGCATGGATTTGGTGGTCATTGATTTGGAGGAAAAGTCAGATCGTACCGTGCACAAAAATGTTGGACGGTCGCTACACAGGATTCCCGGAACCGACTTGGTCAGTTTTATAAGCAAGGGACAAGAAGTTTGGGAAATAAAATCTCTAGATCCGGAGACCGGTCATTCAACAAAAATTGCCAATGTCCTCCGCAATGAAGAGGACATTTGTTGGTTGGACCAAAATACCCTGATCACGGGTGCTGGGAAAACACTTTTCACCTTGGACATACCCTCGGGAATGGACTGGGAACCCATCATGAGTTTTCAACTAGAGGAAATCAACAACATCAGCCGCATCGCCCTGAACCCAAGCGGTACGCGATTGGCCTTTGTGGCCGAGGAATCTCCGGCCATGATTGTTCAAAGACAAGTGGATAACTTCAATAAACGTGACCTGGAGGGTTTCGTATCCTGCTATTCCGACAATGTTCTGGCGCAACGGTTTCCCGATGAGACCATGTATATTGGCAAAGCCAAGATGACCGAAAATTACGACCGCTTTTTTGCGAACACCAAAACATCGAAGGTGGAAGTGGTCAAGCGTATCGTCATCGGCAACAAGGTGATAGATGAAGAGATTACCACGGTAGATGGACGAAAAGGCCACCAAGTGGCACTCTACGAAGTAAAAAATGGGCTCATTGCATCAATGACCTTCATTTTTCCAGATCAGCCCACTGCCGATGCGGAAACCATTGTACAAGAACAGTTGGATGCCTATAATGCAAGGGATATCGATGCTTTCATGGATACCTATTCGGATGACATCAAACTGTATGATTTTCCGCAAAAACTATTTTCTGAAGGCAAACAAAAGATGTCCCAACGGTACAGTTCGCTTTTTGAGAACACCCCAGATCTTCATTGTGAGGTCAAAAACAGGATTGTGATCGGCAACAAGGTCATACAAGAAGAATATTTGACAATCAATGAATCAAATTTCCATGCTGTGGCCATTTATGAGGTGAAAAACGGTAAAATTGTAAAAGTTACATTTTTACAATGATCCCTTTTTTTCTACTTTCATCAGATCTTTCGAGACAGACAAACCAACAGATATGAAACATACGCTCCTTGTTGCCATTTTTTTGGGACTCGCCTTTGGCAATTGCCAGGCACAGACCGAATTTGACAAACCTTTTATCTCCATCGGTACGATAGTCTCGGACCTGGATGCCTCATTGGAATTTTACACTGAAATTATCGGCATGAAAGAAGTCGGCGGATTTGGGATTGATGAATCTTTCGGGAAATCTTCCGGATTGACCGGTGGCACCCCCTTTGATGTCAAAATTCTAAAATTGGTGGATTCTCCAAATGCCACCGAGTTTAAGCTCATGACCTTTGGAAACAGAAAGCGCCCCTCGGACCAGTTTATCCAACAAAAAAACGGCATGAGATACATCACCCTTTTTCTAAAATCAACCGAAGCCGTGATGCAGCGCATCAAAGAAAACAACATCAAAATGCTCGGGGACACACCTGTGCAGCTTCCGGATGGCAGAACATTCATTTTAATACAAGACCCTGATGGTATATTTATAGAACTCATCGGAAATTAAACCTTAACACATGAACAGATTTTACGCATTATTGATTGCATTGTTGAGCTTTCCCATGCTCCACTCCCAGACCGACCTTCGCATGTACGATATCATAAATGACGTATCGGCAGAGCGAATAGGAAAAGATATTGCTACTTTGGCCAATTTTGGTACTAGGCACACCCTGAGCGATACCGTGTCCCAAACCCGTGGCATTGGTGCGGCCCGAAGGTGGATAAAATCAGAGTTTGACAAAATTTCAGCCGGCTGCAACAATTGTCTGGAGGTGTTCTACCAAAAAGATTTGGTGAAGAAAGGAGACAATGCCCGCATCGTGCACGATGTTTGGGTGGTGAATGTGGTGGCCGTCAAAAGAGGTACAAAATATCCCAACCGTTATATCATTATGAGCGGTGATATTGATTCCCGTGTAAGCGATCCGGCCGATTTCACTTCGGATTCTCCCGGGGCCAACGATAATGCGAGTGGCATGGCTGGCACCATTGAAGCGGCCCGTGTGCTTTCCAAATACCAATTTGAAAGCAGCATCATCTTTGTTGGGCTATCCGGTGAGGAACAAGGTCTTTATGGAGGTAAGGGACTGGCCGCCCATGCCAAGGAAAAAGGTTGGGACATTGTCGGTATTCTGAACAATGATATGATCGGTAACATCACAGGCGTCGATGGCGTGGTCAGCAACAGGGATTTCCGGATTTTCTCCGAGCCCGTGCCCCCCACCGAAACCGAACAGGAAAGAAGGGCAAGGCGTTTTTATGGCGGCGAAGTGGATGGAATCTCCCGCCAGTTGGCCCGCTATGTGTACAAAACCACAAAGACCTATATGCCCGAAATGAACCCAATGATGATTTACCGACTAGATCGTTTTGGACGTGGGGGACATCACCGACCTTTCAATGATGCTGGGTTTGCAGGCATCCGTATTATGGAGGCCCATGAAAACTATACCCAACAGCATCAGGATATTCGTGTGGAAGACGGGATTGCCTATGGCGATGTGTTGGAGCATGTCAATTTTGACTACGCCAAAAAACTCACCGCGGTGAACGCGATCAACCTGGCAGCCATTGCCTGGGCGCCACCTGCTCCGGAAACAGTGGAAATCGGGGGAATTGTGGAACCCAATGCCAAATTGAGATGGAGCAAAGTGGACGGTGCCGTTGGATATAAAATTTACTGGAGGGACACCACCTCTCCCACTTGGGACCACCATAGATTTGTGGGGGATGTGACAGAGCACACTTTGGAAGGAATTGTTATTGACAATTATTTCTTTGGAGTAGCCGCCGTGGGCAAGGACGGACATGAAAGCCCTGTTGTTTTTCCAAATAAAGTATTTAGATAGTAGAACAAATAAACTTCAATACAGTCGATAATCATCAATAATAAACATGAAGCATATTTTTTCCGTATCCCTATTTTTTTTGGGAATGTGTGTGGCGTCTGCCCAAAATTTTACCCGTCAGGATACCTTGAGGGGAAGCATAACCCCCGAACGTGAATGGTGGGATTTGAATTATTACCACCTGAATGTAAAAGTCGATCCCGCCGAAAAGTTCATTTCTGGCCATAACGTAGTTCGGTACAAGGTTTTGGAAGATGCCAACGTGCTTCAGATAGATCTGCAAGAGCCCATGCAGATCACCTCCATCACCCAAGATGGAAAAAAGCTCAAATTCACTTCGGAAGGCAATGCACATTTCATCAAACTGAAAAAAAAGCAGGTGCCCGGTGAGTTCAACGAACTGAAAATCGAATATTCAGGCCATCCCAAAGAAGCGGTGAGAGCACCGTGGGACGGCGGTTTTTCATGGAAACAGGACGCAAATGGCAATCCCTTTGTGGCCACATCGTGCCAAGGCCTGGGCGCCAGTGTTTGGTGGCCCAACAAAGACCACATGTACGATGAAGTGGACAGTATGCGCATCAGTGTGACCGTTCCCAAGGACCTCGTGGATGTCTCCAACGGAAAACTGGAAAGAGTCGATGAGAACGGCGACCACAAAACCTACCATTGGTTTGTGGCCAACCCCATCAACAACTACGGGGTAAACGTGAACATTGGAAACTATGTGCATTTTGGTGAAAAATATGAAGGGGAAAACGGCATACTTGACGTGGACTATTACGTGCTTCCCGAAAATTTGGAAAAGGCCAAAAAACAATTTACCCAGACCCCGATGATGCTCAGGGCCTTTGAACATTGGTTCGGCCCCTACCCTTTTTATGAGGATGGCTTCAAACTGGTGGAAGTGCCTTATTTGGGGATGGAGCACCAAAGTTCCGTTACTTATGGCAATCAATATGAAAACGGCTATCTGGGACGGGATTTGTCCGGTTCGGGATGGGGGCTGTTGTTCGATTTCATCATCATACATGAAGCAGGGCATGAATGGTTTGCCAACAACATCACCTACAAGGATGTTGCGGACATGTGGGTACACGAAGGGTTTACCGCCTACTCCGAAAACCTATATCTGGACTACCATTTTGGGAAAAAGGCATCTGCCGAATATGTCATTGGAACCCGAGCGAATATACAGAACGACCGCCCCATCATTGGACCTTATGGAGTCAACCAAGAAGGTTCCGGGGATATGTACTACAAAGGTGCGAACATACTTCATACCCTTCGCCAATTGGTGGAAGACGATGAGAAATGGCGGCAGATCCTCAGGGGACTCAACAAGGATTTTTACCATCAAACGGTGACCACCAAGCAGATCGAGGATTACATCAGTGAAAAATCCGGAAAAGACCTTTCGGCATTTTTCGACCAGTACCTACGCACCACCATGATTCCCAAACTTGAATATGAGTTGGAAGGAAATTCCCTCCGTTTCCGTTATGTGAATGTGGTGGAGGATTTTGACATGCCCATCCGTGTCTTTGTCAATGGAAGTGAAAAATGGATTTTCCCGAATGCGGAATGGAAGACCGAGTCCATCAACGGGACCGAACTGAAGTTTGACAACAATTTTTACATAGAGACCCAAAAAGTCTGATTTGGAAAAACACCTCGAATACTACTTTAAAAATGATGCTGAATGGCGCGAATGGCTGCATGAAAACCATTCCACCTATACAGGGGTTTATCTTATCTTTTATAAGGTGGATCACCATAAGGACAGTATGCGCTGGGAAGAAGCTGTGAGGGTCGCACTTTGCTATGGTTGGATAGACAGCACCGTGAAGAGTCTCGGGGACGGAAAACGGAAGCAGTATTTCTGCCCCAGAAAACCAAAGAGCACCTGGAGCAAAGTGAACAAGGAACACATCAAAGAACTTAGGGCCAACGGGCTGATGCACAAAAGTGGACTGGAAGCCATTAAAATGGCCAAAGAGAACGGTTCATGGACCGAACTTGACCATGTGGAAAACGGTGTGGTTCCCGAAGATTTGCAAAAGGCCTTTGAAAATTGCAAAACCGCCTTCGACAACTTTCGAGCATTTACCCCAAGTCAGCGAAAAAGTTATCTCTATTGGCTGAACCAGGCCAAAAGGGACGAAACACGCGAAAAAAGAATCAGGGAAATTGTGGAACTCTCTGCAAAAAACATCAAATACAGAAACCAATGAGAAGAATGAAACCCAATTTAAAAATATGTGGTTTTGCAGTACTGACAATTTTTTGGGGCTCTTGCCAAAAAGCAACAAAACAAAAAGTGGATCTGGCCATTACCAATGCCAATGTCATCCATTTGGAAACCGGAAAAGTTGAAACGCAGGACATCTACATTGCCGAGGGAAGGATCAAAGCAGTATTGACGGCAAAAAGTGATAGCGGTTTTCAACCCGATTCCATCATAGATGCCTCGGGGAAATATGTGCTGCCCGGTTTTTGGGACAACCATATCCATTTGAGGGGCGGCGATTCGCTGATAGCTAACAACCAGAACTTCTTAAAACTCTTCATTGTCAATGGCATCACCACAGTGAGGGATGCAGGGGGAGACCTCACCCCTTCCGTTATGGATTGGAAGTCACAAATTGCCCAGGAAAAATTGGTGGGCCCAACCATTTTTACCTCTGGACCCAAAATTGATGGCCCAAAAGCTACCTGGGCAGGTTCATTGGAGGTGGAATCTGGGGAAGATCTGGAAAATGCCCTGGATTCCTTGGAAAAACTCGAAGTGGACTTTGTGAAATTATATGATAGCAGGATTTCTGGCGAAAATTATCTGAAAGCCATTGAAGAGACCGAAAAAAGAGGCATGGTCGTATCCGGTCACATGCCCTTTACAGTGACTTTGGATGAAACCATCGAGGCGGGGATGGACGGTATTGAGCACCTGTATTACATTATGAAAGGGTGTGCCGACAATGAAAAAGAGGTCACCGAAAAATTGAAAAGCGGGGAAATGGGCTTTTGGGATGCGATGCCCGCACTGATGAATGCATATTCGGACAGTACCGCAGAGAATACTTTTAATAAATTAAAAGAGAACGATGTTTTCGTGGTGCCCACACTCCACATTGGCAAAACCTTGAGCTATCTGGATGAAGTGGACCACTCTGCCGATCCTTATTTAACATATATGGGGCAAGGGATCATCAAAACCTATGAAGGTCGGATCAGAAGTGCTCTGAATGCTTCGGAAGAGGCAAGGGAAAACAGAAAGCGACTGGATACCTTTTTTGGGCAATTGGCAAAATCCCTGAACACCTCGGGAGTACCACTTTTGGCGGGCTCCGACTGCGGTGCCTTCAATTCGTATGTCTATCCCGGCATTTCCCTGCACAAGGAACTGGAAACCATGGTGGAAAACGGAATTTCACCATTGGATGCGCTTCGCACATCCACCTTAAATGGCGCAAAATTTCTGAAACAGACCGATGATTATGGCGCCATTTCCGAAGGCAAAGTGTCCGATTTGGTCATTTTGGAAGGGAGTCCTTTGAAAGAAATCGCCAACACTCAGAAAATCGATTTCGTGATAAAAGGAAAACAAGTATTTTCCAAAAAACAGCTTCAGGAACTTCTGGAAACTGCCATGATGGAATGACCTAACTTCAAAATACTTCCTGAATCAATTTACGGAACCTATTGCTCCGTTAACATGCTTTTAAGAAATCAGGTGTGGGATTTTGGTATCTTTAGACAGATAAACAACCTTAAAGTGACAACCACTCGACCTTGTACTGGTATTTCCAGATTATTTTCCCTTTTCCCAACTAATTCAATCCAAGTAAGATGAAAAAAATTATGGTAATAGTCCTTGTGTCTCTGGTCTGGGCCTGCAAGGAAGAAAAAAAGGAACCTTCCGTAGCGGAAACCATGCAGACCTACACCATTGCCCAGATGATGGACAACGAGGCCATTGGCGGGGGAAGTTTTTCCCCAGACAACAGCAAACTATTGATTTCCAGCAACCGATCTGGAATTTATAACATGTACACCATTCCTGCTTCGGGCGGGGAAATGTTACCGTTAACCGAATCCGACAGTTCGTCCGTGTTCTCCATTTCCTATTTTCCAAAAGATGAGCGCATGTTGTTCCGGATGGACAATAACGGGGACGAGATCTATCATATCTACCTACGGGAAACCGATGGAAGCCACAAAGACCTCACTCCCGACGAAGGGGCAAGATCACTGTTCTATAATTGGGCAACCGATGATGCTTCCTTCTTCTACGCATCCAATAAAAGGGACAATCGGTTCATGGACCTTTATGAAATGGACCTAGAGAGCATGACGCCCACAATGGTCTATCAAAATGATGAGGGGTATGACATCAATGTTATTTCCCCCGATGAAAAATATGTGGCGCTCAGCAAATCCATAAACACCAACGACAGTGACCTTTTTCTCTACAATCTGGAAACCAAAGAACTCATCAAGATCAACAAAAACCAAAGTGGGAACAATGGACAGGATTTTTCCCCCGATGGCAGTGCCTTCTATTACACCACTGACGATGGCAGTGAATTTTCATACTTGATGAAGTACCAAATAGCCAATGGCTCTTATGAAAAAGCCATGGAACGGGACTGGGACATTGTAGGTAGCAATTTTACCGACAATGGAACCTATCAGGTGACCTATATCAATGAAGACGCCAAGAACACCATTGAAGTGATGGAAGTGGCAACAGGGAAAAATATTGAGCTGCCCAAAATAGAAAACATGGAGGTTACGAGCGTGGATTTTTCAGATGATGAGAAGATGATGCGCTTTTATGCAGGAGGTTCGCACACACCTTCCAATCTCTATATTTACAATTTGGAAACAAAGGAACAGAAAAAGTTGACCGACGTGCTCAACCCCGAGATCCAGGGCCAAGATCTGGTGAAGGCCGAAGTGGTCCGCTACAAATCATTTGATGGATTGGAAATTCCGGCCATCTACTACAAGCCGCACCAAGCTTCCGAAGAAAACCCGGTGCCTGCATTGGTTTGGGTACACGGTGGTCCCGGTGGGCAATCGCGCCAAAACTTCAGTGCCTTTATCCAATATTTGGTCAACCACGGGTATGCCGTTTTGGCCGTGAACAATCGTGGAAGCAGTGGTTATGGTAAAACGTTTTACAAAATGGACGACCTTAACCACGGTGACAAGGATCTTAAGGATTGCATTGAGGGGAAAAACTGGTTGGCCCAACAACCCGGAATCGATGGGGAAAAAATCGGTATTATCGGCGGATCGTATGGCGGGTATATGACCATGGCCGCCCTCACTTATGCCCCAGAGGAGTTTGATGTGGGGGTCAACCTTTTTGGAGTAACCAACTGGATAAGGACCCTTAAAAGTATCCCGCCTTGGTGGGAATCCTTTAAAGATGCCCTTTACAAAGAGTTGGGAGACCCCTACTCTGCCGATTCTGTTCGTTTGAAACAGATTTCGCCCCTTTTCCACACGGACAATGTGACCAAGCCTCTCATTGTACTGCAAGGCTCACAAGACCCCAGGGTGCTTCAGGCCGAATCTGATGAGATTGTGGCCGGGGTCCGCAAAAATGGTGTCCCCGTGGAATATGTACTCTTTGAGGATGAGGGACATGGATTCGTGAAAAAAGAAAACCAAATAGAAGCTTACAGTAAAATATTGGAATTTTTGAATGTGCACCTAAAAAAAGATGAACAAGGTGCCCCTATTAAAGATGGAGATTTATGATAAAAAAAACATTGCCCCTTTTCTTATTGTTCGTGTCAGTTGTTTCAAATGCCCAACAACCAGGGGAAGACAAATGGGGGGGCTGGTACATGTATTTTGGCACCAATAAGGTTTCAGATCGCCTCAGCATCCATTCGGAAGCACAGTTCAGATATTATGAAACCGCCACCAACTTTAACCAAATGTTGTTGCGAGCAGGGCTCAACTACCATATCAACCCTGATGCGATAGCTACCGCTGGTTACGCTTTTATTGATACCGATAATTCCTTTGGGGAAACCCCGGGAGAGATCAACAGCAAGGAGCACAGGATATTTGAGCAGTTTATTCTAAAGAATAAAGTGTGGGAATTTCTATTTGAGCATAGGTATCGGTTGGAGCAACGATTTTTGGATTTTGGCGATGTCACGGAGACACAACACCGGGCCCGCTATCGCATTCAGATGACCTTGCCGCTCACCGATACTTTTTTCCTGAACTTTTATGATGAACTGTTCATCAATCTCCAGGACGAGCTTTTCGGGCAGAACCGCCTCTACGGGGCTGTTGGTGTGAACATTACAGAGAACAGCAGTATGCAGGTGGGCTATTTGCGCAACCAGTTTTCCAATGCGGTGTACGACCGCTTGCAAATTGCAGTGTTCTTTAACCCAGATTTGAGCGGATTGTTCAGCAAAAAGAAATCATGACAAAATACAAGTGCGAAATGGTTGACAGCTCCCTAAATAATAAGTAACTTAGTCAGGAACCTAAAAATTCATACAATGAAAAAATTACAAGCCACAGCCTTAGGGCTCATATTGATTACCTCGTTTAGTTGCAAACAGGCAAAGAAGGAAGCGGAAGAAACTGCCACAGAGGCAGAGGAAATCGTTGAAGAAGTCGTTGAAAAAGTTGAAGTAAAGACCATAACCTTCAAAATGGAGCCAAAAAGTGACAGCAATGTAAGCGGAGAGGTCACTTTTACCGAAGAAAATGGCAAAGTATCAATGAAGGCCACCTTTACTGGACTTTCAGAAGGCGAACATGCCATACACCTGCACGAAAAGGCAGATTGCTCTTCTGATGACGGAACATCCACGGGAGGACACTGGAACCCAACCTTTCAACCACATGGAAAGTGGGGTGCCGAAGAAGGCTTCCACAAGGGGGACATCGGGAATTTTATAGCAGATGCCGAGGGCAATGCCATAGTGGAGTTTTCTACAGATCAATGGTGCATCGGGTGTGATGATGAAACCAAGAATATTTTGGGCAAAGCGGTGATCGTACACCAAGGTGTGGACGATTTCACCTCCCAACCGAGTGGTGCTGCCGGAGCCAGGATTGCCTGTACCGGGATCATTGAATAAAGCAATTGGAAGGAGCCGTCCCAAAGGGCGGCTTTTTCATTTTCACATTGATGAAAATGTAAGATCATGAAAGAATATTCGAACGGGGAAATTTCAGTGATATGGAAACCTGAACTTTGCGAACATGCCGGAATCTGCGTGAAAATGTTGCCCAAGGTCTATAATCCCAAAGAAAAACCCTGGATAAAAGTTGAAAATGCCACCACCGAAGCATTAAAGGACCAAATCTCCAAATGCCCCTCTGGTGCATTGAGCTATCGATAACCAAACTCCAAAAACCGTGGAAAAGAGCTACCAACTTGTGGACAATGAAACTGCCAAACGGTTTCAGTTTGAACTGGAAAATGGCGATATCGCCAAAATAGAATACATCAAGGCCCAAGAAAAAATATACCTTACCCATACCGAGGTCCCACAAGGGTATGAAGGGCAAGGAATTGGTTCCGAACTTATCAAACAGACCTTGGAACACATCAAGGAACAGGACTGGACGCTCATTCCTCTCTGTCCCTTCGTTGCCAAATACCTGCAACGCCATCCCGAATGGAAATCCTTGGTGCTAAAGGGGATCAATATTGGTTGAGAACCATCCATCCCCCCTATCTGATCTCACCTAAAACCACTTCTTTTTCTTAAATATCAAAACGGAGACTATGGTTATCAGCACCATCAGGCCCATCAATATAAAATATCCATACCGCCATTTGAGTTCCGGGATATTTTCAAAGTTCATTCCATAAATCCCGACCAAAAAGGTAAGGGGGATAAATATGACCGAAAAAATGGTCAAAGTTTTCATTACCTCATTGAGCCTGTGGCCCTGGACACTGAAAAATAAGTTGACCTGGCTTTCCAGTTCACGGATGTCGGAATCCAAATCACTGATCAAGCCATTGATCTGTTCCCGAAGTTCACTGAAATACTTGTTGTGGAATCCCCTCATCTCTACCCTTTCCAGCTTTATGATGATGTCGCGAAGCCCGTGCGACGCTTTTCTGAACTCATGGATCATAGATTTGTTCTGCTCCACCTCAAACATGAACTCTGGTTTGGGTTCCTGTTTCATGATCACATCCAGGGCATTTTCCATTACAATGCTCTCCTCATATTTTTCCTTATAGTTGGCAATCAGTGTTTCCAAGATGAAGAACAGGAGGTAGTCGGCCTTCTTTTTTCTGATGATTCCCTTGTTGTCAAAAATTCGTTGGCGGATCCAATCAAAATGATCTCCCCTTTTCTCCTGGATGCACCAGACAAAATCCTTCCCGACCACAAAGAACATTTGCTCGGATTCCAAACTGTAGTCTTCCGTTTTCAGGGTCTTGGCGGCCACAAAGAGTTGGTCCTCCAGTTCGATTACTTTATTGCCCATCTTCTGGTTCAGCAAGAGTCTTATGAGAAAATCGTCCAAATTGTTTTCCACGACCATTTTCCTAAACTCATCCATATAACCCAGACCATAGGTGTTTACCCAGTTTATGGATTTGTCGCCCTTGGAGAGCAAAAGGTCGTTTTCAAGGGAAAATTGCCGATTGTCATAGCGATCGGGCGAATAGTTGATCATCCACGTATTTTTTTCAAAATCTGTCTCCATAGTTATATGGGTTATTTGTAGTTTAGGGCTATAAGTTAAACCAAAAAAAGTAAGAACCCCGTATGATCGATCCCATGTCTTTTAAAACCGAGATTTTGCTCACAGTAATTCTCCTCGTTGTTGTATTTGCCCTCAATTCGTTGACCAAAAGGGCCATCAGAAGGTTTGGAAAGACCAGTTCCATCGATGTCAACAGCAGAAAAATTATTTTTTACCTCAGCAATTTGTTGTTCTATATATTGGCCTTTGTGGGGATATCCCTGATCTGGGGTGTCAATTTAAAGGATTTTTCGCTTTTTCTGTCCTCTGTACTGGCCATTTTGGGTGTTGGTTTCGTGGCCCAATGGTCCATACTCTCCAATCTTACGGCCAGCGTAATTTTGTTTTTTAGCCACCCTTTGCGGTTAGGGGATAGGATTCGGGTGCTGGACAAGGATTTTGACTGGACCGGAAAAGTGGAGGACATCAGTGGTTTTTACCTGTTCATGCGAACCGATGACGGCAGAAGAATCACTATACCCACCAACTTGGTCATCCAAAAAGGAATCGAGATCCTAAAGGACGAGGTGACCGATGAAGAGGAAATTATCGAGACCTAGGGATGGTCTCCCTACTTTTTTTTAAAGAGAAGTTTACCCTATTTTAACGTGGACCAACACGCCCATTCCAGATATGTCCTGTAATTTGCTTTACTTTGGAGCTTAAACCCAGATTGAATGAACCCTTCTGCTTCTGGATGGATCAACAAGTTCGGTTATCTTGCAAACCACGAAAATGCAGGTTATGCCGATTTCGGGGCTTTGTACAAGGATCTCAAAAAGAACGGATTTGTTTATGGGGTTCATTTGGATATTCCGAATTTCATCGAAGTGGAGCATACCCTGAGCGAAGATGAGATTGCCAAGATCAATTTGCTCACCGCGCTCTATCATACCTATACTTTTGAAAAGGGAAAAACGGACTTCAACGATTTTGTGAATACCGTCTTTGAGTATTATCAATCATTGGATTTGGGCAGGATTTCTTTTCTGAACAAAATATTGAGCGGAAGCAAAACAGAGTCGCAACTGGAAAAACTCATCGATTCCAGAATCTATTTGGGTGGGAATGCCTTCAACCGGGCCTTTGGCAATAGCCTGACGAATTCATTGCTCTACGTGGACGTGCTCATATTCATGGTTTATCTCCAAGGAAAGACCAATGTGATGGAGCATGCACAACTTTTGGAATATGTGACCATCAACATTGCCTACCACACCCTGAACTCCAAAGAAGCTCATGAAAACGATGCGAAGCTCATTCAGCTTTTGGCATCTTCACTTACTTTTGTGAACCTTGATGAAACAAAATTCGACGGTTCTTACCTCGACCTTTTGGACAATAATTTCACCCGCTTCGAAAAAGATTATTTCATGGACATGGCCTGCGTGACCATTTGGGAGGACCAGTCGCTGGACTATACGGAATCCGACTACATTTTCGGGCTTGGAAAAGATCTGGGGAAGTCAGAGGAAGATGTGAGGTCCGAGCTGGAATTCGTCAAAGAATTTTTTGATCGGAACAAGGACAAAATTGCTTATTTGAGCGACAAAAATTTGGCGGTACAGTTCTATGAAGGGATGTCCAAAAATGTGAGCAAACTTATTTTAAGGAACAGTAAACGACTTAAAAAAGAGTTGGCCCAAAGCAGGGAATTGGTCTCTCTTCTATCCAAATCCACAGTCAAGGATCTGAGCCCCGAAGAGAAGAAAAAAGTGCAGGGCCAGTTGCTGGATATTTTCAAGAGCATCCCTTCGCTGGCTATTTTCATGCTTCCCGGAGGCGCTGTACTTTTGCCCATTTTTATCAAACTGATCCCCCAATTACTTCCATCCGCTTTTGATGACAACAGGGTAAAGGAAAACTGATTTTTACCCTAAAAAAACAACTATAAGAAAAATTTATGGTTGATTTTATTATTATTTCAATAATTTGAAAATCAATTATATGTGACTTATTACTCCAACCATAACTTAAAGTCCCTTACCCGCTCCCTGCTCACGATGACTTCATGCTCGTTGAAGCGTTTCAACTTGATCTGCAAACGTGAATTTGTATAGGAAATGATGTCCGCTATTTGGTTGATGTTCACATAAAACTTCCGGCTTACCCTGAAAAAAACCTTGGGGGACAACTCCTCCTCGAGCTGCTCCAAAGTAGTTTCCAAAAGATAGTTTCTGCCATCGGAAGTTGCGGCATAGGTACCTTTGTTCTCACTGTAAAAACATTCCACATCATCGGCATTGATGATCTTGAGGTGCTGCCCCACCTTCACCGTAAATCGCTTTTTGTACTCCCGCTCCAAAGGGTTCTCCAAAAGCTTTTTGATGTCATTGAAATCGACTGTTATTTTTTGGTTTTCGGGCTTGAAGTTCCGGTATTTTTTCACGGCACTTTCCAGCTCTTCGTCATCAATGGGTTTCAACAAATAATCGATGCTGTTCAACTTAAAGGCCTGGAGCGCATACTCATCGTAGGCAGTGGTGAAAATGATGGCGCTCTTGACATCCACCACGTCAAAAATTTCAAAGGACAGGCCATCCGATAATTGGATATCCAAAAAAATAAGATCCGGCTGTGGGTTATTTTGGAACCATTCAATGGATTCGTCCACGGAATGCAACATGGTGGCTACCTCGATGCCTAGGTCGGAAAGCAATCGGGACAGTCTTCGTGCTGCCGGTTTTTCGTCCTCGATAATGATTACGTTCATTGTACAATTATTGCTTTATCTTCCATCTGTAGGTACTTCTTGATCTGTTTCGTTTCCCATCTTTGTATCCATGGATTGCCAAAAAACAAAGTACCTTGACGTACCCACTATTTTTGAACTTTCCAATCGGTCCGATCTCTTCATAATGGCTTATTTGAATTCATCCGTTTCCTCCCTGTCCTTGTCCAAATACTTTTGGATCTGGCGTTCCTCCCATTTTTGAAAAAAGGTAAATTTGAAACGGTACACGTATGCAGTATGCACGGCCAATATCAATCCCCAAATAACAAGGTTTCCGTTGATCCAGTCATAATAATAGGGCTCTGTTGGAAATCCTTTTGGCAAGAATTCCGTTAGCACTCCACTCTTCAGTAGATATAAAAATCCATTTATGACCACAAAAACCACTATGTGCCTGTAAAAATCCTTGAGTTCCTTTACGCGCTTATTGGCTTTCTCAAACTTGACTTCATTGAATGCCATGGCGTTATTTAAATTTGTCCATTTCTTCCTTGTCCTCTTCCATATACTTTTGGATCTGGCGCTCTTCCCAATCTTTCCCCAACAATGGATTGAAACCAAAGACCTTGGTGGCATGAAAGGCCAATCCCAGACCCCAACCGAATAGCGTTACAAAATGGGGCCATTGCCAAAAATTGTCGGTTCTCAGGTAGATGTTCACCAAAATAAAGGCATTGATCACGGTGTAGATGCTCAAATGGACATAAAAGCCCTTCAGTTCATCCACTCTTTTTTTGGCCCTTTTATATTTTTCGTTGTTGAAATTTTCCATGATCATTTCCATTTATCCAGTTTTTCGTCTTCACTCATAAATTCTTCGATCTTTCGCTTTTCCCAATTCTTCCCAAAAAACGGATTCAGGTCAAATGTGTGCATGGCATGGAAGATGATTCCGATACCCCATCCAAAAGCGGCCCACAGAAACCACATGTAGGCAAAGTCATTGGTGTAATAATTGATAAATGCCAAAACTGAAATGACCAAGATATAGGACGTCAGGTTGCCATAAAATTTCTTGAGCTCGTCCACCCTTTCCCGAGCCCTGATATATTTGCTCTCTTTGCTTGAATTTTCCATGGTGTTGGTTTTTTGCTGAATGTGGCAGTTAAATATACTCATTGTTAAAAATCTTCGGTGTTCATCAACTCTCTAATTTTACGTTCCTCCCAGTCCTTTCCAAAAATGGGATTGTATCCATAGGCGGTCATTCCGAGACTTATCAAACCGATTCCCCAGCCCAGTGCGGGAAAAATGGCCCAAGGATAACTGGTGGTCCTATAGTTGATAAAAACCAGAAATGGTATGACGATGCAATAGGCCACCAAACTGTAGTAAAAGGATTTCAGGTTCTCCACCCTCTTTTTTGCCCGATCATATCGGAGTTGTTTTAGATTTTCCATGTTTTGATTTGCTTTTTGATTACATGGTAAAATTCGTCAGAAGAAACCAGCATCGGAAAAGTAGCTGTCCGGATTGTTGTTTTTGAGGGATGAGTTGTAGGGTTTAGGGTTTCAGGTTTGGAATTTGATCCTTGAGTTTGAGTTTGACCCTTGCACTTAAAAATCATCCTTTTCCATAAGCTCCCTGATCTTTCGCTCCTGCCAGCGTTTTCCCCACAACGGGTTATAGCCAAAAGCTTCCATTCCATGGGCCAATACCCCAAAGCCCCACCCCAATGTCGGGAAAAAGGCCCAAAGAAAATCTGTTGTCCTGAGATTGATCCACCACAAAAATGGGATCACGATGCAATACGCGGTCAAATTTCCGTAGAATTCCTTGATTGCCTTTACCCTTTCCTTTGCTTTGATGTATCGCTTCTCTTCAATGTAGCTTTCCTGGGTTTCCAGTACTGAATATTTTTGTGTCAACATCGGCAGGGCCACACTGAATTCTGTTGCCGTTTTATTGATGGACACTTCCCTATCGGTCAAAATTCCGTAACGCTGTCTGATGTTCTGCAAACCGACACCACTGCTCTTCTTGACCACCTGTTTCTCTTGGAGGTTGTTGCTCACCACCAACATGCCCCCTTCCTCAAACACTTTTATGTGCAGGGGTTTGGAAGCGGTCACCACATTGTGCTTCACTGCATTTTCCAAAAGAAGCTGAAGGGACAAAGGGACAATCTTCGCCTCCGGCTGGCTACATTTTTCAGGTATCTCAAAGACAATGCTGTCCTCAAAACGCATTTTCAGAAGCCTCACATAAGTCTTGGCAAAGTTGAGCTCCTCGTCCACGGTCACCAAATCCTTGTTTTTTTGCTCCAAAACATATCGATACACCTTGGAAAGTGATGTGGTGAACTTTTGTGCCTGATCGGGATCTTCTTCAATCAAGCTGGTCAACACATTTAGGCTATTGAACAAAAAATGGGGATCCAGCTGGTTCTTTAGGGCGTCAAATCGTGCCGAAGCCGAACCGGCTATGATCTTCTGCTCTTTGACCTGCTTTTCTTTGTAGAATTTGTAGTAATAGGCGGCATAGAAGAGAATGGAAACGACCACGGCAATGAGAAAGGAAACATAATAGTCCTGTGGGCGCTCATCCAACAAGAAAGTACCCAACGGAACCCCGTGCACCAATGCTTTCAGCACCAATCGGGAAAGAAAGATTCCGATAATGGAAGCCAATATATTCCCTCCCACCCCAAAAGCAATATACTTGCGGGCGAACAGTTGCTTGTCATACTTCCGCATCAGGAAGATGAAAGAGGCTGCATTGCACAAGTAAATGATCACGGAAAAGAGCATGGTTTCCCAAAAATCCACCCAGAGCTCTTGAGGGGTAAAATTCCAGCCATTCAAAAAATAAATGATGAGGAAGACCACAAAAATGGCCAACCCCACCAAAAACGATCTCAGAAGTTCCCTAAAGAAGAGTTTCATACAGACTTATTTACAACTTGCCAAGACCTCTTCGGCCCGTTCTTTTCCCCAAGAGGGATAGAATGGCATCTCAGATTTAAAGGTAGCAAAAAGTTCCAACGCCTTCTCCACATCCTTGCAATAAGGAGCTGTGTCCTTTCCAAAATAACGTGCCGAGCCCATATCCCATTCGGCTTTCGACAAAACGACACGGGGATTGTCCGGGGCCAGCTCCAATGCCTTTTGGTACAACTGTACATTTTTTTGGGAATGTGTCATTCCATAAGTGGCTCCATCAAAAGCAATCCAAGCAGTATTGATCAGGGCCTCCTGCACCAAAAGTTCAGGGTTGTCCGGAGAAATGGCCTTGGCCACATCCAAAAATTCCCTGGCTTTTTCCAATTGTCTGGTCAATTTTGCCTCATCCTTTTCACCAAAAGAGATGACCGTGTTGATCTGTGAAGCATAATAGTAGGGCAACCAATTGTCCGGTTCGGCCGTGGCTATACGTTCAAAAAGGTTGGAGGCCTCTACCACCTGACCTTCTTTCCACAATTGAAATGCTTTCTCCATTCCCTTTGTGTAGTGGTCTTGTGCACTCATGACCGTGATGCCCATCAACACAAATAAAGTAATCCGTTTTTTCATGACTGTTGTTTTTTGATTTTGTTGCCACAAAGTTGCCCCAAGGGTTTCAGCTTGAAAAAGAAGGTTTACCGAACCGTATTTTTTAAAGGATGGACTGTACCGAAGAGTTTGCATTTCATCGAAAAATAAAAAAGTGGACATCGATTTTCCCGTACTTTCCCGTATATAAATTACTATATGTTTAATAAACCCCATATTATGAGAACAAAAATCTTTTTTTATGCATTGAGTTTGGCCTTTTTAACTTTCGTTGGCTGTTCAGATGATGACGGCAATGGAGGCAAAGGTGACACTACCGGAAGGCTTAAAGTACAATTGACAGATGCCCCTTTCCCATTTGACCTTGTGGCCGAGGCCAACGTCACCATCTTCAAGATAGATGCTAGATTGGCAGGCGATGATGATGACGATGAAATGGACGATGACGAAAGTGGATCTTCCTTCGTCACACTTATGGAAGAGGAAGTATCGGTCAACCTCTTGGACCTCACCAATGGCATTACAGAAGAATTGGCCGATGTGGAAGTCCCTGTTGGCACTTACGACCTGGTCAGGGTATATGTAAAAGGAGTAAATGTAGTCCTAACTGATGAAAGATCATTTGACCTGACCGTTCCCAGTGGCGAACAGACCGGTATAAAAATCTTCATAGATCCCGGATTGACCGTTGCCGGTGGTTTGAGCAGTGATCTTCTGCTTGACTTTGATGTGAGCCGATCATTCGTCGCCAAGGGAAACATCAACAGTGTTGATGGAATTACAGGGTTCAATTTCAAACCGGTGATCAAAGCCAGTAACCTTTCCACCGCAGGAACATTGAGCGGTATGGTGAGCACAATGGACGGTGAAACAGCAGTTGCTCTGGAAAATGCACAGATCTCGGTCTTGGACATTAATGAAGAACCTGTTACATCAGGGGCCACCAATGTTGACGGTGCTTATGCCATCATGGGACTTGAGGCAGGTACCTACAAAGTGTTCTCGTCCATGAACGGATTTGTGAACAGTGACACTTTGGATGTGGAGATTGTGGCCGCCAACAAAACCATCCAGGACTTTGTCTTGGAAGCTGAGGCTACCGAAGCAGGAAACTGATTTTTTCTTGTTTCACAATACAAAACGGAGGCAAATGCCTCCGTTTTTTTTTATCCAACCCCTTTTTCTTAAAGATTCAAATCGGGGACTTATTTCCTATTTTAGCGAAAACTTATTGACAAAAATCTCCATGTACACCCCGCCCCACTACCAAAACAACGATATTCACGAAATCAAGGATTTCTTGGCCCATAACAGTTTCGGTATCCTCATCAATATTGTGGACAACAAACCATGGGGCACGCACATTCCCATGGAGCTGGAAACGGATGGGAATGGCAGGGATGTGTTGGTGGGCCACATAGCCAAGGCCAATCCGCAATGGAAAAGTTTTGACGACGCATCAGAGGTATTGTGCATTTTCAATGGACCACACGCCTATGTTTCCTCATCTTGGTACAAAGAAGAGGAAGTCCCTACCTGGAACTATATAGCAGTTCATGTTTATGGCACTTTAAAGGTGATGGACGAAAAAGAAACCATGCAGTCCATGCACCGATTGGTGGAAAAGTATGAGAAAGGCTCAAAGAACCCCATTTCCCTGAAAAATATGTCCCAAAAGACCTTACGGCAAGTAAAGGGGGTTGTGGGCTTTCAAATCTTGATATCCGATATCCAAGCTACCTACAAACTTTCACAGACCCGTATGGAGGACCATTCAAAAATCATTGCCGAGCTCAGTGAACGTAATGACCCCGGCAGCCAGGCCATTGCCAAGAAAATGGAAGACAGTAATTCCTGAAAGTTACTCGATGTCCTGAAAAATGGTATCCGCCCAATTCGAATATCGGGGGTTTTCCACATGCATGATCCAAAGCTCATCGGTGTACTTTCCCTTCATTTTGGAACGATAGGCCGCATAGGCTTCTTCATTTTCCTGATACTTGGCCAAATAGACATAATGGAGACCGTTGTCCGGGTTTTTGAAATACTGTGCCTCCAGACCTTGGGCCTTCAGTTTCTCCATGAAATCCTTCAGATAAACTTCGTTTTTGAAAACATTGGCCACGATATAATGCCCTTGCCCCACTCCATCCAAGTTGATGAACTTTTCTATGGGCTTAAAGGCTGCCCCACCGTGGAAGGTTCCTTCTTTCTTTTTCTCACTTGTTGTTTTGGGTGAAGTGGAATTATCCGCCAGACCATTTTTTTCCAGGGAACCATATATGGAGTCCAAATCTTGACTATCTGCCAAATACAGTTGCTGTGCCTTGGCCTCTATTTCGGGTACCCTGTCCCCGGTATGGCGTTTCACGATACGCATCACCATCTCAAAACGCTTCTCCATATCGCGTTCCCTGTTTCTCTCCAAAGAATCCATTCGATAGACCAACTCGTTGATCACAGCGTAGTTGTCTTCCTGTTGGGCCCTTAGTTTTTCTATTTGTTCTTCCCAAAAAGCCCTGTCTTCCTTGTTGGTAGGCCGTAATGTGGTCTGAGCTGCCAATTTGTTCTTTTGGGACCCTTTCCCCCCTTCTTCCTTGCTGTCGGCCACAAAAGTTCCCTCTATCGGTTCTTTTTGTATCTTCTCCTGGTCCTCTTCATTGGAAACCATGGCATTCTTATAAAGTGTGGGCACAAAGGAATATGCTATGGAAACCTCGTGCGTGACCCCAAGGTTGGCAATGCTGTTGCTTATGTTCTTTTCAAAATTATAGCCAAAGGAAAGCCTTCTGTTCAAGTTGAAGCCCGTGCCTGCCGAAGCACCATAGAATTGATCGTACCCTCCCTGAATCCAACCCAGTTTGGGGAGGTCCAAGATGAGGCCACCGCCAAATATGGGATCCTCACTGCCATCAAATCGCGCTCTGGCCAAGGGCAATAGCCTGCCATCTTCAAATATCCCGGCCCCGTTCTTGAACTCATGGGCAAACTGCACATGCCCCGAAAAAGTTTTGTGGCCCAGATCGGTCAGTGATTTTCCTGAATTGATATTGTAGTCCACCAAATTTTGGGCAAATACCCCAAAATCAAACTTGCCCACAGAGAGGTTGAGCCCCGGCTGAAAGGAGATGATGGAATTCTGGGATGCTTCGTTCAACAAGGGGTCGTTTTCCACGACCACTGCACGGTCCGGATCGAAACCTCCCACATAATAGGGGATGTTCACGCCAAAGGTCAGGCTGCTTTCCTTGCCAAGTTTGATGCCGTGCGAATAATTGGCCATGACACCCAGATTGGAAATGACCCCTTCTTGCTGGTTATACAAACTAAAACCGATCCCTATCATGTCGTTGATCCGTCCACTATAACTCAAAAAATAATTTTGACGGTTGTTCTCAAAATCAGCACTTTGACTCCTGTGGAACAAATTCACATAGGATTTATCTTCCCTTACCGCTGAAAAGGTAGGATTGATCAAAAACCTATTGAATTTCAACAAGTTTTGAAATGGCACATCATAGCTCACATAGGGATTGCTCTCTTGGGCAATGGAAACTTGGCCCACAAGAAGGCCTATTGACAAAAAATAAAAAATCCGCTTAAACCGGGTTAGGGGAAATTTTTGGGGGAACAAGAGTAATTTTATATCCATAGCCGAATGGAATTTGTAGGTTAAAATACCTGATGGGGGCAGGTCTGAATATATTTACGGTTTGTCTCATCAGTAAGATTTGGGAGCTTACTTGTAAGTTTTTTATTACTAATAATAAGTAAAATTAGACATATTTTCGGTTAAACGCTAATTTTTTCGTTGAACGGTGAAGAGGTTTAAAACATTAACGTATTTGTAATCAAAAAATTGGGTTGGATTCCAAAAAAAATATCCGATTTGGATTTAATTTTGGTGCACGATCAAACAACAAAACTGAAATGTCAGACACTTTGGCCATCGTACCCTATTCCGAGATTTATCGCGATGCGTTCAGAACATTGAATGAAGCTTGGATAACCAAGTATTTTAGGATGGAAGAAATGGACCATCTCTCCCTCAGCAACCCAAAAGAGTATATTTTGGACAAGGGTGGTTACATTGCCGTGGCACTGCTCGACCACCAACCCGTGGGTGTTTGCGCGTTGATTCCCAGCAAAAAGGATGGTTACGATTTTGAGCTGGCCAAAATGGGGGTTTCCGAACAAGCACAGGGAAGAGGTATTGGAAAACTGTTGGCCCGGCACATCATCGAAAAAGCAAAGGATCTGGGAGCCAAAAATCTGTACTTGGAGAGCAACCGTGTGTTGAAACCCGCGCTTTCCCTTTATGAAAAATTGGGCTTTGTGGAAATGGTCGGCTCCAAATCACCGTATGAACGCAGCGATATACAAATGGAACTTTGCTTGGAAAGTTTTTCACCAGGACCTTAATCACAGTAAGGTTTTGGAATGATGGACATTATTTGACAACATAGAGCATCTCTTCGTCTTCAACATACTCCAGCCTTGTTCCATTGCCGTAAAATTCAATAATATCCCCCAAGTTGATCATTATATTGTCTTCATAGTTTCCTATTGTCGTACCCTGATAGGGACTGGTCACCACCCATATTTTTTTCACGGTACAGTTTGCAACGGCCCTGGGCTTGGGAAAATCAACCCATATAATTTCAAGTGACCTATCCGATATGCCATTCGTTATCCTTATGCTTTGTTGGCTAAGCTGTTGCCCTATTTTATCGGTATTCACATGATTGATGGTGTAGCTATAAACTTCACTCTCCCCAAAAGCAACATAACCATCATACGTTTGCTCTTTTTTTCCATAAACGATGTAATTATCAGCGATCAAATTCAAAACCCTTTCAAAATCTCTCGGTTCCACAAAAAAATTGCCATCGTCCTCAACAATAGCAACGGACTTTGAGATGCTGGGAATTAAGTCTTTGGACAGTTGATGCTCCAATATATCCTTATCGGCTATCAAAGGCACCAGATATACCTTTTGTCCTGTTTTAAGGGCAATGTTCACAAATTTTCTATCATCGGAACACCCCAGGGCAAATAGACTTAAAATCAGCGTGATAAATACAAAAACAACAATAATTCTTTTCATTTGGGCAGAACTAAGGGACAAAATTTGAATTCCAAAAAAACCTCAATTTCGAGACAAAGTAATTAGTTTTCTTGTTCCATTGTACCTTAGATTCATGAATGGGCCTTTTCAATTGACGGATGCCCTATTTGAACCAACAGCATGTACACATTACCCTTTGGATCAGGATGAAATTATCCAGTTTTATGACCTCTTACCAAAAGAATCTGTTCAATGCTTCAATTTTCATTCCCAATCCCAAAAATGAGTTAGGCCCATTGTACATTAGGAAGGTTTCCTATGTCAAAAACTGTCAAATCGGGTAAAATTGAAGATGTATTTTTTTATTTATTAGGAAATCCGAATAATCCTGAACATCTCCGGTGCGAGAAAATCATTTAGGACAAAATACCGTACAAGAGGGCCGCAAGACCAGCACCAATGATGGGACCCATTACAGGAATCCATGAGTAATCCCAATCGCTTCCATTTTTCCCTTTGATGGGGAGAAGGGCATGGATGATCCTTGGGCCAAGATCACGTGCGGGGTTGATGGCATATCCGGTGGTACCCCCCAAAGCAAGCCCTATCACAAACACCAAGAGTGATACGGGAACCGCCCCCAAGGAACCCATCCCTATAGGGGTCTGGACATCGCCAACACCCAAAAGGGGATCGCTGAAATAAAAGATGACAAAGATCAAGGCAAATGTCCCAATGGTCTCGCTCAACAAATTGGATGGCCAATCCCTTATCGCCGGGGCAGTACAGAACGTGGCCCTTTTTCCATCCGGGTCTTCTGTACTCTTATAGTGGTTGCGATATAGCGCCCAAACCATAAGGCTGCCCAGCATGGCCCCAATCATTTGGGCCAATATGTATTCTGGCACCAGCCCCCAAGAAAAATTGCCCGCCAAGGCCAAACCTATGGAAACAGCAGGGTTCAGGTGGGCACCGCTATATGGTCCCGCCACCACCACTCCAACGAATACGGCCAAGGCCCAACCTGTGGTAATAACGATCCACCCACTGTTGTTTCCCTTGGTCCCGTGCAAAACCACGTTGGCCACTACGCCATTTCCCATAAGGATGAGAAAAAAGGTTCCAATAATCTCTGCTATAAATGCTGTCATTTGAGTATAGTTTACTTATGTTTAGACCAATAACCCGTGGTATCTACGGCTTTGTGCCATTGTCCCACGCTTTCATCCACCGGAAAATCATTGTTGGGTTCATAGCCAATCTTTACCTTCCACTGTCTTTTGATCTGATCCACGTTTTCCCACAGACCAATGCCCAGTCCGGCCAAGTAAGCCGCCCCCAATGCAGTGATCTCGGTAGTTTCCGGTTTCACGATACCACATTGCAGCACATTGGACTGAAATTGCATCAAAAAACGATTGGTGGTGGCACCTCCATCTACCCGCAGTTCCTTGATCTCTATGCCTGCATCAGCCTCCATGGCCTTCAACACATCATAGGTCTGCAAGGCTATACTTTCCAGAGCGGCCCGCGCAATATGTCCTGATGTGGTACCCCTTGTCAACCCCACAATGGTTCCACGGGCATGTTGGTTCCAATGGGGCGCTCCCAACCCGGTAAAAGCCGGAACGAAACTGACCCCCCCATTATCTTCGGTTTCGTTTACCAAATCCTCTATTTCAATTGCGGAGTGGATAATCCCCAATCCGTCCCTCAGCCACTGCACAACCGCTCCGGCTATAAAAATGCTCCCTTCCAGGGCATAAATCACTTGATCGCCCATTTTCCAGGCCAGGGTGGTAAGCAGTTTGTTTTTGGAAATGATGGGCTTGTCCCCAATGTTCATCAGCATGAAACATCCTGTTCCATAAGTATTTTTTACCATACCGGGTTCCGTGCACATTTGTCCAAACAGAGCGGCGTGTTGATCTCCCGCAATTCCTGTAATGGGAATCTTTTTGGCAAATATGGCTCCTGAAGTGGTGGCCAAGGCCCCACTGGAATCACATACTTCGGGCAACATTTCCTTGGGAATACCAAACAGTTCGAGCAATTCATCATCCCAGGAAAGAGTGTGGATATTGTACAAGAGATATCTCGATGCATTGGTGCAATCCGTAATGTGCTTTTTACCTTCGGAGAGGTTCCACACCAACCATGAGTCGATTGTTCCAAGGGCCAACTGCCCTGCTTCGGCCTTTTCACGTGCACCTTCAACATTGTCCAAGATCCACCTCACTTTGGTCGCCACGAAATACGCATCTATGACCAAGCCCGTTTTTTCCCTGACCATGGGTTCATGGCCTTGGGCGATCAGTTCGTCGCAATAATCAGAAGTCCTTCTATCCTGCCACACAATGGCATTGTAGATGGGCTCTCCCGTGGTCTTGTCCCAAACAACCGTGGTCTCCCGCTGGTTTGTTATGCCTATGGCGGCAATATCCTCCGATTTGAGCTTGGCCATTGAAACTGCCTCAGCAGCCACCCCAATCTGGGACGATAGGATTTCATTGGCATCGTGTTCCACCCATCCCGGTTTTGGGAATATCTGGGTAAACTCCTTTTGGGCTATGTTGATGGTTTTCCCGTTTTGGTCAAATATCAAAGCACGGGAACTTGTGGTGCCCTGATCGAGGGCCAAAATGTATTTTGACATATTACGTACTTAAGGTTTTCTATTCTATTTTATGTAACCTGCTGGATGCCAATGCCTCAACAGGAATCGGATTGACAAGGTAATTCCTTGCAATACTGTAAAAATCACTTATTTGCTGTGCCACCCAATTTTCATCCCTGTTCATTTCTGCGGCCATGATCTCGGCCACATGGGGCGCCATCTCCATGGCGGCCTTTGCATTCAAAAAAAGGATTCGCAATCGGCGGGCAAGCACATCATCCACAGTGCGGGCCATTTCATGTCGAACCGCCCAAACTACCTCAGCAGTTGTGAACGGAAAATCGGGGTGCAAGCGTTGGTCCAATTCCGGTGTTTCCCTTTTGAGCCTTGAAACTTCCATAAGATCTGCTCCATAGAAACCAAAAGTCTCGTCTTCGACCGGATCATTGGAATATCCATGTATCTTCAAGGTCTGTGTTTTGCACATACCAGCGGACAATCCTCCCAAAGCCACTGCTTGATCTACCGTATCCTCGGCCATCTTCCTGTAAGTTGTCCATTTCCCTCCGGTAATGGTGATCAATTGGGATGAAGTGACCTTTAGTTTATGGTCCCTGGATATTTCCTTGGTACCGACTTCCTTGTTTTCAGGCAGTACCAAGGGTCGAAGTCCCACAAAAACGCTGAGCACATCTTTTTCCGTTGGCACTTCTTTCAGGTATTCCTTGAGGGTATCCAAAATGAAGCTGATCTCTTCCTTCAAGGGTTTGGGTTCCAGTTGATGGCGATCCAACGGAGTATCGGTAGTGCCCACCAAAAGATGTCCATGCCAAGGGACTGCAAAAAGTACCCGACCATCGGAAGTGGCAGGGATCATAAGGGCATGATTGCTCTTTAGAAAAGATTGAGGCAGCACCAAGTGAATGCCCTGGCTCACCTTAAGCAGGCTATTGGCGCCCGGATTGTCCATTTTAAGGATATCGTCCACAAAAACACCTGTGGCATTGATGACGACCTTGGCGTGTACCGTATAGGTTTTTCCGGTTTCCATGTCAGTGACTTTGACCCCGGCAATCTTTCCTTCAGGATCCTTGTTCAACCGATCCACCTTCATATAGTTCAGCAAAACCCCACCCTGTTCAATAGCGGTCTGTGCCAAATTTATGGCCAGACGGGCATCATCAAATTGCCCATCATAATACTGCACTCCGCCGTTGAGTTTCTTTGGATTTAGATTGTCCAGTTCTTTTAGCACAGTGGCACGCTTGAGCAACGCAGTGTTTCCCATTCTGAATTTTTGTGCCATCCAATCATATATCTTCAGTCCAAATCCATAAAAATATTTTTCCCACCAACGATAACTGGGAATGATAAAGGAGAGCGAATTGACAAGATGGGGTGCATTTTTCAGCATTAGCCCCCTTTCTCGCAAAGCCTCAAAAACCAGCTTAATGTTCCCTTGGGCCAGATACCTCACACCTCCGTGTGCCAATTTGGTGCTACGGCTAGAGGTTCCCTTGGCAAAATCGGACTGTTCAAAAAGTACTGTCTTCAAACCCCTTGAACTGGCATCCAAAGCCACTCCGAGACCAGTGGCCCCCCCACCAATAACCAGAATATCCCAAATTTGATGTTCCGTTTCAATTTTGTCCAACAATTTTTCACGATCAAAAAGGGTTTTCTTTGGTTCTCTTTTCATATAAAATTAGAAATATATCGAAACAAATGTAACATAAATACAATGCTAAATTAACATAAATGCAAAAAAAAACCTCTAATTTGCCGAATATTTATTTGTTTTTATTTTTTTTTGTTACTTTCGTAATCGTTAATATTGTCTTAAGTTTTAAAAAACCCAACAACTGAAAACTAAATTTTAGGAAACCAATGAAAAAAAGTTTTGTGTATTTGCTCTTGTGCTTCTTGCTCTCTTCCTATGCTTGGTCCCAAGAAAATGTGATCAAAGGCATAGTGACAGACCAGACCGGGACACCCCTTCCAGGGGCCTCGATTGTTGAACAGGGCACCTCAAATGGTGTAGTCTCTGATTTTGACGGGCAGTTTAGCCTAAGTCCGACCAAAAATCAAATTGTTCTTGAAATTTCCTATGTAGGATATAAAACCATGGAAGTTACTGCCAGAGCGGGCTCTTTCCAAGAAATCACCATGGAGGAGGACGCCAGTCAGCTCGACGAAGTAGTGGTCACTGCCCTCAACATTACCCGGGAGGAAAAATCCTTGGGGTATGCCGTTGCTAAGGTTGAAGGCGAGGAAGTAACCAAATCCGTATCCGGAAACTGGCTGAACAGTATGTCGGGAAAGGTTCCAGGGCTTTTCTTTGCCCAAGCGGGATCGGGGCCAAGCGGTTCCATCCGTGTTACACTCAGGGGCGACCAGTCATTGAACTATGGGGGCAACGAAGCCCTCATCGTGGTCGATGGGGTGCCCATCAGTTCCGGTATGACGGCCACCCGGGCAGTAAGTAACTATGCCCAAGCCGATGCGCCCGTGGATTTTGGTGACGGGTTGAGCGACATCAACCCAGAGGACATTGAATCCGTATCTGTGCTCAAAGGTCCTGCAGCGGCGGCACTCTACGGTTCAAGGGCGGCAAATGGTGCCATCATGATCACGACCAAGTCCGGTAAGAAAGGAAAGGGACTGGGTGTCACGATAAATACTTCCGTAAGTTTCGAACAGGCAGGTTTTTTTCCTGATTTCCAAACAGAATATGGAAATGGGTCGGACATGGGGCAACAACCTTATTCCCTTTGGGAACTGACAGAGGATATGGCCCCAGATGGCGTGGCTACAAACAGACATTACTCCAGATATACATTTGGGGAACGGTTCGATCCAAACAAGATGCGCTACTTATATGCGTCCAAAAACTGGGAGACCGGTACATTCACCAAGTTGCCCTGGGTCTATCAGGACGATTGGTACACTGGCCTGTTCCGCACGGGTGTGACCACCATCAACACAGTGAGCATAAATGGGAACAATGGCGAAGGAACCTCAAGTAGGCTTTCCTTCACGGATTATAAAAACGATTGGATCATGCCCAATACCGGGTTCACGCGCCAATCAGCTTCCTTGGCATTCACAACCCCCATAAATGAATGGATTTCCCTGAACTCCAAGGTCAATTATTATCGTAAAAGGAGCGACAATATGCCAGGGGGAGGCTATGATGAATCCAACCCAATGTACGCTTTGATCTGGGGCTTCAATGTAAACAGCATTGACGATTGGAAAAATGAGTATTTTGAAGGAAGGTACAATTTCTTGAACTGGTCTTCACAAGGCGAAAATGGGCAAGGTCTGGTATTTCCTTCGGCAAATTCCTATAATCCATACCGTACCCTATATGAAGCCCTTAGCGCCCATGATAAAAACCGGGTGTTTGGAAACATTGGACTGAACATTGACTTTGGCCATGGACTTACTTTGGACCTACGCTCTGGTCTGGACTGGTCCACAGAATTCAGGACACAACGCAGACCTTTCTATACAACAGACTACCAAAATGGTTTTTATAGGGAACAGACCGTGCGTTACTTGGAGAACAACAATGACTTCATGCTGCGTTACGAGAACAACGACATGGCCGATGGACGATTCACACTCTCTGCCTTTGTGGGTGGAAACAATAGGGTGAACGAATATTACAACAGCAGGATTACCTTGGAACAATTGGGCGAAGAAGGAATATATCACACCACAAACCTGCCCACAGGGGTCAATCCGGACAACTATAATTATAGGAGCAAAAAGGTTGTGAACAGTTTATATGGCATGCTTTCCTTGGGCTGGGACGACACTTACTTTTTGGATGTTACTGCACGTAACGATTGGTCCAGTACCTTGTCCCCGGGCAATTGGTCATTCTTTTACCCTTCTGTGGCGGCCAGTGTCCTACTTGACAAAGTATTGGACTTCCAGACCAATGTGCCTTGGGTAGATTTTACCAAATTGCGCTTTTCATGGGCCAACGTGGGTAACGATACAGGGGCATATTCCTTGTCCCAACCCTATGGAAATACCTCTTTCCCAGGTGGATACGTACTTCCGGGGACCATCAGGAACCCATTGATCAAGCCCGAAAACATTGAAAGCTGGGAAGTAGGTCTTGAAGCCAAGTTCTTCAAGAATCGATTGTCTTTTGACATCACCAAGTATTATTCCTCTACCACTGACCAGATTGTTTCCGTGAACGTGGATCAAATTACCGGGGCAACAGGTAGGATAATCAATGCCGGCGAAATCACCAATGAAGGTATTGAGATTGCTGCCAGATTCGTCCCCATACGCACCAAGGATTTTGAATGGTCGTTCGATGCCAACTGGTCCAAGAACAACAACACCTTGGTGAGTCTACAGGAAGGTTGGGATCCAGAGGAACCCTTACAGACTGACATGGGAACGACCATCGGAGGTAGGGTCTATGTCTATTCCTATTTGGGTGGGGAAATGCACAACATTTATGGTCGTGGGTTCCAAAGGGCACCAGAAGGAGCCACTTATATCGATGAAAATGGAGAAACGGTCGATGCTTCCGGAATGCATATTGTGAATTCCCAAGGATATCCTGTCCTGGATGAATCACCGGATCGCGAGATTGCCAAAGTGAACCCAGATTGGAGGGGAGGTATGACACAGCGTTTCCGGTACAAGAACCTGTCCTTGTCGGCATCTTTTTCAGCACAGATGGGCGGACACGCTTATTCAGTGACCAATTTTGCACTTTCATACCAAGGAAAGCTCAAAAACTCCTTGGAAGGCCGTTATGATGGATTGGTCCACGAAGGGGTCAATGCAGTGGAGAACACGGATGGCACTGTTACCTACACCAAGAACACCACGGTAACGGAAAATATCCAGACCTACTACAATGCCTACATCTGGAACAGGAACAACACAGAAATGAACACCTTCAGCACAGACTTTTTGAAACTAAGGGAACTGCGATTGGATTATCAGATGCCGCGTAAAATAATGGAAAGCACAGGTATTTTCCAAGATATGAGTTTCGGGATCTTTGCCACGAATGTATTCTCCTGGACCGATTTTCCCCAGTACGACCCCGAAACAGGAATGCTGAACGGATCGGACATCATGATGGGTATCGAATCCGTGACCTTCCCGATGACCCGCACCTACGGCCTAAATGTTAAACTTTCATTCTAACCATAAAGCATGAAAACGTTGAAAAAAACAGCACTTATTATAGGAATATTGGTATTCGCTTGGGCTTGTACCGACAATTTTGAAGAAACCAATACAGACCCCAACAGGACCATAGTGGGGGACATACAGGCCAGTGGCATGTTTGAGCCGCTCCTCTATAACGGCGCCAATGCCTGGCAGTACTACACTTGGTTCTGGAACAATGAGCTTATCCAGTTCACGGCCTTTACCGGGGGAACTACCCGTCAAGAGCACCGCTACTTCATCAGTGATGCCAACTGGCAGAGCGTATGGAACTTTTATGCCAGATACGCCAACAATGCCCTACACATGCACGATTTGAGCATCGAGCAGGAAGATCCGTCGTTGGAAGCCATTTCCATCACCTTGAAAGTCCTTTACCTATCAAACCTGACAGACATGTTCGGTGACATTCCCTATTCCGAAGCCTTTTTAGCCCTTTCAGAAGAAGGGGTTGTCAAGCCAAAATTTGATTCTCAGGAAGAAGTGTACCGACAAATGTTCGCCGAACTGGAAGAGGCCAATAACATTTATGCCACAAACCCCACGTTCATCAAACCTGCCCTTGACGGTATGTATGGTGGCTCCATGGAAAAATGGCGGAAGTTCAACAATTCCCTATACCTACGCTTGTTGAACCGCGTTAGTGGAAGGAGCTCCATGAACTCGGGAACCAAAATGACGGAGATCTTGAACAATCCATCAAAGTATCCCGTCTTCACCTCCAATGACGACAATGCCACGGTGGTGTTCTCGGGCAACGACCCCTATCGCAGCGAATTCAACAATACCAATGAGGGAAGTTTTACCAGTTCAGGAAGAAAGCTAACGGAACAGCTCATCAAAATGACTGTTCTGACCAATGAAATTGACGAACAGGTTTATGAAGATCCCCGATTGGCCATCTATGGGAAGAAAAACCCGAACACAGACCCCAACCTGCCACTTGTTTGGAAAGGCACTGTGGCCGGGTCCACCGAATCTGAGCAGAGCGAGGTGGACAGGGGTACATCTTGGCTCAATGCAGCTGTTTTCTGCCGTGCCGATGCCCCAGGATTTTTCATGGATTTTGCCGAAGTACAGTTCATCTTCGCAGAAGCTGCCCTAAAAGGTTTAATCCCCGGTGGGGAAGCGATGGCCCGACAATACTATGAATCTGCCGTTACGGCTTCCATAGAGAAGTGGGCCCCATTGGGACAGTACAGTGAAGCTCCAGTGACCATTTCCAGTGAGGACATTACTACCTTCTTGGCATCGGACCTGGCATCATGGGACAGTTTGGACAATAAGGAAGAGCTGATCGCCAACCAAAAATTCCTTGCTCTCTTCTGGGTGGGCATGGAAGCCTATCATGAGTACAGACGTACTGGCTACCCCGAACTCACCATAGGTGAGGGTGCCATTTACAATGATTTCATATTGCCCACCCGATTCGCCTACCCGAACACGACCATGGCCACCAATAGCGAAAATGCCCAGGAAGCACTGAGCCGCATGGGCGGGGAAAACAACATGAAAACCCCTGTATGGTGGAGCAAACAAGCCATTGATTAGAAAGAAAAGCCATAACCAAACATTCTGATAAAATCTCAAGATTATGTACAGCAAAGGTATTTTTATAATAAAATCATTCCCAAAGTCCTTCTTTTGGGCATTGATCGTTTCCTGCTTCGTTGCGGTATCCTGTGACGATGACAATGGAGGCGAACACGTTGGGGAGCCCTATTTTATGATAGAGGAAGACCCGACCTCCCTTTCCGTGAGCGTGGAAGGTATCAGCCAAAAATATGTGGTGCGTTCCAACAGGGATTGGAAAGTGGTGGCCCAATCCGATAACGATTGGGTAGAGGCATTTCCGGACGAAGGGGATAAAGACGGTATCTTTAGTTTCAAAGTGGACCCGAATGACTCTTTCGAAAGCCGGACTGCCAATTTTGCCTTTGTGGTCGATGGGGAGGAACAACCTGTTCTCTTTCGGATCGATCAGGAAGCCAATGTGCCTTACATTATCATCATCAACGGCGAGAGTGGCATTTCCGTGCCATCGGCAGGTGGTGAGGTGAACATTTCACTGCAAACCAATGTGGAATGGACCTATATGCTGGATGATGAAAGCTGGATCACAGGGGTGGAACAAGCCGAAAACGCCTTGATACTGCAAGCGGAGAAAAATACTGGCTTGGAACGAAGCACTACCTTGACCATCCAATCAACCACCAATGGGCTCTCAGAAGAAGTAGAGATCATACAATCTGCCGGTAATGTTATCCTGGAAGAAGATTTCAGCTGGCTTACCTATGGCAGCACCATTTTCTATACAACTTCCGGAGAAACACGTATGGACAGCTGGACCGAAGAGGAAATGGCTCGTGGTTGGACAAGTACCGAAAACACCTTTACCAGCAACCAAAAAGTGGTCTATGCACGACCAGGATTTGTAAAACTGGGCAAAACCAATTATGGAGGTGACCTCATCTCTCCCCCACTGACCGAACTCGATGGTCCAACCAATGTGCAGGTCACGTTCAAGGCCGTTCCTTATGAGACGGCAGGCGGAACCCAAGACGACAATAACCTTATAGTAGGTGTTGTGGGGCCTGGGACCACCAGCGTGCCTTCCTTCACAGTGAGCAATTATCCTGACTATGATGCTGATCCCGACTGTGTCTTGATATGGCAAGACGAGAGCAGCACCTACAGTTTCACCGTTACAGGAGCTACTTCCGAGACCCAGATCCGTTTTCTGGGCGGAGCTTTCGACCTGAACGGGGTGGGCAAGGGCAAAAACAGAATCTTTATTGACGACATCAAAGTAGAAATCATCAACTAGGCACGTCCATGAAACATACCCGTAGAAAGTTTGTAAAAACCGGTATCGGAGGTCTGGCCTCTATCACCACTTTCAATGTTCCTTTTTTTGGATTGATTGCCTGTAGCTCTGATAGTAATAATGATGTACCCCCGAACAATGGCCTGGGCATCACCGGGGTCTCCGTACCTCCGGTGATCAATGCCCCGGCAGGAAGTGAATTCACCTTGAACGGAAAGGGATTCAAGGTCGGTGACCAAATCGAGTGGACCTCCACTTCGGACGGCTCCATAAAATTTACCTCTACCATAGGCTCAGTTGCCGAAGCATCGGCTGCTTTGGTATTGCCCGCCAATATTATTTCTGGTGGTTATCGCTTGGTGATCTCCCGAAATGGGGAAACCTTGACATTGGGGACAGTTCAATTGAACATCGTTGCCGATTCTGACATTCCCGACATTGAGGGCATGACCGTAAAGGGCATTGTGTTCAGTAATGGGGTCGGTGTGGCCGGTGTAGTGGTCTCCGATGGCCATGAAGTCACCACGACCGATGAAGACGGTATTTATTACCTGCCCTCCAGCAAAGAATCCGGTTTTGTGTTCATCTCCATTCCAGGGAACTACGAAGTTCCTGCCAATGGAAACGCACCCCAATTCTTCAAAAGGCTCAGCACCAATGCAGATGCAGTGGAGCAGCACGATTTTTCGTTGATAGAGACCGACAATGCGGAGCATGTGGTGTTGACCATGGCCGATTGGCATCTCGCCAATCGGAACAACGATCTGGAACAGTTCCAAAATATGGTGCTTCCCGATGTGAATGCCATGATCGATTCGTACACCGCCGCAGGCACCAAAGTATTTGTGCTTACCCTTGGCGACATGACCTGGGATCTTTATTGGTACAGTAATGGTTTTGGTCTCAGCGACTATATCCCTTATATGAACCAGTTGCATTCCCCAGTGTTCAATGTGATCGGCAACCACGATTATGATCCCTACTTCGCCAACGATCGTTCGGCCGAAGATAGGTACAGGAACATTCTGGGGCCTACCTATTATTCCTTCAATCTGGGCCAAGTCCACTATGTAGTGCTCGACGATGTGGAATATCTGAACTCAGGCGGATCACAGGGAACGGTTGGAAGCCGTAATTATAGGGAGCGCTTGTCTGCGGAACAATTGGAGTGGCTAAAAAAAGACCTGGCGACGATCACCGATAAGAGTACTCCGATTATCATTGCAACACATATCCAAATTTATCAAAATCCATCACTCGATGAAAGTGGAAATCAGGTCAACTCCTATAAATTGGACAATGCACCAGAGTTGATGTCCGCCCTTCAGGAGTTTTCAACGGTACACATCCTCACAGGCCATACGCATATCAATTACACTGTTGAGGAAGAGCCCGGTGTCATGGAGCACAACACTGCGGCCATTTGTGCCACTTGGTGGTGGACAGGTCGCGAAGGTTATGCCAACAACCACATCTGCAAGGATGGCAGCCCAGGGGGGTATGGAATATGGGAAATGAACGGCAAAGAAATGAAATGGCAGTACAAGAGCATTGGTTTTGATACCGATTATCAGTTCCGGGCCTACGATTTGAATACAATCCACATTACGGCGGCCGAGTTTGCACCAAACGCTTCGGAAGATGATATGGCCCAATATGCCGGACCATTTGCCCAGCCCAACCTTAACAATGAGGTTTTGATCAATGTGTGGGGCTATGACAAGCAATGGCAGATCGAAGTGACCGAGAACGGACAGCCCTTGGATGTGTCCAGGGTCAAAATGTTGGATCCCCTGCACATTGTTTCTTATGAGGCCAAAAGATTGAACGTTGGCGCCCAGCCCACTGGAGCATTTACAACAACAGAATCGGCCCATTTGTTCAAGGTCACGGCATCGGCACCAGACTCCACATTGGAAATCAGGGTCACTGATCGTTTTGGGAGGGTATATACCGAGAGTATGGAACGCCCGAAGACTTTTTCAACAGCCATTATCTAAAGCATTAATTAAGTTATCGATATTTCAATAATCACTATGAAATTTTCAACCATTAGTTCTCATTTTTGGGGACGGGGAGCACTTTTGTTGCTCCCCTTTCTCCTATTATACACTGTCTCTTGTTCAGAAGAAATGGACTCAGGCACCCGTGTGATCGCCCATCGAGGAGCATGGAAAACACAAAATCTTCCCGAGAATTCGATCACTGCCTTGAATCATGCCATCGAATTGGGCTGCTATGGGGCCGAGTTTGATGTCTACATGACCCTGGACAGTGTTCCCGTGGTGAATCATGACGCTGACTTTATGGGGATGGAGATTGAGCGGACCAATTATGCCGATTTATTGTCGGTTTCCCTTCCCAATGGCGAAAAAATACCCACTTTGGAGGCCTATTTGAAAGAAGGGCTCAAACAAGACAAAACCCGTTTGATCCTGGAGATCAAAAAAGCGCCTTCGGGCAAGGAACGTACTTTACTGTTGACCGAAAAGGCCGTGGCTTTGGTGAAGCAATTGGGCGGTGAAGACCAAGTGGAGTATATCACCTTTGATTTTGACGCCGGGGTTTTGGTCAGCCAATTGACACCAGGATCCGAGGTGGCCTACCTCAATGGTGACAAAACACCCTCGGAAGCCAAAAAATCAGGATACACCAGTATAGATTACAATATCAAGGTCTATCGCAAGCATCCTGAATGGATTGAAGAGGCACACAGAGAAAACATGACCGTCAATGTTTGGACCGTAAATACCAAGGAAGATATGATGGACATGATCCAGAAAAAGGTCGATTTTATCACAACCAATGAGCCAGAACGGCTTTTCAATCTTTTGTCAGCACAAAAATAGTTAGTAATTCTGATTTTTGATTCCGGGCAGGATTCCAATTTTCTTATTCAAAATAAGGACGTAGGATTTCTGCCCAATGCAAATATCCCTTTTCATTCAGGTGTAGGCCCTCGTCCGTATATTCAGCATTCAAACTGCCTGAATCATCCAAGAACAACGGGTGCAGATCAATTAATGTCAATTCGTACTTCTTGGCCAACTGCTTGATTCCCGCATTCACTTTGGCAATGTGATCATCCTTGTGATAATGTCTTTCATATTCCCCAAAACTACTGTTAACGGGGAGTATGGTCTGTACCACCAATCGTGTGTCGGGGGATTCCTTTTGTATTCGGGTGATGATGGTCTCATAGTTCTGTATGATCTCTTCATCGGGAAAACTCCGTGAAATATCGTTGATTCCGATCAGCAGGAAAATTTGGGCGGGCTGCCCTTCGGTCACTTCGTGCAACCGCTCCAAAATACCAAAAGTAGTGTCCCCTGAAATTCCGCGGTTCCTGGCGTGGGGAAGTTGTAGCAATTCGTTCCATTGGGCACGGGCAGTGATGCTATTGCCCAAGAATATGATATCATCGGTCGAATCGGGATAAATCTTGAATTGACGCACCTGTACATCATAAGTGCGGGGGCGGTAATCCCTATTGATTTCTTTGGTTTGGGCGATAACACCCATTGTGCTTATAAATGCTGTAAAAATAAATGTCTGACGAACGGAAAGTCCCATGATGTATCAAAAATTATAGAAAGTAATCGAAAGGTAAGGAAATTTATCGGAATGGGGATGGAAGGATTTTAGTAATTATAGAAAACCAAGTTTCAGTTAGGGGGTGGAAAAAATCCTCAGACGATGGTCACCTTGATCCCATACTCTTCCAGGGCATTTTGGGTAAATTTGGAAATACCTTGGTCGGTGATGATCTCGTCAATGTGCTCAAATCCACAGATGCGTCCGAAACCGCGCTTACTGAACTTGGTGGAGTCTGCCAGGACAATTGTTTTCTGCGAAACTTTGATCATTTCCCTGTTCAAATGGGCCTCCATTACATTGGCAGTCGTCAACCCAAAATCAAGATCGATCCCATCAACCCCAAGATAAAACTTACTGCACGAAAAATCGGGTAGGATGGATTCCGCATAAAGTCCCGTTACCGAGGAAGACCGCTTCCGGAGCACACCTCCCAATTGTATTACCTCAATCTCCAAATGCTTGTTCAATTCCAATGCAACATTGAGGGCGGATGTGATGACGGTAAGATTTTCCTGTGGTACAATTTTCTTGGCCAAGGCCAGTACAGTGGTACCGGATGCAATAAGGATGGAATCGTTGGGTGTTATAAGTTTTGCAGCTGCAGCACCTATTTTGGTTTTTTCATCATAATGAATTTTCTCCTTTTCGCTGACGTGTTTATCAATGGTGTACGGGTTATTCAAGGTAGCTCCCCCATGAACCCGGTACAACAGCCCCTTTTCTTCCAAAAACTTGAGATCTTTTCTTGCTGTGACCGGTGAAATATCCATGACCTCACAGATATATTGAACCTTGATCTGTCCTTCTTGTTGAATTTTCTCAAGGATATGTTTGTGCCTTTCTACGGTATTCATCCACTAATGGTTAATTTGTGCTTGTGAAACAACGGTATCGCTTAAAGATATAAATTCTGGAGCAATTGTTAACATAATCCATCGCTGTTCCATATCCATTTTTTTACTTTCCACCATGGGTGAAGGATCTTTCGGAGGGCATCCTAAATAAAGTATGTCCGTTTTTTTCAAAAACATGAATTTTTTGATAAAAATAAGCAATCGAAATAAAAAGATATTGGATGAAAGTCAAGAGCGTTGTATTTTAGCAAAATAACCTTTGTACATTTCCGAAACACCCTACCCTTTTTGAAATGAAATCCAATCAAATGAACTTTTTTTCCAAATTGGGCCATTTGCCCAAAATCCTTATTGTATCCATATACTTTTTGAATATGGTTTCCGCCCAAGAAGAAGCTAGGCCAAAACTGGTAGTGGGCATTGTTGTGGATCAGATGAGGGCCGAGTATCTGTACCGTTTTCAGGACAACTATACCGAGAACGGTTTTAAACGGTTGATGCAGGAAGGTTTCAACGTAAAGAACATGCACTACAACTATATCCCCACCACTACTGGGGCGGGACATTCTTCCATTTATACGGGAACAACCCCTGCCAACCATGGTATTGTCAACAACACGTGGTACAGCAAGGAAAAAAACAGGACAGTTTATTGTGCGGAAGATTTGGAGGTTTCACTTGTGGACAATCCAGATTCCATGAACTCCGACAAAAAAGAAGCCTATTCCAGATCCCCTAAGAACCTTATGGCCAATACCATTACGGATGAACTGAAACTGAGCTCCAATGGGAGATCCAAGGTAGTCGGGGTATCCCTAAAAGACCGATCTGCCATATTTCCCTCTGGCCATTTGGCAGACCATGCCTTTTGGTACCATTCGGGGAATGGAAATTTTATCAGCAGCTCCTACTATGGTACAGAATTGCCCGAGTGGGTCGTCCAATTCAACAAAAGAAATCTGGCCGACTCCCTTCTAAATCTGACATGGGCTCCTTTTCTACCCATGGAACGCTACCGGAACAGCAATCCTGACGATTCACCGTTGGAAAAAATCTACAAGGGCAATAGAAAAAGTACGTTCCCATATAACCTGAAAAAACTGAGAAAACACAATGGCAATTTTGCCATGCTCACCGAGGTTCCCTATGGAAACACATTGGTAACAGAAATGGCCATGGCCACAATTGATGGAGAAGGATTGGGGAAGAACGGGGACATGGATTTCCTCACATTGAGCTACTCAAGTACTGACTATGTGGGGCATTATTTCGGAATCCGATCCAAAGAACTGGAAGACACCTATGTGCGATTGGACAGGGAATTGGCCAAACTGTTGTCCCATCTGGACAAAACTATCGGCAAGGAAAATTATCTGATTTTTCTTACCGCCGACCATGCTGCCAGTGACCATCCCGGTTTCTTGGAACAGAAGAGACTTCCGGGCAACAGCTATGACCCCAAGAACATAGGTCATAAACTCAATGAATACCTTTCCAATGAGTCCGATGTTGAAAACTGCGTATCGTTTATCGACAATACCCAAGTTTATTTGGCAAATGAAATTGTTGAAAGTGAAGAATTGCTCAAAAAAGCTGCCACCTTTCTAGAAAATCGGCCAAGCATAAAAGAAGTTTTTGTCCCCACCTTGCGTGGGCAAAATGTGGAAAACAGCAATGTAGGCATGTTTATACGAAATAGCTATAACCGCAAAAATTCCGGGGATATTCTCATCCACCCCCTTCCCGGTTGGATGGACCAAAGGGATTATGGGACAACCCACGGCACCGCCTATACCCCGGATACCCATGTCCCCATGATCTGGTATGGATCGGGGATAAAAAAAGGACAGAGTGTATCTCCACATTTCATCACACAAATAGCCCCGACCCTATCCATGCTGTTGGACATCCCACTGCCCAATGCCTCTGAAAAAGAACCTATTGGCGAGCTGTTTGACCGTTGATGATCGTTCTTATAATATCTCCTGAAATACCATTGTTAATCCGTATATCGATCAGGATTCCATGTCCCGTTCACGTCATAGGCATTGGAGGGAAATTGCTCCACCCCGTCGTTGGCAAAGGCCTCCTTTCTCATGACCAGATAGTCCGAGGTTCCCAATAGGTCCAAGGTGCGTTCCACCTTCCCCAAACCTGTTATGATATCAAGCGTTGCCCGTATCGGCCCTCGCACTCCTTTCTTGGTGGTAATCAGTACCACCCCATTGGCCCCACGGGAACCATAAATGGCCGTGGCATCGGCGTCCTTGAGCACTTCAATACTCTCGATATCAGAGGGGTTGATGTTGTTCAAGGGGCTTATGGGCCCTCCCGGCAGGACCACTGATGCCTGTCCCTCCCCGATACTGGTGGAGGCAAAGGGTACCCCGTCCACAATGTATAAGGGTTCATTCGCATCCGATCGGATACTGTTCCGGCCCCTGATACGAATATTGAAATTGGCACCGGGCAGTCCAGAAGTCTGCTCGATCTGCACCCCGGCCATCCGTCCCTGCAAAGCGGCCAAAGGATTGGATATAGGTTGTTTCTCGATATCCACGGCGGTCACCTTTTCGATACTGCCCGTGCGTTCCCGTTCCGAGACGGTATAGTACCCCGCATTGAGCACCACTTCCCCCAATACCGTTACATCCTCTTCCATGGAAACAAAGACCTCATCCCTGCCCCCGATGGACACGGAAATCGTCTTGAAACCGACCATGGAAAAGACCAGTACATCGTCAGGGCCTGCATGTATGGTAAAGGAACCGTCCATATCGGATATGGTACCAATATTCTTGGATTCCACCACAAGGTTCACCCCGGCCAGGGGATTCCCCGAAGTATCAGTCACGGTGCCGGAAACGGTGGCCTGTGGTGGTTCCAAGACAGTACCCGCTTGCACATTAAAAGAAAAAAGGGGCATTAAAAAGACATATAGGAGCACAAGCAGGATTCCCCTGCGCATGCCTGTTATAGATTGTTGCATAAATTGAGTTCTTTTGATTAAAATGTTAGTTATTCTCCACACTGCCCCATAAGTCACGGAAAAGCCGTAACTTCCAAAAAGGACATCAAGGTTCGGACATAGGCCATCCTGCCCGGGCAAAAACATACCCAGAAATAGGATTCCTAAACCAAAATAGACCATGGTTTCGTGATGGGCCGGTTGCCCTAAAAGTGTAGTCGTTGGCGGTGGGACAAAAGGATATCGTGAACCGGAAAATAGTGTAACGTGTATCCCACAACCCTAGCCTAATAGATTAGATGGGGTTCTTTGGCTTCTTTGTAAACAGGATATCGAATACCGAGTGCGCTGCCCCAAAAACAGGACAATAACACGGTGTGAACCCCACAAAAAAAAGTTGGCATAAGTTTCCAATAACCCATTGGTTGGGCGACGCCCCGAAAGGACCAAAGAAACTAAGCGCTAAGAAAAAGTTGGGCATGGAACTCAACTTATCTGATAGAGGTACTGGTATACCGTGCAACGATAAGAGAGCCCACGCCCGGGTCGTGAGCAATCTGCTTATTGTCTCGTTGCAAAAAATTACCAGTTTTCTATCAGAGACTCAAAGCGATAGCTTCAAATATGTTCTAAACGAAGAATCGCAAAATATGTAATTCTAGACGAATATAACAATATTTTTTAATATGTACTATAGTACATAATCATTCTTTGAGAATTTGTTTCAATTTGATGAATGCACGAATCGCTGGATGAAATAGAACGTTATATAATATCTAGAGTTAGAGAAATTCGAGAAGCCAAAGATGTGACGCAGGAAGAATTATCTCTAGCTATTGGAAAAAATATTGGTTTTATCTCACAGATAGAAGCACCTTCTAAAAAAGCCAAATACAACATAATTCACTTGAATCTAATTGCAATAGCATTGGAGTGCTCACCTAAAGATTTTTGGCCTGAATATCCTATAATAGAAGAAAAACATAAAAATATCAAAGCCGCTGAATCTAAAAAAACTAGGAATTAAATTTTCAGTTTACCTACTCCAATTTAAGTCCATTGCAGAAATTCACATTTTCCTTTTCATAGAAAAATCTTACATTTAGTTTCTGTACTCCCCCAAAGGTTTATTGAACAACAAATAAACTATGCTTTTGCTTTAAAAGGTAAGGCATAGGTATTGACATCATATTTTGTGTTATATGCCGAAGAAGGTTGGGGATATAATAAGTTGTGCAACTTAAAAAACAATTATGGCTGAAAAAAATACCGGAAAATACAGAATTCGAAAAGAATTAATCGGACAAGCAGGAACAAAACAAACTGTTAAAGAATTAGACAATGCTGAAGATTATAAATCTGAATTTTCGAAAATTGAAAAAACAGTTAACTACACTTATTTTATAAAAAAAGAAACATTTGATAGAGGCACCCAAAAAGAAGCTGGCGTTAATCCAATAGATAGTTAACCAGGTTGGACTAGAATTTAAAGAATAAAATATGGAGAAAGAAGTAGAAGGACTCGACCAAAAAGACATTAAAGAAGGAACACAAGTCGGATTAAAAAAATATGAAAATCTAAACTTCCTAGAAAGATACGCAATGTATATGGGAGTTGCTCAAATTCTTGAGATGCGATTAAAACAAATATTAGTGAACGACTTTGGAAAAGAATTCGAAAAGTTAGAAAATTGGACACTAGGTAGAACTCTTAACAAATTAAAACAAGAGGGAATGAGAGAGGATTTCTTTCTGCTTGCTGATTCGGTAAAATACGCTAGAAATTATATTGCTCACGAATTAATTTCAAATGAGTCAATTTGGCACTCGCTTGTCGAAAGCAAACCTGAAGATTATTCCAAAGGAGCGAGAACATTAGATAAAGCAATTTACGAGATAGAACAATTGATGTTTATTCTCGAATGGAATGACGAAAACGGAGAATGGAAATAAAAATTGCACACAACAATAGTAATCGTTGCACAAGCCCTCGAAAAACTAAAAATGTAACCCCGTTCAAAGCTCTTAATTTCTTAATCGGGCTAGAAGGAATGTGCAATAGAAAATCTGTGTATAACAATGTTATTCAAGGGCAACCTAAGTGAATAGTACGCAGAAAAACGAATGATTTGATGGAATTACAAATCCAAAACTACCTAAACCAAATATATTCCGAGATACAGGAAAGTTATTCAGATGAAATAAATCTGCAAGAAACTGATTTTGAAAAATATAGCATATTTGACTTTGTAAACTTCCATTTAATCTACCAATATATTCTAAACGACAAGTCTAATAAAAACGACTTTTTTATAAGCATACCCGAAGACGAATACAGAGAAAACTTTTTTGCTTCAATTTTTCACTCTATCGTTTTAATCAAACTTTATCAAAACTTTTTTAATTATGTCAACGCAATTCCTGAACTGAACAAAGGGGATTTAATTTATAGCAAATACAGAGGTGAGCATAGAGTTTTAGTGATAAAAAACATTTTTGGAAACTCCATTAAGACAAATCTAAAGTTTCCTAAAAAAAATGAAAAAGGAATTTATGACTTTACCCTTAACAAACAACACTTTACAAAACTTAACCCAAATTTAGTTGATAACAAAAACACTGCTAAGAACGTAGATTCTTATCGTGAGTTTTTGACTTCTAACTTTAACGAAAACTTTCCATTCATTACAGACTTCAAGAACAGGACGTTGGTAATTGCCGAAAAGAAGTTCTTCAAGGAAAGTAAATTTTTACCCATCAGATACACAAATAAAAACGGTAAAATTAGCAATGATTTGCCATTTTTCAGCTATTTGGTGGAATGTTGCAATGACTTCGATTCTGCACAAAACTTCCTGCTAAATCAAGACCAATCGTTTGATGAAGTTATAATTATTGGAGATTCTAAGTATCGTGAAAGTTTTGATTTTATACTGCAAGAAAAATACAGAGACAAGTACAAAAACATTATTCTAATCGGGACAGAAAAACCGAATTCCGAAAATCAATTTATAAAATGGTGGTGGTCTAATGACGAAATGAAAATTGCAAATGACGAATTACCAAACAGCACGAAAAAAGTTTGTTTGAAAAGCGAAAATCTTTATTACCTCTTTATTGAACTAAAGGAAGAAATTCAAAACATAAAAAATGAAAGCAAGGTGAACCTTGCCTATATTTTGAAGTACACAAATTTCTTCCTCCGGATGATTTTGGTAAATACCAGTCTGTCAAAAGGGGTTTATCAAGAGTATTTAGACCGCTTAAATTATTACTTTCAAAGCGAAGCCTTTTCAGAAGAATTAAACAATCTCTTTTACGAAAAAAACATTTACAATCCAGACACAATCAAGGGTTACACAGACCGAATTTTTAATTTGTTTTCAAAAATTTCAAGCTCATTGGAAAGCGAAAATTTAAAATGGAATTACATCAAGCAAAAAGCAAAGGAAGTCACTCCTAAACCTATTTACTTGGTCGTAGAAAAGAAAAACTTTGATTCAGTTTCTGTTCAATTAAAAAACGAAAAAATTAGCAACATTCGGCTGATAAGCGATAAAAGAATTGACGGTTCAAAATTCTATTTGGACAAGTGGTTAAATGACAACATAAATTCCCATAACAAACTAGTAATTGTTCCCTATTTAAACAATATGGAATTATACACAAAAATCAAGGCGATAAAAGGAGATTGCGAGGTTCTTTGCTATGAGAATTTGGATGAAATTTCATTTGACAATGTTGAACAAACCTATCAAAATCAAGAAAAGGCGAATCTAAATCATAAAGACAGATTAGAATTTTTCAAAACTAATTTCACTCATTCCACAGAAGTTAAGAAAAGAGATTTAGACGATATTTTTTCATTTGACTTCAACAATGAAAACTTCAAAAACAATCCTTATGAAGCTTTTGATTTGTCGAAAGAAAATGCTGTTTATGAAATTCAGTTTAGTGATGGAACTATTGAGAAATTCGACTCTACAAAAGGTGTTTTTGTGATTGAAAATGGGGAACAAATCAAAGCAACCATTGGAGAGCTGTACACTAATGCAACCATTAGATTTTATCAAAACAACAGCAAAGAAGAATTTAGAAAAATCCTGAAAATCTTTGACACGGAAAATTTATTGGATTCATTTGATAAGTATTCCGACAGTTGGAAGCAAACATTAAAAGACTTATCTATTCAGTTTGAAAGTGTGGAAAAGCTATACAATATCCTTTTCACTTCGTACAAAATTCATTTCAACACATTCCGAAATTATTTAGATATAAATTGCATAACACGGTTTCCAAGAGTAAAAACAATGGAGATTATCCGTGATTTTTGTTTGGGGAATAATCGTGCAAATGATTTGATTGTAACAGAGTTTGACAAATTCAAAATATATTCTAAAAAAGATCATTCCATAAGACAACAAGCGGGTAAAATATTGGGGAATGACTTGTTAGATTATGTTGCTTCTAACAAAGAAGAAAAGAGTGATTCATTAAACAAACTGCCTGAGGATATTTTGGAAAAACTAACGGCAACAATTCAAGAAAAAACTATAATTAAAAAAACTTTGGTAGATGAGTAAGTACATTAATGAGCCAAGATTGATATTTCGAGACACAATCAATGATAACTTGATTGGTCCCGGTTCAGATGTTTTTATCTCCGATTCTGAAAACGAAATTATTTCTGATTATCCATTGAGTAGATACTATTCAGGTATTTTATTTCCCGAACGAGATGTTGAAGAAGCTAAGAAAGACAGTATCGGGAAAAATGATGATGCCAATGCTAATACAGAGATTGAAGATGATAACCTTCACACAAATTTGCAATTTGCCGACAAGGACGATAATGAATTTGATGAAGATATAGATAAAAGTAAAAATGTTGAACCTGAAAAAGAATATTCAGAAGCCAATCAATATTTCCCAACAAATTTTGGTCTAACTTTTTGTGTGCCAAAAGATGCCAAAACGTTAACCGTTAAATTTAATTACGCTAAATACATACAAATTAAGCCTGTTGATGCGGTAATAGAAATCAAAGAAGAAGATTACAAATGGTTTTCTGAACATCAATTCAACACTATTAGCAAATACTTCAAATATGAAAACGGACTAATGTCCTTAAACAAAGATGAGTTCGATAAAGGCGGCTTATCTATTCGCAATTACAAAAGCAGATTTAAAGAAAATGAACGGCAAACAGAACTAATTGAAAGTGTTGCTTACAAAAAAGGTGAACTTATATTAGGACAACGACTTTGGAAAAGAGTCAAAAGAGAACCCGTAATTGTTGAGTTAAATCTAAAGGAAATAAACGCTGATGAATCAAAGGAATATCCCATAGACCAAAATCAAGAAGATAATTCTATTGTTACTTGCTATTACAAGAAAATTTATGAAACGCCATACGGCAAATTCATAAAAATTCTGTTGGCAAACAGATTGAACCACCCTAAAAATAAATTTTCGTTTGGTAATGAACTTTTAAACACGAAAGCGATTTTTCAGGCCGAAATTGCCGTTTCGGGTGTTACATTTTTGCCATACAAGCAAATTTCCGAAACAAATCCGTTTGACGAAGAACTAAACCTAATCAATTTTCAATACAGAAATGAAAGCTCTTTTGCCATTGGACACGGTTGTGCGGTTACTTGGAATAACGACAAAAATCCAAAGGAATTAAAAACCACGTTTTTACCCGAAGTTGATATTAAAAATTACAGTAACGCTTTTAAAGACACTTTCCCAACAAATTTGAAAGACATAACCGAGTTGAAAAGACTTTCAATTTGGACTGATTTTGACAAATCAACAATCATTCAAAAGTTAAAACTATTTGCCAAAGAGTACAAGAATTGGATAGCTGAACAAGAAAAGACAACTGCGGAAGACAATTACAAAAAACCGTTACACACCATTTTAGAAAAGCAAAATAAAACATACGAAAGACTTATCAAAAACATTGATTTTCTAAATAACAACGAAACAGCTTTCAAATCTTTCTTGTTGGCAAACACGGCAATGTATATTCAAATGCTAATCTCTAACAAAGATTTGTTTGGTAAAAAGGGGGTTGAGTTATCTGAAATTGACAAAAAATTCAATTACAATGATTTAGGATTTTTCAAAAATCACTCGTTCAAGCCAAATTATCGACCGTTTCAATTAGCATTCTTCCTTTTGAATATTGAATCAATAATCAAAGAGGATTCAGATGATAGAAATAATGTTGTTGATTTACTTTGGTTTCCGACAGGTGGTGGAAAAACAGAAGCGTATTTGGCAATTACGGCTTTCACAATAATTAGCAGAAGAATTTTACACGGTAAAGATGCTGATGGAGTTTCCGTAATAATGCGATACACATTGCGATTGTTGACAGCCCAACAATTTGAACGTGCAACAAAATTGATTCTTTCATTAGACTTTTTGAGAAGAAACTTTCATTCAGGCGATAATTACTTTTTTGGCGATGATAAAGTTTCAATTGGAATGTGGGTTGGAGCATCTACAACGCCAAACTCATATTCAGACGCTCGGACAATTTTCAAAAAAGTATTTGATGAAATCACAAAGCTCAATAACAAGAGAACGGGTGACTACCGTAAAGCAAATACTTTCCCAATTACCAACTGTTCTTGGTGTGGTTGTAATTTGGTTACAGAAAACAATTCAGAAAAATTTGATTTAGGTTACAGAGCAACCGACAAAACATTTTTAACTAATTGCTTAAATCCTGATTGTGCATTTAGTGCAGAATTACCCATTTATTTTGTGGATGATAAAATTTATCAAAACCCACCTACTTTGCTCTTTGCTACAGTTGACAAGTTTGCAATGCTTTCACATAGACAAGAGGGACATCACCTTTTTAATTCATTGGAAGAAAACAAACAGCCACCTGATTTGATTATTCAAGATGAGTTGCACTTGTTGAGTGGTCCTTTGGGTTCAATCACGGGTTTATACGAATCAATTGTTGAAATGCTTTCAACGAAAGGGAAAAGAAAACCTAAAATCATTACTTCAACAGCAACAACCCGAAATACGGAACAACAAGTTGCAATGCTTTACGGAAATAGAGCATTGAACATATTTCCACCTATGGGGGTAAATTATTACGATAATTTCTTCTCTTATGTTTCTGATGAAAGTAAGCGTAAACATATTGGCTTTATGCCAACAGGAAAAACGGCTTTAAATTCTCAAATACGAATTCTGGGGAATTTACTTCTGGCTCGTATTGAGTTGTTCAAGTATTACAGAGTAAAAGAAAATTTATCGCAAGAAGAAGCAATAAGCCGAGAAAATAATTTTTGGACAATTGTTTCATTTTACAACAGTTTGCGTGATGTTGGCAAGGTTTACAACAAGGTTCCTGCGGAAATTTCGGATTTCTTAAAACTCTTACACAACCGCTACCAATTTAATAAACAAATTTACGGCTTTAACTATTTTGGGCTTGCAGGAAGAACAAAAGAACTGACAAGTAGAATTGAAAGTAATTCTATCAAGAAGCTATTGGACGAACTCGAAATGAAGTTCAGCCTAATTACTAAAGACGGATGGACTTTTGTTCAAAATACAGTTGATTTGGTTTTGGCTTCAAATATGTTTTCGGTTGGTATTGATATTGAACGACTGAATGTAATGTTGATGAATGGACAACCAAAAAATGTTGCCGAATACATTCAAGCATCAAGTCGCGTTGGAAGAAGAGACAAAGGAATTGTTGTCAATTTGTTGGATGCTAACCGCTCAAGAGACAAGTCGTATTTTGAAAATTACGTTCCTTTCAATAACGCATATTACAAATACGTAGAGCCGTTAAGTGTTACCCCATTTACCGAAATTGCTTTGGACAAAGTTTTGGCGAGCTTGTTGGTTTGTTTTGTCCGACACAAACAAGGTTTATATCTCGACAAAAGAGCCAAAGATTTCACAGGCAATTATGAAGAACTAAAAACTTTCATTTCTGAGAGAATCAAAAACAAAAAGCAATTGGATTATGCATTAGACAAATTGAAGGTTTTAGCCGAAAAATGGACGTCAAAAGAGGGCGATTTGACCTATAAAATTTTGATTAAAAAAATGTCCGACTTAGACGATTGGAGCCTGATGATGTCAATGAGAGAAATAGATACGAATAGTATTGTAAAAATAATAAACAAATAATGGGACAATTTGAGCAAATACAAACAAGAAAAGCCATTAGTTCGTATGGTGGTGTTGGTTCTATTATAGAAACAAGAGACGGTTCAATATTGATTGACAACTTCAACGAGTGGCCTTTTTTTCAAACTATAAACGGACAATTTGAAGAACACAATTTTGTCATTGACAAAAGATTCAAAAACCGATTGAGCAAGTATTTTCAAGAGTTGGAACACTTGATAAAAATCCCTGTTAACGATTTAAAACAAGGATTTAAGCCCGAAAATCCATTCGCTTTTTTATCTGCAAAATATTTCCCTGAATGGTTTTACTGCAACAACTGTAATCGTTTTGACAGAATTGACAAGTGGAAAGTCAATTGGGAAAACAATGTGGATTCATACCATAAAGAAAATTTTTATCCCCCAAAGTGCTTTAATTGTTATGTAAAAAACAGAGATAAAAAGAAGAAATTATTTTATGATTTAGAACAAGTTCGTTTTGTCCTAACATCGCCAAATGGAGAAATTGCCGATATACCCTGGGATAAATGGTCATTGATAAGAAGTAGGAAAAAAGAAGGCGTAGCGGAATCAAATGGAACAACTAGCGAAGAGGATATTATAACACTTGCTAATATTGAAGTTCCTGATGACATAATTTTTAAATATAAAACGTCTGATAAATTAGATGACTTGAATGGGATAGGTATTGAAATTCGAAGAAAAAATGGAGAGAAAGTAGGTTACTCAACACTTTCGGGTTTGTTCAATCTAAGGGTAAAAATTCAAGATTTAATTCCAAACACAAAGGAAACAGACATTTTGTTTAAACCTGTTATTCGTTCAAGTAATAGTGTTTATTACCCAAATATTTTGTCGAGTATTTTCATTCCTGCCAATGATGAGCTAAATGAGTTTTCAATCAACTTGGTTAAAGAAGAATACAATGACGGAAGTAACGCCCAAACAATTTCAAGGAATCTAAAACGCTATAAAAACATAGAAATTGATGCTGAAATCATACAAAAACTAATTGACAACAATTTTAGTGAAAGAGAACTTGAAATAGCCAAAACTGAAAACCAATATCGGTTTGATGAATATAAATTCATCACTGAAAAAGATAGTCCTGTAAGAATTGAGGACAAATTGATTTTCAGTAAAATTGACAATTCTTTTTTTCAAAGTGATTTGATAAAATCCATTTTCAAAATGGATAAGATTAAAATTGCGTCTGTACAGACTTCGTACACGAGACAGGAGCCAATTGCATCAAATGCAATTTTAGAAGATGAAGACCCTGAAAAAACCACAATTGAAAGTATCGTCAAAAAATTCACTTCTACTTATGGTAAAACAACAACATATTTACCTGCTATTGAAAGTTTTGGAGAAGGTGTGTTTTTTGAATTTGACAATAAAACCTTGGATGAATGGATTAAAAACAACCCCAAAATACAAGAACGGATTTCAATTTTAATCGGAAACAAACAACAGTTTGAATCGACTTTTAATGAGGACTTTGACTTAAATCCAAAATACGTTCTTATTCATACTTTTTCGCATTTAATCATTAAAGAATTGGAGTATTTATGCGGTTATCCATCTACTTCAATTCAAGAACGATTATACATTGACGAAAACCCTGAAATGAATGGAGTTTTAATTTACACAATTGCGGGTTCAGAGGGAAGTTACGGAGGAATAACATCAATTTGTGATGATGACAGAATAGGTAAACTAATTGAATCAGCAATGATTCGTGCCATTGACTGTGCAACAGACCCTATTTGCTACCATACACATGGACAAGGAGTAGCTAACTTGAATCTTTCCGCTTGTTTTAGTTGTACATTGTTACCTGAAACATCTTGCGAAAAATTCAATTGCTATCTTGACAGAAGAATTTTAGTTGACAAAGATTACGGATATTTTAAAAAAGCGATAAAAGTGAATGCATAATCCGAGTCTGGATCCAAGATATTTCGCATTATTTTTGATGTAATAACAACTGGAATCTCATCCCATGACCCCCAAACAAGCTGAACGCCTCCGAGCCAAAATCACCATGATCAAAAAAGAACTAGCTGCGGACAAAAGACGCTGGGGTGGTTTTTATGACGACAGCAGGGGCCTCCGCTACCTCCCTCCTGCCCTTTATATTAAACTGGGGGACTATTCCGGGGCAAAGCGGTATTTCAATTGGTTTGCCAAGAATTTTCCGGATGACATGGGTTATCCCATTTTCCTCTTTGAATGGACCCTCACCCTGTTCAAGACCCAAAAAAAGGCACAAGCGGAAAAAAAGGCCTTACAGACCTTCGGGGCCAACACCCATATATTGAATGCTTTTCTGCAAAGACCTCCCCATGGACGGCATATCCGGGAATGGTCCAACTGGGAATTCCAAGAGTTGGCAACTAATTTAACCTATTCCAAGGAAGATAGGGAACTAGCAGACTTTTCTGGATGGTTGGAAGGGTTCGTGGACAGTGAGGGGTTC